>NZ_CP071129.1:0-1466127 GCF_017220215.1 Caballeronia sp. M1242 | reverse complement strand
GCCCTGATCGCGGGCGTCCGGATTCGCGCCGCGAGCGATCAGCAAATCCAGAATCTCGACGCGGTTGAACATGGCCGCGATCATCAGCGCGGTGCGGCCATCGGGCGATGCGCCTTCGACATCCGCGCCGTGATCGAGCAGCGTCTCGGCGACATCCTTAAAACCCTTGAATGCGGCTCCGGCGATCGGCGTCTGGCCGTTGTCGTTGCGCATGTCGGGATCGGCGTTGTATTCGAGCAGCACGCGCACCGCGTCGGCGTGGCCGTGATAGCTCGCGAGCATCACGAGGCTGTCGCCTTTGTCGTTGCGCAGGTTCGGCGGCAAGCCCTTCTGAAGCCAGACTTCGAGCAGGGCGGCATCGCCCCGGCGCGCAGCGTTGAAGACTTCGTTCGCGAACGCGATGGTCTCTTCGTCGGGGCCTTCGCGCCCCGGTTGTTCCGGGTTCTGATTGCTGTCCTGCTGCATGTTTGGCTCCGTGTCGGGCGCTCTGCGGCGCGCCGTTTCGTCGTGATGCATTCGATGATGCGCGTGGACTTGCGCAAACGCTCGAAAGAGGCGAGCGCGCGCCGGCTCATCGGGAGCATACACAGGTTGATGATGCTCCGCGCCTGAGTGCGTGCCTGCGGCGATGGTCGATGGAGAGCCCGGGCAGCACGTTTTGCGCCAAGGCTTTCGCCGCTCGCGACGGCTTGACGCCGCAGCGCGCGCGCCCTTAGTCTCGATGCCACCATTCGCAACTATCGACCGCCCGCGCGATCACCGTTCGATGCAAGCTCCATCCAATACTCAAGCCAGCGTGCGCCGCCGCGCGCCCGCCGCCGAACGCAATCGCGATGCGATTCTAACGGTGCTCGCACGCGTGCTGCCGCCAGGCGGCACGGTTCTCGAAATCGCGAGCGGCACCGGCCAGCATGCGGTGCATTGCGCGGCGGCGCTGCCGCACATCGTCTGGCAACCGAGCGATCCGGACGCCGCCGCGCGCGATTCCATCGCCGCGTGGCGCGCGCATGCGGGCCTCTCCAACCTCGCCGCACCGCTTGCCATCGACGTGACCGAGAGCGACTGGGGCATCGGCGACGTGGCGGCGGTCGTTTGCATCAACATGATCCATATCGCGCCGTGGCAGGCGGCCGAGGCGCTCTTTCGCGGCTCGGCGAAGCGGCTGGCTGCGGGCGGCGTACTGTACCTCTATGGGCCGTATCGGCGCAACGGGGCGCACACCGCGCCGAGCAACGAAGCATTCGATGCCCAGCTGCGCGCCATCGATTCGCGCTGGGGCGTGCGCGACATGGAGGCGGTCGAGGCGCTCGCGCGTGACGCGGGATTCACGCTCGCCGAAGCCGTTCCGATGCCGGCGAACAACTTCAGTCTCGTGTTCGTGAAAGACGCGAAGCCGTAGGCGCGGCTGCGTGCGGCTTTCCGCTTGCGCCGAAATGCGCGTCGCCGTGTAGACTGCGGAAGTCGTTCGTCGTGTCGTTTTTTGCGCCGCTCCGACGGCGCGTACCCCGATCTCCCTCTACCGGAGGCGTTCTACATGCACGCAGCGTTGCCGCAAGGCGATGAGGATGGCGCTCTGACCGATACGCCGGGAAGCCCGCGCGACTTGCGCCGCACCGACATTCATCCCGATCACTGGTATCCGCTCGCGTGGTCGGGCGAAGTGAAGCGCGGCCGCGCGCACGCGGTGCGCTTTGCCGGCGACCCGATCGTGCTCGTGCGCACGGACTCGGGCAAGGTGTTCGCGCTCGAAGACCGCTGCGCGCATCGGCAAGTGCCGCTTTCGGCCGGCGTGGTCGACGGCGAGTCGATTCGCTGCTGCTATCACGGCTGGACCTACGACTGCACCGGCCGCTGCACCGACATTCCGTATCTCGGCCGCGAGCGTCTGCCCAACGGCGTGCGCGCATATCCGTGCCGCGAGGAAGCGGGGCTCGTCTTCGTCTTCACGGGCGACCCGCAGCGCGCAGCCGCCGCGAAGTTTCCTTCGCTCGTGAGCGCGACCGACAAGGCCTACAAGACGCGCCGCTTCGGCCGCGAAGTGAAGTGCCATTACACGTTCATGCACGAGAACCTGATGGACATGAACCATCAGTTTCTGCATCGCCGGCAGATGGGCAGCATGCGGGCGCGCTCGCTCGGGCGTCGCCGGGGCGAGGACTGGATTGAAGTGGATTACACCTTCGCGCGCGAAGCGGGCAAGCAGCCGATCGGCGAGGCGCTCGTGTTCGGGCAGAAGCGCGGCGAGAAGCCGGACGCCTCACAGAAAGACGTGATGACCATCCGCACGGACTACCCGTACCAGACGCTCAAGATCCGCACGAAGGACGACACCATGGTGATGGACCTGTGGATCGCCTACGTGCCGCTCGACGCCGAGCAGCGCACCAACCGCACCTTCGGCCTGTTGTCGATCCGCCGCCCGAAGATTTCCGGCCTGCTCGACGTCGCGTGGCCGCTGCTCGTGTGGTTCACCGAGCGCATTTTCAAGGAAGACCGGTGGATCGTCGAGCGCGAGCAGGAAGCGCACGACCGGCAGGGCGCCGACCACAATCACGAAGTCTTTCCGGTCATCAACGAACTGCGCGCGCTTCTGATGGAGCACGGCGTGCCGCATCGGGCAGCCGGCGCGCATCCGGGCGACGGCCGGCGCGTGCATCGCATCGTGCCGGTGCAGGAAGTGCCCGCGCCGTAGGCGACACGGCGGCGCGACACTGCGGCGCGGCGGGCCCGGATTGCGGCCGTCGCGCGGCGGCGTTATACAGGAAGCGTGCACAGCTACGAAGGCAGACCATCATGAACGACGACCCGACCGATCCGCGCCCGCCTTCCCCAAACGTCGACGAAGCGCATCCGGATGTCGAGCATTTCGATGCGGCCATCACGCACGTCGATGAATCCGTCGCCGCCGGACGAATGGCCGCAGGCGCGGCAAAGGGCATCTTGTACAGCCTGATCGAGACGCTCGGCACGCTCGTCGGCGATCCCGATCTGCCTTCGCACGCCCGCTCGGGCTATGAAGGGCTGCTGGAGACTGCTCGGGAACTGCGCGCGAAGATCGAGCAGTAGTGTTCTCGCTTCGCGCTTTTCGGAAGGAGCGCAGGCGAGCGGGCTGCTCGCCCGTTGTGGGCTTGCCTGCGCTTGCGACTCGCTGTCGCGCGGGTTTCAGCGTTCTCTGTCTTCTTTTTCCTTGGCAACCGCCGCGCGGCTTGCCAGCCGGCGCACGCGCGCCCGTCGTGCGTTGGTTTTCTGTCAGTTTCGTGCCTGGTTGCCAAATATTTGCGCGCTAGCAAATACTGGTTAACCACACGGTGAAAAAAAAAGACACCAGTACGCGCGATTCTTTCGAATTCCATCCGCAAGCCATACACTTGCCAGCGATAAAAGTTGCGCTCGCGGCGCGATAGCGCGCCGGTTTCAGCGTCAACGACGAAGAATCCGCTCATACCGCACAAAGCAAGAGGAGAAGAAATGAAAGGCTTCAGACTGACCAAGGCCGCCGTCATCGCCGCGACCGCGTTCGCAGCCGCCGCGCCGGCGTTCGCTCAGAGCAGCGTGACGCTGTACGGTATCGTCGACGATTCGATCGTCTATCAGAACAGCCAGACGAATCTGGCGCGCAGCCAGCCGGGCCGCTCGAACGTGAAAATGGCGTCGGGCATCTGGGCGGGCAGCCGCTTCGGCCTGAAGGGCGCGGAAGATCTGGGCGGCGGCTACAAGGCCATCTTCCAGCTGGAATCGGGCTTCGATATCAATAGCGGCACCCAGCAGTTCACCAACGCGATGTTCGGCCGTCAGGCCTGGGTCGGTCTTACGAACGCGAACTACGGCACGGTGACGTTGGGCCGTCAGTACACGTCGTACTACACGCTGCTTTCGCCGTATAGCCCGACGAACTGGCTGACCGGCTATTTCGGCGCGCACCCGGGCGATATCGACAACATGGACACGATCTACCGGGCCAACAACTCGGTCGTGTACACCTCGCCGAAGCTGTACGGCTTCACGGTGAGCGGCTCGTACTCGTTCGCAGGCGTGCCGGGCAGCGCGTATCAGGGCTCGGCGTGGTCGGCGGCGGTGCAGTACGCGCAAGGTCCGGTCGGCATGACGGTCGCATTCGAGCGCTTCAACAATGCGGCCAACGGCGGCGGCATCTATAGCGGCAGCTCGGCGGTGGTCAACAACACCGCGGCCACCGACGGCACCGGCCAGCCGGGCGTCTCGGCGCTCACCGCGGGCTATCAGCGCGCGCAGGCGCAGAACCGCTTCGCCGTCGCGGGCGGCTACGCGTTCAACAGCGCGTGGGACATCTCGGTGACGTACTCGAACGTGCAGTACATCCCGGGCGTCAACTCGCTGTTCACGGATGAAGCCATCTTCAACACGGCGGGCACGGTGCTGCACTGGAAGGCATCGTCGGCATGGGACTTCGCCGCAGGCTACAGCTACACGTGGACGAGCAAGGCGAACGGCATCACGAGCGCGGCGACGTACCACCAGTTCAACCTGTCCCAATACTACGCGCTCTCGAAGCGCACGGGCTTCTACGCGCTCGAAGCGTTCCAGCGCGCGAACGGCAACACGCTGTCCGCGCCGACGGGCAACACGCCGGGCCGTCAGGTGACGGCGAACGCGACGCTCGGCGACGGCTTCCAGAATGCGCCGTCGGCCACGCGCAACATGTTCGGCGCGGGCGTGGGCATCATCCACCGCTTCTAAGCTACACCTGCTTCACAGCGAAACCGGACGCCTCGGCGTCCGGTCTTTTTGCCTTCACATTGCGCGAACGGTTTGCGTCAGATAAACATCCCGCCCGACACCTCGACGCGCTGGGCCGTCATCCAGCGGTTGCCGTCGGAGAGCATCGCGGCGATCGCGCCGCCTATGTCGTCAGGCAGACCCACGCGCCCGAGCGCCGTGTTCTGCGCGACGAATTCGTTCACTTCCTGATCGTCGCGTACGACGCCGCCGCCGAAATCCGTTTCGATCGCGCCCGGGGCGATGGTATTGACCTTGATGCCGTGCGGTCCCAGCTCCTTCGCCAGATAGCGCGTCAGCACTTCGACGCCGCCTTTCATCGCCGCATACGCCGCGTAGCCCGGCAGCGCAAAGCGCGTCAGTCCGCTCGACACGTTCACGATGCTGCCTTCCTCGTGCAGAAACGGCAGCAGCGCCTGCGTCAGAAAGAAGGGCCCCTTCAGGTGTATGTTCACGAGCTGGTCGAACTGCTCGGGCGTCGTGTCGGCGAAAGCCGCGTGTATGCCGATTCCCGCGTTGTTCACGAGAAAATCGAAGTTCGTGCGATCGAACGATTGTTCGAGCGCCTTGCATACTTCATCCGCGAAGGCGCTGAAGGTTTCGCTGCGGGAGACGTCGAGCTGCAGCATCGCGCACTTGCAGCCGAGTTCCTCGATCTCGCCGGCCACGGCTTCGGCTGCGGCCGCGTCGCTGTGCCACGTACCGATGATGCCCACGCCCTGTTGCGCGAGCTTGAGTGCCGCGCTGCGCCCGAGCCCGCGGCCCGCTCCCGTGATGACTGCGACTTTCGCGCTCATGGTTCCGTCCACTTGCTGCTCCTTTGGGGTTCGTCCTGCGAGTTGCGTTCCGCGAGTCGTATTTCGTATTGCATCGGGTGACTACAGCACTTTAGGACGACGCGGTCCGCAATGGAAACGTTGCGCGATGTTCTGCGGAGCACCGCATCGGGCGCGTGGCTTGCTTCGAAAAGACGACCTTAAGCATCCGAGGAGAAGCAGCGATGACAGCGAAAACGAATTCGAATGCAAAAGACGAGACCGGCTCGACGTCGGGCTCGGGCGACCCGGTCGGACTCGAGCGGCCTTTTCGCCTGTTCGCCGTGGAGCAGCGGGTGCTGGCGCAGAACGTCGATGGCAAGGTGATCGACATCGGCGCGATGGAATCGAACGGCGGTGAGTATTGCGCGCGCCTCGACGTGGACGACATCGCGGTCGAGCCGAAGCGCAGCCCCGAGCTTGCGCTGAAGGCGCTGGTCGATAAGCTGACGTTCGATTATCTCGACGGCCTTTTCACGAGCGAAGGCGAAGCCGAGGTGGCCGGCCGCTTGCAGGATTTCCCGAGCGTCGAGTTCGAACTGGAAGAACCGCTGCCGCGAGATATGGTGGATCGGACGCCGCCGCATTTGTTCTAGCGAGCGCTCGTTGTTCGGACCAGTGCCGAAAACGCATACAGAATACCGGACGGTCGGAGCTGGTCCGCAAGGCCAAGGTTGAGCGGCTCCTGAGCGCGTCCCGGCGACGCGCGCTTCTTTCTAGCAGACGTGCTGTATGCGCAGATACATCGTCATGAATTCTGTATGCAGATGGATCTGCCCCTCACGTTCCGACCGGGAGCGCGCATAACTGGTCACGCAGGGAAGGGAATGCATCCAAAAACCCGGGTGTGCTGAGCCGATTCGCGAGGCTCGGATCGACCGTCTCGTTGAGCGCAGCCCCGGCGACGCGCGGCTCTTTCTTGCAGACGTCTTCGAGCAACGGATTCATTTTCGTGAATTCTGAATACGAATCGATGGGCTCGCACGTGTAGGCCTCTTTCGGGATCTGGATCGGCCGGTCGAACGTAAGGCCGTGCAGTTGTCCTTTCTGCCGTAGCCATTCCGCCGGAATCAGCGGTAGCAGATCGGCGGGATCGCGCGGCGGGCTCAAATAGCCGCCGCCCACGTTCGCGTGCGCGCCCGCGAACCATCGCTGTTCGAGCGGCAGCGGCCCGCGGTCCTCGGTTCCCTTCGTCCAGAGCGTAGGCTTGTAGAGCGAGCGGAATTCGTTCGCGGCTATCGCGTGATACGCCGCGCGCGTGCTGTTCGCGAGCGTGGTGTCATGAAAGTTGTAGTAGCTGGAGAAGCCCGGCACCGGCAGCCCGCCGATAGGAACACCCAGTTCGCCGACGGTATCCCACACGCCGATGAACGCGACGTTCACCTCGCGCGCGAACTGCTTGCGGTACGCCTGCACGGAGTCGTCGGATGGCCCGACGCCCTGGTCGCGATAAATGCCGTACGCCTGATCGATGGATGCATCGCTCCAGTCGTTCGACAAACCGCATTTGCGGATGAGGCCGGCCAGGCTGCGTGCGGAGTAGGCGCCGCGCGAGAAGCCGAAGATATAGATCGATGCATCGGGCTTGTACCGCTGGCACAGCCACGCGTAGCCACTTTTGATGTTCGCGGAGAGGCCGTCGCCGAACGCGCCGCCAAGAAACTTGTTCGCCAGCGCAAATAGGCCGTTGCCCTGCGTGCCGACGCCCGGCACGTACAGCGTCTCCTGATCGTCGGTCTCGGGCGCGAGTTTGTAGAGCAGGTAGGCGTTGGTTCGGTCGTTCGGCTCGTTCCAGGTGCCGTCGAAGAAAATGGCGAGTCTCATGGCGGGCGTCTCCGGAACGTAGCGTTTGAGCTAACAGATAGGAGATGGCTGCGCCGCCCGCAAGGCCGCCTTTGCATGCAACATGCAGACGGCGCGGCGACGCTGTATTTTGGCGGATACGGGAGAGGCTTGCGATCGAGCATCGACGCACGCATCCCGTCTTCCTGCGGAGGTGAATTATGAATACCAAACCCCTGAGGGTTGTCGCCCTGATTGCGGGCACCATGCTCGCGAGCGCGACGGCGCATGCACGCGACGATGGTCCGCGTTTCGCGCAGGATCGTCTCGATGCACTCGTCGCTCATCATGCGGAGGCGAGTCGGCACATATCCCATGGGCCTAGACAGGCAACGCCGCCCGAGGGCCGCGACGCACCCAAAGACGCGTCTTGAAAGTAGTTGCATTCGCCGTTCTTCCCCGTGGCTTCCCATGATGCGACGCACGGGAAGGCGCATGTCCGCGAATCCATCGTCGAAAATGGTATGAGAATTGCTGCCGGCCCCGAGGCTCGCGGCCACCGCGCCGACGATCCTCCTCGCTGACCTCACTCAAGGCCATATGAACCGGACGACACCGACCCAGAAATCAACCAAAGCCCTATCCATCGCTCTCATCAGCGCGACCGTCCTCGCGGCGGGCTGTTCCGGCATCGGCCCTACGCGGCTCAAGGCCGATCAAGTGGACTACGCCCGCGCGCTCGGCGACGCGCAAAAGCGCGAAATCCTTGCCGCCATCGTCGGACTCCGCTTCGCCGACGCGCCTTCGTTTCTCACGGTGAGCAGCATCATCGCCGCCTACACGTTTGATGCCACGGGCGGCGCAATTTTGAATGCAGGATCCGGCGCGCAGCCGAACTACGCGCAGGCCTCGGGCAGCGTGTCGTATTCCAATCACCCGACCTTCACCTTCACTCCGACGACCGGCGACGCGTACGCCAGTGCGTACATTCGCCCGCTCTCGCCGACGCTTGTGTTGCCGCTCGCAGAAAGCGGGATTCCGGTCGACTTGTTGCTGCGCATTACCGCGCAATCCATCGCGGGCCTGCAGAATGGCAATGCGCTCGGCGGTCCCAACGCGTCGGGCGCGCCGGAGTTCTTCCTGTTGCTTCAGGCGCTGCGCCGGCTGCAACTTGCCGGCGAATTGAATGTGGAAACGCGCGACCAAGATCATCAACCGCGTATTTTCATGACGCTCGGCGCGACGCGCAGCGGCGCGAACAAGCAGACTACCGACGACCTGGCGCTCGTGCGCCGGCTCTTGCATCTTTCGCCGAAGATGAAGACCTACGAGATCGTGTACGGGCAGTCGGCTGATCACGATCGCATTCCGATGGTCACGCGCTCGGTGCTCGGCATCCTCACCGATTTGGGCGCGCAGATTCCGGTGCCGGATGCGCAGGTCGGCAGCGGAGCGACGAAGCCGACGATCGGGCTCATCGGCGGCGAAACGCGTCCGACGATCGTCGTCAAAGTCGGCGAGAAAGCGCCGCCGGACGCCTATGTGAGCGTGCTTTACGACAAGTCGAATTACTGGATAGACCGCGCCGACTTCGACTCGAAATACGCATTCACCGTGGTACAGAACCTGATGGCGCTCGGAGAAGTGACGGATACGGCGAAGGCACCGGTCGTCACGATTCCGGCGAACTGATGCGCGGCATTTCGCATGCGACGTGTTGCATGCAGAATGCCGGCCGCAGTCTGTGCGCGGTTGCATAGCCTGTCGTTCGCATTCAGCCGCAGCGACGCGCGGGTCGAAGCGTTGCTTTTCGAAGGCGCCGCTAACCTTGAAGCGGACGCGGGCGGGAAAGCTCCGCGACGCGGGCGGCCGGCTTACCTCAGCCTCACCCGCGCGCCCCGCATTTGGGTGCGGCGGGTCGCATGCAGGATGCCGGCCGCAGCCTTTCCGTATACGCAGACGCTGACGCTCGCGTTGAGCCGCAGCGACGCGCGTCGGCTGCATGCCTCTATCTAAATCGCGCGTCCCGCCTTTTGCATGCGCCGTGTTGAATGCAGAATGCCGGCCGCAGCCCTTCCGCACACGCATACACATACGCCCGCGTCTGGCCGCAGCGACGCGCGGGTCGAAGCGTTGTTTTCCTAAAGGTGCCGCTATTCTGGAAGCGGACGCGGACGCAAAGCTCCGCGACGCGCGTTGACCGCATGCCTTAACCTCCCCGCGCGCCCGCATTTCGCATGCGGCGCGTTGCATGCAGAATGCCGGCCGCATGTCCTCGCGCGCGTGTGAAGCCGCCGCTCCTCGAGCAGCGACTCGTGCCTACACGCGTCGCTTTCTGAAAGGAGTCGTCAGCACCAACGCGCACGCGGGCAAAAATGCGCGTCGACGCGTGTTCCTCGCAAACCTGAACCTACGAAACGCGCGCGGCAGTTCGTGACATCGCAGTTCCAAAGTACTGCGCCCAGTGTGCATGACTGCCTTCCACTGACGCACACGCTTGTCGAACGCCCGGTCGGCCGCCGAACCAACGCAACCAGCAACCAACCAGCCTCAACCCCGCCCACGCGCCCGGCAAACCATAAAGTACTGCGAACTAACCCACCAAGGCGCGTGCGGCACTGGACTCGTATGCACTGCATCCAAGACGAAGCGCTCGCTCACGAGCTTGCGAAGCTCGCGGAAATCGAACCCCTTATGCGTCGTCCGCGGGTTCGCCGGCCGGCTCACGCGCATGCCAATCATCGACTTGAGCAATTCGGCAGGCGTGTATTCGGACTTGAGCGTGCGGCTGCGGATCATCCAGTTCGACACTTTCGGCGCAATCGCGAGTCCGTACATGATCGGCACTGAAATGACGAGCGCGCCGTCCGGCTTCAGGATTCGCGCGGCGTCATCGAGCAGCGCGTCCACTTCGCGGGGATAAAGATGCTCGCAGACCTCGAAGGCCGTCAACACGTCCACGCTATGCGATGCAACCGTGTCCAGCGACTCCGCATACTTCACTTCGGCAAATGCGGGCGCCATGAACTTGTCATGGCCGATCAACGTGACGTCCCGTCGCGACTCGCCGAGCGTATGCAGAAAAAGGCCCGGTCCCGCGCCGAAGTCCACCACGGTTCCGCGTGCGGGGCATAGACCGGTGACGAGCTCGGTCGCCATGGTCATGCGCGCGCGATGGGCGAAGCGCGCGAGCGGATTGATCGAATTGACGGTTTGTTCTTCGTACGAGATTTCGCGCATGACAGAGTCCCCGTTGTTATGACTTTTATCGGACCGGCCAGGTCCGTATCTTGGCGCAGCACAGCGTTTTTTATTCGTCGTTTTCGGCGATATTGCCGGGACGCGCGTCCTCGTGCAATCGGCGGCGGTAGGCGTTAGACGCCGAACTTCTGCCGCCGCCCGCCATCGCGGTGCGCAACGAAAAGCGGCATCCACGCTACACCCAGAGCCAGATGCCGCATGCGATCAACGCCACACTCCAAAGCCAGTCGACGTTGACCCAGCCCGTGCGCAGGAACGCAAGGCCGGTGCGCTCATGCAGCGACATGGCGGCCAGCGCGATGACCGCGATCACAGCGAGCATCGCCACGGTATGCACGGACAGCGCGAGCGCTCCGGCTTCGAACGCAGCCGCCGAGGACGTGCCCGCCGCGCCTGCATTTGCACCCCCGCCCCCGCACAGCGGCAGCAGGGCGGGCACGAGCATCAAGCCCGCGCCATGCGCGCTGGACATCACGAATGACCATAGCGCGAGACCCGCGAGGCCGGTCCGCATGCCCACCGTCGGCCGTCCGCGATGTCCGCGCCACGCACGCCATGCGCCCCACCCGATCAGACACACGCCAGAGCCGCGCGCGAGCGTCTCATGGTCCACTACCGAGCCGAGCGTCAGCACGCCCGCGAGCACCAGCGCCACCGACGCCGCATGCCCGAGCGCAATCGGCACGAGCGACACCAGCACCACGCGCCTGCTATGCGCATAGAGGCCGAGTGCGAGCGCGAAGAGCCATCCCATCGCGGGATTCACGCCATGAAACGCGCCGAGGCCCGCCGCCGTGAGCCAGAGCGAGGGCGTAACGGCATTCATGCGATGACGTCCGACGTGAGCATCAAGGATAACAATAGGAGTCCGAAGAACAATCCCCGCCTTGCAGCCGGATCTGATGCGGGCGATGTCCCTTCGGCCAGTCGATGAAGAACTTCTCGTCGATGGCAAGGCCGCCGTTCGGATCGGCGTCGAGCTTGACCATCCATCCGTCGATGCCTTCGGGGTAGAACTGCGCATCGACCGCGCCGTAGAGCGAGTTGGTGAAGTACACGCGTCGTCCGTCGCGGCTGACTTCGACCATCTGCGGCCCGCCGTTCAGCGAACCGTTCTTCGCGCCCGCATGCGTCGCGCGTGAGACCACGCCGCCGATGCGGACCTTGCCCGTGAGCTTCGGCGCAAAGGGGTCGGAGACATCGTATTGCAGCATGTCGCCCGTGCCCCAGCATGACACGTAGAGGAAGCGGTCATCCATCGAGAGATCGATGTCGGACACGAGCGGCGGCACCGCGCCGAAGCCCTGCAAGAGCGGGGGAAGCACCGAGGCATCGGCGGGCTCGGCCGGAATATCGATCACTTTCTTCACCGCCCATTTGTCCTTGTCGCGATACCACGTCCAGATCGACGAAGACAGATCCTTCAGGCTAATCACGCAATTGACGAAGCCATACGCCTCGGTCGGATCGTGGGCGGGCCGCAGTTCGAAGACGAGTTGATACTCGTCGCCGAAGTCGATTTCCTGAATATGCTTCCGCTTCGTGAAGTCCCAGAAATGCAGCTTGCGCCCGTACTTCGCGCCGAGCAGCAGTTCGGGCACGAGGCCCTCTTCGAAGGTGTCGGGCGTGCCCCATTCGCTCGTGACCATCGTGTCGTAGCCGAGATGCCACCAGCCGTCGTAGGCCAGTTGCTGCGGTCCGCGATCCACTTCCCAGCGGCCGAGTGGATCGAAGCTCTGTTGATCGAGCAGCAGCACGCCGCCGGGCGCCTTGCCTTCGGCGTTGCCGAGCGCGGTGACATAGATGCCGCCCGGTCCGCAATGAACCGTATGCGGGCGCGTATAGCCCGTTTTCTCGGCAAGTTCTTCGGGCTCGATCGTCTTGACGATGACCGGATTCTTCGGGTCGGGCTTCGTATCGACGATATGAATCCGCGACGAACGCAGTCCCGGCACGACGAGATAACGCCGCTCCATATGCGGATGCGGGGCGTTCGGGCACAGACACGACGAGCACGCGTTCCAGCCGAAGTGATGCAGTTCGTCGCCGGCGTCGGGCATCGCCAGTTCGCCGACGATCTGCGCATAGCTCGACGAATCCGGGTCCACATCGACGACGGCGAGTTTGTCCGGACTCTTGCGCTCGGGATCGAACGTCGCAACGTACGCGAGCGTTTCGCGGGGCGCCTTCGCAGCAAGACGCGGGGAAGGGTAGAAGCTCGGGTCGGGTTTCCATGTCGCCATGTCGTGTCTCCCTCATGCGGTCCTCTGCACTATAGGACATGGTTGCAGCGCATGCGGCGGCTCGCATATAAGGGATTGCGCAATACAAAGCTGTCGCGTCGCAATCCCGTCTGGCTTAGACTGGGCACTTCTCAAAAGAGGACGGTTCCACGGATGTTCAGCTACGTAGGCGGCTGCGTGCTCTTCGCCGCACTTTTACACGCGACCTGGAACGCGATGCTGCACGGCAACGCGGACCGCTTCCTCTCCATGACGTGGATGAGCCTTTGCATCGGCATCGTGTCCGTCGTGGCCATTCCGTTCTTGCCGCTGCCCGCGAGCGGCGCATGGCCGTGCATCGTGGCGTCGGGGCTCGTGCATATCGGCTATAACATGGCGCTCGTGCGCGCCTATCAGGGCGGCGACCTCGGCGCGACGTATCCCATCGCGCGCGGTTCTTCGCCGATGCTCGTCGCACTCGGCGCGGCATTCTTCGCGCGCGAGCATCCGGGCGCGCTTCCCGTGGTGGGTATCGTGATGGTGTCGGCGGGCATCGTATGGCTCGCGTTGCAGCGCGGCAATCTGTCGGGAAAGGGCGCGTTGGCCGCGTTCGTCACGGGCGCGACCATTGCCGTCTACACCGTGATCGACGGCATCGGCGTGCGGGCTTCGGGGCACGCGCTCTCCTATACGGCGTGGATGTTTGCGTTCTATCTGCTGATGCTGCCGCTTTTCGTCGCGCTGCGAGGGCGGCATGCGTTGCGCGCGCCCGCCGCCGCCGTCGCGCAGAACGTGGCCGGCGGGCTCGTGTCGGTGGCCGCATACGGCATCGTCATCTGGGCGATGCAGTTCGGCGCGATGGGCGCCGTCTCCGCTCTGCGCGAAACCAGCGTCGTGTTCGCGGCGCTCATCGGGCGCATCTTCCTCGGCGAGCAACTGACCGCGCGACGCCTGCTGGCCTGTTGCGTGATCGCGGCGGGCGCGGTGTGCATCGGCGCATGAGATTCGCGTGTCTTGCAGCGACGCCAGCACCTACAATAAAAGCGTTGCCCCTCGAGCCCGAAGGAGGTTGCGATGACCGAGCCGATGATCAGCTTGATGGTGGGAGTCGTCGTGGTGTTATGCGCCATCGTGATTCTCGTGATGCATCACAAACATCCGAACATTCATCCGCCGAAAGCGCGCTGGCTGGACACGCATCCGCCGCGAGACTGGACGCATCGCAGGCACTGAACGAGCGTGCGGACGCGAACGGCGCCGGTCCACGCCGGCGCTTCTCGGGTCAACCATGCATATCAACGCCGCGGGCCTTTCATCGCTTCGGCTTCCATTGCCGCGTGCCATTCCTCGCTGCTTTCGATCGGGTCCATGACATCGTCGATGAAAGCCGAAGCCCGTTCGGCCACCGCGCGGGCGTCATCGTCCGCGACTTCATCCAGCGCGCTTTCTTCGTCGGGCGGCTCCAGCATGTCGCGCAGCATCGCGCGCAATTCGGGTGTATTCCACGGCTCGCCGCGCTGCTTTTTCTTCTTGATGTAGTGTCTGACTTCGGCGTCCTGCTCAGGCGTGAGCGGTAGGCCGCGGAACGTGCGGTTCGCGTCTAGATCGATCATTCCAACCCTCCTCGCCCGATGCACGCGTGCGATCGAGCGCCCTCAGTGTAGCCCCGTTTCTGCCGATGGATGCGCCGCGTCGCTCTGCATGAAGCCGGCGGCTCGCGCCACGCCGCATGCGTCGTATAGAATGGCCCGCTTTTCCGAACAACATCGAAAGCGCCGCCATGTGGTTCAAGAATCTTCAGCTTCACCGTCTTCCCGTTCACTGGACCGTCACGCCCGATCAGATGCAGAAGTGGCTCGCGCCGCTTGCTTTCAGCGATGCATCGAGCATCGAAAACGAGCGGCGCGGCTGGGTCTCGCCACGCGGCGACGATGCGCTCGTCTACACCGTGAATCGCCAGATGCTGCTCACGTACCGCGCGGAGAAAAAGCTCTTGCCCGCGTCGGTAGTCACGCAATTCACGAAGGAACGCGCGCTGGAACTCGAAGAGCAGCAGGGCTTCAAGCCGGGCCGCAAGCAGATGCGCGAACTGAAGGAGCAGGTGACCGATGAACTGCTGCCGCGCGCGTTCAGCATTCGCCGCGATACGCGCGTGTGGATCGACCCGGTGCACGGCTGGCTCGCCATCGATGCGGCATCGGCCACGCTCGCCGACGACATCATCGGCTTGCTGGTGAAGTCGGTCACGGACTTGCCGCTCGCCAGCGTGCGCGTCGCGCGCTCGGCTGTTTCGGCGATGACGGAATGGCTGCTGACGGGCGACGCGCCCGTGGGCTTCACGCTCGATCGCGACACGGAACTGCGTTCGGCGGGCGAGGGCAATGCGACCGTGCGCTACGTCGGTCACGCGCTGGAAGCGGAGGACATGCGCCGCCATATCGAAGCCGGCAAGCAGTGCATGCGTCTTGCGATGACCTGGGACGACCGCGTGTCGTTCGTGCTCACGCCGTCGCTCACGCTCAAGCGCGTGAGCCCGCTCGACGTCATCAAGGAAGCAGCCGATCCCACCGCCGCGAACGACGACGAACGCTTCGAATCGGACTTCCTGCTGATGACGGGCGAGCTCGCGCGCCTTTTCGCGGCGCTGACCGAAGCGCTCGGCGGCGAAGAAGACTTGCGCGCGGCGGCCTGACGCGGGCGATCGCCCAGCAAAGCGGAGTTATGAGGCCGCCGACGCGAACGCGTAGCCGTTCTTGCCGTTGCGCTTGACGGCGTACATGGTTTCGTCGGCGGTCGCGACGAGCCGCCAGTAATCGGTCACGCGATCCGGAAAGCTCGCGATGCCGATGCTCGCGCGCACGAGCGACAAGCCCATGCGCGTGTCCGTTTCCGCGACGCAATGGATGATGCGTTGCGCAATGGCCGCCAGTTCCAGATCGCTCGAAAACTCTCTGACCAGCACCGCGAATTCGTCGCCGCCGATGCGCGCGACGATATCGTTGTTGCGCACGGTCTGCCGGAAACGCCGCGACACGGCGATCAGGAATTCATCGCCGATGCGGTGGCCGAGCGTGTCGTTGACGCGCTTGAAGCCGTCGAGATCGATATACAGCACGGCGATGCGCTTCGCCTGCGAACCGTCGGCGAGCGCTTCCGCCGATTCCTCCAGCGCCGCGAAGAGCTTGCGGCGATTGGGCAGATCGGTCATCGCGTCGTGCAGCGACGCATGCTCGAATTCGCTGGAGATGCCGACGAGCTGCCGATTGCGTTTTGCATACATGCCGAGCGCCGTGATGAGCACGCCGAACACGACCGCCGTTAATGCAATCAACGTGTGCGACACGCTGACGATGCGCGCGCGCACGTCGCTGCTCGCGCGATCGCGTTGCTCGCGCCAGTAGGCGTCGGCGGAATCGAGCGCGGCGCTCGCCTGATTGAAGTCCGCCGCCGCGGATAGCGCGGAGGGCGGCAACGCGGGCGCGGGCGTGGGACTCGACGCGATCAGCGCGTGCAGGCTCGCGAGCCGAGCCGCCCACTCGATGCGCGCCTCGCGGTATGCGGCACGATGCTGCGCGTCGGTGGCGGACGCGTCCTTCAGCGCGATCGACGAAGCGCGCGCCGCGTCCGCGCGCTCGACGGCCTGAAGCACGAGCCCGACGTATTCCTGCTCGAGCTGCGCGGAGAAGATGCCGCGCACCTGATACGCGAGAAACAGCAGGCCGATCAGAAGACACAGCAGCGCGGCGGCGGCCATCGGCGCCGGGCCAGGCATGCGCAGCCGCCCGGCCTGCGCGCGGGCTTCGTCGAACACACGCGCGGCGCGCGCCGCCAGCGCCTGCGTCGCGCCGTTCTCACGGACGGGAATATTCCTCTCGCTGGCCGGATGTGGCATTGCGTCGATAGCTCACTCGATGAAAGAACGCGCCCACGCGGGCAAAAAGTCCCGGCTCGGCCTTGGCGCGCGACGCTCGATGCCGGGCCTCTTTCGCCTGCGCCGTGCGCACCGCCTGGCCGCTTGCGCCGCGATTAGGGCGATTCGCCGCGACCGTCTGCGACGCAGGAGTCGCCGCCGTTCGCGATGGCGACGCCGCATCTTGCGCTGCGCCGGCGACGGTCGCGGCCGTGGCCACCGGCGCGACCGCGACGGGTCCGAGGCTCGTCGTGCCGGATGTGTCGGCGGGCGGGTTGTCGGCGAGTGCCGTGGTGTCCGCGTGCGCCGCGACGAGGCTCGTGGTGGGCGGTGGTGCCTGCACGACGCCCGACGACAGCGTTTGCGCGGGCGGTCCGGCCGCGATCACCGGCTGGTCGATGCCGAGCGTGCGGCGCGCGCTCGCCATCGCTTCCGTATAGACGCGCTGGTCGTGGTTGAACCACATGCTGTAGGCGACCGTGCCGAGCACGCCGATGCCGAGCGCGCTCGCCGACGCCATCCAGAGCGCGAGCCGCCCGAAGCGCAGGGGCGCGCGCGGTGCGTCGAGATCGTCGTCGAAGTCGGGCGCGGTCTCGGACGCGGCAAGCGGTACGGAAGGATCGTTCGCTGGCGTCGCGACGCCAGCGAACGGCTCTTCGGGTAGTTCAGCGTGGTGAGGCATGGCTGCGCTCTCCAGAACATGTACATCAGCGGCGGACACCGACCGCGCGCGCGTTCGTGCGCGGGTCGCCGCAGGAAGCCGGATGAAGCGCGTAAGCGAAGTGGACGTGAGCCCTTACGCTGCGCGCGTCATTCGAAATGAATAATCAAACTGAAAAAGCGTGCGGCCGATCTCGACGGCGTTGCCCCGAGCGTGGCTCATCGGGAAGCGGAGAACCGGCCGTTCCGCCTGCAACGATGTAAGGCTTGCCGCAGGCCGGCAAAATCTGCCAATCGCCAGTAGCCACGGTGTTGCGCGACGCGCACTGCCGGCCGCAAGCCGCACTGCGCATGACGCTGCCGCACGTGACCGCGCGAATACCGAATACTACCGTAGCATCGAGCAGGCCAGCCGACCGCAATCGCCATTCCTCAGATCAGCGAGGATTCGCTTGGTTGCCTTGCGCACAGACGGAAGCGGCGAATGCATGCAGCGCCGCTCATTCTAACGTTTTCGGCGACTGGCGCTGACGAGCGCGATACCGCCGAGAATCGCCACCGAACTGACGACGAGGCGGACACTGAGCGCCTCGCCGAGCAGCGCGACGCCGCCCGCTGCCGCAAGCACCGGCACGCTCAGTTGCACGGTCGCGGCGGTCGCGGGCTCGAGCTTCTTCAGCGCCGCATACCAAATGATGTATCCGAGTCCCGACGTCAGCGCGCCCGAGGCCAGCGCATAGCCGAAGCCGGCGGCGTCGAACGTCGCGTGCCGGTAAGCGAGCGCGAAAACCGCCGCCGCGATGGGAAACGCGCGCAGGAAATTGCCGGCGGTCGCGGCGGTCGGATCAGCGAGACCGCGGCCTCTTAGCGAATACACGCCCCAGCCGACACCCGCGACGACCATCAGCGCCGATGACAACGGCTGCGGCGCGGCCAGTCCCGGCAGCACGAGCCAGACAAGGCCGGCGAGCGCGAGCGTCAGGCCGAGCCATTGACGCGCGGTGAGGTGTTCGCCGAGAAAGAGACCGTAGCCGATCATCGTCGCCTGCACCGCGCCGAAGAGCAGCAGCGCGCCCGCGCCGGCCGACAGCGCGACATAGGCATAGGAGAAGGCGACCGCATAGAGCGTGAGCATCGCGGCCGACGCCCAGCTTCCGGCGCGCGGCGCATGGCCGCCGCGCGCCGCGAGAATCAGCCACAGCACGAGCGCCGCCGACGCGATGCGCACGAACGTGAACGTCGCGGCATCGATGCTCGTGCCCTTCAGCGCCAGGCGGCACAGCAGCGAATTGCCGGCGAACGCGAGCATCGCGAGCGCGGCGAGCGTGGCGGTGCGCGCCGGCGACGACGCATCGGGATGGGCTTCGTCCATCGGGAGTCCCGGCGATGGCAACGCGCCCAATGTATCCCAACCGTGCCGCGCGGGCATCGCGCGGTGTGTCAGTCGACGTGTCAGTCGGTGCGAAAGGCGGGCGGCTTCTCCGGCTGCGGCAAGCCGAAACGCTCGAACTCCGAGATCACCTGCGCGCCGAAGAGCAGCAGCGTCGCGAGCGCTTCGAGGCTGAAGAGCACGACGATCGAGGTCGTGAGCGAGCCGTACACCACGCTCACCTGCGAGAGCGTCGCGAAGTACCAGACGAGCACGTGGCGCGTGATCTCCCAGAGCAGGGCGGCGGTGATGCTGCCGAGCAGCGCGAGCCTGAACGAGGGCCGCCCCACCGGCATCACGAGATAGATGGACGTCAGCACGAACACCTCGCCCGCCACGCCGAGCAGATACAGCAGCAGCCGCGACGCGCCCTTGAGCGAGACTTCGAAGCCGAGCAGGGTGACGCTGTTATCGCCCATCGCCTGAAGGCCGTTCGACACCAGCGTGACGATCAGCATGCCCACGCCGAGAAAGAGGATGTAGCAGTACGGCAGCAGCGCGGACCAGAGAAAGTGGCGCCGTCGAATGGCGACGCGGTGCACGAAGATGACCGACATCGCGTTTTCGAGCACGGTGAAGGCGAGCGAGCTGAAGAAGATCATCGTGACGAGAAGCAGCCAGCCGATCACCGCGCGATGCGTCAGAAAATTGGCGAGCTCGCGCACGATGGCGCGCGCCTGTCCCGGCACCAGCCATTCCAGCAGATGCGCGAGCGTGTCCAGCAACTCCTGCTGACCGACGAACTTCGACAGCACGATCACGATGAGAATCAGGAGCGGCACGATGGAAAGCAGCGCGTAATACGCCACCGCGCCGGCGAGCAGCATGCCCTGATTCGCGCGAAACGCCTTTACCGTTCGCGTCAGAAATCCGAGCGGATGGCGCGCGACGCTTTTGATCTGTGGCCCGAGCACGGGGCCGAGAATCTTCGACATGGAACCTCCGCGGCGCGTGTGCGGCCCTCGCACGATGGCCAGCCCCATGTTCAGGGCGACGGGACGACAAGCCGCCAAGCAACTTGCACGCCCGAAGCGCGGTTTATCCCGCGCGATGCGCCTTCGTGCGGCGTGCGGCGGCTTGCTGCGCGGCTTCTTCGAACGCGATGTCGAGCAGCGCATCGACATCCTGTGCCGGCAGATCGGCCGCGTCGATGCGGCGCAACCGGCAGATGAGCGCGAGGGCTTCGGCGGCAGCGGCGAAGGCGAGATTCACATCGCGGGCGGGAAGGCGTTTTTTTCTCATGCTCCGCATATCGGCAA
Organism: Caballeronia sp. M1242; assembly: GCF_017220215.1. Lineage (NCBI taxonomy): Bacteria > Pseudomonadati > Pseudomonadota > Betaproteobacteria > Burkholderiales > Burkholderiaceae > Caballeronia > Caballeronia sp. M1242. The sequence goes on along the minus strand of NZ_CP071129.1, from coordinate 1,446,034 downwards.
GCGCGCCGTTTTACTTTAATCTCTCTGTAACGGCGGGCGCGCGCCCGCCGTGGCCGGGCCCGCGCGCTTTTCCCCGGATCTGGCGATTCGCATCTCCATCGCGGTTTCATTTGTCGGTCGTTTGCGTTGCAAGCAACGCTTGCTCGATGCGGCTCGACGCTTTGAACAGAGGGGACGATCATGCCAGCTTCGCACGTCGCGAATACCTCCGCGCTCGGTCCGGGCGCCGATGTCGAAGTCGTCAACGCGGACGAGCGCCTCTACAACCACGACCTCGCGCCCGTGCCGCGCGCGCGGCGCACATGGACCGGCTACAGCATCTTCGCGATGTGGATGTCGGACGTGCACAGCGTCGGCGGCTACACGTTCGCGGCGAGCCTCTTTCTGCTCGGGCTCTCGGGCTGGCAGGTCCTGCTTGCGATGACCATCGGCATTCTTGTGGTCTATGTGCTGATGAACTGGGTCGGCAAGCCGAGCCTCGTGCACGGCATTCCATTCCCCGTGATGGCGCGCGTCTCGATGGGCGTGATGGGCGCGAACCTCGCCGCGCTGATTCGCGGCGTCGTGGGCATTGTCTGGTATGGCGTGCAGACCTATTTCGCGTCGAAGGCGGTGGCTACGCTGCTCTTGCTCTTCGTGCCGTCGGCCGCGGCGTTGCGCGATTCGAGCTTTCTGCGGCTCGACATGCTCGGCTGGGTCAGCTTTCTCTTCATGTGGCTGCTGCAACTCGTGATCTTTCAGCGTGGCATGGAGATTATCCGCAAGTTCATCGACTTTTGCGGGCCGGCGGTGTACGTCGTGATGTTCTTTCTGATGGGATGGATTCTGTATCGCGCGGGGCTCGGCAGCCTCAACCTCACGCTCTCGGGAAAGGTGCTGCCGGGCGACGAGCAACTGCACGCGATGGTGAACGCCATTCTGCTCGTCGTGAGCTATTTCGCCGCACTGCTGCTGAATTTCGGGGACTTCTCGCGCTTTGCGAAGAGCGAGCGACAGATGAAGATCGGCAATTTCCTGGGCCTGCCGTTCAACTTCATTGCGTTCGCCATCATCACCGTGATCGTCACGGCGGGCAGCGAGAAAGTATTCGGCGCGATGATCATGGACCCGGTCGAGATCGTCTCGCGCATCGACAACAAGCTCGCGGTGGCGGTCGGCAGCATTACGTTCGTGATCGCGACGATGGGCATCAATATCGTCGCGAACTTCGTATCGCCGGCCTACGACATCGCGAATCTGTTCCCGAAGCACGTGGACTTCAAGAAGGGCGGGCTGATCGCGTCGGTGCTCGCGGTGGTCGTGTGTCCGTGGATCTTCGTCGATAGCCCGAAGGCGATCACGATTTTCGTGTCGGTGTTCGGCGCGGTGCTCGCGCCGCTCTATGGCGTGATGATCGCCGACTATTACCTCGTGAAGCGTCAGCACGTGAACGCCGCCGAGCTGTACACCATGCAGCCCGGCTCGCGCTTCTACTACGACGGCGGCTGGAACAAGGTCGGGCTGGCGGCGCTGATCGTGTCCGGCGTGATCTCGGTCGGCTGGGAACTGTCGACGCAACTGCTCAAGGCGCTGCCGCCGAACAACCTCGGCTGGCTGATCGGCGCGGTGGCGGGGGCGTTGCTTTATATCGTCTTCATGCGTGTTGCGCGGCGTACTTGATGCGAACGGCGCGCTTACTCGACATCGCCAAGGCGCTGCAGGCCGATGACGTGAATGTTGCCGTGCCGCTCATGTTTGCCGACAGAGTTCGAGTGCTTGCGCGCGGGCTGGAGGCAGCGTTGCTCGGCGTACTTGATGCGAACGGCGCGCTTACTCGACATCGCCAAGGCGCAGCAGGCCGATGACGTGAATGTTGCCGTGCCGCTCATGTTTGCCGACAGAGTTCGAGTGCTTGCGCGTGGGCTGGAGGCAGCGTTGCGCGGCGTACTTGATGCGAACGGCGAGTTCACTCGACATCACCAAGGCGCAGCAGGCCGATGACGTGAATGTTGCCGTGCCGCTCATGTTTGCCGAAAGAGTTCGAGTGCTTGCGCGTGAGCTGGAGGCAGCGTTGCTCGGCGTACTTGACGCGAACGGCGCGCTTACTCGACATCGCCAAGGCGCTGCAGGCCGACGACGTGAATGTCGCCGTGCTGCACATGTTCATCGACAGAGTTCGAGTGCTTGCGCGCGAGCCGGAGGCAGCGGCCCGCTGCCATCGTGAGTCCTTGCTCCAACGAGCCCCCGTCATGCCGGACGTCCTCATATGGCCGTCGTCGCTGCGGTGACTTTCGCCCTGAATCACTTTAGCCAGCGGCGGACATCCTGTTCCCAGTCGGGTTGTCCGCAATTCGGCGGATTCTCCGGACCCAGCACGGTGATGTAACCCTGCGTCTTCATGCACGCCTCATAGGCGCGAACCTGCGCGCACCGGCCGGGGCCCGCCTTGCGCGACGAGGCCTTGCAGGTGTCCATCGCGCGGTCCATGCCGCTGAAGTCCGCTTTGACGGATTCGCTGGCAGGCGGCGGATTCCCGCCTGCCGAGAATTCGACGGGACCGGTGCAGGCGGCAAGCGCGAGCGGGACCAGGGTGACGAGCGTGCGTGCAATGCGATATGCCATCGTGCCGTTTCCTCGCGAGAATGATGGGGTGAATGTTACGCGCAGTTTGGGGCCGCGCAGCATCGCGAGTCTGAGACGATCGAGCAGCCGAACGAGACGTTGCGACATTCGCGCCGCCGGCCCTCGCCACTAAGCTTTCTCCAACGACGAAGCACGCAACCGCGCGCTTCCGTCATCGGAAAAGGAGAAAGCAATGGACAAGAATCAACCGGCTACTCGTCCCGGCTCGATGCCGGTGGCGTTCTTCGGCATCGCAGTGGGCGCGCTGGCGCTGGCCGGTGCGTGGCGCGCGGCTGCTGGCGTGTGGCATGTTCCGCACGCCGTGCCGGACCTGCTGACAGCGGGCGCGCTCGTCGTATGGATCGCGCTTCTCGTCGCTTATGGCCGCAAGTGGCTGAGTCAGCGCGACGAGGCCGTCGCGGAAATGCGGCATCCGGTGCAGTCGTCGTTTGCGGCGCTCGTTCCCGTATCGACGATGCTCGCCGCGCAAGCGGTGCAAGCCGTATCGCGCGAACTCGCGGTCGGGCTGTTCGTCGTTGGCGTCGCGAGCCAGCTCGCGCTCGGGGCGTTCCTGCACGGGCGCTTCTGGCAAGGCGGCCGCAAGCCCGAACTGACGACCCCGGCGATGTATCTGCCGACTGTCGCGCCGAGCTTCGTCGCGGGCACAGCGGCCGCGGCTTTCGGCTGGACGCAACTCGGCGCGTTGTTCTTCGGCGCGGGCGTGTTTTCGTGGCTCGCGATCGAATCGATTTTGCTTCATCGCGCCGCCGTGCACGAGCCGCTCGCCGATGCGCTGCGCCCGACGCTCGGCATCCAGCTCGCGCCGCCGGTGGTGGGAGGCGTGTCGTATCTCACGATCACGCACGGGGTGCCGGATGTCTTCGCGTACATGCTGCTCGGCTACGGCCTCTATCAGGCTTTAATTTTGACGCGCCTCGTGCCGTGGATCCGTCAGCGCGCGTTTACGCCTTCGTACTGGGCGTTCAGCTTCGGCGTGGCCGCGTTGCCGACGATGGCCATCCGCATGCTCGAGCGCGGCGCGCAGGGTCCGGTGGAATGGATCGCGCTGGCTTCGTTTATCGTGGCGAACGTGGTGATCGCGGGGCTGATTGCTGGAACGGTGCGGGCGGGTTTGCAAGGGCGGCTGGTGCCGGTGGTTCCGGTAGTGCCGGTGCAGGCGACGCAGGCGACGCAGGCGTGACGTGGGCGGGCGGCGGTCGTCGGCGGTGGGAAGTTGGTGGAGGGCTTCTTTGTGGGGAGTGAGTTGTTCGAAGTGGCGAGGGCGAACGCGAAACGGGAAAGGTCGAAGGCATGCTAAATGCCGATGCAGAATTCCAAAAGCCAATCGCGAGAAGCAGAGCCGTTAAGCGCACCGATAAACGCCGCCCGCTACGCCCAGCCTCGCGCACCCTCAATCCATAGGCTCGGTCGCGGGTTGGCGCCGGCCGTTTCCGTTGGAGTGAACTGATCTAATAGGGGCGGCAAACGCCGGAAGGCGAAGGTCAATGGCATGCAGACTGCCGCATGCCGAATGCGAAAGGAAAGGCGAGAAGTCAGAACCCGTTTGAGGGCAAAAAGCAATCGACGCCCGCTGAGTCCGGCTTTGTGCACCCCAACCCATAGGCGTCAGTGCAGGGGTAATGTCGGAACTCGGCGTTGGGAGCGAACTACCCAACAAGGGGCGATGGTCCCCAAGGGGCAAGGCAAAGGCAGGCGAAATGGCGAATGATGAACGTCGATTGGTGGATGGCAGCAAACGCCGCCCGCCACGCCCATCTTCCTGCGCGCTGAAATACTTCATTGGCGGGCTGCTGTCGGAAGTCTGCGTTGGAGGGAACTGATCGAAGAGGGGCGGCAAACGCCAAAAGGCAAGGGTCGAAAGCACGCCGAATGGAATGCGAAATCCCGAATGCCAAACGCCACACGCGAGAAGCCAGACCGCTTCAGGGCAACTGGCAAGCGCCGCTCGCCACGCCCAGCTTCGCGCCGCCTCGAATCGTCGGGCTTCAGTGGTGAGATGACGTCGGCGGCCAGTGTTGGGACCGAACTGATCGAAGAGTGCGGCGAACGCCGAAGCGCAACGGTCAACGGCAGGCGGAAAGCAGAATTCAGAATGCCGAATGCAAACGCCCAACGTCCAACGTCCAACGCAAAACGCCAAACGCGAGAGGCAGACCCGTTATGGGCAACGAGCAACCGCCGCCCGCCACGGCGAGCTTCGCGCAGCCTCAGCTCATCGAGCGTCAGTGACGGGCTGACGTCGGCGGAATCCGTTGAGAGTGAACTGACCGAAAAGGGACAGCGAACGTCAAAGGGCAAAGCCACGCAGAATGCATAATTCCGAATGCAGAATGCCAAACGCCAACCACCAGACCAGTCGCACGCACGAACAAAGCCCCCATCACCCCCGACTCCCCGCACCTCACCCCATCTGCTCCGCCAGCGTCCCCTCGACGAATTCCTTCAAGAACGCCACCCATGTCTTGATCTTTGCATCGAGATACTGCCGCGACGCATACATCGCGTAAATCGTCATGGTTTGCAGTTCCCACTCGGGAAGCACGCGCACGAGTTCTCCGCTTCTAATGGACGGCAGCGCGGACAGCGCAGGGAGCGGCGCAATGCCGAAGCCATCCGCGACCGCGAAGGCGAGCGCATCGGCCGAATTCACCCGCAGGCGCCCCGGCGGAAGATCCACCTCGGCGCGTCCGCGCGGGCCCTCGAACGCCCAGCGATCGACCGGAAAAAACGTGGTGACGAGTTGCAGGCAAGCATGCTTCGCCAGATCGTCGATATCGCGCGGCACGCCCGCCCGCTCCAGATAACGCGGCGACGCGCACAGCACGCTCGGCATCGAGCAGATGCGGGTCGAGACGAGCGCCGAGTCCGGCAGCGCCGATGTCGTCACCTGCACGAAGACGTCGTAGCCTTCGTCGAGCATGTCGGGCACGTTCTGCGACAACGTCAACTCCACGCGAACTTGCGGATGCGCCTCAAGATAGCGCGTGAGGGCGGGCACCACATAGTGATGCCCGAACGTGATCGGCGCATGCATGCGCAGCACGCCGCTCGGCAGCACGCGGGCGTCGCCGGCTTCGGCTTCGGACAGATCGACAAGCTCGATCACTTCCTTGCATCGCGCGAGATAGCGGTTGCCGGCATCCGTCAGCGCGACGCGCCGCGTCGTGCGATTCAGAAGCCGCGTGCGCAAGTGCGTCTCGAGATCGGTGATGGCCCGCGATGCCTGCGCCGTGGTGATGTCCAGCTGTTGTGCCGCCGCCGTGAAGCTCGACGCTTCCGCCACGCGCGCAAAAATCCGCATGCTTCGCAACAGGTCCATTCGCTCGCAGCCCTTTTTGACGAAGCCCGCACTATCCCACCGGGCGCCCGAGCGCGCAACCGCTTGGACGGTCGATACGGCGTAGACCGACCGTTCGTTTCACCGTTCACATCTGTTACAGGCGTTGTAACGCAAGGCCCGACGCGCCCGCCTAACATGCCGTCATGGCCGTGTTGCGGCCGTCAGAGGTAGAGGACAACATGAACGTCAAAACAACTATCGCACTGGGCATCGCCGTATGCGCCGCGCTCGCGTGCGAGGCGGCATTCGCGGGAGTGAGCATCGGGGTCAATCTGGGCGTGCCGGTCGCGCCGATCTATGCCGCGCCCGCGCCGGTGTACGCCGAGCCGCAACCCGTGTACGCGCCGCCGCCGGTCTATGTCGAGCAACCTGCGCCGCCGCCTGTCGCGTATCAGCCCGCGCCGCCGCCCGTCGTGTACCAGCCCGCGCCCGTCATGGTCGCGCCCGCGCCGGCTATCGTCGTCGGCTGGCACGGCGACCGTTATTGGGACGGCTACCGTTATTGGGACCGGCGCGACTGGTACGCGCATCACGGCGGCTATGGACATCGCCACTGGTGAGACCGGACCTCGGGGAGCGCACATCATGAATAAGCACATCAACGCCAAGGCGGGCAGGCGGGTGTCGCGTCTGGCGATCGTCTCCGCGACGCTCGCGCTCGCGGCGGCATTGAGCGGCTGCGTCTATGCGCCGCCCTATGCCTATGCGCCCGCGCCGGCTTACGGCTATGCGCCCGCATACGGCTACGGTTATGCGCCGGCGTACTACGCGCCGTCGGTATCGGTCGGGGTTGGCTTCGGTGGATACGGACACTGGCACGGGCGCTAATTCCGGCGAGCCGGCGAGGCGTGGAATCGCGATGAGTATCGGTCGCCGTCGTCTTCGGTGGATACGGACACTGGCACGGCCGCTAATCTTAGCGAGCCGGCGACGCGTGGAAACGCGATGAATATCGCTCGGCGTCGTCTTCGGCGGATATGGACACTGGACGGCCGCTAATCTCCGCGAGCCGGCGACGTGTGGAAACGCGATGAGTATCGGTCGGCGTCGTCTTCGGCGGAAACGGGCACTGGCACGGTCGCTAATTTCCGCGAGCCGGCCACACGTGGAAACGCGCTGAACCGCGCCTAGCGACAGGAACACCCGTTGCTGCGATGCTCCCGATTTCACGGAGAAACGCATATGGCCGAGCACACCGAAACCGAGCAGGCGGCCGACGCCCGCTGCGAGTCGTTCATGCTCGCGGCGAACGGCTGGGTGCCGAACAACGCGCGCCTGCCGGTACTCGTCTGGCACGGCGCGATCGATCCTCAGGACCGCGACTGCGGCAGCCGCTTCGAGGCGCTCTTCGCGCAAAACGGCTGGCCGCCGCAATGGCGCGACAGCGTCTTCGACTATCACCATTTCCATTCGACGGCGCATGAGGCGCTCGGCGTCGCCTCGGGGGAAGCCGAACTCATCATCGGCGGGCCGAACGGGCGCGTGATCCCCCTGCGCGCGGGCGATGCCCTGATTCTGCCCGCCGGCACCGGGCATTGCCTGCTGACGAGCGGAGGCCGCTTTCAGGTGATCGGCGCTTACCCGCCGGACCAGCAGTGGGACATTCGCCGCGACGCGCTATCCGACGACGAGCGGCGCGCGATGGAAGCCCTGCCGTTTCCGAGAAGCGATCCGGTCGGCGGAGAAGGCGGACCGCTCACACGCTTGTGGCGATAAGCGGCGCATGACGCGCGGCGTTCACTGTTTCGCGCACGCCGCGCGGCGCTCGCGCACGAGCGGCACGCGCTTGACAACGCCCGTCGCGAGCGCAGTGCCCGCCAGCACGACGGCGCAAGCCGCCGCCATGCCCGCCGACACGCGCTCGGCGAGAAAGAGCGCGCCCCACAGAATCCCGAAAATCGGAATCACGAAGGTGACGGTGATCGCCCGCGCGGGTCCTGCGACCGCGATCAGGTGGAAGAACACCATGTAAGCCACGCCCGTGCACGCAATGCCGAGGCCGAGCACCGCGCCCCACGCGCTGAGCGACACCGTACCTGCGGGCCACGCGACGAGCGCGAACGGAAGCAGCACGAGCGTCGCTGCGCTCATCGTGCCGGCTGCCACGGTCAGCGAATCGACACCGGTCAGATACCGCTTCGTGTAACTGGCGGCGATGCCGTAGCAGAGCGTCGCGGCCAGCGCGGCGAGGGCCGCGAGCGCCGTCGTCATCGGCGCGATCGCGGGCGTCGTGGCGTCGTGAACGAACATCTGATCCCACACGAGCGCCATCACCCCGGCAAAGCCGATGGCCAGTCCCGCCACACGCAGGCGGCTCAACCGATCGCCGAGCCACAGATAGGCGACGAGCGCGCCCCACAGCGGCGTCGTCGCGTTGATCACGGACGTGACGCCGGCGGTCAACGTCAATTCCGCATAGGCGAAGAGACAGAACGGCGCGGCGGAGTTGAAGACGCCGACCACGAAAAGCGGCCACGCGCGCTCGCGCATGGTCGCGAACGCCTCGCGCGGCGAGCCCCGCAGCATCAACACGATAAGGAGAAAGGCAGCGCCGATGCCCACGCGCAGCGCCATCAGCGGCGCGACGCCGAGATCGGTCACGCCCACGCGGATGAACAGAAAGGAGCCGCCCCACAGCGCGGCGAGCAGGAGCAACTGAGCTAGATTGACGGGATTCATGACGGGCTTCGCTGGAAAGTGGATGAAGCCATCGTAGCGGCGCGCAATCGCGCGATGCTTCGCTGCGGCCTGAAACGAAAGATGCGCGAGCCGACGGCTTCGTCCGATGGAGGAGCATCGTAGGCGCGCGGCCGGGCGTCGGCAAACGAGCATTTCTCACCGGTATGTGAAGTAAATTGCGATTCCTCGCGCGCATCGTGCGTCTCGCCTATGCCGTATGGACGAGTGGCGTGCGTCGGTCGTCGGTGCGAGTCTTGCTGACGGGACACAGAATGCATCACGCAGTGCCTTCAACCACGCGAAAGGAGAGCGCCATGGAGAACGTCAACGCCAATGCCAACGCTAAACAGAATGCTGCGTCATCGACCGGCGAACCGGCTGTGTCGCGCAAGGCCGTGGAGCGCGCGATGGACGCCGCACTCGGGCCCGGCATGGAGCAGAGCGGCGAGAGCAACGCGTCGGCGCACGCACCCGGCGCCGCGCAACAGCCCGCGCGCAATGCTCCGTATCCCGCGCCCTATCATGCGCACGGCAGCGTCCTGGAAGGCGGCGACAGTCCCGCCGTGCTCGCGCAGCCCGCGTCGGCCTCGTCCCAAGGACAAGGCAGTCCGTTGCGGCCCGAGCGCGTGTCGGCGGGCCGCCGCGCGCAGCGCGTCATCTCGGGGGCGCAGGACGTCGCCGTGGCGCGTTACCGGCTCGTCACGGAAGGCACCGACGACTTCGTGCACGATAACCCTTGGAAGTCCATCGCGATGGCGGCGATAGGCGGGCTGATCGTCGGGCTGCTAATCGCGCGGTAGTGCGGCGCTGTTGCGGTGGGCTTCGTCTCGGCTCGAAGCGATGAACGGCGCGGCACTCACCGCCGCGCCGGACGCTTATGGACGCAGCGACGCACGAAGTTTGCCCCAGCCGCGAACTGTGAACGCCACGCAAGGCGACTTCGCGAAGACAGCCGCTCCGCGTACTAATCGCGCATTCCGAAGCGAACTTAGCCGGTTGTCTCGCGCTGACGCTCGCCATGCGCGGCATTGAAACCGCGCGGAGCGGCGACGCCGAGGCTGCTGTCGGGCTCGCGTCGTCTTGGCGGTCGCAGGCGCTTTTCGTGGACACGCGCATTAGCGCGACGGACGGCGGAGGCGGCAGGCGACGAAACGTCATCCGCAGCCGCTTGAGCGCTTTGCGCGGGAACAACAGCACGAGGGACATGCGGCACAGCACGAACCGCTGCTGATCGGCGCTCGCCACGGACGAAGGCATTGGTCCGCGCGACGCATTTCAGGAAGCCTGCTACGACGGAGTCTGTCGCAAGCCTTCGCCGGTCTATGAATCGTGGACGCGTTGTCGCGTTTCTCGCGCGCTGAAGCTCTGCCGCGAGCGACGGCGGCGCCGTAGCGTCGACGCTGCCGTCCATTGAATCAATCCGTCCGGCGGCGTCGATGTATGCGTGTTTCAGGCCGTCTTCTTGAAGTCGCTGGTTTCGAGTTCCACCGACTGACCGCCATTGCGCTCCAGCGCCCGGCGCGCCGCTTCCTCGATCTGCAAACGTCCGCCTTCAAACGCGCTCAAGATTGCGTGCGACGAGGTTCCGCTGTTACCGAAGTGGTCGTTGAGCGCGTCGAGGGACACGCTGCACCAGACTTCACGGCCGTCCACCGACGCCTCGAATGCGACACGCGCTGCCGCTACCACATGACGCCGCCCGCTGAACTCTATCGTCATCCTGATCACCTCCTGTTGTTCGTTTGAGTTAAACGTTGGGAAAAAAGGAAAAGTGGAAAGGCTTGATACACGCTGACCGTCACGCTTCGGACGAAGTGGCCGGATGCCGGCGTGATGCCGGGGCCGCATTCATCATACGCCGCGCGGCGCGTTCGCAGCAGAGTGCAACGCGTATGCCTGGCCGCGGTCGGCGAGGACCGTTTCAGCAGCAGAGGCAGCCGCCGCGATGCCGCATGCCGTAACTGCCGACGTCGTCGCTTTGAGGCGCGGAAATGCCGCTGCTGCTCCCGACGGATGGCGCGCCTACGGTCACGCGAACGGCCGTCGCGCCGCACGTCGGGCAGGCGGCGGGGTCGTCGCGTTCGGAGATGCGGCGGACTGCTTCGAATGCGCCGCATTCGGAGCACGCGTAGTCGTAGACAGGCATGGCGTCTCGGTAAAGGGAACGGAAGAAGAGAAAGTGTAGCAAGACAGCATGAGAGAAATGCAGCAAGCGCTATTCCGGATGATCGAGCCGCGCCGGTCCGCGTGGCATCGCCATTGCTAACGAAGGGGAGCTATCACCGCCAAAGGAGGCATCAATGAAACGCAATGCAGTTCTGCTCACCGCGCTGGCATCGGCGCTATTCGCCGCCGCGCCGGCAGTCACGCTCGCGCAGACGCAGGCGGCCAGCACCACGATGGCCAACGACTTGCCTTCGCCTGACAAGGAATTCGTGCAGGCCGCGTCGAAGTCCAGTTCGACCGAGATCGACGCCAGCAAGCTCGCGACCAAGCAATCGCAAGACAAGGATGTGAAGAGCTTCGCCCATCACATGATGGTCGATCACACGAAGCTCACCATGCAATTGAAGATGGCCGCGCCGCACGGCATCGCCGTGCCGAAGGACAATTCGGACACGACCGTGCTCGACTCGCTGAAGGGGTTGAAGGGCAAGGAGTTCGACACCGCCTATATCCAGAAGGTCGGCGTGCAAGGGCACCAGGAAGCGGTCGAAGCCTTCAAGAAGGAAGCAGAAGGCGGGCAGAACGCGGATCTGAAGAAGGCCGCGCAAAAGGCATTGCCGACCATCGAGCAACACCTGAAGATGGCGCAGGACCTCGCATCGAAGAAGGGCGTGCAGTAAGCACCGCACCGACTGCACCGCAACGGCCGGCGCGGCGTCTCCGCCGCGCCGCCTTCCCTTGCGGCACTTCGTGCTCCTGTCAGCGCGAGCCGCTGTGCAGGAGCCGTTCGCGTGCCTGCGGAATCGACTCGAACGCGCCGGCGCTTTCATCGAACACGGACACCTCGCCCTGTCCGATGTCGTAGACCCAGCCCTGCACCTGTAGCTTGCCGAGCGCGAGCCGTCCGGCCACCGCCGGGTGCGTGCGCAGATGCGTGAGCTGGAGGCGGATGTTTTCTTCGACCATCGCCTGCACGACGCGATTTTCGTCCAGTTTCCTCGTCATCACGACACTGCGCGCAGCCTCCGCGTTGCGCAGCCACGCGTGAACCGTCGGCATTTCATCGGCAATGGTGGCGCCCGACGCGAGGCCCTTCATGGCGCCGCAATCCGAGTGGCCGCAGATGACGATCTGGCGCACATTCAACGCCAGCACCGCGAATTCCACCACGGCCGAAACGCCTCCGAGCATTTCCCCATAAGCCGGCACGATATTGCCGATGTTGCGGCACACGAAAAGTTCGCCCGGGTGCGTCTGGGTAATCATCTCGGGCGACACGCGCGAATCGGCGCACGTGATGAAAAGCGTGTGCGGCGCCTGCTGATGCGCAAGGCTCTTGAAAAGCGCCTCGCGGTCGGGAAAGACGAAGCGGCTGAAGTCTTCGGCGCCCTGCAGCAGGTAAAGCAGATCGGGGTTATCGGCGCCTTTGCGCTCTTCGTTCATCGTCAATTTGTCGGACATGGGACCTCTTTGTTTTACAGACCGGCGCGCATCACGCGCCGCAACCGAGAGCTTGCGGGGTTTTGAGATGATCCGCAAGCGGCACCGACATGCGCGCCCGTGCTGCGGCGTCTATGCGCCGCGTTTCGGTTTTTGCGCGACTTTATAGTTCTTGACGAATTCGTGCCGGACCTCTGTTAGTTTTACGCTCCAAAAATCCCCCAAACAGTGGTTCCGCGCGTTTCGCTCATGGTTTTCGACCCGAATCTCTATCACACGGCAGCGGCACATTATTCGAACGGAGACTTCGAGGCGGCGCTGCATGTGCTGCAGCCCATGCTCCAGGATGCGGCAGCCGACGCGGAAGTCCTGAATCTGGCGGCGGTCTGCTGCTATCGACTCGACCGTCCGGACGATGCGGAAGCGCACTGGCGCCGCGTCATCCATGCGCATCCCGAGCATGCCGGAAGCTACGGCAATCTCGCCAATCTATTAATGGCGCAGGGCCGGCTCGCGGCTGCCGAGTCGGTCTACCGCAAGGCCGTCGCCCTTCGCCCGGATTTCGCGCAAGCCCATTACAACCTCGGCAATCTGCTGCGCGCGTGCAATCGCGCCGGCGAAGCGGAAGCCTGTTTTCGTGAGGCGCTGCGCCTCTGCCCGGATTTGGCCGAAGCGCATTACAACCTCGCAAGCCTGCTGAAAGACGGTGGACGCCTGGCGGAAGCCGAAGCCGCTTACCGCCGCGCCGTCGCGGTGCGTCCCGACTACGCCGAAGCCTTCAATAATCTTGGCAATCTGCTGCGCGAGCAGGGCCGCCTCAGAGAGGCGCGGACCGCACTCAGGCGCGCGGTGGCGCTGCGTCCGAGCTTCGACATCGCGTATCAGAATCTGGGGCTGGTGCTTCAGCAAATGGGCCAGTTCGCGCGCGCGCAGGCGTTCCACCGGCGCGCGACACAACTGACGCCCGCATATGTCGAGGCGCACTACAGTCTCGGCGATGCGCTGTTCGCGACCCGGCGCGTAGTTGAAGCGACGGCCGCGTTCGAAGCGGCGCTCGCTATTCGGCCGGACTGCACGCAGGCGCTCATGGGTCTCGCGCGTGCGCGGCGTGAGACCGGCGGCATCGAGCAAGCCGAGCGCAGCTATCGCGAGGTGCTCGCCATGCAGCCGGACCACGGGGACGCTCGCGCGGGCCTCGCTCAAATGCTGCACGAAGCGGGCCGCGTGAAAGAAGCGGAAGCGGCGTATCGCGTGGTCATCGCGCAAAATCCCGGCAACTCGGACCTGCACTACAACCTCGGCGTGCTGCTTGCGGGCGAGCATCGCCTGCCTGAAGCTGAAGCCGCCTATCGCCGCGCGATCGCGCTGCGTCCGGACTGCTCAGATGCCTACACGAACCTGGGCCGCGTCGTGCGTGACATGAACCGGCTGCCGGAGGCGGAGGCCATTCTGAGACAATCGATCGCGATCGCGCCGCATTCCGCCGAGGCTCATAACAACCTCGCGGCCGTGCTGAAGGACATGAGCCGGATGGATGACGCCATCGAAGCCTTTCGCCGCGCCGTTGCCTGCGCGCCCGGCAACGAATGCGTGCATCGCAACCTCAACTACGCGCTGACCTATTACGCCGAAGACTCCAGAACCATCCTCGACGAATGCCTGCGCTTCTCTGCGCAGCACGAAGCCCCATTGCTTGAACGCGCCGTGACGTATGCGAATGACCGGTCGGCGTCGCGGCGGCTCAGAATCGGCTATGTCGCGCCGGACTTCCGTATGCATTGCCAGTCGATGTTCACGGCTCCCGTTTTCGCAGAGCACGACCATGCATCGTTCGAGATTTTCATCTACGCGAGCGTGGAGCATCCGGACGCGGTGACCGATCTGTTTCGCGGCATGGCCGATGTCTGGCGCGACGTCCATGCGCTCGACGACGAAGCGCTCGCGCAACTCATCCGCGATGACCGCATCGACGTGCTCGTGGATCTCACCATGCACATGGCGGGCGGGCGTCCGCTTCTGTTCGCGCGGCGGCCCGCGCCGGTGCAGGCGCAGTGGCTCGCGTATCCGGGCACGACGGGCAGCCGCGCGATCGGCTACCGACTCACCGACCCGTGGATCGATCCGCCCGGTCAGCCGGGCGTCGCCGAGCGCTACAGCGAGCGCTCGCTCTGGCTGCCGGAGACCTTCTGGTGCTTCGATCCGCGCGTCGCGATGGACGATGGGGCCGCTACGCCCGTTACGCCCGAGGTCGGCCCGTTGCCCGCCGAACGCAACGGCTATATAACATTCGGATGCCTAAATAATCCGTGCAAGGCGTCGGAGCGCACGCTTCGCATGTGGGCCGCCGTGCTGGCGGCGACGCCTGGCGCGCGTTTCGTTCTGCTCGCGGAGCGGGGCGCGCGCGAACGCTTCACCGCGCGTCTGAGCGCGTTGGGCGTGGACATGTCGCGCGTGGCGTACGTCGGCTATCAGAAGCGCAGCGCGTACCTCGACACCTACAATGCCATCGACATCGGCCTGGACACCTTCCCGTACAACGGTCACACGACCACGCTCGACGCGCTGTGGATGGGCGTGCCGGTGCCGTCCCGCGCGGGCGAGACCGCTTGCAGCCGCGCGGGACTGAGCCTGCTCATGAACCTCGGCTTGTCCGAACTGGTTGCGCATGACGACGCGGCTTACGTCGATATCGTCACGCGCCTTGCCAGCGATATCGCCCGTCTCGCCGTACTGCGCGCATCGCTGCGTTCTCGCCTCGAACATTCGCCGATGATGAACGCCCCGCGATTCACGCGCAATCTTGAAGACGCCTATCGCACGATGTGGCGGGAGTGGTGCGCCACGAGCGCCGACTGAACCGCTTAGAAGGCGTCCAGTCCGGTGGCGGTTTCCACGGGACCCACCGCGTCCGTCGGCACGGCTGTCGCATGGCGGCGCAGGCGGTTGATCGCTGACAGTCCCAGCGACAAGCCCGGATCGAGATAGTGAATGATGAGGCTGCGGCGCTCGCCCGCGAGCACATCGAGATTGCAGTGCTGCATCAGGAATCCGTTGAACACGTACACATCGCCCGCGAAGCCTCGAATGCGCGAGCACAGGCCGCGTTCGAGATGCCGCTCAGTGCGCGCCGCGCGAAGCGGGAAGGGCAGGCCGCGCTCGCCCCACTGCACGCTCTTGCGCAAGAGGTTGTCGCGGCGTCGGGGAATGCCGCGCGTTCTCGGATAGACGACGAGGTCGCCGCTCTTTTGCGGATCGCTCGCCGTCTTCAAGACGATCACGAGCGTGAGCACGTGCGAGTCGAAGTGGCGGCAATGGCTGCCCGCCGTTGTCGTGCTGCTTCCGATGCGAAGACCGAACCACGGTCCGACCTTCGCGTTGACCTGCATGTTCGAATCGAGCCAGTCGGATGCAGCGCGCACGGCTTCGTTCTCCAGCGCCTTGAAGGCGGGAAGGTCGCGCAAGGTGTGCACGACGTCCTTCGCGCTGCCGAAAAACTGCTCGTGGTCTCGCGTGGCTTCATAGGCCACATCCAGCTTGCGGTTGATGGCGGCGAGCGTCGCCTCAGGCACGACGGATTCGAACACCGCAATGCTGCCCTTCGATGCCTGCGTCAACGCGGCACGGTCTTGTGCGTTCATATGCGCTCTCGGAGATGACGTGAAAAGACGGCGATTCGTTGCGGGCGCGAGATTCATCGGGGGCCGCGTGGCGCGGGCCGTGAAGGCAAGAGCGTGGCGTTGTCGATGACGCGTGCGGCATTGCGGGCGTGCGTGTTGGTCTGACTCATGGCGAGCCTCTTTGAATTATTCAATGCGTTCGATACCGCGACCCCGCGCGTCCGGCCCCGACCGCCTTCCGGCGCGCATTTCTTTCCGGCTGTTTGGTACGCAATCCTACACGTCACCATTCGTACCGATATGACTCAAATGTACGACGTCACGCGCGTTTGCGACACAGCGCGATGACAAGGACAAACCCGTAGCGGTACGACAATAAGCCGGCTTATGTTCGGTAACGATCTCAGAGAACGTTTCGGGATCCGCTATCCGCGCCTGTGGATTGCAACTTATGAGCGCAAGCCGACATAGCAAACGTGAGCGTCGGCTAGCGCCCGGATCGAGCGTGCGTAGGCGCACGGAGGGGCGGCGGCGGCGCCGGTAAGTTTGCGACAACGGGGGCGGGCCTGGCCGGGTCCGTCGCGCTGGAAGCACAGCGCATACAACAAGAGGCGATCGGCGGCGACATGAGCAACATGCGCGACCAACGATCCCCGGCGACATGCGACGGTGAAACAATGGAAAGGGCATCGCTCGAAGACAAACTGTGGGTCGCGACGTTTCTCGCCGCCGTGGGAAGCGACGTGCTCTCGGGCGTCGTGCGCTACTACACGTCGATGGCCGGCGTGCCTCAGGCCGCGTATCTTCCCAAGGTCGTCATGCTCGCGTGGGTGCTGTTCACGCTCATCAAGCGCCCGAAGGCGAGCCACGCCCTCATTGCGCTCTATATGCTCGCGCAGTCGTGCGTATCGCTCTCGCATGGCGTCGTGCCGCAAGCTGTCGCGTTCTGGGTGTGGACGGTGACGCCGATGCTCTTCGCCCTCACGGCGCCGCGCGGCGCGCTGGCGCTGCTCAACGCGCGCGCCGCGACGACGGGCTTCGTCGTGCTCGCCGCGCTTTGCGGCATCGGCATTCTCGCCAACACGTTCATGACGCTGCCGTGGGTCGGCACGAGCGTGTCGGTGGGCGGCCATAACGTGCGGGTCGCGGTGTCCTCGTATGTCGGGATTGCGTCGCGCCTGTCGGGCTTCGGCCGCGACAGCGCGTCGACGGGGCTCATGGCCGGTCTGCTCACGACGTGGCTTCTGATGCGGACCGACAATCGCTGGTTGCAGTGCGCGTTGCTCGCGGCAGCGGGCGCGGCCATTCACGCCACCACCAACAAGACGGCGCCCGTGGCGCTCGCGCTTGTCGTCGGTGCGCACTGCCTTTTCTCCACGATGACGATGAAGCGCGCCTGTCTGTGGGCGGCTGCCTTCGCCATCGGCTTTCCGCTCGCGTCGTTCATCGCGGCCTCGGCATTCAATCTTTCCGGCACGGGCTACATGACGCTCGCATCGTTCCAGGACCGCATGTTCAATACATGGCCGATCCTGATAGAAGGACTCCTGAAGAATAACCGCATATGGCTCGGGCTCGGACCGGGAGGCTTCGGCTCGGCATCCACCTATTATGAAAGCGCGTTCGGGTTCAATGTGGCCTATGCGGACAACACGGTGCTGTATGCGCTCGCGAGCTTCGGCATGGTCGGCGCAGTGGCGCTCATCGGTTTTTTCGTGCGCGTGGTGCTGAAAGCGCAACCCGAGGACAGACCGTCGTGGGCAATGCTTCTTTATCTGCTGTTCGCCTGCGCGACGACCGACATCTGCGAATCGATCGGCTGCCTGCTATTCCTCGGCATCACGCTCGCTTATCTGCGCGAGAGCGGGCTCGTCATGGAGCCGCGCGTGTGGCGCATGCCGGTGCCGTTGTCCGCGATGCAATGGCGCGCCCGCATGCCGGCGATGCATGCGATGCCGTCGGCCAAGAGCGAGCCGATGCTCGAATCGGCGCGCGACGGACTGCGGAGCCTTTGACATGATCCGCAAGAAAAGCATCGCCCGGCACATCGCGGTAGCGGGCGTCGTGGCCGCATGCATCACGATGCTGCCCGCATCCGCCACGCCCGATGTAGCGCTCGACGGCTCGCCGGTGTCCCTCGAGCGCGCTTATGTCGCGTTGCCGTCGTTTGCCGCGGCACGGGCAAATACGGGCGTCGCCATTCATCAAATCGGCGATACGCAACTGCTCGACGCGGTGAAGGACGTCGGCTTCTCGTTCGTGCGCACGGACCTCTTCTGGGAAGCGGTGCAGGCGCCGGACGGCTGGCACTTCGGCGAATTCGACGGTCTCGTGAACAATCTTAAGTCGCGCGGTCTCGGCGCGCTCTTCATCCTCGGCTACAAGCATTACGTGTATAGCCCGGACCAGCCGCCGACGTCCGCGCCGCAGCTCGCCGCGTTTCAGACGTACACGTATCAGGCGGCATACCGCTATCGCAATGCGCCGGTACGCTTCGAAGTGTGGAACGAAGAGGACCATAAGGACTACTGGCTAGCCACGCCATCGCCGACCGCGTATCGCGCGTTGCTCCAGACAGCGGTTAAAGCGGCACGAGCCGCGAATCCCAACGTCGTCATTGCGACCGGTGGCGTGCAGCAAGTCGATCGCGACTTCATACGCGCGGTGGGCGACATCAGCGCGACGCAAACGGGGCCGGACGCCGTGAGCGTTCATCCGTACCGGCAGCAAGAACCGGAGACCGTGCTCGGCGATTATCGTGCGTTGCGCGAGGACCTCTCGACGTATGCAAGGCGTCCGCAAGTGTGGGCCACCGAATGGTCATACCCGAGCGTCGGCTATCACTATGTAGCCGATATCGGCAATGGTCATGCGAGCGAAGCGCGCGCGAGACAGGCGAACTACGCGGTGCGATTGCTGTTGATGAACTGGATCGCGCAAGTGGGACTGACGTCCTACTACGACATGCGCAACGACGGCAACGATCCGAAGGAGATGGAACATAACTTCGGCCTGCTGGATGCGCAGAACGAAAAGCTCCCGGCGTATCGAGCGGTGAAGCATCTGTTCGCGTTCACGGCGGATGCAAAGAACGCGCGGTATTTCATCGACGAGAAGGAGCAGTACATCGTGCTCAAGTTCGACGATGCGCAGGCAACGAAATACGTGGTCTGGTGCTACGGCGCCGGCAACGTCGTGAATCTGGATGTGTCGCGTCTGCCTGCGGGCGCGCGGATCACGGATCTGTATGGCGTCGCGCGAGGCGGGCACAAGGTGCTCGCAGTGACGGAAGCGCAAGGGCCGGTCTTCGTGACGGTGTCCTCATAGCGGTTCGCTGTACGTATCAGCAGGCACATGCGAGGGAATGCGCCTGCGTGGAACTGCACTGACGTCCTGGGTCTTTTACTTTTCTTAGGGATATAACATGCTTTCATATAATATGCGCCCGGCCATGACGCCAGTTCCGCAACGCGGCGACGGTCTCGTCGACCTATGGCGCAGCGTGGTGCGCCATAAGACCTTGCTGGGCGCAGTCACCGGCACATGCTGCGCGGCCGGTGTGCTGTATGTGCTGCTCGCCACGCCGCAATATCGCGCCGAAGCACTGTTGCGCGTGCAAAGCAAGGCGGGCACGTCGATCAGCGCGCTTTCCGACGTCTCCGGCTCGATGGCCGCCGACGCCTCCGCGAACGACGAGAGCGACGTGCTCACGTCGCGCTCCGTGGTGAGCGCGGCTATCGCGCAGACGGGCGCGGAAACCGTCGTCGAGACGAAGAGCCACTTTCCGTTGATCGGCAGCTATCTGGCGTCGCGCCACGCGAGCGACAACGAACTCGCGCCATCGCTCTTCGGCCTCGATGACTATGCATGGGGCGGCGAGCGCCTGAAGCCCGGCGTGTTCACGGTTCCCGAGTCCGCTTACAAGGCGAAGTTCCGCGTGGTGGCGGGACCAGCGGGACGATGGACGCTCTACGACAAGGACGACAGGCAACTCGCGCAAGGGCGCGTCGGCGAGACGGTGCCGTTTCAGGTCAGTACGCCGGAAGGGCAGGCGCCCGGCGAACTGCGCATCGACACGCTGCGCGCGCGGCCGGGCATCAGCTTCGAACTGCGCAAGTACTCGCAGCAGATGACGTTCGACAACGTGATTGCGCGGCTGCGCACATCGATTCCGCCGCGTGAATCGTCGTTGCGCGACCCGTCGCTCATTCACCTGAGCTATCAGGCGGAATCGCCGCTGCTCGCGCAGGCCATGGTCAACGCGATCATCAAGACGTATCAGCAGCGCGACGTCGAACGCCGTGCCGCGCAGGCGCAGACGAGCCTCGACTTCCTGAAGCAGCGCCTGCCCGCGCTGAAGCAGGATCTCGAAACGGCCGAGCGACGCCTCAATGCGTTCCGCACGCAAACGGGCACGGTCGACATGGCGCAGCAGAACACGGCGCTCATCACGCGCATGAGCCGGCTGGAAGAGCAGCAGACGACGCTGCAACTCGCGCTCGATGCGGCGCAGCATCGCTACAAGCCCGACAACGAGAATTATCAGAGCGCGCTCACGCAGCTCAATCAAGTCAAGCGCGAGATTGCCGATACGTCGAAGATCGCGGCGAATTTGCCGACCGTGCAGCGGCAATACGTCGAGCTTGCGCGCGATGTCGCCGTCACGACGCAGCTTTACACGAGCGTGCTCACGAATGCGCAACAACTGGAAGTGGCGGCCGCGAGCACGCCACCGGGCGTCGCGGTGGTGGATTGGGCCGTCGCGCCCGAGAAGCAGTCGTGGCCGCGCGCGTGGATCGTGCTGCTCGGCTCCGTCTTCGGCGGCCTTTTTATCAGCACCGTTTCGATCTATCTGATCGCGTTGAATCGACGGGAACTTCGTAGTCCAGAAGAAATCGACCAGTTTTCGCAGTTGCCGCGTCTTGCCGTGATCGCGCGTTCGACGGCGCAACTTCGGCAGGACGTGCGCGCGCTGACGCACAACGCCGCGCCCGCGAAGCTGCTCGCCATGACGAGTCCGACTGACCCGAGCATCGAGGCGTTGCGCTCGTTGCGCAACAGCGTCCGCGCGATGCTGAGCGGCGCGCCCGTGCCGATGGTTCATGCGGGACTCGGCGGCGGACTCAACTCGCTGAACCCGATGAACGGGATGCCTTTCGGCACGACCACGACCATGATGAATCCGCGCTACGTCGCCAGCGCCGACGATCGTCACGGCAAGGTGATTCTCTTCACCGGCCCGACGCAGGGCGTGGGCAAGAGCTTCGTTTCGTCGAACTTCGCGTATCTGCTGGCGGAAACGCGTGCGTCCGTGTTGCTGATCGACGCGGACATGCGGCAGGGCCGTCTGCGTCATCTCGTCGATGGACGCACCGGGCCCGGTCTCGCTGAAGTACTGGAAGGCTCCGCGCACGTGGATGAAGCGATCGTCTCGCTCGGCGGCGGTCTCTCGATGATGGACGCGGGCGCGTTCTATCCCGAGAATCCCGCGGAACTGCTGGGGCGTCCGGCGTTCCAGGAGACGCTGTCGATGCTTCGCGATATCTACGATTACGTCGTCATCGATTCGCCGCCGGTGCTTCCGGTCAGCGATGCGCTGTCCATCGCCATGCACGATTGCGATCTCGTGCTGCTGGTGTCGCGCGCAGACCGGACGGGCGCGCGGCAACTGGAAGAGACCTTGCGCCGCCTTGAAAACGTGGGCGCGAAAGTGGGCGGCCACGTGTTCAACGGCTTCGCGCCCGGCCGCTACGGCGCGCGCGAGGAGTACGGCTTCAGAGCAGTCGCGCGCTAAGAGCGGCTAGCGTGCGTCGGCATTGAGCAGTCGTTGCAACGTGCCGACCACGTCGCCCCATGCGCCCAGTTCGCGCGCCCGGACGAGCTGCATGTTCGGGTACCAGGCCGTGGCAGCGCCTTCGCGCTCGTAGCGCCATTCGGCGACGTGGTTCAGAAAGAGATAGGTGCGCTTGCCGAGCGCGCCGGCGAAATGCGTGAGTCCGCCGTCATTGCCGATGAACGCATCCAGCCGATCGATCAGTGCCGCCGACTGACCGAGCGTCATGTCGGGATCGAGCGTGGTGAAGCGGTCCAGATCGTTCGAGCGCGGGTCGTTCAGCCAGCGGCGGCGTTCGAAGCCGCGCTGCATGACGACCCAGTAGACGTCGCTCTGCGTATCGAACAGGGGGTCGAGGTCGGGCAGGGTAAGGCTGCGGCTCGCGAAGTTGTTCGCCGATTCGCACGATGACCAGAACACGCCGACGCAGCGCCGGCCGCGAGCGCGATGCCAGATGCGGTCGATGACGGCATCGACGCTCGCGGGGTTCGCCGGTTCGACGTACCGGTGCGACGGTGCGTGGCCGAGCACCGGGAAAAGGGCGGTGAAAAGCGTGAACGGGTCCGTCCACATCGCGCCGTCGCCCGTCGGCCTCGTGAAGCCGGCGGCTTCCATCGCCCGGACGTAGTCGGCGCGATCGGCTTCCGGCGTCGCCACGCGGAAGAGGTCGGTGTCGTAGTCGACGGCGACGCCCATCGCCTGCAATGCGCCGATATAGCGCGCCCAGTTCACCAGATCGCCGAAGCCCGACGCAATGAGGCGCACGGACATGCGCGCGGGCAGGGCGCGCTGACCGGTCCAGTAGCCTTCGCGGTTGACATGCGGAAAAAGCACGCGCCGCGCGTCGTCGGACGACCAGTACTGATGCATCGCCTCGACGCCATGCTCGATGCCGTGAAGCCGCATGCGGCTGCGCGCCTGATGATGACCGAGCACGAAGGCGGAATGCTCCTCGACGCCGTCCGGCCTCAGTTCCAGTACGCGGTTGTCTTCGCCGAGATAATGCCACCCGTACACGCGCCATAGAAAAGCGGCGATTTCCGGCGTCGACGCTTTCTGCGCGAACGATTCGATTCCCGCGAGCGCGACTTCTTTCAGGCCGAGATGTGCGGCGACGTCGCACATGCAATGGACGTGGAAAGCGAAAGAATCGGACAGACGCGTAAGCATGAAACAAATATCGAGCGCCTGAAGAAACTGTCCCGCGCGAAGATGCACGATTGCGCGCCAATGCCAATATTCGGCCGTGTTGCCGTCCACCGCGCGCCGTTCGTCGAGAAAGCGCGCGCATGACTCGACATCGCCGGCGTAGAGTTTCGGATAAAGGTCATCGTATTGTTCGAGCATGCTGTCGTGTCGTGGGTGGTGCGCGAAAGTGGGCTTGAGCCCGGACGCAAGCGCTAATTACGCGACTATGGCACGATGCCCCTGAAGGTTTCGCTGGATGAACGAATCGTCGAAGAAATTTGACGATTAAGCGCGCGTGCTTGTCAGTATAGGTCGCGGTTTCGGTGTCGGCGAGTAGGGCGCAGACTGTATTAATGCTGGGCGCCATGCCGACGCTAAAACGCGTAAAGCTCCGGCACGCGTTCGCCCAGTTTGCGCGCCTGGTACATCAGGCGGTGAGTTCTCGGCGATAATACGTTGACTTCTCCTTTCAGCAGGCGGCTCACGATCTGCACCACATCCTGTAATTCGTCGGCTTTATGGGCGACGCTCAGCCGGTCCAGATGCGACATTTTCTCCAGGATCTGCGGATCCGTTACGGTGGTATGAAAAAGAATGGAAACGTGAGAATACCGATTACTGAAATTCGCGAGTGAATCGATATTGCCGAAGTCGACATCGTGCTGAACGAATGTTGGATCGAGAATAAGAAGATCGACTTCGCTGCAATGGAGCCGGTCCATTAACTCTATCTTGCACGACGCTATTCCAACGAGTACCGAAAGAGCGCTTTCATCCAGAAGCAGTTGCAGGCCTGCCGCGATCATTGGAGTGTTGTCCGCGATAAGCACCCGGCTCAAAGCCCTTCCTCGTTTCATCCTCATGCCCCAAATCGATCAAAAGGTGTGCTGCATAAGAACGAGGATAACGCGGAAACGCCGTTTCCAGGATTGATTTTCATGCATGTTGCTGCGAATGTTTTTACTGAGGATTTTCTGATTAGATTCTGATGCCTTCGGGAAATGCTCTCGGACGTGAAGCAGGCAGTTCCCCCCAAACATTGAGGGCGGTTTCAACCGTCGCACCGCAGTCAATATCGCGCGCAACTTGAAACGCGGCCGCGCCGTTTATCGGCGCGTACCGTTCACGCGGTATAGAAAGCGGCATCAGCGGTCGTCCGGACGCGGAACACCTGCGGGACTCGGCGGGTCGCGCAAATCAGCATCGGCTTGCGGCGGTGCCGGCGGATTTTCGGGCTGCGCGGGTCCCAGATCGGTCAGGCCCTTCGAATCGACAGGGTTTTGCGGCGGGTTATCGCTTGAGTGGTTGGGCGCGGACATGTTGGGCTCCGTTTGTCGAATACGTCGACACGCGCAGCAACGCGCATTCCGCGATCAGGCACTGCCGATGCTTGATCTCGTCAGCAACCTCAACAACGGAGACGATCATGAGCATTCCGCAAAACGAACCGGGAACGGATGTCGTCGATACGGACAAAGCGGCGCAGCCGGCGCCGCAGTCTGGTAAACAGCCCGCCGATATGCCGCTGACCGAAGCCGACGACGCCAATACGCGCACGCCGGCGGCTCCTACGCAGGAGTGACAAGCAGTTGAGCATAGAGCGACGGCTCGGGTGCGTTGCCGAGCCGTTTCTAAGCAGTTACGAAACGTCGCTAATTTGTCTTATGTCAAATGTGATAGACGCCGCGACGACTTAACCGATCTCCCGACTCCGCTCCAACAAAAACTCCCGCTCCCGCGCATTCTTCGCCAGCCCCGCCGCCCGCATGAACTCGTCGCGCGCCTCATCCACGCGACCGAGCCGCGCCAGCAAATCCGCGCGCACGCCGGGCAGCCAGTGGTAATTCTTCAACGCGGCAGCATCCCGTAACCGGTCGACGATGGCGAGCGCCGCCTCCGGCCCCGACGCCATGCTCACCGCGACCGCGCGGTTGAGCTCGACCACCGGCGTCGGCGCCACCTCCATCAGCGCATCGTAAAGCGCGACGATCATCGGCCAGTCGGTCTCGGCGGCGCTCGGCGCGCGTGCGTGGCATGCCGCCAGCTCCGCCTGCAACGCATACACGCCGCGCGCGCCGCCCAACGCCGCCGCGCGCCGCAGCGCCGCCAAGCCGCGCTGAATCAGCAACGGGTCCCAGCGGCTGCGATCCTGATCCGGCAACAGCACCGGGCGGCCGTCGCGGTCCACCCGCGCCTTCGTCCGCGATGCCTGAATCTCCATCAGCGCAACGAGGCCGTGCACCTCGCTCTCATGCGGCATCAGTTCGGCGAGAATGCGGCCGAGCCGCAGCGCGTCGTCGCAGAGCCCAGGCCGCATCCAGTCGTCGCCCGCCGTGGCCGAGTAACCTTCGTTGAAAATGAGATAGATCACTTCGAGCACCGATGCGAGCCGCGCCGCGCGCTCGCCGGCCTTCGGCACCTCGAACGGCACGCGCGCCGCCGACAGCGTGCGCTTGGCCCGCACGATGCGCTGCGCGATGGTCGGCTCCGGCGCAAGAAACGCCCGCGCGATTTCGTCCGTCGTGAGGCCGCCCAGAAGCCGCAGCGTCAGCGCGACGCGCGCATCCAGCGACAGCACCGGATGGCACGCCGTGAACACGAGCCGCAGCAGATCGTCGCCGATGTCGTCGTCGCGGGCGGCGTCGAGCGAATCGACGAAATCGGGCGTGATGTGTCGCTCCTGCGCATCCAGATCGCGGCCGAGTTCCTCGTGCTTGCGCGCGTGCAGCGCGTGCTGACGCAGACGGTCGAGCGCGCGGTTCTTCGCTGTCGTCATGAGCCACGCTCCCGGTTTCTCGGGCACGCCTTCGCGGCTCCAGTGCTCGAGCGCCGCGACGAACGCGTCCTGCGCCAGCTCTTCCGCGAGCGCGACGTCGTGCACGACGCGCGCCACGCTCGCAATCACTTTCGCCGATTCGATGCGCCACACCGCCTCAATGGTTCGCCGCGTCGCTGCATCGCGCTCGTCCGAAGACGCGCTCACGCTGCTTCCGGCTCCATATGCACCAGTTCCCAGGTATGGCCGTCGAGGTCCTCGAACGCGTGACCGTACATGGACCCGTGGTCCTGCGGCGCGCGCGGCGTGCGCCCGCCCGCAACCACGGCCTTGGCGATGAGTTCGTCCACTTCCGCCCTGCTCTCGCACGACAGGCACACGAGCGCCTCGACACTTTCACGCGCATCGACGAGCGTCTTGTCGGTGAACGTCTTGAAGAACGCCTCGGTGAGCAGCATCGCGTAGATGTTCTCGCCGATGACGAGGCACGCGGCGGCGTCGTTCGTGAATGCCGGGTTGAAGTGAAAGCCGAGCGCCTTGAAAAACGTCATCGATTGCTGAAGGTCGCGAACCGCCAGGTTCACGAAGATCTGCTTGTGCATGGCGTGATGCTCCGTTTTCATGGGATGTCGTTCGAACGACGATCGAAGCACGCGGAAATCGACACCGCGTCACAGATAGCACGGCCCGAGCTTGCGGACCTCCACCGTGCACCATGCCGCCGCCGGGCACTCGGCGGCAATCGCCACCGCTTCGGCGTGCGTCTCGCAATCGAGCAGGAAGAAGCCGCCGATCATTTCCTTCGCTTCCGCGAACGGCCCGTCGATGACGCGCGCGTCGCCTTTCACCGTGGAAACGCGCGACGCGTCCGCGAGCGACGTCAGCGATTCGCACGCGCGCAAGACGCCGCGCGCCTTCAGTGTGTCGGCGAACTCGACCATTTGCCGGTACGCCTCCCGCCCTTCCTCGGCCGTGCGCTGCGCGCGCTGACCGACGGGTTCAACGATGAGCAACAGAAAAGCCACGGCGGTCTCCTTTGATGAAGTTATGTGCCGACAAAGTTAAACCGGCATCGCCTGAACAGCAACCTTCGTTCGCCACCCTCATTAGTCAGACGAAAAGAAGTAATTGTCGTACGTTACAAGACGTTACGAGCTGTTACGTGCCATTGTCTGAGTTATCCCGTAGTATTTGCCTCCGTCGGCCGGTAAGCGGATTGCCCAGAAGCAATTTATACCGCCGGTGTCGCATGCCCTCAGTAGAGCGTCGCGCGGCGGTGGCCACCGCTGTACGTCCGCTCGTCCATCACGACGGCGCATTCGTTCGCTTCTTCGACATCCGGCCCAAAGCCGGGAGAGGCGAATACGTCGGTTCCCTGCCCGTCCCGAACCCGATGCCGAAGGCGTCGCCGGTCGCCTGCGCGCGTCCGGTCCATGCATATGAATCCATGAAGAAGAATACTTTCCTGCTTTCGACGCTCGTTCTCGCTCTCGCCGGTTGTGGCGGCAGCGACGACGCCTCCTCGCCCGCGTCCGTCACGAACGCGGCCAACGCAACGGCCGACGGCTCCACGGCGGCCGACCCGACTGCGGTCGCCAAGGCGGCGAGCGCGCAATCGATGACCTGCGGCGCGCCCTCGGCAGCGGCGGCATCGGGCGGCAGCGGACAGATCACGGCGGACACGCCGAGCAGCGACGGCTCGCGCATGTTCCCCGCCGGCACGAAGTTCCAGGTGGCGATCACGACGCGCGCGGCTTCAGCCGACACGCTCAAATGGACCATCGCCGACGCGCTCGGCAAGACGGTCGCGAGCGGCAGCTTCCCGGCGCCCGCCGCGGCCACGAAGATGACGCTCACGTGCTCCTCGACGCTCGCTGGCTATTTCGCAGTCTCCGCGACGCTCGCCAATCACGGCGGACAGGTTCAGACGGCCGGCACGCGCCCGAACGGCATCGCCACCTTCGGCGTGATTCCGGATCTCGGCGGCGTGATTCCCGCCGTCACGTACGCGAAGCAGGAACAGCATCGCTTCGGCATGCAGGGCTTCAACGGCAACGGCACGATGCTTGCCGCGCTCGGCATTTCGTCGACGATCGACGACCGCCAGATGTCCGTGATGGAGCCGAATGGCCGCTTCGCGTTCAACCCGAACGCGAACAATCTCGACCCGTTCTATACGTCCGGCAAGATCATGCGCCTCGTCCGTCTGGACGGCATTCCCGGCGGCGCGAGCATGCACGGCCTGAGCCCCGACTACAGCTACATCCCGAACGACCTGAACTACTACGCGAACTACATGGGCCGCGTCGGGCAGGAAACCGAGGCGATCCGCGCGCGCTACTACCCGACCATGTCGGCGAACTACTATCAGGTGACGTGGGAGCCGTACATCCTGTGGAAGGACACGGACGTGAACTTCGTCGCACTCTACAAGGCGGCGTATCAGGGCCTGCATTCGAAGGACCCGCACGCGGTCGTCATGGGTCCGGCCGAGCCGTTCCCGTCGCTTACCACCGATCGCCTGAAGCGCCTCGCGCCGCTCGGCCTCGCGCAGTATCTCGACGGCATCGCGACGCACGGTTACTACGATGCGGGCACGTCGCCGTCGCATCCGCCGGAGCGTCATCACACGGACGCGGACCCCGCCGATGCCGCGAACTCGCTGCTCAACGAGATGCGCAACCTGCGCGCGGAAATGGCGAAGGACTACAAGCCGAACATGAAGCTCTTCGTGACCGAGACGGGCATCAGCTATGACATCGGCGCGAACTACGGTCCGAATTATCCGACGCCGAACATTCTGTTCGCGCATGGCGCGGTCGTCGCGCGCGCGCACATCATCCTGCTCGGCGAAGGCGCGGATCAGACCTACGTGTTCTTCGGGCCGGACTTCCCCGGCGAGCCGGGCTACGGCACGTTCTTCGATCTGGATCATGCGCAGGCCGCGTTCGGCACGACGAACATCAGCCCGAAGCCGGCCGCGATGGAAGTCGCCGCGATGACGCGCGTGCTCGACGGCACCACCACGCTCGGCCCCGTGAACAACCTGCCCTCCGGCGTGTACGCCTACGCGTTCCAGCAACTCGGCAACGGCAAGGTCATCACCGCGCTCTGGACGCACAACAACGCGGTGTGGCCGGCTTCGAACGGCGCATTCAGCACGACCTACAGCACTGCCTACAAGCTCAATGTCGATGCCGCCGGCACGAGCGGCACGGTGAAGCTGATCGACGCGATGGGCAACGTGTCGAGCGCGCCGTACACGAACGGCGTGGTGACGCTCACGCTCACCGAGTCGCCGCAGTACGTCGTTTCGACCAACGCGGATGTCGCGAAGAAGAACGCGACGAAGCCGCAGGGTTACACGGGCATGTGAGCTCCGCGCCGTAGAAATGCGAACGCGCCCGCTATCTCGATATTGACAGCGCCGCGCGTTCGCACCGATACTGCGTTTCATGCACGCAATCCTTTCCCTCGCCATCGCCGCGATTAAAAACCCAGTGAACGCCATCATCGGCGGGTCATCGGGAGAACGCGTGCGCTAGCGAGACAGGCAAGCAAGTCGATTCCGAAGGCCCCGCCGCAAGACGGGGCCTTTTTGTTTGATGCGTGCCTGGCCTTCCGTCTTCGGCTCTAACATGGAGAGCAGGATGGAAGAGCTATCGCAAGTTCTAGAAGGGCGTGGCGCGCGCCACGGCGTCGCCTCGGGCAAGCTGCATGCGTCGGGCGCGCGCGTGGTCGTGTATGTCGAAGTGCTGCCGCATCAGACGGTCTCGTGGCGGCTTGCGCGCGATGCTGAATTGCGCGCGGATGCCTCGATATGGCTCACGCGTCATGAGGACCCCTACGATTACTGGCTCAAGCCGGGCGATGTCGTGCGGCTTGCGCGCGGCGAACGCGTGTGGCTGTCGTCGGAGTCGGAGCGCGCGGTGGAGGTGTCGCTGACATCGTATCGCGCGAAGCACGTTCGGCCCGCGTGGGCGCGCATTCTTGCCCGCTTCGTGCCGCGCGCCGTGAACGCGCTCTGATGGCGGCCGCCTACGGTGCCGTGCAGCGGAAGCTCGCGGCCACGTTCACTCGTCCCTTGCCGAGATAGCGCGGATAGCCGGGGTATCGGCAGATGGGACGCGTGCGTCCGTTGGTGGCCGGCGCTATATCCGTGCCGATGAGCGTCTCCGGCGCGACGCCGTTCGTCACCCACTCGTCGAGCGCGCCGAGTTCGTCCCATGCGGGAATGAACACGCCGTTGCCGTGCTGGAAGCCGGGCACCATGTAAAGCCGCATGAACGAATCGACGGTTTCCTGCCCATATCGCTCGACGAGCCCGCGATAGAACGCGATGGTCTGGTTCGGGCTGATCACTTCGTCGGCGAGGCCGTGCATGGCGACGAGCTTGCCGCCGTGCGCGATGAACGCCGAGAAATCCGGGTTCATCGCGCCGACCGTATAGGCGAGCGTGACGAGCCGCTGCCGGTAGCGGCCGGGGTTGTCGATATCGAACGAGAGTCCGCTCACCGCCGCGTCGCGCGTGACGAAGTGGCGGATATACGCGTCGCCCTGCGCGAAGAGATAGCCGTTCGCGGCGAACGTCGGCGGGTTCACGAGCGTGGGCGAATCGCCGAGGCCGAGCATGCCGGAGAAGTCCACGCCCTGAAACACGTTGTAGCCGGGATAGGTCGCGACGCCATAAGCGAGGGGATAGCGCATCGAAAGACCGTCGCGCAGCAGTTCCAGCGTGTCGAGTTGCGCATCGGAGAGACAACTGTCGCGCAGCGAAGGACGCTGGCCGTTCGCGCAGCGCAATGACGCGATGATCTGCGGTTCCAGTTGCCGGCACCCTTCGACATTGCCGACGATGCCGTCCGCGAGACCGTCGAGCCGGTCGCATTCGTGGATCACCGTCTCGTACACGCGCCGTTGCTGCGCGAGCCCGACGAAGCCGCCCGGCTTCGCGTACGACGCCTGCCCCACTTTCACGCCGAGCAACCGCACGCCCGAGAAGTTGATGGCGGGCGCGTTGGCGATCACGCCGTCATAGTCGTTCGGGAACCGCTCGATGACCGTGAAGCCTTCGCGCCCGCCCGTCGAGCCGCCCGCGAAGTAGATCTTGTCGGGCAAGCGCCCGTAGCCCATTTCGATCAGCGCGAGCGCGACATCGCGCGTTTTCTTCAGATGCGCGAAGCCGAAGTTGACGATGGCTTCGTCGTTGACCGCGAAATCCGCGCGTCCCGAATTGCCGACGTGCCCCGAGTCCGAGCCGAAGGTCGCGTAGCCGCGCGCGAGCGGCGTCGAATCGGGCGCGAAGGGCATCGGCTCGGTGCCGGACACGAGCACGCCGTTGTAGCCGCCGCCGCCCATCTGCAGCGCGCGACCGTTCCAGTGGCTCGGCAGGTTCACTTCGAAGCGGATGTCCGGCGTCGTCTCCTGAATCGCGCGGATGATGCCCGTCACGCGGCAATACTCGCCGTTGCGATTGCCCGGCGCGGCCGCCTTGACCGCCGACGCCGTGACGATCAGCGCGCCGCGCGTCGGCAAGCCGATGATCGACGCGAGCACCGTCTTGCCGGCGAGGTCGTCGCAGTGCTTGGTGACGTACGCGGCGGCGTGCGCGCACGAAAGCGGCAGCAGCGCGAGCGCGGCGGCGAGCAATGCCCAGCACGCGCGGCGCGAGGCATCGGCGAGAAAAAGACGGCGGAGAGAAAGCACGGGCTGGAGTGGATAGTTCAATGGCCGCTCAATATATAAGAAGCGTTTCGGGTTAGCCATTCGGGGCCGCCGCCCGGCGTTGCGGCGGCACGACGTGATTGATCCGCCCAAAGCACGCCGCATTCCCTACTCCCCGTCCCACTCCCCGCGCAGATCGCTCGTCTCCAGAAGCTGGAGCAGCGTCTCCGCCGGCCGGCTCAGATGCTTCGCGCCGAACGCGATGAACTCCACTTCGGGCAACTCCGGCAACTCCGCCCGATTGACGGGCGGCGCGAGCCCGCGGCCCGCCAGAAAGTGCGAGCGCACCGTGAGGCCTAGCCCGCCGCGCGCCGCCGCGATGCAGCCCGCGTGGCTGCTGCTCGTGCAGACCATTTGCCAGCGCGCACCGGTCATCGCGAGGGAATCGAGCACCACGGCGCGCGTGACGCTCGGCTCGGCGACGAGAATCAGCGGCAACGGCAGCGTCGTATCGACGACGGTCCCCGGCTTCGCGAGCCATTCCAGCCGCCCGCTGAAAAGCCGCGTGCCGCGCGCATCGCCGAGACGCCGCTTGCCGACGGCAAGATCCAGTTCGCCCGCGTCGAGCAGTTGATACAGCCGCCCGGTCATGCCGATGGTGATTTCCAGTTCCACGTCCGGATGCGTGTCGCGAAACGCGGCGAGCACGCTCGGCAGCGGTCCGAGCGCGAGATCGTCGGATGAGCCGAGTCGCACGCGCCCGCGCAAGCGCCGCGAACTGAACTGCGATTCCGCGTGCGCCATCGCTTCGAGAATCACCCGGGCGTGGACGAGCATTGCTTCGCCGTCGGCGGTGAGCGCGAGCGAGTGCGTGTCGCGCAGGAAGAGCCGCCGGCCGACGCTCTCTTCCAGGCGCCGGATATGCTCCGACACGCTGGATTGACGCAGGCCGAGTTGCCGCCCGGCTTCAGTAAAGCTGTGCGACGCGGCCACCGTCGCGAAGGTGTTCAGCCAGAGCGGATTGAGCATTCGGGCATTGTCATCGGCAAAGTCGATCACAGTCAATGCGGTTAGCGGGCTTCCCGATGACGCCCGCAGTCACTAAGATTTCACACATGCGCTGAAAACGGTTCCAGCGCGACGCCCGGCCCTCTCCTTCATGACCAGACAGTCTTCGCACACGGCGCTTTTGTGGATTGTCGCCGTGGGTTTTTTCATGCAGGCGCTCGATACGACGATCGTCAACACGGCGCTGCCTTCCATCGCGCGGGACGTGCACGCCGCGCCGCTCGCGATGCAGTCGATCGTCGTCGCCTACACGCTCACGATGGCGCTGCTCACGCCCGCCTCCGGCTGGCTCGCCGACCGCTTCGGCACGCGGCGCGTGTATTTCGTGTCGATCAGCTTGTTCGTCGTCGGATCGCTCGCCTGCGGGGGCGCGCATTCGCTCAATCAACTCGTCTTTGCGCGCGTGCTGCAAGGCATCGGCGGCTCGATGCTGCTGCCGATTGGCCGCCTAGCGGTGTTGCGCGCTGTCAGCGGGGAAGCCTATGTGTCCGCGCTCGCGATGATTTCCGTCGCCGGACAAGTCGGCCCGATTCTCGGCCCGACGCTCGGCGGCTGGTTCGTCCAGTCGTTCACATGGCACTGGATCTTTCTGATCAACGTGCCGATCGGCGCGGCCGGCCTCTACGCGGTGCAGCGCTTCCTGCCCCACGACACTTTGCACGACGCGCCGCCCTTCGACTTCATCGGCTGCGGCTTGCTCTCGCTGTGCATGGTCGCGTTTTCGCTCGCGCTCGATCCTCCGGTGCAGACGCATCGCGGCGCGCTGTCGGCGGCCCTCTTCACGCTCGCGGCGATATCCGCGTTCGCCTACATTCCGTATGCGCGCCACCGGCGCAATCCGCTCTTCAAGCTCGCGCTTTTTCGTGAACCGAACTTCAGCGTCGGCCTGATCGGCAATCTGCTGTGCCGCATCGGGTCGAGCGCGGTGCCGTTTCTGCTGCCGCTCATGATGCAACTGGAACTCGGCTATAGCCCGCTGCATTCCGGGCTCATGATGCTGCCCATCGCGATTGCGGGCACCGTCTCGAAGCGCTGGATCGCGCGGCTCGTCAAGCGGTACGGCTACGACACGTTCCTGTTGGTGAACACGGCGCTGGTCGGCGCGTCGATCGTCGCCTTCGCGGCTTTTTCGCCGTCATTGCCGCTTTTCGCCGAAATCGTGATTCTCGCGATCTTCGGCGCATGCAACTCGATGCAGTTCGCCGCGATGAACAGCGTCACGCTCAAGGGTTTGTCGAAGCAGGACGCGGGCAGCGGCAACAGCCTGTTCTCGATGGTGCAGATGCTCGCCATCGGGCTCGGCGTGTCGATCGGTGGCTCGCTCGTGCAGGTCTTCGAGGGACACTTCGGGTCGGCGTCGCTCGGCTTCAAACTGAGCTTCGCGTGCATGGGCGTGGTCACGTTGCTCTCGGGCGCGGTGTTCCGCCGGCTCGATTCCGCGCCGCAAGCGTCCGCGCCGACGCCCGCCGCACGATAAGCAGGCGCGCACGGTACGGGCTATCCTGCCCGTTGCCGCACGCCTTCTTCCCTTCTTCTGGAGCGCAACCGTGCAATACCGCAAATTCGGCAACACCGGACTCACCGTATCTCGTCTCACACTGGGCACGATGACCTTTGGTCTGCAGACCGACGAGAACGTGTCGCGCAGCATCATGGATCGCGCGAGCGAGGCAGGCGTCAATTTCATCGATACCGCCGATGTGTATCCGCTCGGCGGCACGCACGATATCGTCGGCCGCACGGAGGAGATCGTCGGGCGATGGCTTGCGGGCAAGCGCGACCAGTTCATCCTCGCGACGAAGGCCGTCGGCGTGATGGGTCCGCTCGACTGGAACAAGGGCGCGTCGCGCAAGCACCTGCTCGATGCCATCGACGCGTCGCTCAGGCGCCTGAACACCGATTACGTCGATCTGTATCAGCTGCATATGGACGACCGCGACACGCCGCTCGACGAAACGCTCGAGGCGCTCGACGTGATCGTGCGGCACGGCAAGGCGCGTTATATCGGCGTATCGAATTTTCTGGCGTACCGGCTCGCGCGGGCGCTGGGCCGCGCGGACGTGCTGCGTACCGCGCGCTTCGTCTCGGTGCAGCCGCGCTACAACCTGCTCTTCCGGCAGATCGAGCGCGAGTTGCTGCCGCTTTCGACCGAAGAAGGGCTCGCCGTGATTCCGTACAACCCGCTCGCGGGCGGCCTGCTGACGGGTAAGCACAAGCACGGCGCGGCGCCTTCCGAGGGCCGCTTCACCGCGACCGTCGGAAAGGCGGGCGAGATGTATCAGGAGCGTTACTGGCACGAGCGCGAGTTTCAGACCATCGAGAAGCTGAAAGAAATCGTCGCGCCGACCGGGCGTTCTCTTGCGAGCACGTCGCTCGCGTGGGTGCTGGAAAATCCCGCGGTGACATCGGCGATCATCGGCGCGAGCCGCCCGGAGCAGCTCGACGATACGCTCGCCGCCGTCGATCAGCCGCTCGATCCGGACATCAAGGCGAAGCTCGACGATGCGACCGTCGAATACCGCTGGGGCGATGCATCGCGCTGAACGGCGCTAACCGGCGCTGACCGGCGCTGAACGGCATCGGTCAGATCAGGCTGCCCGTGCCCGCCGCGCCGAGTAGACGCCTTCGAGCGAATACAGCGCGAGCGCGGCCCAGATGGCGCCGTAGCCGATCAACTGATCGTGCCCGAACGCCTCCTGATAGATCGCCACGCCGATCAGCAGTTGCAGCGACGGCGTGATGTATTGAATGAGCCCGAGCATGGACAGCGGAATGCGCCGCGCGCCGGCGGCAAACAGCAGAAGCGGCACGGCCGTCACCGGTCCGGCCGCCGCGAGCAGCAGCTTTACGCTGATGGTCGCGTGCGCGAAGCCGCTTCCTCCGTGCGAGCCGAGCACGAAGAGATAGAGCAGCGCGACCGGACACAGCAGCATGGTTTCGAGTGTCAGGCCTTCGAGCGCGCCGAGCGAGGCGGTCTTGCGCAGCAGGCCATAGCCGCCGAACGTGAGCGCAAGCGCGAAGCTGATCCAGGGCGGCGCGCCGTTCACCCATGTAAGCCACGCGACGCCCAGCGCCGCCACGATAACGGCAAGCCACTGCACCGGCCGCAGGCGTTCGTGCAGGAACGCCATGCCGAACAGCACGTTGACGAGCGGATTGATGAAATAGCCGAGACTCGCCTCGACGATACGCCCCGCGTTCACCGCCCAGATATAGATGCCCCAGTTCGCGGAGAGCAGCACCGCGCTCGCCGCGAAGCGCGCGAGCAGCCGCTTGTCGCGCAGCACGGGCACGAGCCATTGCCATTGACGGCGCGCGGTCAGCACGATCAGCAGGAAGAGCATCGACCACGCCATGCGGTGCGCGAGCATTTCGATCGCGCCGATCGAATGCAGTGCCTTGAAGTAGATCGGGAAAAGACCCCAGATGGCAAAAGCCGCGAATGCGTAGACGACGCCTGGATTCATGGTTCGATGCGTGACGCAGATGTAAGCCGTTCCGGACGTGGCCGGAAGCCGTCTGCAAGAAATGGAAGCCGGATTTTAGTCGATGCGGACGACCGAACCGGGCATCGCGAACGTCAGGCGAGCTTCGTGCTCGTAGCGTGCGTGAAAGCTCGCCGACAGCGCGTGCTAGCATGGCCCGCTGACCCTCGCCCTCCCCGCTTTTTTGCCTTTTCCCGTCGCCGCTAATGAACAACAACCAGTCCGTTCACCAGAACTTCTTTCATATCCTGCTGTTCGTCGTGACCGTCGCGCTCGGCTGGGTGCTGCTGCCGTTCTTCGGCGCGATCTTCTGGGGGGCGATACTCGCGCTGCTTTTTCAGCCGATGCAGCGCTGGCTCACGGTGCGCTTCGGCAAGCGCCGCAACCTCGCCGCGTTGACGACGCTCGCGGCCGCGATTCTCATCGTCATCATCCCGGTGTCGGTGGTCGCGGTGACGCTCGTGCAGGAAGTCGCGCTGGTCTATACGCGCATCAAGAGCGGCGATCTGAACTTCGGCATGTACTTTCAGCATGTGCTTCATGCGCTGCCGGCTTCCGTGCAGCAACTGCTCGGGCGTTACGGCCTCGACGACATCGGCGGCGTGCAAAGCAAGCTGATGGAAGGCGCCTCGCGCATCAGCCAGTTCGCGGCGGCGCAGGCGCTGCTCATCGGTCAGAACACGTTCCAGTTCATCGTGAGCTTCGGCGTGATGCTCTATCTCGTGTTTTTCCTGCTGCGCGATGGCGGCGAGATCGGGCGACGCATCCGCCGCGCGCTTCCACTCGATCCGGCGCCGAAGCAGCATCTGATCGCGAAGTTCACGACCGTCGTGCGCGCGACGGTCAAGGGCAACATCGCGGTGGCCGCCGTGCAGGGCTTTCTCGGTGGGCTGATCTTCTGGATTCTCGGCATCAACGGCTCCTTGCTCTGGGGCGTGCTGATGGCGTTTCTGTCCCTCTTGCCGGCGGTGGGCGCGGCGCTCGTCTGGGCGCCGGCCGCGCTCTACTTTTTCATGACCGGCGAGATCTGGCGCGGGCTGGTGCTGGTGGCGTTCTGCGTCGTCGTGATCGGGCTCGTGGATAACGTGCTGCGCCCGATTCTCGTCGGCAAGGACACGAAGATGCCCGACTGGGTCGTGCTCATCTCGACGCTCGGCGGCATGGCGTTGTTCGGTATCAACGGCTTCGTGATCGGGCCGCTCGTGGCCGCATTGTTCATGGCGAGCTGGGATATCTTTTCGCAGGATGAGGACGGGCAGTAGGCAAGAAAAATGGCTCCGCGAAGGAGCCATTTTTTCATTGCACACTAATCTCGATCAGCGCGAATTCGGCGCCGTATACCGGCAGTCGAAGCGCTTCCTCACCGTGCCGTTTTCATCGACGCTTTCCAGATACACATCGAACTGCCACAAGCGCGCCATGTGCTTGAGCACTTCGTCGCTGTCGTTCGACAGATGGCGATTGTCGGTCATGAAGTGACGCAGCGTGAGACTGCGGTCGCCGCGCGTGTTCACCGAATACACCTGAATGTTCGGCTCGCGATGATGAATGTCGTACTGCCGCGACAGCGCCTGCCGCACATAGCGATAGCCGCTTTCATCGTGAATGGCCGAGACTTCGAGCGCGTCGCGCATGTCGTCGTCGAGGATCGAGAAAAGGCGCATCTCGCGGATCAAATGCGGCGACAGATACTGCGCGATAAAGCTCTCGTCCTTGAAGTTGCGCATCGCGTAGTGCAGCGATTCCAGCCAGTCGCTGCCCGCGAGGTCGGGGAACCACTCGCGGTCTTCGTCCGTCGGGTTCTCGCAGATGCGGCGAATGTCGCTCATCATCGAAAAGCCGAGCGCATACGGGTTGATGCCGCTGTAATACGGCTTCGTCACCGGCGGCTGATAGACCACGTTCGAATGCGAGTGCAGGAACTCCATCATGAAGCCGTCTTCTAGCCGGCCTTCGTTGTAGAGCGTGTTCAGCAGCGTGTAGTGCCAGAACGTGGCCCAGCCTTCGTTCATGACCTGCGTCTGCCGCTGCGGATAGAAATACTGTCCGACCTTGCGCACGATGCGAATGACTTCGCGCTCCCAAGGTTCCAGGAGCGGCGCGTTCTTTTCAGCGAAATACAGCAGGTTCTCCTGCGGCTCCGGCGGATAGCGGCTTTCGATTTCCTCGGCCGACGGCGCCTTTTTGTTCGGCAGCGTGCGCCACAGTTCATTCACCTGCGATTGCAGATACGCCTCGCGCTCGCGGCGCATCGCGGCTTCTTTCGCGAGCGACAGCTTTTGCGGACGCTTGTAGCGGTCCACGCCGTAGTTCATCAGCGCGTGGCACGAGTCGAGCAGTTCCTCGACGCGATCCAGCCCGTGACGCTCCTCGCATTCCGCGATGTAATTCTTCGCGTACACGAGGTAATCGATGATCGCGTGCGCGTCCGTCCACAGCCGGAACAGATAGTTGCCCTTGAAGAAGGAGTTATGCCCGTAAGCGGCATGCGCGATGACGAGCGCCTGCATCGTCATCGTGTTCTCTTCCATCAGATACGCGATGCACGGATTCGAGTTGATGACGATCTCATACGCGAGGCCCATCTGCCCGCGCCGGTAGCTCTTTTCCGTCGAGAGAAAGTGCTTGCCGAACGACCAGTGCCGATAGTTCACCGGCATACCGACGGACGCATACGCATCCATCATCTGCTCGGCGCTGATGATTTCGAGCTGGATCGGATACACGTCGAGCCCGTAGCGATTCGCGACGCGCGATATTTCGGCGTCGTACTCCTCGATCAGCTCGACGCTCCAGTCCGATGGGCATGGCAGCGGCCGCCGTTTTTCTGCAACGTTCATGCTTACCTCGTGCGTCGTGGCGGACGCATTGCGTTGCCCCGCTTCCGGTCCGAGTTTCGACGGCGCACGATCGTCCGTGCCGTCGAGATGATATCCACGCGTTTCGTTGTTCACGTGCCTCGTCGTCATGCGGCCGCCTGTTGTTTTTCGAAGAGTTCGCGGAACACCGGATAAATGTCCGAGGCCGAATCGACCTTCTTCATCGCCAGTTCAGGCGCGCCGGCCGCAAGTTGAGCATACTCCAACCACAGGTTCTGCTCTTCTGGCGCGACTTGAATATACGCAAAATACCGCACCTTCGGCAGGATGTCCTCCGCGAGGAGCTTGCGGCACTTCGGGGAATCGTCGGTCCAGTTGTCGCCGTCCGATGCCTGTGCGCCGTAAATGTTCCATTCAGTCGGCGAGTAGCGCTCGTCCATGATCTTCTTCATGAGTTCGAGCGCGCTCGACACCACCGTGCCGCCGCTTTCCGTCGAATGAAAGAACGTGTCTTCATCGACTTCTTCGGCGCGCGTATGATGACGGATGAACACGACCTCGATCTTCTCGTAGTTCCGCTGGAGGAAGAGATACAGCAGGATGAAGAAACGCTTCGAGAGATCCTTGCGCTGCTCGTCCATGGAACCGGACACGTCCATCAGGCAGAACATCACCGCCTTGCTGGAAGGCGTGGGCTGCTTGACGCGATTGATGTAGCGCAGATCGAACGGATCGATGAACGGAATGCGTGTGATCCGTCCCTGCATGATGACGATATCCGCTTCCAGCCGCGCGATGTCGTCCGGATTGCCGTCCTCTTCCTTCAGTTGTTCGAGCTGGCGTTCCATCTCGCGCAATTGCGCCGACAGCGGCCAGCCGAGCGCGATGCGCCGGCCGAGCGCGCTGCGCAGCGAGCGCACCACGTCGATGTTATTCGGCGTGCCTTCCGCCGCCCAGCCCGCGCGCACGTTCTTCCACGTCGGCACGGCCAGCAACTGCGTCTTGACGAGGCGCGGCAGTTCGAGATCGTCGAAGAAGTACTGCATGAATTCTTCGCGCGACAGTTCGAAAACGAAATCGTCCTGGCCTTCGCCCTCGTTGCTCGCGCTCTTGCCGCCGCCGCCCGAACCGCCTTGTGGACGCGGAATCTTGTCGCCGCGCACGTAGTCGGCGTTGCCCGGATGCACGTATTCACGCTTGCCGCCCGGGCCATGCCGGAACGACGGCTCCGCGATGTCCTTCTTCGGAATCGTGATGCTCTGCGTGCTTTGAATGTCTTTGATGCTGCGATCGCGCACCGCGTCGGAAACGGCGCGGCGAATATAGTTCTTGACGCGTCGCAGGAAGCGTTCGCGGTTCGCGATGCTCTTGTTCTTGCCGGCTAACCTGCGGTCGATGATTTGGTGCAGCACATCCAGTCTCCCGCAAAAATGGCGAGTGTGCGAGGCGCCGCATGGTCGCGCCGCAAGCCGGCGCCTCTCGCTCGCAATCTGCCCGCTTGGCCATCCGGATGCAAGCATCGAACCCGGACGGCGCGGACCTGCACTGCTCTTACTGCTACTCGACTACGCCGCGGCGTGTGCTTAAGACGACTTGCGCACGCGCAGATACCAGTCGCACAACAAGCGCACCTGCTTCGGCGTATAACCCTTCGCGACCATGCGATTCACGAAGTCTTCGTGCTTGCGTTGCTCTTCGGCCGATCCCTTCGCGTTGAAGGAGATGACCGGCAACAGTTCCTCCGTATTCGAGAACATCTTCTTCTCGATCACGACGCGCAGCTTCTCGTAGCTGATCCACGCGGGATTCTTGCCGCCGTTGTTCGCACGCGCACGCAGCACGAAATTCACGATCTCGTTGCGGAAATCCTTCGGGTTGCTGATGCCCGCGGGCTTCTCGATCTTCTCCAGCTCCGCGTTGAGCGCGGCGCGGTCGAAGCTCTCGCCGGTGTCATGATCGCGGAACTCCTGATCCTGAATCCAGAAGTCCGCATACGTCACATAGCGATCGAAGATGTTTTGTCCATACTCCGAATACGATTCCAGATAAGCCGTCTGAATCTCCTTCCCGATGAACTCGGCGTAGCGCGAAGCCAGTACGTCCTTGATGAACGACAGGTACTTCTGCTCCGTCTCCGGCGGGAACTGCTCGCGCTCGATCTGCTGTTCGAGCACGTACATGAGATGCACCGGGTTGGCTGCGACCTCGGTGGAATCGAAGTTGAACACGCGCGACAGAATCTTGAACGCGAAACGCGTGGACACGCCCGTCATGCCTTCGTCGACGCCCGCGAAATCGCGATACTCCTGATACGACTTCGCTTTGGGATCGGTGTCCTTCAGGTTCTCGCCGTCGTAGACCTGCATCTTCGAGAAGAGGCTCGAATTCTCCGGCTCGTGCAGACGCGTGAGCACGGCCATCTGCGCCATCATCTTGAGCGTGCCCGGCGCGCACACCGCTTCCGCAAGCGAAGAATTGCGCAAGAGCTTCTCGTAGATCTTCACCTCTTCGCTATAGCGCAGGCAGTACGGCACCTTCACCACGAAGATACGATCGAGCAGCGCCTCGTTGTTCTTGTTGTTGCGGAAAGCCTTCCATTCCGATTCGTTCGAGTGCGCGAGAATCACGCCGTCGAATGGAATGGCGCCGAAGCCTTCCGTGCCTTTGAAGTTGCCTTCCTGCGTGGCGGTCAAAAGCGGATGCAGCACCTTGATCGGCGCCTTGAACATTTCGACGAATTCGAGCAAGCCCTGATTTGCAAGGCACAGGCCGCCGGAATAGCTGTAAGCATCGGCGTCGTCCTGCGAGTACGTTTCGAGCTTGCGGATGTCCACCTTGCCGACGAGCGAGGAGATGTCCTGATTGTTCTCGTCGCCCGGTTCCGTCTTCGCGATGCCGATTTGCCGAAGGATCGACGGATAGCGGCGCACCACGCGGAACTTGCGGATATCGCCGTTGTATTCGTGCAGGCGCTTTACCGCCCACGGCGAAAGAATGCTCTTCAGGTAACGGCGCGGAATGCCGTACTGTTCCTCGAGCACGGGACCGTCTTCGTCGTAATCGAAAAGACCGAGCGGCGATTCGTTCACGGGCGAGCCCTTGAGCGAATAGAACGGTACGCGCTCCATGAGTTGCTTGAGCCGTTCTGCAATGGACGACTTGCCGCCGCCCACCGGACCGAGCAGATACAGGATCTGCTTTTTCTCTTCAAGACCCTGCGCGGCGTGCCTGAAATACGACACGACGTTCTCGATCACTTCCTCCATTCCGTAGAACTCGCGGAACGCCGGATACACCTTGATGACCTTGTTTGCAAACACACGCGATAAACGCGGATCGAGGCGAGTGTCGACCATTTCCGGTTCCCCGATGGCCGTCAGCATGCGTTCGCCCGCTGTTGCATATGTGGCAGGATCTTCCTTGCAGAGCGCGAGATACTCTTCGAGCGAGAATTCCTCCTCGCGCGTTTTTTCGAAGCGGGTCGCGAAACTGCTGTAGATATCCATGCTACCTCCTCGCCGAAGTCAGAAAGCCTTGGTCGTCTCAACGCGCGTTATCGAAACGACATCGCTTGAATTCATCCTAAACCCTTTCGAATTTTTTTTCACGCACTTGCTTGGTTGATTTGCTTAGAAGCTGCTCGGAACAATCACTAGCTTGGTAGGTTATTTTCGTTCACCTACAATCCTCAGTCCCAAGATGCTCATCGTATCTGCTTTAAGCATCGCC
Organism: Caballeronia sp. M1242; assembly: GCF_017220215.1. Taxonomy (NCBI): domain Bacteria; kingdom Pseudomonadati; phylum Pseudomonadota; class Betaproteobacteria; order Burkholderiales; family Burkholderiaceae; genus Caballeronia; species Caballeronia sp. M1242. The sequence continues at coordinate 1,403,608 of NZ_CP071129.1, read as the reverse complement.
GCGCATGAGTGCAGCCTGCGCTGCATCTGCGCTTCGGCATGTACGCTGCGCCGCGCCCGCTTCATCGGTACAGCGCGACCTTCCGCCAAAGCATGTTTGCGAGCGCATGTCGTCACGTCAGCACGAGTTCCAGTTCCCCGATGCGATCAATCGAGCCGTGCACCATGGCCGGTCCTTCCACGCGATAAGCGCCTGTGTATGAGCCCGTCGTGATAGTCCAGAAAGGCTCGACCGTCAAACCCATGCGCGAACAATGGTTGACGAGCCAGGGCAGCAATTCGCGAGGATCGCCCGCCGGATTGCCGAGGGTAGCCGGAGCAATCCCCACGCCATCGAGCGTGAGTTCGAGCCGTGGCGCAAGAAAATCGAAGCCCGGCGCGACGACCTCGTAAGGTTCCATGCCGCTCGTGATGAGCGCGCCGTTGTTCTGCGCATCGGCAAGCTGCGCGAGCGGATCGAGATTGGGCCACTGCGCGAAACGGCTATCGACCACTTCGAGCGCCACTGCAATGCCGCCGATCGCGGCGAGCACTTCGGCGCGCGTGTAAGGCTCGTTCTTAGGGGGCAACGCATACGCGAAGCGAAAGGCAATCTCGAGTTCCACGAGCACGCGAAAGAAGCCTTCGAAAGGAAGGCGCGCGGGCGAAACATAGACACATTCCGCATCGATGGGGGCGCCCGCCGCCAGCGCATCGGGCGCGCGCGCGCCGATCTTCCATGCGCCGATGCGCGCGTGGCTGTCGCGCAGGACTTCGTGCTGCATGGCGTAGGCAGTGGGCGCGTCGGCGGGGAGATCGCGCGGCTCCAGCGTGTCGATCAGTCGATGCTGACGCCGGGCCGCGACGAGCTTGGCGGCAAGTGTCGATCCGGTCATGTCGATCCCCTCGTGTGAATGGACGCGCAGTGTCGTCAGTGTACGGGTTACCGGACCGGAGGTGCTTCACGTTGCCCGCGTGATGCACTCGCATGCGATTGCATGCGCGGGCAACGGCATCAAAGCGTCAGAACGTCTCCCAGTCGCCGCCCGCCGTCGACAGTGCAGCGGGTTTCGCGTTCGCCGCGGGCTTCACGCTCGCCGCGGGCTTAGCAGCCGCCGCGGGCGGCGCGACGCGCTTCGGCTTCGTGGATACGGTCGCCGGCACTTGCAAGGAAGCAGCAGCAAGCCCCGCGCCTTCAGTCACTTGAAACACTGCGACCGCCTGACGCAGGCGCGCGGCCTGATCTTCGAGCGACTGCGCGGCCGCCGCCGCTTCTTCCACGAGCGCCGCGTTCTGCTGCGTGACTTCGTCCATCTGCGTGACGGCGCGCGACACCTGTTCGATGCCGGTCGTCTGCTCCGCCGATGCCGCCGCGATCTCGCCCATGATGTCGGTCACGCGTTGCACCGCGCCGATGATCTCTTTCATCGTGCGGCCCGCTTCGTCGACGAGCGTGGTGCCCGACTGCACGCGCGCGACCGACGTGTCGATCAACTCCTTGATTTCCTTGGCCGCCGTCGACGAACGCTGCGCGAGATTGCGCACTTCGCCTGCCACGACCGCGAAGCCGCGCCCTTCTTCGCCCGCGCGCGCCGCTTCGACGGCCGCGTTGAGCGCGAGGATGTTGGTCTGGAACGCAATGCCCTCGATGATCGTGATGATGTCCGCTATCTTGGCCGAGCTGCGGCTGATCTCGCCCATCGTATCGACCACTTGCGTGACGACGGCGCTGCCCTTGCCCGCGATCTCCGACGCGTTGGCGGCGAGCGTGCTGGCCTGACGCGCGTTATCCGCGTTCTGGCGCACCGTGCTCGTCAGTTCCTCCATGCTCGACGCCGTTTCCTGCAACGCGGACGCCTGTTCCTCGGTGCGCGACGAGAGATCGGTATTGCCTGCCGCGATCTGCTGCGTGGCCGACGCGATCGATTCGCTGCCCGAGCGGACCGTGCGAACCGTCGTCAGCAGGCTCGCGCGCATCTTCGCGAGCCCTTCGAGCAGAAGGCCCATTTCGTCGCGCGAGGTCACGACCACGTCGCGGCGCAGATCGCCGGCGGCGATGGCTTCGAAATGCGTGAGCGCGGCTTCGAGCGGCCGCGCGATGGCGCGCCGCAACGCGACCCACGCGAACGCCGCCGCCGCGAGGCCGAGCGCGATGGCCGAGAGACTCAGCGCGCGGAACCACGTATAGCGGCTCTGCGCGTCTTCGTAGCTCTTCTTCGAGGCGTCGGTGAGAAACGCGCGCAGCGCGTCGTTCGCGTTGGCGAGTTCGTTGTAGGCGGCCTGCATCGCCTTGGCCGCCTCGATCATGCCCGCGCGGTCGTCCGCCGTGACGGCCGCGAGTCCCTTGTCGACGGCGCGTTGAAGCGCGAGCCGCTTGTCCTGCGACGCATCCGCCAGACGCCGCTCGTCGGGCGTCTGCGGCAGCGACATGTAGTTCTTCCAGAAGGCGTCGGCGCGCTCGCGCATCATGCGCGAACGCTCGATGGTCGCGCTCACCTCGGACGTGCCGGCGAGCAGCGCCGCGCGGTCGAACACGAGCCGTTCGCGCGCCGCATACATTTCGCTGTTGCCGACCGCGATGGCGCCCGGCATCTGCACCGAGTACGTGTCGAGGAAAGCCTCGTTCGTGCGGCCCATGCCCGCGAGTCCCAGTGCGCCGATGCCGATGAGCAGCGCGCCGAGAAACGCCATCGACATGCCGATGCGTGCCTTGATCGTCAAAGCCTTTTTCATGGATGTGTCCCTGATGCCGGTTCGAATGTGCGCGGGCGTCGTGACGCATAGAGCCGCGATCGGGCGGCGCGCGTTTGCGCAGCCGCTTTCGATATAAACGGCATGAAGGCACCGGGACTTGAGAAGGTTCTTTCCCTCATAGGGAAAACGACGCGTAGCGCGCGCCGTTATTCAGCGCATGTTGAAAACTTATGCTGCGATTTCGCTGCGGCGCGGAATGGACGGCTGGGCGCCCTCGCGCGTGACGGCGAGCGCGGCGGCGCGCTGACCGAAGGCGATCGCGTCTGCGACGGCGCTGCCGCGCGCCAGTTCCGCCGCGAATCCGCCGATGAACGTATCGCCCGCGGCGGTCGTGTCGACGGCCTCGACCTTCGGCGACGGCAGATGCTGGCCGTCGCTGTCGTCGCCGAGCAGCGCGAACACGCCCTGCGCGCCGAGCGTGATGATCACGTTGCGCGCGCCCTTCTCCTTGAGCATGCGGGCGGCGCGGCGCGCATCGTCGGGCGTCGCGATGGCGATACCCGAAAGCGTCGCGGCTTCCAGTTCGTTCGGAATCAGATAGTCGATGAGCGCGAACCAGTCGGCGGGCAGCGCGCTCGCCGCGGGCGCGGGATTGAGAATCGTCGTGCGGCCGAGCCGGCGGCCCGCGGCCAGCGCCGCGCGCACGGTCTCCGGCGGCGTTTCGAGCTGGCAGACGATGACATCGGCGCGTGCGAGCAGTGCTTCCTGTTCGTCGATGACCGCGGGCGTGACCTGCGCGTTGCTGCCCGCGACGATGACGATCGCATTCTGGCTCGCGTCGTCCACGATGATGAGCGCGACGCCCGTCGGCGCGTGGGCGCTCGTCGCAAGCGCCGCGCAGTCGATCCCTTCCGCTTCGAGGCCCGCGCGCAGCGTCGCGCCGTTCGCGTCGCCGCCGACGCAGCCGATCATCGCGACCTGCGCGCCGAGACGCGCGGCCGCCACCGCCTGATTCGCGCCCTTGCCGCCCGGCGCCTGCGCGAAAGCGGAGCCGGCGAGCGTTTCGCCGGGCTTCGGCAGGCGCGGCGCGCGCGCGACGAGGTCCATGTTGAGACTGCCGACCACCACCACGCGCCCGCGCGCGCCTGCTTCACTCGTTGCGTTGTCGCTCATCGCGATGAAATCCTGCTCGGGTTGTTATTTCGGCGTTATTCCGCCTTGGCGTCTGCCACGGCGCCGCTCTCCGCGCCATGCGACTCGGGCACGACCGCCGTGGATTCGCGCAGCACGAGACGCGGCGGGACGACGCGGCGGCGCGTCGTGCCGCCGAGCTTGCCGACGATGCGCTCGATGAGCGTCTGCGCGGCCATCTCGCCGAGCGCGCGCACCGAATGGCCGACCGTCGAGAGCGCAGGATACGTGTAGCGCGACAACTCGACATCGTCGAAGCCGATGATCGAGCAATCGTCCGGCACGCGAATCTTGCGCTCGGCCGCCGCCCGCAGCGCGCCGATGCCCATCATGTCGTTACACGCGAAGATCGCGGTCGGCTTCATCGCGTCGAAGAGTTGCGAGGCCGCAGCATAACCGCCCGTCGCGGAAAAGTCGCTCTGGACAATCGCGTTCGGCTCGATCTCGACGCCGCGCTCGGCCATCGCGCGGATAAAGCCGTGCAGGCGCATGGCGCTCACCGCCGTCGCGACCGGCCCGGTAATGCAGCCGATTTCCGAATGCCCCGTTTGCAGCAAATGCTTCGTCGCGATATACGCGCCTTTCTCGTGGTCGATCTGCACGAGGTCCGCCGAGACGCCCTCGATGTTGCGGTCCACGATGACGAGCGGCTCACGCGCGCCCGCGAGACACTGCGCGAGCACCGCGTCCTCGCCCGCCGATGCGATCACGAGGCCGTCGATGCGCTTTTCCTGCAAGACGCGCAAATAGTTGCGCTGCTTGGCCGGATCGTCGTCCGAGTTGCAGAAGAAGACGCAGTAGCCGTTTTTCGCGCAGCCGTCCTCGACGCCGCGCGCCAGTTCGGCGAAGTACGGATTCGTCGCGTTCGGCACGAGCAGCCCGATGGTCGCCGTGGACTTCGCCTTGAGCGAGCGCGCCACGGCCGACGGCACGTAGTCCAGCTCGCGGATCGCGCGCTCGACCTTCGCCCGCACATCGGCCGACACCGGCCTCGAATTGTTCACTACGTGGGACACCGTCGTAAACGACACCCCAGCAATGGCTGCCACGTCCTTGATCGTCGCCATACATCGTCCTTCGCTTATGCTTTGGTCCAACTTCTTTTATCGACCGGAAACGTCCTCTCGCGCGGCCCTCCCGCGCCGGCCGTTTTCCTTCCGCTCACCGCTCTCGACGTTGTCTAGACGTTGAACGGACTGCCCGGTCATCTCTATTTGACTGCACTCATGTTTAACGTCGCCGCCCACCCCGTTGCGAGGCGCCGACGTGCTGCCTGCTGCCCTGCTGTATCGAGCTCAACCGCGCCTGCGTCGGCTGCGGTAGGTATCCAGCACCACCGCGACCACGATCACCGCGCCCGTGATGATGCGCTTGGTCGGCTCGTTCGCGCCGATCTGCGCGAGCCCCGCCGCCAGCACCGAGATGATGAGAACGCCGAAAAACGTGCTGATGACCGAGCCGCGCCCGCCCATCAGACTCGTTCCGCCGATCACCACGGCCGCGATCACCTGAAGCTCCACGCCCGCGCCCGCGTTCGGATCCGCGGCTTCGAGACGGGAAATCTGGAACAGCGCGGCCAGTCCCGACAGCGCGCCCATCAGCGCGAACACGATGACCTTGTACGGCCGCGGATCGACACCCGCGAGCCGCACCGCTTCCTCGTTCGTGCCGATGCCTACCAGATAACGGCCGAAAATCGTCCGGGTCAAGACCCAATGCGCAAGAATCATCACCGCGACCGCAATCAGGAACGCCGGCGAGATGCCGAACGCGATCGGATTCGACAGAAAATCGAACGCATCGCCGATATACGCGGTGCGCGAGTTCGTCATCTGATACGCGAGCCCGCGCGCCGCTTCCAGCACGCCGAGCGACACGATGAACGACGGAATGCGCCACGCCACCGTGACGAGTCCCGTGACCGTGCCCGTCAGCGCGGCGGCGGCGAGCCCGATGAGCGCCGCCGGAAGCGCGGGCCAGTGCCACTTGAGCGCGGCCACGCTCACCACCGACGCGCCGAGCGCAAGGACCGAGCCCACCGACAAGTCGATCCCCGCGATGATCAGCACGAACGTCATGCCGACCGACATCACGACGAGATCCGGTATCTGGTTCGCGATCGTGCTGAACGTGTCGTAGGTCAGAAAGTGCGAACTCAGCACGGAGAAAAGCGCGATCATCGCGGCGAGCGCGCCGGCCAGCCCCAGATAATTCGAGAAGCCCAGGCGCGTGCCCGCGCCCTTCGCGTTCTTGCCGCTTTTCGGCGCATCGGCTGGCAGATTCGCTTCGGTCTGTCCGGTCATTCAATGCTCCAGCAAATTGTCTTGTTCGGGCGGCTTCGCGTCGGGCGCGAGCGGCTCGTGGAGAATCGCCTCGCGCTTCGCGTAGCCCGCGAAAGCCGCCGCGAGCAACGCATCCTGCGTCCAGTTCGCGCGCTCGAACACGCCGGTCATGCGCCCGGCCGACATCACGCCGATCCGGTCGCAAATCAGCATCAGTTCGCGCAGATCGCTCGACACCACCACCAGCGCGCGGCCTTCGCGGGCGAGCGCGCCCATGAGCCCGTAAATATCGAACTTCGCGCCGACGTCGATGCCGCGCGTCGGTTCGTCGAAAAGCAGCACGGCGCAGTCGCGGGCGAGCCAGCGGCCGATCACCACTTTCTGCTGATTGCCTCCCGATAACTCCGACACCGCCTGCGCCGGCCCCGACGTGCGGATGCGCATGGCGTCGATCTGGCGCTCGGCGAGCGCGGCTTCGCGGCGCGTGTCGATCACGCCGTGACGCGCCACCGCGCCGACGTTGCCGAGTGAAACGTTCGCGGCGATGGGCAGGCCGAGCAGCAGGCCCTCGCCCTTGCGGTCCTCCGTGATGAGCGCGATGCCGTTTTTCACCGCGTCCGACGGCGACTGGATGTTCACCGGGCGCAGTGATTCGCCGCCGCGCGAGACGGACACCGTGCCGGCGTCCGCGCGATCCGCGCCGTAGATCAGGCGCATGAGTTCCGTGCGCCCCGCGCCGATCAGCCCGCTGATGCCGAAAATCTCGCCCGCGCGCACTTCGAAGGACACGTCGCGCACGGCCGGGGCGCGCGTCATGCCGTCTACTTTCAGCGCGACGCCGCCCAGCTTGCGCTCGCCGAGATCGATGCGTTCGCCCAGTTCGCGGCCCACCATCAGCGTGACGAGCTGGTCGCTCTTCAGCGCGCTCATCGGCCCGACGTGCACGAGCCGGCCGTCGCGCAGCACCGCCGCGCGCTCCGCGATGCGCCTCAGTTCTTCCAGCCGATGCGAGATGTAGACGAGCGCCACGCCGCGCGCCTTGAGCCGCGCGATCTGCTCAAAGAGGAGATCGACTTCGCGCGCGGTGAGCATCGCGGTGGGTTCGTCGAGAATCAGCACGCGGCAATCGCCGATCAGATTGCGCGCGATTTCGACCATCTGCTGATGCCCGATGCCGAGATCGCCGACGAGCGTGTCCGGGTCGATCGCATCGAGGCCGACTTGCGCCATCGCGTGCCGCGCGTCCTCGGCGAGCCGCTTGCGGTCGATCCAGCCGATTTTCAGGCGCCCTTTCTGCGGCAGGCGGTTAAGGAACAGGTTCTCCGCGACCGAAAGCGTCGGCAGCAGGTTCAGCTCCTGCATGACCATGCGCACGCCGAGCGATTCCGCTTCGGTGCGGCTTTGCGGCGCGTACGGCTGGCCCGCGAGCGTCATGGTGCCCGTGCTCGGATTCGTGAGCCCGCCGATGATCTTCGACAGCGTGCTCTTGCCCGCGCCGTTTTCGCCGGTCAACGCGAGCACCTCGCCCGGCGAGAGTCCGAGCGATACGTCGGCCAGCACCGGCTCGACATAGGTCTTGCCGATTCCCGTGACGGTCAGCACGCTCGCGTCGTGCGCGTCTTTCATCATGGCGTAAGGTCGCTCAAGGCGGTCGGTGCATCCTCGGCAAAGTTTTGCATGCGTTGCGGCGGGACGGCGGCCGGCGCGCTCCGCCGCCATCCGTCCACCGCGCTCGTCCGTCTTAACGGCATGATGGCCGCGAACTTGAGGACGAACGGTTCGCGGCGCAACGCTGACTGCGCGTTACTTCGTCACGAGATCGACGGGCGTTTCCACCACGGTCGAGAGCTCCGACTGCTTCTTGTGCCCGGCAATGGCCTTGAGCGCCACGTCGATGCCGAACACGGCCTGCTTCGCCGCGTATTGGTCCGCGGTGGCGAGCACGCGGCCGTCCTTCAGCATCGGCTTGATGGCGTTGATGTTGTCGTAGCCGACCACCTGCACCTTGCCCGCCTTGCCCGCCGCGCGCACCGCCGACACCGCGCCGATCGCCATGTTGTCGTTGCCGCAGAGCAGCGCCTTGACGTTCGGATTCGCGTTGAGAATCTGCGACGCGACGGCGTTGCCCTTGTCGATTTCCCAGTCGCCGGACTGAAGCGCGACCACCTTCATGCCGGCCGCGTCCATCGCGTCCTTGAAGCCGGCCGTGCGCTGCTGCGCGTTGGTGGTCGTCGAGACGCCTTCGATGATGCCGACTTCGTCGCCCTTCTTCAGGTGCTTGGCGAGATAGTCGCCGACCTGGCGCGCGCCCTTGCGGTTGTCGGGTCCGACGAACGGCACGTTCAGGTCCTTCGACTTGAGCACGTCCTGATCGAGCCGGTTGTCGATATTCACCACGATGATGCCCGCGTCCGCCGCCTTTTTGATGACCGGCACGAGCGCCTTCGAATCCGCCGGCGCGATGACGAGCGCATCGACCTTCGAGACGATCATCTGCTCGACGATGCGGATCTGCGCGGCCGTATCGGTTTCGTCCTTGATGCCGTTGGTGATGAGCTCGAACTTGTCGGCGTTGTGCTGCTGGTAGTCTTTCGCGCCGTTTTCCATCGTGAGGAAGAACTCGTTGGCGAGCGACTTCATCACGAGCGCGACCTTCGGCTTGCCGGCGCTTTGCGCGAACGCGGGCGATGCGGCGAAAGGCAGTGCGCTACACGCGACGAGCGCGACGGCGGCGGACAGGACGCGACGGCGAATGGCTGACTTCATGCGGTTCTCCTCCAGTGTTTTGATTGATGTTGTTTGCAGTGGGCCTGCATGTCACGCGAACGTGGGCGGTTCAACGTTTGCCGCCGTCGATTCTCGTTCGTGGGAGGCGCGCGGTCAATCGGGCTAACGTGCAGTGGGCGCTTCGGACGCACGCGCAATGTGGTCTCGCGCGCGTTCGACGCCAGCCGCAGCCGCTCAGAGATCGGCGACGGACTGGCCCTCGATCTCGTTGTCGATGATCTTGCGGCCATAGTCGATGCCGGCGCGCGTCGCATCGATCGGGCTCTCGAACGGCTCCTGCTCCGGCACGCCGAACATGGCGGAGCGGCCGCTCTCCCCGGCCGCGTCGCGCGAAATGGTCACGAAGATGTCGAAGTGGCGCGGGCCGTCGTCCGGCTCGTCACGCTCCTTCGCGCGTCGCATGGCCTGCACGTGGATGGCGAAGCCCTTGTAATGATCGGCGAGCGGTGTGGACATGAAGCGGCTCCTGTCGGGGGATGAAGGATCGAAGCGACCGGATGACGAACACTGGCGTCCGCCGGCGAAAGCTCGTTGCAAGGCCGCGGCGCGGCGGCAAAAAGATCAACCTCGAGATTTGACCTTATCGCACACTCAGTTGAAACCTGCTTTGCCATAATGCGCGGGCGAGACGTTGAAACTCGCTTAATCAAGAAGAATCGTCAATTACTCAGGGAGCGTCACATGACCATCCGAGCTACTGCCCTTATCGCTGTTTTGAGTCTTACGCTGGGCGCGCATACGGCTTTCGCGGCCAATAGCCAGCAGTCGAAGATGAGCGACTGCAACAAGCAGGCAGGCGACAAAAAGGGCGACGACCGCAAGGCGTTCATGAAGAGTTGCCTGTCCGCGACGCCCGCCGCGGCCTCCGCCGCCTCCGCGCCGATGACCCAGCAGCAGCGCATGACTGCGTGCAACAGCCAGGCATCCGGCAAGAAAGGCGACGACCGCAAGGCGTTCATGAAGAGTTGTCTCAGCACCAAGGGCTGATCGCGGCGCCGGCCGCATCGTCTGATTCGCGCCGCGTCGATCGCATGCGGCGCGCGCTGCCTCCCCTTGCCGTCCGTAGATATTGCACTGCACCCAAGCAAGTGTTTCGCACCGCCGTCTTTTTCTCATAAGATGGCGCGAAGGCGGCCCCTCACGAATACAAGAAACACGCCATCGGCCGCCGCTCGTCTAGCGTGGCGACAAGCCTCGCATGGAGGCAACGGATGGCATGGAAATACAAGAACCGCTGGTTCCGCCGGTGGCTCGTGACGATCACCTTCTGGGCCGTGCCCGTGATGATCGTCGCGGTCAACGAGGTGCGCGAGGAAATGGCCTACAACACGGTCGATCTTCAAAAGGCGCTCTCGACCTGGGAACTCACCGATGCCCAGCGGTCCGCCGGTGCCGCCGCCCGTTGTCACGGCGCGCCGGACGAAGCGCGCGCAGCCGGCTGCCCCGCCGACGCTCTCAGCGCCAACGCCCGCCGTCATCAGGAAGCGCTCGATGAATACGCGCATCGCAAGGCCACCCTCGCCGACTATCTGTGGCACGCGTTCATCGGCTATTGGGTCGTGCCAGCGGCTTTTCTGCTTGCCGTCGGCATCGTGATCGGCGGAATCAAGCGCGCATTGCGGCGACCGTCGCGCGCGCCGGAGCCCGTTCCTCCGACCAAAGTAAAAACGACGAGCCACTGACGCAGGCGACCCGGGTACGGTCGTTGCTACTCGCTACGCGGCGTTGCCGCCGTCACCGTGACCGGTGCGGTGAAATTAATGCAGGGCTTCAGGCAGCGGGGCGGGCGAAATAGCCGGCCATTCGCCGTCGTCAACTCGACGACGCGCGGATGCGACGCAGGGCTTGCGCGGCACGCGCGGAACGCGGTATCTGTGTCCGGTGCGAGCGTCGCGTTGTTGCGTCGCTGTGCTATAACTTGGCGTGCCTCACCCTCCCGCACTATGGGGTTTCCTAAATTCCACGATGGAGAACAATGATGCAAAGACGAAACTTCATGCTCAAGACGACGGCCGTGTTGGCGCTGGGAGGCCTCGCGCTTGCCGGTTGCACGACGAATTCGAATACCGGCGCTGAAAAGGCCGCCGGCAGCGCGGACGATCGCCGCAGCATCGACGCGGACGTCGACAGCACCATCCAGCGGCTCTATGCGACGGTTCCCGGCTCGCGCGAACTGGTCGCGAAGTCGCGCGGCGTGCTCGTGTTCCCGTCCGTGATTCAGGCAGGCTTCATCGTCGGCGCGCAGTACGGCAAGGGCTCGCTGCGCGTGGGTGGCAGCACGGTCGGCTACTACAGCACGACCTCCGGCTCCTTCGGCCTGCAGGCGGGCGCGCAGTCGAAGTCGATCATTTTCCTCTTCATGACGCAGGACGCGCTCGACAAATTCCGCAATTCGGACGGCTGGTCGGCAGGCGCCGATGCATCCGTGGCGCTCGTCAAGATGGGCGCGAACGGCGCGGTCGACACGACCACCGCCACCAACCCGGTCGAAGCGTTCGTGCTGACGAACGCGGGCCTGATGGCCGACGTGTCGCTCCAGGGCACGAAGGTGACGCGCCTGAAGATGTAAGGCGGCGCGCGCCGTCTCACGGTCCCGGCGGAAAGCATGACCGCCGTGCGGCGCGACTCACGGTCGCGTCGCACGGCGGTTTTTTCGTTTTCGTTCTGGCGGTTCGAGGACTCAGGTCGCCGCGCGATCGATCAGCTTGAAGCGCGAGCGCTTTTGCGCGCGCACCACGGCCTGATACGCGTCGAGATATTGCCGCGCCATGCGGTGCGACGTGAAGCGCTCCTCGAAGCGCCTGCGCACGCCCGCCCGCGAGAGCGTATGCAGCCGGTTGACCGCCGCGACCGCGCCGATCTCGTCTTCCACGATAAAGCCCGACACGCCCTCATCCACCACTTCCGGCACCGCGCCGCGATTGAACGCGATAACGGGCGTGCCGCAGGCCATCGCCTCGATCATCGCGAGTCCGAACGGCTCGGGCCAGTCGACCGGGAAAACCAGCGCGTGCGCGCCCGACAGGAAGTCCGCCTTCTGCGCGTCGTTGATCTCGCCGATGAATTCGACGTAGGGCAATTCCAGCAGCGGCGCGATCTCGCGCTCGAAGTATTCGTGATCGGCTGCATCGACCTTGGCCGCGATCTTGATCGGCAAGCCGCAGCGCCCCGCGATGCGAATGGCCGTATCGACGCGCTTTTCCGGCGAGATGCGCCCGAGGAACGCCAGATACTTCTGCTCGACGGGCTGCGGCACATAACGCGTCTCCGGCAGGCCGTGATAGACCGTCGAGACCCACTTCGCCTGCGGCAACGGATGGCGCTGCGAATCGGAGATCGAGATCACGGGCGCGGTGTTGAACGTGTCGAAAACCGGCTGCTGCTCGGGCAAGTCGAGCCGCCCGTGCAAGGTCGTGACGAACGGCGTGTCCTGCCGGTTGAAGAGCGAGAAGGAGTAATAGTCCATGTGGAAATGCAGGACGTCGAACTCCTCGGCGCGGCGGCGCACCAGTTCCATCAGCAGCATGTGCGGCGCGATGCGGTCGCGAATCGCCGGGTCGAGGCGCAGCGCGCGCGGCCAGACGGCTTCAAGCTTCGCGGTGGTTTGCGAGTCGCCGGTGGCGAACAGCGTCACATCGTGGCCAAGCTCGACGAGCGCCTCCGTGAGATACGACACGACGCGCTCCGTGCCGCCGTAGAGCTTGGGCGGGACCGACTCGGTCAACGGGGCAATTTGGGCAATTCTCATCGTTCTCGTCTCCATGCGAACTTCGACGTGCGAGCGTGTGCTCGTGTTCTCAATGCGTCGCGCGAGACTGAGTATGACAGCAGACTGTCAGCCGGCTAACGAGGGTTTCCCTCGATCGTTGGATGCGGAAAGCCGGCCCGCCGCGCGACGATTCATTATCGACGGCGAAGCGCCTCGGACCGGCGTTCTCTTGCACTTTCATCGCTCTGTTACAGGGCGGAAACAACCGTTTCGCGCGCCTGTTACTTGCGTCGCACGCCGCGAAGGTCGGCCAGGAAATCGTCGCGCCAGACGCCGAGATTGTGCTTGCGCAGCGCCGCCATGTTGGTCTGGTAGCGCTGCTGGCGCTCGGCGAGCGGCATGGCGAGCGAACGGGCGAGCGCGTCGCTCATGCCGACGACATCGTGCGGATTCACCATCACCGCGCCCGTCATTTCGCCCGCCGCGCCCGCGAACTGCGAGAGCACGAGCACGCCGGGATCGTCCGGATTCTGCGCGGCGACGTATTCCTTCGCGACGAGGTTCATGCCGTCGCGCAGCGGCGTCACGAGCCCGATCTGCGATTCGCGGAAGAGCGACATCAACTTCCAGCGGTCATAGCGCTGGTTCAGATAGCGGATCGGCGTGTAATCGAGGCCGGAATAGCGCCCGTTGATGCGCCCTGCTTCGTATTCGAGGTTCTGGCGGATCTGCTGATACGTTTCGACGTCCGAGCGCGTGGGCGGCGCGATCTGCACGAGCGTGACGTTGCCGCGCCATTCCGGCGATTTCTCTAGAAAATGCTCGAACGCCCGAAAACGTTCGACGAGCCCTTTCGAATAATCCAGCCGGTCCACGCTCATGATGAGCTTGCGGCCTTCGAGACTCTGCTTCAGGTCCATCACGTCCTGCCGCGCCTCGCCGCGCTGCGCCTGTTCCGCGATTTCGTCGGGGAATACGCCGATGCGGTACACGCCCGTCTTCAGCTTGCGCCCGAACGCCTCGACGTGGCCGTCCGCGGTCGCCGTGCCGTGCGCGTGCCGCACGATGTAGTCGTGAAACGCGGTCTGATCGCCTTCGGTCTGAAAGCCGACGACGTCGTAGCAGCACAACGACCGCACCAGTTCCTCATGCGGCGGAATGTTGAGCAGAATCTGCGGCGACGGAAACGGAATATGCAGAAAGAAGCCGATCCGGTTCGTGATGCCCGCGCTGCGCAGCGCCTCGGCGAACGGTATCAGGTGATAGTCGTGGACCCAGATGACGTCGTCGGGCTCCAGCAGCTTGATGAGCTTGTGCGCGAGCCACGAATTCACGCGGCGATAGCCGGCGTATTCGTCGCGGTCGTAGACGGCGAGATCGTTGCGATAGTGGAAAACGGGCCACAGCATCGCGTTCGAAAAGCCGCGGTAATACTGGTCGTAGTCCTTCTTCGGCAGGCCGACGGTGGCGAACGTCACGGCGCCGTCCTGCACGAGCGTGGGCCCCTGATTCGCGACGCTCTCGCTCACGACGTCCCCGCTCCAGCCGAACCAGACGCCGCCGCTGTCCTTCAGCGCGCCGAACACGCCGACGGCGAGCCCGCCGGCGGAGCCCTTGGTTTCGGTCGGCGTGGCGACCCGGTTGGATACGACGACGAGACGGCTCATATGCTTTCCTCTTGCGTTTTTTGTGTGATGTGGGCGGATCGCTGTCCGACGTTCGACTAGCAAACGGCGTGCGGGTTTCCGCGCCGCGTCCGATCACCCGAGCCGCTGCAAGAGGCGCGTCGGCGTCCGTTCAGCGTTCCGCCTTGCAGGGAAACGCCTTGCCGAGTCCGAGCGAAACCATCGTCGTGGCGTTGAAATTCGCCTTGTCGGGGTTGTCCGCGATGTACTTGCGCACCGCGTCCGTCAGTTGCTGCGGCTTCACGTCGGCCGGCAGGCAGAAGTACTGGCCGACTTGCGGCCCCGTGGTGCCGCCGATGGCTTCGATCGTGTTATACACGCCGTCGGCCGCGCCTTCGATATAAGCGGCACAGGCGGTACGCGAGTTCGGGTCGGTCTTAATGCAGAGCTTGTTGAGATCGTTGCCGGTGAATGCGAACGCGCACACGGGCGTCGCAAGAACACAGGCGATGGCGAATTCCCGCAGCATGGTCTTCCTTGTCTGTTGAGCGGCGGCGTATCGGGGCGAGGCGGCCGCGCCTGACCGCGCTCGCCCGGTTTCGAGCGTAGCGGTGTTATTTTGACCCATTTGCGCCGCTTTGAGCAGCGCCGCCTTGCATGGCGTCGAGGCGCGCCTGCAAACCTTCCGCGACGTCCTTCTCGTTGTATTTCCGGGCGAAGTCCACCGCCGTCATGCCGATCTGGTTCTTCACGCGCAAATCGGCGCCCTGATCGAGCAGCAGCTTGCACGTCGACAGATGGCCGCCGCGCGCCGCCATCATGAGCGGCGTCGTGCCGTTCGGCGATCCGGCGTCGATGTAGGCGGAGTGGTCGAGCAGAATCTTAACGATGTCGTCGTGGCCGTTGGTCGCTGCGTAATGCAGCGGCGTCCAGCCCTTTTTGTTCACTTCGGCGTCCTTCGCGATCAGGAGATTCACGAGCGTGGCGTCGCCGTTGAGCGCGGCGAGCATCATCGCGTTCTCGCCGGCGGAATCGAGCTTTTCGAGGTCCGTGTTCGGGTTGTCGGCGAGCAGCTGGCCGACCTTGTCCGACTTCTCGCGCGCGGCGATCACGAGCAGCGGCGCGCCGGTGTTATCGACCGTATTCGGGTCGGCGCCCTGCGCGAGCTGTTTCTTGACCTCGGACACGTCGTCGAACTTCACTGCCTTGATGAGCGAGTCCACGGAAGCGGCCCAGACCGGCTGCGCGAACGCGCACGCTGCGACCAGCGCGCCCGCGAAAAGCCCGCGCACTGCGGCGCGCCTGCTGGTCTGCGTGCGTGCGCTCGTGGCGGACTGAGTGGAAATCATCGAGGAATTGTTCATAGTGGACCTTCGAATTGCCATGAAACGATGAATCGCGCCGCTTGCCTGACCGTACTCAGGCAGCCGCGCGCGCGATCTTGAAAAGCCGGAAGAAGTTGTCGGTGGTCGCTTGCGCCACCGCTTCGTCCGTCTGCTCGCGCAACTGCGCGATGAAACGTCCGACATGACTCACGTACGCAGGTTCATTCGGCTTGCCGCGATACGGCACCGGCGCGAGATACGGCGAGTCGGTTTCGATCAGCAGCCGGTCGAGCGGCACGCGCCGCGCGACGTCCTGCACGTCCGTCGCCTTCTTGAACGTGACGATGCCGGACAGCGAGATAAAGAAGTTCTGCGCGAGCGCCGCTTCCGCTACGTCCCACGGCTCGGTGAAGCAGTGCATCACGCCGCCCGGCACGCTCGCGCGCTCCTCTTCCATGATGCGCAGCGTGTCTTCCGACGACGACCGCGTGTGGATGATGAGCGGCTTGCCCGTCGCGTGCGCGGCGCGGATGTGCGTGCGAAACCGCTCGCGCTGCCATTCCATGTCGGCGATGCTGCGGCCTTCCAGCCGATAGTAGTCGAGTCCCGTCTCGCCGATCGCGCAGACTTTCGGATGCGCCGCCAGTTCGACCAGTTCCGCGACGCTCGGCTCCTTCGCGTCCTCGTGGTCCGGATGCACGCCGACCGATGCATAGACGTTCTCGCATCGCTCGGCGATATCGAGCACCGAGGGCAGCGTCTCCAGATCCACCGACACGCACAGCGCATGCGTGACCGAGTGCGCGCGCATCTTGTCGAGCACGTCCGGCAGCCGGTCTGCCAAGCCTTCGAAATTGATGTGACAGTGCGAATCGACGAACATCCCGTGCTCCTTGCTACTGGTTCTAACTCAGGCCGTTTTTTCGTTGCGGCGCGCTTTCCAACCGCAAGCCGAGAATGACGAGATCGCGTTCGACGCCATCCAGCACCGCGACGCGCGGCAGCGTGCCCCACGCTTCGAAGCCGAAGCTCGCGAAAAGCCTCATGCTCGGCTCGTTGTGGCCGAAGACGAAGCCGAGCACCGTATCGACTTGCAACGACGGCGCCTTATCCAGTGCTTCGCGCAGCAGTTGCTTGCCGAGCCCCTTGCCGCGCGCGCGCTCGTCCAGATAGATGCTGACTTCGACGGTGCGCGCATACGCCGGCCGGCCGTAGAAATCCGAGAAACTCAGCCACGCGATCACGGCGCCGCCCTCTTCGACCACCCACAGCGGACGCGCGTTCGGGCCGTGCGAATGAAACCACGCGAGACGGCTTTCGACGCTGACCGGATCGAGGTCCGCGGTCACCTGCCGCGAGGCGATCGTCGAATTGTAGATGGCGACGATGGCGGGCAGGTCGTCGAGGGTGGCGTCGCGATACGTGAGACTCATGGGCGATGGCGTTGAGAACGGAGCGAAGGATCAAGGATCAGGCGATGAAAATCCCGCGATACGCGAGAAACAGTTCTTCGAAGACGAGCCGCGGGTTCAGCGGATGGTTCTCCACGGCGCGCTGACGCGTGACGGCCTTGATGCAGCGGGCCAGCGCGGCAGGATCGGCGGCTTGCGCGCAGCGCGCGAGCGCCTTGCCCGCGCCCGGGAAATAACGCGGCCGGCCGGCGGTGCGCTGCGCGAGCACGTCGTAGAGCCAACGTTGCAGCCAGCCGAGGACCATCGGCACGGGCAGCTTCTGCAGGTTTTCGCCGCACGCGAAGGCATCGCAGTTCGGGCCTGCGGCGAGTTGCGCGAGCGTGAAATCGCGCAGCGCGCGGTTTTCGTCGTGCGCGAGCGACAGCGCGGCGAGCGGCGCGCCGCCCGCTTCGGCGAGCAGGCTCGCGGCATCGTCCACGCCTTGCGAGGCGAGCCACGCGCGCGCGGCGTCGGCGTCGGGCAGGCTCATCGGCCATTGACGGCAGCGGCTGATGATCGTCGGCAACAGCCGGTCGATTCTCGCCGACACGAGCAGAAACACGACGCCCGATGGCGGCTCTTCGAGCGTTTTCAAAAGCGCATTCGACGCCGCGACATTAAGCGCCTCGGCCGGATAAAGCAGCACCACGCGCAAGCCGCCGCGATGCGAACCGAGGCTGCAGAAGTCCAGCAGCGCGCGCACCTGCTCGATCTTGATTTCCTTGCTGGGCGCGCGCGACTTTTTGCCTTCGCCGTCGTCGGCTTTGTCGGCGGATGCGTCGTCCGCGCCCGCCGGTCCGGCGAGCGCGGCGAGCGCCTCGGGCAGCACGGCGCGGTAGTCCGGGTGATTGCCTTGCGAGAACCACAGGCACGCGGGACACGTGCCGCACGGCTCGCCGTTGGGGACGGGCGTCTCGCACAAGAGCCCCTGCGCGAGATGCTGCGCGAACGCGAGCTTGCCGATGCCCGCCTCTCCGTGCAGCAAGAGCGCATGCGGCCAGTGCGCGCGCAGTTGCTGGAGGCGTTGCCAGTCGTCGGTTTGCCAGGGGTAGATCATCTTTTTGTGTCGTAGTCTCAAAGGCCCGCGATCACGTCTTTCAGACGCTCGCGGATCGCGTCGATCGGCTGCGTCGAATCGACGATGACGAAACGCTCAGGCGATTCCGCCGCGCGACGCAGATATTCGGCGCGCGTGCGCTCGAAGAACGCGTCCGACTCGCTTTCGAACTTGTCCGGCGCGCGCGCGGCCGAGCGGCGGTCGCTCGCGGTTTCGGTCGGCACGTCGAAAAGCACCGTCAGATCCGGATGGAATCCGCCCTGCACCCACCGCTCCAGCGCCTCGAGCTTGTCGCGCGGCAGGCCGCGGCCGCCGCCCTGATACGCGAAGGTCGCATCCGAAAAGCGGTCGGACAGCACCCAGTCGCCGCGCGCGAGCGCCGGCTCGATGACCTGCGCGAGATGCTCGCGGCGCGCGGCGAACATGAGGAGCGCCTCGGTTTCGAGGTCCATCGGCTGATTCAGCAAAATGCCGCGCAGCGTTTCGCCGAGCGCGGTGCCGCCGGGTTCCCGCGTCATGACGACATGGTGCCCGCCCGGCGCGATTTTCTCTTCGAGCTGCTGGCGAAACCAGTCGAGATGCGTGGTCTTGCCCGCGCCGTCGATGCCTTCGAACGTGATGAAAGTGCCGCGCGCCATCATTGACCCCGGATGTACTTGTCGACGGCCCTGTTGTGGTCGCCCAGATTGTCGGAAAAGATGCTGCTGCCGTCGCCGCGCGCCACGAAATACAGCGCGCTGCTCGGGGCGGGGTTCAGCGTGGCGCTGAGCGCGGCCACGCCCGGCAGCGCGATCGGCGTCGGCGGCAGGCCCATGCGGGTGTAGGTATTGTACGGAGTGTCCGTCTGCAGATCCTTTTTCTTCAGATGGCCCTCATAGGTCGAGCCGAGCCCGTAGATCACGCTCGGGTCAGTCTGGAGCGGCATGCCGATGCGCAGCCGGTTCGCGAACACCGCCGCCACGAGGGGCCGGTCGGAGGCTCGCCCCGTTTCCTTCTCGACGATCGACGCCATGATGAGCGCCTCGTAAGGCGTCTTGTACGGCAGGTTGGGCGCGCGCGTCGCCCAGGCTTCGGCGAGGCGCTTTTGCATCGTGCGATACGCCCGCTTGTAGACGGCGAGATCGCTCGTACCCTTGTCGAAGAGATAGGTGTCCGGGAAGAACAGGCCCTCGGCGGACGCTTTGTCCACCTCCGTCGCGCCGATGGCTTTCAGCAAGTCGATGTCGCTCATGCCGGCCGTGTCGTGCGTGAGCGCGGGATTGCCGTCCAGTTCGCTGCGCATTTTCTGCAGCGTCCATCCTTCGATGACGGTCGCCACGTATTCGTTCACGTCGCCGCGCGCGATTTTCTGCAGCACCTCATACGGCGTGATGCCGCTCTTGAACGCGTAGTTGCCGGATTTGAGCTGCGCGGACAGGCCGAGCACGCGCGTCATCAGCACGAACAGCTCGGGCTCGACAGGCACGCCGCCGCGATTCAGCTGGGCGCTCACGCTGCGCAGACTGCTGTGCGGCTTGATGGTGACATCGAGTTCGGCGGGGGACAGCGTCATCGGCCGATTGGCCCAGTAATAGACGCCGCCCGCGACGGCCGCTGCGAGTATCGCGACGAGCAGCGCGGCCACGACGCATTTCTTCAGGAAAGACACGACGAATAGAGGCGGTAATGGAGTGATGACGGAGAAGTGTGCGCCGATCAGTCAGCGTGCGACTTCCCTCTTGCAGCCGTTCGGCCGATTTCGACCCGTATTGTATAGATGCGGCCACGCTTCGGTCAGAGCGACCGGTTGCGGGATGCGAACGACCGGCCGAACGCGGCACGGCACTTGCGACTCATTCAATCAAGCAGGCGATGAGCGTCTGCCTCGATTGTGGAGAACGACCAAGGAGGAAGAGATCATGAGCAAGGCAATGAGCACATTGATCGCGGCGGTCGCCGCGCTGACGCTGTCGGGCGGCGCGTTCGCGCAGGCGGGCGGCGGCGGCTCGGCGGGCGGTTCCAACGGCGGTTCGACGGGCAGCACGGCGAGCCCGGCGAATCAGGTCAACCAAGGCAACGGCGCGACGGGCGGCTACGGCTCGCCGGGCGCGACCGGCTCCGCCAGCGGCATGTCTGGGGGCGCGCCGAACTCGGGTCTGCCGAGCGCTACGAACGGCACTACCACTACGGCACCTGCGACGAGCAATAACACGCTTGCGACGCCTAGTGTGAGGTCGCCGGCTGGGCAGTGAGGGCTTCACCTGGGCGGACGAAGACGGCAGTGTGGCGCGGATGACCACGCCACATTTAGGGAAGCGGGAGCATGGAAGCCAGCGCGAGCCGCTACGGCCGCTTAGCGCAGTCTCGTACGACAGCGGCGGGTGAACGCCCGCCGTTGCGTCTGATTCAGCGCTGAATATAACGAACAACCGCGAGCAAGCGGATGCCGACGGGCAGGCCCCAGTCGCGGCACGGGCGTATTAGGCCGTCTCAACTAGCGCCTCCAATCCGCGACGGCACGCGCGGTCGATTGCCACGAAACGCACGGACTGCGAAGCGTGTTCGGCGCGTCTTTGCGCCCGCCCCGCCTGCCCGCTCACTTAACGCGATGCAAGAGCGACGGTCTTCGCAGAGGCTATCAACGCATCGGCCGATTCCACGAGGCCCCGACTGGCCGCGCATCCGAGGCGACTCTCGTGCCACTCAGCAGACATGCGTCTGCCAACGCGAACGGAATTAGCCGTGCGCCGTGATGCCACGGCAGCTTGGGCCATCAGACCCTGACCGCGAAGCCTGAACTTACGCCGCGCCGCCAGCGCGCGAAAACACGCCCCGCCCAACCCCCATATAATGACTTGCCACCTGCGCGGGGCCGGATCGACCGGCTGCGCCTTTCGCATCGACACATCGTCCCTATGAATTCCCAGACCAGTTCCCTCGCCGCCGCCGATTTCGAAGCCGTCAGGACCGCGGGCGTCCACATGCCGCTCACGCAGTTCGGCGTGATCGACGTGAAAGGCGATGACGCCGTCGCGTTCCTGCATAACCAGTTGACCAACGACGTCCAGCATCTCGACGCCTCCACCGCGCGCCTCGCCGGCTATTGCTCGGCCAAAGGCCGCCTGCTCGGCTCGTTCCTCATGTGGCGCACAGCCGACGCCGTGCGTCTTCTGATCTCGCAGGACATTCAGGCGCCCGTGCAAAAGCGCCTCTCCATGTTCGTGCTGCGCGCGAAAGCCAAGCTCTCCGACGCGACGCCCGAAGTCGCGGCCGTCGGTTTCGCGGGCGATGTGCGCGCGGCGCTCTCCGGCATCTTCGACGCGCTGCCCGATGGCATCCACGTCAAGGTGGAAGGTCCGCACGGCGCGCTGATCCGCGTGCCGGATGCCGCGGGCCGTCCGCGGTTTCTGTGGGTCGGCCCGAAAGCCGACATCGAGGCGCACTTGCCGAAGCTAGACGAAAAGCTGCGGCGCGGGCCCGCCGAACTGTGGGACTGGCTCGACATTCACGCGGGCGAGCCGCGCATCACGCAGCCGACCGTCGAGCAATTCGTCCCGCAGATGGTCAACTTCGACGTGCTGGGCGGCGTCAACTTCAAGAAGGGCTGCTATCCGGGTCAGGAAGTGGTGGCGCGCAGTCAGTATCGCGGGACCATCAAGCGGCGCACGGCGCTCGCGCACGGCGAAACGGCCGCGCCCGGCGCGGCGCTCTTTCATTCGGACGATCCCGGTCAGCCGTGCGGCATGGTCGTGAATGCCGCGCCAGCCGAAGGCGGCGGCGCCGATTGTCTCGTCGAAATCAAGCTCGCGGCGCTCGATAACGGCTCGGTGCACGTCGGTGCCGTCGATGGCCCGCGACTCGACTTTCTGCCGCTGCCGTATGCGTTTCCGTCCGACGTCTGATCAGCCATGTGCCTGATCGTATTCGACTGGCAGCCCGACGCGCGTTCCAACGACGGTCGCCCGCTGCTGACGCTCGCCGCGAACCGCGACGAGTTCTTCCGCCGCGAGGCCGAGCCGATGCACTGGTGGACCGATGCGCCCGGCGTGTTGGCCGGCCGCGATCTGACGGGCGGCGGCACGT
Source organism: Caballeronia sp. M1242 (assembly GCF_017220215.1). Taxonomy (NCBI): domain Bacteria; kingdom Pseudomonadati; phylum Pseudomonadota; class Betaproteobacteria; order Burkholderiales; family Burkholderiaceae; genus Caballeronia; species Caballeronia sp. M1242. Next base: position 1,381,447 of record NZ_CP071129.1, on the reverse strand, counting down.
GGCTCGGCGTGAGCCGCGACGGCCGCTTCGCCGCGCTGACGAACTATCGCGCGCCGAGCGAAATGCGCCCGGATGCGCCCACCCGGGGCACGCTCGTGAGCGCGTTCCTCGCGGGCGAACGCGAGGCGCCGCTGGACTATCTGCGGCGCGTGGCCGAGCAAGGTCATCGCTATAACGGCTTCAATCTGCTGTGCGGCGATTTCGCGCGACGCGAGCTCGGCTGGTACGGCAATCGCGCTGACGCGCCGCCTGCGCTGCTCGAAGCCGGCCTGCACGGTCTCTCGAACAGCCTCTTGAACACGCCGTGGCCGAAGCTCGTCGCGCAGCGGCAGGCGCTTGCCGATCTGATTCATGCCGGCGAGCATCCGGCGCTCGACGTGCTGATCGACACGCTGCGCGATCCGCGTATCGCCGATGACGAACATCTGCCGTCCACCGGAATTTCGATCGAGCGGGAGCGCGTGCTGTCGGCGGCGTTCATCGAGACGCCCGAATACGGCACGCGCAGCACGACCGCGCTGCGCGTGCTGCCGACTGCACGCGGCTTCTCGCTGGCGATCAAGGAGCGCAGCGATGATGATGGTTCGCATCGCGTCGTCCGGCCGAGGAATGTGGAGCGGGCGTTTTCGTTTGAGATCGCTTGAGCGTGGCTTTCGGGGTCCGTGTTTCTCCTGCGTTCGCCGCTTCAGACACCAAACGACCATCGCGGCGATAAAGGACGGCTTGCATCGTCGAGCTGGAGGACGGCCGCGCCTCAGGTTCCGAACGCGCCCTTCACCGCCGCCCCCGCATCCGCGTGCGCCCGCGGCTCTTCCGGCACGAAGCCGCCCACTTTGAAGAACGCGTGCATCGCGTGCGGCGATAACGGACGGCTCGCATCGTCGAGTTGGGAAACGTCCAACCATGCCGCGCCTTAGGTTTCGAACGCGCCCTTCAGCGCCGCTACCGCATCCGCGCGCCTGCGCCACTTCCGGCACGAAACCGCCTACTTTGAAGAACGCGTGCATCGCGTGCGGCGATAACGGACGGCTCGCATCGTCGAGTTGGGAAACGTCCAACCATGCCGCGCCTAAGGTTTCGAACGCGCCCTTCAGCGCCGCTACCGCATCCGCGCGCCTGCGCCACTTCCGGCACGAAACCGCCTACTTTGAAGAACACGTGCATCGCGTGCGGCGATAACGGACGGCTCGCATCGTCGAGTTGGGAAACGTCCAACCATGCCGCGCCTCAGCTCTCAAACGCGCCCTTCAGCGCCGCTACCGCATCCGCGTGCGCCTGCGCCACTTCCGGCACGAAGCCGCCCATCTTGAAGAACTCGTGGATCATGCCTTCGTAGCGCGCGAGCGTCACCGGCACGCCCGCGGCCTCGAGCTTCGCCGCGTACGCGATGTCTTCGTCGTAGAGCGGATCATGGTCCGCCGCCGCGATCCACGCCGGCGCCACGCCCGCGAAATCCGGCTGGCCGCCCGCTGCATCGAGCGGGGCGAAGCGCCAGTCGTCGCGGTCGCGGTCGTCGCGCAGATATTGGGCGAAAAACCATTGAATCGTCTCGCCCGACAGCAGATAGCCCTCGGCCAGCCGCGCATGCGACTCGCTTTGCTGCCGCGCGCTCGTGCCCGGATAGATCAGCAGTTGCAGCCGCAACGCAATGCCCGCGTCGCGCGCGAGCACCGCGCAGACGGTGGCGAGCGTGCCGCCCGCGCTGTCGCCGCCGATGGCGAGCCGCGCCGGATCGATGCCGAGCATCGGCGCTTCGCGCGCGAGCCATTGCAGCGCGTCGAACGCGTCGTTCACGGCGACCGGGAATTTGTGCTCCGGCGCGAGCCGGTAATCGACCGATACCACCGCGCAGCGCGCTTCGTGCGCGAACTTGCGGCAGAGCGCGTCGTGCGTCGCGATGCTGCCCACTGTGAAGCCGCCGCCATGCAGATACAGCAGGGCGGGCGCGGGCTCGGCCCAACTCGGCGCGGCGGGATGATAGACGCGTACGCCGATCTCGGCGCCATCGCGCATGGCGATGCGCATGTCTTCGACGCTATAAAGCGGCAAGGGCGCGATATCGAGAATCGGCGCGCTCATCGCATACGCGGCGCGCGCCTCGTCGGGCGTCAACGTGTGGTAAGGCGGACGGTTAGCGCGCGCGACCATGTCGAGAATCTGCGCGATCTTGGGATTGAGCGGCATCGTCACGCGCCCCGCTTCGTTTCGCCCCTGACCGACATCGGATCGCTCGGGTTGCGCAGTTGCGCGATATCGTCGAGCCGCAGGCGAATCGACGCCATGATGCCCGGATGCGTGATCACGTAGAAACGGCCATCGCGGACCGCATCGAACGTCATCTCGGCGATGTCGCGCGCCGAGAGCCGCCCGCTTTCCACTGCGCGCGCCAACTGCCGCGCGGCCATTTTCTGCGATGCGGTGAGCGGCGCGTCGTTGGCCAGCGCGTCGGGCCGGGAGCGCTCGGCGTTTGCAATGCCGGTCGGCACGAACGCTGGACAGAGTAGCGACACGCCGATGGACGCGCCCGCGAGCCGCAGATCGTGATACAGCGTCTCGGTAAGCGCCACTACCGCGTGCTTCGATGCGTTGTAGACGCCCATCGCGGGCGCGGCGAGCATGCCCGCCACCGACGCCGTGTTCACGATATGCGCCGGCTCCGCCTGCTTCAGCATGATCGGCGTGAACGCGCGCACGCCGTTCGCCACGCCCATCACGTTCACGCCGAAGACCCACTGCCAGTCTTTCGCGCTGTTCTCCCAGACGAAGCCGCCCGCGCCCACGCCTGCGTTGTTGAAGAGCAAATGCACGCCGCCGTATGCGTCGAGCGCGGCCTGAGCGAGCGCATCGACTTGAGCCGCATCGGAGACGTCCGTGCGCACGCCGAGCGCATCGCTGCCTTGCGCGCGCACGGCGTCGACGGTGGCGGCGAGCGCGGCGTCGTCGATATCGGCGAGCACGAGCTTCATGCCGAGCGACGCCGCCTTATACGCGAATTCGCGGCCGAACCCGCTGCCCGCGCCGGTGATGACGGCGACCTTGCCTTCGAAACGATCCACGCGGATTCCTCTGCTGTCGTTAAATCAGCTTGACGAGTTGCTTGCCGAAGTTCTTGCCGCGCAACAGGCCCAGAAAGGCTTCGGGCGCGCTTTCGATGCCTTCTGCAATCGTCTCGCGATACTTGAGCTTTCCGCTCGCGACCGCAGCGCCCAGTTCGTTCAACGCCTGCGGCCACACGTCCATGTGCTCGCTGACGATGAACCCTTGCAGCTTCAGCCGCTGCGTGAGCAAAAGCGCGGGCGCTTGCATCGGCAAGGGCTTGCCGTCGTAGCCGGAAATCATGCCGCACAGCGCGATGCGTCCGAACGCGTTCATGCGGGCGAGCACCGCGTCGAGCACTTCGCCGCCGACGTTTTCGAAGTAGCCATCGACCCCGTTCGGTGCGGCCGCCTTCAGAGTGTCGCGCAGATTGCCTGCTTTGTAGTCGACGCAGGCGTCGAAGCCGAGCGTCTCCACCACATAGCGGCACTTCTCCTCGCCGCCCGCGATGCCGACCGCGCGGCAGCCCGCCGCTTTCGCGAGTTGCCCGACCACGCTGCCGACCGCCCCGCTCGCCGCCGATACGACGACCGTCTCGCCCGCCTTCGGCTCGATGATGCGGTTCAGGCCGTACCACGCCGTCACGCCCGGCATGCCGACCGGCCCGAGATAAGCCGAAAGCGGCACGTGCGTCGTATCGACGATTTGCATGCCTTTGCCATCGGACGTGCCGTATTCCTGCCAGCCGAACATGCCGACGACCTTGTCGCCCGGCTTGAACGCCGGATTGCGCGATTCGATCACTTCGCCCACTGTTCCGCCGATCATCACTTCGTTGAGCGGTTGCGGCGGCGCGTACGACTTCGTGTCGTTCATCCGTCCGCGCATGTACGGATCGAGCGAGAGATAGTGATTGCGCACGCGCACCTGACCCTCGCCGAGCGGCGCGAGCGGCGTTTCGACTAGCCGAAAGTTGTCCGCCGACGCTTCGCCTTGCGGACGCGAAACAAGCAGTATCTGACGATTGATGTTGGCGTTTGCCATAAGGAGTCTCCTGATCAGGCGTCGCTCGGTCCGGGCGTGGCCGCCGGGTCCGAACGCAGTTTCTGACGCACGACGTCGCGGCCCACCGCGAGCCGCTTCATGTACTTGAACGTGCCGAGCGCCTTCGCGACGAAGTGCCCTTCGCTGTCGCGGATTTCGCCTTCGCAGTACGCCATCGTCGTCGAGCGATGCAGCACGCGGCCGTAGCCGCGCAACTCGCCGCGTCCCGGCTGCATGAAGTTCACCTTCATCTCGACGGTGACGACGCCGACGCCGTCGCCCGCGACACTGCGCGCCGCAATGGCGAGCGCCGCGTCGAGCAAGGTCATCGTGACGCCGCCATGCGCGATGCCCCACGTGTTCAGATGCGCTTCGCCAAGCGGCAGGCGCACTTCGCCTTCGCCATCGACGGCTTTCACGAGCTGCACGCCGAGCGCGTCGATGAACGGGCTTTCGATTGCGATGGCGTGGTTCGCGGGCTGTTTCTGCGTATCGGTCATCGCGATCACACTTCGTAGTCGAGACATTGACGCGCTTCGTGAACCGCCGCCACGAAGTCCTTCACCGCCAGATGCTTCGGATGAACCTGATACGCGTGCAGCGAAGCGGTGTCGTCGAAGTCCGAGACGAGCACCACGTCATACGTGCAGTCGAAGCCCGGCTGCGCGATGCCGACCTCGAAGTGTCCCTGCCCTTTGACGAGGCTGCGGCAGGTTTCGAGCTTGGTCTTCAGCGTTTGCGCGTTCTCCGCGCGACTTGCGCCCTCGGCGAACTCCTTCAGCTTCCACATGACGATGTGACGTAGCACGGCGGCTCCTGTAATGCGATTGAACGAACGAAGCGCCAAGCGTAGCAAAAATCGCGATCAGTCTTGTCGCAGCAAATCGTCCGACCGTACCCGCGCGACGCCCGCCGCGCGCATGTCGGACCACGCGCGGTCGAGCGAGCCGTTCAGGTCGATGGCGCGGCACGCGTCTTCGATTACGCTCGCTTCGAAGCCCGCGGCGCGCGCATCGAGCGCGGACCACGCGACGCAATAATCGGTGGCGAGTCCCGCGAGCCATACGCGCTTCGCGCCCGTTTCGCGCAGATAGCCGGCGAGTCCGGTCGGCGTCGTGCGATCCGCCTCGACGAAGGCCGAATAGCTGTCGACCTGCTCGTGATGCCCCTTGCGCACGATCAGCCGCGCATGCGGCACGTCGAGATCCCGATGCAGCGCCGCGCCCTGCGTGCCCTGCACGCAATGCGGCGGCCACAGCACCTGTTCGCCATAAGGCATCGCGATGGTTTCGAACGGCGCGCGTCCCGCGTGATTCGCCGCGAACGACACATGCGACGCCGGATGCCAGTCCTGCGTCAGCACCACATGCGAGAACGCCTTCGCGAGCCGGTTGATGACGGGCACCACTTCATCGCCCCGCGCGACCGCGAGCGCGCCGCCGGGCATGAAGTCATATTGCACGTCGACGACAAGGAGCACTTCTTCCGCTGATCTCATTCGGCACTCATGCATTGAAGCGGCCGTTGCTCGCCGCCAGTTCGATGATGCGCGCAGCCGGCTGCCACGCTTCGCCGTTGCGTTGCGCGGCGTACTTGCGCATGGCGCGCTCGACGTTCGGCAGGCCGAGCGTGTCGGCATAAAACATCGGCCCGCCTCGCCATAGCGGAAAGCCGTAGCCCGTCAGATACACGATGTCGATATCCGATGCCTTCGCCGCGATGCCTTCTTCCAGAATCTTCGCGCCCTCGTTGACGAGCGCAAGCACGAGCCGCTCGACGATCTCGTCGTCGCTAATCTCCCGCCGCGCGATGCCCTGTTCCTCCGAATACGCGACGATCATCTCAATCACTGCCTGCGACGGCTTCGCCTCGCGCGAGCCGGCTTCGTAGTCGTACCAGCCCGCGCCGGTCTTTTGTCCGAAGCGACCCGTCTCGCACAGCCGGTCCGCGACGCCGGAATAGCGCATCTCCGGCTGCTCGCGATAGCGCCGTTTGCGAATCGCCCAGCCGATGTCGTTGCCCGCCAGATCGCTCATGCGGAATGGACCCATAGCGAAGCCGAAGGTCTCGATCGCGCGGTCGATCTGCGCCGGCAGCGCGCCTTCTTCGAGCATGAAAAGCGCCTGCCGCAGATATTGCTCGACCATGCGGTTGCCGATAAAGCCGTCGCACACGCGCGCCACCACCGCCGTCTTGCCGATCTTTCTGGCGAGCTGCATGACGGTCGCGAGCACGTCTTTGTCGGTCTTTTCGCCGCGCACCACTTCGAGCAGCTTCATGACGTTGGCGGGACTAAAGAAGTGCATGCCGATCACATCGCCGGGACGCTGCGTGAATGCCGCGATCTTGTCCAGATCGAGTGTCGATGTATTCGACGCGAGGATCGCGCCCGGCTTCGCGATTGCGTCCAGTTGACGGAAGACTTGCGCCTTCACGTCGAGGTCTTCGAACACGGCTTCGACGATCAGATCGGCTTGCGTGAGATCCGCGTAGTCGAGCGTCGGATGCACGAGTTGCATGCGGGCGTCGAGCTGTTCCGGCGTGAGCTTGCCCTTCTTCACCTGCGCTTCGTAGTTGCGCCGCACGGTGGCGAGGCCGCGATCGAGCGCGTCCTGTTTCGTTTCGAGCAGCACGACCGGCAAGCCCGCGTTGATGAAGTTCATCGCGATGCCGCCGCCCATCGTTCCCGCGCCGATCACGCCGATGCGTTCGATTTTTCGAACCGGCGTATTCGAGGGCACATCGGCGATCTTGCTCGCCGCGCGCTCGGCGAAGAACGCATGCCGCAGCGCGCGGCTCTCGGGCGTCTGCACGAGAAAGAGAAAGCACTCGCGCTCGAAGGCGAGACCGCGATCGAAGCCTTCCTTCGCGCCCATCTCGATGGCATCGATGCACTTGTGCGGCGCAGGAAAGTGCCTGAATTTCTCAGCAATCGCCTGACGCGCGGACTCGAAGCAACGCGCGGCGTCGGCATGTACGATCGGGCGATCGCGCACTTTCGGATGCGGACCGCCTCGTTCGGCCATGCGCCGCGCGAAGCCGATGGCCGCATCGAGCAGATCGCCTTGCGGCATGTCGTCGAAGAGCGCGGTGTCGGCGAGCTTCTCGGATCGCACCGGCGCGCCGGACACGATCATGTCGAGCGCCCGCTCAAGCCCGACGACGCGCGGCAGACGCTGCGTGCCGCCCGCGCCCGGCAGCAAGCCGAGCTTCACTTCCGGCAGCGCGATCTGCGCGCCCGGCAACGCGACGCGGTAGTGCGCCCCGAGCGCGAGTTCCAGCCCGCCGCCCATCGCGACCGCGTGGATCGCCGCGACGACCGGTTTCTCGCTACCTTCGACGGCCCTGATGACGGTGGCGAGCGTCGGCTCCTGCGTTGCCTTCGGCGTATTGAATTCGGTGATGTCCGCGCCGCCCGAGAACGCCTTGCCCGCGCCGATCAGCACGATCGCGCACACCGACGCATCGCTGCGTGCCCGCTCGATGCCCTCGACGATGCCAAGCCGCGTCGAATGTCCGAGCCCGTTGACCGGCGGGTTGTCGAGCGTGATGACGGCGACACCTTCGCGGATCGTATAGTCGACTGCCATGGATGCTCCCTCTCGCGTGATGGCTCATTGTGGGCGATCGGGCAAGAATATACAAAGGCGAACGACCGTGCAATTCGGCTGTGCCCGCATGCGCTTCAAGCGGGGACGCGCTGCGGCGCAGGCGTATCAGACCGCTTTTTCTTCCGCGACCGGCAGCACATGATCGCGGTACTGCTCGCGCAGCCGCACCTTTTGCAGCTTGCCCGTGGCGGTATGCGGCAACTCGTCGGCGAACACGACGTCGTCCGGGATCCACCACTTCGCGACCTTGCCTTCGTAGTACGCGAGCAATTCGTCGCGCGTGAGCGTCGCCCCCGGGCGCAGCACGGCGACGATCATCGGCCGCTCGGTCCACTTCGGATGCGAACACGCGATACACGCGGCCTCCGCCACTTGCGGATGCGACATCGCGATGTTCTCCAGATCGATCGAGCTGATCCATTCGCCGCCCGACTTGATCACGTCCTTGCTGCGGTCGGTAATGTGCATGAAGCCGTCGGCGTCGATGGTCGCGACGTCGCCGGTCGGGAACCAGCCGTCGACGAGCGGGGATTCGTCGCGGCGGTAATAGCGGTCGATGACCCACGGCCCGCGCACGTAGAGATCGCCGAACGACTGGCCGTCCCACGGCAGTTCGCGGCCGTCGTCGCCGACCACTTTCATGTCCACGCCGAAAAGCGCATGCCCCTGCTTTTCGCGCGATGCGCGTTGCTCCTCCGGCGTGCGTTGCTTCTGGCGGAACGAGAGGCGCGCGAGCGTGCCGAGCGGCGACATCTCCGTCATGCCCCATGCATGAACCACTTCGACGCCGTATTCTTCTTCGAACGTGCGCAGCATCGCGGGCGGACACGCGGAGCCGCCTATCACGGTGCGCTTGAGCGTCGTGAAGCGCTTGTCCGCCTGCTTCATATAATTCAGGAGTCCGAGCCAAACCGTCGGCACGCCCGCCGAATACGTGACGCCTTCCGCTTCCATCAGTTCATAGAGCGACTTGCCGTCGAGGTCTTTGCCCGGAAACACGAGCTTCGCGCCGACGAGCGGCCCGGCGTGCGGAATGCCCCAGGCATTGACGTGAAACATCGGCACGACGGGAAGAATCGCATCGCTCGACGAAGCGCCCATCGCATCGGGCAGCGCGGCGGCATACGCATGCAGCACGGTCGAGCGATGCGAATACAGCGCGCCCTTCGGATTGCCTGTCGTGCCCGACGTGTAGCAGAGAAACGAGGCCTGCCGTTCGTCCAGCACCGGCCACTCGAACACGCCGTCCTTTGGAGCGATCAGGCTTTCGTAGCTCATCACAGGCACGCTCATGTCGCCGAGATGTTCGGCGATGCACGATGCATCGCCGAGCGCGATCCAGCCCTTCACATTCGGACAATGCTGCGCGATGCGTTCGACGAGCGGCCCGAACGTCATGTCGAAGAAGACGTATGAATCGTCGGCGTGATCGATGATGAACGCGATCTGATCCGGGAAGAGCCGCGGATTGATGGTGTGGCACACGGCGCCCATGCCGCTCACGCCGTAATAGCACTCCAGATGCCGATAGCCGTTCCACGCGAGCGTGCCGATGCGCTCGCCCTGCCCGACGCCGAGCGCGGCGAGCGCCTGAGCGAGTTGCTTCGCGCGCTTCTCGCAATCGCGATACGTGTAGCGATGAATGTCGCCCTCGATGCGCTTCGACACGATCTCCGTATCGCCGAAGTGGCGCGCCGCATGCGAGAGCAATGACGACGCGAGCAGCGGAATGTCCATCATCTGACCGTAAAGCGGCGACGCCATGTGTGAAGTCCTCGACGAGTGGATGGTCCGAAAGATGGTCCGACAGCTGCCCGAGTGCCGCCCTGCAGGCCCGCGGGCGCGGAATTACAATATCGTTTAACTCAGAGGCGCTCAACATGTCGTTTTCCCCAAGCAATGCCGTGCGCGCAACGACCGGCGCAGCCGATGAACGCGATTTCTACGCGCAGTCGATGCAAGAAGTTGCCGAGTCGATCCAGAGCAACCGTCCCGGCTCGTTCGCCTCGCTCGGTCCCGCGTTTCTCACCCGCCTTCCCGCCACACCTGTTCCCGATCCGTACGTCGTCGCCGTGTCGCGCGAGGCGGCCGAACTGCTCGGCTTCGACGCGCGCATCGCAGAGGAAGAACCGGCGGCGTTCGCCGCGTACTTCGCGGGCAATCCCACGCGTGAATGGCCGCCCGAGGCGCTGCCCTATGCCGCGGTCTACTCGGGGCATCAGTTCGGCGTGTGGGCCGGTCAATTGGGCGATGGCCGCGCGCTCACGCTCGGCGAAGTCGAGCGCGCCGGCGCGCGTCTCGAAGTGCAGCTGAAAGGCGCGGGCCGCACGCCGTATTCGCGCATGGGCGATGGCCGCGCGGTGCTGCGCTCGTCCATTCGCGAATTTCTGTGCTCGGAGGCGATGCATCATCTCGGCATTCCGACGACGCGCGCGCTCGGCGTCATCGGCTCCGACTTGCCGGTGCGCCGCGAGACCATCGAGACGGCGGCGATCGCCACGCGCATCGCGCCGAGCTTCGTGCGCTTCGGCAACTTCGAGCACTTCTATGCGAACGAGCGTGTGGACGATCTGAAGACGCTGGCCGATCACGTCATCGAGCGTTTCTATCCGCAGTGCCGCGACGCCGACGATCCGTATCTCGCGCTGCTCGATGAAGTCGTGCGACGCACGGCGGAGCTCATGGCGCAATGGCAAGGCGTGGGCTTCTGCCACGGCGTGATGAATACCGACAACATGTCGATTCTTGGCCTCACCATCGACTACGGTCCGTTCGGCTTCATGGACGGCTTCAACGCGCATCACATCTGCAATCACTCGGACACGCAAGGCCGCTATTCGTATAGCCGGCAGCCGCAGGTCGGCTACTGGAACCTGTTCTGTCTCGCGCAGGCGCTCGTGCCGCTCTTCGGCGCGAAGCTGCCGGAAGAAGGCCGCGCGGAACGCGTGGTCGAGGAAGCGCAGAAGGTGCTCGAGCGCTACAAGACGTACTTCGGCCCCGCGCTCGAAGACAAGATGCGCGCAAAGCTCGGTCTCGAAACCGCGCGCGAAGGCGACGACAAGCTCGCCAACGGCCTGCTGGAAATCATGCATTCGAATCGCGCGGACTTCACGCTGACGTTCCGCAATCTGTCGAAGCTCGCAAAAGCGGATGCATCCGGCGACGCGCCCGTGCGCGATCTCTTTCTCGATCGCGCGGCGTTCGACGCCTGGGCCGTGCAGTATCGCGAGCGCCTCGCGCACGAACCGCGCGACGACGCGGCCCGCGCCGCGGCGATGAATCGCGTGAATCCGAAGTTCGTGCTGCGCAATCATCTCGCCGAGCAAGCCATCCGGCAGGCGAGCGAGAAAGATTTCTCGGAAGTCGCGCGCCTGCTCGACGTGCTGCGCCGCCCGTTCGACGAGCAACCCGAAAACGAGGCTTACGCCGGCCTGCCGCCGGACTGGGCGAGCGATCTGGAAGTGAGTTGTTCTTCCTGAGCCCGCCCCCAACTACACAGCCCAGAGCAACGAAAGGAAGACCATGAACCGAGACGACACCCCCGGCGCCACCGAGCATCCGCTGCAGAAGGACGACGCGGTCTATCGCCGCGAACTCAACGAGATGCAATATCAGGTCACGCGCCACGCGGCGACCGAACGCCCGTTCACCGGCGAGTACTGGGATCACTTCGAGCGCGGCGTGTACGACTGCGTGTGTTGCGGCACGCCGCTCTTCGAATCCGACACCAAGTTCGACGCCGGCTGCGGCTGGCCGAGCTACTTCAAGCCGATCAACGGCGAAGTGATCCAGGAAAAGACCGACCGCTCGCACGGCATGCTGCGCATCGAAGTGCAGTGCAAGAACTGCGGCGCGCATCTCGGCCATGTGTTCGAGGACGGCCCCGCGCCGACCGGCCTGCGGTATTGCATCAATTCGGCTGCGCTACAATTCGAACCCAAGTAACCGGGTTCAGCCTTGAACGGACACGGGCCTTGCACACTCGCTCGTGGCCGACGCCCGACCCGCGCCCGCTCTCCCGAGCGGGCGTTCGTTTAGCGTCATCGCGCCCCGCATCGCACCATTCGCCTCATCTCCGAAACGCCAATGAAATTCCTGTTCGATCTGTTTCCGATCATCCTCTTTTTCGTCGCTTTCAAGATATGGGGCATCTATACGGCGACGGCCGTCGCGATTGCGGCGACGCTCGTGCAGATCGCGTGGGTCGCGTTCCGGCACCGCAAGGTCGATCCGATGTTGTGGGTGAGCCTCGGCGTCGTCGTCGTGTTCGGCGGCGCGACGCTCGTCCTGCATAACGACACGTTCATCAAGTGGAAGCCCACTGCCCTCTACTGGCTGTTCGCGTTCGCGCTGATCGTCGCGCAAGTCGGCTTCAGAAAGAACCTGATCGAAGCGATGATGGGCAAGCAGATCGTACTGCCGCATCGCGTGTGGGGACAGCTGAATATCGCGTGGGCGGTGTTCTTCGCGCTGCTCGGCATCGTGAATCTCTTCGTCGCCTATCACTTCACGACCGACCAGTGGGTCAACTTCAAGCTCTTCGGCGCGACCGGCTGCCTCGTGCTGTTCATCGTCGCGCAGAGTTTCTGGCTTGCGAAGTACATGAAGGAGGACAACCAGTGACCGCTCCGTTCGATTTCATGGCCGCCAGCGCGCAGGACAAGATCGCGCATCTCGAAGCGCGCCTGAACGCCGCGCTCGATCCGCAGTCCGTCCATATCGAGGACGACAGCGCCGCGCACGCGGGCCACGCCGGCGCGGCGTCGGGCAGTCACTACACGGTGACGATCGTCGCGGAACGCTTTGCCGGCAAGGCGCGCGTGGCGCGGCATCGGCTGGTGTATGATGCGCTGGCCGAAGAAATGCGGCGCGGCGTGCACGCGCTCGCCATCCGGGCTTATACGCCGCAAGAGTTCGCAGAACAATTCGAATAAATCGCGGTTCGGCCCGATCTCGCTAAGCCCGCCTTTTAAGGCGTCTGTTTGTTCAGTCTGTTCGTTCAGTTAGGAACCTCCGATGACTTTGAAAAAAACCCGTGTCTGGGTGTTGCTGGCTGCGTTCGCGGCGGCTCCCGCGTTTGCGCAGAACATCGCCGTCGTGAACGGCACGCCGATTCCCACGGCGCGCGCCGATGCGCTCGTGAAGCAACTCGTCCAGCAGGGTCAGCAGGATTCGCCGCAACTGCAACAGGCCGTGCGCGAAGAACTGATCAACCGTGAAATCCTGATGCAGGAAGCCGCCCGCGAAGGCGTGGCCAACCGCCCGGACGTGAAGGCGCAACTGGCCGTCGCGCAGCAGACCGTCGTGCTGCGCGCGATGATCGAAGACTACCTCGCGAAGAACAAGCCGACCGACGCCGAGATCAAGGCGCGTTACGACCAGCTCGTGAAGCAGCAAGGCGGCGGCAAGGAACTGCATCTGCATCACATCCTCGTCGAGAACGAGGCGCAGGCCAAAGACCTGATCGCGAAGATCAAGGGCGGCGCGAGCTTCGAAGATCTCGCGAAGCAGTATTCGAAGGATCCGGGATCGGGCAAGAACGGCGGCGATCTCGACTGGTCGTCGCCGTCGGCGTACGTGCCGGAATTCGGCGCAGCGGCCGAAAAGCTGAAGAAGGGCGAAGTCACGGCCGCGCCGGTCAAGACGCAGTTCGGCTGGCACATCATCCGCCTCGACGACAGCCGCGAAATCGCGCCGCCGCCGTTCGATCAGGTCAAGGCGCAGATCGCGCAGCAGATGCAGCAGGAAAAGCTGCAGGCGTTCGAAGAGGATCTGCGCAAGAAAGCGGTCATCAAATAAGCGCTTTTTTGCCGCGATCTCGCGGGATGTACGACAAAGCCGCCCTCGGGCGGCTTTGTTGCTTTTGAAGCCGCGTAGCGCAAAAAAACGCCCCGGCAGCCGAGGCTCCGGGGCGTTGCTCTGCGGTTACGCGCAATCAGCCGAGGAAGCGCCGCGCATTCTGGAACGCGCGCAGCCACGGGCTCGCGTCGGTGGTCCAGTCGGCGGGCGTCCAGCTCATCTGCACATTGCGATGCACGCGCTCCATGTGCGGCATCAGCACCGTGAAGCGGCCATCCGGCGTCGTGACGGACGTGATGCCCTGCGGCGATCCGTTCGGGTTGAACGGATACTGCTCCGTCGCGTTGCCGCGATGATCGACGTAACGCATCGCGACGAGCGCGCTCGCGGCATCGCCCTGTTGCGAGAAGTCCGCGAAGCCTTCGCCGTGCGCGACCGCCACCGGAATGCGCGAGCCTTCCATGCCGGCGAAGAAGATGGACGGCGAGCTCTGCACTTCCACCAGCGAGAAGCGCGCCTCGAACTGCTCGGACTTGTTGCGCGTGAACTTCGGCCAGCTTTCCGCGCCCGGGATGATCGACGCGAGGCTCGACATCATCTGGCAGCCGTTGCAGATGCCGAGCGCGAACGTGTCCTGACGCGCGAAGAACGCCGCGAACATGTCCGCGAGGCGCGGATTGAAGCGAATGGTCTTCGCCCAGCCCTCGCCCGCGCCGAGGACGTCGCCATACGAGAAGCCGCCGCACGCCACGACGCCCGCGAAATCGGCGAGCGTCGCGCGGCCTTCGAGCAGATCGCTCATGTGCACGTCGTGCGCGTCGAAGCCGGCACGGTCGAACGCGTAAGCCGTCTCCAGATGCGAGTTCACGCCCTGCTCGCGCAGAATCGCCACGCGCGGGCGCTTGTTCGTCGCGATAAACGGCGCGGCCACGTCTTCCGCCGGATCGAACGTGAGCACCGGCGAGAGGCCCGGATCGCTCGCGTCGAGCAGCGCGTCGTATTCCGCGTCCGCGCAGGCCGGGTTGTCACGCAGACGCGCGATGCGCCAGCTCACCTCGCTCCACGCGCGATGCAGTTCGACGCGCGGCGCATCGAAGATCTTCTTCGCGTCGCGATAAATCTCGACGGCATCGCGCTCGTTCGGCTTGCCGATCACGTGCGAGCACGCCGACAAGCCATGTTCGCGCAGCGCGGCGAGCACCGCGTCGCGGTCCGCTGCCCGCACCTGCACGACCGCGCCCAGTTCCTCGGCGAAGAGCGCGCGAACGGTGCGGTCGTCGCGGCGGCCGCTCGTCTGCTTCGCCCAGTCCTTGGCGTCGCCGTAGTCGGATTCGTGCTCGGCGTCGAGCGTCAGCATGTCCACGTTCAGCGACACGCCCACGTGCCCGGCGAATGCCATCTCGCAGACCGTCGCCCAGAGACCGCCGTCGGAGCGGTCGTGGTACGCGAGCAGCTTGCCGTCTGCATTGAGCGACTGAATGGCGGCGAAGAAGCGCTTCAGGTCTTCGGCGTCGTCCACGTCGGGCACGGCGTCGCCGACCTGCTGCGTGACTTGCGCGAGAATGCTGCCGCCGAGGCGATTGCGCCCGCGCCCGAGATCGATCGCGATGAGCACGGTGTTCGTATCGGCGACGAGCTGCGGCGTCAGATGCCGGCGCACGTCTTGGACCGGCGCGAACGCCGAGATGATGAGCGACACCGGCGACACCACTTCCTTCTGAGCGCCGCGCGCGTCCTGCCATTTGGTGCGCATCGACAGCGAATCCTTGCCGACCGGAATGCTGATGCCGAGCGCCGGACACAGTTCCATGCCGATGGCCTTCACCGTCGCATAGAGCGCGGCGTCTTCGCCCGGACTGCCGCACGCGGCCATCCAGTTGGCGGAGAGCTTCAGTTTGTTCAACGATTCGATCGGCGCGGACGCGATGTTGGTCACCGCTTCGCCGACGGCCATGCGGCCGGAAGCCGGCGCGTCGATGACGGCGAGCGGCGTGCGCTCGGCCATCGTCATGGCTTCGCCGCGAAAGCCCGCGTAGTCCATCGTCGTGATCGCGCAGTCGGCGACGGGCACCTGCCACGGACCCACGAACTGGTCGCGCGCGGTCGTGCCGCCCACCGAGCGGTCGCCGATGGTGATCAGGAACGACTTGCTCGCCACCGTCGGATGCTTCAGCACGTCGAGCGCGACTTCCGATAGCGCGAGGCCGGTGACATCGACCGGCTCGAACTGCGCGCGCTCGCGCTTCACGTCGCGATGCATCTTCGGCGGCTTGCCGAGCAGCACGTCCATCGGCATGTCGACGGGCTGCTGGCCTTCATTCTCGTCGTCGATCAGCTTCAGTTGACGCTCTTCCGTCGCGACGCCGACGACCGCGACCGGGCAACGCTCGCGCGCGCAGATGGCTTCGAACGCGGGCAGATCGGCGGGCGCGATGGCCAGCACGTAACGCTCTTGCGCCTCGTTTGACCAGATTTCGCGCGGCGACAGGCCGCTTTCTTCGAGTTGCACCTTGCGCAGTTCAAAGCGCGCGCCCTTGCCCGCGCCGTCGACGAGTTCGGGGAACGCATTCGAGATGCCGCCCGCGCCGACGTCGTGAATCGACAGAATCGGGTTGCGCTCGCCCATCTGCCAGCACGCATTGATGACTTCCTGCGCCCGGCGCTGGATTTCGGGATTGCCGCGCTGCACGGAATCGAAGTCGAGCTCGGCGGTGTTCGCGCCCGTGGCCATCGACGAAGCCGCGCCGCCGCCCATGCCGATGCGCATGCCCGGTCCGCCGATCTGGATCAGGAGCGTGCCGGCCGGCAAGTCGTGCTTGTGCGTGTGCTGGTCCGAGATATTGCCGATGCCGCCCGCGATCATGATCGGCTTGTGATAGCCGCGCACCCGGCCGCCGACGTTCTGCTCGTAGGCGCGGAAGTAGCCGCCGAGATTCGGCCGGCCGAATTCGTTGTTGAACGCAGCCGCGCCGATCGGGCCGTCGATCATGATCTGCAACGGCGAAGCGATGCGGTTCGGGCGGCCATACGGCTCGTGCGTGTCGGCGGGATTGCGCGCGGACGGCGGCGTGGCGCTGTCGCGGGCGTTTTCCCACTTTTGACGGGCATCGGGCAAATCCAGATTCGACACCGTGAAGCCCGCAAGACCTGCTTTCGGACGCGCGCCGCGGCCGGTCGCGCCCTCGTCGCGGATTTCGCCGCCCGAGCCCGTCGCCGCGCCCGCGAACGGGGAGATGGCGGTCGGGTGATTGTGCGTCTCGACCTTCATCAGCGTGTGCGTCAGCTCGACGTGGCGCTCGTAATGCTCGCTCTCGCCGCGCGGGAACCAGCGTTCCGCCACGCCGCCCCGCATGATCGCCGAGTTGTCCGAATACGCGACGACTGTCCCTTCGTGATTCAGCTTCTCGGTGTTGCGGATCATCTGGAAGAGCGACATGTCCTGCTTCTCGCCGTCGATGGTCCACTCACCGTTGAAAATCTTGTGGCGGCAGTGCTCGCTGTTGGCCTGCGCGAACATCATCAATTCGACATCGGTCGGATTGCGCCCGAGGCTCTGGAACGCGTTCACCAGATAATCGATCTCGTCATCCGCCAGCGCGAGGCCCAGTTCGACGTTCGCCGCTTCCAGCGCCGAGCGCCCGGTGCCGATGATATCGACCGTCTGCAGCGGCTTCGCGGGCAGTTCATCGAAGAGATGCAGCGCCTGATCGCGCGATGCCGCGACGCTTTCCGTCATGCGATCGTGCAGCGCGGCCGCGACCTGCGCGCGCGCCTCGTCCGACAACGCCTTCTTGCCGCCGAGCAGCCCGCTTTTCATGACGACCGAATACTCGACGCCGCGCTCGATGCGCCGCACCTGCGCCAGACCGCAGTGATGCGCGATGTCGGTCGCCTTGCTCGCCCACGGCGACACCGTGCCGAAGCGCGGCACGACGAGGAACGTCTCGACATGGCCGCGCTCTTTCTGGTCCGCGAACGGCGTGCCGTAGTGCATCAGCGCGTGGATGCGGTTCGTGTCCTCGTCGCTGAGCGGCTCGGACGCGTTGACGAAATGCAGGAATTGTCCGCGCACGCCGACGATGTTGGCGTCGATGCGGGCGAGCGTTTCGAGAAGACGAGCCTGACGGAAATCGGAGAGGGCCGAAGCGCCGGGGAAACACGAGAAATGGGCCATTGTGACGGTGCGTCGATGACGTCTGTGAGCCGCTCGATGGCACTCGGCGCGCCGAGTGCGGGAAAGCGGCGTGAGGCGGAGTGAAGACCGCGATTATAACCCGGATACATCTCGAAATCGGCCGCGCCCGGCCGGGCAGTGCCGTCGCGGTGGCGCCTGTCGTCCTGAAATTCTGAGGCTCGGTCGCGCGGCTGAGTGACACGCTTTTTGACACAGTAGCGGTTCCCGAACGGCCGTCCCTGGACGACGCATTTGGCGCTATCATGGCGCGCTTTCTTCGGGCGCGGCATGCCGCCGCGCCTGCCGTCTTACCGTCAGGACACGCGGCTCGCCGGGCGCTCGATGCGCTGCGCCGCGCGTGCGTTCTCCCGCCCTCGGGCACAAAAAGTCATGGATGTCATCGTCATCGGCGGAGGAATCGCCGGCATCGCCACCGCTTATCAGTTGCACGCGGCCGGGCATCGCGTCTCTGTGATCGAGCGCCACGCGACCGTCGCGCAAGGCGCGACGTACGGCCAGGGCGGCGCGCTTCTGCCCTCGCCGCTCGACGTCTGGTTCGGGCCGACATTCATGGCGTCGAGCCGCGCGAAGCAAAGCGGCATGATCGTGAAAACCGGCTTCGACGGCGCCGCGCGCGATTTTCTCAAGCGACTCGGCGAGCTGCGCGATCCGCAGGCGTTCGCGGCGCAGTACGCGCGCCTGCAGCCGCTCGTCGAACTGTCGCGGCGCGCGCTTGCCGATATCGAAACGCGCTTCGAGCTCGACTACGAGCAGCGCGTCGGCATGCTGCACGTCTTCCGGCACGCCCGCGAACTCGACGACGCGCAGCCGGCCATCGAACTTCTGAAGAGCTTTGGCGTGCCCCACCGGCCGCTTGCGCCGGACGAATGCGTGCGGGCGGAGCCCTCCGTGCCGGACGATCCCGCGTTCGCAGGCGGCGTTCTGCTTCCCGAAGAACGCACCGCCAACTGCCCGCTTTTCACGAAGCAACTCAAGCAATTGCTGGAAGAAGCCGGCGTCGAGTTCCGCATGAATTGCGAAGTGGCGTCGCTGCGGCTCGAGGACCGGCGCGCTGCGGTCGAACTTGCTCGCTCGAAGGACGACAAGAGGCGCCATGCCGACGCCGAAGTCATATCCGCCGATGCGGTCGTCGTCGCGGCGGGCGCGGATACGCCCGCGCTCGTCGGCGGCTTTCGCTCCACGCCTTCGCTGTATCCGCTGCGCGTGCATACGCTGACCGCGCCCGTCGCCTACGAGGAACGCGCGCCGCATATCACGGTGGTCGATTCGGTGAAGCGCATCACGATGTCGCGGGTGCATCAGCGGCTGCGCGTCGGCGGCGCGGGCGTTTTCCAGAGTTTCGCGAAGGCCGACAAACCCGCGCGCGCCGGGCTCGCGCGCCGCGCCTTCGACGTGCTCGGCCAAGGCACGCACGACTGGATTCCGGGCGCCGCGCGCGTATCGGCTGCGCGTTCGTGGGACGGCTTGCGGCTGCTTTCGGCGGACGGGCTGCCGGTCGTCGGCGCGACGCGGCATCCGCGTCTTTTCGTCAACGCGGCGCACGGTCCGGCGGGCTGGGGCCTCGCGTGCGGGTCTGCTAAAGTGGTCGCGGATCTCGTCTCCGGTGTCGCGCCCGATCTTCCCGCCGAGACGCTAGCGGCCATCGGCGTCGAACGTTTTTGATTCGCGTCTGACGCGCTTCTGACGCGCTTCGAGGCGCAAGTCGCCCGCCCCGCGCGGTGTGGCATGAAGGGTGCGAGCCGGAACGCTTCTGCCTTCTTTGCCGACCCTTCGTTCGCGCCATCATGACCGCATCCGCTTCCTACTTCACGCCCGACGACGACGCGCTCCCGCTCTTCACGCTTGCGGAGCTGCGCAGTCTCGAAGCGCGAGCCGCCGCCGCGCTGCCGCCGCACACGCTGATGGCCCGCGCGGGCGCGGCCGCCGCGCAGTATCTGCTCGATGCCCTCTCCCGCGATCCCGAGGCCCGCGCGCTGCCCGTGTGGATCGCGGCCGGCCCCGGCAACAACGGCGGCGATGCGCTCGTGGTCGCCGAGCATCTGCACCGCGCGGGCGTGGCCGTCGAGGTTTGCATGCCGATAGCCGTCAAGCCCGACGACGCCCGCTGGGCGCTCGATGCCGCGCAGGCGGCCGGCGTGCCGATCGAAAGCGAACCGCCCGCGTCCTTCGACGGTTTCGGCTGGCTCGTCGACGGCATGTTCGGCATCGGACTCACGCGCCCGCTCGACGGCGTCTTCGCGACGCTGGCCGCGCGCATGTCGCGTCGCGCGCAGCAATCCGGCCGCGTGCTCGCGCTCGATGTGCCGAGCGGCCTCGACAGCGATACCGGCGTGCCCGTCGGCGGCGGCGAGGCGCTCTGCGCGAACACGACGATCACGTTCATCGGCGCGAAGCCGGGCCTCATCACCGCGCTCGGCCGCGATCTATGCGGCACGCTGCACGTCGCGACGCTGGACGTGGAGCCGCCCGCCGCGCCCGCGATCTTGCTCAACGCGACGGCGCTTTTCCGGGCGAGCCTGCCGCCGCGCGACTTCGCGACCAACAAGGGCACGTTCGGCACGCTGGCCGTCGTGGGCGGCGACACGGGCATGTGCGGCGCGCCGATCCTCGCGGCGCGCATGGCGCTCTATGCGGGCGCGGGTAAGGTCCACGTCGCGTTTCTGGGCGAAGGCGGCCCGCCGTACGACCCGCCGCATCCCGAGCTGATGCTGCATCACGTCGACGGCTTCGCGCTCGACAAGACGGATGCGCTCGCCATCGGCTGCGGCATGGGCAAGACGGATCGCGCGAAGCGCGTGCTCGCCGATGTCCTCAAGCTAGACATGCCCAAGCTCCTCGATGCGGACGCGCTCAATCTCGTCGCGACTGACGACGCGCTCGCGGGCGAAGTCGCGGCGCGCGGCCGCGCGGGCGATCCGTGCGTGCTGACGCCTCATCCGCTGGAGGCCGCGCGGCTTCTGCAATCCGACGCGAAAGCCGTGCAGGCGGATCGCATTGCCGCAGCGCGCCAGCTTTCGGCGCGCTACGCAGCTGTCGTCGTGCTGAAAGGATCGGGCACCGTGATCGCGTCGCCGGATGGCCGCGTCGCCGTGAATCCGACCGGCAACGCGGGACTCGCCACAGGCGGCACCGGCGACGTGCTCGGCGGCCTGATCGGCGCATTGCTCGCGCAAAAGCTGCCGCAGTACGAAGCGGCGCTCGCGGGCGTCTATCTGCACGGACTGGCCGCGCAGTCGCTGACCGGTCGCGGCATCGGACCGGCCGGGCTCACGGCGGGCGAACTCGCGCCCGAGGTACGCAGTCTCATCAACCGCCTGTTTTATCCGCCGAACGGCTAACGCCGCGGCGCGTGTGACGGCTTGCAAGCATCCATTCACGCATGGTCGCTATACTCCCTTTGATTCGTTGCTTCGATTCGGGCATCCGCGGCGGCACGCACCGCGTTCACGAACCTTCGATGGTCGCAGTACGCAGCCTCGGCAAACCGCATCCGCACGGACGTTTCCCACTGTCACTCTGGACTATCAGACCGCTATGACGCTCAAATCGCACCCTGCCTGGTCGGCGCTCCAATCGCACTACGATGCCATCTCCGGCGAGCGCTTGCGCGACTGGTTCGCGCCGCAAAACGACACGGCGCCGACGCGCGCCGAGCGCCTGACGTTCGAAGGCGGCGGCCTCACGATCGATTTCTCGAAGAACCGCATCACCGACGCCACGCTCGAACTGCTCGTCCAGCTCGCCGAAGAAGCCGGCGTCACGAAGCGCCGCGACGCGATGTTCGCCGGCGAAACCGTCAACGTCACCGAAGGCCGCGCCGCGCTGCACACGGCGCTGCGCGCGCAGTCGCCCGATGCGCCGTTCCACGAACAGGTGCAGAAAGAAAAAGCGAAGATGGCCGCGTTCGCCGACAAAGTCCGCGGCGGTTCGTGGACCGGCTATACCGGCAAGCGCATTCGCCATGTGGTGAACATCGGCATCGGCGGCTCGGATCTTGGGCCGAAGATGGTCGTGCACGCGCTGCATCATCTCGCGTCGAAGGAACTGGATACGCACTTCGTCTCCAACGTCGACGGCGCCGATCTCTATAGCGTGCTGCAACAGATCGACGCGGAAGAGACGCTCGCCATCGTCGTCTCGAAGACCTTCACCACGCTCGAAACCATGACCAACGCGCACTCCATGCGCGACTGGTTCCTCGAACAGGGCTGTCCGGAAGACCAGCTGTCTAAGCACTTTGTCGGCGTGTCGGCGAATACGGCCGAGGTCGTGAAGTTCGGCATCGCGAAGGAAAACGTCTTCGAGATGTGGGACTGGGTCGGCGGGCGCTATTCGCTGTGGTCGGCGGTCGGACTGTCGATCATGCTGTCGGTCGGGCCGCAGAACTTCGAGGCGCTGCTGCAAGGCGCCGACGCGATGGATCAGCATTTCCGCACCGCGCCGCTCGCGCAGAACCTGCCAGTGCTGATGGGCATGATCGGCATCTGGTATCGCAACTTCTTCGGCTCGCAAAGCGATCTCGTCGCGCCGTATTCACAGGCGCTGCACTATCTGCCGTCGTATCTTCAGCAACTGGAGATGGAAAGCAACGGCAAGTCCGCGACGCTCGACGGCGGCATGGTCGACTACCCGACCGCCGCGGTGATCTGGGGCGAGCCCGGCACGAACGGCCAGCACGCGTTCTTCCAGATGCTGCATCAAGGGCCGACCATCATCCCGATCGACTTCATCGCGCTGCTGACGCCGGAACACCCGCTCGTCGATCATCACGCGAAGCTGCTTGCGAACTGTTTTGCGCAGAGCGAAGCGCTGATGCTCGGCCGCACGCTCGAAGAAGCGAAGAAGGTCGCCGGTCCGGGCAAGGAAGAACTCGCGACGCACCTGAGCTTCCCCGGCAACCGGCCGACGACGACCATCCTGCTCGACGCGCTCACCCCGCAGTCGCTCGGCGCGCTGATCGCGCTTTACGAGCACAAGGTGCTGGTGCAGGGAACGGTGTGGGACATCAATTCGTTCGACCAGTGGGGCGTCGAACTGGGCAAGATTCTGGGCAAGGTCGTCGAGGCGGATATCACGGCAGCGAGCGTGGACCCGGCCAAGCACGATTCGTCGACGTCCGCGTTGATCGAACGCGCGCGCAAGGCGCTCAAGCGCTAAATTGCCGTTTGTGCAGACGCCCGCATCTTCGCCGATGCGGGCGTTTTCATGTCTAGACCGCGAGACCGTTGACGAGCCGCCCTGCTTCGATCGTTACGGTCGCGTCGCAGCGTTGCGCGAGTTCGGTGTCGTGTGTGACGAGCACGAGCGTCGCGCCGTTGCGCGCGTTCATCTCGAACATCAGGTCGATGATCGCGTAACCGGTCGCGGCGTCGAGGCTGCCCGTGGGTTCATCGGCGAAAAGAATGGCAGGATGCGTGACGAAGGCGCGCGCGAGCGCAACGCGCTGTTGTTCGCCGCCCGAAAGCAGCTTCGGGTAATGCCCGGTCCGTTGCGAGAGACCGACCTGATCGAGCAGCGAGCGCGCGCGCTGCGCGATCTGGTCATGCGGCATCTCCGCGCGCAGTTCGAGCGGCAGCATGACGTTTTCGAGCGCGGTCAGGTGCGGCATCAACTGGAACGACTGGAACACGAAGCCGACAGCGCCGCTTCTGAGCGCGGCGCGCTCGTCTTCGTTCAGTGCGGACAGGTCCTTGCCGAGCAGGCGAACCGAGCCGTCGCTCGCGCTGTCCAATCCCGCGAGCAAGCCGAGCAACGTCGACTTGCCCGATCCCGATGCGCCGACGATCGCCACGCTGCTACCCTTCGCGATGGACAAGTCGATGTTGTCCAGAATCGTCAGCTCGCCCGTGGCGTCCTTCACCCGTTTGCTCAATCCCCGAACTTCGATGACCGGCTCAGTATTGTTTTGCATGGACACCTTGAATAAGAACTGGAGCGCGCGCGGCTTCGTGAAGGCAGCGATCGCGAGCATGATGTTGTCAGCGGCCGCTTTCTCGCATGCTCAAGCTGCCGAGGCGCAAATGAAGCCCGCCATCGTCGTGCTGGGCGACAGTCTCTCGGCGGAATACGGCCTGCCGCGCGACACCGGCTGGGTCGCGCTGCTGCGCGAGCGGCTGGCCAAAGAGCGTCTCGATTATAACGTCGCCAATTCGAGCATCAGCGGCGACACCACGAGCGGCGGACGCGCCCGCCTCACCGCCGTGCTCGCGCGTATCAAGCCGGCAGTCGTTATTGTGGAACTGGGCGCCAACGATGCGCTGCGCGGCGTGCCGCTCGCGACCACGGAGGCGAACCTTCGCGGCATCGTCGACGCGTCGCAGGCGGCGCACGCGAAAGTGCTGCTCATCGGCATGTATGTGCCGCCCAACTACGGCCCGGACTATTCGCAAAAGTTCCACGCGGTGTATGAGCGCATCGCCAAGGACAAGCACGTCGCGCTGGTGCCGTTCCTGCTCGCCGGCATCGAAGACAAGCCTTCGATGTTCCAGTCCGACCAGATTCATCCGACGGCTCAGGCGCAACCCTTGCTATTAAACAACGTCTGGCCGACGTTGAAACCCTTGCTGGGCGCAAGCGCGTCGCAATAGCGGGACGCAAGCGCGGTAGCGGCGGGAAAAACGCGAAACGCGGCCAGGATTCTGTCATCAGACTCGCGTCACTCTTATAACCCGCTCGACATCGAGCGACTCTACAAGGAGGTCACGTGAAACATATCCCCTTGCTCGCATTGACCGTTGCGATCTCTGCCTGTGCTGCGCAGCCGCCTGCCGGCGTGCAGCAAGTCGGCACGAGCCAGAAGGCGCCGAAGGTGGTCGCGCAATGCATCTCCCAGCAGTGGGCGACGAAGTCGCAGCAGCAGGTGATTTCGCAAGACACGCTCGCGAACGACCAGGCCGTCGACGTGTTCGTTCCGGGCCAGCAGCCGCCTAACGGCGCAGCGGCCGTGGTGCGTCCGTCGTGGTCCGGTTCGGGTACGTGGGTCGGCTTCCGCGCCTCGGGCGCAGCCGGCAGCGACGCGACCGGCGACATTCAAGGCTGCCTGTAAGTCCGCGTTCGCTCTGTGATGTGCCGAGACATCGCAGGCGGCTGATTCGCGGATGACGGCCAAGACAAAGCCCCCGCTCCTTTCGGACGCGGGGGCTTTTTCGTGAGCGACGCTTGAGATGCTTACTCGTTCGCGGACGGCGCAGGCGCCGCGCTGAGCTTGACCTTCGAGCGCGCCTTCAGCGAGTCGATATAGGCTTCCATTTCGGCCTGCCCATACACCTGCGCGATCTGCTGCTGCGCGCCTGCGAGGCGGTCCGCTGCGACCGGAGCGGCCTTCTCGATGCCGTTCACGCGATAAATCGCGTAGCCGTCCGCGCCCAGATCGACGCCCACATACGCCGGCAGTTTCGATGCATCCGCCTTGAAAATCGCTGCGAGCGCGGGAGGCGGCAAGCCTTGCGCGTCGTTGCGCGAGACCGTGACGGCCGACGTGAAGCCGTCCGCCGACTTCGACTTCTGCAATTCGGCGAGCTTGGCTTCGCCTTCCTTGTGGGCGAGCGCCGCAGCTTGTTCCGCGACGACCTTCGTGCGCACCGCATCCTTGACGGCGTCGAACGCCGGCACCGTCGGCGCCTTGTAGTCGGTCACGCGAGCCGCGATCAGCGTGTTGTTGCCCACGTCGATCGCCTGCGTGTTGTAGTGCTGCTTCACCGAATCCGGCGTGAACACGGCGGCGAGGAACTTCGCGTTGTTGAGCGGATTGTCCGGCGGCAACTGAGGATTCGGCTTCGGTCCCACCGTGGCGGTCTGGATCGTCAGCTTGTACTTGTCGGCGGCGGGCTGAAGCGACTTCTCTTTCTCGTAGACGAGGTCCGTGAAGCCCTGCGCGCTGTCCGCGAAGCCCTTCGAGCCCTGCTGCGCGGCATAGTCCTTCGCGACGGCGTCCTTCACTTCGTCGAACGGCTTCGTCGCGGCGGGCTTCACATCCGTCGCCTGAATGATGTGATAGCCGAAGTCCGATTCGACGATGTTGCTGACCTCGCCCTTCTTCAGGCTGAACGCGGCGTCGTCGAATGCCTTGCCGCCCGCGATCTGGCCGGGCGCGAAGTAACCGAGATCGCCGCCCTTGTCGGCCGAGCCCTGGTCATCCGAATTCTTCTTGGCGATATCCGCGAACTGGTCCGGATGCGCCTTCACTTGTGCGAGCAGCGCTTCGGCCTTCTGCTTCGCCTTGGCTTTGTCGGCGGCGCTGGCGTCCTTCGGCGCGTTGATCAGAATGTGGCTCGCGCGCACTTCGCCCTGCGTGCGGTAACGCTGGATGTTGTCGTCGTAGAACTTCTTGAGGTCGGCGTCGCTCGGCTTCGAAGCCGCCGCGAGCGTGGCCGGCGACAGCACGAGATACTGGATCGTCGCGGTCTCGGGCGTCGCGAATGCGTTGCGATGCGCGTCGTAGTAAGCATGCAGTTGCGCGTCGGTCGGCTGGACCTTCGCGGTGTAGTCCGCGCTGCGCAGCGACAGGCCCTGCACCGACCGGCGCTGTTCGGCCAGTTCCGTCAGGTTCTGTGCGAGCGACTTCGACGTGAACGCGCTCTGCTGAATGCTCGACGGAATCTGATCGTTCGCAATCGTGTAGCGCATGCGTTCGTCGTATTGCGCGGGTGTCATGCCCTGCATCGCGAGAAGCTGCTTGTAGCGGTCGAGGTCGATGGTGCCGTCCGGCTTGCGCAACGACGCAATGCCCGGATCGGACAGCAGCGCGCGGCGCACGGCGTCGTCCGAAGCCGTGAGATGCAAGCGCTGGGTTTCGTCGGCCATGACGCGTTGCTGCACGAGGCTGTTCACCATCGCGCTGCGCGTCTCGGGCGAATCGAACATTTTGGGATCGAACTGCGCGCCGAGCATGGCGCGGGCGCGGTCGACCTGCTGCCGGAAGGCGCTTTCGTATTCGGCGCGGGTGATCTTGTGACCGTTCACGCTGGCGACGTAAGCGCTTTCGTCGAAGAAGTTGCTGAAGCCCTGAATCCCGACGATACCCAGTCCGGGCACGATGATGAGAATCAGCAGGGCCATCATCAGGCGCTGGTGGTTGCGGAAGAAGTCGAGCATGCGTTGCGCTGCGAGGTTAGACAAAACGCTCGATATTACAACAGCGGGAGGGGAAAAGGCGAAAGCCGGCGGCGTTTTCCGCTTTTTGATGCTGTGATCTTTCGTTTGATCGACGCGTGATGTCCCATCCTCGCCCGAATCGTTGCGCCAACTGCAACTTGAGAATAATTAGGATACTTAACGAGACGCGGCCAAAATAAAAATCCCGCAAGCCGTGAAGCTTGCGGGATTTCCGGTCGTTCTTGGCGGAGCGGACGGGACTCGAACCCGCGACCCCCGGCGTGACAGGCCGGTATTCTAACCGACTGAACTACCGCTCCTGGGTGCTGCTACTGCATCAATGTACTGCGTGCCGCTGGAAGTGGTGGGTGCTGAGAGGCTCGAACTCCCGACCTACGCCTTGTAAGGGCGCCGCTCTACCAACTGAGCTAAGCACCCGGATTTCTGTTCGCCTGGAACAGAAGAACCGGTGAATTGCACCGTTCCCAGCGAGTCAGCTAGTTTAGCGCATCCTTCAGGGCTTTACCAGCGCGGAACTTGGGAATTTTTGCCGCTTCGATGGTGATCGCCGCGCCCGTGCGCGGATCGCGACCGGTGCGGGCGACGCGCTCGCCTACCGCGAAGGTGCCGAAGCCGACGAGCGTCACTGAATCGCCCTTTTCCAGCGTCGCCCGCACGCCGTCGATGACCGCTTCGAGCGCTCGCCCGGCCGTTGCCTTGGATATATCGGCTTGCTGCGCGATATGGTCGATCAGTTCCGTCTTGTTCATTGTTTCCCCAAATCTGTAATGGCACGTTGTAATCGATTTTTCGGTCCGCCGTCATTCGCGAACCGCATCGCGCCTGAGCCGATGCGCGGCCATTAAACGCAGCCGAAACTGCCGTGTCAACGAGGGTTGCGCCCGATTGGAACGCGTGCTCGGGCGACTTAGAAGCGGCAGCCGAAAAAAAACCCGCGGACGAAGCCGCGGGTTTCGATTGATGCCTTGAGACGCTCAGTGTTTCACGACGTCGCCCGTAGCGGGCTGGTCTTTCTGCGCTTCCGCTGCCACCGGGGTCGCTTTCGCTTCCTCTTCCGGCAGCGGTTCGGGCAGACGTTCCAGCGCCAGTTCCAGCACGCGGTCGATCCAGCGAACCGGCACGATCTCGATGGCGTTCTTCACGTTGTCGGGGATGTCGGCCAGATCCTTCGTGTTCTCTTCCGGGATCAACACGAGCTTGATGCCGCCGCGATGCGCCGCCAGCAGCTTCTCCTTCAACCCGCCGATCGGCAGCACTTCGCCGCGCAGCGTGATTTCGCCGGTCATCGCCACGTCCGCGCGCACCGGAATGCCGGTCAGCACGGACACGAGCGCCGTCGTCATCGCGATACCGGCGGACGGACCGTCCTTCGGCGTCGCGCCTTCGGGCACGTGGATGTGGATGTCCTTCTTCTCGAACGACTCATCCGTGATGCCGAGACGCCGCGAGCGCGAGCGCACGACCGAGCGCGCGGCCTCGACGGATTCCTTCATCACGTCGCCGAGCGAACCTGTGCGGATCACGCCGCCCTTGCCCGGCATGACCGCCGCTTCGATCGTGAGCAGATCGCCGCCCACTTCCGTCCACGCGAGACCCGTCACCTGACCGATCTGGTTTTCCTTCGCGGCCAGACCGAAGTCGTACTTGCGCACGCCGAGGAACGTGTCGAGGTTCGAACCGTCCACCTTCACCGCGCCATCCGCCTTCTTCAGGAGCAGCATCTTCACGACCTTGCGGCAGATTTTCGACACTTCGCGCTCGAGCGAACGCACGCCCGCTTCACGCGTGTAGTAGCGAATGATGTCGCGGATAGCCTGCTCCGCCACCTCGATCTCGCCTTCCTTCAGGCCGTTGTTGCGCTTTTGCTTCGGCAGCAGATAACGCTGCGCGATGCTGACCTTCTCGTCCTCGGTGTAACCCGAGAGGCGAATCACTTCCATCCGGTCGAGCAGCGGCGGCGGAATGTTCAGCGAGTTCGACGTCGCGACGAACATCACGTCCGACAGGTCGAAGTCCACTTCGATGTAGTGGTCCGCGAACGTATGGTTCTGTTCCGGATCCAGCACTTCGAGCAGCGCGGAAGCCGGATCGCCGCGGAAATCCATGCCCATCTTGTCGACTTCGTCGAGCAGGAAGAGCGGATTGCGCACGCCGACCTTCGCCAGGCTTTGCAAAATCTTGCCCGGCATCGAGCCGATGTACGTGCGACGGTGGCCACGAATCTCGGACTCGTCATGCACGCCGCCGAGCGCCATGCGCACGAACTTGCGATTCGTCGCGCGGGCGATGGACTGCCCAAGCGACGTCTTGCCGACGCCCGGAGGCCCGACGAGGCACAGGATCGGCGCTTTCACCTTCTCGACGCGTTGCTGAACCGCGAGATATTCGAGAATGCGTTCCTTGACCTTTTCGAGGCCGAAGTGGTCTTCGTCGAGCACGCGCTCCGCGTTCGAGAGGTCGTTGTTGACCTTGCTCTTCTTGCGCCACGGCAAGCCGATCAGCGTGTCGATGTAATTACGCACGACGGTCGCTTCAGCGGACATCGGCGACATCAGCTTCAGCTTCTTGAGCTCGGCGTCGGCCTTCTTCTTGGCTTCCTTCGGCATGCGCGCGGCGGCGATGCGCTTCTCGAGTTCTTCGAGATCCGCGCCTTCTTCGCCTTCGCCCAGTTCCTTCTGGATGGCCTTGACCTGTTCGTTCAGGTAGTACTCGCGCTGGCTCTTCTCCATCTGACGCTTCACGCGCCCACGGATGCGCTTCTCGACCTGCAGAATGTCGATTTCAGCTTCGAGCTGCGCAAGCAGGTGCTCCAGCCGCTCGATGACCGGGAACATCTCGAGGATGTGCTGCTTCTGGTCGAGCTTGAGCGGCAGATGCGCGGCGATGGTGTCAGCGAGACGACCCGCCTCGTCGATACCCGACAGCGAGGTCAGGATCTCCGGCGGAATCTTCTTGTTGAGCTTCACGTACTGATCGAACTGCGAGACGATCGCGCGGCGCAGCGCTTCGGTCTCGGCGCTGTCGGCGTGGTCCGGTTCGAGCGGCATCACGTCGCAGGAGAACTGGGTTTCCTGCTCTTCGATCGAGAGCGTCTTTGCCCGCTGCAAGCCTTCGACGAGCACTTTCACGGTGCCGTCCGGCAGCTTCAGCATTTGCAGGATGTTGGCGACACATCCCACTTCGTACATGTCTTTTTCGGTCGGCTCATCTTTCGCCGCCGTTTTCTGGGCGACGAGCATGATGTGCTTGCCGCCTTCCATCGCGGCTTCGAGTGCCTTGATCGACTTGGGCCGCCCAACGAAGAGCGGAATCACCATGTGCGGGAACACGACTACGTCGCGCAGCGGGAGCAGCGGCAACGTGATGCGTTCCTGCGGGAGGAGTTGGGTTCCTGACATTTCATTTCCCCATTAATGGAATCGGTTCGTTCGTAAGTAAGGCCGTTAAGAGCTATTGCAAGCCTTTATCGGAAGGGAAAAGTCGGTAGTCCAAGTTCGTCAGTAACGTCCACAAGATAAACCGAAAAATAAAAACAAAGGCCGTTCACGTCGCCATGAACGGCCTCTCGCCGACACACAGCCCGATTTAGTTCGACCCTGCTACTTTCGGTGCGTCTTCATAGATGAGCAACGGTTTGCCGTCGCCGTCGATGGTGTTGTCATCGACGATCACCTTCGACACGCCCTTCATCGTCGGCAGTTCGTACATCACGTCGAGCAACGCCTGTTCCAGAATCGAGCGCAGCCCGCGCGCGCCGGTCTTGCGGCGAATCGCCTTTTGCGCGATGGCCTGCAGCGCGGCCGGACGAATCTCCAGTTCCACGCGTTCCATGGCGAAGAGCTTGTGATACTGCTTCACCAGCGCGTTCTTCGGCTCGATGAGAATCTTCACGAGCGCGGCTTCGTCCAGCTTGCCGAGCGTCGCCACGACGGGCAGACGGCCGATCAGTTCCGGAATCAGGCCGAACTTGATCAAATCTTCCGGTTCCACTTCGCGCAGCACTTCGCCGGCGTCGCGATCCTGCTTGCTCTTCACGCTCGCGCCGAAACCGATGCCGGTCTTTTCCGTGCGGTCCGTGATGACCTTCTCCAGACCGTCGAACGCGCCGCCGCAGATGAACAGGATGTTCGTCGTATCGACCTGGATAAAGTCCTGGTTCGGGTGCTTGCGCCCGCCCTGCGGCGGCACCGAAGCCATCGTTCCTTCGACAAGCTTCAGCAGCGCCTGCTGCACGCCCTCGCCCGACACGTCGCGCGTGATGGACGGGTTGTCCGACTTGCGGCTGATCTTGTCGATTTCATCGATATAGACGATGCCGCGCTGCGCCTTGTCGACTTCGTAGTTGCAGTTCTGCAGCAGCTTCTGAATGATGTTCTCGACGTCTTCGCCGACGTAACCCGCTTCGGTGAGCGTGGTGGCGTCCGCGATCACGAACGGCACGTTCAGCATGCGCGCGAGCGTCTGCGCGAGCAGCGTCTTGCCGGAGCCGGTCGGCCCGATCAGCAGGATGTTGCTCTTCGACAGCTCGATGTCGTCCTTCTTGTCGAGGTGCTTGAGCCGCTTGTAATGGTTGTACACGGCCACCGCGAGAATTTTCTTCGCGCGTTCCTGGCCGATCACGTACTGATTCAGGATGTCGCTGATTTCCTGCGGGCTCGGCAGGTCGGACTTGGTCAGCCCGGCCTCTTCCGCCGCGCCGGCCGCTTCATCGCGAATGATCTCGTTGCACAGGTCGATACATTCATCGCAGATGAACACCGACGGGCCGGCAATGAGCTTCTTCACCTCATGCTGGCTCTTTCCGCAGAACGAGCAGTACAGCAGCTTCTCGCTGCTGGAACCTTTTTTGTCCGCCATAAATGTGTAAGCCTCCGGACACTCTTGTTACATGATACGCCCTTCGATCCGGCCACGCAGATTCGACTCCGCGCGCCCGCCACGAAAGGCGTTTTGGCGTTGCGCCGCATGCGCCATCCGCATTGCCCAGCCCTGTTTCCGGGGCCGGCGCGGCGCCGCTCCGGACGCCTTCAGGGACGCTTGTGCAGCACCTGGTCGACGATGCCGTAGGCTTGCGCGTCGTCGCCGGACATGAAGTTGTCGCGATCCGTGTCGCGCGCGATGCGCTCGACCGGCTGACCCGTGTGATGCGACAGCAACTGGTTTAGACGTTCCTTCAGGTACAGAATTTCCCGCGCCTGAATTTCGATGTCCGACGCCTGGCCGCGCGCGCCGCCGAGCGGCTGGTGAATCATCACGCGGGCGTTGGGCAGCGCGACGCGCTTGCCCTTCGCGCCCGACGCCAGCAGGAACGCGCCCATGCTGGCAGCAAGCCCCATGCACAGCGTGGAGACGTCCGGCTTCACGAACTGCATGGTGTCGTAGATCGCCATGCCGGCCGACACCGAGCCGCCCGGGCTGTTGATATACAGGCTGATGTCCTTGTCGGGATTCTCGCTTTCCAGGAACAGCAACTGGGCGACGACGAGATTCGCCGACTGGTCGTTGACCTCGCCGACGAGGAACACCACGCGCTCCTTCAGGAGCCGGGAATAAATGTCATAGGCACGTTCGCCACGGCCGCTCGTTTCCACGACCATCGGGACGAGGCCGAGCGCCTGGGCTTCGAAGTCCCGCGGAGCGTGGGACGCCAACGTATCGAGCAATTCAGCGCGAAAGGTCATGCAATTTCCTTGTTCGGAATAGGGATACTGATCGACGAAGGAACATCCAAAAGAACGGCACGTGCATGCACAACTTTAATGCAAAAAAGGCGTGCGGGCCGCCCTCCGACGACCCCGCACGCCCCTTGGCTTTCCGCGTCAGGCTTGCGCCGTTGCGCTGGCCAGTTCCTCGAAGCTAACTTCCTTGTCGGTCACCTTGGCCTTGCCGAGCACGAATTCGACGACGTTGCTTTCCACGACGTACGCTTCCATTTCGGCGAGGCGCTGCTGGTTCGAATAATACCAGCGGACGACTTCCTTCGGGTCTTCGTAGCTTTTCGCGAATTCGTCCACTTCAGCGCGGATCTGTTCGGGCTTCGCCTGCAGGTCGTTCGCCTTCACCAGCTCGGCCAGCACGAGGCCCAACTTGACGCGGCGCTCGGCCTGCTCGGCGAACATTTCCGCCGGAATCGGCGCGTCCGCTGCGTTCGGCACGCCGCGCTGCTGCAGGTCCTGACGCGCCATTTCCACCAGACGCTGCTGGTCCTGCTCGATCAGCGCCTTCGGCACGTCCAGCTCCGAAATCTTCAGGAGCGCGTCCATGACCTGGTTCTTCACGATCTGCTGCGTGCGGCGCTTGGCTTCGCGTTCCAGATTGTCCTTGATCTCGGCGCGCATCTTCGTGAGATCGCCGTCTTCGATGCCCAGCGACTTCGCGAATTCCGCGTCCACTGCGGGCATATGGGGCCATTCGACCTTTTTCACAGTGATCGTGAATTGCGCCGTCTTGCCCGCCACTTCCTTGCCGTGGTAGTCCTCGGGGAACTTCAGGTCGAATTCGCGCGTTTCGCCGACCTTCAGGCCGGTCGCCGCCTGTTCGAACTCCGGCAGCATGCGGCCTTCGCCGAGCACGAACGCGAAGTCCTGCGCGCTGCCGCCTTCGAATTCCACGCCGTCCAGCTTGCCGACGAAGTCGAGCGTCACGCGGTCGCCGTTCTGCGCAGCGGTGTCCGCGCCGCCGTCGCCGTGCTCGCCGCCTTCGCCGCGCGGGTGGAAGTGCACGCGCTGCTTGCGCAGGATTTCGAGCGTGCGGTCGACTTCGGCTTCCGAAATGGTGGTGACGGTGCGCTCGATTTCAGCGGTGGCGACATCGCCCAGCTTCACTTCCGGGTAGACCTCGAAGGTCGCGTCGAACGAGTACGCGTCGGCGGCCGGCTCGGCCTTCGGCGCGAAGCTCGGCTGGCCCGCGACGCGCAGGTTTTCCGCGCGCGTGACATCGAAGAACTCCTTGCCGACCTTGTCGCTCAGCACTTCGGCCTCGACCTGGCCGCCGTACTGCTGCGTCACCATCTTGAGCGGCACCTTGCCCGGGCGGAAGCCCGGCATGCGCACGTTCTTGGCCAACTGACGGATGCGCGAATCCACTTCCTTCTGCACCGAGTCTTTCGGCAGGGAAATGGTCAGGCGGCGTTCGAGCTTGCCGAGGTTTTCAACTACGTTAGCCATGGCTTCAATCGTCCTAGAGTAATTCGGTGTTCGTTCGGTGGTCGGTTCTTCCGCGGTTCTAAAGGCGCGGGTCCGGTGAGCTTGCCGGCGCTCGCCACTTCGACGCCCGATTCGCGAAAGCGCACGTCATGCGCGTTTCGAAGACGCCCGGACCGTCGCCGAGCGAGTCAGCCAACAGAGCCCAGCATTTTAGCAAACAAATCAGGCCGGCCTGCTTGCGCGAACGCGCATGAAGCGTTTCGCGGGGTTTTTGGCGGATTTAGGGCGCGGATACGGCGTAAATCCCCGTTTTCCGGACGGTCGCGGCCGCGCACAATTCCCGCTATCGCAGCCGCGCTATTTTGCCGGACAAAGCGCGCTGCTAAGCTTGCCGCGCGTCGTTGACCCAATCTGCGCGCAGTTGTCCGACGCCGCGCCTCAAACAGAACATTCGAGACACCATGCCTACTACGTCCGCCACGCCCGCTCCCGTTGTCGTCATCGCGCCCGATTCGTTCAAGGGATCGCTCTCCGCGCAAGGCGTCGCGAACGCGATCGCGGAAGGCATCAGGCGGGCGCGGCCCGACGCGCAAATCCGCATTCGCCCGATGGCCGATGGCGGCGAAGGCACCCTCGACGCGATGCTCGCGGCCGGCGGCGAGCGCCGCATGCTCACCGTGCGCGGCGCGGCGGCGGCACGCCGCGACGCCGCGACGGGCCTGCTCGCCGATGGCAGCGCGATGATCGAGACGGCGGAGGTCGTCGGCATCACGGACCCGGACGGCATGGCCGTGCCCGTTACCGAACGCAGCACGCTCGGCATGGGCGAGGCGATCCGCGCGCTCTTCGACTCCGGCGCGCGCCGGTTCTTCGTCGCGCTCGGCGGCAGCAGCACGAACGACGGCGGCGCCGGGCTGCTCGTCGGCCTCGGCGTGAAGCTCTTCGACGCCGACGGCAACGAACTCGCGCCGGTGCCGTCGTCGCTCGCGAGGATCGCGCGTGTCGACGCATCGGGGCTCGATCCGCGCGTGAAGGAAGCGGAGTTCGTCGGCATGTCGGATGTCGATAATCCGCTCACCGGCGAGCACGGCGCGACCGCCGTCTTCGGGCCGCAAAAAGGCGTGACGCCCGAGCAGATCGCCACCATCGACGCCGCCCTCGCCCATTTCGCGGACCGGCTTGAACCGGCGATGGGTCTCGTGAAACGAAACGAGCCGGGCGCGGGCGCGGCGGGCGGTCTCGGTTTCGCGCTGCACATGCTGGGCGCGCGCTTCGAGACCGGCGCGGAAGTCGTGGCGCGTGAAATCGGTCTGGACGCGGCGCTGGAAGGCGCGAACTGGCTCATCACGGGCGAAGGCCGCTCCGACGTGCAGACCCTGCATGGCAAGGCGCCCTTTATTGCCTGCAAGCATGCGCGGGCGTCGGGCGTGCCGGCGTCGTTGCTCTCCGGCGCGATCGATCCGGCCGCGCTGCCGCGCCTCTCGGAATTCTTCAGCGGATGCTTCTCGCCCGCGCCCGGCCCGATCACGCTCGATGTCGCCATTCGCGACGCCGCGCGTCTGCTCGCCAATGAAGCGGAGCAACTGACGCGCTTGAAATTCGGCGTCGCGTGAGAAAGGGGCGGCGCTAGATTTGCGCCTGTGACCGCGCCGGGTTCTCGCCCGCGCCCGGCCCGATCACGCTCGGTGTCGCCACTCGCGACGCCGCGCGTCTGCTCGCCAACGAAGCGGAGCAACTGACGCGCTTGATGTTCGGCGTCGCATCAGAAAGGGGCGGCACTAGATTTGCGCCTGTGACTGCGCCGGGTTCTCGCCCGCGCCCGGCCCGATCACGCTCGGTGTCGCCATTCGCGACGCCGCGCGTCTGCTCGCCAACGAAGCGGAGAAACTGACGCGCTTGAAGTTCGGCGTCGCATGAGAATGGAGCGGCGCTAGATCTGCGCCTACGACCGCGCCCTGATTCTCGCCCGCGCACAGCTCCATCACGCTTTATGTCGCCATTCGCGACGCCGCGCGTCTGCTCGCTAACGAAGCGGAGCAACTGACGCGCTTGAAGTTCGGCGGCGCATGAGAAAAGGCCGCCGTCTGGTTTGCGCTGACCCCGCCCCGACTCGCGCTTGATGTCGCCATTCGCGACGCCAAACGAAGCCGAGCAACTCGCGCGCTCGAGCTTCGGCGTCGCCTAATAGCGTCAGCCTTGCGCTCGTGCCCGCGAGCCGAACGCGAGGCGGTCGAGACACCAGACGGCGAGCATCGTCAGCCCCATCAACGGGAAAATCGCGCCGACGAGCGCGAGGCCGGCGCGCCACACGCGCATCGGCGGGCGATTCGCAGGCCGCGACGGCGCCCCGAGCGTGCGCGACCGACGGCGCTTGAACCACATCACGACGCCGGTCACGGACAGCGCGGCCAGCCCGAGCGAGATCGCCGCACACACGATCTGATTGGCAATGCCGAAATAGCGCCCCATGTGCAACGACGTGCCATACGAGATGAATCGCGCGACCGCGCCATAGGTGCCGTACGAGATGTCGGACAGCACGCGGCCGCTGTACTGGTCGATGTGCAGCGTGCGTTCCGAGCGTGGATCGGCGGGAAAATACGACACCGTGTAGACGCCCGTCGGCGACGTGGGCAGCGCGATCCCGTAGTCGCTCGTCACGCCCTGTTTCGCGGCGAGCGCAATCACATCGTCGAGAGAGCGGTTCGCCGCCGCCGACGCCTTCGCGGTCTGCGGCACGTCCCTCGCGCCGACGGCCCACGGCGTCTGATGCAGCGGGAGATCGTCCATTTTCATCGGCATGGCGTGCATCGCGTGATCGGCGGGCACGCTCGAATGCACATGCGCCTCGCCCCACGCCCCTTTCGGATAGCCGAGCGATGCGGACGTCGCCAGCGCCTTGAACTGCTTGCCCCACGATCCGGACCACGGCAGTCCGCTGAGCACGAAGAAGAGCGCGCCGATAGCGAGCCACACGCCGCCCACCGCGTGCAGATCGCGCCACCACGCGCGGCCTTCGAGCGTAAGACGCGGCAGCCACACGCCGCCCGCGCGACGGCCCGCGCCGCCCCACGGCCACCATAGCGCGACGCCCGTGCCGATCATCACGAGCGTCCAGCATCCCGCGAGTTCCATCGCGAGTTCGCCGGTCTTGCCGAGCATGAGCCCGCGATGCAGATTGCGGATCTGCTTCATCAGCCGATGCTCGACGGAGAGCGTGCCGAGCACCGCGCCGTCGTACGGATTCACGTACACGCTCTCGCTCTCGCCCGAAGGCAGGCGGAACACGAATTCGGCGCTGCGCGTGCGACGCGTGTCGATCTGGGCGAGCGTCGGCACGGCGCCGCGCGGCTCGTGGGCGACGGCTTTGGCGAGCAGCGCATCGGTGGAAAGACGCGGGCCGTGTGTATCGGCGACAACCATGCGGTCGCGGTACAGCATCGGCTCGATCTGCGGCTGAAAGCAGTACAGCGTGCCCGTGATGGCGAGCACGACGAGAAGCGGCATCACGAAGAGGCCGGCGTAGAAATGCCAGCGCCACAGCGTGCGGCGCTCGGCGACGGCGTCGCCCTGCGTCGAAGCGGGCGTAAAGGGTTGTGCTTGCATGACGTGTCCTTTTGGAATCGAACGAATGCGAATGGATGGAGATCAGATGCCGATGCGTCCTTCGACATAGAACGTGCGTCCCGCATACGGGTGGAACACGTAGTAGCGGCGATCGAACAGGTTATCGACGCCGATGCCCAGTTCCGTGCGCTTGGTCGGCTTGTAGGAGAACTTGGCATCGACGACGGCGTAGGTGCTCGTGCCGCCATACGTGTCCGGATTGATGTCCGTGTTCGTAAGCGTGTTGTACTGGCGTCCCGAATAACGCACCGCGAGCGTCGCGGCGGTTTTCGCGTTCGCGCGATAGGTCGCCACCGCATTCGCCCGCCACAGCGGAATGCGATAGAAGTACTTGCCCACGGACGCCGGATTGCCGCTGTTCGCGAGAATCTTCGACTGCGTGTACGCGACGTTGGCGGCGAGATCGAGTCCGCGCAGCCACACGTCCTGACCTTCGTAGCTCGCTTCGGCGCCGCGCGAACGCACCTTGTCGATGTTCTGGAAGTTGGTGATGTTCGGAATGACGGTCGTGTTCGTCTGACTCAGAATGGTGTTCTTTACGTCGTCCTGAAAGAGCGTGAAGCGATAGATGCCGTTGCGGTGCGCCCATTCCGCGGTCAGTTCTTTCGAAAGATCGTCCTCGGGCTGCAGGTTCGGATTGCTGTTGACGATCGACACGCCGTTGATTTGCCCTTGAAACAGCTCGCCGACAGTCGGAAAGCGGTACGCCCGCCCGATGGATGCGCGCAACGTTAGATCGTTCGTGGCGTCGAATGAAAGCGATGCCTTGGGCGACCAGTGGCTCTGGCTTGCATCGGCGTAATCGAGCGATGTCGCGCCGACGGCCCGCGTGCCGTCATAGGCATTCCAGTTCTCGTAACGCAGGCCGTAAGTGAACGCCCAGCGCGGCAGGAAGCGCCACGCGTCCTGCGCATAGATCGCTTGCGTGCGGG
This sequence comes from Caballeronia sp. M1242, assembly GCF_017220215.1. NCBI lineage: Bacteria > Pseudomonadati > Pseudomonadota > Betaproteobacteria > Burkholderiales > Burkholderiaceae > Caballeronia > Caballeronia sp. M1242. The sequence goes on along the minus strand of NZ_CP071129.1, from coordinate 1,342,944 downwards.
TGCGCCCGCCGAACGCGTTGGCGAACGAGATGCCCGCGTCATCGCGCCATGCGGCCGTGTTCGAGCTTACGTTGTCCAGAAAGTAGTTGTCGTAGTGATAGCCGAACGACAGCCCATGCGCGGCCAGTCCCGAACGAACGGTCGGCGTCCAGCTTGTGCGCAAATCGAGCGACTTCCATCCCGATCCGGAGCCGTCCGTGAGCGTGCCGGGGCCGTCGCCCGGCACCCCAGAAGTTGCCGTGCGCGCGATGCTCTGCGTGATGTCGAAGTACGACGCGATGGCTTCCGCGTTCCAGCCGGTGTCGTGGTGCGTGCGCAGCGTGAGGCCGTAGAGAAAGTTTTCGCTCGATCCCATGCTCGGCGCGAACGTCGCGGCGGGAATCGTGTATCCGAACCCGCCGATGTTCACGCGCCCGCTATACACCGGGTTGCCGGCCGCGTCGCGCAGAAAGGTCGTCGTGTCGCTGTTGTATTTCTGATGCCAGTAGCCGAGCGTGAAGCCGGCTTGCAGCGTGTTCGTGATGTCGTAGGCGAGCTTCACGCGCAACTGGTCCTGAAACGTGCGCTCGATGCCTTCGGACGACGTGCCGAGCACCGCCGCGCGCGCGCCGTTCTGATCGTTGTAGAACGTCGCGCCGGTCACGGGCCGGTCGGCGGCGGTGGCGGGCGTTTTCGATTGCGCGAGCGTCGCGAACTGCAGCGGCTGCCCGGTGTTTTCCAGATGATCGACGCCGATCAGAAACGAGAGCTTGCCGATGCGGTCGCCGACGGTCGCGGTCGTGTTCGTGCCGTTGAAGCTGCGGTTGATGCCGAAGAGATCGAAGTGCTGCGTGAAGGCCTGCACTTTCGCGTCGGCTTCGAACTGCGTCGGCATGCGCGTCGTGATCGCGACGGTTGCGCCGATCGAGTTGCCCGGATAGAGCGCCGAGTAAGGACCGTAGATGACGTCCGTGCGCGCGATGTCGTCGGCGAAGACCATCGACCAGCGCGGCGCGAAGGTGAACGTGTTACCCAGGAAATTGCTGAGCAGAAGGCCGTCCGCATACACGAGGCCGCGCGCCGTTTGCGCGTTGCTCGTGCCGCGCACGGCGATGGGCGCGTTCACGTCGCCGATAAAGCGCTTGCGCACCGCCATGTTCGGCGCGTACTTGAGCATGTCTTCGGGCGTGACGACGTTCCAGTACTGTGACTCGTCCGCCGTGACGGTCGCGACGCTCGCGGGCAGGTTCGGATCGAGCGGCGATTTCAGGGACGCTGACTGCGCGCTCACCATTACCGGCGCGAGCGTGGTCTCGGTATCGGAAGCGGCTGCTGCTGCCGGCGTGGCCGGCCATGCGGCATGAGCGAAGAGGGACAGCGGCAGTGCGGCGTGCAAGGACGCGACGGTGCGACGGCGCGCGCGTCGGCGCGCTCGCGGGAGGAGCGTGAACATGGCGAAATAATTTCCTGAATGAGCTGACGAGCGAGCGCGCGCGTCGCCGGGCGCTCAGGCGCCTGACGAACAACAAAGCGATCGGACGGAGAACGGCTTCAGGAAACGATGGGCGGCGCGCGCGCAGACGCGGCGTTGAATGACTTCGAGCAGGCGGCGTCGACCGCCGCGACGGGCACCGCGCGCGTGACGCGCTCGGCAGGCGTGACCGCATGCGCCGCCGCCGACGCGACCGGCAGATGATGCGCGAGCAGCCCGCAATACGCGCAGGCGTCGAAGTGGCTTGCGGCGTCGTGATGGCCCGCGTGCTCGTCGGCGCCTACATGCGCGGCATGGTGATCAGCGTGCTCGCCGCCTTGCGCGAACAAGCTCGCTAGCGTACTGACGGTACAGAGCGGCGCCTCGGGATCGAGTGCCGCGTTGCGCTCGGCGATGCTCTGGCTGATGACCGGCGCGACAATGGCAAGCCACATGGCGGCGATGCCGAGCCATGCGACGAAGCGATTGCGCGCGTTGCGGGTCATTGGGAGCGAGAAAGCGAAACGGAAGGATTGAGCGAGATTCTAGGCAGACGTCTGCCTCGCCGCAATGCTTGCGCCCATATCGCCAGCATCGCGCGCTGCATGGCGCAGCGAGCGATGCAATCGTCACGCAAATTCTCAGACATCGCCTGACGAATGCGTTAGAATGCCCGGCTTGGCACAGTGGACCGGTGCCAGACACGGGGATGTGTCAAGTGCGGCAGGATAAAATCCGCTGCCTCGCGAAGCCCCCGTGCTGCGAGGATGGCGAAATTGGTAGACGCACCAGGTTTAGGTCCTGACGCCCGCAAGGGTGTGGGGGTTCGAGTCCCCCTCCTCGCACCACTCCCCTCACCGCTCGCTCAGAGCGGCTATAGCGCGATGTCGCTCAGCTCGACCATCATCACTTCGCCCTTCTCCTGCGATCGTCCCGCGAAGTCCACGCCCGTCTGATTCATCAGCTTCCTGATTTCTTCCGGCACGCGCTCGCTGGCACGCGCGGCGGCAATCGGCCGGTCCAGGTTCGATAGAAACTGGCGCACGCTCGACGGCGGCAAGTACACGAACACGTTGAGCGGATACGACGCTTTCGCGTCCGCGCGGCGCGCCGCCGTGATATGCAGCCCGGGCGTCGGCGAGACGCTCATCTGACGCGGGCATACGCGGAAATCGAAGCCGAGGCCCGTTGCCACGCTCCTCACGATAAGCGGCAGGCACTTGTCGCCGAATTGTTTGGTTTCCGTTTTGCTGAGCGGCATGGCGGCTGTCTCCGTTGGTCTCGCGCGTGTGCGTGTTTCACGCAGTGTTGCGCGGGCCCTTCGGCGCGTCGGTGGGTCGGCGCACACGCCCAGGCAGCGCGGCGCGGGCGGCTGCGAATGCCGCGCCGGGATAAAATGAGCGCCCGCCTCGCTCGACGCGCGGCGCAAGCGCGAGCACAGAACAACCTATCGCCTTCCCCACCACAAGCTCCCCGTCCGTGAATTTCGACGACTATTGCCAGCAAAAGGCCGCTCCCGAAGGCTCAGGCACGTACTACGCGCTGCGCCGGGCCCCGGCCGCGCGTCAGCCGCTTCTCACCGCCCTCTATGCGCTCTATCGCGAACTGGAGGAAACGGTGAAGGAGACGAGCGATCCGACCATCGGCCGCACCAAGCATGTGTGGTGGCAGAGCGAACTCGAGCGGCTCTATCTCGGCGAGCCGACGCATCCGGTCACCAAGGCGCTGCAGGCTCACGCAAACGGAAGCGGCGTGCTCGACGAAGAAGGCCGCGCGTCGCTGTCGATGCTCGTCGACGGTTTCTCGATGGACCTCGACCAGGCGCGCTATCTGGACTGGCCGGGCCTCAGACGCTATCTGGACCAGACGGGCGGCGCGTTCGCGACCGCCGTCGCGCGTGCAACCTCGCGTCCGAGCGCGCGTGGCGACGTGTCGTCGTGGGCCGCGCCGCTCGGCTCGGCGCTGCTGCTCGCCGAACGCGTGCAGGAAATCGGCGACGATGCGCGCAACGGCCGCGTCTACGTGCCGATCGATGAATTGCAGCGTTTCAATGTCACGGCGGCGGACATCATCAACCGCAAGTACAGCGACGCGTTCACCGAACTCATGCGTTTTCAGACAGAGCGCGCGCGCCGCTCGCTCGACGAGGCGCTTGCCGCCATTCCGCCCGCTGAACGGGCCTCGCAGCGCATGTTGCGGGCGCAGGCGGCGTTGTCGCTGGCCCGCTTAGATGAAATCGAGCGCGAAGGCTTCAAGGTGTTGCACCAGCGCATTACGCTCACGCCGATCCGCAAGCTGTGGATCACTTGGCGCACGCGCTAAGCGCTAGGCTCATGAGTGCGTGATCGGCAACGGGGCGAACGGCCGCACGGGGAACCGATGCGGACACAGGGGGGGCCGGATCTAACGCGCGGATAGTTGGCAGCGGTGGGAACTGCCGCTCAAAAAGTCGCGCACGCGGTAAGCGCGATGCATGTGCACGTGATCGGTAGCGGCACGAACGGCCGCACGAGAACAGCGGCGCACGTGGTGAGCATGCATCTAACGCGCGGATTGTCGGTAGCGACGCGAACGACCGGCCAAAAGACTGGCGCACGCGCTGAGCGAGAACCTCACGCGCGCCTGGGCAGCAGCTCGGCGAATGTCCGGCCAGCAACCCTTACGCACGCGGTCAACATGGAACCGCGCGGATGCCGAGCTGCGGCGCACACGACCTCCGAAAGGCCTGGCGCACGCGGTAAGCGCGATGCTCATGCGTGTGATCGGCAGCGCGGCGAACGGCCGCCTGCCAAACGTGACGTACGCGGTGAGCTTGGATCTAACACGCGGATAATCGGCAGCGGCGCGAACAGCCGCTCAAAGAACTAGCGCACGGGCTAAGCCCGAACCTCACGCGCGCATGACCGGTAGCGGCGCGAACGGCCGCCCGAGCACATCCGCGGCGTTCGCGTTCCAACATGCATCGAGCGCCGTGGCGCACAGCCGCCTGAAGTCGACGGCGGCCGTCAACCCGCCTTCCGCATCCAGGGCGTCGAGTCTCGGCGCTTCGCCGAAAAGACCGCCGCGCACGGCGCCACCCAGCACGAACTGCGGCGCGGCCGCGCCATGATCGGTGCCGCGCGTCTCGTTCTCGCGCGCCGATCTTCCGAACTCCGAACGAGTCATCACGAGCGTGCCGCGCCAGTCGCCTGTCGCGAGCAACGCGGCCCGCAGCGAAGCGATGCCGTCCGCGAACTGCGCGAGCAGCGCCGCATGTCGCGCGGCCTGATGCTGGTGCGTGTCGAAGCCATCGAGCGTGAGTCGAATCAGCGTGACGCCGCTCTGCGCGCGATTCGCCGCGATGACGCGCGCAGCCGCCTCGCAGGATGCGGTGAACGATCGCGTATCGAACGGCGCGCTTGCCGGATGAACCATCGCGGTGTGCGGCGCCTGCACGCGCGCGAGCCACGCATCGCGGCGATATTCGTCCGCCTCGGATGCCGTGTGCGAGATCTGCTGCGCGCGATAGTGCGAGCGGTTCGGCCGCGCATACCCGACGCCCTGCACGATGGCGCATTCGCCGGCATTCCACGCGGGCATCAGAGCACGCAGCGACGGATGCAGACCGGTGCGCTCGTCGATGCGCAACGCGTGATCCCGCGAAATGGCGAGCGTCGGCCGCAGCGCGTAGTAGCGCGGATCGGCAATGGGAATGACCGTGTTGAGTCCGTCGTTGCCGCCGTTGAAGTCGACGAGAACGAGCGCCCTCGTCATCGGGCGACGCCCTTCGGATGCGCGGCAGAGCGCGACCGGTTGTACTGCGACGACGCTTGCGATCGACAGGAACTCACGTCTGTTCATCGCGTTCGTCCCTGTGTGAATCAGCGTTTGTAGAGGTCCCGCACGGCCTCTTCGATGTGCTGACGCAAGAGGCGTCGCTCGTCGGCCGTCATGACGGTGTGGCGCGGCGGGCGCGCGGGCGGTGTGTCTTCGACTTGCTGCACGGGTTGCAGCGCGGCGGGCTTGCTGTCGCGCTCGCGCTTGTTCGAGCCTCGGCCCGTGCGATCCTGCGCGCGGATCATCCGGCCGTCGTAGCGACCGGCGGGCATGTGGACGGAGCGGTCGAACTCGTTGGATGGTGCAGACAAGGACGGGAACGCAGGGAGTCGGGAAGATTGCGCATAGGCATGCTGTGCGCTCAGTACAGCGTACAGCGCACTAGCCACTAACGTCTTTCTGAGAATGCGCTCGGTGCGCACAGGTCCGCGCCGCCGCGCTCCCTTCATGTTGTTCCCTTCGTTGCTCGACAACCGGACAGCCTCATTCTTTTCATGCGTCTCACGCGGCCTGGTCGCGCCGCTTGGGGCCGCTGGTCTAATGGAGTATCTACCGAATGGCGGGCTTAGGTAAAGCAGTGTACGCAGAGAAGTCAGGGGCCGTGCCACAGGCCCCGTAAATTTTGTAACTAACTGTTACACTCGCTTTTGTTACAAACTCGGCGCTTGAACAAACGCGCTAAGATGCCGCCATGGAAACCAAAAATCCTTCGAAAATTCTGGTAGTCGATGACGATCCGCGCCTGCGCGATCTGCTTCGGCGTTATCTCGGCGAGCAGGGCTTCAACGTGTATGTGGCGGAAAACGCCCCGTCGATGAATAAGCTTTGGGTGCGCGAGCGTTTCGACCTGCTCGTGCTGGACCTCATGCTGCCCGGCGAAGACGGCCTTTCCATCTGCCGCCGTCTGCGCGGCAGCAACGACCGCACGCCCATCATCATGCTGACGGCGAAGGGCGAAGACGTGGACCGCATCGTCGGTCTGGAAATGGGCGCGGACGACTATCTGCCGAAGCCTTTCAATCCGCGTGAACTCGTCGCGCGCATTCATGCGGTGCTGCGACGCCAGACGCCGTCGGAGTTGCCCGGCGCGCCGTCCGAGACCACGGAAGTGTTCGAGTTCGGCGAATTCGCGCTGAATCTCGCCACGCGCACGCTGACCAAGAATGGCCAGGAGATTCCGCTGACCACCGGCGAATTCTCGGTGCTCAAGGTGTTCGCGCGTCATCCGCGCCAGCCGCTGTCGCGCGAAAAGCTGATGGAACTCGCGCGCGGCCGTGAATACGAAGTGTTCGATCGCAGCCTCGACGTGCAGATTTCCCGTCTGCGCAAGCTGATCGAGCCGGATCCGAGCAGCCCGCGCTTCATTCAGACGGTGTGGGGCCTCGGCTACGTCTTCATTCCCGACGGCGCAGCCTAAAGCGCGTCGCGCCGCCTAGTCCCACGCACTTCAAGCGAGTCCGATACGCTTTATCCCCTTCACCGAGCGGAACCCGATAGACCCATGCGCATCGACAGGCGGCTTCTGGCGCTTGCGTTCGGCGGCCTGTTCTGGCGAACTTTCGCGCTGATCGCGCTGCTCATCGCGGTTAGCCTCACCGCCTGGTTTCAGAGCTTTCGCGTGATCGAACGCGAGCCGCGCGCGCAGCGCGTGGCGCTTCAGCTCGTCGCCGTCGTGAAGCTCACGCGCACCGCCCTTCTCTATTCCGATCCCGATCTGCGCCGCGCGCTGCTTCAGGATCTGGAAAGCAACGAAGGCGTGCGCGTATATCCGCGCGAGACCACGGACAAATACAAGCTCCAGCCGGACGAATCGCTCAACCGGCTGATCGAGCGCGACGTGCGCGGGCGGCTCGGCAACGACACGATCATCGCGCAGTCGGTCAACGACATTCCGGGCGTGTGGATCAGCTTCAAGATCGACGACGACGACTACTGGGTCGCGCTCGACCGCGATCAGCTCGACACTGTCACGGGCCTGCAATGGGCCGGCTGGGGCGTGTTCGCGCTCGCGCTGTCGCTTTTCGGCGCGGCATTCATCACGAGTCTCGTGAACCGGCCGTTCGCGCGGCTCGCGCTCGCGGCGCGCAAGGTCGGTTCCGGACAGTCGCCTGAGCCGTTGCCGGAACGCGGCATGGGCGTCGCGGCCGAAACCAACCGCAGCTTCAACCAGATGGTGCAGGACCTCGAACAGCTCGAAGCGGACCGCGCGCTGATGCTCGCCGGCATCTCGCACGACCTGCGCACGCCGCTCGCGCGCCTGCGGCTCGAAACGGAAATGAGTCCGTCGGACGAAGCGACCAAGCTCGCGATGATCGACGACATCGAGCAGATGGACATGATCATCGGGCGCTTCCTGGACTACGCGCGGCCGATGCAGCGCATGCCCGAAGCCGTCGATCTCTCGATGATCGCGAGTGAACTCGCGGCGCGCTTTCAGGCGGACGAAGGCGTCGTAATGCGCACGGACCTCGCGCCGGGCGCGGTCATCGAGGGCGATCCGACAGATGCAAGGCGCGTCGTCGGCAATCTGCTCGAAAACGCGCGTAAGTATGGCCGCAGCGAACGCGACGATATCGCGCGCATCACGCTGCAAACGCGCGTGGCGCACGGGCGCGTCGAGCTGTCCGTGATGGACGAAGGTCTCGGCATCCCCGACGATCAGGTGGCGCTCATCACGCGGCCGTTCTATCGCGTCGATGCGGCGCGCACGCAGGCGAACGGCACGGGTCTCGGCATGGCGATCGTGCAGCGGCTCGTCACGCGCCAGCGCGGCGCGCTCAGGCTGCGCAATCGCACGCCGCTGCCGGGCTTCGAAGTGACCATCGACTTCCCGCAGATGAAGGGCGCGCGCTTCGACGGCCCGCGCGACTAGCCCGCGTATTTACCTGCGCGTTCAACCCGCGACTCGCTGGCACGTTCGAAAAAAGCTATCCGCGTCATTGGGCAAACCTTTTGAAGCGGTTCTGCCGTGGGGTTATGATGATCCGTTACGACGCGCGGCATTCATGGCAACTGTCATGCACGCGTTACCGCTTTCCGGTAGTTTGGCTTGAGTTGTCCTTTCAACGAACACAGGAGCGTTGCATGAAGACCGTTGGCGATAAAGTCGAAGCATTCACCGTCACCGCTGCAAAACCCGGCTTCAACAACCACGAGGAAAACGGCCAGTCCGCTTTCGAGGAAATCACCGAGCAATCGTTTCCGGGCAAGTGGAAGATCATCTACTTCTATCCGAAGGACTTCACGTTCGTGTGCCCGACCGAAATCGTCGAGTTTGGCAAGCTCGCGAAGGACTTCGAAGACCGCGACGCCGTGCTGATGGGCGGCAGCGTCGACAACGAATTCGTGAAGCTCGCATGGCGCCGCGAGCATAAGGACCTGAACAAGCTGAACCACTATTCGTTCGGCGACGTGAAGGGCGAACTCATCGACCAGCTCGGCGTGCGCGACAAGGAAGCGGGCGTCGCGTTGCGCGCCACGTTCATCGTCGATCCGGACAACGTCATTCAGCACGTGTCGGTCAATAACCTGAACGTGGGCCGCAATCCGGAAGAAGTGCTACGCATTCTGGACGGCCTGCAAACCGACGAGCTGTGCCCGTGCAACCGCGCGGTCGGCGGCGCGACGCTCTAAAGCGAAGGCACACGAGCGCATGCGTGAGCCCGCCTTCTTTCGAGTGCAAGCTCGGGAGCCGGCGGGCTTTTTTAACGCCATCGAATAGGAGAAATCAATGGAATTCCTGTCGTCGATCAAGGAGCTGGTCCCCGATTACGCGAAAGACATTCGCCTGAACGTCGACGGCACGATCGCCCGTTCGTCGCTCGAAGGCAATGACGCGGTGGGCGTCGCGCTCGCTGCGGCTTACGCGGCCAAGGCGACGAAGCTCGTGTCGATCATTCGCAATGCCGGCGTGCTCTCGCCCGAAGAGACGAACGCGGCGCTCACGGCGGCGGCGCTGATGGGCATGAACAACGTCTGGTATCCGTATCTTGAGATGGCCGACAACGCCGACCTGAAGACGCAGCCCGCCGGGCTACGCATGAACGCGTACGCGTCGCACGGCGGCGTGGACAAGCGGCGCTTCGAGATGTACGCGCTTGCGGCGTCGATCATCGGTAAGTGCCATTTCTGCGTGAAATCGCACTACGAGAATCTCGTGACCGAGGGCATGTCGACGACGCAACTGCGCGATGTCGGCCGCATCGCCGCGGTGATCGGCGCGGTGGCGCTCGCGATTGAAGCCGAAGGGAAGTAACGCGCCCCTCGACGCAGGCAGACGCCACGTCGTTCGCGCGTGGCGTCGCTCGCTCAATGATCGATCGACGTGCGCCGCAACAGCACGGCCGCCTGCGCCTCGATGCCTTCCTTGCGGCCGAGATAGCCGAGCTTCTCGTTGGTCTTCGCCTTGACGTTGACGCGATCGACCGGTAGATCGAGGTCGGCGGCGATGTTCTCGCGCATCGCTTCGATATGCGGACTCAGCTTCGGCGCCTGCGCGATCACGGTGCTGTCGACATTCGCAATCGCGAAGCCCGCTTCCGACACGCGCTTGGCCGCCTCGCGCAGCAGCACGCGGCTGTTCGCGCCGGCGAACTCGGTGGCCGTATCCGGAAAATGCCGGCCGATGTCGCCGAGCGCCGCCGCGCCAAACAACGCGTCGGTGATCGCGTGCAGCAACACGTCGGCATCCGAATGGCCGAGCAGGCCGCGTTCGTACGGAATCGTCACGCCGCCGATGATGAGCTCGCGCCCTTCGACGAGCTGATGCACGTCGTACCCCTGTCCGATTCTGAAATCCATCGATGCCACCTAGCAGTAGAGAGTGAGCGGTCCGTCAGGCGCGCGCCGAGAGGATCGCGCTGGCGAGACCGAAGTCTTCCGGATAAGTCACCTTGAAGTTGCGCAGGCTGCCCTGCACAAGCTTCGGCGAGTGGCCGAGCCATTCGATGGCGCTGGCTTCGTCCGTGAGGTCGTGGCCGTCATGGCGCGCACGGTCGATCGCTTCGCGCAACATGCCGAGCCGGAACATCTGCGGCGTCTGCGCCTGCCACAAGCCGTCGCGCGATTCTGTCCGCGCGATGCGCGCGCCGCCCGCCGGCGCATCGGGCATGGTCGGTGCGACGCGCTTTAGCGTATCCGCGACCGGCAGCGCGAGAATGCCGCCGACGGGATCGTCGCGCACTTCGGTGACGAGCTTGCGAATCAGCTCGGGCGTGATGCCGGGGCGCGCGGCGTCGTGCACGAGCACCCAGTCGTCGTCGCGCGCGCCGAATTCCGCCAGCGCGACGAGGCCGTTATAAACGGACGCCTGCCGCGACGCCCCGCCCCGGCGCTGCACCACGAAGCGCAGGCCGGCGAAGCGGCGCGCGTCGAAGTGATGATCGTCCGGTGCGAGCACGACGAGTGTCTGCGAGAATTCGGGGCACGCGTCGAATGCGGCGAGCGTGTAGCCGAGCATCGGCCGTCCCGCGACCGTCTGGTATTGCTTGGGCATCGGCGCGCCGGAGCGGCTGCCGGTTCCGGCGCAGGGAATGAGCGCGAAAAGACGCGCAGTGGTAGACGGGGCGGCGGGCGAAGTCACGAGAAAATCATGTGGCCAAGTCAAAGTGAAGCCCGGATTTTATAATAGGTCCTCCGCGACCACGTCCGGCGCGCGCCTTTTCAGTGGCAGCGCGCGGGCGGTTCAATGCACACCTTATGTCTTCGAAAGCCGTCAACGCGCAGTCCACTTCCCCCATCGCGCTCGTCAAGGCAGGTCAGCGTTTCGTCTTCGACGGCGCTTCCGGCTCCGCCGATGCACTCGCCATCGCGCGATACCTCGCGGCGCATCGCGAGGCGGTGCCGCTTCTGACGGTGGTTTGCGCGAGCGCCGTCGACGCGCAGCGCCTCGCGGCCGAGTTGCCCTACTTCGCGCCGGACGCCCGCGTGCGTCTCTTGCCCGACTGGGAAACGCTGCCCTACGATACGTTCTCGCCGCACCAGGATCTCGTCTCCGAGCGGCTTGCGACGCTGCACGACCTCGGCGAAGGCCGCTGCGACATTCTCATCGTGCCGGCGACCACCGCGCTGTATCGCATGCCGCCCGCGTCCTTTCTCGCGGCGTACACGTTCTCTTTCACGCAAGGCGAGCGTCTCGACGAAGCCAAGCTCAAGGCGCAATTGACGCTCGCGGGCTACGAGCACGTGAGCCAGGTCGTGCGGCCGGGCGAATACTGCGTGCGCGGCTCGCTGATCGACCTGTATCCGATGGGCTCGCCGCTGCCGTATCGCATCGACCTGTTCGACGATCAAGTGGACTCGATTCGCGCGTTCGATCCCGACACGCAGCGCAGTCTCTATCCGGTGCGCGACGTGCGCCTCTTGCCGGGCCGCGAGTTTCCGTTCGACGAAGCGGCACGCACCGCGTTTCGCAGCCGCTGGCGTGAAGTTTTCGAGGGCGATCCGAGCCGCTCGCAGATCTACAAGGACATCGGCAACGGCGTGCCGTCGGCGGGCATCGAATACTATCTGCCGCTCTTCTTCGATGACACCGCGACGCTCTTTCACTACTTGCCGCAAGGCTCGCAACTCGCGTTCATCGGCGATCTCGACGCCGCGATCAAGCGCTTCACGCACGACACGAAGCAGCGCTACGAATTCCTCTCGCACGACCGCGAGCGTCCGCTCTTGGAGCCGCGCCGACTCTTTCTCACGGACGATGACTTCTTCACGTTCGCCAAACCGTTCGCGCAACTGAAGTTTCCGCCGACGCCCGAAGGCGGCTGGGCCGTGCCGCTGCCGGGCCTTGCCATCGACCGTCACGCGGACGAGCCGCTGCTCGCGCTGCGTCACTATCTGGAGCAGACACCGAACCGCGTGATGCTCGTCGCGGAATCGGCGGGCCGGCGCGAGACCATTCAGCAATTGCTCGCGGACAACGGCTTGCGCGGCGAGTTGCAGGACACGTTCCAGGAATGGCTCACGAGCGACGCGAAGTTCACGCTCGGCATCGCGCCGCTCGCGAACGGCTTCGCGCTGCCCGCCGAAGAGCTTTCGATCATCACGGAGACCGAACTGTACGGGCCGCTTGCGCGCCGCGCCGGGCGGCGGCGTCAGGAACAGGCGAGCAATGTCGATTCGATGGTGCGCGACCTCGCCGAATTGAAGGTGGGCGATCCGGTCGTGCATGCGCAGCATGGCATCGGCCGATACATGGGCCTCGTGTCGATGGACCTCGGCGAAGGCGAGACCGAGTTTCTGCACCTCGAATACCAGAACGAATCGAAGTTGTACGTGCCGGTCGCGCAGTTGCATGTGATCTCGCGCTATAGCGGCGCGGACCCGGAAAGCGCGCCGCTTCACACGCTCGGCTCCGGCCAGTGGGAGAAGGCCAAGCGCAAAGCCGCGCAGCAGATTCGCGATACCGCCGCCGAGTTGCTGAACCTGTACGCCCGCCGCGCCGCGCGCGAAGGCTTCGCTTTCAAGCTCGATCCGCGCGACTACACGAAGTTCGCGGAGAGCTTCGGCTTCGAGGAAACGCCGGATCAGGCGGCGGCGATCGCATCGGTCATTGCGGACATGACGAGCGGCAAGCCGATGGACCGCCTCGTGTGCGGCGATGTCGGCTTCGGCAAGACGGAAGTCGCGCTGCGCGCCGCGTTCATCGCGGTGATGGCGGGCAAGCAGGTGGCGATTCTTTCGCCGACGACGCTGCTCGCCGAACAGCACACGCAGACCTTCACGGACCGCTTCGCGGACTGGCCGGTGCGTATCGCGGAGTTGTCGCGCTTCAAGAGCACGAAGGAAGTGTCGCAGTCGGTGCAGCAGATCAACGAAGGCTCGGTCGATATCGTGATCGGCACGCACAAGCTCCTGTCGAGCGATGTGAAGTTCAAGCGGCTCGGGCTGGTCATCATTGACGAGGAACACCGCTTTGGCGTGCGGCAGAAAGAGGCGCTTAAAGCGCTGCGCGCCGAGGTCGACGTTCTCACGCTGACCGCGACGCCTATTCCGCGAACGCTCGGCATGGCGCTCGAAGGTCTGCGCGATTTCTCGGTGATCGCGACCGCGCCGCAAAAGCGTCTCGCGATCAAGACCTTCGTGCGCCGCGAGGAAGACGGCGTGATCCGCGAGGCGATGTTGCGCGAACTCAAGCGCGGCGGCCAGGTGTACTTCCTGCACAACGAAGTGGAGACGATCGACAACCGCCGCGCGATGCTGGAGGCGCTCGTGCCGGAAGCGCGCATCGCGGTCGCGCACGGGCAGATGCACGAGCGCGAGCTCGAACGCGTGATGCGCGATTTCGTCGGCCAGCGCGCGAACGTGCTGCTGTGCACGACGATCATCGAGACGGGCATCGACGTGCCGAGCGCGAACACGATCATCATGCATCGCGCGGACAAGTTCGGGCTCGCGCAATTGCATCAGCTGCGCGGGCGCGTCGGGCGCTCGCATCATCAGGCGTATGCGTATTTGCTCGTGCATGATCCGCAGTCGCTGACGAAGCAGGCGCAGCGCCGGCTCGAAGCCATTCAGCAGATGGAGGAACTCGGCTCCGGCTTCTATCTCGCGATGCACGACCTCGAGATTCGCGGTACCGGCGAAGTGCTCGGCGACAAGCAATCGGGCGAAATTCACGAGATCGGCTTCCAGCTTTACACCGACATGCTGAACGACGCGGTGCGCGCGCTGAAGGACGGTCGCGAGCCGGACTTGAACGCGCCGCTCGCCGCGACGACGGAGATCAATCTGCACGCGCCGGCCATTCTGCCCGCCGAATATTGCGGCGATGTGCAGGAGCGTCTGTCGCTGTACAAGCGGCTTGCGAACTGCGAATCGAGCGATGCGATCGACGGCATCCTCGAAGAACTCGTCGACCGATTCGGCAAGCTGCCGCCGCAGGCGCATGCGCTTGTGGAGACGCATCGGCTGCGTTTGGCCGCGAAGCCGCTCGGCATATCCAAGATCGACGCGGCCGAGCTTTCCATCGCGTTGCAGTTCGTGCCGAATCCGCCCGTCGATGCGATGAAGATCATCGAGATGGTGCAGAAGAACAAGCACATCAAGCTCGCGGGGCAGGACAAGCTGCGTATCGAGACGCGTAGTCCGGATCTGGCGGTGCGGATTGCTACGGTGAAGGAGACGTTGCGGGCGTTGGGGGGGCCGGTGAGGAAGCCTGTTGCGGCGGTGCGGTAAAGGCTTCGCGGGTTTTTGAACGCCTGCGGGAAGGCGGCTATCCGAGGTATGATCGAAGCCTACCCGCCGCATCCCAACTGCATGCGATCAGAGCAAAGACGCTCTGCGTCCGCACACTGGTCGACAGGAGTCAAAAAATGTCATACGTCGCTGATCCGGCGCATTCCGAAGCTTCTTCACCGTCCAGCAAGGGGCAAGCGTCGTCGCCCCAATCCCTGCCGTGGATCGAACGGCTCATTTCCTTCGACACGGTAAGCCGCAACCCAAATCTCGGCCTGATCGAAACCGTCCGCGACGACTTACGCAAATCGGGCATCGAAGCCGTCATCACGACCGACCCGCGCGGCCAGTGGGCGAATCTCTTCGCGACCGTGCCCGCGCACGACGGCGAGACCAACGGCGGCATCGTGCTGTCGGGTCATACCGATGTCGTACCGGTCGACGGCCAGGACTGGACAAGCGATCCGTTCAAGCCAGAAGTCCGCGACGGCCTGCTCTACGGCCGCGGCGCGTGCGACATGAAAGGCTTCATCGGCGCGGCCCTCGCGATGCTTCCCGTCATGCAGTCGACCAAGCTCGCCAAGCCCATCCACTTCGCGCTTTCCTACGACGAAGAAATCGGCTGCGCAGGCGCGCCGCTGATGATCGAAGACCTCAAGAAGCGCGGCGTGCGTCCGGACGGCTGCATCGTCGGCGAACCGACGTCCATGCGCCCGATCATCGCGCACAAGGGCATCAACGCGTTCCGCTGCTGCGTGCGCGGCGCGGCGGCGCATTCGTCGCTGACGCCGAAGGGACTGAACGCCATCGAATATGCGGCGCGCCTCATCTGCTTCATCCGCGATGTCGCCGACGAGTTTCGCGCGAAAGGCCCGTTCGACGAACTGTACGACGTGCCCTTCACCACCGCGCAGACGAGCACCATCAAGGGCGGCAACGCGCTCAACACCGTGCCCGCCGAATGCAGCTTCGACTTCGAATTCCGCAATCTCCCGACGATGGACCCGGAAGCCATCTTCGCGCGCATCGAGTCGTACACGCGCGAGACGCTCGTGCCGAAGATGCAGAAGGAGCACGCGAACGGAGCGATCGAGTTCTCAAAGATCGCGTCGGCGCCGGGGCTCGATGCCACCGAACAGGCCGCCATCACGCAACTCGTGCGCGCGCTCACCGGCAACCAGGAAAAGCGCAAGGTCGCGTACGGCACCGAGGCGGGTCTCTTCGCGCTCGCGGGCGTGCCGAGCATCGTGTGCGGGCCCGGCAACATCGAGCAGGCGCACAAGGCGAACGAGTACGTGTCGCTCGAACAACTGGCCGCCTGCGAAGCGTTCCTCGGCAAGTTCATTCACAGCATGTCGGTCGACGCGCAGGCGCGCTGACCCGCTTTCATCGGAAAACGCATTGCACGCCATGTCCAGCGCGATACAGCCTACCGACAACACGATCGACGGCACGCCGATCCCGACGCTCGACGAGATCGCCGAACAGCATATGGCGCTCGCGCCTTGGGTCGCGCGCACGCCGGTTTTCGAGCGGCACGACTTTCCGAAGCTGGAAGGCACGCCCGTCACGTTCAAGTTCGAGCTGTTGCAGGCAAGCGGCACATTTAAGGCGCGCGGCGCGTTCTCGAACATCCTCGCGCTGACCGAGAGCGAGCGTGCCGCGGGCGTCACCTGCGTGTCGGCGGGCAATCACGCGGTCGCGGTCGCGTACGCGGCGCAGCGCATGGGCGTCGGCGCAAAGGTCGTCATCATCAAGACGGCGAACCCGGCGCGCGTCGAGTTGTGCCGGCGCTTCGGCGCGGACATCGTGTTCGCGGAAAACGTCGCTGAAGCATTCGAAGTCGTGCGGCGCGTCGAAGCGGAAGAAGGACGCGTGTTCATCCATCCGTTTAACGGCTACCGCACGGTGCTCGGCACCGCGACGCTCGGCTATGAGTGGACGTCGCAGGCGCCCGATCTGGATGCGGTCATCGTGCCGATCGGCGGCGGCGGGCTCGCGGCGGGCGTCTCGACCGCGATGCGCCTCGCGAATCCCGCGCTGCACGTGTACGGCGTGGAGCCGGAAGGATCGGATGCGATGAGCCGCAGCTTCGCGGCCAACCATACGGTGAAGATGGGCGCGATGCACAGCATCGCCGATTCGCTGATGGCCCCGCATACCGAGCAGTACAGCTACGAGCTGTGCCGCCGTCATATCGACGCCGTCGTGACCGTGTCGGACAGCGAGTTGCGCAACGGCATGCGCCAGTTGTTCAGCGAACTCAAGCTGGCGGTCGAGCCGGCGTGCGCGGCGTCCACCGCCGCCCTGCTCGGCCCGTTGCGCGAGACGCTGCAAGGCAAGCGCGTCGGCCTGCTGCTCTGCGGGACCAACACCGACGCCGACACGTTCGCGAAGCATATCGCCACGCCCTGATGTGCAAACGGCCCCTTTCGGGGCCGTTTTTACGCTCGCACGCGTGAACGCATCAACTCACCGCCGCGAGCCGCCGCCGCTCGCTGCGCTGCATAAAGACATTCGCCGCGATCACCCCCACCGTCACCAGCGCGATAAAGAGCGTCGCCAACGCATTCATCTCCGGATTCAGGCCGAGACGCACGCGCGAAAACACGACGAGCGGCAGTGTCGTCGATCCCGGTCCGGACAGGAACGCCGACAGCACGAGGTCGTCGATGGACAGCGTGAACGACAGCAGCCAGCCCGCGACGAGCGCCTGCGAGATGAGCGGCAGCGTGATGGAGAAGAACACGCGCAGCGGCGTCGCGCCGAGATCAAGCGCGGCTTCCTCGAGCGACGGATTCAGTTCCCGCACACGCGATTCCACGATAATCGCGACATACGAGATGCACAGCATCACATGCCCGATCCAGATGGTGAAGATCCCGCGCCCCGCCGGCCAGCCGATCAGCTTCGCCATTTCGACGAAAAGCAGCAGCAGCGAGATGCCCTGAATGACTTCGGGAATCACGAGCGGCGCGTTGATCATGCCGGTGTACAGCGTGAAGCCGCGAAAGCGCCCCATGCGCGCGAGCACGAAGCCCGCCCATGTGCCGATGACGACCGACGCGCACGCCGTCAGAAACGCGATGCGCAGCGACAGCCACGCGGCGTTGATCAGTTCGTCGTCGGACCATAGCGCGCGGTACCACTTCAGCGAGAACTCGGTCCACACGGTGACGAGCGGCGAGTCGTTGAACGAGTACACGACGAGGCTGATGATCGGGATATACAGAAACGCGAACCCGATTCCCAACGCCGTGATTTGCAGCGAACGGCTCGGCTTGATCATCGGTTTTCCTCCAGTTGCTTCGCCTGGAAGTGCTGGAAAAGCGCCATCGGCACGAGCAGCAGCAGGACCATCGCGCAGGTGACGGCCGAAGCCATCGGCCAGTCGGCGTTATCGAAGAACTCGTTCCACATGACGCGGCCGATCATCAGCGTATCCGCGCCGCCGAGCAGTTCCGGAATCACGTACTCGCCCACCGCCGGAATGAACACGAGCAGGCATCCCGCGATGATGCCGTTCTTCGACAGCGGCAGCGTGATCTGCACGAATGCCTTCCACGGCTTTGCGCCGAGATCGTAGGCGGCTTCGAGCAAGGTCAGGTCCATTTTCACGAGATGCGCGTAGAGCGGCATGACGAGAAACGGCAGATACGAATACACCATGCCGATATAGACCGCGATATTCGTGTGGTATAGCTCGATCGGCGTATGAATCAGGCCGATCGACATCAGGAAGTTATTCAGGAGTCCGTTGTTCTTCAGGATGCCGATCCACGCGTACACGCGAATCAGGAACGACGTCCAGAACGGCAGCATCACGGCCATCATCAGCACGTTGCGCGTGGCCGGATTCGAACGCGCGATGTAATACGCCATCGGATAGCCGATCAGGAGACACAGCACCGTCGACACAGCCGCGACCAGCAGCGAATTCATGTAGGTCGCGAAGTACAGGCTGTCCGTCAACAGGAACGCGTAGTGCGAGAAATCCAGCGCGATGTTCATCACGCCGTCTTTCATCGCGACGAGTTGCGTGTACGGCGGAATGCCGAGTTCGCTGTCCGCGAAGCTGATCTTCACGACCAGCAGGAACGGCACGAAGAACAGCAGCAACAGCCACAGATACGGTCCGGCGATAACCGCGGTGCGCCCGCTCACGCCGATGCGCTTGAGCACGTTCATCATCATGACGTCAGCACCACGCCCGCCGACGCGCTCCAGCGCACGTAGACTTCGTCGTCGAAAGTCGGCGATTCGATTTCGCCGATCGCGAGGCTGGACAGATTCGCGACCACGGTTTTGCCGCTTTCCAACGTCACGTGATAGAGCGTGTAGCCGCCCATGTACGCGATGTTGCTGATCTTGCCGCGGCCCCAGTTGAATGTGCCTTCGGGCGGCTTGCGCGTGAGCGCGATGCGCTCGGGGCGCACGGAAATGGTCACCGGCATGCCGAGCGGCCCGGTGATGCCGTGGCTCACGTACAGGCGCACCGGCAGTTCCGCCGATTCGACGAAAATGTGGTCCGGCTCGTCTTCGACCACGGTGCCGTCGAAGAGATTCGTCGAGCCGATGAACTGCGCCGAGAAACGCGTGTTCGGATACTCGTAGACATCGTGCGGCGTGCCGAGCTGCACGATGCGGCCTTCGCTCATCACGGCGAGGCGGTTCGCCATGGTCATCGCTTCTTCCTGATCGTGCGTGACCATGATGCAGGTGACGCCGACCTTGTCGAGAATGTTCACGAGCTCCATCTGCGTGCGCTGGCGAATCTGCTTGTCGAGCGCGGACATCGGCTCGTCGAGCAGCAGCAGCTTCGGACGCTTGACGAGACTGCGCGCGAGCGCCACGCGCTGCTGCTGGCCGCCGGAAAGCTGATGCGGCTTGCGCTTTGCGAACTGCGCCATCTGCACGAGTTGCAGCGCGTTCTCCACGCGGTCTTTCAGCTCGCCGCCCTTCACGCCTTCCTGCTTCAGCCCGAACGCGACGTTCGACTCCACGCTCATGTGCGGAAAGAGCGCGTACGACTGGAACATCATGTTGACCGGCCGGCGATACGGCGGCATCTTCGCGAGGTCCTCGCCGTCGATCAGGATCTGCCCTTCCGTCACGGATTCGAGGCCCGCCAGCATGCGCAGCAGCGTCGACTTTCCGCATCCGGAACTGCCGAGCAGCGCGAAAAGCTCGCCCTTCTTCACCGACAGATCGACGCCCCGAACGGCCACCGTCTCGCCGAATTTCTTGACGACGTTCACGACCTGCACGAAGTTGTCGTCCGTGCCCGGACCGGACGCCGCACTGCCCGGCTGCGGCCGGCCCGATTGTGGCGCTGCCTTCAACGCGCTCGACTGCTCACTCATGATTGCCTGTTCGACTCCTGCGTCTGTGGTTCGCCGCTTTCACTTTCGCCGACGAATCACGAACAAAGCCCCCGGAGGTCCGAGGGCTTCGTCATTTCAATGAATAACCGGTTCTCTCGACTTAGCGGCCGGACTTGAATTCCGTCCAGAGCCGCGTCTGCAGACGCTGGATCTCGGGCGGCAGCGGCTTCAGCAGGAACAGGGTCTTGATGACGTCCTGCGGCGGATACACCGCCGGGTCGTTCGCCACGTCCTTGTCCACGTATTTGCGCGCTTCCAGATTCGCGCTCGGGTAGTACACAGCGTTCGTAATCGCGGCATGGACCTGCGGCGTCTCGATGTAGTTGATCCACTCGTGCGCGGCTTCCTTGTTCTTCGCGTCCTTCGGAATCGCCATCACGTCGAACCAGATCGGCGCGCCGCCCTTCGGGATGTAGTAATCGATCTTGAACGGCTTCTTCGCCTCGATGGCGCGGTGCTTCGCGATCACCACGTCGCCGGACCAGCCGTACGTGAAGCAGATGTCGCCGCCGACCATGTCGTTGATATAGCCCGACGAATTGAACTGCGTGATGTAGGGGCGAATCTTCTTCAGCATCGCGAGTGCTTCGCGATAGTCGGCGGGATTCGTGCTCATCGGATCCTTGCCGATGTAGTGCAGCGCGGCCGCGAACATCTGGTCCGGCGCGTCGAGCACGGACACGCCGCAGGCCTTCAGCTTCGAGATGTTCTCCGGCTTGAAGAGGATGTCCCAGTTGTTCAGTTCAGCGTTCGGGCCGAGGATCTGCTTCGCCTTGTCGACGTTATAGCCGAGGCCGGTCGTGCCGTACGCCCAAGGCACCGCGAATTTGTTGCCGGGGTCCGCGCCCGCGACGAGTTGCATCAACGTGGGGTCGAGATACTTCAGGTTCGGCAGCTTCGACTTGTCGAGCGGCGAGAAGATGTTCGCGGCAATCTGCTTGCCGGCGTAATTGCTCGTCGGCACGACGATGTCGTAGCCCGAGTTGCCCGTGAGCAGCTTGGCCTGCAGGGTGTCGTCGCTGTCGTAGTTGTCGTACTTCACCTTGATGCCCGTCTGCTTGGTGAAGTTCGGGATCGTGTCCTTGGCGATGTAGTCGGACCAGTTGTACACGTTGAGTTGCGTGTCTTTCGCCGATGCCCCGAGCGGAAGCAGCATCGCCGCGCACCCGAGCGCGCCCGCGAGCTTCGCCAGTTTGTTGTTCATCTCGATTCTCCCTTGTTCCGACTTCTCGATGGCATCGCGCACGCGGTACGCCTCTTCTGGTCGAGCGGCCCGCGACAGCCTGTAAAACCCCGAAAACTACCACTAAACCGAAGTGCGACAAAAAATAATGCGCCGCTTGTCGCGCAAAGCACACGGGCGATGGCGCCAACACCCTTCGCCCGCAAAAGTGGGCGCATTTTAGCCCCTAATCGCCCCGCGCGACACCGGATAAAACCAAGCGCTTCGGCTCGGCCGCGCCGAAAGGCCGCAGTAATGTCATCACATGTGACGTTCGCCCGTCCGCCGGTCGCGTGCCCTTCTCAATCCGCCGCGAAAAGGGGTGCGCGGCGCTTTCGGACGCGAATAACGATCAGCGGAACAGTCGTTGCTTAATCAACCAGCGTGCGTCGCGGGAAAGCGTCGCCGTCGTGGCATCCGTCACGCTTATCCGTCACGCACGCTGCTGCGGCGGCCTCGGGAACCGCCCGAGCGCGCCGTCGCACCGCACCTCGAGGCCACCGTCTGCATGAACACCAACCCGTCCGCGCTTGCTCAACTCTCCGCCTCGAAGTCCGGCGCACCGTCCCGCCCCGGCACGCGCGATCTCCCGCCCCGGCGGCCGCGCGGCCGCTGGTATTCGTTCGCCGGAGCCGGCGCGCTCGTCGCCGTCGGCTACATGGACCCCGGCAACTGGGCGACGGCGCTTTCCAGCGGCGCGCGTTACGGCTATCAGCTGCTCTTCGTCGTGCTGCTCGCGAGCCTGATGGGCATGCTGCTCCAGTGGGTCGCCTCGCGCGTCGGCGTCGTGACCGGGCGCGATCTCGCGCAGCTTTGCCGCGAACGCTACAGCCGCCGCACCACCATCGTGCTGTGGCTCGCGTGCGAAGTCGCGATCATCGCGTGCGACGTCGCCGAAGTAGTCGGCAGCGCCGTCGCCTTGCAGATGCTGCTCGGCGTCTCGCTCACGGTGGGCGTGCTGATGTCGGCGGTCGGCACGTTTGCGATGCTCGCGCTGCAAAGCCGCGGCAAGCGGCCGTTGCAGCGCGCCGTGACCGCGCTGATCTTGTTCGTGAGCTTCTGCTTCGTAATCCAGCTCGCGCTCGCGCATCCGGCGTGGCATGAGGCGCTGGCGGGCTTCGCGCCGCCGCGCGCCCTGATTCGCGACGCCGGCATGCTCTGGCTCGCGGCCGGCGTGCTCGGCGCCACCGTGATGCCGCACAACCTCTATCTGCATTCGTCGCTCGTTCGGGACCATGCGGCGGACCGCGACGACGAAGCTATCGGCGACGCGCTCAAGGGCGTGAACATCGACACGTTCGCGTCGCTTGGCATTGCGTTCGTCGTCAACGCGTCGCTGCTGATCGTGGCCGCCGCCGTCTTCCACGCGGGCGGCCACGCCGAAGTCGACGATCTGGCGGACGCGCATCGGCTGATCGCGCCGCTCGTCGGCAGTCACTGGGCGGGCATTGCGTTCGCGTCGGCGCTGCTCGCGTGCGGACTCAACGCGACGGTGACCGGCACGCTCGCCGGCCAGGCCGTGATGGAAGGCTTCCTGAACCTGAAAGTGGCGCGGTGGGCGCGGGCGCTGCTCACGCGCGGCCTCGCGATCGGCCCGGCGCTCGCGGCGGTCGCAAGCTTCGGCCAACACGGCTCGAACTCGCTGCTCGTCGCCACGCAGGTCGTGTTGAGCGTGCAATTGCCGCTCGCGGTAATCCCGCTCGTGCGCTTCGCTTCGGATGCCGGGCTCATGGGCCGCTGGCGCGTCGCGCGCGTGCCGCTCGTGCTGTCGTGGGGCTGCGCGGGCGTGATCGTCGCGCTCAATGCCGCGATGCTCTGGCAAGCGGCGACGGGCCACTGAACGTTCCCTGTCGCGGGACAGCGAGCGCCGGCGTCTGGGCAAGGTCGGCGTGATCCGGTTAGGATCGAAAGTTCGTGCTCTTCGTCGGACTCAATGAGACCGCAGTGACACCGCAGTCCGACGATCTCCCCTTTGCCAACAGGATGCCGACTACATGGCCTCAGGCCCCCGTTTGCTTGCGATTCCGTCCCTCAACCTCCGAACCCGCCGCGCGCTGCGGTGCATGTGCCTTGCGTCGGGTCTTTCCATCGGCACCGCCGCGCACGCGACCGTCGCCGTGCTGCAACCGGCGCGCGAAGCGGCGGCCACGCAGCCGCTCGAACTGACGCTGCTCTACACCGACGACGACGCGAAGCCGCTCACCGTGGACGTGCCGAAGCAGCTCACCGTGCGCCTGACCAACGGCGATCTGCCGCCCGCGCCGCTCCTCCTCGCGCGCGATCCGAAGACGCCCGATCGACTGCGGCTCGTGCCGGGACAGTATCGGCGCGTGCGGTATTCCGCGCCGTGGCCGGACTCGGCGCGCGGCACCATCAAGATCGATCCGGTGGGCTTCGATGCCTCGCCGATGCTCGTCACGCTGAATCGGGGCGAGGATCAGACGCAGGTGGTCGCCGCGGAGAAGCGCGAGACGCAAGCGGCGACGCCGACGCAACTCGCCAGCGCGGCCGCCGTTGCGAACACGTCGGACGTGCCGACCACGACGACCGACACCATGCTCTCCGGCCGCTTCTCGACCTTCGAGCCGATCTACTTCGCCGACGGCCGCAACGGCGACAATCTCGCCAAGTTCCAGTTCAGCTTCAAATACCGGCTGCATCTGCCGGACGACCCGCGCTCGCGCGGCTTTCTGGACAACTTGTATTTCGCGTACACGCAGACGTCGATCTGGAATCTGTCGGCGCCGTCCGCGCCCTTCCGCGACACGAGCTATCAGCCGCAGCTGTTCTACTACGTGCAGGACACCGGCTGGAAGAGCCCGCTTTTTACGCGCATGGGCGTGGCGGCGGGTATCGGACATGAGTCGAACGGGCGAAGCGGCCCCGAGTCGCGCGCGATTAACATCGCGTTCGTGCGACCGACCTGGGACTTCGGCGACCTCAACAGCAATCACCTGACGCTGTCGCCGAAGTTCTATTACTACCTGTCGAAGAGCGGCAACGAAGATATCGCGGATTATCGCGGCTACGTGGATCTCCTCGTGAAATACGGCAGCCCGGATAGCTGGCAACTCGCGACCACGCTGCGCAAGGGCACGAAGCACTGGTACGGCAGCGTCGATTCGCAACTGACCTATCCGCTTGCGAAGCTGATCGGCAGCGCGTGGGGCGGCTATGTCTTCGTGAGCTATTTCAACGGCTACGGCGAGGACATTCTGGACTACAACCAGCGGCATCACTGGATCGCGCGGATAGGCTACAGTATTGCCCGCTGATTCTTTTCCGACGATCCCGCTCATGTCCTCGATTCTCCACGACCTACCCGACAGCCCTTGCATCGGCGTGTGCTCCACGCTTTTCGACGAAGTCTGCAAAGGCTGCGGCCGCACGGCGGGCGAAGTCTCGAACTGGGTGTTTCTGAGCGACGAGGAAAAGCGCGCGATCTGGGAGCGGATCACGCGCGAGGGAACGGCCATGCGGTTTCGCAACGACAAGCTGTGAGCGTTGGGCGGTCGCCCGACACAACAAAACCGGCGTCTGCAAACGAAAAAAGCCGCGAACGCGGCTTTTTTCTCTTCTGCGGCCGAACTTGCCGGCTTACTGAATCCCCTGGCTCGCCAGAAAATCCTCGTAATTGCCGCCGAAGTCGCGCAGCGTGCCGTCCGTCTTCACCTCGATGATCCGGTTCGCAAGCCCGCTCACGAATTCGCGGTCGTGCGACACGAAAATGAGCGTGCCTTCGTACTTGTCCAGCGCGATCTGCAGCGACTCGATCGACTCCATGTCCATGTGGTTGGTCGGCTCGTCCATCAGGAGCACGTTGTGGCGGCCGAGCATCAGCTTGCCCCAGATCATGCGGCCCTTCTCGCCGCCCGACAGCACTTTCACGTTCTTCTTGATGTCGTCCGCGTTGAAGAGCAGCCGGCCGAGCGTGCCGCGCACCATCTGGTCGTCGTCGCCTTCTTGACGGTATTGGTCGACCCATTCGGTCAGCGTCTCGTCCTTCGGAAACTCTTCGTACGTGTCCTGCGGCATGTAGCCGACGTTCGCGTTTTCCGCCCACTTGACCGTGCCGCCGTCCAGTTCCAGCGCGCCCTTCAGCGCCTTGAGCAGCGTGGTCTTGCCCGCGCCGTTCTCGCCGATGATCGCGATGCGTTCGCCCGGCTGCACGCTCAAGTTGAAGTTCTGGAAGATCGTGCGGTCGTACTTCTTCGTGATGCTGTCGGCCACCACCGCGATGTTATGCAGCTTCTTCTCGAAGTCGAAGCGAATGAACGGGTTCTGCCGCGACGACGGCTTGAATTCCTCGATCTTGATCTTGTCGATCATCTTCAGGCGGCTGGTGGCCTGGCGCGCCTTCGACTTGTTGGCCGAGAAGCGGCGCACGAAGTCTTGGAGATCGGCCACGCGTTCCTTCGCCTTGGCGTTCGCGGCCTGCTGGCGCTCGCGGGCTTGCGTGCTCGCGAGCATGTAGTCGTCGTAGTTGCCCGGCCAGATCTTCAGCGTGCCGTAGTCCATGTCCGCCATGTGCGTGCAGACCTGGTTCAGGAAGTGTCGATCGTGCGAGATGATGATCATCGTCGAGTTGTACTGGTTGAGCACGTCTTCGAGCCAACGGATCGAGTTGATGTCGAGGTTGTTGGTCGGCTCGTCGAGCAGCAGCACGTCCGGCTTCGAGAACAGCGCCTGCGCGAGCAGCACGCGCAGCTTCCAGCCCGGCGCGATGTTGCTCATCGGGCCGTTGTGATCGGCAATGTTGATGCCGATGCCGAGCAGCAGTTCGCCCGCGCGCGCTTCCGCCGTGTAGCCGTCGTATTCCGCGAACTTCGCTTCGAGTTCGGCGGCGCGCATGTAGTCGTCGTCGGTGGCGTCCGGGTTTGCGTAGATCGCGTCGCGCTCGGTCATCGCGGCCCACATTTCGGTGTGGCCCATCATGACGACGTCGAGCACGCGCATGTCTTCGTACGCGAACTGATCCTGACGCAGTTTGCCGAGACGCACGTTCGGCTCCAGCATGACGTTGCCGGAAGTAGGTTCCAGATCGCCGCCCAGAATCTTCATGAACGTCGACTTGCCGCAGCCGTTCGCCCCGATCAGGCCATAGCGATTGCCTTCGCCGAACTTGACCGAGATGTTCTCGAAGAGGGGCTTGGGCCCGAATTGCATGGTGATATTGGCGGTAGACAGCACGGCGCGTCCTTTCGAATGGAGTACGGCGAAAAACCTGAGATTTTAGCAGCTTTTGACGGCTTTTTCGCCGTCTGCGGCGGTTCTGCGAGCGGTTGTCCGGCGCGACGTCCGGCAAAAATGCCCGCGATGATGCGTCGCTGAAAGCACTGCGGGGGCGCGGCCCTCGCTCGGACCGCGCCCCCGCGCGTCGTGTGGCTCCCGAAACTCAGGTCCGCTCGGCGATATATGCCTTCACGACAGCCGCATCGGCAGGAACGATATCGAACCTTTGTGGCAGTTTTTCAAGTCCCACGAATGCCGCCGGCCGCTCTGGCTCGCGTTCGAGCGCCTCGCGGATGGTTTCGCCGAATTTGATCGGCTGAGCCGTCTCCAGCACGATCATCGGCACGCCGGGCTTGAGATTCTCGCGCGCGACCTTCACGCCGTCCGCCGTGTGCGTGTCGATCATCGTGTCGTAACGCTCGAAGACGTCGCGGATGGTCCGCACGCGGTCGTCGTGGCCGCTCTTGCCCGACACGAAGCCGAACTGCTTCACGCGCGCGTAATCGCCGCTCGCCGCGAGATCGAACCCGCCCTTCTCTTCGACATCGCGGAAAAGCTGCACGACGCGCGCCGGATCGCGGCCGAGCAGGTCGTACACGAAGCGCTCGAAGTTCGACGCCTTCGAGATGTCCATGCTCGGCGATGTCGTGTGATACGTTTCCGCCGCGCCGCGCACGCGATACACGCCCGTCCTGAAGAACTCGTCGAGCACGTCGTTCTCGTTCGTCGCGACGACGAGCTGGTCGATCGGCAGGCCCATCATCCGCGCGATATGCCCCGCGCACACGTTGCCGAAATTGCCGGACGGCACGGTGAACGACACACGCTCATCATTGCTCTTCGTCGCGGCGAAATAGCCCTTGAAGTAGTAGACGACCTGCGCCACGACGCGCGCCCAGTTGATCGAATTGACCGTGCCGATCTTGTGCTTTGCCTTGAACGCGTGATCGTTCGACACCGCTTTCACGATGTCCTGGCAGTGGTCGAAGTTGCCTTCCACGGCCAGATTGAAGATGTTCGGGTCCTGCAGCGAAAACATCTGCGCGGTCTGGAACGCGCTCATCTTCTTGTGCGGCGACAGCATGAAGACGCGCACGCCCGTCTTGCCGCGCATCGCGTATTCGGCGGCGCTGCCCGTATCGCCCGACGTCGCGCCGAGGATGTTCAGTTCCTCGCCGTGCTTGGCCAATGCGTACTCGAACAGATTGCCGAGCAGTTGCATGGCCATGTCCTTGAACGCGAGCGTCGGACCGTTCGAGAGTTCCAGCAGCGAAAGCGGCGCGCCGTTTTCCACGCCGAGCGTCTTGAGCGGCGTGATCTGCGACGCGCTTTCCTCGTGGCGCACGTTGCTGTAGACCTGCGCCGTGTACGTCTTGCGCGTGAGTGAGCGCAGGTCGTCGGCGGGAATGTCGTCGCTGAATTTCGAGAGCACTTCGAACGCGAGATCCGCGTACGACAGCGTGCGCCAGCGCTCGAGTTCATCGGCCGATACGCGCGGATACTCCGCCGGCAAGTACAAGCCGCCGTCCTTCGCGAGACCGCCGAGCAGGATGTCGGAAAACGTGTGGCGCTCGCCGGTGCCGGCGCCGCGCGTCGAAATGTAGTTCATGTCACTGTCCTGCGCTTAATTGAGGGCTGCGATGCGCAGCTTCGTCACCTTCGAGACCACCGTCGCGAGCGCCTCGATCTCGGCGATCGCCGCGTTCGCGTTCTTTTCCACGGTCTCGTGCGTGATGAGGATGATGTCCGTTTCGCCCTCGTGGGCGCCATCGACTTGTTGCGATTCCTTTTGCAAGAGCGCGTCGATGGAAATGCCCTTGTCCGCCAGAATGCGCGTGATGTCGGCGAGCACGCCCGTGACGTCCGCCACGCGCAGCCGCAGGTAATAGCCGCTCGTGATCTCGTCGATCGGCAGAATCGGCGTGTTCGAAAGACTATCGGGCTGGAAAGCCAGATGCGGCACGCGATGCTCCGGATCGGCGGTATGCAGCCGCGTGACGTCCACCAGATCGGCGACCACGGCCGATGCCGTCGGCTCCGCGCCCGCGCCCTTGCCGTAGTAGAGCGTCATGCCGACCGCGTCGCCGTGCACGACGACCGCGTTCATCGCGCCTTCGACATTCGCGAGCAGGCGCTTTTCCGGCACGAGCGTCGGATGCGTGCGCAGCTCGATGCCCTTCTCCGTGCGCCGCGCGATGCCGAGCAGCTTGATGCGATAGCCGAGATCCTCGGCGTAGCGAATGTCGATCGCCGCGAGCTTGCTGATGCCTTCCACGTACGCGCGGTCGAACTGCACCGGCACGCCGAACGCAATCGCGCTCATGATCGTGATCTTGTGCGCGGCGTCGACGCCTTCGATGTCGAAGGTCGGATCGGCTTCCGCGTAGCCCAGCTCCTGCGCGGCCGAAAGCGCCGTCGCGAAGTCGATGCCGCGGTCGCGCATCTCCGAAAGAATGTAGTTCGTGGTGCCGTTGATGATGCCCGCGATGGCCTCGATGCGGTTCGCGGTCAGACCCTCGCGCAGCGCCTTGATGATCGGAATACCGCCCGCCACCGCCGCCTCGAACGCGACCATCACGCCTTTCGCGCGCGCCGCTTCGAAGATCTCCGTGCCGTGGACCGCGAGCAGCGCCTTGTTCGCGGTCACGACGTGCTTGCCGTTGGCGATCGCGCGCAGCACCAGTTCCCGCGCGAAGCCCGTTCCGCCGATCATTTCGCACACGATATCGATGGCAGGATCGTCGACGACCGAGTGGAAGTCGTCGGTAATGGCAACGCCCTCCGCAGCCTTCGCCTTGGCCGGCGTGCGCACCGCGATGCGCGCGATCTCGATGCCGCGGCCCGCGCGTCGTTTGATTTCTTCCTGATTGCGCCGCAGCACCGTGAAGGTGCCGCTGCCCACCGTGCCGAAGCCCAAGAGTCCTACTTTGATCGGTTCCATACTGCGCGAGTCTTATAAAGGGAGATTTAAGCGGAGTGCCGTTTGCGATAGCCGTCGAGAAAGCGCGCGATGCGGTTGATCGAATCGGCCAGATCGTCGATGTTCGGCAGGAAGACCACGCGGAAATGATCCGGCGTCGGCCAGTTGAAGCCGGTGCCTTGCACGAGCAGAACACGTTCTTCGAGCAGCAGATCGGTGATGAACTGCTGGTCGTCGGCGATCGGGTACATCTTCGGATCGAGCTTCGGGAACATGTAGAGCGCGGCCTGCGGCTTCACGCAGCTTACGCCCGGAATGGCCGTGAGCATGTCGTAGGCGAGATCGCGCTGCTTGAAAAGCCGTCCGCCCGGCACGATCAGGTCGTTGATGCTCTGATAGCCGCCGAGCGCCGTCTGAATGGCGTACTGGCCGGGAACGTTCGGGCACAGGCGCATCGACGCGAGAATGCCGAGCCCTTCGAGATAGTCTTTCGCGCGGCGACGGTTCTCCTCGATCAGCCCCGAAATCGCCATCCAGCCCGCGCGATACCCGCACGAGCGATAGCTCTTCGAGAGGCTATTGAACGTGACCGTGATGACGTCCTCTGACAGGGCGGCCATCGACGTATGCGTCTTGCCGTCGTAGACGATCTTGTCGTACACCTCGTCCGCGAAAATGATGAGACCGTGCTCGCGCGCGATGCCGATCAGTTCCAGCAGCAGTTCGTCCGAATACAGCGCGCCCGTCGGGTTGTTCGGATTGATGACGACGAGCGCCTTCGTGTTCGGCGTGATTTTCGCGCGAATATCGTCGAGATCGGGCATCCAGCCGTTGCCTTCCTCGCACATGTAGTGGCGCGGCGTGCCCGCCGAGAGGCTCACGGCCGCGGTCCACAGCGGATAGTCGGGCGCGGGCAGCAGCACTTCGTCGCCGTCGTTCAGAAGCGCCTGCATGGCCATCACGATCAGCTCGGACGCGCCATTGCCGATGAAGATGTCGTCCAGTTCGACGCCCGCCACGCCCTTTTGCTGCGTGTAGTGCATGATCGCCTTGCGCGCCGCGAACACGCCCTTCGAGTCCGAATAGCCCGACGAGCCGGGCAGATTGCGGATCATGTCCTGAATGATCTCGTCCGGCGCCTCGAAGCCGAACGGCGCCAGATTCCCGATATTCAGCTTGATGATGCGATGCCCTTCCTCTTCGAGGCGCTTCGCGTGTTCGAGCACGGGACCGCGGATGTCGTAGCAGACGTTTTGCAGCTTGTTGGATTTAAGGATCGGTTTCACGGCTAGCGGCTCTTTTGTTGAACGGGCTGTCGGGTTCGCTTGTTGTGCGGCTGCTGAAGCGGGCGATTTCGGCGGCCACCGCGCCGTCCGGACGCGCGGCGCCGCTCGAAGTATCGCCGAAGTGTCGACGAGTATCGACGAAACAGCGCCGGACAGGCAAAGCGGGATGTTACGGAGTTGTGCGGCCGACCCAGCCGTTTGACTTTGCGCAATGGCCGGCGCCGCGATTGACGCCGGGCCAGATAGGGCAAGGGCGCTGCCGGCCGGATTGCGTGTCGATGGCGGCTTGTGGCGGCACGCGAGCGCAACGGGCGCCGCAAGCGAACCCGGCGGCCGGAAAGTTATAATTTACTGATTATGGCTCAGTTCCGCAATGCACCATCGTGCACCATCGGCGGGAGCGTTTCGCCCCGTTGACGCGGTGCGCCGCGCCGGATCGGGCGCCGCGCGTCAGCCGGAACCGGGCCCGCCCCCTCTTTCCTTGCCGGATCATCGTTTTGAAACTTCATCAGGAATCCAGCGGCGCGCTCAACACCATCACGAGCTACGGCGAAGGCTTCGTGGCCGTCAATCTCCAGCGCCACGAAGGCAGCGTGATCATCGTGCCGGACGCGCCCGTGCAGGACTGGCCCGTCACCGCGTTCGACGCCCTCACCCCCGCCGACTTCGACGCGCTCATCGAAGCCGCGCCCGAAGTGGTGATCTTCGGCAGCGGCTCGAAGCTGCGCTTTCCGCATCCGCGCCTCGTCGCGAATCTGGCGAAGCATCGCATCGGCGTCGAGACAATGGACTTCGGCGCGGCCTGCCGCACCTACAACATTTTGATGTCAGAGGGGCGGCGCGTCGCCGCTGCGCTTTTGATCGAAGGGTGATGTCACCCCGAGATTCAATAAGCGTCCGATAAGCCGGGGTCAGGCACACTCGCGGGTCGCGGGCTGCGCGTGCCCTATCCGCGTGCGCCAAATTGACGAATCGCGGCCGCGCGTGCGATACACTCCCGCCCGGCGCGCACGCCACCGCGTCCCGCACGTCATGGCCGTTGCGAGCGAACTTCGGCGGCGCATGCGTGCCTGAAGATGCGGCGCGCGCCGGAAGCACCGGGCGCATGAAAGCGCCGGCATCGCGCCTCGCCAAGCCATTTCGAATCACTAGCGCCGCAATTGCGGCATCGGACAGGTCGACTTCATGAACGATACGCCTTCGCGGCTACCGCTCACACGTCTTTCGCTCATTCTTCTGGTACTCGTGCTCGCGATCGTCTGGTTCGCGCCGCTCGGCCTGCGTCATCTGGTGCCGAGCGACGAAGGCCGCTACGCCGAAATGGCGCGCGAGATGTTCGCGACCGGCGACTGGATCACGCCGCGCTACAACGGCTACAAGTATTTCGAGAAGCCGCCGCTGCAAACCTGGGCAAACGCGCTGACGTTCGCGTGGTTCGGCATCGGCGAATGGCAGGCGCGGCTCTATACCGCGCTCACCGGCTTCGCGGGCGTGCTGCTCGTCGGCTACACCGGCACGCGCGTGTTCAACGCGATGACCGGTTTCGCCGCCGCCGTGATCCTCGCGACCTGCCCGTACTGGAACCTGATGGGCCACTTCAACACGCTGGACATGGGCCTGTCGTTCTGGATGGAGGTGACGCTCTGCGCGCTGCTGCTCGCGCAGCGGCCCGGCCTGCCGACGCGGCAGGTGCGGCTGTGGATGTGGCTCTGCTGGGCCGCGATGGCCGCCGCCGTGCTCTCGAAGGGCCTCGTCGGGCTGATTCTGCCGGGCGCGGTGCTCGTGCTCTATTCGCTGGTTTCGCGCGACTGGGCGCTGTGGAAGCGGCTTTATATCGGCAGCGGGCTGATCGTGTTCCTCCTCGTCGCCGCGCCGTGGTTCGTGCTCGTGCAGATGAAGAATCCCGAGTTCTTCGATTTCTTCTTCATCGTCCAGCAGTTCAAGCGCTATCTGACGCCCGAGCAGAACCGCCCCGGCGCGTTCTATTACTTCGTGCCGGTGCTGATCGTCGGGTTCCTGCCGTGGCTGTCCATCGCGTTCCAGAGCGTGCGCCACGGCATCAAGACGCCGCGCCAGCCGAACGGCTTCGCGCCGGTGACGATGCTGCTCATCTGGTCCGCCTTCATCTTCCTGTTCTTCAGCGCCTCGCACTCGAAGCTGATTTCGTACGTGTTGCCTATCGCGCCAGCCATCGCGCTCGTGTTGGGGCTCTATTTGCCGTCGCTCACGCGCAGCCAGTACCGCAGGCACCTGATCGGATATGCGGTGTTCCTGATCGCCGCGGCGTTCGGCGCAATTTTCATCGGCCGGGCTGGCAGCGCGAATACGCCGAACGCGCTGTATCGCGAGTTCCAGGTGTGGGTCTATGCGGCACTCGCGGTGGCCTTCGTCGTGACGATCTTCGCGCTGTGGCTGAACCGTCGCAGCGTGCTCGCGGGCGCGGCGGGACTCGGCGCGGCGTGGCTGCTGCTCGGGACCATCGCGGGCACGGGCCACGATGTGTTCGGCACCGACAGCTCGGGCGTGAAGCTCGTGCCCGCCGTGAAGGCCGCGATGGCGGAGCTGCCGCCGGACGCGCCGTTCTATTCGGTGGCGAAGCTCGATCACACGATGCCCTTCTACCTCGGCCATACGATGATCATGGTGCAGGAAGCCGACGAGCTGAACTTCGGCGTGCATGCTGAGCCGCAGAAGTGGCTGCCGACGCTCGACGACTGGGTGAAACAATGGGACGCCGACCGCTACGCGCTTGCGCTGCTGCCGCCGTCGCGCTATGACGAGATGCTCGCGCGCCATGTGCCGATGCAGGTCATCGCCCGGGACGCGCGCCGCGTGATCGTCGAAAAGCCGCAGCCCTGATGGCGCGGCGCCGCCCCGCCACGGTGCCGCCAGCGCACGAGCGTTCGGCATCCGGCGGCGAACCGAGTATCCTTATTCTTCATCGATGAACCCGATATCCTTCACTTGCATCGTCATCGGCGTATTGTTGAACGCGTGCGCCCAACTGTTGCTCAAAGCAGGCGTGAATGCCGTCGGCCATTTCGACATGACGCCGGCGAACATTCTGCCGGTCGGCTTCAAGATCGCGACGCAGTGGCCTATCATCGGCGGCCTCGCGTGCTACGTCGTGAGCGTGGTCGTGTGGATTGTCGGGCTGTCGCGCGTGGACGTGTCGCTTGCCTACCCGATGCTCTCGCTCGGCTACGTCGTCAACGCGTTCGCGGCATGGTATTTGTTCGGCGAAGTGCTGTCGGTGCAGCGGCTCGTCGGCATCGGCATCATTCTCGTCGGCGTGGCCGTGCTCGCGCGCGGCTGACCCCGGATTCTCTCCACACTCTTTAAGCACACACTCCATGACTCAGACCTCGCGGCCGTTCCTGCCCTTCGTCAAGCCCGAGATCGACGAAGAGACCATCCAGGGCGTCGTCGACGTGCTGCGCTCCGGCTGGATCACCACCGGCCCGCAGAATCAGCAGTTCGAAGCGGAGTTGTCGGCGTACTTCGGCGGCCGTCCGGTGCGCGCGTTCAATTCCGGCACCTGCACGATGGAGATCGCACTGCGGATCGCGGGCGTCGGCGCGGGCGACGAGGTCATCACCACGCCGATGACCTGGGTCTCGACCGCGAACGTGATTCTGGAAGTGGGCGCCACGCCGGTTTTCGTCGATATCGACCCGGTCACGCGCAACATGGACCTGAACTTGCTGGAACGCGCGATCACGCCGCGCACGAAGGCGCTGATGCCGGTGTATCTCGCGGGCTTGCCGGTGGACATGGATCGGCTCTACGAGATCGCGCGCGCCCACAAGCTGCGCGTGATCGAAGACGCCGCGCAGGCGGTCGGCGCAAGCTGGCGCGGCAAGCGCATCGGTTCGTTCGGCGATCTGGTGTCGATCAGCTTTCACGCGAACAAGAACGTGACGTCGATCGAAGGCGGCGCGCTCGTGATGAACAACGAGGACGAAGCGGAACTCGCGCGCAAGTACCGGCTGCAGGGCATCACGCGCACGGGCTTCGACGGCATGGACTGCGACGTGCTGGGCGGCAAATACAATCTCACGGATGTCGCGGCGCGCGTCGGGCTAGGATCGCTCCGCCGGATCGAGTCGATCACCGAACGCCGCCGCGAACTGGCGCGTCTCTACTTCGACGCATTCGAAGGCGGCGCGGCGGCGCGGCTCGGTGTCGGGCTGCCAGTGAAGAACTTCGCCGACAGCAACTGGCACATGTTTCAGATCGCGCTGCCGCTGGACAACCTGCGCCTCACGCGGGCGGAGTTCATGGCGCAACTGAAGGAGCGCAACGTCGGCAGCGGCGTGCATTATCCGGCGCTGCATCTGTTCACGCTGTACCGTGAGCGCGGGTTCAGGGAAGGCATGTTCCCGCACGCGGAGCGCTTCGGCGCGAGCACCGTGACCTTGCCGCTCTTTCCCGGCATGAGCGCGGACGATGTCGCGCATGTCGTGAAGTCCGTCGACGAAATCTGCGAGCAGTATGGACACAATCGTTAAGGAAACGCACAGCCACATGAGTCATACCGATTTTCCGGCGAGTTCGCCCGAGGTCTCGGTCATCATTCCGGTGTACAACGAGGAGGACGGTCTCGCCGCCCTCTTCCAGCGCTTGTACCCGGCACTGGATGCGCTCGGCGCGTCGTATGAAGTCATCTTCATCAACGACGGCAGCCGCGACAAATCGGCCGCGCTTCTCGCGCAGCAGTTCCACGCGCGCCCCGATACCACGCGCGTCATTCTGCTCAACGGCAACTACGGCCAGCACATGGCGATTCTCGCGGGCTTCGAGCAGTCGCGCGGCGAGATCGTCGTGACGCTCGACGCCGATCTGCAGAATCCGCCGGAAGAAATCGGCAAGCTCGTCGCGAAGATGCGCGAGGGCTACGACTACGTCGGCACCATCCGCCAGCAGCGGCAGGACAGCCTGTGGCGCAAGAAGGCTTCGCGCGCGATGAACCGCCTGCGCGAGCGCATCACGAAGATTCGCATGACCGACCAGGGCTGCATGTTGCGCGCGTACAGCCGGCACATCATCGATACGATCAACCGCTGCGGCGAGATCAACACGTTCATTCCGGCGCTCGCGTACACGTTCGCGCAGAATCCGATCGAAGTGGACGTCGCGCACGAGGAACGCTTCGCGGGCGAATCCAAGTACTCGCTCTATAGCCTGATCCGCCTGAACTTCGACCTCGTCACCGGTTTCTCGGTGGTGCCGCTGCAATGGCTGTCGTTCATCGGCGTGATTCTGTCGGTCGGCTCCGCGGGCCTGTTCGTGCTGCTCTTGATTCGCCGCTTCATGTTCGGCGCGGAAGTTCAGGGCGTGTTCACGCTCTTCGCCATCACGTTCTTCATGCTCGGCGTGATCATCTTCGCGCTCGGGCTGCTCGGCGAATACATCGGCCGCATCTATCAGCAGGTGCGCGCGCGTCCGCGTTATCTCGTGCAGACCATTCTCGAACAGCGCGACGGGCTTTCCATCGCAAGCAAGCCGATGCAGGAACCCGTGCAGCCGGTCGCCGCCGCCGTGATCGGCCGCGAGGAACCGGGCCGATGAAGCCGCGCGCCGTCGTCTTCGCGTATCACAACGTCGGCGTGCGTTGTCTGCAAGTGCTGCTCGCGCGCGGCGTGGACGTCGCGCTCGTCGTCACGCACGAGGACAGCGCGAGCGAGAACATATGGTTCGGCAGCGTCGCGCAGGTCGCGGCGGAACGCGGGATAGAAGTCATCACGCCGGCCGATCCCAAAGCCCCGGAAGTGCACGAAGCCGTGGCTAAAGCCGCGCCCGATTTCATCTTTTCGTTCTATTACCGGCACATGCTGCCCGTCGCGCTGCTCGCGCTTGCGAAGCGCGGCGCGTACAACATGCACGGCTCGCTCTTGCCGAAGTATCGCGGCCGCGTGCCGACCAACTGGGCGGTGCTCAACGGTGAGACTGAAACCGGCGCGACGCTGCACGAAATGGCCGAAAAGCCCGACGCCGGCGCGATCCTCGCCCAGACGCCCGTGCCGATCCTGCCGGACGACACCGCCGCGCAGGTCTTCGATAAGACCGTGGTCGCCGCCGAACAGACGCTCTGGCGCGTGCTGCCCGCCCTGCTCGCGGGCGAAGCGCCGCATCTGCCGAACGATCTCGCCGCCGGCAGCTATTACGGCGGTCGCAAGCCGGAAGACGGCCGCATCGACTGGACGCAGCCGGGAGAGCGCGTCTACAACCTGATTCGCGCGGTCGCGCCACCTTATCCGGGCGCCTTCACCGATATCGGCGAGCATCGCTTCATCGTCGCGCGCGCGCGGCTCGTGCCGCCGACCGGCGCGCCCGGCATCCCGCCCGCGCGGCTCGCGGCAATGGCCAGTTTGCCGCCGGGCCTGACG
Organism: Caballeronia sp. M1242; assembly: GCF_017220215.1. Classification (NCBI taxonomy): domain Bacteria; kingdom Pseudomonadati; phylum Pseudomonadota; class Betaproteobacteria; order Burkholderiales; family Burkholderiaceae; genus Caballeronia; species Caballeronia sp. M1242. The sequence continues at coordinate 1,306,071 of NZ_CP071129.1, read as the reverse complement.
GTGACGGATAATGCGCTGTTTGGCGTCTGCGGCGATGGCCGCGTGATCGCCGTGTACGAGCTGCGTCACCGGCTGCTCGATAGCGCGTCGCAACCTTTGGGCGAAGAACGCGCCGTCGATTCCGCCGAATTCGGCCGACTCATTCAATCCTCTCGTCATTCATGAAAAAAGTTCTCATCCTGGGCGTCAACGGCTTCATCGGCCATCACCTGTCCAAGCGCATCCTCGAAACCACCGACTGGGAAGTCTTCGGGATGGACATGCAAACCGATCGTCTGGGCGACCTCGCGAATCACGAGCGGATGCATTTCTTCGAAGGCGACATCACCATCAACAAGGAGTGGGTCGAGTATCACGTGAAGAAGTGCGACGTGATCCTGCCGCTGGTTGCCATCGCCACGCCCGCGACTTACGTGAAGCAGCCGCTGCGCGTGTTCGAACTGGACTTCGAGGCGAACCTGCCGATCGTGCGTTCGGCCGTGAAGTACGGCAAGCATCTCGTGTTTCCGTCGACGTCCGAGGTGTACGGCATGTGCACCGACGAGCAGTTCGACCCGGAAAACTCCGTGCTCTCGTACGGTCCCATCAACAAGCCGCGCTGGATCTACGCGTGCTCGAAGCAGCTGATGGACCGCGTGATCTGGGGCTACGGCATGGAGGGGCTCAACTTCACCCTCTTCCGCCCGTTCAACTGGATCGGCCCGGGCCTCGACTCCATCTACACGCCGAAGGAAGGTTCGTCGCGCGTGGTGACGCAGTTCCTCGGCCATATCGTGCGCGGCGAGAACATCAGCCTCGTGGATGGCGGCGCGCAGAAGCGCGCATTCACCGATATCGACGACGGCATCGGCGCGCTGATGAAGATCATCGAGAACAAGGACGGCGTGGCGACGGGCAAGATCTATAACATCGGCAATCCGAAGAACAACTTCTCGGTGCGCGAACTGGCGAACAAGATGCTCGCGCTCGCGGGCGAGTTTCCGGAATACGCGGACACGGCCAAGCAAGTGCAACTCGTGGAAACGTCGTCGGGCGCGTACTACGGCACGGGCTATCAGGACGTGCAGAACCGCGTGCCGAAGATCGACAACACCATGCAGGAACTCGGCTGGGCGCCGCAAGCCACGATGGACGACGCGCTGCGCAAGATCTTCGAGGCGTATCGAGGACACGTGGGCGAAGCCCGCAAGCTCGTCGAACAGGCGTAAGAAAGCAGCGTGGCCCGCATCGTCCTCAAGATCGACGTCGATACGCTGCGCGGCACGCGCGAAGGCGTGCCGAACCTCGGGCGCCTGCTCGACAAGTACAACGCCCGCGCGACGTTCCTCTTCAGCCTCGGCCCGGATCACACCGGCTGGGCGCTGCGCCGCGTGTTCCGGCCCGGCTTTCTGCAAAAGGTGTCGCGCACGTCGGTGGTCGAACACTACGGCATCAGGACGCTGATGTACGGCGTGCTGCTGCCGGGGCCGGATATCGGCCGGCGCGCGGTGTCGGAGATGCGCGCGATTCACGAAGCCGGCTTCGAGTGCGGCATCCATACGTGGGATCACGTCTACTGGCAGGACAACGTGCGCTCGCGCGACCGCGCGTGGACCGTCGCGCAGATGGAGCAGAGTCACGCGCGCTTCGTCGAGATTTTCGGCGCGCCGCCCGTCACGCACGGGGCGGCCGGCTGGCAGATGAACGGCTACGCGTTCGAGCAGATCGACGCCTGGGGCATGCGCTATGCCTCCGACGGCCGCGGACACACGCCGTACATTCCGGTGCTCGATGGCCGCACGCTCGCGCATATCCAGATGCCGACCACGCTGCCCACGCTCGACGAAGTGCTCGGCGTGAACGGCGTCGACGAGAGCAACGTCGCGGCGCACGTCTTGCGTCATACCGCGAATAATCCGCACGATCAGGTGTTCACGCTGCACGCCGAGCTCGAAGGCCAGAAGCTCGCGCCGGTATTCGAGCAGCTGCTCGCGGGCTGGCGCGCGCAGGGACACAGCTTCGCCACGATGGGCGACTATCATGCGACGCTCGACCGCGCGAGCTTGCCGTCTTATCCGGTGACGTGGGGCGAGATCCCGGGCCGCGCAGGCGAGCTGATCGTGCAGCCGGGCTGAGACGCCGTTTTGCATCGGCGATACACAGCGAACACAAGACAACAACAGGAGAAACCTTCGTGCCAGTCGCAGTCGACCAGCCCGTTCCCGACTTCACCGCGCCCGCCACGGGCGGCGAGTTCACGCTTTCCAGCCTGCGCGGCCAGAAAGTCGTGCTCTTCTTCTATCCGAAGGACAACACGCCGGGCTGCACCACGGAGAGTCTGCAATTTCGCGACCACTACGACCAGTTCAAGGCGGCCGGCGCGGAAATCGTCGGCATCTCGCGTGACAGCGTGAAGTCGCACGACAACTTCAAGGCCAAGCTGGAGCTGCCCTACACGCTCGTCTCCGACGCCGACGAAGCCATTTGCTCGCTGTTCGACGTCATCAAGATGAAGAAGATGTACGGCAAGGAAGTGCGCGGCATCGAGCGCTCGACCTTTCTGCTCGACGCCGACGGCGTGCTGCGGCGCGAGTTTCGCGGCATCAAGGTGCCGGGGCACGTGGAGGCCATCGTCGAGGCTGTACAAGCCATTTGAGGCACGTTATATTGATTCGCAATGAGCGCCTGTCCACCCCATTCCTCAAGCCTTTGCGCGAGCCGCCGCATGCCGTTTGGCGCGGTCGGCATGGACCCGGGCTATGTGGAACGGGCACGGCGCAGGCGCTCTGAAAGAGAAGTCAGCCGCTGGTTCCGGTAGCCGGAACGGCGGCTTTTTTATTGGTGTCGCGCGCTTCCTCGCTTTTGTCGTGGGCGCGACGCAACCTCAAGGAGCAGATCGAAACCTAGGCGAACCGGCGTTTTCGACAACGAAGCGCGCCACCGGGCGCAAACTGCGGCACACGTAGCTTACGGGCGGACGAGCAGGATGCGACAGGCGGCGCACGATACACGACCCGATTCCTTTCGAGGGAACACCATGCCTTTGCCTACCGCCCCGGCCAAGCTCGGCCATCTCCTTCCGGCCGAAGAGTACAAGGCCAAAGCCCGGCCTTCGAAGCAGCCGAAAAAACAGGCTGCGGCGAGCGACGACGACGCCATCGGCTCGGTCGAGACCGTCGCCGCCGAGCGTCCCGCAGCTGCGAATGCGGCCACCACGCTGCGCTCCATCGCCAGTGACGTGCTCGCGCAGGCGCCGCAGGACGCATCCGCCGAGACGCCCGCCGCTGCCGCGCCGGGCGCGCCCGTTGCGCGCGGCCGTCGCACGAAGCAGACTGCCGCTCTCTTGCAGCCGGTGCCCGCTGCGCGCCAGAAAGAGGAAGAGACGAGCGAGGAAGCCCGTCCCGTCAAGCGCGAGGCGCGCGCGGACGCGCCTGCCGCGACGCCGGCCCCGAGCGCCGCGCCCGCCAAGGACGCGCGCACGCAGAACAAGCGCCGCCAGCGCGGCGCGGTCGAGGAAGAACTGCGCAAGCTCTTCGTGCTCGACACCAACGTGCTGATGCACGACCCGAGCTCGCTTTTCCGCTTCGAGGAACACGACGTCTATCTGCCGATGATGACGTTGGAAGAGCTCGACAATCACAAGAAGGGCATGTCGGAAGTGGCGCGCAATGCGCGTCAGGTGAGCCGCACGCTCGACGCGCTTGTCGCGCACGCGGGCCAGATGTCGGAGGGCATTCCGCTTGCCGCGCAGGGCAACCGCGACGCGCTCGGCCGCCTGTATTTCCAGACGACGCTGACCGATATCGAGCCGGTCGAAGGCCTGCCTATCGGCAAGGCGGACAACCAGATTCTCGGCGTCGTGCGCGCGCTGCAGAAGGAGCGGCCGGATCGGCAGGTCGTGCTGGTGTCGAAAGACATCAACATGCGCATCAAGGCGCACGCGCTCGGCCTGCCCGCCGAGGACTACTTCAACGATCAGGTGCTTGAAGACAAGGACCTGCTCTATTCCGGCGTGCGCGCGCTGCCCCAGGATTTCTGGACGAAGCACGCGAAGGGCATGGAAAGCTGGCAGGACACCAAGACCGGCACCACGTATTACCGCGTGACCGGGCCGCTCTGCCCGTCCATGCTCGTCAACGAGTTCGTCTATCTCGAGCCGCAGAACGGCGAGCCATCGTTCCACGCGGTCGTGCGCGAACTCAACGGCAAGACGGCGCTGCTTCAGACGCTGCGCGACTACGGGCATCACAAGAACAATGTGTGGGGCATCACGGCGCGCAATCGCGAGCAGAACTTCGCGCTGAATCTCTTGATGAATCCGGAAGTCGATTTCGTCACGCTGCTCGGTCAGGCGGGCACCGGCAAGACGCTGATGGCGCTCGCGGCCGGCCTCGCGCAAGTGCTCGACGACAAGCGCTACAACGAAATTATCGTGACGCGCGCGACGGTGCCGGTCGGCGAGGACATCGGCTTCCTGCCGGGCACCGAGGAAGAAAAGATGCAGCCGTGGATGGGCGCGTTCGACGACAACCTCGAAGTCCTCCAGAAAACCGACGATGCCGCCGGCGAATGGGGCCGCGCAGCCACGCAGGAATTGATCCGCTCGCGGCTTAAGGTCAAGAGCATGAACTTCATGCGCGGGCGGACGTTCGTCGATAAATACGTGATCATCGACGAGGCGCAGAACCTGACGCCCAAGCAGATGAAAACGCTCGTCACGCGCGCCGGTCCGGGTACGAAGATCGTGTGCCTCGGCAACATCGCGCAGATCGACACGCCGTATCTGACCGAAGGGAGTTCGGGGCTGACTTACGTCGTCGACCGCTTCAAGGGCTGGACGCACAGCGGCCATGTGACGCTGGCGCGCGGCGAGCGTTCGCGACTGGCGGACTACGCTTCGGACATTCTGTAAAGCACGCGCACTTCAATGCGACGGCCCGGCGGAGCGATCCGCCGGGCTTTTCTTTGTCCGCGCGTTCCGCTCTCGCAACACTTATCGCACAAAGTTAAAGTGAAACCTCACGATGTCTTGCCGCACGGCCGTGCGGCGGGCTAGTATCGGCGGACTGTCTTCTCTTCGGCGAGCGCGCTCGCTCGGCTTCAATGCGTCGAATCTGGCTACCGCTTTTCGTGTCCGTCCTGCTTGCCGCGTGCGGAAGCGCGCCGCAACAGGCGGCGCGCAAGCCCGCGGTCTCGGCCGGCACGACGCCGCGCGCGTATAAGCCGCCGTCGGGCTTCCCGAACTTCGTCGATCACAGCGTCGGGCGCGAGGAAATTTCCATTCAGGCGATGTCGCTCGTCGGCGTGCCGTATCGATGGGGCGGCAATACGCCGGAGGCAGGTTTCGATTGCAGCGGGCTCGTGCGCTATGTCGTTGATCGCGCCGCGTCCGTGAATCTGCCGCGCACGACCGCCGAAATGAGCGGGCGCGGAGAATCCATCGAGCCGGACGAAGTCGCGCCCGGCGACCTGATCTTCTTCAACACGACCGGGCGGCCGCATTCGCATGTGGGCATTTATGTCGGCAAGCTGCGTTTCGTGAATGCGCCGTCGACGGGCGGCACCGTGCGGCTCGATTACCTGACGAATCCTTATTGGGCGAAGCGGTTTGACGGCATTCGCCGCGTCGCGCCGCCGAAGACGGCGCCGACGCCGTTCGATGCGCCGACGTATGTGGCGTCGCGCGGGGCGGATTCTGGGGAGCCGGCGTATGCGCGTCAGCCGATGCCGGCAACGGCCAGTGTCGCTGCCGTCGAGCGACCGTCGACGTCGATCGGCGCGGCGCAGCTGCAAACGTCTATGGCTTCGGCATATGCGAGCCGGGCGCCTGTCTCAGCGACGACGGCTGGTGCTTCCGTCGCCTCGGCCAATGTCCGCCAGAAGCCGGCCGCAATCACCGGCGCGGACTCTTTCGAGCCGCCGCCGGCGTCGGTGAACGCTGCGCAGCGGCAGTGGTCGGCTGGGGCTTCGGCTTACGCCCGCCAGACGCCCGCAGCACCCGCTGGCGCCGATGCCTTTGAGCCGCCGCCTACATCGTTGAGCGCTGCGCGACGGCAATCGTCTACTGGGGCTTCGACTTACGCCCGCCGAACGCCCGCAGCACTCGCTAGCGCCGATGCGTTCGAACCGCCGCCTGCATCGTTGAGCGCCGAGCAGAGGCAATCGTCGGCGACGGCTTCGGCCTACGCGCAGAAAGCGCCCGCAGTGGCCACTAGCGGCGACGCCTTCGAACCACTGCCCGCATCGTTGACCGCCGCGCAGAGGCAGGCGTCTGCTGCGCCTTCGGCCTACACGCGGCAAGCGCCTACCGCAGCCGCCAGCGCGGACGCCTTCGAGCCGCCGCCTGCATCATTGACCGCCGCGCAACGGCAATCGTCCGCTGCGGCTTCGGCCTACGCGCGTCAAACGCCCGCAGCATCAGCCAATGCCGATTCCTTCGAACCGCCACCCGCTTCGTCGAGCGCGGCGCAGCGGCAATCGTCTGCAGCGGCTTCGGCCTACGCACGTCAAGCGCCTGCGGCATCGGCCAATGCCGATGCCTTCGAACCGCCGCCCGCTTCGTTGAGCGCTGGGCAGCGGCAATCGTCCGCTGCGGCTTCGGCTTACGCGCGTCGAACGCCTGGCGCAGCCGCCAGCGCGGACGCTTTCGAACCGCCGCCCGCTTCGTCGAGCGCGGCGCAGCGGCAATCGTCTGCAGCGGCTTCGGCCTTCGCCCGTCAAACATCTGCCGCCGGCGCTGACCCATACGAACCACCGCCCGCATCGTTGAGCGCCGCACAGCGCCAGTCGCAGACAGCCAGCAGAAGAACAATCGCGCCCGCGAGCCAGGCACCCGATCCGATCCAGGCCGCCGCCGATGCCTACGAGCCTCCACCGCCACTCTCACGCGCCGCGCGGCAGCAAGCGCAAGCGGCCATGGCGTCGCAGCCCGCCGAACCGCCCGTGCGCGCGATGCGGGCGTCGACGGGCTCGCTTACTCCGCCGCGCGCCGCATCGAACGACGACCCCATCGCCCGGTTCGCAACAGGCGCCGACTGACGCGACGCCAAGCCGCGCAATGCGACACTCACGCCGTCCTCTGCTATCGTGTCCGATACTTCCTCGACAGCGGCATCAAAGAACCGATAGGAGCGCAAGATCATGGATCTGGGACTGGCCGGCAAGGTCGTGTTGATCACGGGCGGCAGCAAGGGAATCGGCTTTGCGTGCGCGAAGGCGTTTGCGAGCGAAGGCGCGAAAGTCGCCATCGTGTCGCGCGATGCCGCGAATCTCGCCCGTGCGCGCGAACAACTGGCGGCCGACGGTCATCACGTCCACCTCGCGCGCGCCGATCTGCACGAGGCGCATAGCGCGGAAGACGTGGTCGAAGAAGCGAGCGCGGCGCTCGGTCCCATCGATATTCTGATCAACAGCGCAGGCGCCGCCCGCCGCTACGACCCCGATACGCTCGACGCCGCCGCCTACAAGGCCGCGATGGACGCGAAGTACTTCTCGTACGTCTATCCGCAACAGGTCGTGCTCAAGCGCATGGCCGAGCGCCTGCGCAGCGATCCCGGCGCGGAGCCGGGCGCGATCGTCAACATCGTGGGCATGGGCGGCAAGATCGCGACGGACATTCACATCGCGGGCGGCGCGGCCAACGCGGCGCTGATGCTCAACACCGTCGGACTCGCGCATCACTACGCGAAGCTCGGCATTCGCATCAACGCGATCAATCCGGGCGCGACGCTCACCGAACGCGTCGAGGAAGCGCTGCAACTGGAGGCGCAACGACAAGGCGTCACGCGCGATCAGGTGCTCGCCGAAAGTCAGGCCAAGGTGCCGCTCGGGCGTTACGCGAAACCGGAGGAAATCGCCGACGTCGCCCTCTTTCTGGCGAGCCGCCGCGCGAGTTATGTGTCGGGCGCGATCATTCCGATGGACGGGGTGTCGTCGCCGATCATCTGATGCGCCGCGGCCCGCTTTCTAACGCGGGCCGCAGGCCAAAGTTGACTGCTTACAGGAAGCGGTGCCCGAGCCACCAGCCGGCCGCGGCGAGCGCCGAGGAAGCTGGGATCGTCAAAATCCACGCCCACACGATATTGCCCGCGACGCCCCAGCGCACCGCGCTGAACTTCTGCGTCGCGCCCACGCCGACGATCGCGCCGGTGATGGTGTGCGTCGTGGAAACGGGAATGCCGAGGAACGACGCGACGAAGAGCGTGATCGCCCCGCCCGTCTCCGCGCAAAAGCCGCCGACGGGTTTGAGCTTGGTGATCTTCTGGCCCATCGTGCGCACGATGCGCCATCCGCCAAACAGCGTGCCGAGCCCCATCGACAGATAACAGAGCCCGATCACCCAGATCGGCGGCGCGTCAGAGCCCACGGAAGCGTAGCCGGTTGCGATCAGCAGCATCCAGATGATGCCGATGGTCTTCTGCGCGTCGTTGCCGCCGTGCCCGAGCGAATACAGCCCGGCCGAGAGCAATTGCAGCCGCCGGAAACGCCGGTCCACTTTCGACGGCGGCGTGCGGAAATACAGCCACGACACCAGCAGCATGAAGAACGAGCCGAGCACGAAGCCGAGCAGCGGCGAGATGAAGATGAACGCGACCGTCTTCAGGAGCCCGTCCCAGTTCAGCGAGCCCCAGCCCGACTTTGCGAGCGCGGCGCCGACGAGCCCGCCGATCAGCGCGTGCGACGAGCTCGACGGAATGCCGTACACCCACGTGACGATGTTCCAGCCGATCGCGCCCACGAGCGCGCCGAAGATGACGTAGTGATCGACGATGTCGGGGTCGATCGTGCCCCTGCCGACCGTCGCGGCGACTTTCAGGTGAAAGATGAAATACGCGATGACGTTGAACGCCGCGGCGAACGCGACGGCTTGCTGCGGCTTCAGCACGCCGGTTGAAACGACCGTCGCGATGGAGTTGGCGGCGTCGTGGAAGCCGTTCATGAAGTCGAACACGAGTGCGACCATGACGAGCGTAGCGACTGCCCAGATAGCGAGTTGAATCGAATGCATCAGTTGGTGTGGTATTGACCGGCGCTGTACTGACGGCCGGTCTGTGTCGTCATCGCCCGCCGCATCCGATGAGTCCTGCGCGAACGGGCTCGGGCGGCATGATCAGGCGTTTTCCAGCACGATGCCTTCGATGATGTTCGCGACATCCTCGCACTTGTCGGTGATCGTCTCCAGAAGCTCGTAGATCGCCTTGAGCTTGATGAGCGTCTTCACGTCGTCTTCCTCGCGGAAGAGCTTCGACATGGCCGAGCGCAGGACGCGGTCCGCGTCCGACTCCAGGCGGTCGATTTCTTCGCAGATCTTGAGAATTTCACTTGCGCGTTTCATGTCTTCGAGCAGACTCACGGCCTGCTGCACGCGCAGACACGTGGCCGTGCAGATATGCGCGAGCTGGCTCGCTTCCGACGTCACCGCGCGCACGTCGTACAGCGAAATGGCTGTGGCGACGTCCTCCATCAGGTCGAGGATGTCGTCCATCGTCGTGATGAGCTTGTGGATTTCGTCGCGATCGAGCGGCGTGATGAACGTCTTGTGCAGCAGATCGATGGTTTCGTGCGTGAGCTTGTCGGCACGCTTTTCGTTGGTCTGGACGTTCTGCTTGTGAACCTCGGCTTCGTCGAGGTTGTCGATCAGCAGTTCGAGCTCGCGGCTTGCATCGACCATGCATTTCGCGTGCGCGTTAAAAATCTCGAAGAATTTGCCCTCTGTGGGCATGAAACGACCGAACATGAAAGTCCCGATAGATGGGTCAATGAGGCTGACATCAAACCGACATATTGTACCTGCGCCCAGCACCCCGCGCACCGCGCTCGGACGCCGCGTGCATGGGGCTCTGATCGAAGGCTTGACAGTCTTGCGTGAACGAGGCTATTCGCCGCCGTAGAAGCTCTGAACGCCGGCGAAGTTGTCGAACTTCGTGTATTGGCCGTGGAACGTCAGGCGAACCGGTCCGATGGGACCGTTACGCTGCTTGCCGATGATGATTTCCGCGGTGCCTTTGTCCGGACTGTCAGGGTTATACACCTCGTCGCGGTAGATGAAGAGGATCACGTCCGCGTCCTGCTCGATAGCGCCGGACTCGCGCAGGTCGGACATGATCGGCCGCTTGTTCGGACGCTGCTCGAGACCGCGATTGAGCTGCGACAGCGCGATTACCGGCACGTCGAGTTCCTTCGCGAGCCCCTTCAGCGAACGCGAGATCTCGGAGATCTCGGTTGCGCGGTTCTCGCCGCCGCCGGAGCCTGACATCAGCTGCAAATAGTCGACGATGATCAGCCCGAGCTTGCCGCACTGGCGCGACAGGCGCCGCGCCCGCGAGCGCAATTCCATCGGATTGAGGCCACCGGTTTCGTCGATGAAAAGCTGCGCCTCGCTCATTTTCTGCACGGCATGCGTGAGCTTCGGCCAGTCTTCGTCGGTGAGACGGCCCGTGCGCATGCGGTGCTGATCGAGCCGGCCGACCGAGCCGAGCATACGCATGGTCAACTGCGTGCCGGGCATTTCCATCGAGAACACGGCAACGGGTAAGCCGTACTCGACGGCCACGTATTCGCCGATGTTCATCGAAAACGCCGTCTTACCCATCGAGGGGCGCCCCGCCACGATAATCAGTTCGCCGCCGTGCATGCCCGAGGTCATGCGGTCGAGATCGACGAAGCCAGTCGGCGTGCCGGTGACGTCGCTCGGATTCGCCGTGTGGTAAAGCGTGTCGATGCGCTCGACGACCTGCGTCAGCAGCGGTCCGATTTCGAGGAAGCCCTGCGTGCCGCGCGCGCCGTCTTCGGCGATCGAGAACACGCGCGCTTCGGCTTCGTCCAGAATCTGCCGGACTTCCTTGCCTTGCGGATTGAATGCGTCGGCGGAGATTTCATCCGCCACGGACACGAGACGGCGCAGCACCGCGCGGTCGCGCACGATTTCCGCATAGCGGCGGATATTCGCCGCGCTCGGCGTGTTCTGCGCGAGCGCGTTCAGATACGCGAGGCCGCCCACTTCCTCGGCCTTGCCGGCCATCGTCAGCGATTCGTAGACGGTGATCACGTCAGCCGGCCGCGTCGCGGCGATCAGCTTGCCGATGTGCTCGTAGATGATGCGATGGTCGTAGCGATAGAAGTCGCTCTGCGACATCACGTCGGCGATGCGGTCCCATGCCGCGTTATCCAGCAGCAAGCCGCCGATCACCGATTGCTCGGCTTCGATCGAGTGCGGCGGAACCTTCAGCGCGTCGAGTTGCGGATCTTTGGACGGTGCGTTCATGGGGTGGAATTATCGACGAAATCGGCCATGCGGTGTATTGATCGGACAAACAAAAAAGGCAGGAACCCGCGAAGGTTCCTGCCCTTTCTTACTGCTCGCGAAGCCGAAGCCTCGCGTGAAACTTAGGCGTGTTCGCCAAGCACCGACACCGTGACGTCGACCACGACGTCCGTGTGCAGCGCCACTTGAACCGGATGGTCGCCGACCATCTTCAGCGGGCCTTGCGGCAGACGCACTTGCGCCTTTTCCACTTCCGCGAAGCCTTGCGACTTCAGTGCTTCGGCGATGTCCGCGTTCGTGACCGAACCGAACAGACGGCCGTCGACGCCAGCCTTCTGCGAGATCTGAACCGTGAAGCCGTTCAGCTTGTCGCCTTGAGCTTGCGCTGCAGCCAGCTTTTCAGCGGCGTTCTTTTCGAGTTCGGCGCGGCGAACTTCGAATTCGGCGATCGCGTCCTTGGTCGCGCGGCGAGCCTTCTTGCCGGGGATCAGGAAGTTACGTGCGTAGCCGTCCTTGACCTTGACGATGTCGCCCAGGTTGCCCAGGTTGACGACCTTTTCCAAAAGAATGATTTGCATTTTTGGCTATTCCTTATGCGTCGTCTGATTAGGCCTTGTGCAGGTCGGTGTACGGCAGGAGCGCGAGGAAACGCGCGCGCTTGATTGCCGTGTCGAGCTGGCGCTGATAGTGCGCCTTGGTGCCAGTCAGACGAGCCGGCGTGATCTTGCCGTTTTCGCCGATGAAGTCCTTCAGCGTTTCCGTGTCCTTGTAGTCGATGTACTCGACGCCGGCTGCCGTGAAGCGGCAGAACTTCTTGCGCTTGAAGAGCGGGTTTTGTTGCTGACGACGCTTGTCGAATTTCTTACCAGTCGGGCGGGGCATGTTCAGTCCTTTCCAATGTCCTGCAATTCTGTGATGTGAAACACCAGGGTTCGGGAGTTACGGCCTTTCTTCGCCAGAAAGCCGGTGAAGCGCGTTTCGACGCCCATCGGACAGCTTTCCAGCCTGCCGCTCGCTTCTCCGGCGGCGACCGCGGGCAGTGTCAGTTCGATCTTCCGGGCGATGCCCGCTTCGACGACTTCCGCCGCGTGTTGCAACGTGCAGCTTGCGATCGGAATGCCGGCGGGCGTGTATCGCACCGGTTCGCGTTCCACGACGCTCGCTGTCAGTTGCAGCCGGTTCACGAGTGAGTTTCGGTTCCCTGGTGGCTTGACAGTGCTGAACTGTCCTTAAGCCTGCGCTTCGGACGGCTGGCTGGCCGCCTTCTTGGCTTCTTCGCGCTGCACTTCCTTCATCATCGGCGACGGGCCGGTTTCGGCCTTCTTCATCTTGACGATGAGGTGGCGCAGAACGGCATCGTTGAACTTGAACGCGTGTTCCAGTTCTTCGAGCGTCGCCTGGTCGCATTCGATGTTCATGCAGACGTAGTGAGCCTTCGCGAGTTTCTCGATCATGTAGGCCAGTTGGCGGCGGCCCCAGTCCTCGATACGGTGGATCTGGCCACCGTGCGACGTGATCGTGCTCTTGTAACGCTCGATCATCGCGGGCACTTGCTCGCTTTGATCGGGATGCACGATAAAGACGATTTCGTAATGACGCATATTCACTCCTTGTGGCTACTTGTGGATTGAAGCCGCCCGAGCGTCGGACCGGTGCGGCAAGTGAGAAGCCAGCGAGTATATAACGTTTGGCGGTCGGACGGCAAGCCAAACCGGAGTTTTCCGACTGACTTTCGCCGCTTTTTCAATCATTTAGCGCGCGTGCATCCGTCTGCCGATGCGCTTCGCCGGGCGGCTCGACCGCGCGGCTCCAATAACCCGGCTGCGCATAGATTTCCTTAAGATAATCAATGAAGTAGCGCACGCGCGCCGGCACGTAGCGTTGTTGCGGATAGACGGCGAGGATGTCGTAGTCGGGCAACTCGTACTCGTCCAGCACGGTTTCCAGTTCGCCCGCCGCCAGTTGGCGCTGAATCTCCCACGTCGAGCGCCAGCCGAGCCCGAGCCCTTCCGACACCCAGCGATGCAGCAATTCCCCGTCGTTGCAGTCGAGGTTGCCGCTCACGCGTACGGTCGCGAGTTTGCCGTTGCGCCGGAAGTACCAGCCGCGGTTCTGCCCGCCTTGCAGGTTGAACGCGAGGCAGTTGTGATTCGGCAGATCGTCGAGCGATTTCGGCTTGCCGTGCTTGCGGAAATACGCGGGCGTGCCGCACACCACGCGCCGGTTGCTCGCCAGCTTCACCGCGACGAAGTTCGGATCGACCGTGCCGCCGATGCGAATCGACAAATCGTAGCCCTCGCGCACCAGATCCACGACGCGGTCGGTCAGATTGAACGACATCTGCAATTCCGGCTTGTCGGCAAGGAACGCCGGCGCGTGCGGCGCGACGTGCATACGCCCGAACGCCGCCGGCGCCGACACGATCAGATGCCCGCCGACCGCGCGCCGCCCCGCCGCAAGTTCGTTTTCCGCCTGATCCCACTCGGCGAGCAGATTCTTGCAGCGGTCGAGGAACGCCGCGCCCTCTTCGCTGACGACGAGCCGCCGCGTCGAGCGGTACATCAGCTTGACGCCGAGACGCTTTTCGAGCGCGTCGATCCGCCGTCCGAGAATGACCGGCGACACGCCCTCTTCCAGCGCCGCGGCCGCGAGGCTGCCGGCTTCCGCAACGCGCACGAATGTCTCGATCTGCTTGAAGCGGTCCATTTCCTTGTCTCCTGTGCCAAGCCGCGCCGCTGCGTCATTCGAAACTTTTTGTTTGGGAAAAAGCGACTCCGACTGATCTTATCAAACCTTTTTCACAATCTTAAAGTGCAACGGAACCCTGCTTCGATGCAGACAGCGATAACGGAAAGAGACTGAAGGAAGGAGACAATCATGGCCAAGATGAGAGCCGTCGACGCAGCCGTCCTCGTGCTGGAAAAGGAAGGTATCGATACCGCGTTCGGCGTGCCGGGCGCCGCCATCAACCCGTTCTACTCGGCGATGAAAAAGTCGGGCAGCATCAGCCACGTGCTCGCGCGCCACGTCGAAGGCGCGTCGCACATGGCCGAAGGTTATACGCGCGCCGCGCCCGGCAACATCGGGGTATGCATCGGCACGTCGGGGCCGGCGGGCACGGACATGATCACCGGCCTCTACTCCGCTTCCGCCGACTCGATTCCGATTCTCGCGATCACCGGGCAGGCGCCGCGCGCACGGCTCTACAAGGAAGACTTTCAGGCGGTCGATATCGAATCGATCGCCAAGCCCGTCACGAAGTGGGCCGTGACCGTGCGCGAACCGGCGCTCGTGCCGCGCGTGTTCCAGCAGGCGTTTCATCTGATGCGCTCGGGCCGCCCCGGCCCCGTGCTGGTTGATCTGCCGATCGACGTGCAGCTCGCCGAAATCGAATTCGACATCGACACCTACGAGCCGCTCCCGGTCTACAAGCCGAAAGCGACGCGCGCGCAGATCGAAAAGGCGCTCGCGATGCTCAACGACGCCGAGAAGCCGCTCATCGTCTCGGGCGGCGGCGTGCTGAACGCGGCGGCCGAAGACCTGCTCGTGCAATTCGCCGAAACGCTGGGCGTGCCCGTCATCCCGACGCTGATGTCGTGGGGCGCCATCCCCGACGATCACCCGCTCATGGCCGGCATGGTCGGCTTGCAGACGTCGCATCGCTACGGCAACGCGACGATGCTCGCATCGGACTTCGTGCTCGGCATCGGCAATCGCTGGGCGAACCGGCATACGGGCAGCGTCGAGGTCTACACGAAGGGCCGCAAGTTCGTTCACGTCGATATCGAGCCGACGCAGATTGGCCGCGTGTTCGGACCGGAGCTCGGCATCGTCTCGGATGCGAAGGCGGCGCTTGAACTGTTCGTCGAAGTGGCGAAGGAATGGAAGGCCGCGGGCAAGCTGAAGCACCGTAGCGCGTGGGTCGCGGACTGCCAGCAGCGCAAGCGCACGATGCAGCGCAAGACGCACTTCGACAACGTGCCGATGAAGCCGCAGCGCGTCTATGAAGAGATGAATCTGGCGTTCGACCGCGACACGTGCTTCGTGACGACGATCGGTCTTTCGCAGATCGCCGGTGCGCAGTTTCTGCACGTGTTCAAGGCGCGCAACTGGATCAACTGCGGTCAGGCCGGCCCGCTCGGCTGGACGATTCCCGCTGCGCTCGGCGTGCGTGCGGCGGACCCGCAGCGCAAGATCGTCGCGCTCTCCGGTGACTACGACTTCCAGTTCATGATCGAAGAGCTTGCGGTCGGCGCGCAGTTCAAGCTGCCGTACGTGCATGTCGTCGTGAACAACTCGTACCTCGGTCTCATTCGTCAGGCGCAGCGCGGCTTCGACATGGACTACTGCGTGCAACTCGCGTTCGACAACATCAACGCGCCGGAACTCGAAGGCTACGGCGTGGATCACGTCGCAGTCGCCGAGGGCCTCGGTTGCAAGGCGCTGCGCGTGTTCAAGCCCGAGGACATCGCCGGTGCGCTGAAGCAGGCACAGGCGCTCGCGGCGGAACATCAGGTGCCGGTCGTCGTCGAGATGATCCTCGAACGCGTGACCAACATCGCGATGGGTACCGAGATCGACGCCATCAACGAGTTCGAAGAGCTCGCCGAGAGCCGTGCCGACGCGCCCACTGCCGTCACGCCGCTCGACTGAAGCATCAACTGACGACCCACTGACCGACCATCGGGAAAAGAACAATGCCGAAATTCGCCGCGAATCTGACGATGCTCTTCAACGAAGTCCCGTTCCTCGACCGCTTTGCGGCGGCGGCGAACGCGGGCTTCAAGGCAGTCGAATTCCTGTTCCCGTATCCATATTCGATCGCTGATCTTAAAACGCGCGTGCAGGACAGCGGCTTGCAGATCGTCTTGCACAACCTGCCTGCCGGTAACTGGGAAGCAGGCGAGCGCGGAATCGCGTGTCTGCCGGACCGCGTCGCCGAGTTTCGCGACGGCGTGCCGCGCGCGATCGAATACGCGAAGGCGCTGAACGTGCCGCAACTGAACTGCCTCGTCGGCATTCCGACAGCAGGCGTCTCGGCGCAACAGGCGCGCGAAACGATCATCGAGAACCTTCGTTTCGCCGCCGACGCGTTGAAGCAAGAAGGCATCCGTCTGCTCGTCGAGCCGTGCAATTCATACGACATTCCGGGCTTCGCGCTGAACCGTTCGCACGAAGGACTCGACGTGATACGCGCGGTCGGCTCCGACAATCTCTTCCTGCAATACGACATCTATCACATGCAGCGCATGGAAGGCGAGCTGGCCGCGACGATCAAGAAGAACCTGTCGTCGATCGCGCATATTCAGCTTGCCGACAACCCCGGCCGCAACGAACCCGGCACCGGCGAAATCAACTACGCGTTCCTGTTCGATCTGCTCGATTCGATCGGCTATGACGGCTGGATCGGCTGCGAATACAAGCCGCTCACGGGCACCGAAGCGGGCCTCGGCTGGCTGCGCTCGATCGCGACGGACAAGGCGCGCGCCGCTGCCTGAACCACGACACAAAGGAGGAGCACACAGTATGGCAACGATCGGTTTCATCGGCCTCGGCATCATGGGCGCGCATATGGCGCGCAACCTCATCAAGGGTGGTCACGCGCTCGTCGTGAACGGCAAGTATCCGGTGCCCGACGATATCCGCGCGCAAACGAAAGTCGTCGCGGACTCGACGGCCGTCGCGCAGGCAAGCGAGATCGTCATCACGATGGTGCCCGACACGCCCGATGTCGCCAACGTCTTGTTCGCCGATGACGGCGTGGCCAACGGCTTGAGCCAGGGCAAGCTCGTGATCGACATGAGCTCGATCAATCCGCTCGACACGCAGGAGTTCGCGAAGAAGATCAACGCGCTCGGCTGCGATTACCTCGATGCGCCCGTGTCCGGCGGCGAAGTCGGCGCGCGCGAAGCGACGCTCACGATCATGGTGGGCGGCCCGGAAAAGTCGTTCAACATCGCGAAGCCGCTCTTCGAACTGATGGGCAAGAACATCTCGCTCATCGGCGACAACGGCGCGGGTCAGACCTGCAAGGTGGCGAATCAGATCATCGTCGCGCTGAACATCGAAGCGGTCGCGGAGGCATTGCTTTTCGCGTCGCGTTCGGGCGCCGATCCGGAGCGCGTACGCAAGGCGCTCATGGGCGGGTTCGCATCGTCGCGCATTCTCGAAGTGCACGGCGAGCGCATGACGAAGCGCACGTTCAATCCCGGCTTCCGGATCGAACTGCATCAAAAGGACCTGAACCTCGCGCTCGACGGCGCGCGCAAGATGGGCCTCGCGCTGCCTCACACGGCGAGCGCGCAGCAGTTGTTCAGCGTATGCGCGGCCAATGGCGGCAAAGCGTGGGATCACTCTGCGCTCGTGCGCGCGCTCGAAATCATGTCGAACTTCCAGGTGGCGGAAGAACCGCAGCAAGCGAAGGCTGCAGCGTAAGTTCGCGCCTGAACCGTGGGGCGTCCCGCGTATGGGCACGCGGGACAAATGCCGCTCTGGGCTGAGGGCGGCAAGTGGGGTCCGAGAGCGGCATCCGGCGGCGCGCCGGGCTAGCCTTGGTCGGTCAGACGGTTTGCCGTCGGGTGTCCGCGTCGGATTGCGTTCAGTAGGTATCGAAGAGGCGTTGCAGCGCCGCAGCGTCTTCCACGCCGGCCGATAGCGCCAGCATCAACAGCACGCGCGCCTTGTACGGATTCAGCGTTCCCGCGCTGATCGTGCCGAGCGCATCGTCGCTGGCTGCGCCGTTGCGCATCACATGTCCGGAGCCGACGCGCGATGCCCGCACGACCGCGACGCCCGACTTCACCGCATCGCTCAGGGCTTCCGCGATGCTCTCGTGCATCGAACCGTTGCCCGTTCCCGCGACGACGATTCCATTCACGCCCGCCGCGACCAGCGCATCGATCGCCACGCGCGAAACGCCCGCGTAGCTCGCGACGATCTCGACCATCGGCCAGTTCTTCGGCGCGGTGAATTCGCTTGCCGTCGTATGCGGTTTCGTGACCGTACGCTGGAATTCCACGCGGCCGTCCTGCACGAAACCGAGCACGCCGGTTTCGGGCGAGCGAAAGGCATCGACGGCATAGGTGCTCGTCTTCGTCACATCGCGGGCGCTGTGGATCTGGTTGTTGAACGCGACGAGCACGCCCTGCCCCAATGCTTGTTTCGACGCCGCGACCGTCACCGCATTGAGCAGATTGAGCGGGCCATCGGCGGATAGCGCGGTCGATGGCCGCATCGCAGCCGTCAGCACGACAGGCTTCGAAGTCTTCACGGTCAAGTGCAGCAAATACGCCGTTTCTTCGAGCGTGTCGGTACCATGCGTGATGACGATGCCGTCGATATCGTTCTGCGCGGCGAGTTCATTGATGCGCGCGGCGAGCGTTGTCCAGAGCGCGAGGCTCATGTCCTTGCTGTCGATGCTCGCGATCTGTTCGGCATGAATTCGCGCGACGGAAGCGAGCGCAGGCACCGCGTCGAGCAGCTTGTCGACGCCGACGACGCCCGCCCTATAACCGGCCGTGGACGCAGCATTACCGGCCTGTCCGGCAATCGTGCCGCCCGTTGCAAGAACGGCAATGCGAGGAAGAGTCTGTGTGTTCATGCCGGCGATTGTAAATCAGCCGGCATGCGCGTTTCAGGCCGCTTCGCGCAGTTGCGCCGCGATTTGCGCTTCGTCGAGTTGCGGCGCGAACATTTCGATAAGCCGGTACGCATACGCGCGCAGGAACGCGCCCTTGCGCAAGCCCACGCGCGTGGTGCTCGCCTCGAAAAGATGTTGCGTATCGAGCGCGACGAGTTCGGTGTCGCGCTTGGCGTCATAGGCCATCGCCGCGACGATGCCGATGCCCATGCCCAGTTCCACATACGTCTTGATCACGTCCGCGTCGATGGCGGTGAGCACGATGTCGGGCATCGCGCCCGCGCTCGCGAACGCCTGATCGACGTGCGAACGCCCTGTGAAATCCTGATCGTAGGTGACGATCGGATATTCGGCGATCTGCTCCAGCGTAATGTCTTTACGCCCCACGAGCGGATGGTCCTTCGGCACCACGACCGTGTGATGCCACGAATAGCACGGAAACGTCACGATGTCGGGATAGCGGTCGAGCGCTTCGGTCGAGATGCCGATATCCGCCTCGCCGTTCACGATCATCTGCGCGATCTGTTGCGGACTGCCCTGCCGCAGCGCCAGATGCACCTTCGGAAATATTTCGGTGAACTGACGGATCACTTTCGGCAACGCGTAGCGGGCTTGCGTGTGCGTCGTGGCGACCACGAGATGCCCGTTGTCCTGATCCGCGAACTGGCGCGCCACGCGCCGCAGGTTTTCCGCATCGAGCAACATGCGCTCGATCAGTTGATGCACCTGCTTGCCCGGCTCGGTCAGGCCGGTGAGCCGCTTGCCGCGCCGAATGAAGATATCGACGCCCAGTTCGTCTTCGAGATCCTTGATCTGCTTGGACACGCCCGACTGCGACGTGTACAGCACGTTCGCGACTTCCGTCAGATTCATGTTCTGACGCACGGCCTCGCGCACGAAGCGCAGTTGCTGGAAGTTCATGGTTCGCCTCTCTTGTCTTGCTGCCGTTTTATGGATGTCTCATTGCGCGGGAAAGACGCGCAGCGCACGCGGCACGGCGCGCACGCCATCGCCGATATCGAGCTTCAGCGCGCGCCACGCTTCCCGATCCAGTTCTGCTTCGAGCACGCCGCCCGCGTCGCCTTCCAGTTCCACACGCACCGAGCCGCCGAGCGTCACCACGCGCCGCACGCCGACCACGATACCGTCGCGATGCGCGAGACCCGCGGCATCGTCGGCGCGGTACAGCGCGAGGTCGTGCGGCCGGACGTAAGCGAGCGCGCGGCCGCTGAAGTGCGCTTGCGCGGCGATGGCTTGCGCCGCGCCATCCGCGACGAAGCCGCCCGCATCGACATGACCCTGAAGGCGATTCGCCGCGCCGAGGAATTCATAGACGAACGATGTCTGCGGATGATCGTACACATCCTGCGGGCTGCCGACCTGCTCCACGCGGCCATGATTCATCACGACGATGCGATCCGCCACTTCGAGCGCCTCTTCCTGGTCGTGCGTGACGAAGAGCGTGGAGATATGCAGATCGTCGTGCAGGCGTCGCAGCCAGCTTCGCAGTTCCTTGCGCACCTTCGCATCGAGCGCGCCGAACGGCTCGTCGAGCAACAGCACTTTCGGTTCGACAGCGAGTGCTCGCGCGAGCGCGATGCGTTGTCGCTGCCCGCCCGAAAGCTCCGAAGGAAACCGCTGCGCGAGCCAGTCCAGTTGCACGAGCTTGAGCAATTCGTGCACTTTCTCGCGGATCACGGCTTCCGACGGACGCTCGCGGCGCGGCTTCACGCGCAGACCGAACGCCACGTTTTCGAACACCGTCATGTGGCGGAACAGCGCGTAATGCTGGAAGACGAAGCCCACTTGCCGGTCGCGCGCGCCCACCTGCGCGACGTCCTCGCCGTTTAGCACGACCTGACCGGCATCGGCATATTCGAGGCCCGCGATCACGCGCAGCAGCGTGGTCTTGCCGCATCCCGACGGCCCGAGCAGCGCGACGAGCTCGCCCGCGGGAAAGTCGAGGGTGACGTTGTCGAGCGCGGTGAAATCGCCGAAGCGCTTTTGCAGATTGCGAACGATGATGCTCATGATGTGTCCTTTGCCTTAGTTCGTGGCGCCTGCATCGGCGAGCGATTGCGACATGCGGCGTTCCGCGACGAGCTTGAGTCCGAGCGTCACGAGCGCAAGCAACGCGAGCAGCGAGGCGACGGCGAACGCGGCCGAGAAGTTGTATTCGTTATAGAGGATCTCGACGTGCAGCGGCATGGTGTCGGTTTGTCCGCGAATATGGCCCGATACCACCGACACCGCGCCGAATTCGCCCATCGCGCGTGCATTGCAGAGAATCACGCCATACAGCAGGCCCCACTTCACGTTCGGCAGCGTCACGCGGCGAAAAATCTGCCAGCCCGACGCGCCTAGCACATGCGCGGCTTCTTCCTCGTCGTTGCCTTGCGCCTGCATCAGCGGAATCAGTTCGCGCGCGACGAACGGGAACGTCACGAAGATCGTCGCGAGCACGATGCCCGGCACCGCGAAGAGGATCTGCACGTCGTGCGCCGCGAGCCACGGACCGAACCAGCCTTGCGCGCCGAACATCAGCACGTAGATCAGGCCGGAAATCACGGGCGAAACCGAGAACGGCAAGTCGATGAGCGTGGTCAAGAGCGCCTTGCCGCGGAAGTCGAACTTCGCGATCGCCCACGACGCCGCGAGGCCAAACACGACGTTGAGCGGCACGGCAATCGCCGCCGTCGTCAACGTGAGCTTGATGGCGGACCACGCGTCCGGGTCTTTCAGCGACTCGAAGTAATAGTCGATGCCCTTTGCGAACGCTTGCGCGAACACGGCGACGAGCGGCACCACGAGAAAGAGCGCGAGGAACAGCAGCGCGATGCCCGTGAGCAGCCAGCGCACCGCGCGCGGTTCGGTGACGGGATCGAGCGTGCGGGCATCGCGTGGCGCAGCGGTGTTCATCGCGATGGCTTTCGTATCGGGCGTGCTCATGCGTGGCTCCCTTGCGCGGCAACAGGCTGCGCGGCGTGCGCAGGGATCGCGCCCGTGCGGCTCGTGCGCCGTTGCAGGAACCATTGCAGCGTGTTGATGAGGAGCAGCATCAGAAACGACACGCACAGCATGACGACGGCGAGCGCCGTGGCGCCCGCATAGTCGTATTGTTCGAGCTTCGTGATGATGAGAAGCGACGTAATTTCCGACTTCATCGGCACGTTGCCCGCGATGAAAATCACCGAGCCGTATTCGCCGAGCGCGCGCGCGAACGCCAGCGCGAAGCCCGTCAACAGCGCCGGGAAAAGCGACGGCAACACGACGCGGCGAAACGTCAGCCAGCGCGTCGCGCCGAGGCACGCGGCGGCTTCTTCCTGCTCGCGCTCGAAGTCTTCCAGCACCGGCTGCACCGTGCGCACGACGAACGGCAAGCCGATGAACGTCAGCGCGACCAGCACGCCGAGCGGCGTGAACGCGACCTTGACGCCGAGCGGCGCGAGAAACTGCCCGATCCAGCCGTTGCCCGCATACACGGCCGCGAGCGAGATGCCCGCGACGGAGGTTGGCAGCGCGAACGGCAAATCGACGATGGCATCCACGATGCGCTTCATCGGAAAGGTATAGCGCACGAGCACCCACGCGACGAGAAAGCCGAACACCGCGTTGATGAGCGCTCCGCCGAGCGCCGCGCCGAAGGTCAGCCGATACGACGCCAATACGCGCGGCGATGTCACCGCGCGGACGAACTGCGCCCAGTCGAGCGTCGCCGTCTTCGCGAACGTGGCGGCGAGCGGTATCAACACCACGAGGCTCAGATACGCGAGCGTGATGCCGAGCGTCAGGCCGAAGCCCGGTAGCGCGCTCGGCTTGCGCAAAGTGAAAGTCGTCATCCTTGCTTTCGTCCTGTTCCAGTGCGCCGGGGAGCGCGTGTCATCAAATGCTTATATGACCGGCGGCGTCATGGCGCGCCGCTTCGGCTTGCTTCTCGCGTGTCGCTTGTCGCGGTTACTGCGGTTGATAGATCGAGTCGAAAACGCCGCCATCCGCGAAATGCGTCTTCTGCGCCTTGGTCCAGCCGCCGAACGTGTCGTCGATGGTGTAGAGCTTGATCTTCGGGAACTGCTTCGTGAGGTCGGCCGGCACCTTGTCCGAGCGCGGACGATAGAAATTGCGCGCGGCAATCTGCTGGCCTTCGTCGCTATACAGATACTTCAGATACGCCTCAGCGAGCTTGCGCGTGCCATGCTTGTCGACGACCTTGTCGACCACCGCGACCGGCGGCTCGGCCAGAATGCTCACAGAAGGCACCACGATCTCGAACTTGTCCGGACCGAACTCCTTCAACGACAGAAACGCCTCGTTCTCCCACGCGATCAGCACGTCGCCCTGGCCGCGCTGCACGAAGCTCGTCGTGGCGCCGCGCGCGCCGGAATCGAGCACGCCCGCGTTCTTGTACAGCTTCGCGACGAAGTCCTTCGCGGTTTGCTCGTTGCCGCCCGGCTTGTGCTGCGCGTAGGCCCATGCGGCGAGATAGTTCCAGCGCGCCCCGCCCGACGTTTTCGGGTTCGGCGTGACGATGGAGACGCCCGGCTTCGTGAGGTCGTCCCAGTCCTTGATGTGCTTCGGGTTGCCCTTGCGCACGAGGAAAACGATCGTCGACGTGTACGGCGAGGCGTTATCCGGCAGCCGCTTCTGCCAGTCCGCAGCGACGAGTCCCTTGCCCGCGAGCGCGTCGATGTCGTACGCGAGCGCAAGCGTGACGACGTCCGCCTGCAGGCCGTCGATGACCGCGCGCGCCTGTCCGCCGGAGCCGCCGTGCGACTGCTTGAACGTGACGGTCTCGCCGGTTTCCGCCTTCCACTTCTTGGCGAATGCCTGATTGAAGTCCTGATACAGCTCGCGCGTCGGGTCGTACGACACATTTAGAAACGACGTCTGCGCGTGGGCTTGCGTGCTCGCCGCGACCATCGCGCCGATGCCCGCCGCCGTCAGCGCCAGCGCGGTCAGCGCTTTGCGTGCCCTGGTCCCCAATCCCGCTTTCGTGCTTTGCATTCCCCGTTCTCCGTCTTATCCAATTGACGGAATCAGTCTATCGGCGGGCCTATATGAACAGAAATAATCGTTTTTCAGTCTTTTATATCGAAAGCTGCTAAAGCGGGTCGCCGGCCGTTGCGGGCGGGCGAACGTCGGAGCGTGTTGCGGTTTCGAGCCGAACTTAAAGTAATGCTTGAAAAGCGCCGAATACTGTATAAAAATACAGTCATCTGTTGATCCATACAGTGCACGAGAGGCCCGAGCCAGTGACCAGAACCTCAAAACTTACCGCGCGTCAGCAGCAGGTCTTCGAACTGCTCCAGCGTGCAATCGAGCGCACCGGCTTTCCGCCGACCCGCGCGGAGATTGCCGCTGAGCTTGGCTTCAGCTCCGCTAACTCTGCGGAAGAGCATCTGCGGGCACTGGCGCGCAAGGGCGTCATCGAACTGGCGGCGGGTTCGTCGCGCGGCATCCGGCTGATCGGGGACGCTGGCCGTTCGGAAGACGTTCCGCACCAGTTCACCTTGCCGCACGCGAGCATCATGCAGCTCTCGTTGCCGCTCGTAGGCCGGGTGGCGGCGGGCAGTCCTATCCTCGCGCAGGAGCATATTTCGCAGCACTACGCGTGCGACCCCGCGCTCTTTTCCAGCAAGCCGGACTACCTGCTGAAGGTGCGCGGCTTGTCGATGCGCGACGCCGGCATTCTGGACGGCGACCTGCTCGCCGTTCAGAAGCGCACCGAGGCGAAGGACGGACAAATCGTCGTTGCGCGGCTCGGCGACGACGTCACGGTCAAGCGTTGGAAGCGCCGCCCCGACGGCGTCGAGCTCATCGCGGAGAACCCGGACTACGAGAACATTTTCGTACGGTCGGGCAGCGGAGACTTCGCGCTGGAAGGCATTGCAGTGGGCCTGATCCGCTCGGGCGAGTTCTAGTCAGCGGCGGCAGCGCCCGTTCAAGCATCGCTGCCCGCCTCTTCACGCCACGCACGACGCGGCGCGTTTCGAGTACATCAAGCACGGACGGCAGCCGCTCGCGGCATGCCGCGGTGCGTCCTATCGTCTGGAGAGTCATGATGGAACGTTTTGCCCGTTTGCTGCCCTTTCGCCAGTTCGGCCGTCTGCGTCATCTGCGTGCGTTGATTCCTTGCGGCGCCGCGGCGCCTTCGCGAGCTGAAGCTGCACCGGATCTCTTCGATTCCATGCCCGCGCTGCCGTCTCGCCAGCCTGCGTTCGCGCGCGTGTCGCTGACGCAGACGGTTCACGCGGAGCCGCCGCGGAGCACTCCCGTGCGCGTGTACCGAAGCGAGTCGCGGCTGATCCTCGTCGGCAAGATCGGCGAAGTGTCGCGCATGATCGACCGCTGCATCGACGAAGAGCGCGCCGGTCTGACGGGCGGAACGGTGGCGTGAAGTGGCGGCGAGTTGGGGAATCTGTCGTGCGGCGGCGTGGTCAATCCGGCATTGACCTTCGCTAGAGGCTTGACTGTCGCATGTCCCGCACCGCTCGTTTCATTGTCGCCACGCTCGCCGCCCTATTGCTCGTCGCGGCGCTCGGCTTCGTCTACGCGTCGCCATATATCGTGCTGAACCGCGTCAAGCGCGCCGCCGACGCGCGCGACGCCCAAACGGTCAACCAATACGTCGATTTCCCCGCGTTGCGCGCGAGCTTGAAGGATCAGATCGCCGCGCTGCTCACGCGGCGCATCGATGTGCAGAAGAGCGGCAACCCGCTCGCGATCATCGGCGCGATGATCGGCGCGGCGCTGGTCGGCCCGCTCGTGGATTCATACGCGACGCCGGACGGAGTCGCCGCCATTCTGAACGGCATACCGCCGCGCGGCAATCCCGGCGAACGTCCGCCCGCGGCCGGCCAGGCCGATGCAAACGCGTCGGCGTCCGTGAGCCCGTCCAATCCGGCTCCGCAACCGCCGCAGACGACGGCCGGCTATCGCGGCATCAACACGTTCGTCGTGACGTACCAGCACGGCGCAGGCGACGCCCGCTATTCCGCCATCTTTCACCGCAGCGGCCTGGTGTCATGGAAGCTCGTCGCCGTCGACCTCAACGGCTGACGTGCGATCACCAGCCATCCACGCTCACGCGCCCGCTTCGGCCTTCGCAGGCTTCGCGGCATACGCAGCGGCATCTTCCGCTTCCGCTGATTCGCCTGCCTGACAGACGGCAACCAGAATGCTGCACGACACGCGATCCAGCAAAGGCGTGTTGCCCGCGCCCATCCACCAACGAGCGAGTCCGCTCCGGCAGCGGTGCCCGACGACGACGAGATCGACCTTGAGGCTGTCGGCCAGCGCCGCGATTTCGTCGATCGGATGGCCGAACGCGAAATGCCCCTGCGCCGACAGGCCACGTTCGCGCAGCCACTCGACGCCTTCCTGCAAGATATCGCGCGCCGCGTCTTCGAAGCGCCCGCAGGCCATATCGGTCAGCAATCCGGCGCTCTGCGCGATGCTCGACCGCATGTCGACCACCGCGAGCACGTGCGTTTCCGCGTTGAGGTCGAGCGCGAGGTTCGCGCCCTGGCGCAGCGCTTTGCGGCCCTCTCTGGAGCCGTCGTAGCACAGCAGAATCTTTCTATAGCTTGTCATGATGCCTCCCTGCCGCATCGCGAATTGACTGCGGCGTAACTTCATGATCCTGTGCCGCGCCGGACGTGGCAACGATGGAAAACGCTAACTTCACGCAATAGCGCGCCGAATCCGCGCCACGTTGGACTCGTGACAAGCTGGCCGCGTGCCAGATTGCGACGAAGCCCGTCGCACAAGGCTTCGCGGCTTTCGGCATGCTCGCACGACTCGCCCGGCGCACCGCTTCTGCCCGCGCAAGCGCCGCGCCGGTGCATTCGATTACACTAGCTCGCTGAACTTTCCCCGGCACAAAACGCATGACACAGCGCACCACGCGCGAGCACGCCCCCGAAGCGGCCGTCGCGCCCGCCATCGAATTCAGCGAAGTCATAAAAAGCTACGGCGCGAAGAACGTCGTCGACGGCCTCTCGTTCGACGTGCGTCCCGGCGAATGCTTCGGCCTGCTCGGGCCGAACGGCGCGGGCAAGACGACAACGCTCAGGATGCTGCTCGGCATGACGTCGCCCGATCACGGAAACATTCGGCTCGTCGGCGAACCGGTGCCGTCGCGCGCGCGTTTCGCCCGCGAACGCGTCGGCGTCGTGCCGCAGTTCGACAATCTCGATCCCGACTTCAGCGTACGCGAGAACCTCGTCGTCTTCGGCCGCTACTTCGGCATTGCGGGCGCGCGCATGGACGCGCTCGTGCCGTCGCTGCTCGAATTCGCGCGGCTCGAAAACAAGGCGGATGCGCGCGTCGGCGAATTGTCCGGCGGCATGAAGCGGCGGCTGACCTTGGCGCGCGCCCTCGTCAACGATCCCGACGTGCTGATCATGGACGAACCGACCACCGGTCTCGATCCTCAGGCCCGCCATCTCATCTGGGAACGTCTGCGCTCGCTGCTGGCGCGCGGCAAGACCATGCTGCTCACCACGCATTTCATGGAGGAAGCCGAGCGCCTGTGCGACCGCGTCTGCGTAATCGAAGAAGGCCGGAAGATTGCCGAAGGCCGTCCGCGCGACCTGATCGCGTCGGTGATCGGCTCGGACGTGATCGAGATCTACGGCCCCGACCCGCAGGCGCTGGCCGCCGAACTGCAACCGCTCGTCGAGCGCATGGAAGTGAGCGGCGAGACGCTTTTTTGCTACGTCGACGATCCGCAAGCCGTTCACGCGCGCGTCAAGGGGCGCGAGGGCGTGCGCTATCTGCATCGTCCGGCGAATCTGGAAGATGTTTTCTTACGCCTGACCGGGCGTGAAATGGTGGATTAAACGCGATGGAAACCTTCGATCAACCGCGCGTCGCCAGCAAAAAGCCCAGTGAGACGCACCCGCGCGACGCCGCGCCGCTCACCAACGCGCTGCCCGCGAACGCAACGCACTGGATGTCGGTCTGGCGGCGCAATTACCTCGTCTGGAAAAAGCTCGCGGTCGCCTCGATGATCGGCAACCTCGCCGACCCGATGATCTATCTGTTCGGCCTCGGACTCGGTCTCGGGCTGATGGTCGGTCATGTCGAGGGCGTGTCGTATATTGCGTTTCTCGCCGCGGGCACGGTGGCCTCCAGCGTGATGATGTCCGCGAGCTTCGAGGCGATGTACTCCGGCTTCTCCCGCATGCATGTGCAGCGCACGTGGGAAGCGATCATGCACACGCCGCTCACGCTCGGCGATATCGTGCTCGGCGAAGTGGTCTGGGCCGCGAGCAAGTCGGTGCTCTCGGGCGTCGCGATCATGCTGGTCGCGGGCGCGCTCGGCTACGCGAGTTTTCCGTCGATGCTGCTGGCGCTGCCCGTTATCGTGTTGACCGGGCTGGCGTTCGCGAGCACCGCGATGATCGTCACGGCCATCGCGCCGAGCTACGACTTCTTCATGTTCTATCAGACGCTCGCGCTCACGCCGATGCTGCTGCTCTCCGGCGTGTTCTTTCCGGTCGCGCAACTGCCCGCGCTCGCGCAACATGTGACGCAGGCGCTGCCGCTCGTGCACTCCGTCGAACTGATTCGCCCCGCGATGCTCGGCCGCCCGCTCGACGGTTTCGCGCTGCACGCAGGCGTGCTGGCCGCTTATGCCGTGCTGCCGTTCTTCGTCTGCGCGTGGCTTTTCCGCCGTCGCATGATGAAATGAAAAACGGCGATGGACCGTCGCGGTCCATCGCCGTCTAACGAGCGCTCAGCGCGTCACTTCGCCGGAAACTCCTTGTGGCCGCCGAAGCCGAAGCGCATCGCGGAGAGCATGCGCTCGGGGAACAGATCGGCGTCGCGCGACCGGAAGCGCGTGTACAACGCCGCCGAGAGCACCTGCGCGGGCACAGCTTCCTCGATGGCCGCCTCGATCGTCCAGCGCCCTTCGCCGCTGTCCGCCACGATGGTCGAGAAGTGTTCCAGCCCGCCGTCGCTCGCGAGCGCGCCCGCCGTCAGGTCCAGCAGCCACGACGACACGACGCTGCCGCGCCGCCACACTTCCGCGATATCCGCGAGGTCGAGCGAATAGCGCTCGTTCTCCGGAAGGTCCGTCGATTCCTTGTGCTTCAGAATGTGGAAGCCTTCCGCATACGCCTGCATTAGCCCGTACTCGATGCCGTTGTGCACCATCTTCACGAAGTGCCCCGACCCGACCGGCCCGCAATACATGTAGCCGTTCTCGACGCGCGGATCGCGTCCTTCGCGGCCCGGCGTCGCGGGAATGTCGCCGCGTCCCGGCGCGAGCGTCGCGAAGATCGGATCGAGCCGGCTCACGACGGCCTCGTCGCCGCCGATCATCATGCAGTAGCCGCGCTCCAGTCCCCAGATGCCGCCCGACGTGCCGACATCGACATAATGCACGCCCTGCTCCCTGAACTGCGCGGCGCGTCGAATGTCGTCCTTGTAGAAGCTGTTGCCGCCGTCGATCACCACATCGTCCGCTTGCAGGATCCTGTGCAGGTCCGAAAGCGTGTCCTCGGTGATCTTGCCGGCCGGCAGCATCAGCCAGATCACGCGCGGCGCGGCGAGCTTCGCCACGAGATCGCCGAGATCGTTCGAGCCGGTCGCGCCTTCGCTCGCGAGCGCGTCGGTGGCTTGCGGATTGTGGTCGTACACGACGCATTCGTGTCCGTCGCGCATCAGGCGGCGGCCGATGTTGCCGCCCATGCGCCCTAGCCCTACGATGCCGATCTGCATGTCGATCACTCCCCGGCCGATTTGACGCGCTCGATCTGCTTCTTCGCCGCTTCGTAGACGCCTTCGAGCGTGAAGCCGAACTTCGTCTTCAGCGCCTTCAGCGGCGCGGACGCGCCGAACGTGTGCATCACGATCGTCGCGCCGAAGCGCCCCACGTAGCGATCCCAGCCGAGCGTCGCGGCCTGCTCGACGGCCACGCGCGCGTGCACGTCCGGCGGCAGCACCGAGTCCTTGTATTCGTCGTCCTGCTTCTCGAAGATGTCCCACGACGGCATGGACACGACACGCGCCGCGATCCCCTCGCTCGTGAGCTTCTCCCATGCTTCGACGCACAGCGACACTTCACTGCCGGTCGCGAGCAGCAGCACTTCGGGCTTCTTGCCGCCCTCGGCATCGGCGAGCACGTAGGCTCCGCGCCGCACGCCTTCAGCCGACCCGAACTTCGTGCGGTCGAATGTCGGCAGCGGCTGGCGCGTGACGACGATGCACGACGGCTCCTTCGAGAACGACAGCGCCACGCGCCACGCCTCGCTCACTTCGTTGGCATCAGCCGGACGCAGCGTGCAGAGTCCCGGCACGCCGCGCAGCGAAGCCAGTTGCTCGATCGGCTGATGCGTCGGGCCGTCCTCGCCCACGCCGATGGAATCGTGCGTGAACACGTAGATCACCGGCACTTCCATGATCGCGGAGAGCCGGATCGGCGGCTTCATGTAGTCGCTGAAAATCAGGAACGTGGACGCGAACGGCCGCATGTTCGAGAGCGCGAGCCCGTTGGCGACCGAGCCCATGCCGTGCTCGCGAATGCCGAAGTGCAGGTTGCGCCCGGCGTAGTTGTCATGCTCGAAACTGCCCGCGCCTTCGAACTTGAGATTCGTCTTCGTCGATGGCGCGAGGTCCGCCGCGCCGCCGATCATCCACGGGATGCGCTTCGCGATGGCGTTGAGCACCTTGCCCGACGATTCGCGCGTCGCCATGCCCTTCGCGTCCGCCTCGAACGTCGGGATGTCGGCGTCCCAGTCATCGGGCAGCTTGGATTCGAGCATCTGCCACAGTTGTTTCGCCAGATCCGGGTTCTGCTTCTCGTAGTCGTCGAAGCGTTGCTTCCACTCCGCATGCGCCGCCTTGCCGCGCGCGCCCATGCCTTCGGCGAAGTGCTGCATGACGCCGTCGGGCACGAGGAACTGCGCATCTTCCGGCCAGCCGTAGAACTTCTTCGCGAGCTTGATTTCCTCGTCGCCGAGCGCCTCGCCGTGCGCCGCCGCCGTGTCCTGCTTGTTCGGCGCGCCCCAGCCGATGATGCTCTTCACGACGATCAGCGTCGGCTTGTCGGTCGTCGCCTCCGCTTCCTTCAGCGCGGCTTCGAGCGCGTTTGCGTCGTTGGCGTCGTCGACGTGCAGCGTGTTCCAGTTGTAGCCGCGAAAGCGCGATTCCACGTCGTCGCTGTATGCGAGGTCCGTGTGGCCTTCGATCGTCACGCGGTTGCTGTCGTAAATCCAGATGAGGTTGGACAGCTTCAGATGCCCGGCGAGCGATGCCGCCTCGTGCGAGATGCCTTCCATCATGTCGCCGTCGCCGCATAGCGCGTACACGCGGTAATCGAAAAGCGGCGCGCCCGACTTGTTGAAGTGCGCTTCCTTCCAGCGCGCGGCCATCGCCATGCCGACGCTGTTGCCGAGGCCCTGGCCGAGCGGCCCGGTCGTGGTTTCGACGCCGGCCGTCATCCGGAACTCCGGGTGGCCGGGCGTCTTGCTGTCGAGCTGGCGGAAGTGCTTGATATCGTCGAGCGACACGGCCGGGTTGCCGGTCGGCTTGCCGCTTTCGTCCACTTCCTTGACGCCTGCGAGGTGCAGCAGCGAATACAGCAGCATCGACGCGTGCCCGACCGACAGCACGAAGCGGTCGCGGTTCGGCCAGAGCGGCGCGTCGGGGTCGTAGCGCAGATGGTATTGCCAGAGATGGAACGCGACGGGGGCGAGCGCCATCGGCGTGCCGGGGTGGCCGGAATTGGCCTTCTGCACGGCGTCCATCGACAGCGTGCGGATCGTGTCGATCGTGAGGCGATCCAGATCTTGGGACTGCGGCGTTGCTTGAGACATGAGCGACGACTCCTTTCGCGAAGAGCGCGCTGAGGCACGACGGGCGCCTCAGCGGCAACCAGGACCATCGAGCAAGCGCAGTGCCTTGCTAAAAGGCACCGCGCCCGGGTGCGAGCGGCCGCGCGCAGCCGTTTCATGCTGGCGCGGCGGCTTTCGGCAGGACGCGAACGCGCGGTGTTCGAATGCGCGTTCGGTGTTTCAGCCGGGCGACGCGATGCAACGAAGGCGCACCGCCCGGATAGTGCATGCGGCTTCTGAGCCGCGAAAGTGCTTGAACATCAATGCTGACACATTCGCGGCGCGGCGGCCCGAATCATGCCTATGATTCATAGCCCGACTCACGGCGCGGGATTTGGCTGGCGCTCGTGCAGCGCCTCGATCTCGGCCAGAATCTCGTCGGACAGTTCGATGTCCACGCTCGCGATATTCTCCTGCAACTGCGCCATCGACGTCGCGCCGATGAGCGTGCTCGTCGTGAACGGCCGCGTGTTGACGAACGCGAGCGCGAGCTGCGTCGGGCTCAGACCGTGGCGCTTCGCCAGTTCGACGTAAGACGACGTCGCGGCGATCGCTTGCGGCTTGCTGTAACGCTGGAACCGCTCGAAGAGCGTGATGCGCGCGCCGGCCGGACGCGCCCCGCCCTCGTACTTGCCCGAGAGCCAGCCGAAGGCGAGCGGCGAATACGCGAGCAGACCGATGCCTTCCTTGTGCGTGAATTCGGACAAGCCCAACTCGTAGGTACGATTCACGAGACTGTACGGATTCTGAATGCTGACGATGCGCGGCAGCCCGGCCTTCTCCGCTGCGCGCAGAAACTGCGACACCCCCCACGGCGTTTCGTTCGACACGCCGACATAGCGAATCTTTCCTGCCTTGACGAGATCGCCGAGCGCGGCGAGCGTTTCTTCGATCGGCACCGTGTATTCGTCGTCGATGTACGGATACGCCGAACGGCCGAAGGTCATCGTGCTGCGGTCCGGCCAATGCAGCTGGTACAGGTCGACGTAATCCGTCTGCAGGCGCTTGAGGCTGCTGTCGATCGCCTCGTTGATGTTCTCGCGGTCGAACTGGTTGCCCGCGCCGCGAATGTGACGCGGATTATGCGGCTGGCGCGCGGGCCCGGCAATTTTGGTCGCGAGCACGATATCGCCGCGTTTGCCCGCGTTCTTCGCGAGCCACGTGCCGATGTATTCCTCGGTGCGGCCCTGCGTCTCGGGGCGCGGCGGGACCGGGTACATTTCGGCGGCGTCGATCAGGTTCACGCCTTGCGCAAGCGCATAGTCGATTTGCTCGTGCGCCTCGCTCTCGGTGTTCTGCTCGCCCCAGGTCATGGTGCCGAGCCCGATGAGGCTCACGTCTACGCCCGAATCGCCCAGTTTCCGATACTTCATCGCTTCGTTCCTTTTTGTTGACGCCTGCTGGCGCGGTTCCACGGCGGCATTGCCGACAAGCGCAGAAACTACCATAGGCGCGCGAGGTCTGCTCCGCCGATAGAATGCAAGGCTTAGCGATGCAGCGAAACCGGTTCCGGAGCTTGCAGTTCGCTTGATGTGGCTTACCGATAACGTCTTCCAACGACCAACCACGCAGCCGATGTCATCCTCCACGACGCCCAGCCAGTCCGACGAAGCGAAGCCCGGTTCGTCGCTGATCGTTTCTCTCGTCGCCGCGACTTTCTTCATGGAGAACCTGGACGGCACGATCATCGCGACCGCCATGCCGCAGATGGCGCACTCGTTCGGCGTGCATCCGGCCGACATGAGCCTCGGCATCACCGCGTATCTTCTGACGCTCGCCGTCTTCATTCCGATCAGCGGCTGGGCGGCCGACCGCTTCGGGCTGCGCACGGTGTTCGGCAGCGCGATCGCGGTGTTCACTGCGGCCTCCGTGCTGTGCGGCGCGACGTCCACGTTGCCGGCGTTCGCCGCGGCGCGCGTGCTGCAAGGCATCGGCGGCGCGATGATGGTGCCGGTCGGCCGCCTGGCCGTGCTGCGCGCCACGCCGAAGGACGGACTGATGCGCGCGATCGCCATCATCACGTGGCCGGGGCTCGTCGCGCCGGTGATCGGACCGCCGCTCGGCGGCTTCATCACCACGTATTCGTCGTGGCGCTGGATCTTCTATCTGAACGTGCCGCTCGGTCTGATCGGCTTGCTGCTGACGCTGCGCCATATCGACAACGTGCGCGAAGACGCAAACCGCCGCTTCGATTTCGCGGGCTTCGTGCTGTGCGGCGTCGCCTGCACGACGCTTCTTTACGCGATGGAACTGATCGGGCGCAACGACGCGTCGTGGAGCATAATCGGCGCGCTCGTCGCAGTGGGCGCGGCGGCGGGGATCGCGTCGTGGCGATATCTGATGCGGGCGACGCAGCCGGTGGTCGATTTGTCGGCGCTGAAGGTGCACACCTTCGCCGTGGCGATGGGCGGCGGGTCGCTCTTTCGAATCGCGATCAGCGCCGCGCCGTTCCTCTTGCCGCTGATGTTTCAGGTCGGCTTCGGCATGAACGCGTTCATGTCGGGACTGCTCACGCTCTCCGTCTTCGCCGGCAATCTGGCGATGAAACTCGTCACCACGCCCGTCATGCGGCGCTTCGGCTTCAGGCCGGTGCTGGTGGTCAACGGGCTCATCGCCGCGCTCTCGCTTGCCGCGATGAGCCTGCTCGCGCCTTCGACGCCCACGCTCGTCATCGTCGTCGTCTTGTTCGTGAGCGGCCTGTCGCGCTCGCTCCAATTCACCGCGCTCAATACGCTCAGCTTCGCCGACGTGCCGAAGACGCAGATGAGCGGCGCCTCCGCGCTATCCAGCACGCTGTTTCAGATGTCGATGGGCGTGGGCGTCGCGGCCGGCGCCATCGCGCTGCGCATCGGCGAATGGTTGCACGGGCATGACGCGCACTCCATCGGTCCGGAAGATTTCGGCGTGGCGTTCCTGATCGTGGCGTTGATCGGGGCGCTGGGTGTGATCGATCTGTGGCGTCTTCCCAAGGATGCCGGCGCGCTGGTTTCGGGGCATGTCAAAGGGAAGGCTACGGAGCGTTAGACGCGTGAGAGGCGCGCAATGCGAGCGTTGCCGAACTGGAAGCGTTGGTGGTGTCCTGCAAGGCTCGCACGGGCGGGGACGCTTACAAGACTCAGAACGGTTCAGAGGTTCGGAACGGCCGCTGGTTCGAAGCTCTAAAAAGGTCGCCAGGCACCAAAGGCTCGGAAGGTTTGAGACGCTTTCAAGACTGCCCACAGTTCCAGGGTTCGGAACGGCTGCTGGCTTGGCGCCTCGGAAAGGTCGCCCGGTTCCACAGGCTTGCAAGATCGGACCAGGTTAAAGGTTTGCGCGCTCGCGCCGTAAACCCGCGTATGAACCTGCAAAGTCTCGAATCTCTCGCCGCGTTGAGCGAAGCCGTCGCCGTGATCCGCCATGCGCGCGGGCTGAAGAATCCGGACGACCTGCCGACCGGCACGCCCGAATGGCAAGTCGCCAGCGACGCCTTCGCCGACGACTTCCTGCGCGCGCTCGACGGCGAGCCGACCGTCCGCGCGTGGTGGACGATCTAGGCTTCGCCTCACCCCTAGCGTCTGAGTGAATCCAGCCAGCCGAGCGCAATCGCCGCATTGACGATTACGCCGGCCGTCGCCGCGAGCGCCGCGATCATCGTCCAGAACGCCGACCGGCGCGATGCCTCCGCGGATTCGCGAGCGAGTTGCGCCGCGTCGTTGGCCGACGACACCGACGCGAACATCGCCCGGAACTGTTCGTCCTGACGCGCGGTGTCCTTCGCGTGCAGCCATGCGCGCTTGTGCGCCGCTTCGGGGTCGGCGGAGGGCGCCGCGTCGAGTTGCGCGCGTATCGACGCTTCGCCGGCCGCTTCGTAGCTACGAAACCGCGCCTCTCTCGCTTCGTCCGCGCCTTCTTTCTGATGCTCGGCCATATCCGCTCGCGCGCCGCTTAAGAAGCGCCTAGCGGTCGCTTGACATCGCCTTCAGGCGATCGTTGCCGGCATCGCGCGCGGCGTCGGCCGTGGCGAAGTTGTCTTCGGACACCAACGCGCGCTTGACCTCGCCCGCCGCGAAATCGACGAGCGTGATGACCCACACGAACCCGCCGCCCTGTTCCGCCGTCTGCACGAATGCACGCAGCTTGCCTTCATTCGACGATGCCATCTGATCCTCCACGATCGTCCAAGCGATAGACACTCACGCCTCGAAGTCCAGCCCGCCGAGCAGCACCGACGGCTCCGCCTGCGAGCGCGTCGGTACATCCACTTCGCGGGCGTCCTGCCATGCGCGCAGCTTGTCGCCGAGCGCGTCGAGATAACGCTGCAAACGTGCTTCGCCGCCGGGACGCAGCAATCGCTCGATTTCTTCGTTGTCCCACGTCAGGAAGACGTTCATGTCGAACGGATAACGCCGCGAGCGCGCGCCATCGTCCGACGGCGGCGTGCTCACGCGCAGCCGCGCCGGCTCGCGCGGATTGCCGCCGGCTACGATTTCGACGCGCAATTTCGCATCGACCACGCGGGCCACGCCCTCGGCAATGCGCGGCATGATTTCGGTTTCGAACCTGTGCGCCTGTTCGCGATTCAACGCCTTCCTCTCAAGCCAGATTCAGACGTGCGGCAAGTCTTCGAGCGATTTCTCGATCTGCCCTTCCTGCACGCGCGCCTCGATGCCCACGTGGCCGTTCGAGTACGGCAATGCGGTGACTTTGGGTCCGAGAAACGTGCGGCCGCCTAGCCTGAAGAGCGTGCGCACTTCCTTGCCGCTTTTGATGGCGTCCACGACTTGATGGACGTCGACGATGGCGGTAGGCGCCGTCCAGTCGTTCGTCGCGGAATCGAAGCTGCCCCAGCGCACATTGGTCACGCGGTCGTTGACCCAACGCACGCCGTCGATCGCCAAAGTAGCCATAGCTGTCTCCGTGGTCGTTCGTTCGGGGTGGTGGTGCGTTGATGCTAGCACGGTGCGGGCGCGGTGCGGGGGCTGTGTTTAGCGGCGGAAAAGCAAAAAGCAGAAAGCAAAAAGCAGAAAGCCCGGTCGCGATGACCGGGCTTTTCGTATGAATTCTTTGGGGTGGCTGATGGGACTCGAACCCACGACGACAGGAATCACAATCCTGGACTCTACCAACTGAGCTACAGCCACCGCTGACAACTGCTGATTTGCTACTTCGCTTACTACTTCTCGTATTTGCAAGATTGCCTGCCAATCGAGAAGCGAGATTATACGAACAAAGTATTTGCTTGCCTAGTCCTCTTGAGCATTCTTTTACGATCGACGCGTACTGTCACGACTCGACCGCTTCCGCCGCTTCGCGCAAGTAAGTGCGCGCCTCGTCGAAGATGCTCAGATCGCCCTTCGGAAGCCGGCGGCTGTCCGACAGCGTGCGCCGCCATCCGCGCGCACCCGCGACGCCGCGATATAGCCCCAGCGCATGGCGCGTCACCGCGCCGAGATACGTGCCGCGCGCGAGTTCGGCGCGCGCGTAGTCGATCAACTGGCCTTCGATTTCCTCGCGCGTCGGCACCGGCGTCGTCGCGCCGTAAAACCGCGTATCGACGCCCGCCAGCACGTAAGGATTGTGGTACGCCTCGCGCCCGAGCATGACGCCATCGACATGCTTCAGGTGCTCCTCCACTTCGTCGAGCGTCGTGATGCCGCCGTTGATCGAGATCTCGAGATGCGGGAAGTCGCGCTTCAACCGGTACGCGTAGTCGTACTTGAGCGGCGGAATCTCGCGGTTCTCCTTCGGGCTCAGGCCCTTCAGGATCGCATTGCGCGCATGGACGATGAAAACGTCGCAGCCCGCCTGCGCCACCGTGCCGACGAAATCGCGCACGAACGCGTAGTCCTCGACCGCATCGACGCCGATGCGATGTTTGACCGTCACCGGAATCGACACCGCGTCGCGCATCGCCTTCACGCAGTCCGCGACGAGTTCCGGCTCCTTCATCAGGCATGCGCCGAATGCGCCCCGCTGCACGCGCTCCGACGGGCAGCCGCAGTTCAGGTTGATCTCGTCGTAGCCCCACTGTTCGCCGAGTTTCGCGCTCTTGGCGAGATCGGCCGGTTCGCTGCCTCCCAGTTGCAGCGCGACGGGCGACTCGGCCGGCGTGAACGCGAGATGACGCGCGACATCGCCGTATAGCAGCGCGCCCGTCGTGACCATTTCGGTGTAAAGCCACGCGTGATGCGACACCATACGATGCAGCGAGCGGCAATGGCGATCGGTCCAGTCCATCATGGGAGCGACGGACACGCGGCGGGGACTGGTTTTCGAAGCGGCGGACATGGCAGACGTCTGTTTCAGCTAATCCGCGATTTTACCGCAGCGCGCAATGAGCGGTTCTCGGCGCGCATCCCGAATCTTTCCCCGCGCCCGCTGTCACACCGAACATGCGACGCCCGCGTGCGTCGAGCCTCGCGGAGACTGACATGAAAAGCAAATCGATCGCGGCCGCTGCGCTGCTGTGCGCGGCGTTCGCCGCACAGGCGCAAACCGCGCGACCGGGACCGGACGAAGGCGCGTCCATGGTCAAGCCGCCCAGCGCGCCAGGTTCACCGGCAACGAGCGCTGCGCGTCCCGACAATCCCGACAACATGCCGGTCAAGCGCCCCGCGCCGCCGCCCAACAGCGACCGCATGCTGCATCACAGTCCCGCGAGCGACGCCATCGCGAAGTAGGCATCGGCTCCGGCTGGCGAGCGCGCGCCCCTATAATGGCGCTCGTCCCGATTTTCGCGCGAACCGCGTTCTCGCCTGCCAGCGGTCCAGCCAATGCAAAAACTCATTCTGCCGTTCGTCTCCGGTTTTCTCGCCGCACTCTTTTTTCGCGAATCGACGCTCGCGCTGCTGCATGCAGCCGGAATGATCGACGCCGCCGGCTTTTCGACGGCGCCGTTCCTGCCGCCCGGCATTCCGGAGTTCATCGCCAATGCGTTGTGGAGCGCCGTGTTCGGCGTATTGATGGCGTGGCTGTTGCGCGTCGCGCCGGAACACCGCGCGCCGTGGATCGGTGCGCTCGTGTTCGGCGGCATCGTGCTGACGGCGGTCAGCGCGTTCGTGATCGATCCGGCGCGCGGCATCTGGCCGAGCGGCAACATGCTGCCGCGCCTCGCGCCGGGCTTCATTGCGAACGCTATCTGGGGCTGGGGCGCGCTGGTTTTCATGCGCGCTTTCATGGCGGGTAGCGAGACCGCCTGAACGCAAACACAAGCGGCCAAGCGGCCGCTTCCATCAGTCCTTCAACGACCGCAGCGGATGCGTCGCCGGCGTCCAGGCGCTGTCGAACATGCGCTCGACGTCATCGGGCCGCACGTCTTCTGCGCGCGCCACTTTCCATTGCGGCTGGTTGTCCTTGTCGACGATGCGCGCCCGGATGCCTTCCAGCACGTCGCCCCGCTCGAAGACCGAGCGCGTGAGATCGAGATCGCGGCGCAGCGTTTCGGCCATCGTCGAGAAGCGCGCGCGGTCGACCTGCTGAAGCGACACATCGACGGAGAGCGGCGAGCGCTCGCGCAATGCGGCCGCCGTGGCGTGCAGCCATTCGTTGCCGGATGCCTCCGCGTCCCGCTCCAGCGAAGCGAGAATGGCCGCGCCGTTGCCGGCCGCGAAATGCTTGTCGATGAGCGTACGCGCCTCGGCGAGCGCGCTCGTATCCGGAATCGGCGACACCTTGTACTTCGTAGTCTCGCTCTCGACAAAGCGCACGATCGCGACGCCATCCAGAAAACGCTGATGACGCAGCGATTCGATCAGGCCGGGCAGCGCGCCGTCGTCGAGATACGCGTCGGCCAGGCGGGCATAGAGCGCATCTGCCGGGCCGATGCTCGCGCCGGTGGCGGCGAGATAGCGGCCGATCGCGCCGGGCGCGCGGGCGAGGAACCAGCTCACGCCGACATCCGGAAAGAGACCGATGCGCGTTTCCGGCATGGCCATTTTCGTGGATTGCGTGACGATACGCAGTCCGCCGGTATGATGCGCGCCTTGCGAGATGCCCATTCCGCCGCCCATCACGACGCCGTTCACCACGGCGATATACGGCTTCGGGAACGTGAAAATGGCGTGATTGAGCTTGTATTCTTCCGTGAAAAAGGCGTCGATCGAATCGCGGTCGCCGGCCTTCGCCGCTTCATAGAGAAAACGGATGTCGCCGCCGGCGCAAAACGCGCGCACGTGCGGGCTGTAGACGATTACGGCGCGAATCGCCTGATCGTGACGCCAGGCGCGCAACGCCTCGCCGATGGCGTGCAGCATGGAGGGCGTCAGCGCGTTCAACGCTTTCGGGCGGTCGAGCGCAATGAAGCCGATGCCGTTAGCGGTGTCAATACGAATGTCTTCGGTGGTCATCGTGTCGAGAAGTCGAAACGGTTCGTACGGTCACTTCACTCAGCAGGCGGCGAGCCACGCATCGAGCGACAACTCGACGAGTTCTCTCGCCGCGACGTCGGCGCTTGCCGCGCCGTTCAATTGTAGCGCGGTGATGCCATGCAGGTTCGCCCAGAAAGCCTGCGCGCAGGCAGCCGCAGCCGCGCCGGACGGCAGTCTTACGAGCCGGTTCGCTGCCTGAAGTTCAAGGAACGCGTCCGCTATCAGCGAAAGCATGGCGGCGCTGTCGTCCGACACGTTTGCGCTGTTGGCGTTCGCATGGTCCATGAACATCAGGCGGTACGTTTCCGGCTCGTCGAGCCCGAACTGCACATAGGCGAGGCCCAACGCTCTCAGGCGCGCGGCGGCATCGGCGATGCTCGCGTGCGGCTCGAAAGCCGCCCGCAGTTGCGCATGCCCTTCTTCGCGCAACGCCCGCTCGATTTCCCCGCGATTCCGAAAATGCAGATACAGCGCGGCGGGCGAGTAATCGATCGCCTCCGCGAGCTTGCGCATCGAGAGCGACGCGAGCCCTTCCCTTTTGACAATGCCGCGCGAGACTTCGAGTATGCGCTCGCGCAGCGCGTCGCGCTGCTGCTTCTTATGTCGTGACTGGCGCGTGGGCGCGTCGTCGACACTCATACGAGGCATGGTCGGCTCCGCCCGTTTTGATGCCGCTTTCGAAGACGAGCCGCGTACTGGCGGACTCGCGGACCGGAGACGGTCAGACGATCATCGGACCGTCGTCGTCGCGGCGAGATCCCGATGCCGCGCGATACAGCGGCTCCTCCGAGTCGCCGAGCACGACCGACGAAAACACGATGCAAAAGCCCAGAATCAGGACACCGACCGCCGCCCAGATGAGCCACAGTGCATTGGACTCGACGAGCGCGTGAAGAAAGGAATGAAACATGACGACCCCGCGCGATTTTTATAATGGCTGCTCAACTCATGCAAAGGCTGATGAGCAAGTGACATGCCGAGCGAATCGCATCGCAAGCGGCAGAATGACAGGATCTTACTCCGTTGCTGCGCCGCGGGAAAGCGTGCGCGGCCCTTTCAGGCGCGGCTAAATGGTCGATCAGACGCTTCAAGCCGTTACACGTGCAGCCGCTAGTCGACGATCACGCGCCCCGGCGGAAAGTGGCCGCTTTTCAGCAGCACCGGCATGCCCTGAGTGACCTGCAAATGTTCGCGCGCCACCGCTTCGATGCGGGCGCGGCCGGCATCGAATGCATCGATCCAGCCGGCGCTGTCGAAAGTCTTTGCGCCAAAGTGGTCTTCGAGCGCTTCGACGGAAATCGCGCATGGCACGCGTCGGCCATCGACGAGCGCAGCGAATTCGATCGTGAGATTGGAATCGCGATAATCGGGCGCGTCGGAAAGAAAACGAATGTTCATGAGACTCTCGTGGATCGGGCGGCGGACGGCAGGTGGTGCTCGCACCCGCACGCGGTGAGGTTGACGCACTCGGTTCGGTACGCGGGGACCGCTTGGCTGGCGTGCGCGTGAATCGATTCGCGGTCTATGGTACTCGCGCTCGCGCCGCGGGGTCCAGCGGCGCGACGCGCAGACACCTCAAGGATCGAGCACGTCTTCGTTCACGTCGACGACGAGCAGCGAGCTCGCGAGCGGGTCTGTGTAATTGAAATCAAGCGAACGCGTCATGTCGCGCACGCGCTCGCAGACGCGCTGCCGCGCTTCATCCGACAAAGGCGGATAGTCGCGCAGCACTCGCGCGTCGAAGCGGTAATGCACGCCCCAGCCGATATTGCCCGCATGATTCGCCACCCCGCCCGTGCGCCAGCTTACGAACAGCGCGGGCGCAACGTCGGCTCCGCCCCCGATCTCGATGATGTCCGCGCCGATCGGGAACAGGTCGACGAGGCAGTTCGCGATATCGTAGAGCACCGCATGGCGAAGATGGATCGGGCGCATCACGTCGGTTGCAGCAGTCGGTCGATGTAATCCCGCGCCGCCTTCTCGACGCTTGCGAGCGCTTCGTCTTCGGTGGCGAAGCGTTGCTCGGGACCGAGATCGACGAGCGCCTCGAAGTGACGCGGTTCGTCCGGTCCGTTCTGCGCAAGGCTCACGGACCCGACATAGATCGCCGTGCCGGGCTCACCCGGCTTCGCGTCGTGTGTCGGAACGAGCCGCGCCGATGCGCTGATGTAATAGCCTCGATACGGGCCCGTCACTCTATCGACCATTCCATTGCCTCCGTATGTGTTCCGGGATATGCGTTCGGTCGCGCTCCATCATGCGTTCGACGGCAAATCCAACCGATGCCCCAGTAGCATAAGGCGCGCGACCCGGAAAATAGTTCA
This sequence comes from Caballeronia sp. M1242, assembly GCF_017220215.1. Lineage (NCBI taxonomy): Bacteria > Pseudomonadati > Pseudomonadota > Betaproteobacteria > Burkholderiales > Burkholderiaceae > Caballeronia > Caballeronia sp. M1242. The sequence goes on along the minus strand of NZ_CP071129.1, from coordinate 1,263,679 downwards.
CGGCTCGTCGGGCCGTGATCGATGACGCGAGTTCGTCGATTCACGCATCGCAAGCATTGCGCCCGCACTGCTTCATGCCGTGCGCTCGGCTTCCTGCATGCGGGCTATGGGACAATGCTCATCCCAAAATACGGCGGCTCCGAACACAACGAGGAAAAGATGAATCGAAACGATCGGCCGATGCGCCGACTCCCGGCGTGCGCAAGCACGATGCCGAAAGCAGTGCGCGCGGCGAGCATTAGCGCGGCCATCGTACTGGTCGCGAGCCTCGGCGCATGCGCTTCGTCGAACGAAGCGTCGCTGATCAATTTGCCGGATGGCCAGACGGGCTATGCCGTCAATTGCAGCGGCGCGGACGCGGGCTCAAGCTGGGCGAGCTGCTATGTGCTCGCGGGCAAGGCGTGCGGCGCGACGGGCTATGACATCGTCTCGAAGGACAATGAGGAAGGCGGGCCGAGCGGCGGCGGAATTAGCAACGTGATCTCGGCGAACGTGAAGAACCGTTCGATGATCGTGAGGTGCAAGTAGAGGCAACCGGCAACGACAAGGCGCGCTCGCCCGCGTGGCCGGACCCTCAGCTATGGTCCAGCGACAGTGCCGCGAAGCTATGGCCGAGCACGGCGCAGAGCGCTTCGACGACCATCTGGTGATCGCCGCGCTGCGGCAAGCCCGACACCGTCACGGATCCGATGACGCCGGCACTCGCGACGCGGATCGGGAAGCTGCCGCCGTGCGATGCAAAATGCGCGGGATCGAGGCCGAACTTGTCGGCGAGCGTGGTGCCCGCCTGTTGCAACGTGAGACCGATGGCATACGAGCTGCGTCGAAAGTGCTCGACCGTCTTCGATTTGCGCTCGGCCCAGCGCGCGTTGTCCGGGCTCGTGCCATCGAGCGCGGCGAAGAAGAGCCGCTGACCGAAGGTGCGCACGTCGATCACCACGGCAGCATCGCGGGCCAGCGCCATCTCGCGCAATTGCGTGCCGAGTTGCCACGCCTGATCGGCGTGAAACTGCGGAAAGACGAGCGTGTTTTCCTGATGCGCGATGGTTTGCAGGTCGTGCGGAATGTCCATGAGCGGCGCCTCTTCGTTAGCGTGGTGGCTGTTGTCGAATGGGGGATTTTGACACGGGCGCGCGCTGGGTGAGCGATTCGATAGAATCTTGAGGCGAGCGCAATGTGGGAACCAACTGCCTATTGAATTCGCTCGGGAATGGCTTCCCACTCATGACCGGCATTGCAGCGCCATAGCATCTTCGCCTCCATGCCACGGTAATCCTGTGTCAGGCACCGCCCCCTCCTCTGCGTGCAGCGAGTGCCTGCATGTCCGCGATGGTCTTGCGATAAACCATGGTCTACAAGTCCCTACCGAGTCTTCTTGAGCTCACGTCTGGTTGTATCTGCCGCTGCGGTGACGATCGATCCCGCAGCGGTGTTCGCGCTCTTCGAAGGCATTAGCGCGAACATGGTAGGCCAACCACTTTTCCGGATAACGGGATTCGCCGTGTCGAATGCTTTAGGTATTGCCTTGGCAACCGCATGTGATCGCGCGGTGGCGCGCTACAACATCAAGTATTTTCGCGGGCTCGAACGCTTCATCAGAAGGGCACACCCTCAAATTCCATGAGCGGATAAAGCGTCTGCTCACCGCCCACGTGCAGCACCAAGCGCGTCGCATGATGGAAGCTCGAATAGCGGCCTACGAAACGACTTAGCACATCGCCGAAGAGCGCGACGTCTCCCGGCCCGGCGAAGGCGGACGCGTCGAGTCGAACATGCACTCGAATCTCGAAGCGCATGTGACCTTTGCCGACTGTCTGATGCTTGGCCAGTCGGACGTCCTCGATTGCGTCGATGCGCCGTTCGGTCCCAGGGTCAGGCGACCAGTCGTAGAGTTCGAGCGCTTCACGTAACGCCGGCGCCCCCGCCATACCGATCATGTTGAGTTCGTTCGCGCCGCCCGCCGTGTAGTGTCCCAGCACGCGCCAGTCATACTCCGGGTGATGGCGCGGCGGATACACCGGCAGGGTCGGCGCAGTCAAATTGCGCACCGATGCAATGCCGGTAAAGCCCGACACCGTCTCGGTGATCGTCGCCTCGGCCAGCGCCATACGTGGCAGGCGACCGTTGTTCGCCAGCGCGCGCACCGTCAGGTACCGATCCGGCTCTGGGCGGTTTTCCTCGCGCTGGGCGTCCGACTGAAAGCGCTCCCAGAGCTGGCCCGAGAGTGTCAGCCAAAGCTCGCGTCCCGTTACACCAAATCGCTTCGAAGTATGGAAGTACCGCTCTGGCTTCTCGTAACGCAGCATCCAGCCGCGGTGCTGGAAACTCGTGAACGCGCCGTAAGCGTGACGGGCGCTATCCTCAGTATCGGCAGCGGTCACCGCGAGCACCTCGTACGGTTCAATGTAGTCGGCCGCGCCCGGTTGCACGAGAACGCGGTGTTCGCGGTCATGCCAGTCCGTGGGCCGCAGCGGCAATGCGTCCACTTCGAACAGGTTGATCACCGGCGTGCAGAAGAGGCGAAAACTCTCGCGACTAATCGGATAGTCGCCGGGCACGCGACCACCCAGTTCGATCTCGAAGCTCATGTGTGACTCGCCCGCCGGCAGCATCGAGGCATCGAAGCCGCACAGATCGACGAAGTGGAATTTCTGCGGAAACACGAAGTACTCGAGCAGCGCCTGTTCGCGGTCCAGACTGCGGTCGCGCTCGCGCTCCGTGACGGGCCACAGCCGTGTGGCGGGTCCAAATCCCGCGGCCTCGAAGCGCACGGCATGGAGCGCCTGTAACTCACCATTGCGTACCGAGGGCAGGCGCAGGCCAATCGAGGCAACGTGCCGTGTCAGCGCTGCATACAGCGCGGCGGCGGCAGGCCGATCGCCGTGCAGATACAGACGGATGCGGGACAGGTCCGTGGCCTCGCGCTGTTCGCCCAGCGATAGCCTGAACGTAAGGCGGATAACCGTGCGCCCGCCATCGCGGGTAGCGACCTGCGCATCATCCACCGAAAGCGGCATCAGTCGCACGGGCTGCGTCGTCCGATAGTGACATCGCACCCGATCGGGACCGACCGGCGCCGAGCGCACGACGGCGCCCGCCGGGATCTGCGCCACGCTCGCGGCTCCGTGTCCAAGCGGCGTGCATTCGATGATCGACAGCGAGGGAACCGCGCGCGCCGCATGTTCGTACAGATTGTCGATCAGCGCTTCGGTGAACTCGGGGTTGCCGTCATCGAGTTTCATACGCAGCCGCGCCATGAGCAGCGCGAAGCCCTCGAACGTCGCACGCACGCTCTCGCTCAGTTCTCCGTAGCGCGTGCCCATGCGACGGGCGGCCTCGGGCTGGGCTGTGGCGAACTCGGCGCATGCCGCGCGTAGATAGCGCATCTCCGCGTCGAAGTACTTGAGGAACGGATTCTCGTGTTCGAGGGCGGAGTGCTTCCACGGGGCGGTCATGGCTGCAACTCCGGTGGCAACGGCGGTAAAGACGGCGGCCCGGCGAGTGTGCCTCCCTTGCCGACGAGGAAGACCCGTTGCGGCATCTTGAAGCCGCGTAGCTTGAGAAGATCAAGCGGTCCTGCGCCGACCTGCGCTTTGAGGTCATAGTGCAGCCCAAAGCCGTTAGCTTGATTGAACGTCAGCGCATAGGTCGTGCTGTCCAGCGGCTTGACCTGAGCGGTGCCGAGCAAGCGCAGCCATGCCCACTCCCCGTTTGCGGCGAACGCCAGGCGCGTCCCTGCGTCGATGGATTCCCAGGTCAACTGCACGTGTCCGTTTTGCCCGTTCCCCGGCCACACGATCGGCGTGTACGTCTCCGACTGATTGAAGTATTCGATCTTCGTACCGTCGATGGTCAGGATGCTTCGTGTGACGTCTGGATTCGGATGCGGCATGATCTGGAAGCGATAGCCGGCTTCTCCTTGCGCATAGAGTTGCGCGCCGAGCGTCGACAACTGACGCAGCGCGGCCAGGAACTCGGGATCGAATTGCAATGTCTGTGGCGCGAGTTCGCTCGGTGCCCAAGCGTTGCCCTGAGGCTGGAGCGTGCCCGCAAGTTGCGTTGTCACGAAGCGCGAGATCAGGCCCGTGTCCGGTTTGATAAATCGGCCCAGCTCGACGAACGAGGCATCGGAACTGGTGTCCGAGAACGGGTAATGGCCATCGAAAGTATTGGCGAAAGGCGCGGCAACCGACACGCGCCACGCTTCATTCAGGCTTGCCGCTGCAGGTTGCAGGATGGTTTGCCACGCGACGTCGAGCGGACGGGCGAACAGCGCGTCGCCAAATCCCGACCACTGCGAGCCGAGGCTCGCGGCGGTGAGCGCTGCATCGTCGCGCGCCTGCGTGAGTTCGGACAGCTTGCCTTGGAACACCGCTTGTGCCATCTGCCGCGCCATCGCCTGCGCGTCGGCGCTAGTGGCGATCTGCTGTAGCTTCAGACGCATGGTGGTGGCCACCGTCAAAAAGTGCGCGAGGCTCACGCCGCTGAAGTCGCCTACATTCATGCTCGCTCTATCGTTGGTTTTACCATTCCCGTTGCCGCTGCCGGTGACCACGTCGTCACCCATCAGCGCCAGCAACGGGCCGAAGGGCTTGTCCAGCGGATTAATTTCCGGCGCGGCTGTCATGTCGGCTTTGCTGCCGATCAAATCCTGGGCCTTGCGCACTAGCGTGTCGGGCGGAGCCTGCGAAGGACGGCCTGCCTGTGCCTGATATTGAACTGATTTCATCAGCGCGATCAGCGGCGAAGTCTGAGCGTCCGTCAGACGGGTGAGCTGCGTGATCGCGTCGCTCAGGTTCGACGCATTGCGCCACTGAATGCTATTGAGCATCGCCTGCCAGGCGGCGGCGTATTCGGCGAAGTACCGAGCACGCAGGCGCTGCTTCACTTCCGCGATGTCCTGCTGCGCTTGCAGCGCCGCGCCCGGCACACGAGCCGCGCGCTCGTCGGCAAGCACCCAATCCGAGGTGACGCGCCCTTCCTTGGCAGCCTTGTCGATTGCCTCGCTGATCATGCCGTCCCACGCGGCGCGCGTGTAGACGCCCGGTACCGTCTGACTCGTCGTGAAGAGACCGCGCGCATCCGCGCCATTGATGAGCGTGGCCAGCGACATGTCCGCGTACTTGCCCTTCGCCTGTTCGAGGACCGATTGATAGAGCGTGTCGTCGGAATTCTGCAAACCGACTTGATTAACGAGCATGTTACGCGCGGCTTGGGTCAGATCGTTCGAGGCAGCAAGCGCCCATTCCGGATGCAAACGCAGATGCGATGCGTAAAACGACGTAAGACGTTGGGAGGTGTCCAACCATTCACCGGCGCTCATGTCGGCGACGGCTGGCCACGCGGCGAGCACTTGTTTGACGAGATACGCGGCGTTTGCATGTTGCGGTTGCGCCAGCATCAAATAGGTCTTGAGCGCCTGATAGTCGCGCTGCTGCTCAGCGGTGCTGGGAAGCGCGTCGGCGCGGGACTGTGCAAGTTGCGTGAGCGTCGCTTCGAGCTGACGGGCGGCCGGATCGCGTAGATTGCGCCCCGCCACTGTGGCATACGAGGGCCATAGCGCCGCGAGGACTTGATCATTGTGGTTCAGACCCGCGCGCAGATGCCACGGTGCGCCGTGCTGCTGGCGATATTCCAGCGCGTCGATTTCTTGTTGCAGCGCGAGCTGCGTGCGCAAGGCTGTAGGCGTGCCCGGCTTCGCGGCAAGCGCGGTTTCGGCTACCGCTTGCGCATTCACCATGACAGAACGGTTGCCGATGAACGAGACGATCAACGCAGCGCACCAGCCCATCGCTGCCATCGTCACAGAGGCCGCGAGCGCGTTGGGCCAGTAGAAACCGACGCGGCGTCCATCGTGCGGCTTCACACGGGCGCCAATCTCGACCCAGATGGATTGCAATGCGCGAGGCTGCTCACTCACCACACGAGCGTGCTTTGAAAGGCGCTCGGCCACATCCTTCGCGATGTCTTCCTGATCAGCGGGCACCGGTGTCGGTACGGTAGGTGCGGCAAAGACGGGCGCGAACATCACGCCCCCTAGCGGTGCGCGCCGCCATTTCGACACGCAATGCGTCTGCCACATGTTCATCACGCGCTCGCGCTGCGCGGTGATGTACTGCGACACCTGAGCAAGCCATACATTCGGCGCGGGCCGCGCGCACAACTCGACGCTTGCATCGGCTGTCACCAACTCGAGCACGCTCAGTTGATGGTTCAGCGACGCTTGTGCAGCTTGTGCATCGGTGTTCAGCCGCACTCTCGTCAATGCGCCGACCGGAGAAAATTCGTCCCGATGCTCACCGCTCGCGGGGACCGCATGAAGAAAGATGATCGGTGCGCCCCAGCCGAGATCGCGAGACAGATTCGAGACCGCGCGCGGCAGTTCGTCGTCGGGCAGCAATGCCTGACCGGTCCGCACCACGGGGATCACCGCATCGACCGGATATCGGCGACGCAAGCGGCGAAGCTGGCGGCGCCAGGTTTGTGCATCGATGCCATTGGGTGCGGCATGGACGAGGACGATATCGCTCGTGCGCATCACGCCGGTTTGTTTCAGGTCCGGCGCCACCGCCTCGATCAGCGCATCGTCGCCCGCGAGCATAAGCCAGGGCATTGCGCCCCGCCAGCGCCAGCCGAACGAATTGCGCAACTCCTCATGAAGATCTTCCAGGCGGGCGTCATATTTGAGCTGCGTCTCGCGCTTCTGCTTGTCTCCCAGACGGTCGATGCGATTCGCCAGTTTCTCGTAGATACCCGCCCAGAGTGCTGCGGCGTGCATCAGCAGCACAATGCCGAGCGCGCCCAAAATCTTGAGAAGCGCCGAGATACGCATTTCGAGCGTGTTCAGCTTCGTGATGCCGGGATAGCCCCACCACGCCAGCGCAGCAAGAACCGCGGCGATCAGCATGGCGGCCAGCGGCACCCCCCAGAGTTTGAGAAAGCCGGAGGATGTGCCTTCGACCTGTTGAGAATCAAGCGACTTCAAATTGCTGCTCGGGGTGGTCATGCGGAACTTGTTGCTGTACGTGGAGAACGACGGCCTGTGTCCGGTCCAGGATCAGGTGCGGACCTGTCGATCCAGATTCGATGGCCGCTGCAATTGAAAGCCACGGCGTGACCGCGCCTGCATCACCCACGACACGATCGAGTCGGCGGTGCGTTTCGTGTGTGATGATGCCGGCAAAGGTGGCTTGTTTGAGTTCGTCGAGCAGCGTGCGGTCATGCTCGGCGTCAAGGCGCGTGATCCACGCGAGGGTGATGTCGCGCGGCTCGGCCTTGCCCCAAAGCGCTGCGTTCAGCGCGAGATCACGCAGCGTTTCAACTTCAGGTCGATCTTCGATCGGGCGATGCACAAAGGCGACCGCTTGCACCGACTCCGGGAGCTGATAGAAGCCCGCGTTCAGCAACACGGCGACGGCAGCCTCGCCGCTTCGTTCAGGCGGCTGCGTGTCGTGCCACGCGTAGGCCAAAACGAGTAGCGCGCGTCGCTCGCGTGCGTCAAGCCAGCCGTCAGCGATCAGCAGGCTGTGCGCTTCGGCTACGGCGGCGCAGTCGAGCGCAGGAAGGCCCGCCAGACGCAGGGCGTCGCGTGCGTGCTGCTGCGCCTGATCAGCGCGATCAAGCGGCGCCAATATGCGCACGAGCGGCGCGTATTCGGGCCCGTACTGGGACAAGGCTTGCAGCGTGGGCACGAGCGGTTCGATAGCACGGGCCAGTTTCAGGACGACCGTGGCGATGCGGGGTGGCGGCTGAAGCGTTAGGAGAGGCGCGTCACTGTCGGGATCGCCGTCGTCCCAGTCGGGCGCAAGCATAGGCTCTTCGGACCACGAACCGTCCTCGAAACGGTTGTGAACGACGTGGCCCACGCCATTGCGCGGCCCTTGTGATTTGAACAACGGCGTCTTCGCCGCGACGACAGCCGAAAGATTCGATGTCACGGACGCCACGGCATAGCCCACGCCCAGCACTTGCAAAGGCTTTCGTGCGACACGCAGACGTTCGGCGAGGCGCTTGGCTCGGGCCCGGTTGCGATTGTGCGCGTGGGTCCACATCGCCTCGTAACCGAGGCGGGCGATACAGAGCAGTACGAGAAATGCGAAATTCGGCACGCCGATAAGGACGCACCAGAATGACGGCCCGCTCGCGGGTGCATTCGCCGACCAGGCAAGCAGCATTAGCGGTACGCCCAACGCGCAGCACGCGAGCCATATTCCCAGCCACGGCAGCAGGCGCGGGCCGTGGGTAGGATACGGATAAGGCATGCCAACAGCGGACAGATCAACCGGCATGCGTCAGGCGAAGCTCACGTTTGGCAGCGATGAAATCAGGCGGCATCCGCACACACAGCGATGATGATGCATCGCGTAGGGCTGGCCGTCCCGGTCGGGAAAGCGCGTGTCGCCTTCGGCAATTGCCGTGTTGCCGTGCAGGTCGCATTGCGCCGTGTCGCCAACGCGAGCGAGTCTGCGGCCCATGAAGGTCGTGAATGGCGAGCCGCTCGTCACTTCGCCGCCGTGTTCGAGTTTGTCGTGTTCGCGGATGGGAGAACGCATGTTGGTTTGCCCTTTACCTAGAAGATCAACCGATCGGCATCACTGATGTTGCCAACATTCGATTTTACCTTTTTGACATCCTCGATCTCAGCACTGTTCAGAGTCTTTTGCCTCAATTCGACGAAATTCCCATCCGGTGCCACTTCCATTGACACCGCTGCGCCAGTGGCATCATCATTCCATTTAAAGCCAATTGCGCGACCCAAAACCAATCGATTGTCTGAAATTGTGTAGAAATATCTGTAGGCCTGGTATTGACCGCTACCTGAAATCAACGTGGAAAAATAACCCTTCATAAATCTGTCGTTTGACAACGCTGGAGCATCACCAAGATCAAGCATCGTTCGCCCGTTAGCTAATATCTTCCAGTAGTGCATTCCGTTCGCATCTCGTCCCTCACCAGTACTTACGCCAACCCCTTGACTCTTGCCGTTATCGAAGTCGATCGACGTATCAATTGACAACTCGTATGCCGGATTCCTATAAATGATTTGCGCGGAAGCGCGCTTCTCGGCGCCCACCAATGTTTCTACGAAAATCTTCCCGCCGCCGTCCTGCTCGGAACATGCGATAGCCGTCACGCGACCATTATTAATTTTTGGAAGCGGTACGTTTACTCGTTGTTCACGGTCACATACAGCATAGGCATGCCCGGAAACCAATGAGAACATGAAAAGAAAACTACCTTATCAATTTGCGTCGCATAGCCTTTTTTTGCCTCCTCGGAGCGTTGCTTCCTTGCGGAAAACGTTGCTTGATCGTATAAGTTAATCATCTTCGAAAACATTAAGAGAATTAATAACGAATCCGAGCAGGCATTGCGAGTTGCTACTTGTACGCTTTCGTGCAGTTAATGGCTTCTTTTCTTCCGCTTGACTTCAAATAGCATTGAGATGGCTTATAAATTTTTTCCTCACCACTCCAAACGTAAATAACTTGAATCTCTGGATAACCAGGTGATGCTTGCGTAGATGTTCTCCACCGCATTGGTTTCAATGTCACACGTTTTCCACTAACTGGCGCAAGACTAGCAACAGGAGGAGATGTCAGTACGACACACCAGCTTTCGTTCGTACGTTTTTCGAAAATTGTCCGAGGTGCGTTTGTACCAGATGTGCGATCCTCAGTAAGCAACATTTCGTCTTTACCATATGCAACTTCGTGCTGAACAATATTCTCGTCTGATGCATAGTCAGGTCCGTACACATCTTTCATACCACTTTCAATCGATCTATAACACGTTCCATAGTGCGAGTCCGCCCATGCGTCCGGCAAACTCAATATGCTTCCAGCTGCAGCAGGACTAGCAGCAAATATAAAGAGTAGGCTAAGGAATCTGCAGTGCATGAAAATGAAATGTCCGGTGGACGGCGAACCGCTTTACTATTCTCCGCCGTGAAGTTATTCGTCTCGTAGGTGGAGGAGCTCCTGGAAATTGCGCAACATGTATTAGCATCTGTCAACCGCGCATAGTTGCGACGAAACTTAAATTACCATTGACATCCTTTGTCCTGCGTGCCGATTACATTTCGATCTAGTAGGAAGCTGGTCTTTCTATGAGTTGAATAGTTGGTATACACCATCGATTCGATATTCGTGCCTTGGCTAATCATCTCATACTCACCGGAAAGTCTGCCGTTCGCCACTTCGAGCCAAACTTCCGTAACCTGAAACGGTGAGTCTTTGCTCAATTCCTCCTCTTGCCTTGCCCTCCACACTAACGGTAAAGCAGACGTCGCCTTCACATATTTCACAAAGCCACTTGAGAATTTCGTCGACCGGTCGAAAAATGAGCGAAATTCGAAGCTCTTCGATTCTCCGCTATTCGATGAAAAGCAATAGACTTCGACCGACACATCGCACCTTGCGGTCAAAGGGATGAATAGAAAAATCGTCGCGAGAATATTAAAAATCGATTTTTTCATGGCACCTTACTCAGCTTTCTGCCGCAAGAGAGATGCTTCAATGCTGTGTGTGGTTTTGTAGAATTTCATTTTCTTCTTTCCCGCTATTGGGTTGCCATCAGCGCTTATGACTGGCTCTTTTTGGCTATTTCGTCGCCAATCGAACGAAATCCGCACCCTATCAGCATCGAACAGATCGTCAAGCAAGATATTTCGTAGATACACCACTGATTGAAGGCGCACGTCTAGACCGTTTAGATTTTCAATTGCGACATAGCCATTTACGTCCTTGCTTGCAATTATTGCGGCGTCTTGGCTAGCACCCGCATCTAGATGCATCAACATATTATGACGTTGCACTATGTAGTAGCAAGCGCTGTCGACGCAATTATCGTAATTGTGGTTCCCATTGTTATCCTTCGCGATGAGGTCGTCGGGATTCCATCCAAGTTTCGCATAGATTGCACCAGCGTTTTCATGGACAAAATTGCGGAATTTCCCGTATTGCTCGTAGTTACCGAAGTGGGTAAGCTGAATCAATCCGCGACCGTAGTACGGACTATATGATGCTCTTTCTCCGCCTATCTCTTTCACAAGCCCCAAGTTCCCCGTTTCCGGAATCACATGAGAGAACAGGTGCAATAAGCGAATGTTTGAGCGTGAGATTCCGTATTTCCGTGTGCCTTTATTAAAAGACTGGACCCAACGGCCGGCGCGCTCATACGCCGTATTCCACGACGTGTTACTCACGCGAAATTGAGTTGCTTGAAGATGTTTCAATTCGCGTGGAAAGCATTGCGCCATTTCTCTCGCGCTGATCCAGCCACATTTCCTAAAGTGACGAATAAACGCCATTGGATGGAAGAACCACAACTTTTTTCCCTCACCTAATGGCGTCTGCCCCATGAACTGAAACTTCTTCACATAATTGATGAAATTTTCATAGCCATGTGGATCCGTACCCTTGCGTTTTCCGAAGAACCCGGTCGGTTCATTCAACTCGCCAAAGCGCTCGTCGTTATCACTCGAATCCCATTCACTTTTAGCGTGGCAGATGAATCCCCTGAGCTTCGCCCGCACGTCGGTATGGCCTTGCACATACGAAGCCACTTGTTGCTCGTGATCGAATTGAGTAGGTATCGTGTCTTGCGAGGAAGCGCGCGTATCTGTCACGCCCACGATTTGACAAAGTGCATCGTATCCGCATAAGCCGTCCCGACCGAAGGGCGTATTGCCATCTTCGATCTTCTGCCAGTTCATGAAGAACGGAAAGTTTGCGTCCGACAGCTTTTGGATGCTGTCGTTGTTTATATCGATATAACCTATCTTGTCGTTCGCGAATGGCATCGCTACCCAAGTAGCGCGCGCCTGAGCCTGCAGCTTAGGCGTGTCCGTGCTCAGAATACGTCCAAAGCGCAGCAGTTCATAGCCATCGCTCGGACAGGTTTCGTACAGGGTGGTGGCTCGCTCGTATAGTTTGTATTCGTATTCGGCGAACGGATCCTGCACGGGAACAGGAGTGAGCGAAACGAGCTTACCGTCGCCATGGTCGATCCACGCCAACATAAACCGCTCGCCGCGATTGAAATACGTTTGAACGTAGAGCGTGCTCTGCGCATCCAACGTCCCCTCATTCAGTGGCGGAAAGAAGGGCTTGGGGTCGTGTCCCTTGGTTTTCAGACCGCCAAGACCCGCCGGCACGCGGACAAATGTCGAGCCTCCCGGGATCACGAAATACGACTGTCCCCAGTAGTCCTTCGATTGTGGCGTTTTAGGCTGCGTCTCACCCAACTCGACCTTGTGCCCCTCCTGCTCGAAATACGCGGTGAAGTCCGCCTCGGTCATAAAAATTTCGAAGTGCAGATGCGGCTCACCGTGGCTTTGACCTCTAAATCCCAACTGATCCTTGCGATATACCTTTTTACCGCCACCTGCTTGCACGCCGCTGGTTTCACTGAGCAGCCACGCGGGCAACGCATTGGGTGAGCTATCCGGCGCAGGATGGTTCGGCTGCGGCACCAGCGCGTTCGTACTCACGAGATCGAGCAAGTGCATGTAGAGCGAGTAAAACGTGATAGTGCGACCCTCGCCCGTGTCCGTTACATGCTTGAGCAGCACAAAGCCGGTGTTGCTGTTGAGCGCATCGGTACCATCGCGATTCTTCTGTCCGTCTGAGATCGCTTTCATGGCCACGCGATAAGCGACGACCTCTCCGTCCGCGATCGCACGCACTGGTTCGAGTTGGCCTGCGCCGCCGGACGGTACCAGATGCATGCCGCAATGCCAGCGGCGATCGAAGGCGATCGGGAACACACCGCTATGCGACAACTCAAACGTGTCAACCACATCCATCATTGGATCGGTCTTCCACTTCTCGGCGGGCATGTTGAGGCCTTCCGCCGGAAGGAATGGGGGGCTGATAATCATGAATTAGCGTGACTGAATGTATTGTTCTACGATTTTTAGTTCGCTCTGAGGCAAGTCCGGCAAGGTTGGATTCAAGCTGTCCGCCCCCTCAAACGTGAACGATCCCGCCTTGATCTTGAAATCCCCCGGACAGATCACCTGGACGCTCCCGTTCTCGATCTTGATTGCCGCGCCGCCGCTTGCGAGCACCGCCTTCGTCTTGCCGTTCACCAGCACGTTGGCATTCGCACTGGACACATGCAGTTGCTGATCGGCGAACAGATCCATAGGCGCGTCCTGCGCCTGAACTTCGATCTTCCCCTTCGAAAACATCCGGATGCCCAGTTTGTGCGCGCACAACGAAATCAACTCTCCCGCCACCATACGCAGCCGCCTCGTGATGCTCGCATCCATGTCTCGGCCCGCCGTGACGATCACGTTCTCCCCTGCGGAGTGTTGAGCCGACTTTGGGGTGGTAAAGGCCATGCCGCCCGGCGCACTGGCCAATAGTCCCGCGTCGCGAAGCTGATCAAGGCCATCAAGCAGCGCCGCCTGTGCGCCCTTGTCAGCCGGATCGCCCTTGGCTTGCATGGTCGCATCCGCCAGTTCCGTCACGCGCTGCAACGCGGCCTTCAACTGCTGAACGGCTGCTGGCATGTCAAGGTGGGGAGTGTCCACGCCCGCTGCAGCATCGGCCGAGACGAACAACCCTTTCGCCCCGCGCATCGTGCCCCACCCCTGCGAAGTGATTTCAAATCCTTCCCCTCGAGGGCGCTTCCTACTGTCGAGCAGATAACCTTGATTGAACGCCGTCTGGCCGTACACCGTGGCAATGCGTGCGCTTTCCTTGCCCTGCAGATCGTTGAAGACGGTCTCCGCACCGCGCAACGGCGAGCGCCAGATCGCGTAGCTGAACATCGCATCGGCGCCGTGCACCACGTCCGGATGCGAATAGTCATGCAGTGCGCCGATGATGTGCTGACGGTCGACGTCGGCATGTGCCGCCCCCAGCAAAACTTCCGTCGTGGGTAGCAACGGCGAATGAAAGCCTCCCTGATACGACGAGGACGGACGCAGCAGGCGCAGCTTGAGAAGTTGTTTGTCGCTATTGGCCGTGCCCTGCAAAAACTTCGGCAGCACAGGATATCGACCATGTTCATCCATACAGCCGTAAGGCGACGAGTCAAACGTTGTAACAACGCCGACGATGGGTCCCTTCAGAAATCTCCAGTCCCGCTCGTAGACGAATTCGGGCCGGTAGGCCAGATGCGCGGGCATCGCCTTGAAGCGGACAAACGCCGGCTTGGTGCGGCTGCCCTTCATCGTCATCGACACCACCACGAATCCGTACGGGGCGCTCGTCAACTTCGTGTTGGTCAGCTTCACCACCACGCCCGGCGCCACGCCCTTGGCGTTCGTCGTACCCGAGACCGTTGTCTGCTTGGCGATCTGCTCGTCGCGCCGCGTCTGCGCCAGCGCCTGACCCTGCCGCGGCGTCAGATGAAATTCCGCGCTGCGGTTGATCTGCCCGAACACCGAACGGTCGTCGGCCTCATCCGAGACATGCGCCGTGGCCCGCAGTGCGTCTTCCGGCGTGCGGTAATTGCGCTCCCACAGTTCGATCGTGGCCGGCACCAGCGTGCGCGTTTCGCTGACCGATAAGGTCGCTTCGTGCCAGTTGCTGTTCAGACCGGAATCGGAGAGCAAGGGCACGTCGATCGAGCGCACGTAGGCCCGCGGATTGTCGGTGAATACAAGGACGTCGAGTTGGCCATCCTTGCCGCGCCCCTGTTTATAGAACCAGCAGATGCCCTTACGTTTCGCGTGACGGGTGATGAAGTTCCAGACGGACTCCTCGTACATCACCACCTGTTCCATCTTCTCCTGCGCGCCTTCCAGATGAAACTCGATATCGAACGCATCAACGTTCTTCCGGTCTACGAGCAGTTGCGTGACCAGGTCCTGGAAGGTCACGTCCTTGAAAACGTCAGAACCTTGTATTCGCTTGCCAAGCGCGGCAAATCTCGGCTCGATGCGCAGTTGATAAGTCGCCTCGTCGCGGTTCGCGCCGACACGTTTGCAACGCGTGACGATCCCATTGAAGGTTGCGGCCGCATGATCGACCGGCTCGATGTAATCGACCGAAGGCACCGCCACCCGCTCGTCGATCTGCAGGCCCGCGCGCCGACCGACCAAGAGCTTGCCGTCGATATCGAGTTGCGGTGAGGTCACGGTCACTTCGACTCGATAGTCATCACAGAGCCCCGCTTTGATCTTGAACTTGAACACATCAAGATCAAGGTCGAGCGTCCCAATCCATATGCTCAGATGCTGAGTGAGGCGCGCACTCGGATGGCGTAGCGCGTCTACCAAGTCTTTCGTTACTGCGTTCATTCGCATCCCTATTCAATAGGACGGAACGATAAGAAAAAGTCTCGTCCGGAGCGTCCCGACAAGGAATTTAGGGTTCGAAGATAAGGATGTCAATTCAATCAACTGACTTTTTTGATGAATCGGAATATTCGTAGTTTTCGATGATCCATCCAAGCGGTAACGGCCCGTCCCGCTGATGAAAGCGGTGCACTGACTAGGTGTCTTACTTTTTCTCGCCTATCGGCAGCAATACCTGACGCATTGGATCCACGCACGTCAGGCACGGTAAGGCGACCACTGTCATTGCCGCTGTCGGCGATACTATTCGAATCGCCTACGATCTCGATGATCGTGCAGTTGGGCAGAAACAGCAGCGCCGCACTCGTGCGCACGATCCTGAACATGATCCCCTCCGCCTTGATGTCGCTCGCCCGTCATCTGAGGCCGACGAGCGGCGCGACACGACCGTTCTGCAGCCCGATCCGCGAAGCCACGCCCGCTGCGGTGCGTCGCCACTCGCTGTGCTGTCAGCGCCTTGTTGTGAAGGGCCACTTCACCGATCACGGCAACGAACGCGCCAAAGGTCGGACGCGGTTTCATTACGGGCGGCAAGAGCTATGGTTGCGACATTGTGAAGACGGAGCGCGGCAGCGACTATCAGGTCAGCGCGAAGGAAGCTGAAACCATCGTTTCATTTTCAAGAAATTCGCCGCTGGCTGATCTACCCTGCAAATCTGTGACGACCTAAACGGCCGCGGCATTCCCTCACGGCGCGGCGGCACCTGAATGCGTTCGGCGCTCTTCGGCAGTCCCAACAAAGGCTCCGGCGTTCTCAACAACTCGTCGTACATCGGCGTCTATAACTGGAATAGGTCGCAACGGCTGAAGAATCCAGACAGCGGCAAGCGGGTGCGTGAGAACCGACCCGAGCACGAGTGGAAAACGGAGCACCGCGCGCACTATCGCATCGTGTCGGACGAGCTTTGGGAAGCCGTGCGTGCGCGCATGGTGAGCGACCGTCTGAACTCCGGCACAATAGGCAAAAGCGCGCCGCTGAAGACATTATTCTCTGCGCTGCGTGCATTGCGGCGCACTCACGGCGATCAACCCGCGCTACTACGGCTGCGTCACGCGCAAGGAGCGCGGCGAGCATCCCTGTGAAGGCATTTCCGTATTCCGCAAGCAGACCGACGAACGACTGCTTGGCGTGTTGCGCGACGAACTCTGTTCCGAAGCGGCTCAGGCCGATATCGACGCAGTCGTTCGGCGCTATCTAGGACACGATGACGGCGACCGCGACGCAGCCAAGCACGCGAAGGCGCAGTTCGACGCGCTGACGATGGAGATGGACAACCTGAGTCAAGCCATCGCCGAACTTGGCATCGCCCCCGCGCTCATCGAGCGGTCAAGCGCACGCAAGCCGAACGCGAGGCGTTACAACGAAGTTTGGCAAACAGGAGAATAGGCAGCGAACACTACGCAAAAACTGCGCAGCGTGCGTCGGAGAACCGCTGAACTGAAGGAGCTACTAGCTGGGAAAACAGGTGAAGCCCGGCAAATTGATGCCACCCTGTTCGGGCGGATCACGGTAGAACGACGTGACGGGGCTTACTACGCTAGTTTCGACGACATTTCTGAGCGACTTATTGCGACCACAGTCAGAAACGTGTCTATGAGAATGGTTGCGGGGGTAGGATTTGAACCTACGACCTTCGGGTTATGAGCCCGACGAGCTGCCAGACTGCTCCACCCCGCGTCCGTCGAAGAAAAGATTATAGAGCATCGTTTATGGAAAAGCAACGGTCCATGACGATCAATACTCGAAACGATGCCCGCGCGCTGCGTCGCTTCGACTCGTTACGCACCCAGCGCATCAGTAAAGCCGCACTTTCGTGCATGGCATAATCGCCCGTTCAGCGGCATCGGTTATTGCGGTTATCGGTTATCGGCTCGGGAACAGGCATGCATTCCTTGCGGCGCGGCATCATGGGAAAGATCGGCGGCATCGCGGCGGTGTGGGCGATGCTGCTTCTCTCGCTCGCGCCCGTCGTATCGCAGACGCTGAAGGCCGAGCCGTTCGAAGCGCTGCTCGCATCGATATGCGCGTCGCGTATCGATACGCCCGACATCCACTCGGCGCACCATGCCGGACACAGCGCGGTCGGCACGCTCGACGCCTGCGGCTATTGCGGCTTCGTCGGACACGCGCCGGCGCCGCCGAGCTTCGTTCGCGCGAGTATCTTCGCGCACTTCCCTCGCGACGCTTTCTCGGTAGCTAACGCCGACAGCGCGTCACCTCTTTCGCGCTTCGCTAACGCGCAACCTCGCGCGCCGCCTGCATTCGGCTGAATCGCCCATCATCCGCACGCGTGATCCGCTTCTCTGCGAAGCGATAAGGCGCGTCGCAACACCATGTTTTCGACAGGACACACCATGACGTTCCAATCCGCATTGCGGAGCGTGCTCGCGTTCGCGCTGGCCGCTTCCACGCAACTGGCGCTCGCTCACGCGCTGCCGAAGCTCCAGCAGCCCGGCCCCGGGGCGACGGTCAGCGCGCCGCACGAAGTCTCCATCGAGTTCGGTGAGCGCATCGAGCCGACTTTCAGCTCGCTTCTCGTCACCGACGCGCACGGCACGCAAGTCAACACCGCGAAGTCGGCCGTCGATGCGAACGATAAGAAGCACATGAGCGTCGCCCTCGGCGATCTCGCGCCGGGCGTCTATACGGTGCAATGGACCGCGGTCGCAGCCGACGGTCATCGCACGCAAGGTCACTACAACTTCACGGTCAAGTGAGGCCGCTTTGAACAAGAACACATTCCTCTCGGGCGCGCTCGCATGCGCGTCGTTCGCCGTCTTCGCCAGCGCCGCGCACGCGGCGACGCTCGAAGCGCATGATTGCTGGGTCCGCGCGATGCCGCCGAGTCTGCCGTCATCGGGCTACTTCGTCGTGTCGAACAACGGCGATGCGCCCGCGACGCTCACCGCCGCGACGAGTCCCGCGTTCGCCATGACGATGATGCACAAGTCGGAGAACAAGGGCGGCACGGCAACGATGGCGCCCGTCGATACCGTCGAGGTGCCCGCGCACGGCTCGCTGGAATTCGCGCCGAAGGGCTATCACCTGATGATGGAACAGCCCGCCAAGCCGCTCAAGATCGGCTCGACGATTCCGCTCGCCCTCACCTTCGCCGACAAAAGCACGCTCAACGTAGAGTGCGCGGTGAAATCGGCGGCGACAGTCGGCAAGTAACTCGCCGCCGAACGCAAAAAAACGCGCCAGCCACGGCGCGTTTTTTTTTTGAAGCAAGCTGATCAGGGCCGGTTGAACATATCCATGATCTGCTTGCGCTCGTCGGTGGTGACCTGCGGGACCGGCGGCGCCTGCATGCCCGCGGGGCCGACGCCGCCCGCGGTCGTCGAATCGCCCGCCATCGGGTTCGTATTGTCGAGACCGATGCTCGCGACGAAGCCCGCGCCCGGCGTGCGGTCCGCATAGAACAGTTCGCCGTCGACGGTCGTCACGCCGTCGGGCATCGCCATCTGCTGTTGCGGGATGCCGCGCAGCGCTCGTCCCATGTACTCGACCCAGATCGGCAACGCGAGCTGCGCGCCGAACTCTTTCGTGCCGAGTGACTTCGGCTGGTCGTAACCCATCCACGCCACCGCGACGAGCTGATGCTGATAGCCCGCGAACCAGCCGTCCTTCGCGTCGTTGGTCGTGCCGGTCTTGCCCTGCAAGTCGTTGCGCTTGAGCACGTTGGTGCCCGAGCCCGTACCCGAAGTCGCGACCGTGTGCAGCAGGCTGTTCATCACGTACGCGTTGCGCGGTTCGAGCGTCTGCGGCGCGTTCGCGCCCGCGGTCAGCGGATCGGCGCGCGAAATCACGGTGCCGCGCGCATCGGCGACTTGCGCGATCAGATACGGATTGATGCGATAGCCGCCGTTCGCGAACACCGAATACGCGCCGCTCAGCTGCAACGGCGTGACGAGCCCGGCCCCCAGCGCGAGCGGCAGATACGGCGGCGTCTTGTCCTTGTCGAAGCCGAACTTCTGCGTGACGAAGTCCTGCGCGTAGCCCGTGCCGATATACGACAGGATGCGGATCGACACGAGGTTCTTCGACTTCTGCAAGCCGGTGCGCATGGACATCGGGCCGTCGGGCTGATCGTCGTCCTTCGGCTCCCACGGCTCGCCGCCCGCGGGCGCCGGAAAGTACAGTGGCGCGTCGTTGATGATGGTCGCCGGTCCCAGACCCTTGTCGAGCGCCGCCGAGTAGATGAACGGCTTGAAGCTCGAACCCGGCTGACGCCACGCCTGCGTGACGTGATTGAACTTGTTCTTGTTGAAGTCGAAGCCGCCCACGAGCGCGCGGATCGCGCCGTCCTGCGGCACCATCGAAACGAGCGCGCCTTCCACCTGCGGCAACTGCGTGACCTGCCAGTTGTCCTTCGCGTCCTTCGTCAGGCGGATGATCGACCCCGGCCGGATGGCGAGCGCCTTCGACGCATTGCTGCGCAACGCCGCTGCCACGAAGCGCAAGCCTTCGCCAGAGATCGTCGCCGTTTCACCGCCAACGAACTGCACGCTCACCTGCTTCGGGCTCGCCGCCGTCACCACGGCCGCGACGAGATCGCCATTGTCCGGGTGATCGACGAGCGCGTCTTCGATGGCTTCGGCGCGGTCATCCGCCGCCGACGGCAGCGCGATGTTGCCCTCCGGCCCGCGATAGCCGTGACGCCGCTCGTAGTCCATCACGCCTTTGCGAACTGCGCGGTAAGCGGCGTCCTGATCGGCCGAATCGATGGTCGTCGTCACCGTCAGGCCGCGCGTGTAGGTCTCTTCCTTGTACTGCGCGTACATCATCTGTCGCACCATTTCCGCGACGTATTCCGCATGCACGCCGTACTCGGTGCCCGCCGACTTCGTGTGGATTTCCTCGGCGACGGCCTGATCGTACTGTTCGCGCGTGATGAAGTTGAGGTCCAGCATGCGCTTCAGGATGTACTGCTGGCGCACTTTCGCGCGCTTCGGATTCACGACCGGGTTATACGCGGACGGCGCCTTGGGCAGACCCGCGAGCATCGCGGCTTCGGCGAGCGTGATGTCCTTCAGGTCCTTGCCGAAGTACACGCGCGCCGCGGCAGAGAAACCGTATGCGCGCTCGCCCAGATAGATCTGGTTCATGTACAGCTCGAGAATCTGGTCCTTCGTGAGCGCGCGCTCGATCTTGTACGCGAGCAGCATCTCGTAGACTTTGCGCGTGTACGTCTTCTCGCTGGAGAGGAAGAAGTTCCGCGCCACCTGCATCGTGATCGTGCTCGCGCCCTGCGATGCGCCGCCGTGCATCAGGTCGGTCACGCCCGCGCGCAGGATGCCGACGAAATCGACGCCGCCGTGATCGTAGAAACGGTAGTCTTCGATCGCGAGGACCGCTTTTTTCATCTGGTCCGGAATGTCCTGAAAGCGCACGAGGCTGCGCCGCTCTTCGCCGAATTCGCCGATCAGCACGTGATCCGCCGTGTAGACGCGCAGCGGCACCTTCGGCCGATAGTCGATGAGCGCATTGAGCGACGGCAGGTTCGGCTCCATCACGACGAGCGCATAGCCCACGATGAGCGCGCCGACCACCGCCGCCACCGCCGCGAGACCCGCGAACCACAGCGCGATGCGCCCGGCCACCGAACGCCCGCCATCGCGGCCGCTCCGGTCATTGCCATTGTTCCGGCCGTTGCGGCCGTTTCCACCGCTACCGCCGCCGTCGCGGCCCGCCCCCGAGTCGTTGCGTGAGTCGTTCCAGCGCGGCTCGCGATCGTGTCGCGATGAATTCGAAGAGTCGGGGCGTTTGATGATAGGCATGACTGGGATGGTTCGGCGCGCCTTATAGCACGCTTGGTAGCGCGCACTGCGCGGCGTATCGAAAGAAGCGGATCAGGCGGCGGATCAAAGCGCGCGTGGAAGAACGCAAGCGCGGCAAAGACCGGCGAGCGAATGCATGAGCCGGTCCGACCGAAGAGTAACGGCACATTTTAAAGAATTCGGACGGGCCGCTACAGAATGAGCGGGCATTTTTTGTAAGCAAATGCCGCCAGTCGACGCGAAGAGGCTGGCCGAAAGCAACGTGCGCTTACCCACAGAAATTGTTGAGAGCCTTGTGGACAACCCTATGAGAAAATAGCCAAGCCGTTGATCGGACGCGGTTTTTCGTGCACGCTCATACGATGATCCAGGACGCGCATTCGGTGGACGCTGCAAAACAGCGAGCACGCACAGCCGCCTCGCGAACCGATATGATGGATACATGTATAGCCGGGGCTTTTCGCCGGCGAACGACCTGCGGTAACGAAGTGAGCGATCCCGGCGCCGGGACCGCGCATGCGATGTTTGCAATCGCCTTACTGTCTGCGAGCCGCTCATGACGACCAAGCCTACCGAACGCATCGTTGTATTCGTGACCCCCGCGCAGAAGCTCGCCATCAGCAAGACCGCGGACGACCTCGGCATCAGCGTGAGCGAACTCATGCGGCGGGCGGTGCTCAACTTCAACGCGACGAGCGAGCAGATCAAGGTGGCGGGCATCGTCGACCGTCTGCGCGCGCCGAAAGCCCCCGATCCGCTCGATGTCGCGCTACGCAGCGTGGCCGCTAAAGCAGCGGCCCGCGAAGCGCGCGAAGCTGCCGCGGGCGCGGCCAAGATCGCGCGATCGCAGGCTGCGGCGGCGGCTGCATCGACGGTGGCGACAGTGGCGACGACAAGCGTTCCCGTCAGCCGCGACGACACCGAAAGCGCCGGCGAGGACGCGTCGCTGACCGGCGACGAACGGCTCGGCGGCTAGGCTCGTCGCACGCCTCCCTCTTCACGGCGCGCGTCTGCGCAGCCGTTACATTCCTTCACCTTGCTTAAGTCCATATTAAGTCGCGACGTGCTCTAATGAACGGGTAAACCCGCGCGTGAATGCCGCGCGCTTGCGCTTGCATTCCGGGCGCGGCGCCTCACATTCGATGCGCGGCGCGCCAGCCGCGGTCTAGTGGTCCGTGGTTTTCATCCAGGAGATACATACATGTCGCTTTTCGATTCCATCTCGCGCACCGTCAAAGGTCTGCTGAACGATGCCGCCGACACCATGCAGGATCCCTCGCGCGACGCCCGCCAGATCGTGCGCGAACTGGACGACAGCATCGCGAAGGCGGAGAACTCGCTGATCGAGATCGAGGCGCAGGTCGCCACGCAGCAAAGCAAGCGCGACGCCGCCGCCGAGAAAGCGAAGAAGTACGAAGACGGCGCCAAACGCGCGCTGCAAAGCGGCGACGAAGGTCTCGCGCGCGAAGCGCTCGCGGCGCAAGCCAATGCCGAAACGGAGCGCGACGCGCTCGCGGCCGAACTGCAAACACTCGTGCCTTCGGTCGATCACCTGAAGCAGCAGATCGCCGACATGCGCCAGCGCCGCAACGATCTCAACGCGCGCTCGAACATCCTTCAGGCGAAGCAGCAGATCGCGCAGGCGAAGGACACGGCCGCCACGGCGCTGGGCGGCATCGGCGGAAGAAACCTGTCGGAAGATTTTCAGAAGCTGGAGGACAAGGTCGAGCTCGCGAACGCCCGCTCCGACGCGCGCCTGAATTCGGCGGACCAGAAGTCCGGCAAGGCGCTCGACGACAAGCTCGCGGCGCTCAATCGCGGCCCTTCGGTGGAAGACCGTCTGGAAGCCCTGAAAAAGCAGCTGAATACGCCGGCGCAGTAACCCCGGCGGCTGCCGCCGTCGCTTCGTGGACTTTTGCGCTTTCGGGTATCCGCCTTGCGATGTCTTGGCAATCACCGATCGCAGCTTCGAATGGAGACGGGCGTCGCAACGCCCGGCCCGCACATGAAAAAGACTTTGACGGCTCTCGCCTTATCGATGTCCCTCGCGCTGTCGGTCGCCTCGCCGCTCGCGTTGGCCGCCGTGCCGACCGCGCAGCAGGTCGAACAATCGATGACGCAGGGCAACTGGCAGAAAGCCGACGCGCAGTTGAGCGAAGTGCTCGACGCGCATCCGAACAACGCGCACGCCCACTATCTCTACGCGCAGGTGCTGGACCGCGAAGGCCGCGCGAGCGACGCGCTCTCGCATTTGCAGCAGGCGAAGACGCTCGATCCGTCGCTGAGCTTCACGGACCCGTCGCGATTCGCGTCCACCGAAGCCCGCATCCGCAACGACGCGAACCGCGCCAACGCGACGACCAATCGCGGCTCCAACGGCTCAGTCGCGCTGAATCCGTTCAACCCGGCGCAAGCCGCCGCGCCGCAGAAGCATGGGCCGTCGATGGGCATGTGGATCGGCCTCGCGGTGCTGATCGCGGCGATTGCGCTGGTGCTGCGCTGGGGCCTGCGACGCGCTCGCGCCCGTGACGACGGCCGCACCGAAGACGACCGCCGCGCCCAGCTCAAACGCGCGACCGAGTTGCTCAACGATGTGCGCACGCTGAAGCTGGACGTGAGGCTCTCGACCGCGCCCGGTCACGAGGCGCTTCTGCGCGACGTCGAGGGCGTGGAGACGCAGTTGCGCGAGATGGTGGAGTCGCTATCTAACGCGAAGAACCCGGTGCCGCCCTATGCCATCGAGGATCTCGAGAATCAGGTGGCGAGCCTGAAGGCGCGCGCCGAAGGCCGGCCCGATCCAACTGCGGCGAATGCGGCGAATGCGGCGAATTCCAGTGCGCAAGGGCAGTCGCCTTTCGCGCAGGAAGCCGAGCGCTTTGGGCGCGGCCAGCAGCCCTATGGTCCGCAGGCGCCGTATCCGCAACAGGGACCGTATCCGCCGCAACCAGGGCAGCAGCCGCCCGTCATCATCCAGCAAGGCGGCGGCTTCGGTGGCGGCATGGGCGGCCTCCTGACCGGCGTGCTGCTCGGCGAAGCCATGTCGCACGGACGCGACCGCGTGATCGAGCGCGAAGTGCCGGTCGAACGCCGCGACGTCGGCAACGACAATGGCGGGCTGGACTTCGGCAACAACAACGGCGGCGGCCTGGACTTCGGCAACGGGTCGAACGACTGGGATGACGGCAGCGGCGGCGGAGGCGGTCTCGATCTCGGCAGCAACGACGACAACTGGCGCGACACTTGAAGCGCTTCGTCGAGCCACAAGCAAGGCCCCGCTCGCGGGGCCTTCTTTTTTTCGTATGCGCGCTTCAGCCGCCGCCCAGAAAGCGCAGCAGCGCCCACAGAAACTTGAAGAAGCCGACGACGAATTCCCAGATGCGTTCGAGCTGATCCCACGTCGCCACGCGCAACAACGTGTGCAGGATCATGCGAGGGAGCGTCGGAGGGAACGTGAAGAAGGCATCGTGGAAAGAAAAAAGGCGGCTTGCGCCGCCTTTTGCGATTGCAAAGATCGCATGATAACCAATCGACACGGGCTCCCGCGTTATCGGCGGGAGCCCATGCGTCAACTGGCGGACGGCGTGTCGCCCTGCTCCGGCGGCACGTCGTCGGTCAGCGCTTCTTCCAGCCGCTCGAACACGCGTTTCGTGGCCCCGCGCGCCTGAAGCGCGAAAAGCAGCAGCGACCGGCCCGTGACCTGATAGACATCGCCCGAATCGAACTGCGGCAGTTCCTCGCGAACCGGCGCGTTCGTGTCGATCAGACAGCTCCATTGATCGGGGCCGGGAATGTCCGGCAGCGTGAAATCGACGACATCGTGGTACGCGTTCACGATCAACAGAAGCGTCGCGTCCGATGCCGGCTTGCGGATGCCGGTGGCCTGCGCGCGGCCGTCTATCACGAGACCGAAGCAGCGCATGCCGGGGTCGCCCCACTGCTCGGGCGTGAGCTCGTCCCCGCTCGGACTCAGCCATTTCACGTCGGCCACGCCCATATCCTCACGGACTTCGCCCGTCAGGAAGCGCTGGCGTCGCAGCACCGGCAGCGTGTGGCGCAGCGTCGTCAGCTTGCGCACGAACTCGGTGAGCGCGCGGCCGTCGTCGTCGATGCCCTCCCAGTCCACCCAGCTGATCTCGTTGTCCTGACAATACGCGTTGTTATTGCCCTGCTGCGTGCGGCCGAACTCGTCGCCCGCGAGGACCATCGGCGTGCCTTGCGAGAACAGCAGCGTCGCGAGCAGATTGCGCTTCTGGCGCTCGCGCAGCGCGCGGATCTCCGGGTCGTCGGTCGGGCCTTCGACGCCGCAGTTCCACGATTTGTTGTCCGAATGACCGTCCTTGTTGTCCTCGCCGTTCGCCTCGTTGTGCTTGTCGTTGTAGGACACGAGATCGTTGAGCGTGAAGCCGTCGTGCGCCGTGATGAAGTTCACGCTCGCCCACGGACGACGCCCGCGCTTGTTGAACTTGTCGCCCGAAGCGGTGATGCGCGTCGCCAGTTCCGCGGATTCGCCCTCGTCGCCCTTCCAGAACGCGCGCACGGTATCGCGATAGCGGTCGTTCCATTCGGCCCAGCCCGGCGGGAAGCCGCCGACCTGATAGCCGCCGGGACCGCAATCCCACGGTTCGGCGATCAGCTTGACGCTGGAGAGAATCGGGTCTTGCCGGCAACTGTCGAGGAAGCCGCCGCCTTCGTCGAAGCCATACGGCTCGCGGCCGAGAATCGTCGCGAGATCGAAACGGAAGCCGTCGACGTTCATCTCCGTTACCCAGTAGCGCAGGCTGTCGGTGACCATCTGCAAGACGCGCGGATGCGAAAGATTGAGCGTGTTGCCCGTGCCCGTGTCGTTGATGTAGTAGCGCGTCTGGTCCGGCATCAGCCGGTAGTACGACGCGTTGTCGATGCCGCGGAACGACAGCGTCGGCCCGCGCTCGTTGCCTTCGGCGGTGTGGTTATAGACCACGTCGAGAATCACTTCGAGGCCGGCTTCGTGCAAGCGGTCGACCATCTCCTTGAACTCCGCGACGACGCCGGCTCCGCGCGAGAAATAGCGCGGATCGGCCGCGAAAAAGCCGATGGTGTTATAGCCCCAGTAGTTCGTGAGGCCCTTGTCGAGCAGATAGCTATCGTTCACGAACGCGTGAATCGGCAGCAGCTCGACGGAGGTCACGCCGAGGCTCTTGATGTAATCGACCACTTCCTTCTGTCCGAGCCCTTCGAACGTCCCGCGCATGTTTTCCGGAATCGCCGGGTGCCGCTTGGTGAAGCCGCGCACGTGCGTCTCGTAGAAGATCGTGTGTTCCCATGGCACGCGCACGCGCGTCGCATGAGTCCACGTGAAGTTCTGGTCGATCACCTGGCATTTCTGCATGAACGGCGCGCTGTCGCGTTCGTCGAAGGTCAGATCGTCGCCTTCCGCGTTGAGCGTATAGCCGAAGAGCGCCGGGTCGAACTTCATCTCGCCGACGTGCGCCTTCGCGTACGGGTCGAGCAGCAGCTTGTTCGGATTGAAGCGATGCCCGTTCTCCGGCTCGTAGGGCCCGTGCACGCGGTAGCCGTACACGGCGCCCGGCGCCAGGCCATGCAGATAGACGTGCCAGACTTCGTCGGTGTATTCGGGCAGCTCGATGCGCTGCGTTTCCTTTTCGCCTTTCTCGTCGAAGAGGCACAGTTCGACTTTCGTCGCGTTCGCTGAAAACAGGGCGAAGTTGACGCCGTTTCCGTCCCACGTGGCGCCAAGCGGAAACGGGGACCCTTCGGCAATGCGGAATTGATTCGGCATGAGATGATCGGCAGAGAATGACGCGCGATGCGTCGGGATAAGGGTGCCGCATTGCACGGCATTAAGCGGATTGGGTAAGAGCAAGGCATGTGCCCGGCATCGGCGAAGCAGCGCTTTCCGAGTTGCGCCCCGTTACCGCGCGCGATCTGCGGTATGCTGGCCTGTCCATCGCACATGCAGCATTCGCTCGCCGAAGGAGGCACGTTTGTCCACGCGCTTCAGCTCCATCCCGACGACATCGCAAGCCAGCGGCACCGCCGACGAAAGCCGTGCCGCCGGCCGCGCGCTGCGCGACGCCATCCCTTTCGAAGCCCACGCGAACTGGCAGCCCGAGCCGGACCGCCCCGATCCCGTCGAGCGCGTGCTCGCCGTCAACGCCGGACGACAGGAGCGGCTCGTGCCGCTGCGCATGTCGCGCATGGCCGAATCGCCGTTCGCGTTTCTGCGCGGCGCGGCGACCGTCATGGCGTGGGATCTGTCGAGATCGCCGTCGATCGGCCACAACGTGATGATCGACGGCGACGCGCACATCAATAACTTCGGACTCTTTCGCACGCCGCGTCAGGACGTCGTATTCGATCTGAACGATTTCGACGAAACGATCGTCGCTCCGTGGGAATGGGACGTGAAGCGCCTGACCGCGAGCATCAACGTCGCGGCCCGCGAAAACAACGTGGACATGCAAGGTCGCGAGCGCGCCGTGCGTTCCGCGTGCGAGGCGTACCGCACGACGATGAACGAACTGCGCCAGGTGAGCCCGTACGATTTGTGGCAGATGCGCTCTTACGCGAGCGCACTGCACATCGACGCGCCCACGCATCTCGACGCCGACGAAAAAGCCACCATCGAGCGCACCGTCGAGCGCGCGATGAAACGCTCGCACGCGACGATGCTCGCGAAGGTCGCTGAGCCGGCCGGCAAAAGCTGGCGCTTCAAGGTCGATCCGCCGATCCTAACGCAACTCGACGCCGCCGAGAAGAATCACGTCATCGACGGCTTCAGGGCGTATCTGCAGACCATCGCGGGCGAGTGGCGCATGATGCTCGAACGCTACGATGTCGTGGATGTCGCGCATCGGGTGGTCGGCGTAGGAAGCGTCGGCACGCGTGCGTATCTCGTGCTGTTGATCGGCCGCGCGCTTGGCGATCCGATCTTCATGCAAGTGAAGGAAGGCATCGTGCCGGCCGCCGCGCCGTTCGTTCCGCCGCTGGAAGAGCCGTTCCGGCATCAGGGCAGGCGCGTCGTGCATGGTCAGCGGCTCCTGCAAAGCTCATCCGATGCGCTGCTCGGCTGGACGACCATCGCCGGGCGCGATTTCTACGTACGCCAGATGAAGCAAATTCGCGGCTCCGTTCCCGTCGACTGGCTGCATGGCGCCACGTTCGACTTCTACGCGTGGTGTCTCGGACTGCTGCTCGCCCGCGCTCATGCGCGCACCGGCGACCCGGCGCTCATCGCGGGCTACTGCGGCGCATCAGACAAGCTCGACGCCGCCTACGCGGTCTGGGCCGAGCGATACGGCGCTCAGACCGTCGCGGATCACGCGGCCTTTTGCGCGGCGATCAGCGTGGGGCGCGTTAAGGCTGCATAGCCGTACGTATCGCCCACGCAGTCACTCGCCGCGCGACGCGCCACCGGATTGACTATCATTGCCTTGCCTGCGAGCAAAACGCACGGCTTGCGCAGTAATGCTCGCGCTCGAAGAAGCGGCGCGCGCTCGTGTCCCGCCGCACCCTCACAACAATCGTTTCGGACCTGAAAAGGAGGAATCCCCGCATGAGCATGATCGAGGAATTCAAGAATTTCGCCCTCAAGGGCAACGTCATGGACCTCGCAGTCGGCGTCATCATCGGGGGCGCGTTCTCGACTATCGTGAACTCCGTCGTCAAGGATTTGATCATGCCGGTCGTCGGCCTCGCGACAGGCGGGCTCGATTTCTCGAATCTCTTCATCCGGCTCGGACACATACCGCCGACCTTCAAAGGCAATCCCGATTCGTACAAGGATCTGCAAACCGCGGGCGTGGCGGTGTTCGGCTACGGCTCGTTCATCACCGTGCTGATCAACTTCATCATCCTCGCATTCATCATCTTTCTGATGGTCAAGTTCATCAACAATCTGCGCAAGCCCACCGAAACGCCGGCGCCCGCCGCGCCGCCCGAAGACGTGCTGCTTCTGCGCGAAATCCGCGATGAACTCAAGAAGACGCCGCGCGTCTAGACAAGCGAGCGCGTCGAGCGCAACGAGCGGGCCTTAAGAGCCCCGCTTTGGGGCGCCCTATCCGCCTTTCGTTAGCATGGGCGCTTTTTTTCTTCGCGAAGGCTATTCGCGCGGCGCACAGCAGGACTATTATTGAGACAGATGTCAGATAGATACCCATAGGAAATGCCGAGGGGATGCCAGCGGGCCGCCAACGGGTCATCGGCACGATTCATGCGCTTCTGACGCCTGTCGGCGATTTTGCCGATCGCGCGTTCCGGAGGCCCGAATCACCGTGACCCGATCACATCGATGCGCTATAAAAGATCGACGTGCGGCACGCAAGACGGGAGTGGCCGCATGAGGACGCTGCGTTTCTTGCAATTCTTTTTCAGGCGAGTTTTTATGTCCTTCCCGAAAAAGCGTAGACGCGTGAAGGCTGATGGCGATGAGTCGTTTCTCGCCGTGCTGCGGCATTTCAAGCCGTTTGGCCAGCTCGATACCAAGATTGCACGCGCTCGCGCGCAGGACGAACCGGTGCTGTATGCCCATGCGCTTCCAGGACTCGATGTCCTGCTGTGCAGCGTGCGCGGCGCCCAGCCGCCATACCCGGCCATCGACGAGTTGCACCGGCGCTGCGTCGAATCCATCACGAATGCGCTGGAGCAGCCGCTCGACGGACTCGAGAACGGCGGCTACTGGTATGAGGCGAACGGCTTCGGCTTTCTTGTCTTTGCAAGTCGCGCCCGCACGCAGATTCTGAGCGAATTCGGCGCGACCGTTTCGGCTCGCAGACGCCGTGGCACGCGCCGTCAGGATGCAGGCGACGCCGCTTCGCGTCCGCTGCGTTGAAGGCCGGCATTTTGCATTCGATGTCTCCTGCGTGACACGGCAGCCTCGATGCGCCGTGGCGCGCGCCTTGCTGGATCGAAGTCCGAGCAAACCACAAGGAGAACAGCATGTCGGATCACGTTTATAAGCAGATCGAACTCACCGGCTCCTCGACTCAATCGAGCGACGACGCCGTGCGCGTGGCGCTGGCCAAGGCTTCGAAGACCTTGCGCAATATGCACTGGTTCGAAGTGACCGAGACGCGCGGGCATATCGAGAACGGCGAGGTCCTGCATTGGCAGGTGACGATCAAGGTGGGGCTGCGGATCGATGATTGAGCGTCGAGTGTTGGCGTTTTGCATGCCATAAGTGAAAACCGCGCCCTCGGGCGCGGTTTTCGTTTCGGCTGACTACGCGCCTTACTTCGGCAGCGACCCGTCCACGCCTTCCACATACCAGTTGATACGCTGCAGCTCCGGATCCGTCAGCGTCTTACCCGTCGGCACCTTTTCCGCGCCCGACTGATCCTTGATCGGACCGCTGAAGACATCCCACTTGCCCGAGTGCAGTTCGTCGCGCTTCGCTGCAACGGCCTGCACCGCCTTCGCCGGAATCGCGCCGGTGTTCAGATCCTCCAGGTCCACGGCCTTTTGCGGGATGCCGAGCCACACCGGATCGTTCTTCCACTTGCCGTCGAGCACCTTCTGGATCACGTCGTTGTAGTACACGCCCCAGTGCGCGACCACGGAACCCAGATGCGCATCCGGGCCGAACTTCTTCATGTTCGAATCCCAGCCGAACGCATGCACATGCTTTTCGTTCGCGGTGTTGAGCGTCGCGTTCGAATCGGTGTTCTGCAGCAGCACGTCCGCGCCCTGTCCGATCAGCGTCTCGGCCGCCTGCTTTTCCTTGCCCGGATCGAACCAGCTATTGATCCAGATGACCTTCGTATGGATCTTCGGATTCACCGAACGCGCGCCCAACGTGTAAGCGTTGATGTTGCGGACCACTTCGGGAATCGGCACCGACGCGACGAAGCCCAGCGTATTCGTCTTCGTCACATAGGCCGCCGCAATGCCCGCGAGATACGCGCCCTGATACATACGAACATCGTACGTGCCGAAGTTCTTTGCTTTCTTGAAGCCCGTCGCGGTCAGGAAGATCGTGTCGGGAAAGTCCTTCGCGACCTTCAGCTGGAAGTCCTGATAGCCGAAGCTCGTGCCGAAGATGACCTTGTTGCCCTTGTTAGCCAGATCGCGGAACACGCGTTCGGAGTCCGCGGATTCCGGCACGTTCTCGACGCGCGTGATCTTGATCTTGTTGCCGAACTTCGCTTCGGCTTCCTTGCTGCCGGCGTCGTGCGCGAAGGTCCAGCCCGCATCGCCCGGATTGCCGAGATAGACGAAGGCGACGCCCGGGGCGTCGGCGGCTCGCGCACTCGCGGCGGCGAGCGTCGCGGAGAGCGCGACAGTGGCCGTGATCGCCTTCAGCCAGGTTTTTTGCATCGTGATGCTCCTCTTTGGATGTTGTATGCAAAACGGGAAACGGTTCGCCTGAAGTTTCGTCGGTCAAAAAACTCGGCGGAACCTCAGGCGCGCGCGGTGCGGTGGCGGAACAACACACACCGACCGCGCAAATTGAATGCGGCACTTTGCATGCGGTACCGCGAATGCAAAATGCCGGCGCGCCACGCGCTTCAACTCGCTGCGAAAAACGGCTTGCCGAGCGATGCAGGCGCGTTGAGCTTGATCGTGTTCGGGTTGCGCGAAATCAGCACGAGCAC
Source organism: Caballeronia sp. M1242 (assembly GCF_017220215.1). Taxonomy (NCBI): domain Bacteria; kingdom Pseudomonadati; phylum Pseudomonadota; class Betaproteobacteria; order Burkholderiales; family Burkholderiaceae; genus Caballeronia; species Caballeronia sp. M1242. The sequence continues at coordinate 1,231,993 of NZ_CP071129.1, read as the reverse complement.
GACGATGGTCGCGATATACGGCAGCATCGCGAGAAACTGCGTCGGCACCGGCACGCCGATGGCCTGCGCGTAGAACTGCAGCGCCATCACCGCGCCGAAGAGCAGCGCGCCGATCAGGAGACGCCCCGGCCGCCACGTCGCGAAGACGACGAGCGCGAGCGCAATCCAGCCGCGGCCTGAGGTCAGTTGCTCCTGCCAGACGTGCAGATAGACGATCGAGTAGTAGCCGCCCGCGATGCCCGCCATGCCGCCGCCGAAAAGCGTCGCGCCGTAGCGCACGCCGACCACCGGGAAGCCGACCGAATGCGCCACCGCCGGCGATTCGCCGACCGAGCGCAGCACAAGCCCCGCGCGGGTCTTGTAAAGGAACCAGCCGATCACCGCGAACATGACGAACGCAAGATAGCCGAGCGGCGTCAGCGAGAAGATCGCCGGGCCGAGAACCGGAATCGACGAGAGGCCAGGAATCGGCAGCACGTCGATGGTCGCGCGCACCGCGGCCGACGTGTACGGCTTGCCGACGTACGCCGAGAATCCGATGCCGAAGATCGTCAGCGAAAGGCCCGTGGCGACCTGATTCGCGAGCATCGTGATGGTGAGGAAGCCGAACAGCAGCGCCATCGCGAGCCCGGCGAATACCGACGCGACGATGCCGAGCCACGGACTGCCCGTGATCGACGTGACCGCGTAGCCCGTGACCGCGCCCATCAGCATCATGCCTTCGACGCCCAGGTTGAGCACGCCCGACTTCTCCGCGACGAGTTCGCCCGCGCCCGCGTACATCAGCGGAATGGCCGCGATGACCGCGCTCGATGCAAGATTGCTGGCTTGATTGATATCCATCTTCGAGTTCTCTTATGCGGTCTCAAGCAGCGCGGTGCGCCGGGGTCTTGCGCCTGATGCGGTAATTCACGAACAGATCGCAGCCGAGCAGACAAAACAGCAGCAACCCCTGAAACACGCCCGCGAGCGCCTGCGGCAATTGCAGCGATGTCTGCACCGCTTCGCCACCGAGGTACAGCAGCGCCATCAACAGACTCGCGAGCACGATTCCCACCGGATGCAGCCGCCCGACGAAAACGACGATGATCGCGGTGAAGCCGTAACCCGGCGACCAGCCGGCCTGAAGCTGCCCGATCGGTCCCGCGACTTCGCCCACGCCCGCGAGACCCGCGAGTCCGCCGGAAAGCAGCAGTGAAGTCCAGATGGTCTTCTTGTCCGAGAAGCCCGCGTAGCGCGCGGCGAGCGGCGCGAGGCCGCCGACGTTCATCCGGAAGCCCGCGAAGCTCTTACGCATGAAAAGCCAGACGAGCGGAATCGCGATCACCGTCAGAAACACCGACGCGTTGATGCGCGTGCCCTTCAGGAAGCTCCAGTGCCAGTCGCCATAGAGACGCGGGAACAAGGCGTCGTCGACGAACATCGCGGAAATCGGGAAGTTCATGCCTTCCGGGTCGCGCCACGGGCCGCTCACGAGATAGATCAGCAGCTGCGTCGCGACGTACGTGAGCATCAGGCTCGTGAGAATCTCGTTGGTGTTAAAGCGGCTTTTGAGCAGCGCCGGAATGGCGGCCCACAGCATGCCGCCCGCGATGCCGCCGATCACCATGAGCGGCAGCGTCCACCAGCCGGACGCATCGCCGACGTGTATCGCAATGCCGCCCGCGACGATGCCGCCGAGCAGCATCTGCCCTTCCGCGCCGATATTCCACACATTCGCGCGATAGCCGACCGCGAGCCCGAGTCCGATCAGGCACAACGGCGACGCCTTCAGCACGAGCTCGGACCAGCCATTCACGGTCGAGAGCGGCTCGATGAAGAACGCGTGCATCGCGCGCAGCGGGTCCTGGCCGACGACGCTGAAAATCAGGAAGCCGATGACCAGCGTCGCCACGGCCGCCACGACCGGAACCGCAAGCTGCATGGCGCGCGAGGGCGTCGGGCGCGCTTCGAGTCGATAGGGAAAGATCATGCTTATTTGCTCAAAGAATCCAGTTCGGCCGCGGCCGCGCGCTTGCCTTCGAACAGCCCCGCCATGAAGAGGCCGATCTCCTCGGCGTTCGTCTCGCCCGTCGCGCGCACCGGCGAGAGCTTGCCGCGCGCGAGCACCGCGAGCCGGTCGCAGATGTCGAACAGTTCTTCGAGTTCTTCCGAGATCACGAGAATGGCGACGCCGCGCGACGCGAGATCGAGCAATTGCTGGCGGATGAAACCGGCCGCGCCGACATCGACGCCCCAGGTCGGCTGCGCGACGACGAGCACCTTCGGCGCCTGCAAAATCTCGCGTCCGACGATGAACTTCTGCAAGTTGCCGCCCGACAGGCTCTGCGCGAGCGCGCCGCTGCCGCCGCAGCGCACGTCGAACGCCTGAATGCAGCGGTCAGCGAAGCTGCGCACCGCGCCCGCGCGAATCCAGCCGCCGCGCACCATTTGTTGCCGATGCGCGGTCAGTAGGCCGTTTTCCGCGAGCGACATCGCCGGGACCGCGCCGCGCCCGAGCCGTTCTTCCGGCACGAAGGCAAAGCCGAGCCGGCGCCGCGCGCCCGCCGTGAGCCGCGCCGCGGGCGTGCCGCAAATCGACACGGCATCGGCCGCGACGTGACGATCGCGAATCTCGCCCGAGAGCGCCGCGAGCAGTTCCGCCTGGCCATTGCCCGAGACGCCCGCGATGCCGAAGATTTCGCCCGCGCGCACCTCGAACGACACGTTCTGGAGCGACGTCCCGAACGGGTCCGGACTGGCCACCGAAAGATTCCTGACCGCGAGCAGCGCATCGCCCGGCGTGTGGGCGCGGCGCGTGTAGTCGGGCAGCGAATGACCTACCATCAGCTGCGCGAGCGACGCATGCGTTTCCTTGCGCGGATCGACATTGCCGGTCACGCGGCCGCCGCGCATCACCGTGGCGTTCTCGCACAGCGCCTGGATTTCGTCGAGCTTGTGGCTGATATAAAGAATGCTGCAACCCTCCGCTGCGAGCCGGCGCAGCACCGTAAAGAGCTTCTGCACGGCCTGCGGCGTGAGCACGGAAGTCGGCTCGTCCATGATGAGCAGCCGCGGGTTCTGCAACAGGCACCGCACGATCTCCACGCGCTGCCGCTCGCCGACCGTCAGGCTATGAACGTGCCGCTGCGGATCCACATCGAGCCCGTAGTCCTTCGACACATCCCGAATGCGCTTGGCGAGCGCCTTCATGTCGAACTTGTCGTCGAGCGCGAGCGCGATGTTTTCGGCGACCGTCAGTGTCTCGAACAGCGAGAAGTGCTGAAACACCATGCCGATGCCGAGCTTGCGCGCCGCCGCCGGACTGCCGATGTCGACGGTCTCGCCCTGCCAGCGGATCTCGCCTTCGTCCGGGCGCACGGCGCCGTAGATGATCTTCATCAGCGTGGACTTGCCCGCGCCGTTTTCGCCGAGCACCGCGTGGATCTCGCCGGGCATGACGACGAGATTCACGCCGTCGTTCGCCTTGACGGACGGGTACTGCTTGCTGATGCCGGACAACGCCAGGCGCGGTGGCGTTGTCGACTTTTGAATGGCGTCGCCCATTGAGCTCTGAATAAGCGCCCGGCCACCGAGCAGGCCGGACTGGAAAGGATTACCGCGAGAGCGAGCGCAGGACACCGTTGTCGCACGAACTCATATCGCGGGCAGAATTTACAGAATTCGAGACGCTAAGTCGATAACTCAAAATTAGCGCAACTCCCCGCCGAGCCAGTATTTGCGGGTTAGCCACACCTTGACGCAAAGTCTATGTCATATTAAAAATGATATGTTGTACCCCGCCGTCGATCAGCCAGAACATATAGTGGAGATATCATGAGTCAGCAACGCGAGGCGATCGATACGTACTTATTGCGCGTCTTGCATACCTTGCTGATGGAACGCAGCGTCACCCGCGCGGCCGTCAAGCTCAATCAGTCCCAACCCGCCATCAGCGCCGCGCTGCGCCGCCTGCGCGACATCACCGGCGATCCGCTGCTCGTGCGCGGCAAATCCGGCATGGTGCCGACCGAATACGGCCTGCGCCTGCTCGAACCGACGCAGAACGCGCTGCGCGAGATCGAGCGGATCAAGGTCCAGCAGCACAACTTCGACCCTTCGACGTCCGTGCGGTGCTATCGCATCGGCTGTCCCGACTATCTGAACGTGCTGTTCGTGCCGACGGTCGTCGAGCGTTTCCGGCAGGCCGCGCCGAACGCGACGCTCGAGTTCCATTCGCTCGGGCCCGCGTTCGATTACGAACTGGCGCTCGAAGACGGCAAGCTCGATATCGTCGTCGGCAACTGGCCGGAACCGCCCGAGCAACTGCATCTGTCGAATCTCTTCGTCGACAAGATCGTGTGTCTCGTCAGCAACACGCATCCGTTCGCGAAGCGCGGCGGGCTCACGCTCGATCAGTATCTCAACGCGCCGCACCTCGCGCCGACGCCCTATTCCGTCGGTCAGCGCGGAGCAATCGACGTGCATCTGGCGCGCGAGCGCCTGAAGCGCCATGTCGTCGTCACGCTGCCGTACTTCAATCTTGCGCCTTACGTGCTCATCAAGTCGGACCTCGTCTTCACGACCACGCGCCTGTTCGCCGCGCATTACGCGAAGTTCCTGCCGCTCGCGGTGGTGCCCGCGCCGCTCGACTTCCCGCCCATGCAGTATTACCAGCTCTGGCATGAGCGGTGTCACTACTCCGACGAAGTCCGCTGGCTGCGCAGTCTCGTCGCTGAGGCGACGCGGTCGCTGATCGATCAGCCTTGACCTGATCGCAGGCGCGGCGCGCCGTCGGTGCGCCGCGTTCGCCAGTTCGGGCGCCAGCGTGTTGTGCCGGTCGACGACCGCACTCTTTCACGCCCACTTACCCGACGATCACGCTCGTCGCGCACTGCGACGACGCGCTCGTCACCTTGACACGCGCATCGCGCCGTCAGTGCGCCGCATTCGCCAATTCTCCCGCCAGCGCGTTATGCCGCTCGACGACCGCGCGCAAGTCCACCGTCGTCAGGCGCCCTTCCTTCACGACCACTTTCCCGTCGATGACGCTCGTCGCGACCTGCGACGGCGCGCAGAACACGAGCGCCGCGACGGGATCGTGCAGCGCGCCCGCGAACGCCGGCTGCGACAGGTCGAACGAGACGAAATCCGCCGCCATGCCGGGCGCGAGCGCGCCGATGTCGTCGCGGTTCAGTACCTTCGCCCCGCCGAGCGTCGCGATTTCGAGCGCTTCGCGCGCGGTCATGGCATCCGGTCCAAACCCGACGCGCTGGAGCAAAAGCGCCTGCCGCACCTCGGCGACCATCTGCGCGCCATCGTTCGATGCCGAGCCGTCCACGCCTAGCCCGACGGGCACGCCCGCGTCGCGCATCGCGCGGATCGGCGCGATGCCGGACGCGAGCCGCATGTTCGAACACGGACAATGCGCGACGCCGGTTCCCGTGCGCGCGAAAAGATCGATGCCCGGCTTGTCGAGCTGCACACAATGCGCGTGCCATACGTCATGGCCGACCCAGCCCAGGTCTTCGGCATATTCGGCGGGCGTCATGCCGAACTTCTCGCGGCTGTACGCGACATCGTTGACGTTTTCCGCCAGATGCGTGTGCAGCGACACGCCGTACCGACGCGCGAGCGCCGCGGAATCGCGCATCAGCTCGCGGCTCACCGAAAACGGCGAACACGGCGCGACGACCACGCGCAGCATCGCGTAGCGGCCTTCGTCGTGATACGTCTCGATGAGGCGCTGCGAGTCCTTCAGAATCGCGTCTTCTTTCTCGACGACCGAATCCGGCGGCAGCCCGCCGTCTTTCTGGCCGACGCTCATGCTCCCGCGCGCCGCGTGAAAGCGCATACCGATGTCGCGCGCCGCCGCGATGCTGTCGTCGAGCCGGCTGCCGTTCGGGTAGATGTACAGGTGATCGCTCGATGTCGTGCAGCCGGAGAGCAGCAGTTCGGCCATCGCGGTTGTCGTGGAGACCGCGATCATCTCGGGCGTCAGATGCGCCCAGATCTTGTAGAGGTTCGTGAGCCAGCCGAAGAGTTCGGCGTTCTGCGCGGCCGGAACCGCCCGCGTCAGGCTCTGATACATATGGTGATGCGTGTTGACGAGGCCGGGAATGACGAGATGCCCGCGCATGTCGAGCACGTCGTCGGCGGTCTGCGGAAGCGCGCTCGTCGGCCCGACCGCGACGATGCGGTTGCCTTCGATAAAGAGGCCGCCATCGGCGATTTCGCGGCGCTCTGCGTCCATCGTGACGAGCATGTGGGCGTTCTTGACGAGCAGGCTGCGGGGTGTCGCGTTCATCGAATGTTCTCCGTAAACGGGTTGCATCAGGGTAAGAGGACCAGTGAAAGCCCCGGTTACCCAGCGTGGAACGCCGTCTTCGGGACGCGGCTCGATTGCGCGCGGTGTCACTGTCGGCAGCCAAAAACTTGGCGGCAATCACGGAGCCGTCATAGTCGAGTTCAGCCCGGCGATATATTTGCGAATTTTGGCGCAGGTAGCATCGCAGCGAAAGCCGTGCAGGTCGTCCGCGCACCGTGGCGTTGCGGGAGCGCGGCGCTCATGCGCCCGGCATTATCTTTCCTATCGCGGACGCACAGCGCGTCTCGAATTTCTACAATGCTGTACACGGCGCGCATCTGAAACGCCGACGGGTATGTAGCCACTGACGTGGAGCCTCGATCCGCCGCCGCCGCACGGTTCCCCACAGTGCGGATTTCGGATCGATGCGCGAGCCGGACATCGCACAACACAAGGAACATGCGAATGGGCAAGCTCACCACCCACGTCCTCGACACCGCGCACGGCCGCCCCGGCGCAAACATCCAAGTCGAGCTCTTCGCGCTATCCGGCGACACCCGGCGCGCAATCAAGACCACCCGGACCAACGACGACGGCCGCTGCGACGCGCCGCTGCTCGAAGGCGCGGAACTCAAAACCGGCGAATACGAACTCGTCTTTCACGCGGGCGATTATTTCGCCGCGCTTGGCGTGAAAGTGCCCGAACCGCGCTTCGTCGATCGCGTCGTGCTGCGCTTCGGCATCGCGGACGCCGCCGCGCATTATCACGTGCCGCTCTTGGTCTCGCCGTGGGCGTACAGCACGTATCGCGGCAGCTAACACGCGCCAGACATAGCGATCACAGCACGCCGCGCATCGACGGCGTGCGCATAACGAATCGGTAGTGGAGGAGTTCATGGAAGGCTTTATCACCGACTGGCTGAACCTGGTCTTGCGCTGTCTGCACGTGATCGTGGCGATCGCGTGGATCGGCGAGTCGTTCTATTTCGTCGCGCTCGACAACAGCCTGAAACCGCCGCAGGACCCGAACGCGCGCCGGCGCGGCGTGTTCGGCGACTTCTGGCACGTGCACGGCGGCGGCTTCTATCACATGCAGAAGTATTCGGTTGCGCCGCAGGACATGCCGGAGAACCTGCACTGGTCGTTCTGGCCGTCCTACACCACGTGGATGTCCGGCTTCGGCCTCTTCTTCGTGCTGTATCTGCTCTCGCCGAGCACCTATCTGATCGACAAGAACGTGCTCGACATGGGACCGGTCGTTGCGGTGTCGGCGGCGCTCGGCTTTCTGATGGCCGGCTGGATCGTCTACGATTCGCTCTGCCGCCTGCTCGGCCACAACGACAAGCTGCTCGGCATCTGCGTCGGCATCTACGTGCTGATCGCGGCGTTCGTGGCGTGTCACGTATTCTCGGGCCGCGCGGCGTATCTGATCACCGGCGCGATGATCGCGACGATCATGTCCGCGAACGTGTTCTTCGTCATCATTCCGGGACAGCGCAAGATGGTCGCGGCAATGCTCAAGGGCGAAACGCCGAACGCCATCTACGGCAAGCGGGGCAAGCAACGTTCCGTGCACAACACGTACTTCACGCTGCCGGTCGTCTTCGCGATGCTGTCCAACCACTACGCGATGACTTACACGCACAAGTACAACTGGGTGATCCTCGTGCTCATCATGCTGGCGGGCGCGCTGATCCGTCAGTTCTTCGTGATGCGTCATCGCGGGCAGGTGCTGTGGTACATGCCGGTCGCGGGTCTCGTGCTGGTGCTCGGCGCATTCGCGTGGACGATGCCCGCGCCGACGGTGCCGGTCGCGCAGGCCGCTGGTGCGCCGACGATCAAGGTCGCCGACATTCAGCCGATCATCCAGCAGCGTTGCGCGGCGTGCCACTCCGCGCATCCGACGATGATGGGCAGCGCGCCCGCAGGCGTTCTCCTCGACACGCCCGCCGAGATTCGCCAGAACGCGCAGCGCGTGCATCAGCAGGCGGTGACGCTGAAAGCGATGCCGCTTGGCAACGTCACGCAAATGACGGATGCCGAGCGTCAGAAGATCGCTGCATGGTTTGACGGAGGCGCGGTGCAGTAAGCATCGCTGCCGATGCGAGACGGGCCGATCGGTTAGCGCCGATCGGCCCGTTTTTCATTGCGCGGCGAAGTAGGCTTTGACCGCGTCGATGACCGTGTCGATATCTTCGCGCGACACATCGCGATGCGTCACGAACCGCGATGCGTACAGCATCTGCGTGAGAATGCCGCGTTCCTTGAGCCAAGCTTCGAGCGGCGCGCAGTGCTTCGCGGGAATCTGCGCGAACACCATGTTGGTCGCTTGCGACTGAATCACGATTCCGTCGATGCCGGCAAGCCCCGCTGCGAGCCGCGCCGCGTTCTCGTGATCCTGCGCGAGCCCGTCGACATGATGATCGAGCGCGTGAAGGCACGCCGCCGCGAGCACGCCCGCCTGCCGCATGCCGCCGCCGAGCACCTTGCGCCAGCGGTGCGCGACATCGACGAGCGCCTTGCTGCCCACCAGCACCGAACCGACCGGCGCGCCGAGGCCTTTCGAAAAGCAGATGGAGACGGTATCGAACGGCGCGCACAGTTCGCTCACCGGCCGGTCCGACGCCACCACCGCGTTGAAGATGCGCGCGCCGTCCAGATGCGTCGAGAGGCCGCGATCGCGGGCCAGCTTCGTCGCCTGCGCCACGTAGTCGGCCCGCAGCACTTTCCCGCCGATGGTGTTTTCCAGCGCGAGCAGGCGCGAACGCGCGAAGTGGTCATCGATGGGCTTGATCGCCGCCGCGATCTTGTCGAGCGGCAACGAGCCGTCCGGCGCGTTTTCGATAGGCTGCGGCTGAATGCTGCCGAGCACCGCCGCCCCGCCGCCTTCGTATTTGTACGTGTGCGCCGCCTGCCCGACGATGTACTCGTCGCCGCGCGCGCAGTGCGCCATCAGCGCGGCGAGGTTGCTTTGCGTGCCGCTCGGAAAGAACAGGCCCGCTTCCTTGCCGGTGCGCTCCGCGAGCGTGGACTGGAGCTTGAGAACGGTGGGATCGTCGCCCCAGACGTCGTCGCCGACTTCGGCGGCCGACATGGCGGCGAGCATCGCCTGGCTCGGGCGGGTGACGGTATCGCTGCGTAGGTCGATCTGGCGTGCTGGCATCGTGAGTCGCTTGGTCGGAAGTAGCCGCATAGTGTAGCGCGCAATAAAAAAGACCGGCCATGCTGCGCCGGTCTTTCCGTGACTGCCATGGGCGATTCGGGCGATGCCTCAGCGCAGCGCCTCTTGTGTCAGCCACAACGACTCTCTCAGGTCCTGCTCGTTCAGATTCAAGCCTTCCCCGCCGCGATCGACGACGATGAAATCGCTGACCTTATCCAGCGCAATGAGCGGATGATGCCAGACGCCTTTTGCGTAATTCACGCCCTGCCAGCCGCGCGTGACGAACGCGCGAATCTGCGATTCGTCGAGTTCTCCCGCCGGCGCGACGACCACGAGATACGGCCGATCGTCGAGCGGAATGAACGCCTGCGAGCCGAGCGGATGACGCTCCATCATCTTTACTTCGAACGGCAGCACGCGCGGCTGTCCGCGAAAGAGATTCACGAGCGTGCGGCCGCCCTCATCCGTCACGTCGACCTTGCAGAGATCGTGAAAGCGGATCGTCGTGCCGAGGTTGATCGGGATCTGCTTCGCGCCGTCGAGCTCGATCACATCGCCGAAAGGCTCGAACGCCGCGCGCGTCAACGGTTCGATCGCGAGCGTCTTCATCATGCAAGCGTTCCGAAAAGACGCAGGCGCGACACGCCGCCGTCCGGGTAGATGTTGAAGCGCACGTGCGTGACCGGGCCGAGCGCCGCGAGTTCGGACTCGAAGAAATGCTGCTTGTCCATCTGCAGCTTCTGTTCCGACAACAGCACCGGCCAGAACATGGCCTGCGTGACGAGCGAGCTGTCCGTGCCGCCCTTCACATACGCCGCCTGCAAAGAGCAGCGGTCGGGGAAATTGCCCTTGAAGTGTGCGGTATCCACTTCGACTTTCTTGATAATGCCCGGCTGCGCGAGCGCGACGATACACCAGTCGTTGCCCGGCTCGCGGCGGCGGCGGGTTTCCCAGCCATCGCCCATATTGACGCCGCGGCCCGGCATCAAAAGCGTGGACGCGAGACCGAAGTGCTGGTTGTTCGTGCCGACCATGTACGCGCCGTTTTCCATCGCGGCGAGATCGAACAGTTCATTGCGATCCGCGTTGCGCCAGTCGAGTTGCGGCTGACCGTACACCCGCAAACGCGCGATGCCGCCGTCCGGATAGATGTTCACGCGCAAGTGCGTGAACGGCTCGGCCGAGGCGACATCCAGATAGTGATGGCTATTGCCCTGCAGCGTCGTGGACGGCACGATTTCCGTCCATTGCGTGGACTGGCTCGGCGCGCCGTCGGCGACATGCGCGCCTTCGATCGACGCCGCCGGCGGGAAGTTGCCGGTGAAGTGGCTCGTGTCCAGATCGATGCCCTTGATCACGCCCGGCCGCGCCAGCTTGACGATGCACCAGTCGTAGCCGGTCGTGCGCTTGCGGCGCGTTTCCCAGCCGTCCATCCACTTGCCGTGCTCGTCGTATTTGCCGGGGATGAACACGGCCGGCTCGGGGTTCAGCATGCGTTCCTTCGGCGCGAAGAAATCGTCGCTCGCCTCGAGTGCCTGCGCGCCCAGACGCGGGTCCGCGAGATTCACATAGCGGCGCGTGAAGTCGGGCGCGTTGGGATCGAGTGTCGGAATTGCCATTGTCTTCGTCCTATTGTCGTTGCAAGGGGGATCAGGCGCGGATCAGGTCGTCGAGCCTGAAGCGCGCGATCCGGTAAATCTGGTCGAGACTCGTGCGAAGCTCCTGGTCGCGGTCATGATTCACGCGCGCCTCGAAGTTCGCGATGATGCCGTGACGGTCATAGCCGCGCACCGCGAGAATGAACGGGAAGCCGAACTTCTCGCGATACGCCGTGTTGAGCGACTGGAGCTTGTCGAACTCTTCCTGCGTGCAGAGGTTCAGCCCCGCGCCGCTCTGCTCACGCGTCGATTCGGCCGTCAGTTCGCCGCGCACGGCGGCCTTGCCCGCGAGTTCCGGGTGAGCGTTGATGAGCGCGAGTTGCTTTTCTTCGCCCGCCGTCTCCACCGCTTGCGACATGGTCGCGTGCAATGCGTCGATGCTCGAAAACGGGCGCTTGGCCGCCGCGATCTCCGCGACCCACGGCGAATGCTCGAAGATGCCGGCGAGCACGGTCACGAACGCGTCGGCGGGCATGGTGTTGAGTTGGTCGAGTGTGGTTTGCATCGCCTTCATGCCGCCGTCCCGTTGTCTGCCTGCGTTTGATCGTAAGGGTGATGTTCGCGCCAGTGCCGCGCGATATCGACGCGCCGCGTCACCCACACGCGGTCGTGCTTTTCGATGTGATCCAAAAACTTCTGCAGCCCGCGAAAACGCCCCGGCCGGCCGAGCAGCCGGCAGTGCATGCCGATGGACAGCATCTTCGGCGCTTCGTCGCCTTCTTCGTAGAGCACGTCGAAGGCATCGCGCAGGTACGTGAAAAAGTGGTCGCCCGTATTGAAGCCTTGCGGCGTGGCGAAACGCATGTCGTTGGTATCGAGCGTGTACGGCACGATGAGTTGCGGCGTGCTTTTGCCGTTGCCGAGCTCGACGTCCATCCAGAACGGCAGATCGTCGCCGTAGTAGTCCGAGTCGTACAGAAAGCCGCCGTATTCCGCCACCAGCCGATGCGTGTTCGGACTGTCGCGGCCCGTGTACCAGCCGAGCGGCCGCACGCCCGTCACGCGTTCGATGGCTTCCATGCCGAGACGCATGTGCTCCGCTTCGCGCTCCGGCGACATGTCCTGATAGTGAATCCAGCGATACCCGTGGCACGCAATCTCATGCCCCAGCTCCACGAACGCCCGCGAAAGCTCGGGATGCCGCTCCATCGCCATGCCCACGCCGAACACGGTTAGCGGCAGGCCGCGCTTCTCGAACTCGCGCAAGATGCGCCAGACGCCTGCGCGCGAGCCGTATTCGTAGATGGACTCCATGCTCATGTGACGCGCCGGATACGACGCCGCGCCGACGATCTCCGACAAGAACTGCTCGGAGCCGGGATCGCCGTGCAGCACGCAGTTTTCGCCGCCTTCTTCGTAATTGAGCACGAATTGCACGGCGACGCGCGCACGCCCCGGCCAGTTCGCCTGCACGGGATGGCGGCCGTAGCCGATCAGGTCGCGTGGATAGTTCGGATCTAGAGACATGGCTGGGTCGGGAAACGGGGCGTTGGAAAGCGGAATGTCGACGATTCAGTGTAGCGAAAACGCCCGGACGCGCCCATACAGCGGCGCAGATATTGCGGGTCACGTCACCGGTATGTGTCGATCGTTTCAGACGTTCAGCGCGGGCCGAAATCGGCGAGCACGCCGTCGTAGCGTTTCGCGAGCGGCCGCGCGAAGTCGCCGCGCTTCGCCGTATGCAGCCTGAGCGCGATGAGCGCCTCGGCCCATTTGACGGCCGCCGTCACGCCTTCCACGACCGGCGCGCCGATAGCGTCCTCCACTTCGCGGCAGAATTCGGCCATGCCCGCGCAGCCGAGCACGATGGCGTCCGAGCCGTCTTCGTGGAGCGCGCGCCGGCATTCGTCGATGATCGTCTGCCGCGCCGCCGAGCCCGGTTCGTCGAGTTCGAGCACCGCGACGTCCGTCGCACGCACGTTCTTGCAGAAGCGCGTCATGCCATAGCGCTCGGCGAGATGCCATGCCATGCCGCACGTGCGCCGCAGCGTCGTCACGACCGAAAAGCCCGGCGCGATGACGCTCGCCGCGTGCATCGCCGCTTCTGCGATGCCGATCACCGGCCCGCGCGCCAGTTCGCGCGCCGCGTACAGCGCCGGGTCGCCGAAACACGCGATCACGTAGCCGTCGAAGCCCTGCCGCTCGCCCGCCTCCACTTCGGCGAGCAGCCCGAGCGAGGCAATGGCTTCGTCGTAATAGCCTTCGATGGAAGGCGGGCCCATCGTCGGGCTCACCGCGATGATTTCGGTGCCCGGCGCGGCGACCTCGCGCGCGCAGCGGGCCATCGATTCCGTCATGCGCTGCGTGGTGTTCGGGTTGATCAGTTTGATGCGCATTGCTGTCTCCTGCTCATTGCGTCTCTCCGTCCGCCGCAACGTGTCGCGGCGGCTCGGTTCCCTTCACTTCAAGCCGCGTGCTTGCGATCCGCCAGCATCCAGTAGAACAACGCGCCGAGCCCCGCGCCGATGAACCACGAGAAGTTCGCGGCGCCTTCGAGCGAAGGCAGCATCACGCACAGAATCGCGATGACTGCGGCGGGCAAGAGCGCCATCACTGCGCGGCGATTCACGCCCTTCGTGTACCAGTACTTGCCGGTGTCGGACGTCGTGTAGAGGTCGTTCACCGCGAGCTTGCCGCGCTTGAGCAAATAGAAGTCGAGAATCAGCACGCCATACAACGGTCCGATGAAGCTGCCGAGAATATCCAGCGTGTAGTGGATCACGGCGGGGTTGTTGAAGAGGTTCCACGGCGTAATGAAGATGGACGCGGTCGCGGCCATCATCCCGCCCATGCGCCAGCTGATGAGACGCGGCGCGACGTTGGAGAAGTCGAACGCCGGCGACACGAAGTTCGCCACGATATTGATGCCGATGGTCGCGATGGTGAACGTCAGCGCGCCGAGGATGACGGCCGTCGGATGATCGATGCGGCCCACCGTTTCCACCGGATCGGTAATCAGTTGTCCGAACACCGGCAATGTGGCCGCCGTCGTGATGACCGTCACGAGCGAGAACGCGAGGAAATTGACCGGCAGCCCCCAGAAGTTGCCGCGCTTCACGCTGCGAAAGCTCTTGCAATAGCGCGAGAAGTCGCCGAAGTTCAGCATCGGCCCGGAGAAATAGGACACGACGAGCGAGATCGCGGTGATCATCACCGGCACGACTTCCATGCCGTGATACTTCACGCCGCCAAGATTCAGCCCGATGTTGTGGATGCCCGCGCGCCACACCATGTATCCGGCGAGCCCGAACATCACGACATAGACGGCAGGTCCCGCGAAGTCGATGAACTTCTTGATCATCTCCATGCCGCGCCAGAACACGACCGCCTGCAACACCCACAGCAGCATGAAGCCGGCCCAGCCGAGCGCCGACAGCCCGACGAAGCCGTAGCGATGCACGTCCGCATAAGGCATCAGCGACGGCACGAACTTCAGCACGACGATCACGAGCGCACTCGAAGCCAGATACGTCTGAATGCCATACCACGCCACGGCGATTAGCCCGCGAATGACGGCGGGGATATTCGCGCCGAGCACGCCGAACGTCGCGCGGCACGCGACCGGATACGGCACGCCTGCGACCTGACTCGGCTTTGCGATGAGATTGCACAGCAGATTCACGAGCCCGATGCCGATCAGAAGCGACACGAGCACTTGCCAGCTCGTCAGCCCGAGCGCGAAGAGACTGCCCGCGAACACATAGCCGCCGACGCTATGCACGTCCGACATCCAGAACGCGAAGATGTTGTACGCGCCCCACGTCTGATTCCTGAGCGGCGCGAGATCTTCGTTGTACAGACGATCGCTGTAGCCGGCGGGCAAGCCGGTATCGTGCTCGGAAGATTCGTACGGGGTTTCATAGGGCGGCAGTGCTGAACTGCCGGGCGTTGCACTGAACTGAGCCATGACCTCTCCTTGGATGGGCGGCTTGCGTCATGAAAAAGCGGCAATTGCTTGGGATCAAGCGTCGTCGGATACCTTCGCGAACGGGCTCGCCGCCACGCTCGCGCGGTACTCTTCGGATTTGCTCCATCGCCTGCGGCGTAGTGCCGAGAGCGAGCGGGCTTAAGCCCGCTTCGCTCGCCGTCAGGCGTTTTTCATTGCACGCTCATCGATGAGCGTCTCGTTCAGTGCGGCGCATGTTGCGCGCTTTTTCGCGCATGCGTCTTGCCACGCGTCCGCTGCATCAGCGCGGGCGCGGTCTCCGGTCATGTGTGTTCGTGCTACGGCTTGCTTACGCGCCGAACGCCTTCTCGCGTTCGCCCGGCCTTGCGAATACTTCTTTCAGATCGACCGCGCCACGGGCGGGCCGCTCCAGCATCTTCAATTCGACATCGCGCAGATGTTGCGCCATCAGATCCGCGGCTTTTGAGGCGTCGCCGGCATCGAGCGCGGCGAGAATCGCTTCGTGATCTTCGAACGAGCACGAACTTTTGCCGAGCGATTCATACAGCGCCGAGATCAGCGTTGAGCGCGCGACGAGTCCGGACAGACAATCGCACAGCACGGCGTTGCCGGTGAGCGCGGCGAGTTCGGTGTGGAACTCGCCCGACAGCCGAATCCATGCGGAAAAGTCGCGGTTCTCGAACGCTCGCCTTTCGCGCCCGATGGTCGCGCCGATCGACTTCAGCCGCCGCGTGCCGTGCCCTTTGCAGATGCGCTCGACGACAGCCAGCTCGACGATGCGCCGCATCTCGAACACGTCGTGCACTTCCTGCAGCGACGGACTGGCGACGAACGCGCCGCGATTCGGTTCGAGATCGACGAGCCGCTCGCCTGCCAGTTGCGACAGCGCCTGGCGCACCGGGCCGCGTTTCACGTCGAACACTTCGCACAACTGCGCTTCGGTCAGCTTCGCGCCGGGAGCAAGCCGGTGTTCGAGGATCGCGGCGCGGATGTTCTCGGCGATCGACTCGGGGCTCGCTGCGACGGCTCCGTTCAGGGAATCGGCGGAAGCGTTCGATGCAGCACTCGTTTTACGGTCGGACATGATGTGCTCGCTTGCATGTTGACCATCTTAGAATCGACATAAAGATTGTCAACAATTCAAATTAAAAATCTTGGTGAAGGACCGCATCGCGCGAGATGATGTCTGCCTGCAAGCCAATACGGGCAAGCCTTTCAGGCGATTACGCCACTTTTTGTCGGCATTGCCTGCCGGATTTTGTCGACAATCCCGTGTGCGCGAATGGTGCATCGCGACTCACGGTGACGCATAATACAGACCGTTAGTTGCGCGTTCATCCGAAGAAAAAGGCACTCGAAACAAGTGCCCTCACCCGCAAACTCAAGCCAGATGCGGATAGTCCGACAGCGCCAGCGTGAAACCGCGCTCGTTCGCGACAAGGTGTGCAGTCGCACCAAAAGGCAGCGTGAGCAGATTATCGACGTGCCCGAACTGCAAGCCCGTCACAAACGGCACGCCGGTCGTCGCCCTCATCTGCTCGATCACCGCGTCGAGCGAGAAGCCGTTGTCGTAGTCGGACAGCCGTCCGCCCGAGAACTCTCCCATGATCACCGCTTGCTGCCGACCGAGCACGCCCGCCTGATGCAGCTGATAGATCATCCGCTCGATGCGGAACGGATGCTCGTTCACGTCTTCGATGAAGAGAATGCCGCCATCGACCGGTGGCAGATACGGCGTCCCGACGAGCGCGGCGAGTATCGCAAGGTTGCCGCCCCACAGCATGCCGGTCACATCCACTGACTGGCGCTGCGGCGTTTGGCTCGTCACGGTGAACTTCGGCTGCGAGATCGCCTGCCAGAAGTGGTGCATGGTGAACGCGCTCAGGTGCTCCGCGCCGAAGTTTCCGGCGAACATCGGGCCGCCGAAGCTCTTCACCGCCGAACGCGCATACAACGCGCACTGAATCGCCGTGAAATCGCTATGGCCGACGAGCGCCACGGGTTCGTCGGCCAAGCGCCGCAGGCCGTCGTAGTCGAGGCCGTGCAGGATGCGCGATGCGCCATATCCGCCGCGCACGGCCAGCACGATATCGGGCAACGGCCGCGACGGATCGGCGAGACGGTTCAGATCGGCGGCGCGTTCGCTGTCGGTGCCGCCGAATCGCTGGAAGCGCCGGCGCGTCGCATCGAGATTTTCGAGCCGATGACCCTGCGCCCGCAAACGCCCGATGCCCCGCTCGACGGCGGCGGGATCGTGCGGATAGCCGGAAGGCGCGATAAGGTCGATGGTGCGTGATTTCACGATGTTCGGTTCGTGTTGGTGAAGGAATCGGCTGTTAGGCGCGCGGCGCGCTCTTCGCGCGCGAGAAGCCGGCGCTCGGCGAAGAAGTTCTTGAGCGCGTGGCCGCATTCGTCGGCGAGCACGCCGCCCGTCACGGCCGTGTGATGATTCAGCCGCTCGTTCGCGAACATATCGACGACGCTGCCGCACGCGCCGGTCTTCGGGTCGGCCGCGCCGTACACGACCCGGGCGATGCGCGCGTGCATGATGGCGCCCGCGCACATCAGGCACGGCTCCAGCGTCACATAGAGTTCGCAGCCCGGCAGCCGATAGTTCCGCAGCGCCTGCGCCGCGGCCCGCAGCGCGACCATTTCCGCGTGAGCGGACGGATCGTGCCCGCGAATCGGATGATTGAAACCCGTGGCGATGACTTCGTCGCCCAGCACGACGACCGCGCCCACCGGCACTTCGCCCGCGCGGCGCGCTTCGTCGGCGGCGCGTTGCGCGAGCGCCATGAAGCGGCGATCGCGGTCGCTGGCGGGAGCGGGATCTTCTGGTGTGTCGGGAGAAGCGCCGGCAGGCGGCTCGGTGAGCGTCAAGGCTGCTCCGGCTCCGTGTCGCCACGCGCCGCGACGCGCTCCGAGAGCCGCTCCGCGATGCGCCGGCGATATTCGTGCGGCACGCAGCCGCCGCCGCGCAGCGATTCGAGCGCCATGTCGAGCGCGAGCATCTTCACCTGAATGCGGCAGCGGGCGGCAGGATCGGTCACTTTGTCGAGTTCGTCCTGCAGGCCACGCAGCGCGCGAAGCTGCTCAACGGCGGGCGGAACGAAACCCGCGTTCTTGAGAATGCGGTTGGCGACGCGCACTTCCTCGGGAACGAGAAGATCGTCGTCCAACTGAAGCGGCGCGCCTGCGCCCGGCAAGTTGTTCAACTCGCCGCGAGACACGGCTTCGTTGATCCGCTGTTCTACCAGAGCATCTAGCAATTTCATCGGGGATTACGACCGGCTTTCGAATGACGCCGAAGCGGTCTGTCACGATTTGCGGGGTTAGCGTGAAGTCGGAGCCGCCGGAACAACGCGCTCGCGCGTGGTTCGGCTCACTTCGACAATTCATCTCGTATTCTATCAGCGGCGGCCCTGATTGCTTCGCGCGGCGCACGGCCGTTCGCGCGCGCCGGCCGTATAGAGAAGATATGCGGGGTTTCCGCGCCATCGCTTGCCGCGCGTCGGCCGTCTGTGCTTACGAGCGCACGGGCTCGCGCGTGTAGCCTTGCGTCGCGAGGAGAAGCCGCCGCGTGTACTCGTGCTTGACGTCGTGCGCCCTCACCGCCTCGACGCCGAGTTGCTCGACGACTTCGCCGTTGCGCATGACGGCCACCCGCTGACACAGGAAGCCGACGACCGCGAGATTGTGGCTCACGAGGATCATCGTGAGCTTGCGCTCGCGATGCAGACGCCGCAGCAGGTTCAAAATTTCGGCCTGCACGGAGACATCGAGCGCGGACGTCGGCTCGTCGAGCAGAAGCACGCGCGGCTCGACGATCAGCGCGCGCGCAATCGACACGCGTTGCCGCTGTCCGCCCGACAGTTGATGCGGATAGCGAAAGCGGAACGCGGCCCCGAGGCCGACTTCGGCGAGCGCATCCAGAATGCGCGCGTTCTGATTGCCGATGCCGTTGATCGCGAGAGGCTCGCGCAATGTCCGGTCGACGGTGAAGCGCGGATGCAGGGAGCCGTACGGGTCCTGAAACACCATCTGCACGTCGTGCTGCGGCCGATGCGCGATGGCCTGCCCGTCGATGCGCATGGCGCCTTCTGCAAGCGGCACAAGGCCCGCGAGCGCGCGCAGCAGCGTCGACTTGCCGCTGCCCGACTCGCCGACGAGACCGAATACTTCGCCATCCTCAACGCGCAAGGACACGTCGCGCACGGCATCGACATGGCCGGTTTTCGTCTTGAAGCGAATGTGCGCGTGGTCGATCTCGATCATCGCGCGGCTTCCTCGATCGTTTCCGCGAGCCACGACGGATCGCGGCGCAGCGTCGGCAATTCGTCGGGCGGATTGGTCAGCGGCGGGCTGGCCGCGAGCAGCCCGCGCGTGTACGGATGCCGCGCGTTGGCGAGTTCACGCGCCGCGCACGTCTCCACGACGCGCCCGCCGTACATCACCGCGACGCGATCGCAGAACGACATGACGAGCGGCAAGTCGTGGCTGATGAACACGAGCCCCGTGCGATGACGCTCGATCATCTCGTCGAGCACGGCGAGCACCTGCATCGACACGAGCACGTCGAGCGCGCTCGTCGGTTCGTCGGCGATCAGCAGGCGCGGGCCGGCGCTCACCATCATCGCGATCATCACGCGCTGGCCCATGCCGCCGGACAGCTCGTGCGGATACGCGTCCGCCACGCGCTCGGGGTCGCGGATATGCACGGCCGCGAGCGCATCCACGATGCGCGCACGCATCGCGCGCCGGCTCAGGCCGCCGTCCTGACGCGCGATGGTTTCGCGCATCTGCTGGGCGACCGTCATCACCGGATTGAGCGAGTACTTCGGGTCTTGCAGGATCATGCTCATCTGCGTGCCGCAGAGGCGCCGGCGCGCTTTGGGCTTCATCGCGAGCAGATCGTGGCCGTCGAAGCGCAAAGCCTTCGCGGACCATCGCGCTTCGGGCGGCAAGAGGCCGAGCAGCGCGCGGCCGGTCAGCGACTTCCCCGAGCCCGATTCCCCGACGATGCCGAGCCGCTCGCCGCGCCGCACCGTCAGCGAGACGCCGCGCACCGCAGGCATCGCGACGCCGTCGTGGCCGGCGAAGGCGACTTCGAGACCGTCGATTTCAGCGAGCGCATCTTCCATGTCAGCCTCCATGACGGGGATCGAAGACATCGCGCAGACCGTCGCCGAGCAGATTGAACGCGAGGCTCACCGCGAGAATCGCGAGGCCGGGAATGGTCGCCACCCACCAGGCGTCGAGCAGCACGTTACGGCCCGAGGCGACCATGTAGCCCCATTCCGGACTCGGCGGCTGCGCGCCCAGCCCGAGAAATCCGAGCCCCGCGACCGCGAGAATGATGCCGGCCATATCGAGCGTCGCGCGCACGATCACCGACGACGAGCACAGCGGCACGATATAGCGCAGCAGAATGCGCGTGTGCGATGCGCCCGCCAGCCGCGCCGCGTGGATGAAATCCGCCTGCGCGAGCCGCAGCGATTCGGCCCGCGCGAGCCGCGCATAAGGCGGCCACGCGGTGATGGAAATGGCGATGACCGCATTCAACACGCCCGGCCCCAGCGCCGCCGCGAACGCGAGCGCCAGCACGATCTTCGGGAACGCGAGCGCGACATCGGTCACGCGCATGAGCGCCGTGTCGACGAAGCCGCCGCAATAGCCCGCCAGCGTGCCGATCAGGAGTCCGACCGGCACCACGAGCACGACGACGAGCATCGCGATGGAAAGCGTGAGACGCGAGCCGTGCACCAGTCTCGACAGGATGTCGCGGCCGAGTTGATCCGTGCCGAACCAGTGCGCCGCGCCCGGCGGCATCAGACGATCGGCGAGCACCTGCCGCAGCGGGTCCTGCGTGACCAGAAGCGGCCCGACAGCCGCCGCCACGACGAGCACGATCAGAATGACGAGGCCCAGCATGCTGAGCGGATTGCTCGAAAACCGCCGCCAGCGCCGGTACGCGCGCCCGAGCGCGGCCTGTCGCGGGGACGCGGGCGTGTCGGTCAGGAGCCACGCGCGCCACGTGGCTGGCGGAGGTTTCATCGGCGTGCGCTTGGCGGGCGAATGCATGCGGCAAGGTTCTCCGTTGTCAGCGAGCGCGCGGATCGAACACGCGGTAGAGTGCATCCGTCAGCAGATTGAGCGCGATGAACGTCGCGCCGATCACGAGCGTGCTGCCGAGCACTGCGTTCATGTCGGCGTTCAGCAGCGCGCCCGTCAGATACGAGCCGATGCCCGGCCATGCGAAGACGATCTCGGTCAGCACCGAGCCTTCCAGCAAATAGCTATACGCGAGCGCGATGACCGTGAGCAACGGCACCGCGATATTGCCGAACGCATGACGCCAGATCACGCGGCGCTCGGGCAAACCCTTTGCGCGCGCGGTCGTCACGTACTCCTGGCTCAGTTGTTCGAGCATGAACGAGCGCGTCATGCGCGAGAGATACGCGATCGAATAGAACGCCAGCACGCCCGCCGGCAGCGCGATATGCGAAAACGCGTTGGCGAACACGTCCCACTCGCGGGCGATGAGCGCATCGATCAGCAGACTGCCGGTGCGCGTATCGACCATGCCGTCGTACAGCGGATCGATGCGGCCCGGTCCCGACACCCAATGCAGCCGCGCGTAGAACAGCAGCAGCCCCATTAGCGCGAGCCAGAACACCGGCACCGAACTGCCCGCGAGGCCGATCACGCGCGCGACGTGATCGACCATGCGGTTGTGCCGCACCGCAGCAATGACGCCGAGCGGCACGCCGATCATCACGCCGATGAACGTCGAGAGCGTCGCCAGTTCGAGCGTCGCGGGAAAGACGCGCCGGATGTCGTCGATGACGGGATTCGCCGTCAGCAGCGACACGCCGAGATTACCGTGCAGCACGTCGCGGGCGTAAATCAGGAATTGATCGACGAGCGGCTTGTCGAGCCCGAGTTGCGCGCGCGCCGCGGCATACGCGCTCGCCGATGCGCGGTCGCCGAGAATCGCGAGCACGGGGTCGATCGGGATCTTGCGCCCGATGAAGAACGTGATCGCCAGCAAGCCGGTGAACGTGACGGCGAGCATCGCGATCCAGCGCAAGAGCGCGAGCGCGATCCGCGCGCCGCCGCGATTCGCGTTCGCGGCGCGCAGGCGATCGAGCACGGACGGATGCGGCGTCATCGCGTCATTGCTTCTTCAGGTTGCGATACGACACGAGATCGTTGATCGGCCCGACTTCCAGACCGGTCACGCCCGGACGCGCCGCCACTTGCGAAACCTTCTGGAACATGATGACGAAAGGCGACTTGGCGAGCATTTCGCGCTGCATTTTCTCGTACATCTGCGCGCGTTTCGTCGTAGAGCTTTCCGCGAGCGCCGCGTTGGTTTCCTTCGTCAGGTCCGGAATATTCCACGCATTGCGCCACGCGAGCATCTTGAAGCTGGACGCATCCGAGTTGTCGGGATTCCACGCGAAGCCCTGCGCGTTGCTGTGCGGATCGATATAGTCCGCCGACCATTCGCCGATATAGATGTCATGCGCCCGCGCCCGATAGCGGCCGAGCGTCTGCTTGTTGTCGCTCGGGATGAGCTGCACTCTGATGTTCGCGAGCGCGAGATTCGCCTGCACCGCCTGCGCGATCTCGCTGTACGGATAGTCGTTGCGCACGTCCATCTTCACGGTGAAGCCGTCCGCGAGCCCGGCTTTGGCGAGCAGCGCCTTCGCTTTCGCGACGTCCTGATGATACGGATTCTCGTTGAGCGCGCCGAGAAAGCCTTCGGGCAAGAAGGTTTCATGGACCTTGTACGTCGTGCGGATCACGTTCTTCTGGATGCCCTGATAGTCGATCAGCCACTTCATCGCTTCCCAGACTTCCGGCTTCGCCAGGTACTGATTCTTGTTGTTCAGGCCGAGATACATGAGCGTCGCCTGCGGCACGGCCGTCGCCTTGATGACGCCGTTCTTCGAGAGCGTGTCGAGGTCGTCGGGGCTCAAATCGCGCGCCACGTCGATATCGCCGTTCTGGATCATCAGGCGCTGGCTCGCCGCCTCGGTCACATGGCGCAGCACGATGCGCTTCATCGCGAGCGGCAGGCGATAGCCGTCGAAACGTTGCAGCACGATGCTGTCGTTCGCCGTCCACTTCACGAGCTTGTACGCGCCCGAGCCGGCCTCGTTGGTCTTGAGCCAGTCGTTGCCGTAGTCGTTACCTTTGGCATGCGATTCCAGCAGCTTGCGATCCACGACCGACGCCGGCCACGCGCCCAGCACGTTGAGCACGAAAGTCGGCGCGTAGCGTTGATCGGTCGTGACGGACACCGTGCTGTCGTCGATCTTCTTCACGTTCGCGAGCGCGTTGGCTTTCGTGATGCCGATGCCCGCGAGCACCGCCGCCGCGCCCTTGTCGAGCAACGCCGTGCGCTGAATGGACCACGCGACGTCATCGGCCGTGAGCGGATTGCCGGAATGGAACTTGAGGCCGGAGCGGATCTTGAACGTGAACGTGAGCCCGTCCGGGCTGACCGTCCACGACTGCGCGACGTCGCCGTTGAACTTCGACGGGTCTTTCAGATCGACGCGCACCAGCCGGTCGTACGTGTTCGCGACGTATTCTTCCGGCACGAGCTCGTAGACTTCGCCCGGATCGAGCGTGGTGAATTCGTCGAGCAGCGTCGCCATGACGAACATGTCCTTCGGCGTCGCCGCGTGCGTTGCGGAGGCGAAGCTCAACGCCAGCGTCATCGCGACAAGGGCCTTTCGTGCGCTCAGTCTCATGGTTGTTTTTCCCGTTCACATCAGCCGCAAGGGGCCGCTTTCTTCGTTGTCGATGAGCGCGAGTTCGCGCGATCCGGGTAATTCGTAATGCCACCATTCGCTCGGAATATGCGCGAAGCCCGCGCCGTGCATCACGCCGAGCAAGAGCGTGCGATTGCGCTGCACGTGAGCCGGCAGACCCGCGTGAAAGTGGCCGGACTCGGGCACCATCGCGTCGAAGCCGGTGCCCATGTCGAACTCGAGGCCGTCGCTATCGACGAGCGTCAGGTCCACCGCCGTGCCGCGACTGTGATTCGAGCCGCGGCCGAGATCGGCGATGAACGTGGGATCGGGCAGGAAGTTCCACAGCACTTCCTGCGCTTGCGGCGGGCGGTAGGCGTCGAAGATCTTCAGCGTCGCGCCGAAGCTCTGCGCGATCGTCACCGCTTGGCGCAGCGCCGCTTCGGCGGGTTCGAGCAGCAGGCAATGCTGCGTCTTGTAGATGGGCTTGCCGGTGAGATTGCGATCGGTCGCGTAGACGAGGTCGATCTGGACGTGATGCGTTTCGGGCGTGACGGGCAGCAGACGGGATCGAGTCATGTAATCGGAATCCTTGGGTCGAACCCTTCAACCATAACGCGGACGAAAAATCCGCGAAACAGTTTATTCCGAATGTGCGGCGTCTTATGCGGCGTCTTATGCGTCGAGCGGCCAGCGTTCGATGACCTGATGCTCCGAGCGTCCGAGCAGACTGCGCACGAGGGCGAACTCGCGCACGGTCCATGTGATCGGCTGAACGGCTTGTCGCGCGACGCGATGCTCGTCGTAAAGCAACGTCACGTGCGGGATGAAGCGCGGATGCGATTTGACGAAGATGCCGACTGATTGCAGCGTTTTGTCGAGTTGATCGACGAAAGCGGAGAACGCGTCGCCCGGCTCGCCCGCTATGACGAGCGGCCGCTTGGGACGGCGCGTGGCGAAGGTTTCGACGCGGTCGAGCGTCACG
Organism: Caballeronia sp. M1242; assembly: GCF_017220215.1. Taxonomy (NCBI): domain Bacteria; kingdom Pseudomonadati; phylum Pseudomonadota; class Betaproteobacteria; order Burkholderiales; family Burkholderiaceae; genus Caballeronia; species Caballeronia sp. M1242. The sequence continues at coordinate 1,207,229 of NZ_CP071129.1, read as the reverse complement.
TCGAATGACGGCATGTGAACCGATGAAGCCGCCGCGTGGGTCGCAGCCAGCGTGTCGGCCGGCACGCCCGCGAAAACGCCGAGGTAATGCAGGGTGATGTGCAGGCGGTCGGCGGGAATGGGCCGCGCCTTTAGCGCGTGTTCTGCGCGAAGGCGCGCCGCGTGGTCCCCGATGCGCTCGGCAGCGGCGGCATCGGGGTAGACCGCGAAGAAGAGCGAGTCGGTGGGACGGTCAGGGCGAGGGGTGTTCATGCGTCTTCACAGGTTTGACTCGCGTGCCGATCGTGACGGCTGACGCCGGCACACACCGAATCAGCGCCCATGTTGTTTGGAAAAAAATCCACGAACGTTGGCTGTCTCAGGCGACTTGTCAGCGCCTTACCGTTGTTGATACTGTCAGACGCATTGAAAGGAGGTCGCCATAGCGTCACAACCGCAATGCCGCATCAAGATCATCATGTTCGAAGGCACTTGCCATGCGAGCGATCTCTGCGCGCCGGCAACCGACTTCCTGAGCAACCGCTCGCCATGTACGGGTCACGTCTGCCACCTCGCGGATCGTGGCCCGAGCCTGCTTCAACGACAAACCGAAGAACTCCGCCGCACTTTCTAGCAGGTCGAGCGAACATGTCCCTTCGTCGAGATCGATGTTGGTCGTCAGAATGCGCGCCTTGACGTCGGTTGGCGTGGGGTTGAGGTCATAGGCCGGTGACAACACCCAGCCGTCGCGGCCGGTCCAGAGGAAACCATGGTTACGCAAATGGTCATCGACATTTGAAACCAGTACGTTGAACGTCACACGGCGATACAACTGGGCAGCGTCGGCTCTCGCCCTGGCACCATGTTGTGTCAGTGCATCAACCAGTTCGGGATAGCTGCCGCGTTGGCCGTCCCGAGATCCTGTCATCGACATTGCCGAGAGAAAGGGAATGCGAACACCGCCAGCGCGATCGAAGCGGCGCGACAACAGCACAGGCTTGCCCGCTACCTGAAGCAGCTGGTGATGCGGGGTCGAAATGCCGGCGCGCTCAGCCAATCGCAGGGCGACCTCCTCCCAGGCCTCGATGCTGTATTCGTCGAGTTCCTTTGGAAATTTGGCAATCGACAAATGGCCGTACTGGTCGATGACCGACGCCTTGGGACGCGCGCCACCGAGCGATGATCCAGGCGCGAAGATCAGTTGCAAATCTTCATCCGTTTCCTCGTCTCGCAGGATACGCTCGGTGATTTGAAGCAGCCGGCCCAATTCGATCAGCGCGGGGACACCCGCAGGCACGGGCGCCTGGAATTCACTATCTCCGCCCCAACGGAATCGCAGGGCGCCGAGACGCGTTTCATCCGCCACGCCCAACAAGTAGTCAAGTTCACCAAGCGTCCGGACGCGCCTCCCCTCCCGTTCGGCCTGTCGACGCTCCGCGCGTTGCATGAGTCGCCGTCCCCAGGTATCGGGCGCTGAATCGCCGATTGAACCGAAAATGGACTGATCTGGCGGCGGTGGAAAAACGCCGCGCGTCAACGCCAGCGCCGGCTCAATTGAGAACCGCCCGTCGTCGGCCAGCCATGTCTCGTCGTATTCGAACGTGACCGTTTCTTCTCGACGCGACGCATGACGCCTGAGGAGGCCTACCGGACGCGGCGAGCCATCTAGATCGATGTGCACCTCGACATCAGTCATGATCGCCCTTTCCTCTGCCGCTGCGAGGCAACCTGACGCGCTGAGGCAACGCGGCGGTTGCCAGCGACTGCCCGACGGTGTCCCGCGAGGCGTCGGCGACCTGAGTCAGTCCGTCCAGCAGCCCAAGCGCCTGTAGCACGGCCGCATAGATGCCGATGCTCACCCCCGCATCGCCCGCCTCGACCCGCTGCAAAGTCGCTCTCGACGTGAACGCACGCTCGGCGACCACCGCCATGGTCAGTCGGCGACGGCGGCGGGCGTCGTGAATATCGGCGCCCAATTTGCGCAGCGCGCGCCGGACGGTGGCCGGAGGCGCGTGAGGTGTCGGCATGTTGCTAACTTCGTAAGTCTTTACAGCTCTTAATGTATCACGAAGTCAGCATTCCCCAACCGTTGGAGTCAGAGGGAAATTTGACGTCGGGCGATACTTGAAACGCGTTCTCGTCGAGCCAGGTATTTGACCATCACCAGCCTGTAGCGCGCCGCCGGGTCATAGTCCCCGGCAGGTCTCTTGCACACGGCCCCCGCATACCGTCAGCACTACCGTAGAATCGCGCCCGCTACACGCCGGCACGAATGGATCGACGAAAAATCCTCGTAGCTTTTGATTGGTTGCAAAAGAACCCGCAAGCGATAAACAAGCACCGATTAGTCACCGGTCGCAGCAGCCAATACTGCGACCATTTACTCCCCTCACTCCCACTCGATCGTCGCAGGCGGCTTGCCCGAGATGTCATACACCACCCGATTGATCCCGCGCACTTCGTTGATGATGCGATTGCTCACATGTCCGAGCAATTCATGCGGCAGATGCGCCCAGTGCGCGGTCATGAAGTCCATCGTCTGCACCGCGCGCAGCGCGACGACGTAATCGTAGGTCCGGCCATCGCCCATCACGCCGACGCTCTTCACCGGCAGAAACACCGCGAACGCCTGACTCGTCAGCTCGTACCACGACTTGCCGGTTTCCTTGTCGATGGTATTGCGCAGCGTCTCGATGAAAATCGCGTCCGCGCGGCGCAGCAGATCCGCAAACTCGCGCTTCACTTCGCCAAGAATCCGCACGCCGAGGCCGGGACCGGGGAACGGATGGCGATACACCATCGCGGGCGGCAGGCCCAGCTTCACGCCGAGTTCGCGCACCTCGTCCTTGAACAATTCGCGCAGCGGTTCGAGCAGCTTCAGCTTCAGCGTCTCGGGCAGCCCGCCCACGTTGTGGTGGCTCTTGATCGTATGCGTGCCCTTCTTGCCCTTGCCCGCCGATTCGATCACGTCGGGATAAATGGTGCCCTGCGCGAGCCATTTGGCGTCGGTGAGCTTGTGCGATTCGGCGTCGAACACTTCGATGAACTCCGCGCCGATGATCTTGCGCTTCGCCTCCGGATCGGTCACGCCAGCGAGCTTCTCGAGGAACGCTTCGCTCGCATCGACATGAATGACCTTCACGCCGAGATGATCCGCGAACGTCGACATCACCTGCTCGGCTTCGTTCTCGCGCAAGAGGCCGTGATCGACGAACACGCACGTCAGCTGATTGCCGATCGCGCGATGCAGGAGCGCCGCGGCCACCGACGAATCCACGCCGCCAGACAAACCGAGAATGACGTGCTCGTCGCCGACCTGCGCGCGAATCTTCGCGACGGCTTCGTCGATGTAATGGCCCATCTCCCAATCCGCCTTCGCGCCGCACAGTTCGAGCACGAAGCGGTCGAGCATCGCGCGGCCCTGCACCGTGTGCGTGACTTCCGGGTGCCACTGCACGCCGTAGAAGCGGCGGTCGTCGTCGGCCATCGCGGCGATCGGGCATGCGGGCGTCGAGGCCATCAGCTTGAAGCCGGCCGGCATGTCGGCCACCTTGTCGCCGTGGCTCATCCAGACCTTGAGCATCGACTCGCCTTCGGCGGTCCTGAAGTCTTCGATGCCTTCCAGAAAGCCCGTGTGGTTCAGCGCCTGCACTTCCGCGTAGCCGAACTCGCGCACCTTGCCGAGTTCGACCTTGCCGCCGAGCTGGTCGGCCATCGTCTGCATGCCATAGCAGATGCCGAGCACCGGCACGCCGAGATCGAACACGATCTGCGGGGCGCGCGGCGACTTCGCCTCGGTGACCGAATTCGGGCCGCCCGACAGGATGATGCCTTTCGGCGCGAACTCGCGGATGAACGTCTCGTCGACGTCGTACGGATGGATTTCCGAGTAGACGTGCGACTCGCGGATGCGCCGGGCGATCAGCTGGGTGACTTGGGAGCCGAAATCGAGAATCAGGATTTTGTCGTGCATGGCTGCGGCCAAAGGCTAAGTGAACGAATGGTGTGGGCGGCCGGTCCGGTGCTGCCGGCTCCGGCTGCCAATAAATCGACGGCCGGCGCGAAGGCCGACCGTCCTTGTGTTTGCTTGCTGCGCGCGCCGCCGCGCTCGCTTTCGCGCATCTGCGGGCGCCTCAGCGCGGCGTCCCGCTCGCCGGGTCCGGCGCCACGCGGCCCGTCAGCGGATCCACGCGCCGACCGGTCGCCGGATCGATGTCGCTGCCGATCACCGGGTCGATGCGCCTGCCGGTGGCCGGGTCGATCTCGCGGCCCGTTTGCGCATCGAGCGTGCGGCCCGTGACCGGATCGACGACGCCGGCTTCCGTGCGCGTGCGCGCAACCGGTGGCGCGGTATCGGCATCGATCGGACGCCCCGCCGGATCGACCGCGCGGCCGGTGACGGGATCGATGGCAGTCGCTTCGGGCGCGCGCGCGGCGGGACGCGTTGCCGTATCCGACGGCGGCACGACGGTCGTGGCAGGCGGGCGCGTTTCGTCGCGCTTTTGCGCCGCCTTCTTTTCCGCCCGCTCCGCCGACGCCGCGCCGGCCAGTGCCGCGCGTTCCCGCCGCCGCACCGCGCCCGCGAGCCTCACGCTGCCGAGCCCCAGCACCAGCAACACGATGCCGATCAGCGCCGCGCCGACCTGCCCGAAGCCGTCGACCTCAGGCGTGCGCAGTCCGAGGAGCCAAACCAGCACGACGATGCCCGACAGCCATTCGACATGCCCCGACGCCCTCGCGGCTGCGGCGGTCAGCGCACCGTCGATGGCCGCGTGCAGCGACAGCCACGCGAAACCGATCAGCGCGATGCCGAGCAGTTGCCCGGCGAACGCCGGTTCCACTCGCATCGCGTCGAGTTGCAGCGCGTCGTAGAGTCCTGCCCACGGCGTCAGCAGGAACAGCACGCCGAACACCAGAAAAATGAGGGCATTGACGACCAGCACGACGCGCAGCAACGGTTTCATGATCGGTCCACGAGGTTATCGGCGCAAAAGCCGGGAGACGGCGGGAGCAAGCCGGTCAGTCAACGTGATAGTTCGGGGCTTCCTTGGTGATCTGCACGTCATGCACATGGGATTCGCGCATGCCCGCCGCCGTGATCTGCACGAATTCCGCCTTGTCGTGCAGTTCCGCGATGGTGCGGCAGCCGCAATAGCCCATGCTCGCGCGCACGCCGCCGACGACCTGGAACAGGATGGCGTTGACCGAGCCCTTGTAGGCCACGCGGCCTTCGATGCCTTCCGGCACGAGCTTGTCGATGTTCGCCGAGTTGTCCTGGAAGTAGCGATCCGCCGCGCCGTCTTTCATCGCGCCGACCGAGCCCATGCCGCGGTACGCCTTGTACTGACGGCCCTGGAACAGGAACACGTCGCCCGGCGACTCTTCGGTGCCGGCCAGCATGCTGCCCATCATCACGACGTTCGCGCCTGCCGCGAGCGCCTTCGCGACATCGCCCGAGAAACGCACGCCGCCGTCCGCGATGACCGGCACGCCGCTGCCGCGCAGCGCCTCGGACACGTTCGCGATAGCCGTGATCTGCGGCACGCCGACGCCCGCGACGATACGCGTCGTGCAGATGGAGCCCGGGCCGATGCCGACCTTCACGGCGTCCGCGCCGTACTCGACGAGCGCCTTGGCTGCTGCCGCCGTCGCAATGTTGCCGCCGATCACCTGCACGCGCGGATAGTTCTGCTTGACCCAGCGCACGCGCTCCAGCACGCCCTGGCTATGTCCGTGCGCCGTGTCGACGACGATCACGTCCACGCCCGCCTGCGCCAGCAGATCGACACGCTCTTCGTTGTCCGGGCCCACGCCGACCGCCGCGCCGACGCGCAGCTTGCCGTCTTCGTCCTTGCAGGCGTCCGGGTTCTCGGTCTGCTTCGTGATGTCCTTCACGGTCATCAGCCCGCGCAGTTCGAACGCGTCGTTGACCACCAGCACGCGTTCCAGGCGATGGCTGTGCATCAGCGCCTTCGCTTCGGCGAGCGACGTGCCTTCCTTGACCGTCACGAGACGCTCGCGCGGCGTCATGATGTTGCGCACCGGTTCGTCGAGCCGCTCTTCGAAACGCAGGTCGCGGTTGGTGACGATGCCGATGAGTTGCGTGCCTTCCACCACCGGGAAGCCCGAAATGCCATGCTGCTGCGTGAGCGCGATCACGTCGCGCACGCGCATTTGCGGCGGCACGGTGATCGGGTCGCGCACGACGCCGGACTCGAAGCGCTTGACCTTCGCGACTTCGCGCGCCTGTTCCTTCGCGGTGAGATTCTTGTGAACGATGCCGATGCCGCCCATCTGCGCCATGGCGATGGCGAGCCGGCCTTCGGTGACCGTGTCCATGGCGGCGGACACGAGGGGCATATTCAGGGAGATGTTGCGAGTCAGCTGGGATTTCAGGCTGGTATCGCGCGGAAGAACGCTGGAGAACGCAGGCACGAGGAGCACGTCATCGAACGTGAGTGCTTTCTGGATCAGACGCATGGCAAATCCTATGGGCGCAAAAGCAGATTATACCGATAGTTCCCCGCATTTTCACTGCCCGAACAGCAGGTTACGGCCGATCGACGCAAAATGCGGGCCGGCGGCGGCGCGCCATGCGGTGCACGTTTGAACAAGACGCGGGCGGTGCGCCGCGCTACGCTTTCGCGTCATTCGAGTGCAAGTCGGAGTCGGTCAATGCAGCGCGGTGTCGTTTATGGAATGCTGGCGGGAGCCATCTGGGGTTTTATTTTTCTCGCGCCGCGCCTGTTGCCGGACTTTTCGCCGCTCATGCTGAGCATCGGGCGCTACGTGATGTATGGCGCCGTGTCGCTGGCCGCCGCCCTGCCGTTCGCGCGACGGCTCGCCGCAAAGCTCACGCGCGCCGATGTTATTGCGCTCGTGAAGCTCGCGCTCGTCGGCAATCTGCTCTACTACATGCTGCTCGCGAGCGCGGTGCAACTCGTGGGCGTGGCGCCGTCCTCGCTGATCGTCGGCATTCTGCCGGTGACGGTGACGCTGGCAGGCCGGCGCGATCACGGCGCGGTGGAGCTCAAGCGCCTCGCCGCGCCGCTCTTGCTGGTGCTCGCGGGCATCGCGTGCATCAATCTGGACGTGTTCAGCGACGTCTTCACGCATCACGGCGACGCGAGTGCGAGCAGCGTGCTCACGCGCCTAGCCGGGCTCGCGTGCGCAGTCGGCGCGCTGGCGTCGTGGACGTGGTATGCGGTCGTCAACGCGCGCTATCTGCAGGCGAACCGCCACTTCGACGGCAACGAGTGGTCCGTGCTGTGGGGCATCGTGACAGGCGTGCTCGGCGCGGTCCTCGGGACGGTTGTCTGGATGTTGCCCGCCGGCGTCGCGCAGGCGAGCGTGCCGGCCGCGCGCTGGCATCTGTTCTGGATCGTGTGCTTCGCGCTGGCGACGGGCGGTTCCTGGCTCGGCAACATGCTGTGGAACGCGGCGGCGAAACGCCTGCCGCTCACGCTTTCCGGGCAGATGATCGCGTTCGAAACGCTCTTCGCCCTGCTCTATGCTTTCGTCTACGACGCCCGCTGGCCGCGCGCGCCGGAGATGCTGGCTATCGTGCTGCTGCTGGCGGGCGTGAGCTGGTCGGTGCGGCAACATACCGTCGAGCCGGCGGCGGCATCGAAGGAAGCGCCCGCGCATTGATGCTGTCCTAGGTCAGCGCGAATCCTTCGACTGCCATTTGCGCCCTTCGATGGACCCCGCCTTGCGCGCCTTGTCCACGCGGCGCTGACGCGCGGTCTTCGGATCGACCTTCAGCGGCCGATAAATCTCGACGCGGTCGAAATCGGCGAGCGCCGCATCGAGCGTTTGCAGCTTGCCGAACACGCCGACCTTCTGCGTCGTCAGATCGATGTCGGGATGCGCTCTCAGCACGCCGCTTGCCTCGATGGCTTCGCGCACGGTCGCGCCATCGCGCAGATCGACCCGCGTGAGGAAGCTCTTGCCGTCCGGCAGGCCGTAGCAGACATCGATATGCAGATTCATTTTTTGCCGTACCGTTGATCCGCGCGCTTCACGAACGAATCGACGAACGTGTTCGCGATATGGCTGAACACCGGCCCGATGATCTTCTCGAGAATCAGGTTCGAGAACTCATAGTGCAGCGCGAACTCGATCTTGCACGCGTCGGCGCGCAGCGGCGTGAAGCGCCAGTAGCCCGTGAACTTCTTGAAAGGGCCACTCAGGAACTCCATATCGATGTTCGTCGGACGCTTCTGCACGTTGCGCGTCGCGAAGTGCTGCTTGATGCCCTTGAAGTTGATGTCGATCTTCGCTTCCATGCCGGTCTCGTCCTGGCGGCCGATCTCGACGCCGCCGCACCACGGCAGGAAGTTGGGGTAGTCGGCGACATCGGTGACGAGGTCGAACATTTCTTCCGCTGAATGGCGGATCAATACGGTTTTCTGGACGTCGGCCATAAGGGCGCAGCGGGTGACTGGATCGGGTGGCGGCGCGCGCGGCTTTAAGCGATGAGCTACGTCTGCCCATCGTGCGTCAAGCGGCGCGCTGCTAAAATCGTGATTTTAAACGAGTTGGGCACTTTCCATTCATGAGCATCATTGACAACAGAAAAGCCTTCTTCGATTACTTCATCGAAGAACGCTACGAGGCCGGTCTCGTGCTCGAAGGCTGGGAAGTCAAGGCGCTGCGCGAAGGCCGCGGGCAGATCAAGGAAGGCTATGTCGTGATCAAGAACGGCGAACTGTTCCTGATCGGCACGCACATCAGTCCGCTGCCCGAGGCGTCGAAGTTCGCCAACCTGGACCCGGTGCGCACGCGCAAGCTGCTCTTGCATCGCGAGCAGATCGACAAACTCATCGGCAAGGTGGAGCAGCGCGGCCATACGCTCGTGCCGCTCAACTTCCACTACAAGGAAGGCCGCGTGAAGTGCGAAATCGGTCTGGCGAAGGGCAAGAAGCTGCACGACAAGCGCGAGACCGAGAAGAAGCGCGACTGGGAACGCGAGCGCGCCCGCTTGATGCGCACCGCCGCACGCTGATCTTCGTCGTTGCATACAACAAGGGGCGCTTCGAAGCGCCCCTTCTTGCATCAACTCTTTCGGATGACGCCGCCGCCCTCGCCCTTCACGATGGCGAGCGCCGACGCGATCATCGAACTCATGTCGGACATGTTGCCCGGCACGATCAGCGTGTTGCCGGTCTTCGCAATGTTGGCGAACGCGCCGACATACTGCTCGGCGACCTTGAGGTTCACGGCGTCCATGCCGCCCGCCGACTGAATGGCGGCGCCGATCTTCTCGATGGCCTGCGCGTTCGCCTCCGCCACCGCGAGAATCGCCGACGCCTCGCCCTGCGCCTGATTGATCGCTGCCTGACGTTCGCCCTCGGACTTCTGGATGGCCGCTTCGCGCGCGCCCGACGCCAGATTGATCTGCTCCTGCTTGCGCCCTTCCGACGCCGCGATCAGCGCGCGCTTCTCGCGCTCGGCGGTGATCTGCGCCTGCATCGCGTGGAGAATCTCCTTCGGCGGCGTCAGGTCCTTGATCTCGTAGCGCAGCACCTTCACGCCCCAGTTGGACGCAGCTTCGTCGAGCGCATTCACGATGCTGTGATTGATGTACTCGCGCTCCTCGAAGGTCTTGTCGAGTTCCAGCTTGCCGATGACCGAACGCAGCGTGGTCTGCGAAAGCTGCGTGATGGCGAGCACGAAATTGCTCGAACCATACGACGCCTTCATCGGGTCGGTGACCTGAAAGTACAGCACGCCGTCCACCTGAAGCTGCGTGTTGTCGCGCGTGATGCAGACCTGGCTCGGCACGTCGAGCGGAATTTCCTTCAGCACGTGCTTGTACGCGATGCGATCGACGAACGGCAACACGATGTTCAGCCCCGGCGTGAGCGTGGCGTGATAGCGGCCGAGGCGTTCCAGCACCCACGCGTGCTGTTGCGGAACGATCTTGACCGTGTTCACCACGATCACGATTGCGATGACGAGCAGGACGACGGCGATAGTCATGTGTGACTCCTTCAGTTCTTATGCGGCGAGTGTGCGTGCTCTAGCGTTTGGCGGCGACGACGAGCCGGCTTCCGTCGAGCGCGGTGATGCGATACCAGCGCGCGCTTTCCGATTCGCCCGGCGCCAGCTCGACGTCCCACTCCGCGCCGCGGTACATCGCGCGGGCGCGGCGGTCGTGCCATTCGGCCACTTCCAGCGTCGCGCCGATGTCCAGGTTCACGGCGGCATCGCGCGAGGCGTCGCGCCGCTTCCAGCTTCCGAAGCGCGACCGGCGCAGCGCTGCGACAGCGATCAACGCGACGAGCGCCGCGACGCCCAGTTGCACGTGCAGCGCAAGCCCGACGGCGAACGCGATGCCGCCCGCGATCATCCCGAGCGCGATCATCAACAGATAGAACGTGCCGGTGAAAAGCTCGGTGACGATCAGCGCGCCGGCTGCAATCCACCAGATGAGTTCATGGGTCGCCATGCCAGTCTCCAAACAAAAACACCCCGGAAGGTCCGGGGTGTTTTTTATAGCACGCAGCGCCTTCCCGAAAGCATCCGGAAAGGCGTGACCGACTTATTTTGACAATGTGGTCGCGAGTTGCTGCCACGTGTCGATGATCGTGTCCGGGTTCAGCGACATCGACTCGATGCCCTGCTTCGCCAGCCACTCGGCGAGATCCGGATGATCCGACGGCCCCTGGCCGCAAATGCCCACGTACTTGTTCAGTCTCAGGCACGTCTCGATGGCGCGCTTGAGCATGAACTGCACGGCTTCGTCGCGCTCGTCGAAGTCGGCCGCGAGCAGTTCCATGCCGGAGTCACGGTCGAGACCGAGCGTCAACTGCGTCAGGTCGTTCGAGCCGATCGAGAAACCGTCGAAGTATTCGAGGAACTGCTCGGCGAGAATCGCATTGCTCGGCACTTCGCACATCATCACGAGCTTGAGACCGTTCACGCCGCGCTTCAGCCCGAACTTCTCGAGCAGCCCGACCACGCGCTCCGCCTGCTTCAGCGTGCGCACGAACGGCACCATGATCTCGACGTTGTCCAGACCCATCTCCTCGCGCACCTTCTTCAGCGCGATGCATTCCATGTGGAACGCCTCGGCGAAGTCTTCCGCGATGTAGCGCGACGCGCCGCGGAAACCGAGCATCGGGTTCTCTTCGTCCGGCTCGTAGCGCGAACCGCCGATCAGCTTCTTGTACTCGTTCGACTTGAAGTCCGACAGGCGCACGATGACGGGCTTCGGATAGAACGCCGCCGCGATCGTGGCGATGCCTTCGGTCAGCTTGTCGACATAGAACGCGCGCGGCGACGCATGACCACGCGCGACGCTTTCGACCGCTTTCTTGAGATCGGCGTCGACGTTCGGGTACTCCAGAATCGCCTTCGGGTGCACGCCGATGTTGTTGTTGATGATGAACTCGAGCCGCGCGAGGCCGACGCCCGCGTTCGGCAACTGCGCGAAGTCGAACGCGAGTTGCGGATTGCCGACGTTCATCATGATCTTGACCGGGATCTTCGGCAGTTCGCCGCGCTGCACTTCGGTCACTTCGGTTTCGAGCAGGCCGTCGTAGATCTTGCCTTCGTCGCCTTCCGCGCACGACACGGTGACGAGCGCGCCGTCCTTCAGCACGTCGGTCGCGTCGCCGCAGCCGACCACCGCCGGCACGCCCAGCTCACGCGCGATGATCGCCGCGTGGCAGGTGCGCCCGCCGCGATTCGTGACGATGGCCGATGCACGCTTCATCACCGGCTCCCAGTTCGGATCGGTCATGTCGGCGACGAGCACGTCGCCCGGCTGCACGCGTTCCATTTCCGACGGATCGTAGATCACGCGCACGGGACCCGCGCCGATCTTCTGGCCGATCGCGCGGCCCGTGGCGAGCACGTTCGACTGGCCCTTCAGCTTGAAGCGCATCTCGGCCTTGCCCGCCGCCTGGCTCTTCACCGTTTCAGGACGCGCCTGAAGGATGAACAGCTTGCCGTCGCGGCCGTCCTTGCCCCACTCGATGTCCATCGGACGCTGATAGTGCTTCTCGATGATGACCGCGTACTTCGCGAGCTCGATCACGTCTTCGTCGGAGATCGAGAAGCGGTTGCGCTGCTCGTGCGGCACGTCGACGGTCTTGACGCGGCCCGGTTCGCCCGGCTGCGTGAACTCCATCTTGATGAGCTTCGAGCCGATGGAACGACGGATGATCGGATATTTGCTCTGCGCGAGCGTGGTCTTGAAGACGTGGAATTCGTCCGGGTTCACCGCGCCCTGCACCACGGTTTCGCCGAGGCCGTAGCTCGACGTGATGAAGACCGTGTCCTTGAAGCCGGACTCGGTGTCGATGGTGAACATGACGCCCGCGGCGCCGACGTCCGAGCGCACCATGCGCTGCACGCCGGCCGACAGCGCGACTTCCGCGTGCGTGAAGCCCTTGTGGACGCGATACGAGATGGCGCGGTCGTTGTACAGCGACGCGAACACGTGCTTCATGCGATCGAGCACGTCTTCGATGCCGACCACGTTCAGATAGCTTTCCTGCTGCCCCGCGAACGATGCGTCGGGCAGGTCTTCGGCCGTGGCGGACGAGCGCACGGCGAACGACAGCTCTTCGGGCGAGCTCTTTTGCAGGACTTCGAATTGACGGCGGATTTCGTCTTCGAGACGCGGCTGCAGCGGCGCGTCGACGATCCACTGACGGATTTCCTTGCCGGCCTCGGCAAGCGCCTTCACGTCGTCGACGTCAAGCGTCTCGAGACGTTTGGCGATGCGCTCCGTCAGTTCGTTGTGATGGAGGAAGTCGCGGAATGCGAGCGCGGTCGTGGCGAAGCCCGTCGGCACGCTGACGCCGGCTTCGGAAAGCTGGCTGATCATTTCGCCGAGCGACGCATTCTTGCCACCGACGATTTCCACGTCGGTCATTCGCAACTGCTCGAATGGAACTACATACGCTTGATCCTTTGCGACATCGTTCGCAACATTGACTGCGTTGGTCATACAAGCCCCTAAGGTGGATGGAATTCACGATCGCACGAGTGGGCTCGCATGCGGCGGCGCTCATTGGAAGCGCCGGCGCATCTCGTACAACCTGTTTGATAAGCCTTCGCGGCGGTGAGGAACCGCACTCCGGTTTGCCGAAAATCGCGCAGTCATGCGGTGAAAACGCACGAACTACCCGTCAATTGAGGAAGATCAGGCTCAATCTCGACGCAATTGCTTATCGAACAGGTTGCCGCTATTCTACCGTGCCGATTCTCGCATTTGTCCGGGCACGGACAGTAAATCCACGGCAAAATCGAGGTCTTTCACGCCTCTTGGTGCGCCTGCGCACACGTTTGGGCCGCTCAATGTAACACACGCTCAGGCGAGGCCGCCTGACCGCGCACGCTCCGGTTCGAGCGTGCTGTTTTCAACTCGTTCCCACTGGTTCACCGCTGATGCCGCCTTCCGTATTCATCGTTTCCGACGGTACCGGGATCACCGCCGAAACGTTCGCCCATTCGATCCTCGCCCAGTTCGACCAGAAATTCCGGCTCGTGCGCGTGCCGTTCGTCGATTCCATCGACAAGGCGCATGCCACCGTCGAGAAGATCAACGAAGCCGTGTCGCTCGACGGACGCCGTCCGATCGTGTTCACGACGCTCGTGGACAGCGCATCGAACGAGATCGTCAAGCGCTGCAACGCGCTCGTGCTCGACATGTTCCAGACGTTCATCGAGCCGCTCGAACACGAACTGGAAATCAAGTCGACGCACGCGATGGGCCGCGTACACCAAAACGCCGACACCGAGGAATACAAGAACCGCATCGAGGCGATCAACTTCTCGCTCGCGCACGACGACGGCCAGTCCAACCGCAATCTGACCGAAGCGGACGTGATTCTGGTGGGCGTGTCGCGCAGCGGCAAGACGCCGACGAGCCTCTACCTCGCGATGCAATACGGCGTGAAGGCTGCAAACTATCCGCTGATTCCGGAAGACTTCGAACGAGGCAAGCTGCCGACGCCGCTTCTGGAACATCGCGACAAGATGTTCGGCCTGTCTATCGACCCGCAGCGGCTCGCGGAAATTCGCAACGAGCGGCGCCCCGGCAGCAAGTACGCCGCGCTCGAAAATTGCCGCTACGAGATCAACGAAGCCGAGAGCATGATGAAGCGCGAAGGCATCAAGTGGCTGTCCTCGACGCATAAGTCGATCGAGGAAATCGCCACGACGATCCTTCAAGAGATCAAGCCGGAGCGGCCTTCCTATTATTGATTCAGCGCTGCTGGCGGCACTGTTCGAAGAGACAGATGGCCGCCGCAGCCGCCACGTTCAGCGATTCCATGCCGCCCGGCTGCGGAATGGTCACGCGATGCGTCACGGCATCGCGCCAAACCTGCGACACGCCCGCGCCCTCGTTGCCGAACACCCACGCGACGGGCGACGACAGATCGCAATCGTAGATGGCGACGGCGCCGTGCGAATCCGTGATCGTCACCGGCACGTCGAGCCGCGCGATGAGTCCGGCCGGATCGACGTCCTCGAAGATTTCCAGCAGAAAATGCGCGCCCATACCCGAGCGCAGCACCTTCGACGACCACGCGTACGCGGTGCCCGGCGCGCAGAAGACGCGGCCGACGCCCGCCGCCGCCGCGCTGCGCAGAATCGAGCCGACATTGCCCGCGTCTTGAATGCCGTCGAGGATCACGCACGTCTCGCCGACGCGTTCGGGCAACGCCGTTTCGATCTTTTCGACGAGCAGCAACATCCCGACGCCGTGCACGACGCTCGATAGCTGTCCGAAAAGCGCATCCGGCAATACGATCACGCGCTTCTCTTCGATGCGCGCCACGATCTCGCGGGCTTCCGCATGCGCCAACGCGCCTTCGGTGACGACACACGTTTCCGGCTGGCCCGCAGTGTCCAGATAAGCAGCGGCGAGATGCAGACCTTCGAGCAGCGCGTGACCGCTGCGCCGCTGCTGCGCCGTCGAGCCGGCGAGCGCCTTCAGGCGCTTGTAGAGCGGGTTGTCCCGCGAAGTGACGGATTTCACGTTGGAATGGAACGGCAAGGCCGCTCAGAACGGATGCGCTTCGGGATCGGCATTCAGCGCGGCGGTTGCCTGAATGACCTCGGGCGCGATATCGGGCAGCACCGAGCCGAAGCGAAGATGCGCCTCGCGCACCGGCGCGAACGAACGCCGGTGATGCTCGCAAGGCCCGTGTTCGCGCAGCGCGGCAAGATGCTGCGGCGTGCCGTAGCCCGCGTGCACGTTGAAACCGTACATCGGATGCGCCTCGTGCAGTTCGCACAGCACACGGTCGCGCGTGACCTTCGCGAGAATCGACGCCGCCGAGATTTGCTTGACGAGCGCATCGCCGCCGATCACGGCTTCCGCGCGTATCGACAGCACCGGGCAGCGATTGCCGTCCACTTTCACGAGCGTCGGCGCAACCGACAAGCCTTCGACCGCCCGCTTCATTGCGAGCATCGACGCGTGAAGGATGTTGATGGTGTCGATCTCCTCGACGCTCGCCGACGCGATGCAATACGCGAGCGCGCGATCGACGATCTTCTCGTAGAGGTCCTCCCGCTTCTTGGCGGACAAGGCTTTCGAATCGTCCAGCCCGTTGATGCGCGGCTTCGCCGGATCGAAGATCACGGCGGCGGCCACGACCGGCCCCGCGAGCGGGCCGCGCCCCGCTTCGTCGACACCGCAGACGATGTCGAACGGCGAGCTGAAGTCGAGTCCGCGTTGCGCCGACCGGTTCGCAGCCTTCATTGCGGCCTCCGCGTGTCGAGCACTCGCGCCACGGCTTCGGCCGCCCGCTGCGACGTGTTCTGGCGCAGCGCGATGTGCATCTCGGTGAAAATCTCGGTCAGGGTACGGCGGTTCGCGTCGTCGTTCAACTGTTTCAGCGTGGCCTCGGCGAGGGCTTCGGGCGTCGCGAAATGCTGAAGGATCTCCGGCACGACGAAACGGCCCGCGAGAATGTTCGGCAAGCCCACGTACGGCAGGTAGCCCTGCCGCTTCATGATCTGACCCGTGAGCCAGGGCACCTTGTACGAGATGACCATCGGCTTCTTCAGGAGCGCCGCTTCGAGCGTGACCGTGCCGCTTTTCACGAGGATGGCGTCGGCGGCGGTCATCGCGGTCTGCGCGCGGCCGTCCGTAATCGTCAGCGACAGATGCGGATGCGCCTCCACCAACGGTTGCAGCAGCTCGCGCAGCGCCGGATTCGCCGCCGGCATCAGGAAGCGCACGCCCGGCTCGCGAAGCTGCATCAGCTCCATGGCGTCGAAAAACGTCGGGCCGATCAGCGCAATTTCCGAACGGCGGCTGCCCGGCAGCACTGCGATGACCGGTCCGCCTTCCGCGATGCCGAGTTCGCGCCGCGCGGCGGCAGTATCCGGTTCGAGCGGAATTTCGTCGGCGAGCGGATGGCCGACATAGCTTGCCGCAACGCCCGATTTCGCCAGCAGCGCCGTTTCGAACGGAAACACGCAGAGCATGTGATCCACGGCTTTCACGATCTTCTTGATGCGCCCGCCGCGCCATGCCCAGATCGACGGACACACGAAATGCACGGTCGGAATGCCGGCTTCGCGCAGCGGCTGTTCGAGCCCGAAGTTGAAGTCCGGCGCATCCACGCCGATGAACACCGACGGTGGATCCGCCAGCAACTGCCGCTTCAGCTCGTTGCGAATGCCGAGAATCTCGGGGATATGCCGCAGCGCCTCGACGTAGCCGCGCACGGTCAGCTTGTCCATCGGCCAGTGCGCTTCGAAGCCGGCCGCGGTCATGCGCGGGCCGCCGATGCCGCTATAGCGCGTTCCGGCCGGCAGCCGCTCCTGCAAGCCTTTGAGCAGCGAGGCCGCAAGCAGATCGCCGGACGGCTCGCCCGCGACCATCGCGATACGCGGCGCAGTGGTGATAAGCGTCATCGGATGGCGCGATCAGCGGATGATGCCGCGCTGCGACGCCGCGATGAAATCGGTGAACGCCTTGACCGGCGCGTCGCCGTCGCCGCCTGCCGCGCCCAGTTCCTTCAGTTGCGCCTTGGCTTCTTCGAGCGACAGACCGCTCTTGTAGACGATGCGGTACGCCTGGCGCAGCGCCGAAATGGCGTCCGGCGTGAAGCCGCGACGACGCAGCCCCTCGACGTTGATGCCGTGCGGTTCCGCCTTGTTGCCCGCCGCGATGACGAACGGGGGCACGTCCTGCACGAGCGCGGACGCGCCGCCGAGCATCGAATGCGCGCCGATGCGCACGAACTGATGCACGCCCGACATGCCGCCGACGATCGCGTGATCGCCCACCGTCACGTGCCCGGCCAGTTGCGCATTGCTCGACATGATGACGTGGTTGCCGAGCGTGCAGTCATGACCGACGTGCACGTACGCCATGATCCAGCAATCGTCGCCGATCGACGTCACGCCGCGGTCCTGCACGGTGCCGGTATGCAGCGTGGTGAATTCGCGAATGGTGTTGCGGTCGCCGATGACGAGACGCGTCGGCTCGTCGCGGTACTTCATGTCCTGCGGCCGCCCGCCGATGGACGCGAAATGCCCGATGCGGTTCTCGCGTCCGATGGTCGTGTGACCTTCGATCACGCTGTGCGAGCCGATTGTCGTGCCCGCGCCGATGACGACATGCGCGCCGACGACCGCGTATGGTCCGACTTCGACCGAATCGTCCAGTTGCGCGCCTGGCTCGATGATCGCGGTGGGGTGAATGATGGTCATGCGCCTCGCCTCTGTATGCTGTGTTTCTGCCGTTGTCTGCTGCGCTTAAGCGCCGGCGTCCGTGTTCTTCACGGTGCACATGAGTTCCGCCTCGGCGGCCGTCACGCCGTCCACTTCGGCGCGCGCCTTGAACTTCCAGATGCCCCGCATGTACCGCTCGAAGTTGACGTTGAGAATCAGCTGATCGCCCGGTTCCACCACGCGCTTGAAGCGCGCGCCGTCGATGCCGACGAAGTAATAGAGCGTGGTCGTCGGGTCGTGCGGCTCTTCGGCGAACGTGAGCAACGCCGCGGTTTGCGCGAGCGCCTCGAGAATGAGTACGCCGGGCATCACGGGCCGCGTCGGGAAATGTCCCTGGAAATACGGCTCGTTGATCGACACGTTCTTCAGCGCCTTGATGCTCTTGTGCGGCTCCAGTTCGAGCACGCGGTCCACGAGCAGGATCGGATACCGATGCGGCAGCAGCGTGAGGATCTTATGGATGTCGAGGTTGATTTTTTCTGTGCTCATGGTGGTTCTGCTCGCGCGCATCTCCTGCGCGGAAATTGACTGCGGGCGTCGTGCGCCCGCTTGGTGAATCTTACTGCGTTGCCGGTGCTCGCCTGCGCGCTCATCCGGCAGCCTTGCGGTTATGCTTCGTCGCCCTGCTCGCCGGCCTTCTGCTGGCTCAGTGCCGATTCCAGCGCCTTGATGCGATCGCGCAGCTTGTCCAGATTGCGCACGAGCGCGGCGCTCTTGTTCCAGTCGGCGTGGTTCACGGCCGGAAATGCGCTCGTGTACATGCCGGGCCGCGTGAGCGACTTCGAGACGCCCGACTGCGCGGTGACGATCACATGATCCGCCAGCGTCACGTGGCCCGCGATGCCCACCGCGCCGCCGATCATGCAATGCCGCCCGATGTTCGTGCTGCCCGCGATGCCCGCGCAGCCCGCGATCACCGTGTATGCGCCGATGCGGCAGTTATGGCCGATCTGCACGAGATTGTCGATCTTCACGCATTCTTCGATGACCGTATCGGCCATGGCGCCGCGGTCGATGGTCGTGTTCGCGCCGATCTCCACGTCGTCGCCGATATCGACCGCGCCGACCTGCGGAATCTTCACCCAGCTCCCCGTACGCGCCTCGCCCTCGCCGACGAAATCCGGCGCGAAGCCGAAGCCGTCCGCGCCGATCACCGCGCCCGCATGCACGATCACGCGCGCGCCGAGCTTGCAGCCATGATAGACGGTGACATTGGGATACAGATGCACGTCGTCGGCCAGGGTGACGCCCTGACCGACGGACACGCCGGCGTCCAGCCGCACGCGCTCGCCAACGACCGCGCCCGCTTCCACCGTGACGTGCGGGCCGATGACCGCGCTCGCGGCCACTTTCGCGGCCGGGTCGATCCACGCGCTCGGATGCACGCCCGGCACCGACCTCGGCGACGCCAGGTCGATAAACGCCTGCGCGACGCGGGCGAAGTAAGCGTAGGGATTCGGCGTGACGATGAAATTACTGCCTTCGCGCGGCGCGGGCAGTTTGTCGAGATCCGCGCGGGAAATCAGTACGGCGCCGGCGCGCGTCGTCTCGACTTGCGGCAAATACTTCTGGTTCGCGAGAAACGCGAGTTGCGCAGGCCCCGCCTTGTCGAGCGGCGCCAGGCCCTCGACGCGATGCGCGCCCTGGCCGACCACCTCGCCGCCAAAGCGCCTGACCAGTTCGTCGAGCGTGATCGCCATGCCTGATGCCATGCCTATGAAAACTCCTCGTCAGTTCGGGCTCGCGCCGCCGTTCTGGCTCGTCGCCGCCAGCGCCTTCAGCACCTGATCCGTGATGTCGATGCGCGGGCTCACGTACACCGCTTCCTGCACGATCAGGTCGTAGTGCTGCTGCTCGGCAATCTGCTTGATGACCTTGTTCGCGCGATCCAGCACCGCCGCCAGTTCCTCGTTGCGGCGCTGGTTCAGGTCTTCGCGGAATTCGCGCTGCTTGCGCTGGAAGTCCGCGTCGAGTTGCGCGAGATCACGTTGACGCGCGGCGCGGTCGGTGGCGGACATCGAGGCGCCGTTCTTGTCGATATTGTCCGACATCGACTTGAGCCGCTGCGCCATGTCCTGCAGCGCCTTGTCGCGCTTGGAGAATTCCTGCTCCAGCTTCGACTGAGCGGCCTTCGCCGCCGACGATTCGCGCAGGATGCGGTCCGAATTGACCGCTGCGATGCGCGCTTCCTGAGCGTCCGCTTTCGCGACGGCGCCGAGGCCGAAGACCAGAGACACAGCCAGCGCCAGCGCCGCATGTTTCGAAAGCATACCGGTTCGCAAAGTGTTCCTCACGTCACGTCGATTTGAAGGAAGTGTCCGTTCGTTCACGTCGGGCTGTCTCTTAGAAGGCCGTACCGATCTGGAACTGGAACTTCTGATATTGGTCGCCCGTGTGTTTCTGCAGCGGGAAGCCGAGGCTCAGCTTGAGCGGGCCGATCGGCGAAATCCACGCGAGACCCACGCCGTAGCCGTAACGCAGGCCGTTCGCGCCGCTCGTCGTGCCGCCCTGACCCGGATCGCCCCAGACGTTACCGGCGTCGAGGAACGTGAACACGCGCAGCGTGCGGTCGTAGCCGGTGCCCGGCAGCGGGAACGTCAGTTCGATATTGCCGACCGCCATGCGCGAGCCGCCGATCGGATCGTTCGTGGTGGCGTCGCGCGGACCCAGCGAGCTCGGCGAGTAGCCGCGCACCGAACCGATACCGCCCGCGTAGTAGTTCTTGAAGATCGGGAACGTCTGACCGTCGAGACCCTTGCCGTAACCGCCTTGCAGGTTGAAGCCGAGCACGAAGCCGCGAGCGAACGAGTAGTAGTACTGGAACTGCGCGTCGAACTTCGCGTACGTGGTGTTGCCGAGCGGCGTGCCGTATTCCGCGTTCGACTGGATGTAGTAGCCGCGGCTCGGCACGAGCGCGCTGTCGCGATTGTCGCGCGACCAGCCGACCGTGAGCGGGAAGTTGTTGACCACGCGGCCGAACTCGGCGACGTAGTTCTTGTACGACTGCGGCGTGGACGAGTCCACGTCCATCGTGTTCTGCTCGGCGCCGACGCCGAAGAACACCGTGTCCTGCTCCGAGAACGGAATGCCGAACTTCGTGTCCGCGCCCATCGTCACGATCTTGAAGCTCGAATCCGTCGAGTAGTACAGCGGCTGATACGTGCGGTAGTACGCGTCGGTGATGCGCTTGATGCCGTCGATGGTGAAGTACGGATCGACCTGCGTGACCGTGAGCGTGCGATACGTCTTGGCCGTGTTCACGTTGACGGAAAGGCTCGTGCCCGAACCGAACACGTTGTCCTGCGACACGCCCGCCGACAGCACCACCTTGTCCGTCGACGAGAAGCCCGCGCCCAGCGTGATCGCGCCGGTCGGCTTTTCGGCCACCTTGACGTCGACATCCACCTGGTCGTTCGTGCCTTCCACCGGCGTCGTGGTGACGTCCACGTCGGTGAAGTAGCCGAGACGATTCACGCGGTCCTTCGACAGCGCGAGACGGCTCGAATCGAACCACGAGCTTTCGAGCTGGCGCATTTCGCGGCGCACCACTTCGTCGCGCGTGCGCGTGTTGCCGACGATATTCACCCGGCGCACATAGACGCGGCGGCTCGGATCCACTTGCAGCGTGAGCGCGACCGTGTGATGCGCCTGATCGATTTCCGGCTGCGCATTGACCTGCGCGAACGCGTAGCCGTACTGGCCGAGCTTGTCGACGATCGCCTTGGTCGTCGCCTGCAGTTTCTCAGCCGAGAACAGCTGGCCCGGCTTGACGGTGATGAGCTTGTTCAGCTCCGCTTCGCGGTCGAGCAGATTGCCGGCGAGCTTGACGCTCGCGATCTTGTACGGCTCGCCCTCATGCACCGCGATGGTCAGGTACATGTCCTTCTTGTCGGGCGAGATCGACACCTGCGTGGAGTCGATGCTGAATTCGAGGTAGCCGTGGTTCAGGTAGTACGAACGCACGTTCTCGAGGTCGCCCGTCAGCTTTTCCTTCGCGTACAGGTCGCTCTTCGTGTACCACGAGAACCAGTTCGGCGTGGACAGCTGCATTTCGCTCAGCAACGTGCCGCTGCTGACTGCCTTGTTGCCGACGAAGTTGATCTGGCGGATCTTCGCGCTCGGACCTTCGGCCACCGAGAAGAGGATCGACACGCGGTTGCGGTCCACCGGCGTCACCGTGGTGGTGACTTCGGCCGCGTAGTAGCCGCGCGTCAGGTATTGGCGCTTCAGTTCCTGCTCGGCCTTGTCGAGCAGCGACTTGTCGTAAGAGCGGCCCTGCGACAGACCGACCGAGCGCAGCGCCTTGGTGATGGTGTCCTTGTCGAACTCGTGCAGACCGCTGAATTCGATGTTCGAAATGGCCGGCCGCTCCTGCACCTGCACGACCACCACATTGCCTTCGGTTGCGATTTGTACGTCGTTGAAGAAGCCGGTTGCATACAGCGCGCGGATCGCTTCGGAGGCCTTGTCGTCGGTGAATGTGTCGCCTTGCTTGATCGGCAGATAAGCGAATACGGAGCCCGGCTCGATGCGTTGAAGACCTTCGATCCGGATATCCTGCACGACGAACGGCGTGGTGGCGTGTGCCGCCATGCCCGTTGCGGCGAGCGCCGCGGCCACAGCCGACTTAGGAACAAAGCGATGAGGTTTGAACAACGTGCTTCCCCAGTATTTAAAGCTGCATTCGTTCCGGCGGTCGCTTCTCGAGCGCCGCCAGACATTATCAAAGTGGATCAGAAACGGATCAGGCGAGTCAGGTCGTTGAAGAGCGCGATCATCGACAGAGCGACGATGCAGACCAGCCCCGCCCGCTGCAGAACCAGCTGCCAGCGATCGGACACGGCTTTGCCGGTAACGGCTTCAACCAAATAATATAACAGATGCCCACCGTCCAGAACCGGAATCGGTAACAAGTTCAACACACCCAGGCTGATGCTGACGAGCGCCAGGAAAGACACGAACGCGGTCAAACCGAGCCGCGCGCTCTTGCCCGCGTAATCCGCGATGGTGACCGGACCGGACAGGTTTTTCAGCGACGCCTGCCCGACGATCATGCGGCCGAACATGCGCAGCGAATACACGCTGATGTCCCAGGTCCGATTGACGCCGAGCCGCAGGCTTTCGAGCGGACCGTAACGCACGTCGACGGTCGGCAACTGGTTCGCGAGCGCCGCGCCGATGCGACCGATGTCCTTGCCCGTCGCCGCATCGCGCTTCACGTCGGGCACGATCTGGACGGAGGCGCGCTTGGCATCGCTGCCCGCGCCGCGCTCGATCTGAAGCGTCACGGGCTTGCCGCCGTGCGCCTTCACGTAGTCGATGAAGCTCGTCGCGTTGTCGACGGGACGGCCGTCGATCGCGCGCAGCCGGTCGCCGGCGACGAGACCGCTCTTCTGCGCCGCGCTGCCCGGCTCCACGCCCGCGACCGTCAGCGTGCCGCCGCCCGGCGTGAAGCCGAGCTTGTCCATGAAGTCCTGTTCGGCATCCGCGTCCGTGATGCCCGCGACGTTCACCGGAAAGTCGAACGTGCCGTCGTGCGTCTTCGCCATCAGCACGACGCGCCGGTGATCGAACGACGCGTCGAGCAGCTTCCAGCGCAGGTCGGACCACGAGCGGATCGGCTCCGTTTGGCCACCTTGCGCGTCGCGCATCGACACGATCTTCTCGCCGCCCTCGAAGCCCGCGCGTGCGGCGGCCGTCGCGGGTGCGGGCGTCGACACGATTGCCTGCGGTTCGGTCACGCCGCCCGCGAACACGGCGGAGAAAAGCGCAATTGCCAGCAGAAAGTTCGCCACCGGCCCGGCGGCGACGATCGCGATGCGCTTGATGACCGGCTGCCGGTTGAATGCGCGCGGCAGGTCCTCGGACGGGATGCTGTCTTCCGTCTCGCGCTCGTCGAGCATCTTCACGTAGCCGCCGAGCGGCAGCGCCGCGATCGTCCACTCGACGCCGGTCTTCTTGCTGACCCAGCGCACGAGCGGCTTGCCAAAGCCGACCGAGAACCGCAACACCTTGACGCCGCATAGTCGCGCGACGCTGTAGTGACCGAATTCGTGGACGACGACGAGCACGCCAATCGCGACGACGAAGGCGACGATTTCGGTCAGGAAGTTCATGACGGCCTCAATGGGCGATGGGTTCCGCGCCTGGCGCGCTCACAGTGAGCTCTGCGACGAAACGGGACGCGAGACGGCGCGCGCTGGCATCGGCGGCGAGCACGTCGTCGAGCGATGCGGCGCTCGTGTTCGGCAAGGCGCTCAGCACCCGCTCGACCACGCCGCCGATCGACATGAAGCCGATGCGCCGCGCGAGAAACGCTTCGACCGCGATCTCGTTCGCCGCGTTCAACGCCGCGCTCGCGATGCCGCCGGCTTCGAGCGCGTCGATGGCGAGCGCGAGACACGGAAAGCGCGCGAAGTCGGGCTTCTCGAAAGTCAGCGACGCGATCTGCGCGAGATCCAGCGGCGCGACACCCGACTCGACGCGATCCGGGAACGCGAGCGCATGCGCGATCGGCGTGCGCATGTCCGGATTGCCGAGTTGCGCGAGCACGGAGCCGTCGGCGTACGACACCATCGAGTGAATCACGCTTTGCGGGTGAATCAGCACTTCGATGCGCGAGCCCGGAAGATCGAAGAGCCAGTGCGCTTCGATGACTTCGAGGCCCTTGTTCATCATCGTCGCGGAATCGACGGAGATCTTTCGGCCCATCGCCCAGTTCGGATGCTTGCAGGCTTCGTCGGGCGTGACGTCCACGAGCGTCGAAGGCTCGCGCGTGCGAAACGGACCGCCGGACGCCGTGAGAATAATCTTCGACACGCCGCCGTGCAGGCGCGCCTCGCTGTCCGCGCAAGGCGGCAGGCACTGGAACACGGCGTTGTGCTCGCTGTCGACCGGCAAGAGCACGGCGCCGTTGTCGCGCACGGCGTCCATGAAGATCTGGCCGGACATGACCAGCGCTTCCTTGTTCGCCAGCAGAATGCGCTTGCCGGCGCGCGCGGCCGCCAGCGTCGGCGCGAGGCCCGCCGCGCCGACGATCGCCGCGACCACGGTATCGCACTGGGCGGCGCGCGCCACGTCGACGAGCGCGTCCGGGCCGTACGTCACTTCGGTCTTGCTGCCGGCGGCGCGCAACGCCGCGGCGACGCGCGCGGCGGTTTCGGCATCGCCCACGACCGCCACTTCGGGCTGGAAACGCAGGCACTGCGCGACCAGTTTGTCGCCGTTACGGTGAGCGGTGAGCGCGTAGACCGAGAACCGGTCCGGGTGCCGCTCCACGACGTCGAGCGTGCTGTCGCCGATCGAGCCCGTGGAGCCGAGCAATGTAAGACGTTTTTGCATGAAATCTTCTCTGGCCGATCTATCCGAGCATGAGCAATGCGATCGGCAATACCGGCAACAATGCATCGATGCGGTCGAGCACGCCGCCGTGGCCCGGCAGCAGACCGCTTGAGTCCTTGACGCCGGCCTGGCGTTTCAGGAGCGATTCGAACAAATCGCCGACCACGCTGAACGCCACCAGCACGGTGAGCGCGACGAGCGCGCGCGCCCAGCCGAGATGTCCGACGAAAGCGGAGAACACGGTCGGCGCATAGACGCCGGTGGCCGCCGCCAGCGAGCCGATCACCATGACGGCCGCCCAGCCGCCGATGGCGCCTTCCCACGTCTTGCCCGGGCTGATGGACGGCGCGAGCTTGTGGCGGCCCAATGCTTTTCCGGCGAAGTATGCGCCTATGTCAGCCAGCCAGACGACTAGGAGAAGCGATAGCACGAACGCGACGCCGACGGTGCGCGCTGCGACGACCGCATGCCAGCACCCGACGAAGACAATAATTCCGGCGAAAAGCAGGAACGCGCGCCACGCGCCGCCTGCGAGAACCGGCTTGCGCAACAGCGCGTACGGTCCCGCGAGCACCCAGAAAATCGCCGCCATCTGGAAGAGCGCCTTCGGCGCGACGCCGAGGTAAGTGCTGAAAATGAGTGCGAGCCCCGCGACCAGCGCGTACGCCACGGGCCCCGCTCCGTTGAGCTTCAGCAGGCGTCCCCACTCCCACGCGGCGAACACGACGACGAAACCGATCAGCGCGCCGAATGCGCCGATCGGCGCGAACAGCGTGACCGGCACCAGAACCGCCAGCAGCACGATTGCCGTGATGACACGGGTCTTTAGCATGAAAGGGTGTCGGCCTTCTGCGATTGGGACGCGAGTTGCGCGCTGGTGCGCCCGAAGCGGCGCTCACGGCCGCCGTATGACGCGATCGCGCGGTCGAGGGCATCGGCGTCGAAATCGGGCCAGTAAGTGTCGGTGAAATAGAACTCGGTGTACGCGAGCTGCCACAGCAGGAAATTGCTGATGCGCTGCTCGCCACCCGTGCGGATGAAGAGATCCGGCTCCGGCGCGTAAGCCATGGCGAGATGCTCGGCGAAGGACTCGTCGTCCACGCGGGCGGGCGTGCCCTGTTCGAGCGATTGCGCGATGAGCTTCTTCGTCGCCTGCATGATGTCCCAGCGCCCGCCGTAATTGGCCGCGATGGTCAGCGTGAGGCGCGTGTTGCGCGCGGTCTTGGTTTCGGCGCGCTGAATCAGCGCGCGGATGCGATCATCGAACATCGCAATGTCGCCGACGACGCGCAGGCGAATGCCGTTGGCGTGCAGCTTGCCGATTTCGCGTTCCAGCGCGGTCACGAACAGGCGCATGAGGAACGACACTTCTTCCGTCGGACGACGCCAGTTTTCGGAACTGAACGCGAACAGCGTGACGAATTCGACGCCGCGCTTGGCGCAGCTTTCGACGGTCGCGCGAACCGCATCGACGCCGCGCGTATGACCGGCGACACGCGGCAGGCGCCGCTCGGTCGCCCAACGGCCGTTGCCGTCCATGATGATCGCGACGTGGCGCGGGACAGCCGCGACATCGGGCACGCGAACGGTAGAGCTGGTATAGGTCATGGCCGCTGAATCTTGTAATCGACGGGAAATGAAAAGCCAGCCTGGGTTTTTCGTCACCCGAGGCTGGCAGGACCGGTTAGGGCCTCACACCGTCATGATTTCGGCTTCTTTCGTCTGAACGAGCTTGTCGATTTCCGCCACGAATTTGTCGGTGAGCTTCTGAACGTCGTCGCTTGCGCGGCGCTCGTCGTCTTCCGAGATTTCCTTGTCTTTGACGAGCTTCTTCAGCTGCTCGTTGGCGTCGCGGCGCAGGTTGCGCACCGCGATCTTCGCCGTTTCGCCTTCGCTCTTCACGACCTTCGTGAGTTCGCGGCGGCGCTCTTCGGTGAGCGCGGGCATCGGCACGCGGATCAGATCGCCTTGCGTGGCCGGATTCAGGCCGAGATCCGATTCGCGGATCGCCTTTTCGACGACGGCGACCATCTTCTTTTCCCACGGCTGCACGCCGATCGTGCGGGCGTCGACGAGCGTCATGTTCGCCACTTGCGAGATGGGCACGTTCGAGCCGTAGTAATCAACCTGGATGTGATCCAGCAGGCCGGTGTGCGCGCGGCCCGTGCGGATCTTGGCGAGATCGGCCTTGAATGCTTCGATCGATCGCTGCATCTTCTGATCGACGCCCTTTTTGATGTCAGCCACACTCATTTGAACCTCCAAAACCTGGGTTTACTGGCGATGCGGGCGCCCGCTTCGCCCTCGCCCGGCGCGGTTCACGCCGGGGTGCGCGCGGCGCCCGATTACGCGAGAGTTTACACGTGGACGAGCGTCCCTTCGTCGTCGCCTTGCACGATGCGCTTGAGCGCGCCGGCCTTGGTGATCGAAAACACGCGGATCGGCAGTTTCTGGTCGCGGCACAGGGCGAAAGCCGTGGCGTCCATCACCTGCAGATTGCGGCCGATCGCCTCGTCGAAGCTGATCGTGCTGTAGCGCGTCGCGCTCGGGTCCTTCTTCGGGTCGGCGGAGTATACGCCATCGACCTTCGTCGCCTTCAACACCACTTCGGCGCCGACTTCCGAGCCGCGCAGCGCGGCGGCCGTATCCGTGGTGAAGAACGGATTGCCCGTGCCGGCCGCGAAAATCACGACCTTGCCTTCTTCGAGCTGGCGAATGGCGCGCGGGCGGATATACGGCTCGACCACCTGATCCATGCGCAGCGCCGACTGCACGCGCGCCTCGATGCCCGCGTGGCGCATGGCGTCCTGCAGCGCGAGTGCGTTCATCATCGTGGCGAGCATGCCCATGTAGTCGGCCGTCGCACGGTCCATGCCGGCCGCGCCGCCCGCGACGCCGCGAAAGATGTTGCCGCCGCCGATCACGACGGCCAGTTGCGTGCCCATCCGCACCACTTCAGCGACGTCCGCCACCATCCTTTCGATTGTTGCGCGATTGATGCCGAATGCATCGTCGCCCATGAGGGCTTCGCCGGAGAGTTTGAGGAGTACGCGTTTGTAGGCTGTGGGCATATGAGGTTCCGATCGCGCCGAGGAGGGTTGCAACAACGTAGAACTGTAGGGGTGAAACAATAATTACCGCAAGCGGCCCGGATCGGACTGACGGGCGCGGCATGCACGGGTTAACCCGAACCTACCGCGCCCGCCACATGATGCGAACCGGAACGCCTTGAATCTTGCGGCAGACGCGTGCTGCGATCCGCCGCGGGTGTCGCTTCGACGCGGCGCCGCGCCATTTGATCACAGGCGCCGCGAATACCGCTTACGACTGCTTGGCCGCCGCGACTTGCGCCGCCACTTCTGCTGCGAAGTCGTCCTGGCGCTTCTCGATGCCCTCGCCGACGACGAACAGCGCGAACTTCTGCACCGACGCGTTGGCTGCCTTCAGCATCTGCTCGATGGTCTGCTTGTCGTTCTTCACGAACGGCTGGTTCAGCAGCGACACTTCCTTCAGATACTTCTGGATGCTGCCGTCGACCATCTTCGCGACGATCTCAGCCGGCTTGCCCGACTCGGCGGCCTTCTGCTCGGCGATGCTGCGCTCCTTGGCGATCAGGTCCGCCGGCACTTCGTCCGACGACAGCGACACCGGCTTCATCGCGGCCACGTGCATCGCGACGTCCTTGCCGACTTGCTCGTCCGCGCCCGTGAACTCGACCAGCACGCCGATGCGCGTGCCGTGGAGGTATGACGCGAGCTTGTTCGACGTCTCGAAACGCACGAAGCGGCGGATCGACAGGTTCTCGCCGATCTTGCCGACGAGCGCGAGACGCACGGCGTCCACCGTGTTGCTTTCGTAAGGCAGTGCCGACAGCGCGGCCACGTCAGCCGGATTGCTCTTCGCGACCAGCGCCGCGATGCCCTTGCCGAACGTCATGAAGTCGTCGTTCTTCGCGACGAAGTCGGTTTCGCAGTTCAGCTCGACGAGCGCGCCCACGCCGCCTTCGACGTGCGCCACCACGATGCCTTCGGCCGTCACGCGCGATGCCGCCTTGCTCGCCTTGTTGCCGAGCTTCACGCGCAGCAGCTCTTCAGCGCGCGCCATGTCGCCGTCGGCTTCGGTCAGCGCCTTTTTGCATTCCATCATCGGCGCATCGGTCTTCGCGCGCAGTTCTGCCACCATGCTTGCGGTAATTGCCGCCATCATTCGCTCCTTGAGTCTGTTTGATACGTGCCGCCGGCGTCTGCGCCCACGGCGAAGATTGGTTCAACCATCGCGCCGACTAAAAAAAAGGGGCCTTTCGCAAAGCCCCCTTTTTTGTCGGCCACAGGGCTCGATTACGCCTCTGCGTTGACCTCGACGAACTCGTCGCCTTCGCCGTTGCGCACAGCCTGAACGACGTCGTTCACGGCGTTCGCGCGGCCTTCGAGGATCGCGTCCGCGACGCCTTCGGCGTACAGGGCGACGGCCTTCGACGCGTCGTCGTTACCCGGGATCACGTAGTCGATGCCTTCCGGCGAGTGGTTCGTGTCGACCACGGCGATGACCGGAATGCCGAGCTTCTTCGCTTCGGTGACGGCGATCTTGTGGTAGCCGACGTCGATCACGAAGATCGCGTCCGGAATGCCGCCCATGTCCTTCACGCCGCCGATCGACTTTTGCAGCTTGGCGATTTCGCGTTCGAACAGAAGGGCTTCCTTCTTGCTCATGCGCTCCGTTTCACCCGATTCGACCGCTGCTTCCATGTCCTTCAGGCGCTTGATGGACACTTTCAGCGTCTTGAAGTTCGTCAGCATGCCGCCGAGCCAGCGGGCGTTGACGAAAGGCATGCCCGCGCGCTGCGCTTCCTGCGCGATGGTGTCGCGCGACTGGCGCTTCGTGCCGACGAAAAGAATCGTGCCGCGATTCGCTGCCAACTGGCGCACGTACTTCAGCGCGTCGTTGTAAAGCGGCAGCGTCTTTTCGAGGTTGATGATGTGAATCTTGTTGCGATGACCGAAGATGTACGGGGCCATCTTGGGGTTCCAGAAGCGCGTTTGGTGACCGAAGTGGACACCGGCTTCCAGCATTTGACGCATCGTGACTGCCATGAAATTCTCCGCGAGGGTTGGGTCTTAAGCCGGCTGCCGCATCCTGCGTCCGGTTTCAGCGTCTCGCTGACCAGACGCCGGACACCCTGGGTGCGCCGGCTTGAGTTTCGGCTTCAGTTTCGAACAAGCGCCGCCTTGTGAACCGCGAACGCTCTAAGCCCTGCCACTCCAAGTGAACTGAGGAAGTGGACTAAGACTTAGCCCATGAGTATAGCATGTGACGATTACACCGCTCAAGCCGCCCGATGCCCGCGAAAACCGGCGCGCAAAGCGGCGCCGGCGCCCCGCGCGCCGCAGAATCGCGCTGCGGGGCCTTTCCTAAGGTGCGATAATGCCGGCTTCGCGGCTCACGCCCGCCTCCCGCCAAACCGCGCATTCAGAGCCCGTCATGTCCATTACGCTGAAAAACGAACACGATATCGCGCACATGCGCGTCGCCTGCCGGCTCGCCAGCGAAGTGCTCGATTTCATCACGCCGCATATCGTGCCGGGCGTGACCACCGAAGAACTCGACCGCCTCTGCCACGAATACATGGTGAAGGAACAGGGCACGGTTCCCGCGCCGCTCAACTATCAGCCGCCCGGCTATCCGCCGTATCCGAAGGCCACCTGCATCTCCGTCAACGACGTGATCTGCCACGGCATTCCCGGCGAGAAGGTGCTGAAGAACGGCGACGCGCTGAACATCGACATCACGGTGATCAAGGACGGCTATTTCGGCGACACGAGCCGCATGTTCATCGTCGGCGAGGGTTCGATTCTCGCGAAACGCCTCGTGCAGACGACCTTCGACTGCATGTGGCTCGGCATCGATCAGGTGCGCCCCGGCGCGCATCTGGGCGACATCGGTCATGCCATTCAGAAGCACGCCGAAGCGCAGGGCTACAGCGTCGTGCGCGAATACTGCGGCCACGGCATCGGCACGGTGTTCCACGAGGAGCCGCAAGTGCTGCATTACGGGCGGCCGGGCACGGGCATCGAATTGCAGCCGGGCATGATCTTCACCGTCGAGCCGATGATCAACGCCGGCCGGCGCGACATCCGCACGATGCCCGACCAGTGGACCGTCAAGACGCGCGACCGCAGTCTCTCGGCGCAATGGGAGCACACGGTGCTCGTCACGCCGACGGGCTATGAAGTGCTGACGGTGTCCGCCGGCACGCAGGCGCCGTCGCAGCTGATCGCGGCGACCGCCTAAGCGCCGCGCCAACGCGCTGCGTGCGCCGCGCGAGAGCCGCCTTCCGGTTCCCTCGTCCGCCGTTCCATTCACCTCTCGCTGATCCGTCCCATGAGCGTCACTGCCGTCGTCGCCTCGCCTTGCGAAACGCTGCGCGCCGCCTACAAGGCGGCGAAGGCGGCACTCATCGAACGCTTCAAGACGGCATCGAATGTCGACTCGTTGATGCAGGCGCTCGGCCGCGCCACCGACGACGCGCTCAAAGGCGCCTGGTCTGCGTCCGACATGCCCGCGAACGCCACGCTCGTCGCGGTCGGCGGCTACGGGCGCGGCGAGCTTGCGCCCTACTCGGACGTCGACATTCTCGTGTTGCTGCCGGACGCGGTGCCGCAGGCCGAGGAGGCCGATCTCAACGAACGCGTCGAGCGGTTCATCGGCATGGCGTGGGATCTCGGGCTCGATATCGGCAGCAGCGTGCGCTCGGTCGCGCAATGCATCGCGGAAGCCGCCAACGACGTAACCGTGCTGACGTCGCTGCTCGAAGCGCGGCGCCTGTGCGGCGACGCGGCGCTCTTTGGCCGCTTCACGGAGCGCTATCGCGAAACGCTCGATCCGCGCGCCTTCTTCCAGGCGAAGGTGCTGGAGATGCGGCAGCGTCACGCCAAATTTCAGGACACGCCGTACAGCCTGGAGCCGAATATCAAGGAAAGCCCGGGCGGGTTGCGCGACCTGCAACTGATTCTCTGGATCACGCGGGCGGCGGGGTTCGGGTCGAGCTGGCGCGAACTGGATGCGCGCGAGCTGATCACGGAGCGCGAGGCGCGCGAACTGCGCCGCAACGAAGCCTTTCTGAAGACGCTGCGCGCCCGCCTGCATGTAATCGCCAAGCGCCGGCAGGACATTCTCGTGTTCGACTTGCAGACGCCGCTTGCCGAGAGCTTCGGCTTCAAGGCGACCGCCGCCAAGCGCGCGAGCGAACAGCTGATGCGCCGCTATTACTGGGCGGCCAAAGCCGTCACGCAGCTCGCCACTATCCTGATCCAGAACGTCGAAGCGCAGCTTTTCCCGTCGACGTCGGGCGTCACGCGCGTGCTGTCCGAGCGTTTCGTCGAGAAGCAAGGCATGCTCGAGATCGCCAGCGACGACGTGTTCGAACGCGAACCGCACGCCATTCTCGAAGCCTTCCTGCTTTACGAGCAGACGCGCGGCGTGAAGGGCCTGTCCGCGCGGACGTTGCGCGCGATCTACAACGCGCGCGAAATCATGGACCGCAACTGGCGGCGCGACCCGGAGAACCGGCGTCTTTTCATGGAGATACTGAAGCAGCCCGAAGGCATCACGCATGCGCTGCGGCTCATGAACCAGACGAGCGTGCTGGGGCGCTACCTGCTGAACTTCCGGCGCATCGTCGGGCAGATGCAGCACGACCTCTATCACGTCTACACGGTCGATCAACACATCCTGATGGTGCTGCGCAATCTGCGCCGCTTCGCCATTGCGGAGCACGCGCACGAATACCCGTTCTGCAGTCAGCTGATGGGCAACTTCGAGCGGCCGTGGGTGCTTTACGTCGCGGCGCTGTTCCACGATATCGCGAAGGGCCGCGGCGGCGATCATTCGACGCTCGGCATGGCGGACGCGCGCCGCTTTTGCCGCGAGCACGAGATGAGCGCCGACGACACGGAACTCGTCGTGTGGCTGGTGCAGCAGCATCTGACGATGAGCCATGTCGCGCAGAAACAGGACACGAGCGATCCGGAAGTCATCAAGCAATTTGCGTCGGTCGTGCAAACCGAGCGGCGTCTGACCGCGCTCTATCTGCTGACCGTGGCGGACATTCGCGGCACGAGCCCGAAGGTCTGGAACAACTGGAAAGGCAAGCTCCTCGAAGACCTGTACCGCGCGACGCTCGCCGTGCTCGGCGGCGCGCGGCCCGACACGCATTCCGAACTCAAGTCGCGCAAAGAAGCCGCGCTTGCGCTTTTGCGCCTCGAAACGGTGCCCGAGCACGCGGAAAAGCGGCTGTGGGATCAGCTCGATGTCGGCTATTTCCTGCGTCACGATCCGGCGGACATCGCCTGGCAGACGCGCGTGCTGTACCGGCACGTGGAAAGCGACGCGCCGATCGTGCGCGCCCGTCCCTCGCCGATCGGCGCGGCGCTGCAGGTGCTCGTCTATCTGCGCGACCGGCCGGATCTTTTCGCCGGCATCTGCGCGTACTTCGACAAGAACGGCCTCTCGGTGCTCGATGCGCGCATCACGACGACGCGCCACGGCTACGCGCTCGACAACTTCCTCGTCGCGCATCCGGATCACGACGGCAGTTATCGCGATATCGCGAATCTCGTCGAACAGCAACTGAGCGCGCGTCTGACGGACGAAAGCATTCTGCCGGAGCCGTCGAAAGGCCGCGTCTCGCGGCTCGTGCGCACTTTTCCGGTCACGCCGCGCGTGGATTTGCGCCCCGACGAGCGTGGCCAGTACTACATCCTGTCCGTGTCGGCGAACGACCGGCAGGGCCTTCTTTATTCGATCGCGCGCGTGCTCGCGCAACACCGGATCGGCGTGCAGGCGGCGCGCATCAACACGCTCGGCGAACGCGTCGAAGACGTGTTCCTGCTCGATGGCCGAGGCCTGTCGTCGAACCGCACGCAAATCCAGGTCGAAACCGAACTGCTGCGCGCGATCGCAGCCTGAGACTTTATGCGCGTCAAACTGACAGCCAAACATCCGCGTCCCACGTCGGCGACGCGATCGCCGATCCGTTCCGGATCGATCACTGGGCGCAAGCCTGCGCGCGATGCCGCGCCCGAGAAGGCGCTGGTCAAGCGCGGAAAGCCGGCGGAGGCGCGGGCGGGGTCGACCGGGCGCGCGGATGCGTCGGGCGAGCGGCGGGCTTTTAAGCCGCGTGGTGATGAGTCGCGGGGGGCGTTCAGCGATCGTGGTCCGCGTCGGGCGACTGAAGGACGTGGCGACCGCGATTCACGTTCCGACGAGCGGCGTGCTTTCAAACCGCGTGGGGATGATGCGCGCCCGTCATTCGGTGATCGTCGCCCGGGTCTGCCTGCTGAGGGACGCGGCGGCCGGGAATCGCGCAGCGACGAGCGCCGTCCATTCAAGCCACGCGGCGAAGACTCGCGCTCGGCATTCGGTGATCGTGGCCCGCGTCGAGCGGCCGAAGGACGCGGCGATCGCGAATCGCGTTCCGACGAACGCCGTCCGTTCAAACCACGCGGCGATGATTCGCGCCCGGTTTTCGGTGATCGCGGCCCGCGCCGGACAGCGGAAGGACCCGGCAATGGCGATTCGCGTTCTGACGAACGCCGTCCGTTCAAACCACGCGGCGATGATTCGCGCCCGCCTTTCGGTGATCGCGGTCCGCGTCGAGCGGCCGAAGCGCGCGCCGACCGCGATTCCCGCAGCGACGACCGCCGTGCATTCAAACCGCGTGGCGATGATTCCCGTGCTGCGTTTGGCGATCGTGGCCCGCGTCGAACAACTGAAGGACGCGCCGACCGCGATTCCCGCAGCGACGACCGCCGCCCGTTCAAACCACGCGGCGATGATTCGCGCCCGGCATTCGGCGATCGCGGTCCGCGTCGGGCCACTGAAGGACGCGGCGACCGGGATTCGCGTTCCGACCAACGCCGTCCGTTCAAGCCGCGCAGCGATGATTCGCGCCCGGCTTTCGACGATCGCGGCGCGCGTCGAGCGGCCGAAGGTCGCGGCAATCACGATTCCCGCAGCGACGACCGCCGCCCGTTCAAACCACGCGGCGATGATTCCCGTGCTGCGTTTGGCGATCGTGGCCCGCGTCGAACAACTGAAGGACGCGGCGACCGCGATTCCCGCAGCGACGACCGCCGCCCGTTCAAACCGCGCGACAATGATTCGCGTCCGGCATTCGGCGATCGCGGCCCGCGTCGAGCGGCCGAAGCGCGCGCTGACCGCGATTCCCGCACCAACGACCGCCGCCCATTCAAGCAACGCAGCGACGACTCGCGCCCATCATTCGGCGATCGCGGCTCGCGCAACCCGACTGAAGCGCGAGATCGCAGCACGGACGACCGTCGCTCATCGAAAACGCGCGGCGACGCTGACCGACCGGCCTTCGC
Organism: Caballeronia sp. M1242; assembly: GCF_017220215.1. Taxonomy (NCBI): domain Bacteria; kingdom Pseudomonadati; phylum Pseudomonadota; class Betaproteobacteria; order Burkholderiales; family Burkholderiaceae; genus Caballeronia; species Caballeronia sp. M1242. Next base: position 1,171,813 of record NZ_CP071129.1, on the reverse strand, counting down.
AGCCAATAACGGAGCATCAGCACCGACCGACGCCCCCAGGAAACCCCACGCCCACGGCGACAACCTCGTACGCCTGTCGAAAGTCATGTCCGAACTCGGCCTGTGTTCCCGCCGTGAAGCCGACGAGTGGATCGAAAAGGGCTGGGTGCTCGTCGATGGCGAAGTGATCGACACGCTCGGCTCGCGCATTCGCCCGGATCAGAACATCGAAATCCTGCCCGCCGCCCGCTCGGCGCAGTCCCAACTGGTGACGATCCTGCTGCACAAGCCCGTCGGCTACGTATCGGGCCAGGCGGAAGACGGCTACGAGCCCGCCGTCACGCTCATCAACCCGTCGAATCACTGGGACGAAGACCGCTCGGGAATTCGTTTTTCGCCGGGACATCTGCGCACGCTCGCGCCGGCGGGCCGTCTGGATATCGACTCGACCGGCCTGCTCGTGCTGACGCAGGACGGCCGCATCGCGAAGCAACTGATCGGCGGGCACTCCGAAGTCGACAAGGAGTACCTCGTGCGCGTGCGTTACGGCGAGCATACCGTCGACGTCGACCAACACCTGCCCGCCGAACAACTCGCGCTGCTGCGTCACGGTCTGGAACTCGACGGCGTGCCGCTCAAGACCGCGCAGGTCAGCTGGCAAAACGGCGAGCAGCTTCGCTTCGTGCTGCGCGAAGGCAAGAAGCGTCAGATTCGCCGCATGTGCGAACTCGTCGGGCTGGAAGTCGTCGGCCTGAAGCGTATCCGCATGGGACGCGTGACGCTCGGGGCGCTGCCGCCCGGCCAGTGGCGTTATCTCGCACCCAACGAGACCTTCTGATTCGTCACACGTCGCGAAAACGCGACATCCGAAGCCCGAAAACGGCGCGATCGCTTATCGATCGCGCCGTTTTATTTTGTTCACATTTAGGCTAAAGAAAATCGGTCAAATGTCCGTTAGGTACGGAATGTCCGAGAACTTTTGACAGCCTCAACGCGTCGAGGACGGGCATCGGAATAACGGCAATCAGCATCAACGCTTCAAGGAGAATGGCCATGTCAGTTGAGATCATCGTTCGTGCGACAGAAACCGGTCTTGAAATCGTGAGCGGCCGACGACGGCTCGAAGCCCTGCTCGCCCTGCGCGATGAAGTCGTCGTGACGAGCCCCGGCATCGGAGAGATGGTGTTCGCGCGCCTGCCCGACGGCCGTCTGCAAGGCTCGGCCAATCCCAAGCACGTCGCGCTCTTTCGCCAACCGGACACCACGCGCGATTCGGAAACGTTGGCCTGAACGAAAAAAACCCGCTTGCAGCAAGCGGGTTTTTTCTTGGGCGGCGCGAGAATCGGCCGGCTCAGTCGTCGCGCGCCGGGTCGAGGCCCGGAAAAAGCACTTCGGTGAAGCCGAACTTCGAAAAATCGGTGATGCGCATCGGATACAGCTTGCCGATCAGATGATCGCACTCATGCTGCACGACGCGCGCATGAAAGCCCTCCGCGAGCCGTTCGATCGCGTTGCCGTACTGATCGAAGCCCTGGTAGCGGATCATCGAGAACCGCTGCACCGCGCCGCGCAGGCCCGGCACCGAAAGACACCCTTCCCAGCCCTCCTCCATGTCGTGCCCGTTGGGCGTGATGATCGGATTGATGAGCACGGTCTCCGGCACGGGCGGCGCGTCTGGATAACGCTCGTTGTGGCCGAAGCCGAAGATGACCACCTGCAGATCGACGCCGATCTGCGGCGCGGCGAGTCCCGCGCCGTTCGCGTCGCGCATCGTGTCGAACATGTCCTGCACGAGCGTGTGCAGTTCCGGCGTGTCGAAGTGTTCGACAGGCTGCGCGATACGCAAAAGACGCGGATCGCCCATCTTGAGAATTTCCCGGATCATGGAGTGACTCCTTCCAATAGCTTCTTCATGCCGTCTTCGTCGACGACGGGAACCCCGAGTTCCTCCGCCTTCGCGAGTTTGCTGCCCGCTTCGGCGCCCGCCACCACGTAGTCGGTCTTTTTCGAGACGGAACCGGCCACCTTCGCGCCGGCCGCCTCCAGCATTTCCTTTGCTTCCTCGCGCGAGAGCGTGGGCAACGTGCCCGTCAGCACGACCGTCTTGCCGGCCAGCGCCCCCTGCGGCGCTTTCGGCGCGGGCGGCCCTTCCGGCCACGACACCTTGGCGCGCAACTGCTCGATCACATGCTGGTTGTGCGCTTCGCTGAAGAAGTTATGAATCGCTTCAGCGACGACCGGCCCGACATCATTGACCTCCAACAACTGTTCGACCGATGCCGCCATGATCGGATCCAGCGACCCGAAGTGCTTCGCGAGATCCTTCGCCGTCGATTCGCCGACATGCCGGATGCCGAGCGCATAGATGAAGCGTGGCAGCGTCGTGTGCCGCGCCTTCTCGAGCGAATCCAGCAGATTCTGCGCTGACTTGTCGGCGAAGCGGTCGAGCGCCGCGAGCGTCGAAAAGCCGAGATTGAACAGATCCGCAGGCGTGCGCACGAGATTCTGCTCCACCAACTGATCGATGATCTTCTCGCCGAGACCGTCGATGTCGAGCGCGCGGCGCTGCGCGAAATGCCACAGCGCCTGCTTGCGTTGCGCCGGACAGAAAAGCCCGCCCGTGCAGCGCGCCACGGCTTCGTCCGGCAGGCGCTCGATTTTCGAGCCGCAGACCGGGCATTCCGTCGGCATGACGAACTCGCGGGCGTCGGCAGGACGACGTTCCAGGATCGCGCCGACGACTTCCGGAATCACGTCACCCGCGCGGCGAACGGTCACCGTATCGCCGATGCGGATGTCCTTGCGGCGCACTTCGTCTTCGTTATGCAGCGTCGCGTTGGTCACCGTCGCGCCGCCGACGAACACCGGCGCAAGCCGCGCCACCGGCGTGATCGCGCCCGTTCTGCCGACCTGCACGTCGATGGCCACGAGTTGCGTCAGCGCCTCCTGCGCCGGGAACTTGTGGGCGAGCGCAAAGCGCGGCGCGCGCGAGACGAAGCCGAGCTTGTCCTGCTCGTCGCGCCGGTTGACCTTGTACACGACGCCGTCGATGTCGTACGGCAGCTTGTCGCGCTTCTCGCCGGTCTTGCGGAAGAAACCGAGCAAGCCTTCCGCGCCATCGACCACGCCGCGCTCGGCGTTGACCGGCAGCCCCATCTCACGGTACCAGTCGAGCAGCGCCGCGTGCGTGTCGGGCATCTCGGCGCCTTCGAGCACGCCGATGCCGTACGCGAAGAACGACAACGGCCGCTGCGCCGTCATTTTCGGGTCGAGCTGGCGCAGGCTTCCCGCCGCCGCGTTGCGCGGATTCGCGAACTCGCGCTGTCCGGCGTCGCGCTGGCGGGCGTTCAGGCGGTCGAAGTCGCGCTTGAACATCAGCACTTCACCGCGCACGTCGAGACGCTTCGGCACGTTCGCGCCTTTCAGCGTCAGCGGGATCGACCGGATGGTCCGCACGTTGGCCGTCACGTCCTCGCCGGTCGCGCCGTCGCCACGCGTCGACGCCTGCACGAAGCGGCCGTCGTCGTAGCGCAAGGAGATTGCCAGCCCGTCGAATTTCAGCTCGCACGCGTACTGCACCGGCGCATGGCCGAGCGCGTCGGACACGCGTTTGTCGAACGCGGCGATGTCTTCGTCCGCAAAGCCGTTGTTGAGCGACAGCATCGGCACGTCGTGGACGACCGGCGCGAAGCCCTCGGCGACCTGACCGCCCACGCGCTGCGTCGGCGAATCCGGCGTGACGAGTTCCGGATGCGCCGCCTCGATGCCCTGCAATTCCTTGAAGAGCGTGTCGTATTCGGCGTCGGGCAAATCCGGCTGGTCGAGCACGTAGTACGCGTAGTTCGCGCGCTCCAGTTCCGCGCGCAGCCACGCGGCGCGCTCCTCCGGCCGGTCGGCGCTGGGCACGGGCGCGAGCGACTTGGCGGTGGCGGCGGATTCGGCTTTCGTTTTTGCGGACATGCGGCGTTCGAGGAATGAAATGAGTCAGTTGAACCGACCGTTCGATTGTCTCAGAAGAACGGTCGTCGCGGCATCGGCCGAACGGTCTAGGCCATGCGCGCATGTGGCGGCGCGTACCAACGGAAAGCGCCCCGAAGCGGGGCGCAATCGCAACACGACATGCAGCTACGAACGAAGCGCTTACTGGCTGAACAACCTGCGCGTGGCGGGCGAACCGGCCGGCATGCCCGCCTGCTCCAGCTTCGCGTACAGCGTCATCAGTTGTTTCTCGATGGCGAGCAGCGCCGATTCCGGCAACGGGCGACGCTGATCGTCGACCACGCGCGCCCCGATGCGCTCGGACAGCGACTTCGCGTAATCGCACATCAGGCGGAACGGCAAGATGTCTTCGTCGGCGACGGGCACGTCCAGCACCAGCGTAATCATCTGGCCGCCCTTGTACGTGAGGTCGTCGCGCAAAAAATTGGTGTCGCCGAACTGGAGCATGAACACCGGATTCTGCTTCGCGTCCAGCTTGACGAAGCGCGTGCCGTCGCGCGACAGCAGCAAGCCGTCCTGCGAGGCCACCGCCTGCACGTAGTTCGCGGACCACGGCGCGCCGTCGGAGAGAATGTTGATGGACAGCTGCGCGTCGCACTGGGCGGCGAACGCGTCGAGCTCGCGCGCCATGCCGACGGTTTCCATCATGTCGGGAAACTCGGGCGCGCCGTCGATGGCGTCGGCGAGACGCTGCACGCCCGTGACGAACTCCGAGAACTCGAGTTCGTTCAGCGGACCGCTGCGATTGGCGAGTTGCGCGGCCGCGCGCAGTTCCTCGTAGCGCACGCCGTGGCGCAACAGCTCCCACGTGCTCTCGCCTTCGGCCTTGCCTTCGATGGTCACGGGCTTCGTGCCTGCGCGACGCAGCCGCTGCGCGAGCGGAATCACGCGGTCGCCGGCCACGGGCGCGGCGAGCCGGATCGGCACCACGCAGTCGATGCGCCGGTCGACGACAGCGGGCGGCGTCGACGAAATGGTCGTGGCGGCGGGCATGACCGGCTCGCTGCGCTCGTCTTCCTCGACGACCGCGGGTTCATCGGCGATGCCGTTCGCGGAGGTCGCTTCCGCCTGAAGATCGACGGGGGTATCCGCCGGCGCGACGGCAGGCGTGACCGCCGCAGCCTCGGTCGACACAGGGACGCCGCCAAAGCTGGGTTCGACGCGCGCGTCTTCCTGCGCATCGCCCGCGCCGCCGCCCGCGACGGGCTCGCGCCGCGCGGGGCGCACCGGCTCGATGAACGGCTGCTCGTCGTCGGTTTCCTGGCGCGCGAGCGCATCGGCGGCTTCGTCGGGCATCGGGCGCGGCATCTTGCGCCGCACTTTCGCGCTCTGCCACGCGTTGTACACCACCACGCCGCCGACCACGACAGCTCCCGCTCCGATCAATCCGAGTGTCAACTCGTCCATGCACGCTCCATCATTCTTTTGAGTTACGAAGCGCCGCGCGATCTGTCGCGCGCATCCGATGCACGCCACTCCGCGCCTGCGCGCCTGGCCGGCTCCGCGTCCGGCCTTCATTCATAAAACCGGGTCAGCCGTTTTGCGCGAATCCCGCGGCGGATTCCATATCCACCGCGACGATGCGCGACACGCCCTGCTCCTGCATCGTGACGCCGATCAGTTGCTGCGCCATCTCCATCGCGATCTTGTTGTGCGAGATGAAGAGGAATTGGGTCTTGCTCGACATGGCCCGCACGAGGTTGGCGAAGCGTTCCGTGTTCGCGTCGTCGAGCGGCGCGTCCACTTCGTCCAGCAGACAGAACGGCGCGGGATTCAGCTGGAACATCGCGAAGACGAGCGCCGTCGCGGTGAGCGCCTTTTCGCCGCCCGAGAGCAGGTGAATCGTCGAATTCTTCTTGCCGGGCGGCTGCGCCATGACCTGCACGCCGGCATCGAGAATTTCGTCGCCCGTCATGATGAGCTTCGCCTGCCCGCCGCCGAAAAGACGCGGGAACAGGTCGCCGAAGTGGCGATTCACTTCGTCGAACGTGCCTTGCAGCAAAGCGCGCGTTTCCTGGTCGATCTTCTGGATCGCGTCTTCCAGCGTGCCGATGGCGTCGTTCAGATCGGCCGATTGCGCGTCGAGGAAGTGCTTGCGCTCGGTCGCGGCCGCCAGTTCTTCGAGCGCGGCCATGTTGACCGGCCCGAGCGCGATCAACGCATTGTTCAGGCGCGTGACTTCGCCTTGCAGATACGACGGCTTCATGTCGGGCGTGAGCTTCGCCTGCAATTCGGCTTCGTCGACGCCCGCGGCCTGCAACTGCTCGGCGAACTGCTCGCCGTTGATGCGCGCCGCCTGCTCCTTTAACTGCAATTCGTTGATCTTGTCGCGCAGCGGCTGGAGCGACCGCTCCGTCTGCAGACGCTGCTCGTCGGCCTGACGCAGCCGCGCGGTGAGATCGTCCAGTTCGATGCGCGCCGCGTGCAGCGCCTCTTCGCGTGCCGCGCGCACTTCGAGGGCGTCTTGCAAGCCGGTCTGTGCCGTCTGCGCGTTGATGGTTTCGAGTTCGGCCCGCGCGTCTTCCAGCGCGCCTTCCACGCGTTCGCTCTGCTCGTGCGCCGTGTCGATGCTGCGCTTGTATTCCTCGATCTTCGCCGCGAGACCGCGCGCCGCGAAGTTCGCGTCGCTGGCCACGCGTTCCAGTTCGCGCAGTTCGTGGCGCGCGTTGGTGAGCGCCTCGTCGAGCGATTCGAACGCAAGCTGATTGTCTTCGAAGCGCGCCTGCAATTGGGCGATCTCGGCGTCATGCTGCTCGAACGCAGCTTCCGATTCGGCTCGCAGCGCGCGCTGTTCTTCGATCTGCGCGGCGATTTCTTCCAGTTCCTCGCCGATCTGCGTGCTGCGCTGCGTGTAGCGCTCGTGTGCCTGCGTGAGCTTGAGCACGTCCATCTGCAACGCGTGGACGCGCTGCGTGGCGCGCTCGGCGGCGGCACGTGCATCGGCGAGAACTTGCGATGCCTGCGTGTGAGCGGCGTCCGCGCGCACGGCGTTGGCCTTCGCTTCGTCCGCGAGCAGTGCCTGCGCGCGCACTTGCCGCGCGAGATTCTCGATTTCCTGCGCGCGCGCCAGCATGCCCGACTGCTCGGAATCCGACGCATAGAGTTGCACGCCGACGCGCGTAACCATATGCCCCGCCTTCACGACGAACGCGCCGCCTTCAGGCAACTGATTGCGCATGGCGAGCGCCTGCGCGATGTCGTCGGCGATGAACGTGTTGCCGAGCCATTCGTTGAGCACGGCGCGAATGCCGGGGTCGTCGATGCGCAAAAGCGAAATCAACGGCCGCAAGCCTTGTGGCGCGTCCAGCGGCTTGCCCGCGACAGGTGGCGCGAAGAACGCGAGCTTGGCGGGCGGCGCGTCGCTCGCGAACGCCTTGGTCCAGTCGAGATTCGAGACCTCCAGCGCGGCAAGACGCTCCCGCAGCACGGCTTCGAGCGCCGGCTCCCAGCCGGCTTCGACGTGCAGCTTCTTCCACAGACGCGGCAGTCCGCCGAGTTCGTGCTTGTCGAGCCACGGCTGGATCTTGCCTTCGGTCTGCACGCTCTCCTGCAACGCTTTCAGCGCGGCAAGGCGCGCTTCGAGTTGATGAATCTGCGCGCTTTCCGCCTGCACGCGCTCTTGCGCGGCGCGGCGCTCGGCGTCGAGGCGCGGCACGGTTTCCTGCGCATCGGCAAGACGCGCCTGCGCTTCGGCCAGAATCTCTTCGTTCTCGGCAAGCTGCATGCGCAGTTCTTCGAGTTGCGCTTCATCGGGAGCGTCGAGACCGCCCGCTTCGTTCTTCAGGCGTTCCTGACGCTGCTGCAATTGCTGAAGCTGCTGATCCGCGTTGCGCTGATGCGCGGCTTCGAGCTTCAACGCCTGTTCCGCCCGCGCGATGCCCGCGCGTTCCTCGTTCAATTGCGCCTGCGCGTCGCGCCAACGGGCTTCGAGCGCGGGCAGCGCGTCGTGCTTCGCGGCGGCGTTCTCTTGCGCGATCGCAGCCTTCTCTTCGCCTTCGGCCAATGCTTCGGACGCCGTTTCGATTTCGTCGCGCGCCTTCTGCGCCTGCATCTGCCATTGCTCGCGCTGCGCGGCGAGCGCGGCGATCTGCGCCTGCACGCGATTGCGCGATTCGACGATGAAGCGGATCTCCGCTTCGAGCCGGCTTACTTCGGCGTTGGCTTCGTAGAGCGCGCCCTGCGCGCCCTGCATCGCGTCGCTCGCGCTGTAGTGCGCGACGCGCAGCGTTTCCAGTTGCGCTTCCACTTCGCGCAGACGCGCCGTCTGCGCTTCCAGTTCGATCTGCGCGTCGCGAATGGCGCGCTGCTGACGCTCGGCTTCGTTGCCCGCTTCGTTCTTGCGCAAGAGCCACAGCAGGCGCTGCTTCTCTTCGCCTTCGGTCTGCAACGCCTTGTATTTCGTCGCGACGATGGCCTGCGCTTCCAGCTTCTCCAGATTGGCCGTCAACTCGCGCACGATATCTTCCACGCGCGTAAGATTCTCGCGCGTATCGTGCAGACGATTCTCCGTCTCCCGACGACGCTCCTTGTACTTCGAGACGCCCGCGGCTTCTTCGAGGAACACGCGCAAGTCTTCGGGCTTCGCCTCGATGATGCGCGCGATCATGCCCTGCCCGATGATCGCGTAGGCGCGCGGGCCGAGACCCGTGCCGAGAAAGATGTCCTGAATGTCGCGGCGGCGCGCGGGCAGGTTGTTGATGTAGTAGCTGGAGGTGCCATCGCGCGTGAGCACACGCTTGACGGCAATCTCGCCGTAGGCGCTCCATTGACCGGCGGCGCGGCCGTCGGCGTTATCGAAGATCAGTTCGACGCTTGCGCGGCTGCCCGGCTTGCGCGCGGTGGATCCGTTGAAGATGACGTCCTGCATCGACTCGCCGCGCAATTCGGATGCGCGCGATTCGCCGAGCACCCAGCGCACCGCGTCGATGATGTTGGACTTTCCGCAGCCATTCGGCCCGACGACGCCGACCAGTTGGCCGGGGACCTGGAAATGCGTGGGATCGACGAAGGACTTGAAACCAGCGAGTTTGATCGAAGTCAGACGCACGGCGATATCGCTGTTTGAAGTGAATGACGGAGGATGAACGGCAGACAAGCCGCGGCGCGGCCGGTCGCGGACGAGGGTCTCATGCGCGCCGGACGCCGCTTGCCGCGGCGCGAGCGGACACCATCATACCATCGCGCGTGTCGATTTCTTTTCGGGTTCGGCCTCGCCGGGCGGCCGTTGCGATGGCTCGCGGCCCTGCCTGTGCGCCCATGCCGACAGCACGCACGCGGCCACGATGCACGCGCCGCCCGCCCATTCGCGCGGCCCCGGCACTTCGCCCGCGATGAGCCACGAGGACAGCGCCGTCACCACGAGTTCGAACAGCATGATGATGGACGCGCGATTGGCCGGCACGCGCGCGAGCCCGATCTGCACGATCACGTTGTTGACCGCGAGCACGACGCCGAGCGCGATCACGATGAACGCGACCGTGCCCATCTGCGATGCGGCGGGCGGCGCGGGCATCGGCTCGAACAACGTGGCGACGGACGCCACGATCGCCGCGCCGCCGAAGATCACGGCCGTGCGCATCTCCGGCTTCATGCCCGGCATGACGCGCGTGATCTTCACGACGAGCACGTTGCTCATCGCGAAGCCCATGCCGCCCATGAGCCCGGCCCATTCGGCAAGATTCGCGGGCAGCGGCACGCCGAGGTCGGGCGACCAGAGCATCGTGACCGCGCCGGCGAGCGACAAGAGCGACAGCGCCGCATCGGCGCGCGTCAAGCGGTCGCGCAAGATGAAATGCGCGAAAACGGCGGTCCACGCGGGCGTTAGATAGAACAGCAGCAGCACGCGCATGACCTGTCCGTGGATCGCGCCCCAGACGAAGCCCACGCTCGTCACGCCCGCCGCCACGCCGAGGCACGCGAGCAGCCAGTGCCACGACACTGTGCGGATCGAGCGGCGTTTGAGCAGCAGCACGAAGAGACACGCTGCGCCGCTCGTCGTCGCGCTGGCGGCGGCGCCGGTGAGTCCCATCGATGCGAGCAGGCGCATTGGATACCAGACGAAGCCCCACACGGAAGCGCCGATCATGATGGCGAGCGTGGGCAGCGCGTCGTGCAGGCGGCGCGTCATTGCGGCGCTCCTCTGCGCGTGGATTTCGATACGGTTTCGCTACGTGTCATGCGTCTGTCGTCCTTGCCGCCGCGCGCCGTGAAGCGCAAAAGCGCGCGGTATAATCGCCCGTTATCTGATGTCTTTCTCATGCCGCTACGTAGATCGCTGCGGCCGCATGGCGCCTCGCCGCCGCCCGACGTCCATCGCTCAATCGACACGCCGTGAATCCACTTCTCCAGAAACTCCAGCCGTATCCCTTCGAAAAGCTGCGCGCGCTGTTCAAGGGCATCGAGCCGCGCGCCGGATTCACGCCGATCAGCTTCGGCATCGGCGAGCCGAAGCATGCGACGCCCGCGCTGATCCGCGACGCCGTGTTCGACGCGCTCGACGGCCTCGCTGCCTATCCGGCGACACTCGGCAGCGAGCCGCTGCGCGAAGCCATCGCGGCGTGGGTGAAGGCGCGCTACGGACTCGCTTCCATCGACGCGGCCACCGAAGTGCTGCCCGTTTCCGGCTCGCGCGAAGCCTTGTTCGCGCTCGCGCAGACGGTGATCGACAGCCGCAGCACGCAGGAACTCGCGGGCGCGAAACCGCCGATCGTACTCTGCCCGAACCCGTTCTACCAAATCTACGAAGGCGCCGCGTTGCTCGCGGGCGCGGAGCCGTACTTCGTCAATAGCGACCCCGCGCGCAACTTCGCGTGCGATTACTCGGCCGTGCCCGACGACATTTGGGCGCGCACGCAACTGCTCTACGTCTGCTCGCCCGGCAACCCGACGGGCGCCGTGCTCACGCTCGACAACTGGCGCGAACTCTTCGCGCTCTCGGACAAGCACGGCTTCGTGATCGCCTCCGATGAATGCTATTCCGAGATTTACTTCGACGAAGGGCAGCCGCCACTCGGCGGTCTCGAAGCCGCGCGTCTGCTGGGCCGCGGCTTCGACCGCCTCGTGATGCTGTCCAGCCTCTCGAAACGATCGAACGTGCCGGGCATGCGCTCGGGCTTCGTCGCCGGCGACGCTGCGGTGCTCAAGAGCTTCCTTCTGTATCGCACGTATCACGGCGCGGCGCTCTCGACCGTGTTTCAGCGCGCGAGCATCGCCGCGTGGCAGGACGAAGCGCACGTGCGCGAGAACCGCGCGCTCTACGCGAGCAAATTCCGCACGGTCACGCCGATGCTCGCCGACGTGCTCGACGTGCGTCTGCCCGACGCCGCGTTCTATCTCTGGGCGAACGTTTCGCGCACCGGGCTCACGGATACCGAGTTCGCCGCGCGCCTGTACGCCGACTATAATGTGACGGTTCTGCCGGGCTCCTATCTCGCTCGTCCCGCGCATGGCACGAATCCCGGCGAAGGGTTCGTGCGTATCGCGCTCGTTGCCGGGACCGATGAATGTATCGAAGGCGCCCGCCGCATCGTCGAATTCTGCCGCACGCTGAACACCTGAACGGTCCTAAACGCGTTGCCGGTTCTTCTCTCCATCCTTGAAATCACTATGTCGGAACAACTTCAGAGCATCATCGACAACGCCTGGGAAAACCGCGCCGAGCTGTCGGCGAAAGCCGCGCCCGCGGAAGTGCGCGAAGCCGTCTCGCACGCCATCGAGCAACTGGACCGCGGCGCCTTGCGCGTCGCCGAGAAGCGCGACGGCGACTGGGTCGTGAACCAGTGGCTGAAGAAGGCCGTGCTGCTGTCGTTCCGCCTCGAAGACAACGCGCCGATGCCCGCCGGCGGCTACAGCCAGTTCTACGACAAGGTGCCCTCGAAGTTCGCCAACTACACCGCCGAAGACTTCGCAGCGGGCGGCTTTCGCGTGGTGCCGCCGGCCATTGCGCGCCGCGGCTCGTACATCGCGAAGAACGTGGTGCTGATGCCGTCGTACACCAACATCGGCGCTTACGTCGACGAGGGCACGATGGTCGATACTTGGGCCACCGTCGGCTCATGCGCGCAGATCGGCAAGAACGTGCACCTGTCGGGCGGCGTGGGCATCGGCGGCGTGCTGGAGCCGTTGCAGGCGAACCCGGTCATCATCGAGGACAACTGCTTCATCGGCGCACGCTCGGAAGTGGTGGAAGGCGTGATCGTCGAGGAAAACTCGGTCATTTCGATGGGCGTCTACCTCGGCCAGAGCACGAAGATTTATGACCGCGAAACCGGTCAGGTGAGCTACGGCCGCATTCCGGCGGGCTCGGTCGTCGTGGCGGGCAATCTGCCCTCGAAGGACGGCTCGCACAGCCTCTACTGCGCGGTGATCGTGAAGAAGGTCGATGCGAAGACTCGCGCGAAGGTCGGCCTGAACGAACTGCTGCGAGGCGACTGATCGTGGCGCGCGGCTCCAATGCCATGACGGTCGTGTACGGCATCCCCAACTGCGACACGGTGAAGAAGGCGCGCGTGTGGCTGGAAGAGCACGGCGTGCCGTTCGAGTTCCACGACTTCAAGAAGGCCGGCGTGAACGAGAAGCTGCTTCAGGACTGGCTGAAGGACGTGCCGCTGGAACAGCTCATCAACAAGCGCGGCACGACGTGGCGCGGTCTTTCGGACGTGCACAAGGCGGAAGCCGACACGACTTCCGGCGCGATCGCGCTGATGATCCACAAGCCGTCGATCATCAAGCGGCCGGTCGTCGTCGTGAACGGCCGCGTGAAGACGCTCGGCTTTTCGGCCGAGCAATACGAGACGCTGTTCGCGTGATCTCTGTGCGATGGCTCTGAACATCACGCCGTCGCGTCACGCCAAACCGCTTGCCGGCCCCGCGCCGGCATTTTTTTACGCTGTCGAAAGAAATGCAGGCTGAAACCATGCCCGGCACCTTGTCCTTAACCGAAGCCCTGATCGAGCGCGCGTCCGTCACGCCCGACGACCGCCATTGCCAGGCGCTGATGATCGAGCGTCTGTCCGCCGTCGGCTTCGAATGCGAAACCATCGAGTCGGGCGGCGTCACGAATCTGTGGGCCGTGAAGCGCGGCACCGACGGCGCGTCGGGCAAGCTGCTCGCGTTCGCCGGACATACCGATGTCGTGCCGACCGGCCCGCTCGATCAATGGACTTCGCCGCCCTTCACGCCGACGCATCGCGACGGCAAGCTCTACGGGCGCGGCGCCGCGGACATGAAAACGTCGCTCGCGGCGTTCGTCGTGTCGAGCGAAGAATTCATCGCGAAGTGTCCGCAGCATCGCGGCTCGCTCGCACTGCTCATCACGAGCGACGAGGAAGGCCCCGCCACCGACGGCACCGTGAAAGTGGTAGAAGCGCTGAAGGCGCGCGGCGAGCGGCTCGATTACTGCATCGTAGGGGAGCCGACGTCGAACGAAACACTCGGCGACATGGTCAAGAACGGGCGGCGCGGCTCCATGTCCGGCAAGCTCGTCGTGAAGGGCGTGCAGGGGCATATCGCGTATCCGCATCTCGCGCGCAATCCGATTCACCTGCTCGCGCCCGCGCTCGCCGAACTCGTCGCGCAACGCTGGGACGACGGCAACGAGTATTTCCCGCCGACCACCTGGCAAGTGTCGAACCTGCGCTCCGGCACCGGCGCGACGAATGTCATTCCGGGCCACGCCGAGTTGATGTTCAACTTCCGCTTCTCGACGGCGAGCACGGTCGAAGGCTTGCAAAGCCGCGTCCACGCGATTCTCGACAAACACGCGCTCGACTACGATCTCACCTGGACGGTGAGCGGCCTGCCCTTCCTGACGCCGCGCGGCGTGCTCTCCAACGCGCTAGAAAAAGCCATCCACGATGAAACCGGCGTGCGTCCGGAACTGTCCACCACGGGCGGCACGTCCGATGGCCGCTTTATCGCGCGCATCTGCGAGCAGGTCGTCGAGTTCGGGCCGCCGAACGGCAGCATCCACAAGATCGACGAACATGTCGACGTGCGCTTCATCGAGCCGCTGAAAAACGTCTACCGCCGCGTGCTCGAAGAACTGATCGCGTAAATCTTTACCCGTAAAAAAACAAAGGAGCCTTCGATGGCGCTACCCTTCACCACCGTCCGCGACCTGCTGCGCTTCGGCGTCTCGCGCTTCACGGAAGCCGGCCTCTCGTTCGGTCACGGCTCGACCAACGCCTATGACGAAGCCGCGTATCTGATTCTGCATACGCTGCACTTGCCGCTCGACACGCTCGAACCGTTTCTGGACGCCCGCCTGCTCGACACCGAAATCGATGCCGTCATGCAGGTGATCGAGCGCCGTGCCAAGGAACGCGTGCCGGCCGCGTACATCACGCAGGAAGCGTGGATGCACGGCCATCGTTTCTATGTCGACGAGCGCGTGATCGTGCCGCGCTCGTTCATCGGCGAATTGTTGCAGGATGGCCTGCAACCATACGTGCCCGATCCGGACCACGTCACGCGCGTGCTCGAACTGTGCACCGGCTCCGGGTGCCTCGCGATTCTCGCGGCGCAAGCATTTGAAAACGCGGATATCGATGCCGTCGACATTTCCGCCGATGCGCTCGCGGTCGCGCGCCGCAATGTCGACGACTACGGGTTGCAGGACCGCATCGCGCTGCATGAAGGCGACCTGTACGCGCCGCTTTCGCCTGCCCGCTACGAGGTCATCATCACGAACCCGCCGTACGTCAACGCGACCGCGATGCAGGCGCTGCCTGAGGAATACCGTCACGAGCCCGAACTCGCCCTCGCGGGCGGCGCGGACGGCATGGACGTCGTGCGGCGCATCGTACGCGATGCGGGCAAGTGGCTGACCGAAGACGGCGTGCTCGTCGTCGAGATCGGCAACGAGCGGGCGAACGTCGAGGCCGCGCTCGGCGGGCTCGATCTCGTCTGGCTTTCGACCAGCGCCGGCGACGACAACGTGTTCCTGATCCAGGCGGCGGACCTTCCGGCCTGAGCGGCCTGAGCGGCATTCGCCGCGCAAGTCAGGTTCGGTAAGCAGGTTCGGTAAGCAGGTTCGGTAAGCGGGTTCGGTAAGCGGGTTCGGTAAGATAAGGCATCGCCGCCGCCGCTTGCGGCGGCGATCGTCGTATGGCTTCGCGTGGCGATCCGCGCGCATCGAGCTCCGAATCGAACGCATCTATGCAAGCAGCAGACTGGCTCCACGTTGGCACGCTCGTGATGGCCGCGCATGTGCTCGGCGTGATCGCGGCCGTCCACGCCATTATCAATACGCGCACCTCGCAAGGCGCGGTCGCGTGGGCGGTGTCGCTCGTCGCGATGCCTTACCTCACGCTCATTCCGTATCTCTTCCTCGGGCGCAGCAAGTTCGCGGGTTATATCGACGAGCGCCGGCTCGAAATCGAGATTCTGCGCAACCGCAGAAAGCCGACCGAGTGGGATTCGACCGACCGCAGCGACGCTTCAACGACAGGCACGGCGCTCGTCGACGCTTCCGGCGCGCGCGGCGAACTCGACACCGGCCCCGCGCGATACCTCGGCAACCCGACCATCCGCACGTTGCAACGGCTCTCCGGCATGCCGTTTCTGCGCGGCAACGCCGTACGCGTGCTGGTCAATGGCGACGCGACGTTTTCCGCGATCCTGGAGGCCATCGAAGCGGCCGAACAGTATGTCGTCGTGCAATTCTTCATCGTGCGCGCCGACGCGCTCGGCGAGATGCTGAAGGACGCGCTCATCGCGAAAGCGAAAGCCGGCGTGCGCGTCTATTTCCTCTACGACAGCATCGGCAGCTTCGACCTGCCGCATCGCTACGTGCATGCGCTGCGCGCGGGCGGCGTCGAAGCGCATCCGTTCGCGACCAAGCGCAAGTTCGTGCACCGCTTTCAGATCAACTTCCGTAATCATCGGAAGATCGTGGTCGTCGACGGCAAGCGCGCATTCGTCGGCGGGCACAACGTGGGCGTCGAGTATCTCGGCGGCAATCCGCGGCTTTCGCCGTGGCGCGACACGCATGTGGAAGTGCGCGGGCCGGCGATTGCCAGCATTCAGTTCGTCTTCACCGAAGACTGGTACTGGGCGACGCAGCGCCTGCCCGAGCTCGGCCCCGCGTCGCATGCGGACGAGAACATGCATTGCATGGTGCTTTCGAGCGGCCCCGCCGACAAACAGGAGACCTGCTCGCTCTTCTTCGTCGAGGCGATCAACGCGGCGCGCGAGCGGATCTGGATTACGTCGCCGTATCTGATTCCCGATGAAGCCGTGTTCTCGGCGCTGCGACTCGCCGTGATGCGCGGCGTGGACGTGCGCATTCTCATTCCGAGCCGGCGCGATCATCGCGTGGTGTTCGCCGCGTCTCGGCTGTACGCGTACGATCTCGTGCAGGCGGGCGTGCGCATCTTCCGCTACAAGCCGGGGTTTTTGCACCAGAAGGTCGTGCTCGTAGACGACATCGCCGCGTCGGTCGGCAGCGCCAATCTCGACAACCGCTCCTTCCGGCTGAACTTCGAGATCACCGTACTGACCGTCGATCACGACTTCGCCCGCGAAGTCGAGAGCATGCTGCTCGTGGACTTCGCGCATGCGTATGAGATCGACGGCAACGATTATCGCGGCGCCGCGTTCTGGCGGCGCATGGCGATGCACGTCGCTCGGCTCTTCTCCCCGATTCTCTGAGCGCGTCAGAGCAGCTTTTCGATGTCGTCCGCGATGGACTCGGGCTTCGTGATCGGCGCGTAGCGTTTTACGATGTTCCCGTTGCGGTCGATCAGGAACTTCGTGAAGTTCCATTTGATCGCCTCCAGCCCGAGCACGCCCGGCTCCTTCTCCGTCAGATACTTGAAGAGCGGATGCGCGTTCGGCCCGTTGACGTCGATCTTCGCGAACATCGGAAACGTGACGCCATAGTTCGACTCGCAGAAGCTGCTAATCTGCGCCGCGTCGCCCGGCTCCTGCTTGCCGAACTGGTTGCACGGAAAGCCGAGCACCTCGAAGCCGCGCCCTGCGTACAGCGTGTACAACTCCTGTAGGCCCCTGTACTGCGGCGTGAAACCGCATTCGCTCGCGGTGTTCACGATCAGCAGCACCTTGCCGCGGTACGCGTCGAGACTCGTGGTCGTGCCGTCGAGCCGCTGTGCCGTGAAGCCGTAGATGCTGTCGGTGGTCGAATTCATGCCGTGCTCCGCGCGTTGAAATGGGTGAAAGTCAGGCGATGCTACTCCGCTGCGCGTTCGCCCGCCATTAGCCGAACGGACGACCCCTTGCGGGATACGCGCCCGGTCTAAAATAGCGGTTTCCTTCAGTCCGCGCTCTTCGCCGCCCTCCGACGTGATCCGCTTCAACCAGTTCAGCCTGTCCCGCGGCACCAAGCCGCTTTTCGAAGACACGAGCTTCACGCTCAATCCGGGCGAGAAAGCCGGTCTCGTCGGCGCGAACGGCGCGGGCAAATCCACGCTCTTTTCCGTGCTGCGCGGCGAGTTGCACGCGGACGGCGGCGATTTCTCGATGCCGCCGTCGTGGCGCATCGCGCATGTCGCGCAGGAAACGCCCGCCGTGGATCGCACCGCGCTCGACTACACGCTCGACGGCGACACGCAGTTGCGAGCCATCGAGGCGCGGATCGCGGCGGCGTCCGCCGCGCACGACGGCGCGGCCGAAGCCGAAGCCCACGCCGCTTTCGCCGATGCCGACGGCTACACCGCGCCCGCCCGCGCGGAAACGCTGCTGCTCGGGCTCGGCTTCACGCTCGAACAGACGCGCGAGCCGGTGGCGAGCTTCTCGGGCGGCTGGCGTATGCGTCTGAATCTCGCGCAGGCGCTGATGTGTCCGTCCGACCTGCTGCTGCTCGACGAACCGACGAACCACCTGGATCTCGACGCGATCGTCTGGCTGGAAGACTGGCTCGGCCGTTATCCGGGCACGCTCGTCGTGATCTCGCACGACCGCGAGTTCCTCGATGAGGTCTGCAACGTCACGCTGCATCTGGAAAACCGGCAGGTGAAGCGTTACGGCGGCAGCTACAGCCAGTTTGAAGTGCTGCGCGCGCAACAGATCGCGTTGCAGCAAAGCGCCTACGAGAAGCAGCAGAAGACGGTGCAGCATCTGCAGAGCTTCATCGACCGCTTCAAGGCGAAGGCCACCAAGGCGAAGCAGGCGCAAAGCCGCGTGAAGGCGCTGGAAAAAATGGAACTGATCGCGCCCGCGCACGCCAGTTCGCCGTTCACGTTCGAATTCCGCACCCCGGATGCCGCGCCGAATCCGATGATGGTGATGGAAGACGTGCGCTGCGGTTATCGCAGCGACGAAGGCGTCGAGATTCCGATTGTCGAAGGCGTCACGCTGTCGATTCAGAACGGGCAGCGCATCGGTCTGCTCGGCGCGAACGGTCAGGGCAAGTCCACGCTCATCAAGACACTCGCCGGCACGCTCGACGCCCTCTCGGGTCACGTGCGGCAAGGCAAGGGCTTGCAGATCGGCTATTTCGCCCAGCATCAACTGGAAACGCTGCGCCCGGACGACTCCGCGCTCGCCCATCTCGCGCGCCTCGCGCCGGACACGCGCGAGCAAGAACTGCGCGACTTTCTCGGCAGCTTCAACTTCTCGGGCGACATGGCCACCGCGAAGATCGCGCCGTTCTCCGGCGGCGAAAAGGCCCGGCTCGCGCTCGCGCTCATCATCTGGCAGAAGCCCAATCTGCTGTTGCTCGACGAACCGACGAACCACCTCGATCTCGAAACGCGCCACGCGCTGACCATGGCGCTCGCGCAATTCGAAGGCACGCTCATTCTCGTGTCGCACGACCGGCATCTGCTGCGCGCCACCACCGACACCTTCATGCTGGTGGCGAAGCACCGGCTGAGTCCGTTCGACGGCGATCTCGACGATTATCGCGACTGGCTTCTGCAACATGCCGCCGACACGCGGGCGGCGGCGAAAGAAGCGAACGGCGGCGCGTCGGCTTCCGGCAATGCGCCGGACAGCGCGGCGAATCGCAAGGAGCAGCGCAGGCAGGAGGCGCAAGAGCGGCAAAAGCTGTCGCATCTGCGCAAGCCGCTGCAATCGCGCATCGCGAAGATCGAGAAAGAAATGGACGCGCTGAATGCGGAAAAAGCGACGCTGGATGCGTTCGTCGCCGATCCCGCGAGCTACGACGCCGCGCTGAAGGCGAAGCTCACCGACACGATTCGCCGTCAGGGCGAAGTCAACGCGCGGCTCGAGACGCTCGAACTGGAGTGGCTCGACGCGCACGAGGAACTCGAACAACTGAGCTCGTGATTCTTCACGGAGACCGACGACTTGACGACCTCCCCCGCTCTCGCCGGTCTTCGCGTGCTGGATCTGACGCGGCTTCTGCCCGGTCCGGTGGCCACGCTGCGCCTCGCCGAACTCGGCGCGGACGTGCTAAAGATCGAGCCGCCGGGCGAAGGCGACTACGCCCGCTCCATGCTGCAAAGCGACGCCGACCGCGCGAGCGGCGCTCCGAGCGCGTTCTATCGGATCGTGAATCGCGGCAAGCGGTCGCTCACGCTCGATCTGAAGACCGATGCCGGGCGCGCGAAATTGATCGAACTGGCAAGGGACGCCGACGTGCTCGTCGAGAGCTTCCGGCCGACGGTGATGACGCGGCTCGGCGTCGGCTACGACGTGCTGCGGCAGGTCAATCCGAAGCTCGTCTACTGCGCGATCACCGGGTTCGGCAGCAAAGGCCCGTTCGCCGACAAGGCGGGGCACGATCTGAACTACATCGCGTATGCGGGCGTGCTGGATCAGCTTGCTGATGCAGACGGCGCGCCCATCGCGCCCAATTTCCAGCTTGCGGATTTGCTCGGCGGGGCGCTCGCGGCCGTGACGCAAATGTTGGCCGCGCTCTGGCACGTCGCGCGCGGGGGCGAAGGCCGCTTCGTCGACGTCTCCATGACGCACGCCGTTCACGCCCACAACGTGATGGCGCACATCGCGCTCGCCAATGCCGACGAGCCGGGCACGCGGGCGGGAGCCGGCCTGCTCAACGGCGGCGTGCCTTGCTACAACGTCTATCGCACGGCGGACGACAAGTTCGTGGCCGTCGGCGCGCTCGAACTGAAGTTCTGGCAGACGCTATGCGGCGCGCTCGGCCACCCGGAATGGGCCGCGCGGCACTGGAGTCTCGGGCAGGCGATCGGCGGCGCGGATGCGAAAGAACTGACCGCGCGCCTCGCCGCGTGCATCCGCGAGCGCACGCGCGACGAATGGATGGCGCTCCTCGAACCGCTCGACTGCTGCGTCGCGCCGGTGCTCACGCCGGCGGAAGCGGCAGCGCATCCGCTCTTTCTCGGCCGATAAAACTAGCGTCGCGGCAAGGTCTGGCGCGGCTGACGCTCGTCGTCCACGAGCACGTGTTTGCGGCCCGTGACGTGACGGCGAATGGTCGCGACGACTTCGGCCTCCGTTACGTCCGCCGACACGACGCGCCGCGAGATCTGCCCTTCGCCGTCGATCCATTCGACGATCCGGCATCCGCTGCCGAACGGCTGTTGCAGAGGCGCCGAGACGCGGCAGCCGCGCAGGTGGAACGCTGGGGCGGGCCGGGCTGTTTTGACATGTTTCAAAGCGTGATCCTCTCGATCCATCCAGTCACTTCGGCGCGGCGGCGCGCGGTGGCTTCATCCGCCGGTCCTGGGTCCCAGAAGGATATGAAAACCGCGCTCGCGCCAGGTTACAGCGGCGCGCGTCTTTCTTACGGCCCGTTACCGAGGGTCCGATCCGTTCACTCGACATCGCGCACGCGGTCGATGGCTTCTTCGATGCGATCGACCGCGATCACTTTCAGACCGTCCACCGCCTGCTTCGGCGCATTGGCCTTCGGAATCAGCGCGACGGAAAAGCCGAGCTTGGCCGCTTCCTTCAGGCGATCCTGCCCGCGCGGCGACGGCCGGATTTCGCCCGCCAGCCCTACTTCGCCGAACGTGATCAAGCCCTTCGGCAGCGGCTTGTTGCGCATCGACGAGTGAATCGCGAGCAGTACCGCGAGATCGGCGGCGGGTTCGGTAATCTTCACGCCGCCCACCGCGTTCAGGAACACGTCCTGATCGAAACACGCGATGCCCGCATGCCGATGCAGCACGGCAAGCAGCAGCGCGAGCCGGTTCTGCTCCAGCCCGACCGCGAGGCGGCGCGGATTCGGCACATGCGCCGTATCGACGAGCGCCTGCACTTCGACGAGCAGCGGCCGCGAACCTTCCTGCGTGACGAGCACACACGACCCCGCGACGCTCTGCTCATGCTGCGACAAGAAAAGCGCCGACGGATTCGCCACGCCGCGCAAGCCTTTCTCCGTCATCGCGAAGACGCCGAGCTCATTGACCGCGCCGAAGCGGTTCTTGAACGCGCGCACGAGCCGGAAGGACGAGTGCGTGTCGCCCTCGAAGTACAGCACCGTATCGACGATATGCTCCAGCACGCGCGGACCCGCGAGACTGCCTTCCTTGGTCACGTGGCCGACCATGATGATGGCCGTGCCCGTCTGCTTGGCGATGCGCGTCAGTTGCGCCGCGCATTCGCGGACTTGCGCCACGGAACCCGGCGCGGAGGTCAGCGCCTCGGAATAGATGGTCTGAATCGAATCGATGACGGCGACTTCCGGACGTTGCTCGTCGATGGCCGCCTGAATCTTTTCGAGCTGAATTTCGGCGAGCAGCGCGAGGTCCGCCGCCGCACTCGCGGATCCGCCGAGCAGCCCAAGCCGTTGCGCGCGCAACGCGATCTGCGCGCCGGACTCCTCGCCGCTCACATAGAGCGACGGCCGTTCGCGCGCGATTTCCGCGAGCGATTGCAGCAGAAGCGTCGATTTGCCGATGCCCGGATCGCCGCCGATCAGCACCACGCCGCCCGGCACGAGACCGCCGCCGAGCACGCGGTCGAACTCGCCGACGCCGGTCGAAAAGCGCGGCACGTCCGCCGCTTCGATGTCGGCGAGCCGCTGCACCGGCGAACTCTTCGCGAGCGCCTGGAAGCGATGCGCCGACGGCGCCTGCTCCACCGATTCCACGAGCGTGTTCCACGCCCCGCAGGCCGCGCACTGTCCGGTCCACTTCGGCGCTTGTCCGCCGCACTCGCTACAGATGTAAAGCGTCTTTGCCTTCGCTGCTTTTGCCACGTATTGCCTTTAGATATTCAGTGCCAACGCCCGATGCGGCGCGCTCATTCCGCGCGGACCGGCACGCGCTGCGCGATCGCGCACATCAGCTCGTAGCCGATGGTGCCGCACGCGCGGGCCACGTCGTCGATCGGCAGGTTTGCGCCCCACAATTCCACGCGCGAACCCATGCCCGCGTTCGGGCACGGCGTCAGATCGACGGTGAGCATGTCCATCGAGACGCGGCCGACGAGCGCCGTCCGCACGCCATCGACGATGACGGGCGTGCCCTCGGGCGCGATCCGCGGATAGCCGTCCGCGTAGCCGCAGGCGACCACGCCTATGCGCATCGGCCGGTTCGCCGTGTAGGTCGAGCCATAACCGATGCTGTCGCCCGGCTGCACCGTCTGCACGGCGATCAGTTCGGAAGTGAGCGTCATGGCGGGCTTGAGGCCGGTATCGGCGATATCGGCCGTCACGCCCGACGGCGACGCGCCGTAGAGAATGATGCCCGGGCGCACCCAGTCGAAGTGCGCGGTCGGGTGCCACAGCACGGCCGCCGAGTTCGACAGGCTGCGCGCGCCCGCGATGCCTTCCGCGCCGCGCTCGAACGCCTCCAGTTGATGCGCGATGCCGCGTTCGCTGTCGGCGTCGGAAAAATGGGTCATGAGCGTGATCTGGCCGATGCCGTGGCAGGCGCGCGCCCGCTCCCACGCCGCGCGGAAGCGCTCCGGCGTGTAGCCGAGCCGGTTCATGCCGCTATTCATCTTCAACTGAATGTTGACCGGCTTCGAGAGCCGCGCCATTTCCAGCATGCGCAACTGCTCGTCGCAGTGAATGGCCGTAGTCAGGCTATAACGGTCGATCACGTCGATATCGGTCGGACGAAAGAAGCCTTCGAGCAACAAAATGGGGCCTGCCCAGCCGAGTTCGCGCAACTTCGCTGCTTCTTCGAGGTCCAGAAGACCGAAACCGTCCGTCGCGCGAAGTCCGGGGAACGCTCGCGCGAGACCGTGGCCATACGCATTGGCCTTCACGACGGCCCAGATTTTGGATTTCGGCGCGTACTTGCGCGCAATGGCAAGGTTGTTGGCGAGAGCGGCGGTGTGAATCGTTGCGGAAAGGGGGCGCGGCATGAGTTTTGGTCGGGAATGCGGTTCAAAAGGCGGTTCAGGCGGAAAGGCAAGCATACGCCAACGCGGCGAGCGGCCGGTTCGCCAATCGAGACACCTTGCGAATCAGTACTTTATGACGAAAGAGACGTGCGAACGTACCGTCTCGCATGTAATCGAGATTACTGCTAGTCAGAATGCGCCTATTTTCGTGTTATAAAGCCGTGCGCACAACCCATTTCGAACGGCATAAGCCCGAACGCGCGACCGGTGTCAGCGGCGGCGTCGGGGGCGGATTCCCGGCAGTGAGGAAAGCTTCGGATCAGATGAAAAAAGGTTTTTACACCATCATGGCCGCGCAGTTTTTCTCGTCGCTGGCCGATAACGCTCTACTGATCGCTGCCATTGCACTGCTGAAAGACCTTCACGCGCCGAACTGGATGACGCCGCTGCTCAAGCTGTTCTTCGTGCTCTCCTATGTGGTGCTGGCGGCGTTCGTCGGCGCTTTCGCGGATTCGCGGCCGAAGGGGCGCGTGATGTTCGTGACCAATTCCATCAAGGTGGTCGGCTGCATCACGATGCTGGTCGGCGCGCATCCGCTTCTGGCTTATGGCATCGTCGGCTTCGGCGCGGCGGCCTATTCGCCCGCGAAGTACGGCATTCTCACGGAATTGCTGCCGCCCGACCGGCTCGTCGCGGCGAACGGCTGGATCGAAGGCACGACGGTCGGCTCCATCATTCTCGGCACCGTCATGGGCGGCGCGCTCATCAGCCCGCATATCGCGAGCCACCTGCTGACGCTGCACATACCGCGCATCAACACGCCCGCCGAAGCCGCGATGCTCGTCATCATGCTGATGTACGTGGTCGCCGCCGTCTTCAACCTGCGCATTCCCGATACCGGCGCGCGCTACCCGAAGCAGGAACACCGGCCCATCAAGCTCATCACCGATTTCGCGGACTGCTTTCTCACGCTCTGGCGCGACAAGCTCGGCCAGATTTCGCTCGCGGTCACGACGCTCTTCTGGGGCGCGGGCGCGACGCTGCAATTCATCGTGCTGAAGTGGGCCGAAGTGTCGCTCGGCATGACGCTTTCGCAGGCGGCCATTCTGCAGGCGGTCATCGCGGTGGGCGTGGCGGCCGGCGCGGTGCTCGCGGCGGCGCGCGTGCCGCTCAAGCGTTCGCTCTCCGTGCTGCCGGTGGGCATCGCGATGGGGCTCGCCGTCATGCTGATGGCCTTCTACACGCGGCATCTCTTTCCCGCGCATTGGGGCGTCTACTTCGGCCGGATGCACTTCCCGGGCTATCTGCTGATCGCGTATCTGTTTCTGATGATCGTCGGCGGGCTGTCGGGCTTTTTCGTCGTGCCGATGAACGCGCTTTTGCAGCATCGCGGGCACGTGCTGCTGTCCGCCGGCCATTCGATCGCCGTGCAGAACTTCAACGAGAACCTGTCCGTGCTCATCATGCTGTGCCTGTACGCGGTGCTCGTCTGGCTCGACATGCCGATCCAGTTCGTGATCGTGATGTTCGGCTCGTTCGTGTGTCTGATGATGTACTTCGTCATGCGCCGCCATCAGGCGAACCAGCGCGCGTTCGATTCCGTCGCGCTGATCGGCGAGGCGCGGCACTGACGTTGCCTTCTTGGCTGTTGCTTGGGCCGCGGTCATCGGCCGATCGGGCTAACCTCTCCTCATCATGCTTGCTGCCGATCTCTTTTCGTTCGTCACGCGCGTGCGCGAGCGCGCGCCGCTCGTCCACTGCCTGACGAACCTCGTCGTCACGAACTTCACGGCCAACGTGCTGCTCGCCATCGGCGCGGCGCCGGCGATGGTCGTCGCGCGCGAGGAAGCCGCGCAGTTCGCGCCGCTCGCCCATGCGCTCCTGATCAACCTCGGCACGCTCGACGTGCCGCAAATGCGCGCGATGCGCGCCGCCGTCGATGCCGCCAACCGCGCGGGCACGCCTTGGGTGCTCGATCCCGTCGCTGTCGGCCCGCTCGCGTTCCGCACCGAATTCGCGCTCGAATTGCTCGACGCGAAGCCGGCCGTGATTCGCGGCAACGCGTCGGAGATCATCAGCCTGTCGGGCGGCGAAGCGAGCGGACGCGGCGTCGACAGCACCGCCGCCACCGACGCCGCGCTCGACGCCGCGCAGATCCTCGCGCTCAACACGCAGGCCGTCGTCGCCGTCACCGGCGCGACCGATTACATCACCGATGGCCGCCGCGTGATCGCGCTCTCGAACGGCTCGCCGCTGATGACGCGCGTGACCGGCGTCGGCTGCGCGCTTTCTGCGGCCGTCGCGGCGTTCGTCGGCGCGGCGCAATCGCGCGATGAACACTGGGCGGCGACGATCGCCGCCATCGCCTATTCGACCGTCGCCGGCGAGCTCGCCGCCCGCGAAGCCGCGTTGCCCGGCAGCTTCGCCGTCGCGTATCTGGACCGACTCGCCTCGGTCGATTCGCAAGCATTCGACGCGACGCTCGTGCTACGCGAGGTGGCCGTATCGTGAACATGCGGCGCGCGTTCGATCTCTCGCTCTATCTCGTGCTCGACCCGGTGCAGTGCGGCGGCCACGACGCGGCCGTTTCGGTCGCCCGCGCGGCGCTGGACGGCGGCGTGACGCTGCTGCAACTGCGCGCGCCGGAGTGGCACAAGCGCGCGTGGCTCGAGCTGGCGCTCGACTTGTTGCCGTTGACGCGCGCGCGCGGCGTTCCGCTCGTCATCAACGATCACGTGGATGTCGCGCTCGCAGCCGGCGCGGACGGCGTTCACGTCGGCCAGCGCGATCTGCCCGCCGATGTCGCGCGACGGCTGCTCGGGCCGGATGCGCTGATCGGGCTATCAGTGTCGAATCTCGCGGAAGTCGCGGATGCGAACCGGCTGGA
This sequence comes from Caballeronia sp. M1242, assembly GCF_017220215.1. NCBI lineage: Bacteria > Pseudomonadati > Pseudomonadota > Betaproteobacteria > Burkholderiales > Burkholderiaceae > Caballeronia > Caballeronia sp. M1242. The sequence continues at coordinate 1,145,745 of NZ_CP071129.1, read as the reverse complement.
AGGCGTCGACTATGTCGGCGCGGGGCCCGTCTACGCGACGCCGACCAAGACCGACGCCTCCGCGCCCTGCGGCATCGACGGTCTCGCCGCGATGCGCGCGAGTTCGCGCTGGCCGACGGTGGCGATAGGCGGCATCCAGGCGCATAACGCGGCCGACGTTATGCGCGCCCAACCGGCGGGACTCGCGGTCGTTTCCGCGATCTGCAAGGCGGCCGACCCGCGCGCTGCCTCGGCCGAACTGCGCGAGATAATCCGTCGCGCTTCATCCTGACTTTTCTCATGTCTTCGACCCAACCCATTCCCAACGTGCTCACTGTCGCCGGTTCCGACTCCGGCGGCGGCGCGGGCATTCAGGCCGATCTCAAGGCGTTCTCCGCGCTCGGCGCGTACGGCGCGAGCGTCATTACGGCGCTGACCGCTCAGAACACGCGCGGCGTCACGGCCGTCCACGCGCCGGAGCCCGCGTTCGTCGCGGCGCAGCTCGATGCCGTGTTCGACGACATCCGCATCGACGCAGTGAAGATCGGGATGCTGGCGAACGCGGGCATCGTGCGCGCGGTCGCCGACGCGCTCAGGCGGCATCGCCCGGCGCATGTCGTGCTCGACACCGTGATGATCTCGAAAAGCAATCACGCGCTGCTCGCCCCCGAAGCGGTGGCCGCGCTGCGCGACGAACTGCTGCCGCTCGCCACGCTCGTCACGCCGAATCTGCCGGAAGCGGCGGCGCTGCTCGGCACGCAATCGGCCGCAGACGAAGACGCGATGGTGCGTCAGGGCGAGGCGCTGCTTGCCTCGGGCGCGCGCGCCGTGCTGATGAAAGGCGGGCATCTGGCGTCGGCGGACAGTCCGGACTGGCTGATTGAATCGACGGGCGCGTTGCGGCTTGCGGGCGCGCGCGTCGCGCTGAAGAACACGCACGGCACCGGCTGCACGCTGTCGGCGGCGATTGCCGCGCTGATTCCGCGGACCGGCGATCTCGCCAGCGCCACCGCAGAGGCGAAGCGGTATCTCAGCGGAGCCATCGAGGCGAGCGCGCGGCTGGACGTCGGGCACGGCGTCGGGCCGGTGCATCATTTTTATCGGTGGTGGTGATGGGGCGGCTGTAGGAGGCGGCGAGTGCTTCGCCGGACGACGTTGTTCGTCTGGAAAGATGAAGCCGCGCGATTCCTCCGGCGGGCGCCGCCGCCGAAGCGAAGCGTTATCTCACCGGCGCGATGGAGGCGAGCGCGCGACTGGACGTCGGGCACGGCGTCGGGCCGGTGCATCACTTTTATCCATGGTGGTGATCGGGTAGCCGTAGGAAGCGGCGAACGCTTCGCCCGACGACGTTGTTCGCCCGGAAAGACGAATTCGCGCGATTCCTCCGGTGAGCGCCACCGCCGAAGCGAAGCGCGATCTCAGCGGCGCGATCGAGGCGAGCGCGCGGTCGAACCTCGAGCACGGCGTCGGGCCGGTGCATCACTTCTATCGATGGTGGTGATCGCGCAGCCGTAGGAAGCGGCGAATGCTTCGCCTGGAAAGATGAAGCCGCGCGATTTCTCCGGTGAGCCCCACCGCCGAAGCGAAGCCGTGTTTCAGCGGCGCGATCGAGGCGAGAGCGCGGCCGAACGTCGGCTACGGCGTCGGGCCGGTGCATCACTTCCATCGATGGTGGTGATCAAGCAGCCATAGCAAGCGGCGAACGCTTCGCCCGGAAAGATGAAGCGCGGGAGTCCTCCGGCGAAGCGCTTTCCAGCGGCGCAATCCAGGCGAGCGCGCGACTGGACGTCGGCCACGGCGTCGGGTCGGTGCATCACTCCTATCGATGGTGGTGATGGGGCAGCCGTACGAAGCGGCGAGCGCTTCGCCCGGAAAGATGAAGCCGCGCGATTGCTCCGGTGAGCGGCACCGCCAAAGCGAAGCGGTGTCTCAGCGGCGCGATCGAGGCGAGCGCGCGGCTAGGCGTCGGGCACGTCGTGGGGCCCGTGCATCACTTCTATCGATGGTGGTGATCGGGTAGCCGTAGCAAGCGGCGAACGCTCTGCCCGGAAAGAAGAAGCCGCAAGCGTCCTCCGGCGTGCGCCACCGCCGAAGCGAAGCGCCCAGCGAAATGTCGGTCACCGTCCGATAGTCACGCGGGCGCGGGAAGCTCCGAAGCCGCAAACGCCCTCGCCCGCTCGGGCCAGTCGTCCGGGACGATGAAGCCGCGCGATTCCTCCGCCCAGCCGGTCCCGCCGTCGCGCACGTAGGCAGCGACCATCGTCGGCGCGGCGATGGCGGCGAGACGCGTGTGAATGGCGGCGGCCTCGTCGATCAGCGAATCGGCATCCGGCGCGTTCAGGCGGCGCGGCGCGAGCCACGCAAGCCGCGGCTGCACGACCCATGCGCGATCTTCGCGCCCTTCGTGCGCTCCGTGCTCTCCATGCCGGTCGCGCCATTCCGTCGCCGTCAGCCACCAGCCGCGCACGTGCGCTTCGCCCACTTCCGGCGCGGGCGCGATGCCTTCATCGTGATAAAAGAGCCGCCCCTTGATGAACAACTGCGGGTGCCACGGCCCCTCCAGCCCAAGCGCGGCGAACTCCGCCCGCGACGTCAAGCCGAGTTGATGCGTCAAAAGCCGTGCGTGTTTCAGATCGAAGCGATCCTGGAGATTGGGCCCGACATAGTCCGACAAGCGCGCCGCGCGCTCGACGCCATCGCCGATGTGCAGATAGAACTTCACCGCCAGTTCCCAGTGCAGCCGCGCGCCGGCCGCCGTCTCCAACAGAAAATCGCACTCTCCGATAGTGCGGCGCTGACGCCGCAGCGGCACGTTCGCCGCGATCAGCCGCGCGGCCGGCCCGTGCGCCAAAAAGAATTCGAGCAGGCTTTCGGCGTAGATGCCGAGGCGCGTCGATTTGGGATTGCGCGAGCGCACGTGCAATGCCTCCGGCGCGGCGTCGAGCGCGGCGAGCCACGTGAGCGTGGCGTCGCGCGAATCGGCGGATCCGAACGGCTGCGCGAACGGCTGCGCGAGCGGCGCGCCGGCCGCGCTTTCGCGCAGAAGGTCGGGCGAGAAAAGCAGCCACGCCAGATCGCGCACCGTCGCGTCCCCGAAGCGATCGACGAGGCGCGACAGGCCGGTCATCCGCGCGCGCCCTTCCCGGCTCCCGATTCGACGCCGAGCGCGGTGAGCGCATCGGCGTGCGTCTTGCGGGCGAGGCACAGATCGGCCCAGGCCTTCGCCTTGTCGGGCAGGCTGCGCAACAGATACGCCGGGTGATAAGTGACGACGACCGGCACGCCGCGATACTCGTGCACGCGCCCGCGCAACGCCGCGATGCTCGCCTCGCTCTTGAGCAGGCTCTGCGCCGCAAAACGCCCGAGCGCGACGATGATCTTCGGCTTCACGAGTTCGACCTGACGCTGCAGATACGGCTCGCACCGCGCGACTTCGTCGAGTTCCGGATTGCGGTTGCCGGGCGGCCGGCATTTGATGACGTTCGCGATATAGACGTTCGATTCGCGCGAAAGGCCGAGCGCATGCAGCATGTTGTCGAGCAGCTTGCCCGCCTGTCCGACGAACGGCTCGCCCTGCTTGTCCTCGTTCTCACCGGGCGCTTCGCCGATCAGCATCCAGTCGGCTTCGCGGTCGCCCACGCCGAACACCGCGTTCGTCCGGCGTTCGCAGAGGCGGCACAACTCGCAACCCGTGACGCGATCTTCGAGCGCGGTCCAGTCGAGCGTGCGGACGTCGTCGGGGACGGCGGGCGCGACGGGCGTTGCAGGCGATGGCGCGTCATCGGTCCACGGAAGGTCGTCGTAGGCGTCGAACGGTGGGTAATCCGAGGGTGGCGCGTCGAATTCGGACTGCGGCTCGGTGCGGGGTTTCGCGGATGCGGGTGCCGGCTCCCGGTCGGCGCGAGCGGGAGCCGGAGCGTCGAGCGGCGGTGTGGATGTTTGCGGGCGGCGCACGGCTTCCGCCGGCTCTGTGTGGGGTGCCGTGTGGAGCGTGTCAGCCGCCACCGCCCGCGACGCGTCGAGCGGCGGTGTCAGTGTGTGCGGGCGGCGCACGGCAGACGCCGGGGCGCCGTCCGGTGCCACCGTGTGAGAGCCGTCGAGCGGCGGCGTCGATCTTTGCGGGCGCCTTGTGCCGTCGGCCGGCGCTGAGTTCAATCGCGTATCCGCAGCATCCGGCGCCGCGCCGTGAGAGCCGTCGAGCGGCGGCATCGGCGTTTGCAAGCTGCTCGCGCCGGCTGTCGGCTCCACGTGCGGAGTCGCATTCGCTGCATGCGGGGACACCGCGCGCGACGCCCCGAGCGGCGTCGCTGCCGGCGGAGCACTTGCGGCACGACCCGTCGCCTCCACCGCGTCCGCACCCGACCTACCCGTCTTCCGCCTCATCCAAACGAACCCGATGCCGAGTTCCTCGATCAGCGATTCATCGAGCGCCATGCGCACTCTCCTTGAACGAAAGACGCATGACGATTGCGTCCTCGCGCGACCGATGCCGCGCGGGGTAATAATTCTTGCGACGCCCGATGGCCGTGAAGCCGAAGCGCTCGTAAAGCTGGATGGCGCGCGCATTCGACGGCCGCACCTCGAGCAGCATGCCTTCGAGCTTTTCGGCACGCGCGACGCGCACCGCTTCGCGCAGCAGCGTCAGCCCCGCGCCGGCGCGTTGGGCGGACGGCGCGACGCAGAGATTGAGCAGATGCATTTCATCGACGACAGGCATCAGCACGCAATAGCCGATGAGCGTGCCGGTCACGTGGCGCAGGCACACGCCGTAGTAGCCGTTGCGCAGCGAATCCTGGAAATTGCCGCGGCTCCACGGAAATTCGTAGGCGAGCTTCTCGACGGCGGCGACTTCGTCGAGGTCCGCTTCGGTCATCGGCGTGAGATACCGATCCGCGAGCAACACGCCGCTCACCGGAGCGCCTCCGCGCCGGCAGACTGCGCGCCAGCCTTCGCCGCAGCGGCGCGCGCTTCGGTGCGCTCGGCTGTCGTCTGCGCGACCTTGTTGCGCACGTAGTCCGGCGCGGCGAGTTCCGGCGAGACCGCGCGTCCGGCCCTGAGCGCGCGCAAGCCGAGCAGCGCGACCGGCAGCGCGTGCGGCAGCGCATCGCGGTCCACATGCGCGGCGGCCGCGAGCGCGGGCAGGCGGTCGCCGAAGGCCGCCGCCGCGTTGCCCGCGAGCGCGAACGGCACCGAGGGAAGCGGCAGCGCGTCGGGACGATCGAGCGATGCGGCGTGCAGTTCGCGCCAGTCGCCGGGCGCGGGTTCGCGATTTGATTCGTACTGATATTCGGCCCAGTAGACCTCATCCATGCGCGCATCGAGCGCGACGAGCACCCGATCCGGCAACGACGCGTCGTTGAGCCGGGCCGCTTCCGCGCAGGCGAGCAGCGTGCTCACCGGGACCACCGGCACATTCAGCCCGAACGCAAGCCCTTGCGCGACGCCTGTCGCCGTCCGCAGGCCGGTGAACGACCCCGGCCCCGCGCCGAAGGCAATGGCGTTGCAATCGGCGAGCGCGAGCCCTGCTTCGTCCAGCAGCTCGCGCACCGCCGGCAGAAGACGCGTGCTGGAGACCGCGCCCGTCGCTTCGTGGCGAATCCACACCGATGTATCGCCGCTCAGATAAGCGGGCGCGGCAGCGGACGACGGCTTGGCCGCGGGTTCGTCGAGCAGGAGCGCGACGGAGCAGAATTCCGTCGAGGTATCGAGAGCGAGCAGTACGGTGCGTGTCATAGTCCGTATTGTAATGCGGGAGTGCGCCGGCTTTTGCGGCTCGCGTGACATGCGGCACGCGTTCACGGACTTTTCCGCGCGATGACGCGCCCCGCTCGCCGCGCGATGCCATTTGATTCGATTCGAAGAAAGCCTCCAGAGCCAGCATGACTGCGCTTGCTAAGATCGTCGGCATCTCAAATTAGACAGGACGCCCGCATGACCGACATCGATCAGCAATTCGCCCGCGCGCAAGCCGAGGTCACGCAGTTGCCCGAGCGCCCCGGCAATCTGACGCTCCTGCGTCTTTACGCGCTCTATAAGCAGGCGAGCGTCGGCGACGTGCAAGGCGATGCGCCCGGCTTCACCGATATCGCCGGCAAGTACAAGCACGAAGCCTGGGCCGCGCTGAAAGGCACGCCGGCCGATACCGCGAAGGAGCGCTACGTCGAACTCGTCGAGTCGCTCAAACGCGGCGAGGCAGGCTGACCGAGCGACATCTGCCGCGCGCCTTCGATGCCCTCCGATGGCGCGCGAATGCGTCAAACTGTGGCGCGGTGCAGCAATTTCCGATATACTTCGTGTCATGCAGCTTGATTGCGAGGCGCACGCCGCAAGGCAACGTGCCCCGTATCAAAATGCTTCGTAGCGTTTCGCTCCAATCCAGTTTAGAAACTGTCCCTTCCCTGCCAGGCCGTAGCGCATCGTTTGTGCGCTATTCATTTCGCGGCCCGTCATGCACCAGGCTGACGTCAGTGCTTAAGCGCCCTGACGTATCCGATACAGCTTCTAACAACGATGCTCGCCGTCTGTTTGCGCGAGTTGCCCCCGTTTTTCGATTTGCTCGCTGTTTCTTCGCTCGCTGAATCCAACGACCTGGGTATGCCGATTGGCGCCGACGCCTTATTTCCCGTTTCAAGGATCGACATGACTTCGAGCTTCACCCCCAGCCCGTTGGACAACATCGCAGCACAAACGCTTGGCATTTCCCCGGCCGCCGACACGGCAGAACCCGCCGCCGCAGCCTCGGCTGAGACTGCTCCCGCAGCACCCGCCGGCCCCACTTTCGAATCCCTCGGTCTTTCGGCCGATATCGTTTCCGCATTGATCGACGCCGGCTACCAGTCGCCGACGCCCGTGCAGCAGCGCGCGATTCCGGCCGCGCTCGCCGGCCGCGATCTGCTTGTTTCGAGCCCGACCGGCTCCGGCAAGACGGCGGCGTTCATGCTGCCGGCCATCGAAAAATTCGCGCAGCTTGAAAAGCTCCAGGCGCAGCAGCCGCGTCAGCCGCGCGACCCGAACGCGCGTCCCGGCCGTCGTCCGCAGCCGATCGCGCGCCCGCAGTTGCTCGTGCTCACGCCGACGCGCGAACTCGCGATGCAAGTGTCCGCCGCCGCGACGACGTACGGCCGCCATCTGCGCCGCCTGCGCACCGTCAGCATTCTCGGTGGCGTCGCGTACGGCCAGCAATTGATGCTGCTCGCGAAGAACCCTGAAATCCTCGTCGCGACGCCGGGCCGTCTGATCGACCATCTGGAGCGCGGCCGCATCGACCTGTCGAACCTCAAGATGCTCGTGCTCGACGAAGCCGACCGCATGCTCGACATGGGCTTTATCGAAGACATCGAGACGATCGTCGCGGCCACGCCGGCCACGCGTCAGACGCTGCTCTTCTCGGCAACCATCGACGGCAAGATCGCGTCGCTGACCGGCCGCCTGTTGAACGACCCGGAGCGCATCGAGATCGTGCAGAAGCTCGAAGCGCGCAGCAACATCGCGCAAACCGTGCATTACGTCGACGACCGCGACCACAAGGATCGCCTGCTCGACCACCTGCTGCGCGACACCGAGCTGGATCAGGCCATTGTGTTCACGGCGACGAAGAGCGACGCGGATCTGATCGCGAATCGTCTGTCGGACGCGGGTTTCGAATCCGCCGCGCTGCACGGCGACCTGCCGCAAGGCGCGCGCAACCGCACCATCCGCGCGCTGCGCGAGCGCCGCGTGCGCGTGCTGGTGGCCACGGACGTCGCGGCGCGCGGCATCGATATTCCGGGCATCACGCACGTCTTCAACTACGACCTGCCGAAGTTCGCCGAAGACTACGTGCACCGCATCGGCCGCACGGGCCGCGCGGGACGCAGCGGCACGGCCGTGAGCCTCGTGCATCACGCCGAAATGGGCGCGCTCAAGCGCATCGAGCGCTTCGTGCACGCGCCGCTGCCGGTGAATGTCGTCGCGGGCTTCGAGCCGCGCAAGTCGCCGCCGAAGGGCGGTTTCGGCGGACGCGGCCGTCCGGGCGGCGGTAACGGCGGCCGGCGCTTCGGCAGCGGCAATGGCGGCGGACGCGGCTACGGCGCGGCCAACGCCAGCGGCTACGGCAACAAGTCGGGCGCCGGTTCGCGCGAAGGCGGCTACCGCGAAGGCGGTTATCGCGGCGGCAACGCCGGTAGCGGCGACCGTGACGGCGGCTATCGCGGCGGCAACCGCGACGGCGGTTTCGGCCAGCGCGACGGCTACAGCGCGCGCCGTAACGACGGCCCGCGCGCACCGCGCCGCGGCAACTGATGTATGCGTAGGGACGGCGCGATAACGCCGTCTTTCCCCAGCAGGACAAGAAAACCGATGCCTCGCGCATCGGTTTTTTTTTCGCTTATCTTCGCATTTCATAATGTGCAACGTTTTTTTGCGTCGCAAAAGCGTTGCTGCGCGGCACAACGAGCGCAATTGCAGCATGGGAAAGAACATTGCGCAGTATGAAATCAACAGCATAATTGATTGATTATTAACGACATTTTAATCAACCAAAACTCCTTGCGACGGCTTTTTATCGACCATCGACCGGCCTACACTCTTATATAAGAGTTGAGCAAAACCCAGCAGCACTTGCTCAAACGCGATCAAGCATCGACCACGGTTTCGTCGTACAGCCCAATCTCAAGGAGAAACGCCATGACGTCACGTCAACAACAAGCCCAGCAACTCCATCAGCAGTGGGAAACCGATCCGCGCTGGAAAGGCATCAAGCGCGGCTACTCGGCCGAGGACGTCGTGCGCCTGCGCGGCTCGGTGCCGGTCGAGCACACGCTCGCGCGACGCGGCGCCGAGAAGCTGTGGTCGCTGATTCAGGAAGAGCCGTTCGTCAATGCGCTCGGCGCGCTGACCGGCAATCAGGCGATGCAGCAGGTCAAGGCGGGCCTCAAGGCCATCTACCTGTCCGGCTGGCAAGTGGCCGGCGACGCCAACATCGCGGGCGAAATGTATCCGGACCAGTCGCTGTATCCGGCCAATTCGGTGCCGCTCGTCGTGAAGCGCATCAACAACACGTTCACGCGCGCCGATCAGATCCAGTGGTCCGAAGGCAAGAACCCGGGCGATGAAGGCTATATCGACTACTTCGCGCCGATCGTGGCGGACGCGGAAGCCGGCTTCGGCGGCGTGCTCAACGCGTTCGAACTGATGAAGGCGATGATCGAAGCCGGCGCGGCGGGCGTTCACTTCGAAGACCAGCTCGCCTCCGTGAAGAAGTGCGGCCACATGGGCGGCAAGGTGCTCGTGCCGACGCGCGAGAACGTCGCGAAACTCGTCGCCGCGCGTCTCGCCGCGGACGTCTGCGGCACGCCGACGCTGCTCGTCGCGCGCACCGACGCGGAAGCCGCCGATCTCGTGACCTCCGACATCGACGAAAACGACAAGCCGTTCCTGACCGGCGAGCGCACCGTGGAAGGCTTCTATCGCACGCGGCCGGGTCTCGAACAGGCCGTGTCGCGCGGTCTCGCGTACGCGCCGTACGCCGATCTCGTCTGGTGCGAAACGGGCAAGCCGGACCTCGAATACGCGAAGAAATTCGCCGAGGCCATCCACAAGCAGTTCCCCGGCAAGCTGCTGTCGTACAACTGCTCGCCGTCGTTCAACTGGAAGAAGAACCTCGACGACGCGACCATCGCCAAGTTCCAGCGCGAATTGGGCGCGATGGGCTACAAGTTCCAGTTCATCACGCTCGCGGGCTTCCACGCGCTGAACTACTCGATGTTCAACCTCGCGCACGGCTATGCGCGCACGCAGATGAGCGCGTTCGTCGAATTGCAGCAGGCCGAGTTCGCCGCCGCCGACAAGGGCTTCACGGCGGTCAAGCATCAGCGCGAAGTGGGCACGGGCTACTTCGATGCAGTCACGCAGACGGTCGAGCGCGAAGCATCGACGACCGCGCTGCACGGATCGACCGAAGACGAGCAGTTCTTCGACAAGAAAGTCGCGTAAAGCATTGCCCGAGGGCAGGCTGAATCAGGGAGAGCGGTAAAGAAAGCGGCGGCCGGGGCGCGCGTGGCAGGCGCGTCGGCCGCCGCGACATCAGCGGTACACGATGACCGGAATGCGCGTGTGCGTCAGCACGCGCTGCGTTTCGCTGCCGATAAGCAGGCTTCCGAGCCCGCGACGACCGTGCGACGCCATCAGAATGACGTCGCAGCCGTTCTGCTCCGCCGCGTCGATGATGCCGATGTACGGCGCCGCCTCGATGCTCGTCACGCTGTCGCACGGCACGCCCGCCTGTTCGGCCGCGCGCTCGACGGCCCGCAGATGCTCGCGCGCCTCGCGTTCGGCGCGGGCGTGGAAGTCGTCGGGCGGCTCGACGGCGACATCCGCGAACGGCGAGTACGGATACTGCGGCAGACACGCATAAGCGGTGATCCGCGCGCCGACGGACTGCGCGAGGTCGATGGCGCCGTCTATGGCTTTCTGCGACAGCTCGGAGCCGTCGGTCGGTACCAGGATGTGCTTGAACATGGCGTCCTCCTTCGAACGGCGGGGCACGCTCTCATTGTAGTCAGGCGGCCGCGCGGCGATGCAGTCGAGATAACGATAAATAGGAATCCGTAGCGAGTCTCGTTACGAAACGAGAGCCTCCCAGTATCCCGGAGCGGCATAGGTATGCTTGAGCAGATCGAGAAAGAGCCGCACGCGCAAGGGCAAGTGCCGGCGCTGCGGGAACACGGCGTGAATGCCGATGGGCGGCGCGGCGAAATCGTCGAGCACGCTGACGAGTCTTCCCGCGCCGATATCCGCGCCCACTTCCCACCACGATCGCCACGCGAGGCCGCGCCCCTCGAGACACCATTCGTGCAGCACGGCGCCGTCCGAGCATTCCATCGTGCCGGACACCTTGATCGTCACGACCTTGCCGTCCTGCTGAAACACCCAGCCGCGCTGCTGATTGGCGGACGCGCCGAGCGCGAGGCAGTTGTGATCGGCGAGCGCGCTCAGCGTGGCGGGCTTGCCGCGCTTTTGCAGATACTCGGGCGACGCCACGCAAACGCGCCGGTTTTCGCCGAGCTTGAGCGACACGAGCGACGAATCCGGCAACTCGCCGAGCCGTACCGCGCAATCGAAACCTTCGTTGACGAGATCGACCATGCGGTCCGTCAGGTCGAGGCTCACGGAGACGTCCGGGTGCAGCGTCGTGAAAGCCGCGACGAGCGGCGCGACGTGGCGCCTGCCGAAGCCCGCGGGCGCCGACACGCGCACGTGCCCGCTCGCCTTCACGCCGCCCGCCGACACGCTCGCCTCCGCGTTCTGCATGTCGTTGATGATGCGCTGACAGTCCTCGAGAAACGCGGAGCCTTCGAACGTCAGCGTGATCTTGCGCGTCGTGCGCACAAGCAGCTTCACGCCGAGACGTTCCTCCAGCGCATCCAGCCTTCTGCCGATGACCGCCGGCGCGATGCCTTCCGCCTGCGCCGCCGCCGAAAGACTGCCTTTCGCCGCGACGGAGGCGAACGTCTCTATCTGCTTGAACCGATCCATGCGCTTTGCTCGTCAATGTCGGGATTTGGCGCAAAGATTAGGTATGAAAAAGTAAAAGATCAAGTGATCCCGCCGGCCTTTTTCCACCTGATCGATCACCAATAGAATCGACCCCGACCTCTTTCTGGAGCGCACGGCTATGTCGGCCACAACGACACACGCATCGTCCACACCCTCGCCTGTTCTTCCCCGCGCAGTCATCTTCGACGCTTACGGTACGCTCTTCGACGTCCACTCGGTCGTCGCTGCCGCCGAGCAGCTTTTTCCCGGCAACGGCCAGGCGCTGTCTGAGCTTTGGCGGCAGAAGCAGATCGAATATACGCAGCTACGCAGCCTCGCCGATCCTTCCGGCAGCCATTACGCGCCGTTCTGGGACATCACCATCGACGCGCTGCGATACGCAGCCGCGCGCCTCGGCCTGACAGACGCGCTCACGGCCGCCGCCGAGAAGCGCCTGATGGACGAATACGCCTGCCTCTCCGCCTTTCCGGACACGCTGCCCGCGCTGAAAACGCTGCGCGAACGCCACGGTCTACCGCTCGCGATTCTGTCGAACGGCAATCCGCCGATGCTCGACGTTGCCGTCAAAAGCGCCGGCATGACGGGCTTCTTCGATCACGTGTTGTCGGTCGAGCCCGTGCGCGCATTCAAGCCGGCCGCCGCTGCCTATGAACTCGGCCTTCAGGCGTTCGGCGCGGCGGCGCGCGAGATCGTGTTCGTCTCGTCCAACGGATGGGATATCGCGGGCGCGACGTGGTTCGGCTACACCACGTTCTGGCTGGATCGCGCGAGCTTGCCGGTCGAGGAACTCGGCGTCGCGCCACGCGGGATGGGGCGCGACATGAACGACCTCGTCGCGTTCATCGAAGGGGGTTGCGTGCAGCAGCCGATTCCCCTCGCCGCCGATCGCGCGGGCGCGCGAAAGCGCTCGTCATCGCCAAAACAGTAGAACCCAAAAGCAAAACCGTCTGACCGACCAAGGAGAAAACACATGACGCACCCTTCGAACCCGCTCGCGTTGCCGGAAGGCATGGCCATTTCGGCTGAGATCAAGCCCGGCTTCGAAGCCATTCTGACGCCCGAGGCGCTCGCGTTCGTCGCGATGCTGCATCGCCGGTTCGAGCCGCGTCGTCAGGAACTGCTCGCCGCGCGCGTGGAGCGCACCCAGCGCCTCGACGCGGGCGAGCGCCCCGGCTTTCTCGAAGAAACGAAAGCGATCCGCGAAGGCGAGTGGACCGTCGCGCCGCTGCCGAAGGACCTGCAGTGCCGGCGCGTCGAAATCACCGGCCCGGTCGAGCGCAAGATGATCATCAACGCGCTCAACTCCGGCGCGGATTCCTACATGACCGACTTCGAGGATTCGAACGCGCCCGTGTGGGAGAACCAGATCGTCGGCCAGATCAATCTCAAAGAAGCCGTGCGCCGGACGATCTCGCTCGAGCAGAACGGCAAGTCGTACACGCTCAACGACAAGATCGCGACGCTGATCGTGCGTCCGCGCGGCTGGCATCTCGACGAAAAGCACGTGACCGTCGACGGCCAGCGCGTGTCGGGCGGCATCTTCGACTTCGCGCTATATCTCTTCCATAACGCGAAGGAACTGATCGCTCGCGGCAGCGGCCCGTACTTCTATCTGCCGAAGATGGAAAGCCATCTCGAAGCGCGTCTGTGGAACGATATCTTCATCGCGGCGCAGGAAGGCGTCGGCATTCCGCGCGGCACGATTCGCGCGACCGTGCTCGTGGAGACGATTCTCGCCGCATTCGAGATGGACGAGATTCTCTATGAGCTGCGCGAACATAGCTCCGGCCTGAACGCCGGCCGCTGGGACTACATCTTCTCGGCGATCAAGAAGTTCAAGAACGATCCCGACTTTTGCCTCGCGGATCGTTCACAGATCACGATGACGGTGCCGTTCATGCGCGCCTACGCGCTCGAATTGCTGAAGACGTGCCACAAGCGCAACGCGCCCGCCATCGGCGGCATGTCCGCACTCATTCCGATCAAGAACGACCCCGCCGCGAACGACAAGGCAATGGGCGGCGTGCGCTCCGACAAGGCGCGCGACGCCACCGACGGCTACGACGGCGGCTGGGTCGCGCATCCGGGGCTCGTGCCGGTCGCGATGGAAGAGTTCGTCAAGGTGCTCGGCGACAAGCCGAACCAGATCGACAAGCAGCGCCCCGACGTGCAAGTGACCGCGCACGATCTGCTCGATTTCCGCCCGGAAGCGCCGATCACCGAAGCGGGCCTGCGCAACAACGTGAACGTCGGCATCCATTACCTCGGATCGTGGCTCGCCGGCAATGGCTGCGTGCCGATTCACAACCTGATGGAAGACGCGGCCACGGCGGAGATTTCGCGCTCGCAAGTCTGGCAGTGGATTCGTTCGCGGAAGGGCAAGCTCGAAGACGGCCGCAAGGTCACGGCCGCGATGGTGCGCGAGATCATCATCGACGAACTGGAGAAGGTGAAGCAAAGCGTCGGCGGCGCGGGCAGCGATACGAAGCCGTATGAACGCGCCGCGAAGATCTTCGAAACGATGTCGACCTCGGAGCAGTTCACCGAATTTCTGACGCTGCCGCTGTACGAAGAAATCTGAAACGCGCGTCGTTGATTGCCGCATGAAAAACGGCCCGCGGGTTCACGCCCGCGGGCCGTTCGCACATGCGGGGCGCGTCACGGGGAACGCATGGCGTGTGCTACATTGCGCATCGTCTTTTTCAACGATTCAACCGTGGAGCGCACTCGCGTGCGAACGACAGCATGAGCAATATTCAACTCGATATCGAATGGACGGAAGCGGCATCGCGCAAGATCGAGAAACTGATGCCGCGCAACGCCAACAAGGACGCGTTTCTGGCGCTGCCGCCGGTCGAATGTCTGCCGATGGAAGGCGACGTGCTGTTTCTCGGGCCGGCAGGCAAGCAGCAGCCGTTTATCGTGGCGGAGCGTCAGTATCACCATGACGGCGAAGCGGACTGGACCATCATCCTGATCCTCGACATCCCGCACGAAACGCACTGATGCCGCTTAAAGCAGCTTGCTCGCGACGTGCACATCGCCCTGTTCGCACAGTTCGGGCGCCTTCGCCCTGAACGCCTGGATGTGCGCGGTCTGGCCGTGGTCCGCGAGCGCAGCTTCGCTTTCCCAACGTTCGACGAAGATAAAGCGGCGCGGCTCCTTGATGTCGCGGTGCAGATCGTACTGAAGCGCGCCGCGTTCCTGGCGCGTCGGCGCGACGTTGGCTTCCAGCACTTGCCGCAACTCTTCTTCCCTGCCCGGCTTGGCCACGAAAATGGCGACGACGGCGACTTCTGACATACGCTTTTTCTCCTATCTTCAATAAACGATTGAAAGCGAAGCATAAACGCGCGGCACAAATCGCGCCGAAAACGATTTAAACGCGCAAAGAAAAAACCCGCGTTCCGGGTGGAACGCGGGCAAAAGCCGTCGCCCTACGAGGATAGGCGACGGGGCCATCGGGACTCGCTGCCGCGAGCCGTTATCGGGTATTGTCTGCGAGTAACTTGCTGCTCTGAATCGAGCGGCGGCGCGTCAATCACGCCATGGACGCAATGTACTGTCCCCCGAGAATTTTTTATAAGCTATTGCGCACATTGAACGGTGAAAAGAATCCTCTGCGCAATATAAGCATGCTCTTCGCATGCAATTCGTCTGGCGGCGCACTTTGCATTCGGCGCGAGAAGCACGTTATTCGCGTCCACGCGGGCAAAAAAAACCGCCTCGTGAAGAGGCGGTTCTCATAGCACTGAGCGATTAGTGCGGTTCAGACGCTGCGTCAGCTGATCTGATCGGCGAGCAATGCCATGATCTGCCGCGCTTGCGGAGACGAATCCACCTGGCCCTTGTCATCGACGATCGCGACGCGCGTTTCGCCTTCGGTAATGGCGCGCACGTTGACCTGATACTGCTTCACGGCGATTTCCTTGCGGCCGTGGAAAACCTGACTCCAGAAGCCTTGCTCGCGCGCCGACTTGTCGTTCGGGTCCGCATAACGCACGAAGTAGACGCCGCGCGCCCGATCCCGATCGTCCACCGTGAAGTTCGCCCGGTCGAGCGCGATGCCCACGCGCAGCCACGCGCGGTCGTACGCTTCGGGCAAGGTCAGTTGCGCCGAGTCGGCTTGCGGCACGGTCTCGTTGCGAATCGGGCTATTGCCGGCGTTCGCGACGTTCTGCGCGGCCGTGGCGGCCGCCTTGCTGTCGCCGCCCTTCGCGGGCTGCGCGTTCGCGGACGCTGTGGTGTCCGCTGCGCCCGCGACACCCGCCGCCTGACGCGAATCAGCGACGGCAAGCGACGACATCAGCCGCTTCAGATATTCGCTTTCGAGCGCCGGGTCGTTCGGACGCGCCTGCCACTGGCTCGTGTCGTTATTCACGCCGGTCAGCGCCTCGCGCATGCCCTTCTGGCTGATGAACACGTACGTGCCGCCGTTCGATCCCGCTTCCAGACGCGTGCGGTACTTGTTGCGCTCGGCGGTCACATAGGAGTTGCCGGTGGCCTTCGCGAGCGTGTCGCGAATGAGGCCGTCCGAAATCTGCGGGTGGGTTTCGTTCCAGTCGGTTTCCATCACGCCCTTGTCGCGCGAATCCACGACGAGCAGGAAGCCCTGCTCCTGCCAGAAGCGGCGAATTTGCGGCCAGACCTGATCGGGCGATTTGTTGTCGATGACGAGCCAGCGTTCCGCGCCGTCGCGCTGGATATGCATGCCGGAAACCGGCGGCACCACGGTCGGCGCGCTCGGCGCGACTTTCTGAACCTGCTGGAGATCCGAGAGCGACGCCTGGCCGCCTTGCGGCGGCAACGAACGCTGGTCGACCGCTTCGTCGAGAAGGTTCGGCGGAACGGCGAGCGACGATTGCTTCGAGCGTTGGTCGCTCTTGTAGTTGATCGCGGTGGGCGATGAGGTGCCGCAACCCGCCACGATTCCGGCCACCGCGAAAAGCGCAGCCATCCGCTTGGTTACACGAAAATCTGTCATGTCTGGAAAGTCCTTCCGCTACGCCACGGGGTCGTCCGTGGATCAACCCAGCATTTTACCGGTCCGGCGCAACGCCGTGCAAAAAGAGGGGTAAGCGCCTCGCGCAGCAAGCTCGACGGGCAGTCAGACCGCGGACCGCCGTCCGTCATCCGGCCCGCCGAGATCGCATCGGGCGCCATCAGCATTCGACCGCTCCCCACACATTTGACAATTTATGACATCCCCGCAAATCGTCAATGGGCAGCGCCGGCTCTGCGCAAGGTCTTGTTTTTTCGGATTTATCTGTCTCATTCTTCAGTTTCCGAGTAAGCCGCGTCCGGTATCGCCCTGCTCCGCATTCATCTTAAAATTCGATCCCAAAAATAGGACTGCTCCTAAAACGATCGGAGAGAACGATGCGGAACTTAAGACATCCTCAGTACCTTGCTGCGACCCTGTGTTTCTCGCTCGGCGTCAGCACGCTGTGCCATGCGCAGCTCGGCGCGACCAAACGCGCGTCGGATGCTTCGGACGGCGCGGTCGTCCACCGGGCGCAGAGCGGGCTCGTGACCTACCGCGAGACGACCGATTCGCACAGGATCGTCGTGCGCGAATACATCGATGCGGCCGGCACCGTGTACGCCGTGTCGTGGCGCGGACCGGCGATGCCGAACGTCGAGGCGCTGCTCGGCGCTTACTTCTCGCGCTTTCGGGACGGCGCGAGCGCAACGGCGGGCGATGCCGGACTGCACACGGCGCGCGTGTCGGACGCGGATCTGACGGTCGAGAATCGGACGCGATTGCGCGAATTCAGCGGGCGCGCATGGCTCGCGAGCGCGTTGCCCCCGGGCGTATCGGCAGCCGATATTCAATAAAGCGCGAGAGACCAGCCATGACCATCCGCACGCTTTGCCGGTTGCCCGTGATCGCCGTCTGCCTGCTGCTTCATGCATGCGGCGGCGGTGGCTCGGGGAGCACGGCCGCCTCGCCCGCCACGCCCGCGCCGACGGCCGCAAGCACGCCCGCGCCGGCCAGCACGCCGGTTGCCGCGAGCGCGCCGCCCGCCGCGAGCGCACCGAGCGCCGCGAGCAACGTCGTCGTTCAGTCGACGACGCCCAACGTGCAGCCGATCCAGGTGACGCGCATTCCCACCGGCACGCGCAACATGCTGCAAACGAGCGTCACGCTCTGCGTGCCCGGCACGAACACGTGCCAGACCATCGACAACATTCAGGTGGATACCGGCTCGCAAGGCTTGCGCGTGCTCGCGTCCGCGCTCGATCCGTCAATTGCGTTGCCTCTGGTGGCGGGTAAGGCGGGCAGCGCGGGCAGCGCGGGCAATTCGGCGGTCGCGGAATGCGCGGTGTTCGGCTCCGGCTACACGTGGGGCGCGGTCCGCCAGGCCGATGTGCGGCTCGCCGGTCAAGTGGCGAGCGCGGTCTCCGTTCAGCTGATCGCGGATTCGGCCGTCCCCTCCGCCGCCACGGATTGCGGCCAGTCCGGTCTGCCGATGCTCACTGCGTCGAACCTGCGCGGCAACGGCATTCTGGGCGTCGGGCCGTTCACGGCCGATTGCGGCGGCGGTTGCGCTGCATCTGCGATGCCGCGCTGGTACTACGACTGCACGTCGAGCGCGTGTTCCGCGACCACGGTCGCCGTCGCGCAGCAAGTGACGAATCCGGTCGCGCGCTTCGCCACGGACAACAACGGCGTGCTGATCGAATTGCCGGCCGTGCCGCCCGAAGGCGCGTCCGCGGTCGCGGGGACGATGACCTTCGGCATCGGATCGCAGGCGAATAATCTGTTGGGCTCGGCGACGGTGCTGAAGTCCAACTCGATCACAGGCTACGTCTCGACGAACTTCGGCGGCAACGACTACGGTTCGAGCTTCATCGACAGCGGATCGAACGGCCTCTTCTTTCCGTCGACCACGCTCGCGTCGTGCGGCGTCTGGTACTGCCCAGCCACGACGCAAACGCTCAACGCCACGCTCAGTTCCGCGACCGGCGCGTCGGCCGGCGTGTCGTTTTCCGTCGCCAAAGCGACGACGCTTCTATCGAGCGGCAACAACGCATTCAGCAATCTGGCCGGGCCCGCGAGCGGCTTCTTCGACTGGGGCCTGCCTTTCTTCTACGGCCGGCGCGTGTTCACCGCACTCGAAGGCCGCCCGACGCCAGCGGGCAACGGCCCGTACTACGCGTTCTAAAAGCGCAAAAGCCGTCTCCGGCATCGCGGAGACGGCTTTTTCGAAGGTGACCCGGTTACTGCCCGCCCGACCGCGCTTCCTCCTCGAAAATCTTCTGCGCGAGGTGGAACGCCGAGTTCGCCGCAGGCACGCCGCAATAGACCGCGGTCTGCATCAGCACTTCCTTGATCTCGTCCTGCGTCACGCCGTTGTTTTTCGCGGCGCGCAGGTGCAGCGCGAGTTCTTCGCTGCGGTTGAGCGCCACCATCATCGCGATGGTGATGAGACTGCGCGTGTGGCGCGGCAAGCCTTCGCGGGTCCAGATCTCGCCCCACGCATAACGCGTGATGAAGTTCTGGAATTCGGTCGTGAGGTCCGTGCGGTTGGCAAGCGACCGGTCCACGTGCGCGTCGGACAGCACCGCGCGGCGCACCTTCATGCCGGCTTCGTAGCGTTCGTCGTCCGTCATTGCTGTTCTCCGAAGAAGTCGAGCACGGCGTGCGTATAGGCGTCGTGCTTCTCGATGTTCGACAGATGCGCGGCATCCAGTTCGACGTAGCGCGATCCGCCGATGACGCCCGCGAGTTCGCGGCCCTGCTCGGCCGTCGTCGACATGTCGTGCGTGCCCGCGATCACGAGCACCGGCAGCGCGATGGTCTTCGCTTCTTCGCGAAGGTCCGCGTCGCGGATCGCCTCGCAGTTGGAGGCGTAGCCGTCGCCCGAGGTGTGGCGGAACACATCGCGGATATTCGCGAGCACGAGCCGCTCCCGCTCGATAAACGGCGCCGTGAACCAGCGCGCGATGACGCTATCGGTGAGCGCGGCCATGCCGCCCGTCTCGCGCGCTTTCGCGGCGCGCGGCGTCCAGACGGCGTCCGAGCCGATCTTCGCGGCCGTGTTGGACAGCACGACGCGCGAGAACCGCTCGGGATGACGCGCGGCGAGGCCGATGCCGGTCAGGCCGCCCATCGACAGTCCGCAGTAATTCGCGCGCTCGATGCCGAGATGATCCATCAGCGCGACGACGTCGCCGATCAGCTGATCGACGGTGTACGGGCCGGGCGGCACATCCGAATGGCCGTGACCGCGCGTGTCGTAGCGCAGCACGCGGTAGTGTTTCGCGAACGCCTCGACCTGCGGGGTCCACATCGACACGTCCGCGCCGAGCGAATTCGAGAGCACAAGCCACGGCGCGTCGTTGCCGGCGGTGGCGTCGATCCGGTAGTGAATCCGGGTTTGATTGATAGCGGCGAAAGGCATGCTGTTATTGCTCCGTATCTTGATCTTGATACTGGCGATGCTGCGCGAGCGCGGCATCGACGAACGCCTGAGCCTGACCGACGTAGTTCGCCGGATCGAGGAGTTCCTTCAGGCGCTCTCGCGAGAGATGCGCGCTGACCGTTTCGTTCGCGGCGAGCACGTCGAAGAGCGACTGACCGCTCGCGACCGCCGCCTTCGACGCGCCTTCGACGAGCTTGTGCGCGTCGAGCCGGCCGATGGCGTCGCCGAGCGCGAGCATCACGGCTTCGCCGAGCACCAGGCCGTTCGTCGCGTTCAGATTCGCCGCGAGCCGCCCGACGTTCACTTCCAGGCCCGGCACGATGTCTTTCACGTTGGCGAGCGCGCCCGCCGTCAGCCGCGCGAGGTCCGGCAACGCTTCCCACTCGGCTTGCCAGCCGCCGAGCGCGCGCTCGTGTTCCTGCACCATGCCCGCGAAGATCGTCGCGACGAGATTCGGGGCGCGCGTGGCCGCCGTGAGCACGGCCGCGCAGCCGACCGGGTTGCGCTTGTGCGGCATCGTCGACGAGCCGCCCTTGCCCGCCGCCGACGGCTCGGCCACTTCGCCGAGCTCCGTCTGCATCATGAGCGAAATGTCCCGCGCGATCTTGCCGAGCGTGCCCGTCAGCATGCCGAAGAACGACGCCGCTTCCGCGATGCGATCGCGCTGCGTATGCCAAGGCAGCGCGGGAAGCGCGAGGCGCAGGTCGTCGGCGAGCGCGTGCGCCGTCGGCAGCGCCTTGTCGCGCAGGCTCGCGAGCGTGCCCGCCGCGCCGCCGAACTGGAGCGCGAGCGCGCGTGCGCGCACATCGGCGAGACGCGCGCGATGACGCGTCACCGCGTCCAGCCATTGCGCGAACTTCAGGCCGAGCGTGATCGGCAGCGCTTGCTGCAGCCAGGTGCGGCCGATCATCGGCGTCGCGCGATGCTTGTCCGCCTGATCCGCAAGCGCGTGTGCGAGCGCTTGCAGATCAGCGTCGATGAGATCGAGCGCCGCGCGCAATTGCAGCACGACGCCCGTGTCGATGATGTCCTGGCTCGTCGCGCCCCAATGCACGTACTTCGCGGCTTCGGCGTCGCGCGCCTTGACGACGGCGGTCAGTTGCTTGACGAGCGGAATCGCGAGATTGCCGCCCGCCGCCGCGCCCGACATGAGCGCGGCCGCGTCGATGTTGGCGGCGTCGCACGCGGCGACGATCGCATCTACGGCGCTCGCGGGAATCACGCCCGCTTTGGCCGACGCGCGCGCGAGCGCCGCTTCGACATCGAGCATGGCCTGCACGGTGGCGCGCGGCGACCAGACCGCGTTGGCCGCTTCGCTGCCGCAGATGAGGTCGGTCAGGCGTCCGGTGGTTTCGAACATGCTCGTCAGACGCGTTCGATGACCATCGCGATGCCCTGCCCCACGCCGATGCACATGGTGCACAGCGCGAAGCGGCCGCCGGTGCGTTCCAGCTGATACGTCGCCGCCGTGACGAGCCGCGCGCCGCTCGCGCCGAGCGGATGGCCGAGCGCGATCGCGCCGCCATTCGGATTGACGCGCGGATCGTCGTCGCCGACGCCGAGCATGCGCAACACCGCGAGCCCTTGCGAGGCGAACGCTTCGTTCAGCTCGATCACGTCCATCTGATCGATGGTCATGCCAAGACGCGCCAACAGCTTTTGCGACGCCGGGCCGGGACCGATGCCCATCACGCGCGGCGGCACGCCTGCGGTCGCCATGCCGAGAATGCGCGCGCGCGGCGTCAGGCCGTGGCGCTTCGCGCTGTCTTCGTCGGCGATCAGAAGCGCGCACGCGCCGTCGTTCACGCCCGATGCGTTGCCCGCCGTCACGCTGCCGTCCGGGCGCACGACGCCCTTGAGCTTCGCCAGCGCTTCGAGGCTCGTTTCGCGCGGATGCTCGTCGCGATCGACGACGATGGCATCGCCCTTTTTCTGCGGGATCGTGACCGGCGTGATTTCCTGCGCGAGCGAGCCGTCCTTCTGCGCGCGCGCCGCCTTCTGCTGGCTGCGCAGCGCGAACGCGTCCTGATCTTCGCGGCTCACCTTGTAGTCGTCCGCGACGTTCTCGGCGGTTTCGGGCATCGAGTCGACGCCGTACTGCTTCTTCATCAGCGGATTGACGAAACGCCAGCCGATGGTCGTATCGTAGATATCGGCCTGACGCGAGAACGCGCTCGTCGCCTTGCCCATGACGAACGGCGCGCGACTCATGCTTTCGACGCCGCCCGCGACGAGCAACCCCGCCTCGCCCGATTTGATGGCGCGCGCCGCGATGCCGATGGCGTCCATGCCCGAACCGCAGAGCCGATTCACCGTGGAACCCGGCACGCCGACCGGCAAGCCCGCGAGCAGCGCGGACATGCGCGCGACGTTGCGGTTGTCTTCGCCCGCCTGATTCGCGCAACCGTAGATGACTTCCTCGACCGCTTCCCAGTCCACTTCCTTGTTGCGCTCCATCAGCGCGCGCAGCGGCACGGCGCCCAGATCGTCCGCGCGCACCGATGACAGCGAGCCGGCGTAGCGGCCGAACGGCGTGCGGATCGCGTCACATACGAATGCATCTTTCATCGCTTGCTCCAATTCTGTTTGTCTCTGCCTATGTCTCTCAGGCTGCCTCGGATACCGGCGTGTACTGAAGCGGCACGTTGGCCAGCTTCTGCAATTCCTCGAACGACAGACCGTCGACGATCTCGCGCACCGCGAAGCCATCGGGCGTGACGTCGAACACGGCGAGGTCCGTGTAGACGCGGTCCACGCACTGCACGCCCGTCACCGGATAGGAACACTCTGCCACGAGCTTGCTCTCGCCCTGCTTCGTGAGCAGTTCCATCATCACGTACACCTGCTTTGCGCCGATGGCGAGGTCCATCGCGCCGCCGACAGCCGGAATCGCGTCGGGCGCGCCGGTGTGCCAGTTGGCGAGATCGCCTTTCGCCGACACTTGGAACGCGCCCAGCACGCAGAAGTCGAGATGTCCGCCGCGCATCATCGCGAACGAATCCGCGTGATGGAAGAACGCGCCGCCCGTCAAGAGCGTGACGTGCTGTTTGCCCGCGTTGATGAGTTCGTCGTCTTCTTCGCCTTTCGCGGGCGCCGGGCCCATGCCGAGCAGTCCGTTTTCGCTGTGCAGGAAGATCTCGCGGTCCGCCGCGAGATGGTTGGCGACGAGCGTCGGCACGCCGATGCCCAGATTCACATAAGCGCCTTCGGGAATGTCCGCGGCCACGCGCTTGGCCATTTCGTCACGAGTCAGTTTCTTCATGGCATTGATCCTTTATGCGGCTTCGGCGGCGAGTTCGGCGGCATGCACCGCTTGCGGCACTTCCACGACGCGCTGCACGAATATGCCGGGCGTCACGATGTGTTCCGGGTCGAGTTCGCCGAGCGGCACGACTTTCGACACCTGCACGATGGCCGTCTTTGCGGCGCTCGCCATGATCGGCCCGAAGTTGCGCGCCGTCTTACGATAGACCAGATTGCCCCAGCGGTCGCCCTTGAACGCCTTCACGAGCGCGAAGTCCGCGTGCAGCGGCGATTCGAGCACGTAATGCTTGCCGTCGATTTCGCGCGTTTCCTTGCCTTCCGCGAGTTTCGTGCCGTAGCCGGTGGGCGTGAAAAATCCGCCGATGCCCGCGCCCGCCGCGCGAATGCGCTCCGCGAGATTGCCCTGCGGCACGAGTTCCAGCTCGATCTCGCCGGCGCGGTAGAGGGCGTCGAATACATGCGAATCCGTCTGCCGCGGGAACGAGCAGATGATCTTGCGCACGCGCTTTGCCTTCAGGAGCGCGGCGAGGCCGGTGTCGCCGTTGCCCGCGTTGTTGTTCACGATGGTCAACTCGCGCGCGCCCTGTTCGATGAGCGCGTCGATCAGTTCGGACGGCATGCCCGCCGTGCCGAATCCGCCGATCATGATGGTCGCTCCGTCGTGAACATCCGCCACCGCGGACGCGAGCGATTCGAAAATCTTGTTGATCATTGCCGTTCTTCTCCGGTCCCGTTCGGCGCGCGCAGACACTGCGCGCTGCGTCGAACTTCGGGTTTACCTGCGCGTCGGTGACGCTTGCGTGAGTATGTTCGATATGCGAACATCGATTCGTTTAGCGAACAACCGAATGGTAGGCCCGCGTTCGTTGCAGTGTCAACGAAACCCGCGCAATTCGCGGGTTTGTACGGAGCCAGAGCCGTCGAGAATGTCATGAACAAGCTTCCAACGCCCTCTTTCGATACCGACGTGCAGGACGCGCCCTCGCGTCCCGGCGACGCCTACGTGCAGTCGTTCGCGCGCGGCCTGGCCGTGATTCGTTCGTTCGATGCGAGCCGCCCCGCGCAGACGCTCACCGATGTCGCCGCCGCCACGGGCCTCACGCGCGCCGGCGCGCGGCGCATTCTGCTCACGTTGCAGTCGCTCGGCTACGTGGAAGCCGACGGCCGGCTCTTTCAACTGACGCCGAAGATTCTCGATCTCGGCTTCGCCTATCTCACGTCGATGCCGTTCTGGAATCTGGCCGAGCCCGTCATGGAGGATCTCGTCGAGCAGGTTCACGAGAGCTGTTCGGCGGCCGTGCTGAACGGCGCCGAGATCGTCTATGTGCTGCGCGTGCCGACGCACAAGATCATCACGCAGAATCTGTCCATCGGCAGCCGTCTGCCCGCGTTCTGCACGTCGATGGGCCGCGTGCTGCTCTCGGCGCTCGACGACGCGCGGCTCGACGCGGTGCTCGACGCCAGCAACATTGTCGCGAGAACGCCGCATACGATCACCGACCGCAATGCGTTGAAAGACGCGATCGCGCTCGTGCGCCGTCAGGGCTGGGCGATTGTCGATCAGGAGTTGGAAGAAGGACTGATTTCGATGTCCGCGCCGATCCGCGACCGGCAAGGCCGCGTGATCGCGGCGCTCAATATCAGCGGCAACGCGCAGCGCAAGAACGCGAAGCAGATGGTGAAGGCGTTTCTCGACCCGTTGCAAAGCGCGGCGCAACGCGTGTCTGAACTGGTCGCGCGACGCGGCTGACGGCGGCCCGCGGTCCACATCATGAACGACCTCGACCTGAACCTGATTCCGTTTCTCGTCGCCATCGAGGAGACGCGCAACGTAAGCCGCGCAGCCGAACGGCTCGGCGTGAGTCAGCCGCGTGTCTCGACGGCGCTCGGGCGGCTGCGCGAGTACTTTAACGATCCGCTCTTCGTGCGGACGTCGCGCGGCATGGAACCGACGCCGCGTGCGCTCGCGCTCGTGCCCGCGGCGCGCGAGGCGCTGAGCCGCATCGAGCGCGGCCTGCTCGACACGCAGCATTTCGATCCGTCTTCGAGCACCGACACGTTCGCGATCGCGCTCTCGGATGTCGGCGAGATCGTGTTTCTGCCGCGTCTGTTGCAGGCGTTCGCGAAGGAAGCGCCGCACGCGAATCTGCGCTCGGTGTCGGCATCGCACGTCGAAGTCGAGCGCGGGCTCGCGTCCGGCGACATCGATCTGGCCGTCGGTTATTTCCCCGACCTGCACGGCAACAACTTCTTCCAGCAGCGGCTTTTCTCACATCGCTTCATCTGCCTGATGCGGCGCGATCATCCGTTTGCGAATGCGCCGCTCACGCTGGAACGCTTCGTCGAATGCGGACACGCGGTGGTGCGCGCCGAAGGTCGCAGCCAGGAAATCCTTGAGAATTATCTGGACAAAGAGCGCGTGCGACGCCGTGCCGTGCTGGAGACGCCGCACTTCATGAGCCTGCCGTTCATCCTCTCGCGCACCGATCTGATCGCGACGGTGCCGCATGCGATCGGCTTCGCCTATGTCGCCGAGCACGCGTCGATCACGCTCGCCGAGCCGCCGCTGCCGTTGCCGCGCTTCGACTTGAAGCAGCACTGGCATCGCAAGTATCACAACGATCCGCGCACGACCTGGCTGCGCGGCGTCGTCGCCTCGCTCTTCAACGACGCGCTCGATGAATGGCCGAAGTGATCCGGCTAAGATCGCGCTTTTCCTTTCCCGCGGACTCTGACGATGGATGCGCTCACCAGCCTGCGCGTGTTTCGCGAAGTAGTCGAAGCCGGCAGCTTCGTGAAGGCGGCCGAGCGCCTCGACATGTCGACGGCGATGACGAGCAAGCATGTCGCGAATCTCGAACGTCAGCTCGGCGTGCGGCTGCTGAACCGCACGACACGGCACCTGAGCCTGACCGAAGCCGGCAGCGTGTATTACGAGCAGTCCCGCGAGGCGCTCGACATATTGCAGGCGGCCGAGGCGGCGGTCGGCGCGCAAACCGCCGAGCCGAAGGGCGTGTTGAAGGTGACCGCGCCGGGCTGGTTCGCGAATCGCCGGTTCGCGGATCTGCTCGTCGCGTATCAGGCGCGCTATCCGGGCGTGCTCGTCGACTTGCGGCTGGAGAACCGCTTCGTCGATCTCGTCGAAGAAGGCTACGACATGGCATTGCGCGCGACGTCGGAGCCGTCGCCTTCGCTAATCGTGCGGCCGCTATGCACGATGCCGTTCGTGCTGGCCGGCTCGCGCGCTTATCTCGAACGTCACGGCGAGCCTCGCCATCCCGACGATCTCGCGCGGCATCGCATGGTCTTGCCGACATATACGAACATCGAGTCCGTCAAGCTCTCCGGCCCGGACGGCGCTGTCATCGTCAAAAATCAAGCCGTGTTGAAAACAAACGACACTTCGATGGCGCTGCAACTGGTGAAAGCCGGCATCGGGCTCGCGTATTTCCCGGTGTGGATTGTCGAAGCGGAGTTGGCATCGGGCGCGCTCGTGCGCGTGCTGCCGAGCTACGCGGCCTTTGCGCCAGCCGTCTACGCGGTGTACACGAGCCGCAAGTACATGACGACGAAGGTGCGCACGTTCATCGACTTTCTCTCCGGGGCGCTGGCGGATCGGCCAAACTGATTAGGAATACTCTTATTCTAGCGAAACGGGACTGCGTGTGAAGATCGCGCCCGGCGTCCGGTTGGCGGACTGCCGATCTCTTCAGCGCATGAGGCATCCGCACATGGACTTCCCCTGGATTCCGTTGTTTTTCAATCTGTTACTGCTGGGCGCCGTGCTCTTCGCGTGCCGCACGGCCAATGCGGCGATCGGCAAACCGGTCTGGAACGGCGCGCTGATTTACTGCGTCTTTTGCGTGCTGGCCATGGTGCTCGACTTCACGCTGACGATGGTGTTCGCGTCCGCTGGCTTCCATGCACATACGCGATATGAGGCCGTCGGGTCGCGCACGGCGTGGAGCGCGCGCGTGCTCGGCTATCTCGTTCCGTGCGCGATGTCGCTGGTGCTGGCGCTGCGGTTCCGGCAGCGGCAACGGAGCGCCCAGCCGCGCGTCGTGGAAGCGAAGATGCCGGACATGGTGGACGCCGAAGCCACTTCCGCTGCGGCGTCGTAACGCATGAGCGGCAGAAGTGGATTCTTCGACGTTTGCCGTAAAAATCGCCGAAGCAGTTCTACTATCCGTTTCGCTCTGATATACTTTCGCTCTTTCGGGGCGTAGCGCAGCCTGGTAGCGTACCTGCATGGGGTGCAGGTGGTCGGAGGTTCAAATCCTCTCGCCCCGACCAAAATTCAAAAGGCTCTCCGGCTTCTGGCCGGAGAGCCTTTTGTCTAATGCGGCAACGGTTTCCTCTCTTCGCCGCGACGAAGCTCCGCGTCGAGCGCGTGTCTCAAAACCGCTGCGGCGCGCAAGAATTCACTTGCGCAACAGCCACTTAAGCTCTAATGTTCGACTGACACATAAGGAGCGGCACCGCAATGCCTCTGTCCGCTTGCGCGCCTGTCGATCACAGGCGCGCCCAGCCCGATTACATCCCATCCTCGTTGCGCAGTGAGATCGCCAGAAGGTTCGATGCGCGAAGTGCTGCGCGCGTCGCGCGCTTCGGCCGCATCTATCCCGGCGGAAGCCGCTATGTCTGTGTCAGCGCGCCCGACACAATACGCGGCGGCTTCTACGCGCTCTATTTCTTTCACCACGGCGCGAACGACTGGCGCATTTACCCACCCCGCGGTATCGGGCCCAGCATCGTCTATTGGTCGGTCGCGGGATCGGAGAAAAGCGTCAAAGCCGCACCGGGCTGACGCTGTTCATCCCTTGGCGACGAGCAGCACTTCTCCGGTCATCGCTTCGTCGATCGTGCGCTTGTATGCCCGCGCCACATCGGCGGCCGGGATGCCGCTCGACGGATCCTTGCCCATCGACTGAAGCGTTTCCGCGACCCATCCCGGACTCACCACGTTGACGCGCATTTTCCCCTGCAACTCCAGCGCCGCCGCACGCGCGAATCCTTCGACGCCCGCGTTGACGATGCTGACCGCCGCGCTGCCGATCATCGGCTGTTGAGCGAGCGTGCCGCTCGTCAGCGTGATGCAGCCGCCCTCGTTCACATGGCCGATCGCGCAGCGCACGAGGTTGACCTGTCCCATCAGCTTGTTGGCGAGACTGAACGCGAAGTCGTCGTCGGAAAGCGCGTCGAGCGGCGCGAACTTCGCCGTTCCGCCGACGCATAGCACCGCGCTCACATTGCCGACCTTCGAGTACATGGCCGCGATGCTCGCCTTGTCGGACAAATCCACGGCCACATCCGAGCCTTTGCGGCTGGCCGTTATCACATCGTGCTCGGGCGCAAGAACGCGCGCGATCTCCGTGCCCAGCAATCCCGTCGCGCCCACGATCAACACTCGCATAAAGCCTCCCTGAAGAGAACGAGAAAGACACGCGGGTATCGTACAGCCGGCGCTCCATGCACGCTCGATGCAAACGAAAAAGCCGCGATACGCGATCGCGGCTTTCTCGTATTCATGCAACCGGCGCTTACCCGCCGAGCAAATCGATCACCTGCATGATCTCCTTGCGAAGCTGATCCACGTCGACGGCGGGCTGCTGCGCCTCTCCCGCGCCGGACGTCTCGGCGGACATGGCATCGTCGCCATTGGCGCGCCCTTGCGCATCGAGCCGATTACGCGCGCCGTTGATCGTGAAGCCCTGCTCGTAAAGCAGTTCGCGAATTCGCCGGATCAGCAGTACTTCGTGATGCTGATAGTACCGGCGGTTGCCGCGCCGCTTGACCGGCCTCAACTGCGTGAACTCCTGTTCCCAATAGCGCAGCACGTGCGGCTTGACACCGCACAACTCGCTGACTTCGCCAATCGTGAAATAACGCTTGGCCGGGATCGGAGGCAAGACGACTTTTTCCATCGTCGATCAACCATCGTGGTGAGTGATGTCGATGAAGCGCGGCGGTCGGACAGCGGGATGCGCCCTTCGGCGCGAGATACGCGTCAGCGAGTCAGACTCGTCTCCGCTCCCGTTTCGACCAGCGCCTTCAACTTCTGGCTAGCATGAAACGTGACGACCCGCCGCGCCGCGATGGGAATGGCTTCGCCAGTCTTCGGATTGCGTCCCGGACGCTGCGGCTTGTCGCGCAACTGGAAGTTGCCGAAGCCCGACAGCTTGACGCTGTCGCCGCTTTCGAGCGCGTCGCGGATGACCTCGAAAAACGCTTCGACCATGTCCTTCGCTTCGCGCTTGTTCAAACCGACGTGGTCGAACAGCATTTCCGCCAGTTCGGCTTTGGTGAGCGTCGGCGTGTCATTCGACAACGCGCCCGAAGTGGTGTTGTCTCGGGTCATGGCGCTACGCTGCGCCGAAAGAAGGGCTTCGAAATCACTCGAGTTCATTTGGTTCATATCGGTAAAACGGCAAATGCGATTGAGACGGAGGGGCCAACTGCAGGCTATCCGCGCAACCGCGCGCCGTGTACTCGAGCCAGGCGATCCACCAGCGTGTTGATGGCCGTGTCGACCGTTTCGTCCTGAAGCGTGCCGCCAGTATCTTGCAACGTTACACGGAAGGCAAGACTTTTCTCATGCGCTCCCAAACCGCCGGAAGTGTTTGATTTTGGACGGAATTCGTCGAAAAGCACAACCCGCGTGACGTACTTGCAGGCGGGCTCCGAACGGGCGTTTTCGAGCTCGTCGAGCAGCGCCTGCACGGGCACGTTCTGATCCACGACGACGGCGATATCGCGGCGCACCGGCGGAAATTTCGATACTTCGGACGGCGTCGGCAGCGCGCGTTCCATGAGCGCCTCCGCATCGATTTCGAAGAGAATCGGCGCGTGCGGCAGGTCGTACTTCTGCATCCAGCGCGGATGCAGTTCGCCAATCCAGCCGACCGCGCGCCCAGCCACGTCGATGCGCGCGCTGCGTCCCGGATGCAGCGCCGGATGCTCGGCCTTGACGAAGCGCGGCACGACCGGCGCGAACAGCGCCTCGACATCGCCCTTCACGTCGAAGAAGTCGACCTGGCGCGACGCCACGCCCCACTGCTCTTCCAGCGCGGGACCATACGCGAGACCGCCGATGCGCTTCGGCTGCGCGAAGCCTTCGACGGTGAGTTCGCCCGCCTTCACCGATGCATCGCGCAGAAACACGCGCCCTGCTTCGAACACGCGGATGCGGTCTGCGCGGCGGTTCAGGTTGTAGCGCAGCACGTCGATCAGACTGCCGAAGAGCGTCGTGCGCATGACCGAGAGCTGGCTCGCGATCGGATTGATGAGCTTGACGGGATTCTCGTTGCCGGCGAAGTCCTTCTCCCACTCGGCATCCACGAAGCTGAAGTTGACCGTCTCCGAATAGTCCCGTGCGGCAACGGCATGACGCAGCACGTGAATGGAGCGGACCATCTCGTTCGTGCGGCGCATCTCGCTCGCGGCC
Source organism: Caballeronia sp. M1242 (assembly GCF_017220215.1). Lineage (NCBI taxonomy): Bacteria > Pseudomonadati > Pseudomonadota > Betaproteobacteria > Burkholderiales > Burkholderiaceae > Caballeronia > Caballeronia sp. M1242. Next base: position 1,115,094 of record NZ_CP071129.1, on the reverse strand, counting down.
ACGGGCGGGCGCGCCGGAATCTTTTCGAAGCCGTAGATGCGCGCGACTTCCTCGATCAGATCCTCTTCGATCTCGATATCGAAGCGATACGGCGGCGGCGTGACCTTGAAGGTGTCGCCGTCGCGCTCGAACGCGAGGTTCAGGCGCGTGAAAATCTGCGCGATCTCTTCCGCGCCGATCTCGACGCCGATGATGCGATGCGCGCGCTCGACGCGCATCGTCACCGGCCGAAGCTCGGGTACGTTGAGGATCTGGTCGTCGACCGGGCCGGCTTCGCCGCCGCAGATATCGAGGATCAGTTGCGAGATGCGCTCGATGTGCTCGACCGTCGTCGAATAATCGACGCCGCGCTCGAAGCGATGCGCCGCGTCCGTCGAGAAGTTGTACTTGCGCGCGCGGCCACGGATGGCGTCGGGCCACCAGAACGCGGCTTCCAGATAGATGTTCGTGGTATCGAGCGACACGGCCGTGCTGTCGCCGCCCATGATGCCCGCGAGACTTTCCACCTGACGATCGTCCGCGATCACGCCGACGCTTTCGTCCAGCTCGACGGTGTTGCCATTCAAGAGCTTTAGCGATTCGCCCTTCTTGCCCCAGCGCACTTCGATGCCGCCGTGAATCTTGTCGAGATCGAACACGTGCGTCGGGCGGCCGAGTTCGAGCATCACATAATTCGAGATATCGACGAGCGCGGAAATGCTGCGCTGGCCCGCGCGTTCGAGACGCTCGACCATCCATTGCGGCGTCTTCGCGCGTGCATTCACGCCGCGGATCACGCGGCCGGAGAAGCGTCCGCACAAGTCCGGCGCGAGCACCTTGACCGGCAGCTTTTCGTCGAGCGTCGTCTTGACGGGCGGCATGTCGAGTGTCTTCAGCGTCGCGCCGGTGATGGCAGCCGTTTCGCGCGCGACGCCGAACACCGAGAGGCAATCCGCCTTGTTCGGCGTGAGCTTGATTTCGAAGACGGTGTCGTCGAGGTTCAACACTTCGCGGATGTCCTGGCCGACCTTCGCATCCGCCGGAAGAATCAGCAAACCGCTGTGGTCTTCCGACAGCTTCAGTTCGCGTGCCGAGCACAGCATGCCCTGGCTGTCGATGCCGCGCAGCTTCGTCGGCTTGATGGCGAACGGCTCGCCGCCCGCTTCGACCGGCGGCAACACCGCGCCGATCAATGCCACCGGCACTTTGATGCCCGGCGACACGTTCGGCGCGCCGCAGACGATGTTCAACTGCTCGCCCGTGCCGGCGTCGACCTGGCAGACGTTGAGCTTGTCGGCGTTCGGATGCTTCGCCACTTCCAGCACTTGCCCGACGACGATCTTCGCGGTCGGCGGCGCGACCAGGCGCAGGTCTTCGACTTCGAGACCGGCCATCGTCAGCGCGTGAGCGAGCTCGTCGGTCGAGAGCTTGGGATCGACGAAGCTACGGAGCCATGATTCGGGGAATTGCATGTGTGTCTACGTTCGAATGAGGTGGTGTCTCTCGCCCGATGCTTTTGCGCAAACCGGGCGTCGCGGGCTGTGCGGCTTCAGGCGAACTGGCGCAGGAAACGCAGATCGTTCTCGAAGAAGAGGCGCAAGTCCTGCACGCCGTAACGCAGCATGGTCAGACGCTCGAGGCCGCTGCCGAACGCGAAGCCGATATACCGCTCCGGGTCCAGGCCCATGTTGCGGATGACGGTCGGATGCACCTGGCCCGAGCCGGAGATCTCCAGCCATTTACCCGCGTTCTTGCCGTGTTCGAACATCATGTCGATCTCGGCCGACGGCTCCGTGAACGGGAAATACGACGGGCGGAAGCGCACGAGAATGTCGTCGCGCTCGAAGAACTTCTTGAGAAAATCGGTGTAGACGCCCTTCAGGTCCGCGAAGCTGATGTTTTCCTCGATCCACAGGCCTTCGACCTGATTGAACATCGGCGAGTGCGTGGCGTCGCTGTCCACGCGATACGTGCGGCCCGGCACGATCACCTTGATCGGCGGCTTGTTCATGCGCGCGTAGCGCACCTGCATCGGGCTCGTGTGGGTGCGAAGCAGCAGCGGGCGTCCTTCGGCGTCCTTGCCATCGACGTAGAACGTGTCCTGCATCGAGCGCGCCGGATGGTTCTCCGGGCTGTTCAGCGCCGTGAAGTTATACCAGTCGGTTTCGATTTCGGGACCATCGGCCACGTCGAAACCGATCGAGCCGAAAATCTGCTCGACGCGTTCCCACGTGCGCATCACCGGATGCAGCGTGCCCGCGCCCGCGCCGCGCCCGGGGAGCGTGACGTCGATCGCTTCGGCGGCGAGACGCTGATTCAGCAGCGCATCGGCCAGCGCCTGGCGGCGCGCGTTGAGCGCGGCCTCGACCTGCTGCTTGGCGAGATTGATGCGCGCGCCTTCCGTTTTCTTCGCTTCGGGATCGAGCTTGCCCAAGCCCTTCAGCAGTTCGGTCAGCGCGCCGGACTTGCCGAGAAAGCGGGCCTTCTCGTTTTCGAGCGTCGTGGCATCGGTGGCGTGTTCAAAGGCGCTTTTCGCGTCGGCGACAATCTGGTCCAGATCCATTGATCCCATCTTTTCAACGTCGAAAGTTCAATCTGATTTACGGTTTTGCGCGTGACCTGGCTGCAACAAAGCCAACGAAGCCCACAGGCCAAGTCATGCGCAAAACCGTCCGGCCAACAAAAACGGGGCTCGGTGAGAGCCCCGTTTTCTGCCTTCGCGCAACCGTCTACGACACGGCGACGCTCAGGCAAACCACGCAGTACTAATTTCGCAATTAGGCTGCGACGGCGGCTTTCACCTGCTTGACGATCGCAGCAAAAGCAGCCTTGTCGAACACAGCCATGTCAGCCAGCACCTTGCGGTCGAGTTCGATCGAAGCCTTCTTCAGGCCGTTGATGAACACGCTGTAGGTCATGTCGTGCTGACGCACCGCCGCGTTGATACGCGTGATCCACAGTGCGCGGAACACACGCTTCTTGTTGCGGCGATCGCGGTAGGCGTACTGCCCAGCGCGCATGACCGCTTGCTTGGCGATGCGATAGACGTTATTGCGACGGCCGCGGTAACCCTTGGCCAGACGAATGATCTTCTTGTGACGGGCCCGTGCGGTAACCCCACGTTTTACTCGAGGCATGTTGCTCTCCTTAAGTTAGATGAGGTTAGGCGAACGGCAGCATTGCGCGGACGGAGTTCAGATCGGAATCATGAACGGCCGTGGCGCCACGCAGATGGCGTTTGTTCTTGGTGGTTTTCTTGGTAAGAATGTGGCGCTTGAAGGCCTGACCGCGCTTGACGGTACCGCCCGGACGCACCACGAAGCGCTTTGCAGCACTCTTCTTGGTCTTCATCTTCGGCATGAAACTACTCCAGTTTATTAGATGGTCATGGGTGTGCGGCTGATCTTCACGTACCGGCCAAGATCCCTTCCCGCCCTTCGAAACCCACGCGCCACTTGTATGCGGACGATCTCGTAAGTAGACCGCCGCTTTTCATGAACCGCGCCACTGAACCGGCGCGCTTCTGAAACCGCTGGCGATGCCGCGCTGTCCACCCTATCTAAAGACCTGGCGGCGCGCGATCCATCGCTGACTACTGTGCTTACTTCGCCTTCTTCTTCGGCGCCAGCACCATGATCATCTGGCGGCCTTCCATCTTCGGCATCTGCTCGACCTGGCCGACTTCGTCCAGATCCGCCTTCAGGCGTTCGAGCATGCGCATGCCGATTTCCTGGTGCGCCATTTCGCGCCCACGGAAACGCAACGTGATTTTCGTCTTGTCGCCGTCTTCGAGGAAGCGCGTGAGGTTGCGCAGCTTGACGTTGTAGTCACCGTCATCCGTGCCGGGGCGGAATTTGACTTCCTTCACCTGCACGATTTTCTGCTTCAGCTTTGCCTCGTGCTGCTTCTTCGCTTCCGAGTACTTGAACTTGCCGTAATCCATCAAACGGCAGACAGGCGGCGAAGCCTGCGGCGCGATTTCGACGAGATCCACGTCGAGCTGTTCCGATTGACGGAACGCCTCGGCCAGTTTCACGATTCCGAGCGGCTCGTTGTCCACTCCGACCAAGCGCACTTCCGGCGCGGTAATTTCACCGTTGATGCGATGTGACGACTTATCAGTAGCGATGTTACGTTTCCTCTAAAAATGAAAAAACTAGCCGCGCTGCGAGTGACTTACTTGAACGCCCGCACTTCCTGCTGCAGACGTTCGAGGAATGCGTCGACCGGCATGACGCCCAGATCGACACCGCCACGAGCACGCACGGCCACGGTTTGCGCTTCACGCTCCTTGTCCCCGACAACCAGCAAATACGGGACCTTTTGCAGCGTGTGCTCGCGTATTTTATAGCTAATCTTCTCGTTGCGCAAATCGGCCTCAACTCTAAGCCCTTGTTTTTGCAACGATTGGACGAGCGATGCCGCGTATTCGGTCTGACTTTCGGCAATATTCAGCACGACTGCCTGCACAGGCGCGAGCCACGGCGGCATGGCACCGGCATGGTGCTCGATCAGGATGCCGAGGAAACGCTCCATCGAACCGACGATCGCGCGGTGAAGCATGACCGGGCGGCGACGGCTGTTGTCCTCCGCGACGTATTCCGCGCCGAGACGCTCCGGCAGCACCATGTCGAGCTGCAACGTGCCGCACTGCCAGGACCGGCCGAGCGCGTCCTTGATGTGATACTCGATCTTCGGGCCGTAGAACGCGCCCTCGCCCGCCAGCTCTTCCCACTTGAGACCACACGCGGTCAGCGCTTCCCGCAGACCCTGCTCCGCGCGGTCCCAAATCTCGTCGGTGCCCGCGCGCTGTTCCGGGCGCAGCGACAGCTTGATGTCGATGTGCTCGAAGCCGAAGTCCTTATACACGCTCATGGCGAGCGTGTTGAAGGCGATCGACTCGGCGATGAACTGGTCTTCGGTGCAGAAGATATGCGCGTCGTCCTGAACGAAGCCCCGCACACGCATGAGACCGTGCAGCGCGCCCGACGGCTCGTTGCGATGGCACGAGCCGAACTCGGCGTAACGCAGCGGCAGATCGCGGTACGAGCGCAGGCCGTGGTTGAAAACCTGCACGTGGCCCGGGCAGTTCATCGGCTTGATCGCATAGTCGCGCTTTTCCGATTCGGTCGTGAACATGTTTTCACGATAGTTCTGCCAGTGACCCGACGCTTCCCACAGCGAACGGTCCATGACCATCGGAGTCTTGATCTCCAGATAGCCGGCTTCGTTCACGCGACGGCGCATGTACTGCTCGACCTGTTGCCACAGCGACCAGCCCTTCGGATGCCAGAACACCATTCCGGGCGCCTCGTCCTGCAAGTGGAACAGGTCGAGTTGCTTGCCGAGCTTGCGATGGTCGCGCTTTTCCGCCTCCTCGAGCATGTGCAGGTACTGATCCTGATCTTCCTTCTTGGTCCAGGCGGTGCCGTAAATGCGCTGCAATTGCTCGTTCTTCGAATCGCCGCGCCAGTACGCGCCCGCGACCTTCATCAGCTTGAAGACCTTGAGCTTGCCGGTGGACGGCACGTGCGGACCGCGGCACAGATCGATGAAATTGCCGTGCGAGTAGAGCCGAATCTCGTCGGATTCGGGAATCGACGAGATGATTTCGGCCTTGTACTGCTCGCCGATGCTCTTGAAGTACTCGACCGCCTCATCGCGCGAGACGACGCGGCGCGACACCGGCTCGTCCTTCTTCGCGATTTCCTGCATGCGCTTCTCGATCTTCTCGAGGTCTTCGGGCGTGAAGGGACGGCTGTACGAGAAGTCGTAGTAAAAGCCGTTGTCGATGACCGGCCCGATGGTCACCTGCGCTTCAGGAAACAGGTCCTTCACCGCGTAGGCGAGCAAGTGCGCCGTGGAGTGGCGAACGACATCGACGCCTTCGGGGTCTTTGTCGGTGACGATGGCGAGCGAAGAATCGTGGTCGATCACGAAGGACGTATCGACGAGCTCGCCGTTCAGCTTGCCGGCGAGCGCCGCCTTGGCGAGGCCCGCGCCGATCGATGCCGCGACTTCCGCGACGGTCACCGGGTGGTCGTATTGGCGGACCGACCCATCAGGCAAACGTACCGAAACCATTTCGTTCTCCAGGACGCCGGCGCACGCCGAGCGAGTTCGAATAAGCACTGGCCCGCGGTGTCGAGAAACAGGAACCGACGGACAAAAAAAATGCGGCCCCGCTTTCGAGGGGCCGCATTCACTTTTCACACATACCGCGAAACAAAAAGGGCAGAAGGCGAAAGAGGTCCTCGACTAGCGTCGCTCCGAATATGTTTCGGTCAACGTTCGAAGTGCCATTTTTTTGTTCGCCTTTTGCGCCTTCGCGCTTCTTGCGGAGTGAAACTCCGTGAACCGATGATTCGCCGAAGTCTCGTTTTCGTTGGTAGGCTCGATTGGACTCGAACCAACGACCCCCACCATGTCAAGGTGGTGCTCTAACCAGCTGAGCTACGAGCCTGAAAGAAGTGAGATTATATGGAGCGTTTCGTATTTTGGCAAGTGTATCTGTACATGAATCGCGAAAATATTCGCCGATCCGTTCAACTTTCCGCGCGATCAGTCTAGGCGCGCCCCGCTAGGCGCGCCGCGACGCGCGGATAACGCCCGGAACCTCGCCGAGCAACGTGCATGCGCGCTGGATCTGCGCCGCGTTCGACACCTCGACCGTGAACTGCATGAACGCGATGTTCCGCCGGCTCTGGCTCTTGACGCCGATCACGTTCATCTTCTCCCGCGCGAACACTTCGGAGATATCGCGCAGCAGCCCCTGCCGGTCCGCCGACTCCACCGCGAGGTCCACCGGATAGACCGACGATCCACCTCCGTTCATCACTTCGGCGGACCACGTCGTATGCAGCACGCGCTCGGGCGAGCGATGCGCCATGCGCTGGAACGTCGCGCAGTCGGTGCGGTGAATCGACATGCCTTTGCCGCGCGTGACGAATCCTGCGATCGGATCGGGCGGCGCGGGACGGCAGCAGCGCGCAAGCTGCGTGAGCAACGCGTCGACACCGACGACCAGCACGCCCGTCGACGCGCCGTGCGCCACGCTCTGCCCGCTGCTGCGCTTTTCGAACTGCGCGGGCGCTTCCGGCTCCGGCTCGGGCGGCGGCGCGTCCGAGAGCGCCTGCTCGATGTTGCGAAGGCTGAACTCGTCCTTCGCGACGACCGCGTATAGCTCCTCGGGCGCCTTGAAGCCCAGCTTCGCCGCGAGCTGATCCAGATTGACCGACGTCTTGCCCTCGCGCTGCAACGTCTTTTCGACGATCGCGCGGCCCTGCGCGACGTTTTCGGCCGCGTCGATCGCGTTGAACCAGGCTCGCACTTTCTGCCGCGCGCGCGGGCTATGCAGATAGCCGAGTTGCGGATTGAGCCAGTCCCGCGACGGCCCGCCCTCCTTCACCGCGATGATCTCGACCGTCTGCCCATTCTGCAGCGGCGTGTTGAGCGGCACCATCGCGCCATCGACACGCGCGCCCCGGCAGCGATGCCCGAGCTCGCTGTGCAGGTGATACGCGAAGTCGACGGCCGTCGAACCGTGCGGCAGCGCGATCACGCGCGCCTGCGGGGTCAGCACGTAGATGTGGTCGTCGTCGAGCGTGGCGTCGCGCAGATGCTGCCAGCCGGGTCGATCGCCTTCCACGTCGTCTTTCCACGCAAGAAGCTGACGCAGCCAGGCAATCTTTTCGTCGTACTTCTCGCTTGCCATGACCTGGCCCGCGTAGCCGCGCGCCCCGGCCTCCTTGTAACGCCAGTGCGCGGCCACGCCGTACTCGGCGAACTGATGCATCTCGTGCGTGCGAATCTGGACTTCGAACGCGCGCCCGTCGTCGCCGACGACGACCGTATGCAGCGATTTGTAGCCGTTGGGCTTCGGCCGCGAGATGTAGTCGTCGAATTCGCGCGGCACCGGCTGCCAAAGGTTATGCACGATGCCGAGCACCGTGTAGCAATCCTTGATATCGCCGACGATCACGCGGAACGCGCGCACGTCGTTGAGTTCCGAGAAGTCGAGATGCTTGCCGCGCATCTTCTTCCAGATGCTGTAGATGTGCTTCGGCCGGCCGCTCACTTCGGCCTTGATGTGCGCGGTATCCAGTTCCTTTTGCAGCCGCGCGATTGCCTCGGTCACATACGATTCGCGCTCGATGCGCTTTTCGTCGAGCAGCTTGGCGATGCGCTTGTACGTCACCGGATCTTCGAAGCGGAACGACAGGTCTTCGAGTTCCCACTTCAGTTGCCAGATGCCGAGGCGGTTGGCGAGCGGCGCGTAGATGTCGAGCGTCTCGCGCGGCACCTCGGGCGGCGGCTCGGTCTTGTTCGCGGCGTGGTAGCGCAGCGTCTGCAGGCGCGAAGCGAGCCGGATCAGCACCACGCGAATATCCTGCGCGAACGCGAGCAGCATCTTGCGCAGCGATTCGACCTGCGCGCGGCGCGCCGCCTGCGCGTCGCGCGTGTTGTCGGGCAAAGCGGCGAGCGTCGCACGGGAACTGACCGAGCCGAGGCGCAAGAGCTTGCGCACGTCGCTCACGAGCCGCTGCACTTCCGGCCCGAAGCGTTCGGCGATCAAGGTCTCGGGATGGTCGAGATGCGGCGCGAGCGCGAACAACGCGGCGGCGGCGACCGCGTGCGGGTCGACGTTGAGCGTCTGCATGATGCGCGCGGTGCCCGCGGCGTGGTCCGCCAGCGATTCGCCCGTCGAGAGCCGCGCGTCCTTCGCGTGCTCGCGCACGAACGCGAGCGCGTCGTCGAACGACGGCTCGGGCAGCGTGTCAGCGGGGACGGTGCTCTCGGTCATACCGTAAAGCCACGACGATGTACTGCTGGCAGGATCAGCTACGCTGCGCAGCCACCACGACGACTTCGACGAGGCAAGCCGGGTTCGCGAGCTTCGCCTCGACGGTGGCGCGCGGCGGCGTGTGGCCCGGCGCGACCCACGCGTCCCACACGGCGTTCATGCCGGCGAAGTGCGCCATGTCCGAGATGAAGATTTGGACGGACAGCAGGTGCGACTTGTCGCTGTTCGCCTCTTCGAGCAGACGGTCGATGTGGCCCAGCACTTCGCGCGTCTGGCCGGTGATGTCCTGATCCGTGTCCTCCGCGATCTGGCCTGCGAGATACACGGTGCCATTGTGAATGGCGATCTCGGAGAGGCGTGCGCCGACGTGATGACGAGTAACTGCCATGTGCTTATCCAGTCCTGTAAAGGGTTCAAAATCGAGACAGAGCGTCACGCGCTCAGCCCGATATTATGCCCCGCGGGCCTCGTTTTCGAGAAAGAAGCGCCGCGCGACGGCGATCTGCTCGCTGTCGAGAAACGCGGGCGCATGGCCGGCGTTCGGCACTTCCACGCTCGATACCGCCTGCCCCTTCTCGACCATGTGCGCGACCGTCTCGCGCGACAGCAGGTCCGAGCTTTCGCCGCGCACGACGAGCACCGGCGTCGCGATCGACGCGAACGAATGCCACAAGAACGCTTCGCCTGCGGCATTCTGTTCGTCCGTGGCCTCGGAAAACGGCGCGGCGATGCCCGGGTCGTAGCGGAACGTCCACGCGCCGTCGCGCTCATGCAGAAGCGGCGCGTTGATGCTCGCCCACTCCTCGTCGGTAAGCGGCCCGAACGACGCCGCGAGCGCCGCCGCCTGCCGGATGCCTTCATCGAGCGATGCAAAACGCGCGGGCTTACCGAGGTAGCTGCGGATACGCTCGAGCGCCACCGGCTCGATATGCGGCCCGACATCGTTCAGGAGCAGCTTGCGGATCGGCGTATTCTTCAATCCGCCGAGCACCATGCCGATGAGCCCGCCCATCGACGTGCCGAACCAGTCGACCGTTTCCACATTGAGCCGCGCGATCAGCGTGACCATGTCGGCGACGTACTGCGCGAGACCGTAGTAACGCGAATCGGCGAGCCAGTCCGAGAGGCCGCGGCCGACCACGTCCGGACACACCACGCGATACTCGCTTGCGAACGCCTGCGCGACCTTGTCGAAGTCGCGGCCCGAACGCGTCAGCCCGTGCACGCACAGCAGCACGCGCGGATTGGCCGGATCGCCCCACTCGGTGTAAGCCATGCGATGCAGCCCCGCCGGACTCGCGCACTGCACGAAACGCTGGCGCGGTGCGGTGAGCGTGGAATGCGAAGCTTCGACGACGATGGATGCGCTCATGGAGATTCCTCGTGGAAGATGTCCGATCGATTCTAAAGCGTCCGGCGCACGGCCGAGCAGTTAGCCGAACGGACGATGCCTTGCGCGCCCCAAAAGCAAAGCGGGCGAAGCCTTCCGCCCCGCCCGCTTCCGAACCGCGTTCTCTTGCGAACTTACTGCACGCCGCTGACGTCGAGCGGCGCGCCGGTCTTGCGCTGAATCTCTTCGACGGTCACGCCGTCGGCGAGTTCGACGAGCTTGAGGCCGTTATCGGTCACGTCGATGACGCCGAGATCCGTGATGATGCGATTCACGACGCCCACGCCCGTCAGCGGCAGCGTGCATTCTTCGAGAATCTTGTGCTGGTCGCCCTTCGCGACGTGTTCCATCAGCACGACGACGCGCTTCACGCCCGCGACGAGGTCCATCGCGCCGCCCATGCCCTTGATCATCTTGCCGGGGATCATCCAGTTGGCGAGATCGCCCTTCTTGCTGATCTGCATCGCGCCGAGAATGGCGAGGTTGATGTGGCCGCCGCGAATCATCGCGAACGAATCCGCCGACGAAAAGATCGACGAACCGGGCAGCGTCGTCACCGTCTGCTTGCCCGCGTTGATGAGATCGGCGTCGACTTCTTCCTCGGTCGGCGACGGCCCGATGCCGAGCAGCCCGTTTTCCGATTGCAGCCACACTTCGACGCCCGGCGGCACATGGTTCGCGACGAGCGTCGGCAAGCCGATGCCCAGGTTCACATAGAAGCCGTCCTGCAATTCCTTCGCCGCACGCGCGGCCATCTGGTCACGAGTCCAAGCCATGGTCATTCTCCTTTCGCGCGGACGATGCGTTGTTCGATGCGCTTTTCCGGATGCGCATTCAGGACGAGCCGTTGCACGAAGATGCCCGGCGTGTGGATCGCGTCCGGATCGAGTTCGCCGACTTCCACGATCTCTTCCACTTCCGCGACCGTGATCTTGCCGGCCATCGCGCACATCGGATTGAAATTGCGCGCGGTGCGGCGATAGATCAGATTGCCCGACTTGTCGGCTTTCCACGCCTTGACGAGCCCGACGTCCGCCGTCAGCGAATGCTCCAGCACGTAGTGGTTCTCGCCGAACTGACGCGTTTCCTTACCTTCCGCGATGATCGTGCCGTAGCCCGTGTTCGTGAAGAACGCCGGAATGCCCGCGCCGCCCGCGCGCAGCTTTTCGGCGAGCGTGCCCTGCGGCGTGAATTCGAGTTCGAGTTCGCCGGCCAGATATTGCCGCTCGAATTCCTTGTTCTCGCCCACGTACGACGAAATCATCTTCTTGATCTGGCGCGTCTCCAGCAACAGGCCGAGACCGAAGCCGTCGACGCCCGCGTTGTTGCTGATGCACGTGATGCCCTTCACGCCCGAATCGCGCAGCGCGGCGATCAGCGCCTCCGGAATGCCGCACAAGCCGAATCCGCCGACGGCGAACGTCTGCCCGTCCTTGACGATGTCATCGAGCGCCGCTTTCGCGCTGGGATAGACCTTGTTCATCTGTTTGTCCCTTCCATGTTGAACCCGACTAAAGAACCGGTTTTAGCACCGCCAGACAGCGCGCGGCGGCGTTTTCATCTGGCCGAAAGGGTACGCTGCGCGATCCATCCTGCACAATACGCAAAAATACATAAGTCATTGCCCGCGCCCGTCGTTGCTTGCGACGCGGCCGGGCGCCGGAATCGACATGCGTGAACTGGACTATCAAACCGCGTTTCATCTCGCGCCCGTCGGGCTCGTGTTGTCGCGAGAGCGCACCATCGAGGACTGCAACGAGGAGGTCTGCGCGATTTTCGGCGCGACGCGCGAGACGCTCATCGGCTGCTCGTTCGAGGTGCTCTATCCGACGCCGGACGAATTCGCGCGCATCGGGGAGCGCATCGCGGCGCATATCAGCGGCCGCGGCACGTACAGCGACGACCGCATCATGAAACGCGCAAACGGCGAACTCTTCTGGTGCCACGTGACCGGCCGCGCGCTCGACCGCGCCGCGCCGCATGCGGCGGGCGTCTGGACGTTCGAGGACCTGAGCGCGACGCGGCGCGTCGCCATCGAACTGACGCCGCGCGAACGGGAGATCGCCGCGCAACTCGTCACGGGCAAGACGAGCAAGCAGATCGGCCGCGTGCTCGATATCAGCCCGCGCACGGTGGATATCTACCGTGCGCGGCTCATGCGCAAATACGACACCGGCAACGCAACGGAGCTTCTGCAGCGGCTGCTCGGCAACTGAGCCGCGCGATCAGGATGCGACGGGCGCGGCCGTTTCAATCATCTGACGCAGCAGGTCGGGAATCGGCACCGACTTGCTTGCCGCGTAGTCCACCCACACGACCTTCGCCGCGCCCCGCGCGTAGAGCGTGCCGGGCGCGTCGGCGCGATAGAGCTCGAAGCGCGTATCGAAACTGCTGCGTCCCGGCTTGCCGACCGACATCCGCGCGATGACGTCGCCGGGATAGTGGAGCTGCTTCAGGAACTCCATCGACGCATTCACGATGACGGGCCCCTGGCCCTCGCCGTTGCCGCCCGCCGCGCCGATCTGCTCGAACCACGAGATGCGGACCTGCTCCATGTAGCGGAAGTAGACCGTGTTGTTGACGTGCCCGAAGGCGTCCATGTCGCCCCAGCGGATGGGCATGGACATTTCGAAGACCGTGTGAAATTCGGGGTCTGCGTTCAAAGGCGCGTTCTTGGGCGTATCGGTGTTGCTCATTCAACCTTCCAGTGTCTGAAAACAGCGCACCGCGCGGCCTTTTCCCGCGCGATGCTCATAGTGAAAAACCGTCGTCCGCCGAAATGACCGAACCGTTCATGAACTGCGATTCGTCGGCCGCGAGCAGCAGCAACAGGCCGTCGAGGTCTTCGGGCGCGCCGACGCGCCGGCGCGGCAGCATCGACACGAGCTTCTGGCCCTGCTCGGTCTTCCAGTGGTGGTGATTGATCTCGGTGTCGATATAACCCGGGCAGATCGCGTTCACGTTGATGCCGTGGCGGCCCCATTCCATGGCCATCGCCTTGGTCATCTGCACGACGGCGGCCTTGCTCATGGAGTACAGGCCGATTTGCGGAAACACGCGCAGCCCCGCCACGGAGGCGATGTTGATGATGCGATAAGCGGGCTTGGCCGCGCCGTTGCCGCGCATGATCATGCGCTTGGCCACTTCCTGCGCGACGAAGAACGCGCCGCGCACGTTCGTGCCGAAGACGAACTCGAAGTCCGCCGGCGTCACGTCGGTCAGCTTCTGCGTGGTGGAGACGCCCGAGTTGTTGACGAGAATGTCGATGGTACCGGCTTCCGTCTCCGCGTGCGCGACCGCCGCCTTGACGCTCAGGTAGTCCGTCACGTCGAGCGAAACGACGTGCGCCGCGCCGCCGGACGCCTCGATTTCGGCGCGCAGCTCCTTCAGCCGCTCGACGCGGCGGCTCGCGAGCACCACTTTCGCGCCCGCCTGCGAGAGCACCTGCGCAAAACGCTTCCCGAGCCCACTGGACGCGCCGGTAATCAGCGCGACCTTGCCTTCCAGGTTGATCGAACGGCCCATTGTGCTTCCTTCTTGTACGGTTGATTCAGCCTTGCGGGGGACGCGGGCAGCGCGAGGCGCGCGGTCGCGCCACTTGGCGTAGACACCGATACCACGGTATCACGAAAAATAGTACGATCGTGCAGATCAAGACACCTTCGGTTGCAGCCCGCCTGACGTTCGCTGACAATACGCGATCTTGGAAGGCCATTCTAACGGTAGAGAGGAACATTGATGACCCCGGCGAGCCTCATCGAGCAATACGGTCCCCGCGAATCGATGGAATACGACGTGGTGATCGTCGGCGGCGGCCCAGCGGGTTTGTCGGCAGCGATTCGCCTGAAACAACTGGCGGCGGAAAAAGGCGTCGAAATCGGCGTCTGCGTGCTGGAGAAAGGCTCGGAGGTCGGCGCGCACATTCTCTCGGGCGCGGTGATGGACCCGCGCGGCCTCACGGAACTCATCCCCGACTGGAAGGAAAAAGGCGCGCCGCTCGACGTGGATGTGACCGAAGACCGGTTCCTGTTTCTATCGCCGACCGGCGCAAAGCAGGTGCCGAACTGGCTGCTTCCCGACAACTTCAAGAATCACGGCAACTACGTCGTGAGCCTCGGCAACGTCACGCGCTGGCTCGGGCAGCAGGCCGAAGCGCTCGGCGTCGAAATTTTCCCCGGCTTTCCGGCAGCGGAAGTGCTCTATGCCGACGACGGCTCGGTGCGCGGCGTCGTCACCGGCAACATGGGCGTCGGCAAGGACGGCCAACCGACCGACAACTTCCAGCTCGGCATGGAACTGCACGCGAAGTACACGCTCTTCTGCGAGGGCGCGCGCGGGCATCTCGGGCGCCAGCTTATCGACAAGTTCAAGCTCAATCAGAATGCCGACCCGCAGGTGTACGGCATCGGCATCAAAGAATTGTGGGAGATCGATCCGGTCAAGCACAAGCCGGGACTCGTAATTCACACGGCCGGCTGGCCGCTGGAACCGGACACGTACGGCGGGTCGTTCCTGTATCACATGGACAATAACCAGGTCGTGGTCGGCTTCGTCGTCGGGCTCGGGTATTCGAATCCGTACCTGTCGCCGTTCGAGGAATTCCAGCGTTACAAGACGCATCCGTCAATCCGCGGGTTTCTCGAAGGCGGCAAGCGCCTGTCCTACGGCGCGCGGGCCATTACGGCGGGCGGTCTGATGTCGCTGCCGAAGCTCACGTTCCCGGGCGGCGCGCTCGCTGGCGACGACGCCGGCTTCCTGAACGCGTCGCGCATCAAGGGCAGCCACGCGGCAATCAAGACCGGCAAGATGGCCGCCGAAGCCGCGTTCGACGCCGTGCAGGCCGGACGTCAGGCCGACGAACTAACCGCGTATCCGGAAGCCTTCGAGAACTCCTGGCTCAAGACCGAGCTCTACCGGGCGCGCAACTTCAAGCAGTGGATGAGCAAGGGCCTGTACCTCGGCTCGTTCATGGTCGGGCTGGAGCAGAAGGTGATGGGCGGCAACGTGCCGTGGACGCTGCATCATCAGCATTGGGATCATGAGATGCTGAAGCCGGCGTCGCAGTGCAAGCCGATCGTGTATCCGAAGCCCGACGGCAAGCTCACGTTCGATCGCCTCTCGTCCGTGTTCATCTCGAACACGAATCACGAAGAGAATCAGCCGGCGCATCTGACGCTGAAAGACCCGAGCGTGCCGGTCAACGTAAATCTGCGGACGTATGCCGGTCCCGAAGGCCGCTACTGCCCCGCAGCGGTCTACGAATTCGTGAAATCGGAAGACGGTAGCGATCGCCTGCAGATCAACGCGCAGAACTGCGTTCACTGCAAGACGTGCGATATCAAGGACCCGACGCAGAATATCGTCTGGGTGACGCCGGAGGGCGGCGGCGGGCCGAACTATCCGAACATGTGACGAGAGCGCCGGTTTCCACGACCGGCGTTTTTTTCTGCGGCGTTACTTGCCCGGTACGTGGGCGGGAATCTTCGGCGTCGCAACGGTCACATCGCCGCATTGCGCGCGGTGCCGCAGCGCGTGGTCCATCAGCACCAGCGCGAGCAGCGCCTCCGCGATAGGCGTCGCGCGGATGCCGACGCATGGATCGTGGCGCCCGAACGTCTCGACGGTAGCCGGCGCGCCCGCCTTGTCGACGGACTGACGCGGCGTGCGGATGCTCGACGTCGGCTTGATCGCGATGGACACGGTGATGTCCTGCCCGCTCGAAATGCCGCCCAGAATGCCGCCCGCATGATTGGTAGCGAAGCCTTCGGGCGTCATCTCGTCGCCGTGCTGCGAGCCGCGTTGCGCGACGCTCGCGAATCCCGCGCCGATCTCCACGCCCTTCACCGCATTGATGCCCATCATCGCGTGGGCGATGTCGGCATCCAGCCGGTCGTACAGCGGGTCACCAAGACCGACCGGCACGCCGCTCGCCACCACTTCGATGCGCGCGCCGACCGAATCGCCATCGCGGCGCAGAGCGTCCATGTACGCTTCGAGCTGCGGCACGACATCCGCGTTGGGCGCGAAAAACGGATTTTCGCGCACGTGCTTCCAGTCGACGAACGGAACCGGAATCTCTCCGAGCGCGCTCATGTATCCGCGCGTCTCGATGCCGAACTTCTCGCGCAGCCACTTTTTCGCGACCGCGCCCGCCGCGACTGTCGGCGCAGTCAGGCGCGCGGACGAGCGCCCGCCGCCGCGATAGTCGCGCACGCCGTACTTTTGCCAGTAAGTGTAGTCGGCATGACCCGGACGGAACGTTTCCGCAATGTTGCCGTAGTCCTTGCTGCGCTGATCCGTGTTGCGGATCAAGAGCGCGATGGGCGTGCCGGTGGTGACGCCTTCGAAGACGCCCGACAGAATTTCGACCTGATCGGCTTCCTGCCGCTGCGTCACGTGGCGCGACGTGCCCGGACGGCGCCGGTCCAGTTCCACCTGAATGTCGGCTTCCGTGAGCGCCATGCCCGGCGGGCAGCCGTCGATCACGCAGCCGATCGCCGGTCCATGCGATTCGCCAAAATTCGTGACGGTGAAGAGCGTGCCAAGGGTGTTGCCGGACATGAGTCGACCTGAGAGAAGTGTCGGGGGAGACCGCTATTATGCCAGCGCCGTCTGGCGTCTACCGCTATCGTCCACCGCTACCGCCGCGCGCCGCGCAGCGCCGTCACGCGGTCCTGCAAGTGCTGCGGCGTCGCGTCTTCCGGGGCGATCGGCTCGCCCACCGCCAGCGTCAGGCGCGTCATCACGCCCCGCCGAATGGGACGCGGCCACTGCGCGTTCTGATCGCGCGAGAAGACGCTGCCCCACAGTCCGCGCAGCGCCATCGGCACGACGGGCGCCGGATGCCGCCGCAAAATCTCCGAGATACCGTGCCTGAACGGGTTCATTTCCCCGGTCCGCGTGAGTTTCCCCTCGGGGAAGATGCAGATCAGATCGCCGTCTTCGAGCGCGCGTGCGCATGTCTGATACGCGCGTTCGAGCAGTTCCGCGTTTTCGTGCGCGGGCGCAATCGAAATCGCCTTCACATGACGGAACAGCCAGCCGACGAATGGCGTGCGGAAGATGCGATGATCCATCACGAAGCGGATGGGGCGCGGACTCTCGGCCATGATGACCACCGCATCCACGAAACTCACGTGATTGCACACGAGCACCGCCGCGCCGTGCGACGGAATGCGCGCGGCGTCGACCAGGCGAATGCGATAGAACGTGTGCACGAGCATCCACGCGATGAATCGCAGCAGGAACTCGGGCACGAGCGAGTAGATATACACGGCGACGAGCACGTTCAGCAGCGCCGTCACGAGAAAGAGACCGGGAATGCCGACGCCCACCGACGTGAGCGCAAGCGCCATGAGCGCCGAGACGATCATGAAGAACGAATTGAGAATGTTGTTGGCGGCGATGATGCGCGCGCGGTGCGTCGGCTGGCTGCGCGCCTGAATGAGCGCGTAGAGCGGCACGCTGTAAAAGCCGCCGAACATCGCGAGGAGAAACAGGTCCGCGAGAATGCGCCAGTGCCGCAGCACGAGCAGAAATTCGCTGACGTTCAGCAGATGCGCAGCGGGCGCGATGCGGTGACTCGCGAAGAACAGGTCGATCGCAAACACGCTGATGCCGATGGACCCGAGCGGCACCAGCCCTATTTCGACGCGGTGTTTCGAGAGCCGCTCGCACAGCAGCGACCCGGTGCCGATGCCGAGCGAAAACGTCGCGAGCAGGATGGTCACGACATCCGGATTCGCGGACAGCACGTCTTTCGCGAAATTGAAGAAGGACGTGAGAAACGTCGCGCCGACGAACCACAGCCACGAAATGCCGAGCAGACTGAGAAACACGGTTCGGTCCGACCGGGCGAGGTTCAGATTGCGCCACGTCTCGGACACCGGATTCCAGTTGATGCGCACGTCGCGCTGAGACGCCTCCGACTTCGGCACGAAGCCCGACACGACGCGCCCGACAATCGCCAACGCGAGGCACGCCGCCGCGAGCAACAGCGCGCCGTGCTCGGCCGCGCCCGCCGCCGCCCCGCCGATGATCGTGCCGATGAGAATGGCGACGAACGTGCCCATTTCCACGAGGCCGTTGCCGCCGACGAGTTCCGTGCCTTTCAGATGCTGAGGCAGATAAGCGTACTTCACGGGACCGAAGACGGTCGAATGCACGCCCATCAGGAAGGTGCAGACGTACAGCAGCGGCGCGCTGTGCAGCAGGAATCCCGCGCCGCCGATCAGCATCACGACGATCTCGAAGCTCTTCACGAGGCGCGCGAGCACGGCCTTGTCGTACTTGTCGGCGATCTGTCCGGAAGTCGCCGAAAACAGCACGAACGGCACGATGAAGATGGCGGAAATCAGAAACGCCGCGGTCTTGGGATCCACGCCGGAGAAGCGCGCCGCCTGAAAAGTCACCAGCGACGTGAAGCCGACCTTGAAGACGTTGTCGTTCATCGCGCCGAGGAACTGCGTCCAGAAGAACGGTGCGAAGCGGCGCTCGCGCAGCAGACGGAACTGGCTCTCGCCTGCTGCGGGCGACTTGCGGGAAGCACGCGGGCTTGCGTCGTTTTCTGCGCCCAACGGATTGTCACTCATGGGTGTATCGGTCAGATTGTGTCTTTGTGTGCTCAAACGCCGGGCGAAAAAAAACGCGCCCTTCGGCGCGCTGCGATGTTCCGGCTCGACTTCTGTATGGCGATTTCGGTCACTTCAGGCAGCCGCGCGACGACGACGCGCGCGGCATGTTGCCCTGACTTCAGCGAACGTTCTGCTGCTCCTGCTGGCCCTGCTCTTCCGGCCAGTCGCGGATATACGCCTTCAACATGCGATTCTCGAAACCCTGCTCCTCGACCACGGCCTTCGCCACGTCGTAGAACGAGATGACGCCCATCAGCGCGCGATTTTCCATGACCGGCAGATAGCGCACGTGATGCTCCAGCATCATGCGGCGGATTTCGTTCACGTCGGTTTCCGGCGTACAGGTGAGCGGATGGTCGTCCATGACCTTGCGGATGGTCGTGGTGCCGACGCCGCCGCCGTTCTCGCGCAGCGTCAGGATGATTTCGCGGAAAGTCAGCATGCCGACCAGATCGCCGTATTCCATGACGACGAGCGAGCCGATGTCGTGCGCCGCCATGACGTTGATCGCGTCGGAGAGCGGCGTATCGGGCGTAACGGTGAATAGCGCGTTGCCCTTCACCTTCAGAATGTCGCTGACTCGCATGACTTTCTCCTTGCGAAATGCCCGTTCAGATGCCGAAGCGTTTGTGAAACCATGGGTCGATGCTATCGGAAAGGCCCGCAAAAGGAAAGCGAACGGCGCCCGCGTTAGCCTTTCGGATAAGGCTTCGCGGCCCGGCGGCAGGCGTTCGCCCTAGGTTTGCGCGCGCCGCCGCGATGATAGGATGGCCGACCGACATTTTCGCCGGACGCACGCCGCGCCGGCCGCCGACGATGCCCGCCAACCGCTTCGATACGCTCGCGCTGCACGCGGGCGCCGCGCCCGATCCCGCCACCGGCGCCCGCGCGACGCCGATCTATCAGACCACGTCGTTCTCGTTTCGCGACACCGACCACGCCGCCGCGCTCTTCAACATGGAACGCTCGGGGCACGTCTATTCGCGCATCTCGAATCCGACGGTCGCGGTTTTCGAGGAGCGCGTTGCGGCGCTGGAGAACGGCGTCGGCGCCATCGGCACCGCGAGCGGCCAGGCGGCGTTGCATCTGGCGATCGCCACGCTGATGGGCGCGGGCTCGCATATCGTCGCGTCCGCCGCGCTGTACGGCGGCTCGCACAATCTGCTGCATTACACGCTGCGGCGCTTCGGTATCGAGACCACGTTCGTGCCGCCGCACGATCTCGACGCGTGGCGCGCCGCCGCCCGGCCGAACACGCGCCTGTTCTTCGGCGAGACGCTCGGCAATCCGGGGCTGGACGTGCTCGATATCGCAGGCGTCGCGGAGATCGCGCACGCGCACGGCGCGCCGCTGCTCGTCGATTCGACCTTCACGACGCCCTACCTGCTGCGCCCGTTCGAGCACGGGGCGGATCTCGTCTATCACTCCGCGACGAAGTTTCTCGGCGGCCACGGCACCACCATCGGCGGCGTACTGGTGGATGGCGGCACCTTCGACTTCGCCGCCAGCGACCGCTTCCCCGAATTCACCGAGCCTTACGAAGGCTTTCACGGCATGGTCTTCGCCGAGGAAAGCACGGTCGCGCCGTTCCTGCTGCGCGCCCGGCGCGAGGGCCTGCGCGACTTCGGCGCGTGTCTGCATCCGCAGGCCGCGTGGCAACTGCTTCAAGGCATCGAAACCTTGCCGTTGCGCATGGACCGGCATGTCGCGAATACGCGCAAGGTGATCGAATTCCTGCTGAGTTCGCCCGCGGTCGAAGGCGTGGCCTATCCCGAACTGCCGACGCATCGCGACCATGCCCTTGCCAGGCGTCTGCTGCCGCGCGGCGCGGGCGCCGTCTTCAGCTTCGATGTGCGCGGCGGCGTGCCGGCAGCGCGCGCGTTCATCGAATCGCTGTCGCTCTTCTCGCATCTGGCGAACGTCGGCGACGCGCGCTCGCTCGTCATTCATCCCGCCTCCACGACGCATTTCCGCATGGACGCCGCCGCGCTCGTCGCCGCGGGCATCGGGCCGGGACGGATTCGCCTTTCGATCGGGCTGGAAGATCCGGACGATCTGATCGACGATCTGAAGCGCGGGCTGAAGGCGGCGCAAAAGGCCGCCGATAGTGGCGATCAGGCGAACGCGACGCCGCTCGGGAGCCGCGCATGATGCTCGATCTCGACGGCCGCCGCGCCTACGCCTACACCGGCGGCAAGCCTTTCGACGCGGCGCGCCCCGCCGTCGTCTTCATTCACGGCGCGCAGCACGACCATAGCGTGTGGGCGCTGCAGACGCGCTACTTCGCGCATCACGGCTTCGGCGTGCTGGCGCTCGATCTGCCCGGCCACGGCCGCAGCGACGGTCCGGCGCGACACGACATCGCCGGGCTCGCGGACTGGGTCATCGGCGTGCTCGACGCCGCTCGTGTGCGCCGGGCCGTGCTCGTCGGCCACAGCATGGGCTCGCTGATCGCGCTCGACGCCGCCGCGCGCTATTCCGACCGCGCCGCCGGCCTCGCGCTGATTGCAACCGCCGCGCCGATGACTGTCTCCGACGCCTTGCTCGACGCCGCCCGCGAGCGCGAGCCGCAGGCGATCGGCATGGTGAATCAGTGGTCGCATTCGACGATTGCAGCGAAACCGTCCAGTCCCGCGCCCGGCTTCTGGCTGCAAGGCATGAATCAGCGGTTGATGGAGCGCGTGAGCGCATTGGGCGAGGCGCAGCTTTTCCATACGGACTTCAGCGCCTGCAACGGTTATACGGAGGCGCTCGACCGCGCCGCGTCCGTGCGCTGTCCCGTGAGCGTGCTCTACGGCAAGCGCGATGTGATGACGCCGCCGCGCGCCGCCCGCGCCCTCGTCGATGCGTTGCGCAAAAGAGGCGCGCGCGTGCGCACGGTCGAACTGGACGGCGGCCACGCGCTGATGTCGGAACAGCCGGACGCCGTTCTGGATGCGCTATTCGCGTTCGCGCTGGATTGTGCCGAAGGCCAGTGAGGCGCGGCTTGCGCGCTCGGGGCCGCCGGTCGCAGAATGAATCTTGCTGATGAATCGGATACCCGCTCGGTAGCGGCTCGTCGACACGGAGGCCATCATGGCGCACACGGCACACGGGGAGCACTTCGCGAGCTTCGCCGAGTTCTATCCGTATTACCTCGAAGAGCACCGCAACCTGATCTCGCGCAGGCTGCATTTCATCGGCTCGCTGGGCGTGATCGGGTGCCTGGCGATGGCGCTCGCCACCGGCGACTGGCTCTGGCTTCCGGCCGCCGTCGCCTGCGGTTACGGCTTCGCGTGGATCGGTCACTTCTTCTTCGAGAAGAACCGCCCGGCCACCTTTCGCCATCCGCTCTACAGCCTGATGGGCGACTGGGTCATGTTCAAGGACATCTGCATCGGTCGAATTTCGCTTTGAGCCGCGTTATGCCGTTTGTTGCGGCATCGGCGAACGCGGCGTCTCGCGCACCGGCGCATTCGGCAGTTCCTTCGCGCGCGCCGCGATCAGCGAGCCCAGCGTCGCTTCGAGTTTCTCGTTCTCCAGCGCGTTGATGAGCGCATCGCGCTCGATCTGCGTCGCATCCAGACGCAACTGGTAGTCCAGTTCTTCACGGTCGACGACGAATTCCTGAAACAGCATGGTGAGCGTGATCTGGTTCGGATTCGCGATCATCACGTAGCGCGGCATGCGCGCGTCCTCCAGTCTGCCGATCCAGCCGAGCGTGTCGAGACGCGCGATGATGCGCGTGGACGTATCGAGATCGCTGCGCACCATCTTCGACAATTCGAGCGCGGTATAGCCGGGCTTGCCCTCCTCGCGGGCCTCGACGAGCCGGGCGAGAATCTCGAGCGCGTCCAGCAGATCACTGCCCGGAAACGCGCGCCGGTGATACTGCCCGATGCGGATAGCGGGTAGCGCCGAGGTCAGCATCGCGCCGACGAGCGCGATCATCCAGCAGAGATACACCCACAGCAGAAACACGGGCAGCGACGCGAACGCGCCA
This sequence comes from Caballeronia sp. M1242, assembly GCF_017220215.1. Classification (NCBI taxonomy): domain Bacteria; kingdom Pseudomonadati; phylum Pseudomonadota; class Betaproteobacteria; order Burkholderiales; family Burkholderiaceae; genus Caballeronia; species Caballeronia sp. M1242. The sequence goes on along the minus strand of NZ_CP071129.1, from coordinate 1,092,307 downwards.
TACACGGCGGTATAAGTCGGGATGCTGCGGACGTACAGCCCGAAGCCGCGCTTGCCGATTTCGAACGCGACCGCGGCGATCAGCCCGCCCACGACCGCATCGCGCCACTCGACCTTGCAATTCGGCATGTAGACGTAGGTGATCGTGAAGCCGAATACCGTGAGCGGCAATGAGACGCCGGTGAGCAGCCATTCGACGACGGGCGGCATCAGATTATGCGAGCCCGCGTACGCGACCGAATGCGCGAACACGTAGGACGAAATCGACAGGCTGCAGCCGAAGAGAATCGGGCCGAGCGTGATGATCGACCAGTAGACCAGCACGCGCTGCGCGAGCGGGCGCGCCTTCTTCACGCGCCAGATGACGTTGAATGCCGATTCGACGGTCATCATGGTCATCACGGACGTGACCAGCAGGATGATCATCCCGACGGTCGTGAGCCCTTTGGCCTTCGACGCGAATTCGTTCAGGTATCCGAGGATCTGGCTGTTGATCTGCGCGGGCATCAGGTGATCCGCGAGGAAATCCTGCAACGAAGCCTGAAACGACCCGAAGATCGGGAACGCCGTAAACAAAGCGAAAGCGACAGTGGCGAGCGGCACGAGCGACAGCACGCTCGTAAACGTAAGACTGCCTGCCACTTGCGCGACGCGATCCTCGCCGATGCGCCGCGCGACGAAACCGGCGAGGCGCTTCACTGCTGCGAGATCGATTGAAAGACGCTGCAAACGTTTTCTCCTATGCATCGAAACGGGTCGCCTTGCCTCGCGAAGCCAGCAGCCTGACCGCCTCGCCCACGCCCGCCGACCCAATCCCTATAATAGCCGTTCACCAAAAAGCTCATATGAACGACATCCTCGTGCTTTACTACAGCCGCCACGGCGCGACGCGCGAGCTTGCGCTCGCGATCGCGCAGGGCGTCGACAGCGTTCCCGGCATGCAAGCCCGCGTGCGTACGGTGCCGCCGGTTTCCACCGTCTGCGAGGCGACGCAACCCGACATTCCGGCAGACGGCCCGCCGTACGCGGAGTTGCGCGACCTCGAAGAATGCGCGGGCCTTGCGCTCGGCTCGCCGACGCGCTTCGGCAACATGGCCGCGCCGCTCAAATACTTCCTCGACGGCACCACGCCGCAATGGCTCTCCGGCGCGCTCGCTGGCAAGCCCGCGAGCGTCTTCACATCGACCGGCAGCCTCCACGGCGGCCAGGAAACCACGCTGCTTTCGATGATGCTGCCGCTCTTGCACCACGGCATGATGATCGTCGGCATTCCGTACACCGAGTCCCGGCTGACGACGACGCAAACCGGCGGCACGCCGTACGGCGCATCGCATCACGCGCGCACCGGCGACGAGGCCGGCCGGCAAGGCATCTCCGCCGACGAGAAAGCGCTCGCCGTCGCGCTCGGCGCGCGTCTTGCCCGCACGGCGCGCGACCTCGTGCGCGGCGCGCAGGCGAACTGAGCCGGCCATGCGCGCGCCTTCCGTCGACGAAACCCGAAACCACGGCGCGTTCGCGCTCGGCGCCACCGCGAGCCTCGCCGCGCTCATCGCGCTCACGCTGCTCTGGGAGTTGTGGCTCGCCCCGCTGCGCCCCGGCGCGTGGGTGCTCGCGTTGAAGGCGCTGCCGCTCGCGTGCGCGCTGCCGGGCGTCGCGAAACGCAACGTCTACACGATGCAATGGTCGTGCATGCTCGTGCTGCTGTATCTCGCCGAAGGCATCGTGCGCGGCATGAGCGAAGCAGGCTTGTCGGCGCGGCTCGCGTGGCTCGAAGCGCTGCTTGCGCTCGCATTCTTCGTCTGCGCGATCGCCTATGTCGCGCCCTTCAAGCGCGCCGCGCGTGCGAGGAAACGCCACGGATGACCGCTGTCGTGCCGCTTCGTGCTTGCGCTGAGAAGCTTTGTAGCACGAAATACGGCCGAAAGCGCATCCGTCGCGCGTGCCTATGCCATTCGGCCGATGCTTCGCGGATCGCCCGCCTGCGCGATACTGTCGCTTAATCTCAGCACTTCCCTTCGCCCATGACCGCTTCTGCCGCAACTTTCATCGACGCCTGCGTTCAACTGCTCGGCGCGTCGCACGTCCTAACCGATGACCACGACACGGAGCCGTATCGCGTGGACTGGCGCAAGCGCTATCGCGGCAACGCCTGCGCCGTGCTGCTGCCCGCCGGCACCGAACAGGTCGCCGGCATCGTGCGGCTCGCGCGTGAGCATCGCGTGGCGATCGTGCCGCAAGGCGGCAACACGGGACTCGCGGGCGGCGCGACGCCGGACGCGAGCGGCGAGCAAGCCATCATCAGCCTGAAGCGGCTGAACCGCATTCGCGGCGTGGACCCGCATAACAATACGATCACCGTGGAAGCGGGCGTCGTGCTCGCCGAGATTCAGGCGCGCGCCGAGAGCGCGCAGCGTCTCTTCCCGTTGAGTCTCGCGGCCGAAGGCAGTTGCACGATCGGCGGCAATCTCTCGACGAACGCGGGCGGCACCGGCGTGCTGCGCTACGGCAACACGCGCGAGCTGTGCCTCGGTCTGGAAGTGGTGACGCCGCAAGGCGAAATCTGGGACGGCCTGCGCGGACTGCGCAAGGACAACACCGGCTACGATCTGCGCGATCTCTTCATCGGCGCGGAAGGCACGCTCGGCATCATCACGGCGGCCGTGATGAAGCTGCATCCCGCGCCGGTCGCCAAGGTCACGGCGCTAGCCGGGCTGGCGTCGCCGCATGCCGCGCTCGACTTTCTCGCGATGGCGCAGCAGCACGCCGGCCCGCTCTTGACCGGCTTCGAACTGATGTCCGACTTCTCGATGCGCCTCGTCGGACGCCACTTCCCGCAACTGCGCTACCCGTTCGGCGAGCCGCACGGGCAGACCGTGCTCCTGGAGTTGTCCGATAGCGAAAGCGACGAACACGCCCGCGCGCTCTTCGAACGCCTGATGGAGCAAGCCATCGAAGAAGGCATCGTCGAAGACGCGGTGGTGGCCGAGAACCTCGCGCAGTCGCAGGCGTTCTGGGACTTGCGCGAGCACATTCCGCTCGCGCAGGCGCAGGAAGGGCTCAACATCAAGCACGACATCGCCGTGCCCATTTCGAGCATCGGCCGCTTCATCGACGAAACGGATGCGATCATCGCGAAAGCCGTGCCGGGCGCGCGCATGGTCACGTTCGGGCATCTGGGCGACGGCAACCTGCACTACAACGTTCAGGCGCCGGAAGGCGTCGATCAGAAGGCGTTTCTCGTCGAGTTTCAGACGCCGATCAACGCGCTCGTGTATGAGCAGGTGCACAAGCATCGTGGAAGCGTCAGCGCGGAGCACGGGCTCGGGCAACTGAAGGTCGACGAAGCCATGCGCCTGAAATCGCCGGTCGAAGTGCGGCTGATGCAAACCATCAAGGCCGCGCTCGACCCCGAGAATCTGATGAACCCCGGCAAGGTCGTGCGCTGGAATGCCGAAGCCGGCAAGGAGAAGACCGCATGAAGATTCGTGTGCTGTCGGACCTGCATCTGGAATGCGACGAGCCGCTCGCCATTCCCTATGCTGACGCCGATCTCGTCGTGCTCGCGGGCGACATTCACAACCACGCGGAAGGCTTGCGCTGGGCAGCGGAGAACTTCGACAGCGGCGTGCCCATCGTCTATGTGCCCGGCAATCACGAGTATTACGACGGCGAATTCGGCGCGATGGAAGCCGCGATGCACGACGCCGCGCGCAGCGTCGACAACGTGCACTATCTGAACAACGCCGCGCTCGTCGACCGCAAAGGCGCCTGGCGCGTGCTCGGCACGACGCTCTGGACCGACTTCGCCTTGTTCGGATCGGCCGCGGACGAAATCGAGAAAGCCAAGGAAGCGTGCGCGAAGGTGATGCTGGACTATCGCGGATTGATTCAGCTCGCCTGGCCCGAACCGGACGGCGAGCCGCGCGCCTTCACGCCGGACGATTCGCTCGCGCTGCACGTGCAGGCGCGCGCGTGGCTCGAAAGCGAGCTGGCGAAGCCGTTCGCGGGGCAGACCATCGTGGTCACGCACCACGCGCCGCTGCGCGAAAGCCTCGCGCCGCGTTATGCAGAGGATATCGTGTCGGCGGGCTTCATCAATCACTTGCCGGCACTCGCCCGCGAGCCGGCCGCGCTCTGGATTCACGGCCACACGCATACGGCGTTCGACTACACCGTGAACGGCACGCGCGTCGTGTGCAATCCGCGCGGCTACTTCGACAGGCGCACGCAGCGCTGGGAGAACCCGGAATTCGCCTGGGACAAGGTCGTCGAAATCTGACGCCGAAGTGGAGGAACGCCATGTGCGGCCGAATCAGCCAGTACCGACTGCCGATGCACTATGCCGAGCGCCTGCATCTGAAGAACCCGTTCGTACTCGTGGATGCCGCCGACCGCCGCCCCGGCTATAACCTGTCGCCCGGCACGCATCCGCTCGCGGTCTATCCCGATGAGACCATCCGCGCGGTGCATTGGGGCTACTGCCCGCCGTGGGCCCGAGAAAAGAAGCTGCCGCAGACGATCAACGCGCGCGTCGAGACGGCATCGACGAGCGCGTATTTCCGCGACTTGTGGCGCAACGCGCGCATCCTCGTGCCGGCGGACGGCTGGTTCGAATGGCGCGTGGAACCCCGCCCGGGCGATCGCGCGGGCAAGCCGTTCAAGCAGCCGTATTACATTCGCCGCGCGGACGGCGAGCCGATGTTTCTCGCGGCGCTCACGAGCATCGTGGGCGATGAAGACGCCGCGACGCCGGGCGCGGGCTTCGTGATCGTGACGTCGAAGGCAGACGAAGGCCTCGTCGATGTGCACGACCGCCGTCCGCTCGTCTTCTCGCCCTCGGCAGGCCGGCGCTGGCTGGACGCGACGGCCACGCCCGCCGATCTCCACGCGCTCGTGAAAAGCGATGGCGTGCCGGCCGCGCACTTCGTCTGGCATCGCGTGACGAGCGACGTCAATCGCACGGTCAACGACGAACCGCGCCTCATCGAGCCCTTAGAAGCCGCTTAGCGACGATAGCGGTCACGCTCGTCGTCGATCCGCACCGGCACGAGGCGCCGCTTGGCCTCACGCTCGGACTGGGCGCGCATTGCCTGAAAGAGATCGCGCGAGGCAGGCACGGCGACCAACACCAGCAGCGCGGCAAGGGCGAACAACAAAGGCGTACTCATTCGACGTTTTCCCGAAGAAGTTGCGTTGAGGGGAGTCCAGACCAGTCCAGACGAGTTCAGACGTTACCAAGCTGCGGACGAACCGGGAGTAAGCAAGTGTTGCACCGCGCTTTATTCGGTAACCAAAGACTCGGACGCGCGCATCAGGTCGCGACGAACTCTTTGAGCGACTCCTCGTCGGCCGCGAGCGTCGCCGGCAGCGCCTCGCGCAAGAACTCGACCCATGTGCGGATTTTCGCGTCCAGATACTGGCGCGATGGATACAGCGCGTAGACCCGCAACTCCTGCATCGTGTATTGCGGCAGCACGCGCACGAGCGTCCCTGCGCGCAGCGCGGGCAGCGCGGAGGACGTCGGCAGCACGCCGATTCCCATGTTCTCCCGAATCGCGACGACCATCGCTTCAGCGACATTCACCGTGAACGTGGACGGCCCGAGCGTCACGGTTTCCTGCCCGTTCGGTCCGTCGAAGACCCATCGGCCGGGCGGAAACACCGGCGTGATCAGATGCAGACAGGTGTGGTGCGCCAGATCGGCCAAGGTGTGCGGCGCGCCGTGCTTCTCGATATACGCCGGCGACGCGCACGCGATGCTGAACACCGTGCCGAGCCGCGCCGAAACGAGGCCCGAGTCCGGCAGTTCGGAGGCGAGCACGAGCGACACGTCGTAGCCTTCGTCGAGCAGGTCCGGCATGCGCTGCGCGAGCGTCAGATCGACCTGCACTGACGGATGCCGCTCCTGATAGCGCGAGATCATCGGCACGACGTAATGCTGGCCGAAGCTCGTCATCGAATGCACTTTCAGACGGCCGGCCGGACGCGCGTGGGCGTCGCTCGCCTCGGCTTCGGCCTGATCGACATACGCCAGAATCTGCTCGCAGCGTTGCAGGTAACGCTCGCCCGCTTCGGTCAACGCAATGCGGCGCGTCGTGCGATTCAGAAGGCGCGTGCGCAGATGCGCTTCCAGATCCGACACGGCCCGCGACGCGTACGCGGTCGTCGTATTCAGATGTTGCGCGGCGGCGGTGAAGCTGCCCGCCTCGACCACGCGCACGAATACGCGCATGTTTTGGAGCGTGTCCATATCGTTCTTCGACCCTGAACTGTCCTGTCGTCTCGTCAGACTCGAGCGACTGCCCTCGCATTGTTGCATGCGCTAGAAGTCCGCATTCTCTCACGATCTGCAAGAATTCTTTGCGTGAGCGCCGGTTATTCGGGGATCGTTGCAAAAATATAATCACCGCTTGGTCGATTTTTTTACGATTGAGGAGCGGAACGTGCAAGGCCGGGGGTTCAGACGCGCAAGCTGCGCGGCGCTGCTAACAACAATACTCACGATGGCCGGCTGCGCAAGCACGGGCCACATCGCGCCGCAGGACTCGCTGAAAGACGCTTCGACGCTCGATGCCGGCCACGCAATCGAAGCGGCCACGCGCGCCGCCGATGCCGACGCCGCCTGGCCCGACGCCCAATGGTGGCGCGCCTACCGCGACCCGCAACTCGACGCATGGATCGCCCGCGCGACGGCCGGCAATCCGACACTGGCGATGGCTGCGGCGCGCGTGCGCGAGGCGCGCGAACAGGCGGGCGTCGCGCGCTCGGCGTTGTATCCGCATGTGGACGGCAACATGAGCGTCACGCGCAAAAAATGGCCGGACAACGCGTTCTACGGGCCCGGGCCCTTCGCGGACGCGACGACCTGGGACAACACGGCCGGTCTGACTCTCTCCTACGATCTCGACCTATGGGGCCGCGACGAGCACGCCGCCGAGCGCGCGCTCGATGTCGCTCACGTGCGGGCCGCCGATGCGCGGGCCGCGCAACTGGAACTCGAAACGAACGTCGTGCGCGCCTACGTCGGCTTCTCGCAGTCTTTCGCGCTGCTCGACATCGCGCAGCAAACGTACGACCAGCAGTCGCGCATTGCCGAACTGGCGCGGCGGCGGCTGAAAGGCGGGCTCGGCACGCAGCTCGAAGTGAGTCAGGCCGAAGCGCCGCTGCCCGAGTACGAACGGCAGATCGATCTGTACAAGGAAGCGATCCAGCTCGCCCGGCATCAACTGGCCGCGCTGGCGGGCGAAGGTCCCGGCGCGGGCGAAGCGCTCACGCGCCCGGCGCTGTCGCTCGCGACGCCGTTGCCGCTGCCCTCGTCGTTGCCCGCGGAACTCGTCGGGCATCGGCCGGATATCGTCGCGGCGCGCTGGATGGTCGCGGCACAGGCGCGCGGCATCGACGTCGCGAAGGCGCAGTTCTACCCGAACATCAATCTGGCGGCGTCGCTCACGCAGATGTTCGCGGGCGGCGCGCTGCTCAGCTTCCTGACGAGTCAGGCGACCGGCTACGCGTTCGGCCCGGCGCTCTCGCTGCCGATCTTCGAAGGCGGACGGCTGCGCGCGCAACTCGGCGCGGCGTCGGCGCAATACGACCAGGCGGTCGATCACTACAACGCGACGCTCGTCGCGGCGCTCAAGGACATCGCCGATCAGGTCGTGCGCGTGCAATCGCTCGACACGCAGCTCGAAACCTCGGGCCGCTCGGTCGCCGCCGCGCGCAAAAACTACGACCTCGCCAACGAAGGCTACAGGCGCGGCCTGACCGATTACGTCAACGTGCTGATCGCGCAGTCGCAACTGCTGCGCGCAGAGGACGGCGAAGCGCGCGTGCGGGCGCAACGGCTTGTTGCCTACGCGACGCTCACGGCCGCGCTCGGCGGCGGCATCGACGATCCCGCGAACGGACCGGACGCGGCGAAGCTCGCGCCGTCGAAGCATATCGGGCCGCTCGCTCGCATTGCCGGCGAGAAGTAGAGGGAACGCGCATGTCGTCTCTAACTGCCAAACCCGCGCGCCCTTCCGCGATGGACGCGCTCGCCGACTGGGCGCGCACCGACGGCCTCGCGTGGATCTACATCTTCAAGGCCGTGCTCGCGGCCCTGCTCGCGCTCTGGATCGCGATGCGCCTCGACATGCAGCAGCCGCGCACCGCGATGACCACGGTCTTCGTCGTGATGCAGCCGCAAAGCGGCATGGTGCTCGCAAAGAGCTTCTATCGCTTCTGCGGCACGATGGTCGGTCTCGTCGTGATGCTCGCGCTGATCGCCGTCTTCGCGCAGCAGCCGGTGCTCTTTCTGTCGGCGACGGCGCTGTGGGTCGGCATCTGCACGGCGGGCGCGGCGCGCAACCGCAATTTCCGCTCATACGGCTTCGTGCTCGCCGGCTACACGGCCGCGCTGATCGGCATTCCGGCCGCGCAGCATCCGGACGGCGCGTACCTGTCGGCGCTCACGCGCGTGGGCGAAGTCACGCTCGGCATCGTCTGCGCGGGCACGGTCAGCGCGCTCGTTTTTCCGCAGCACGCAGGCGAGCAGATTCGCGCTACCGTGCGCCGCCGCTTCGTGCAATTCGTTGATTACGTATGCCGCGCGATGTCGGGCGACATGGAGCGCGCGCAGATCGAGCGGGCGAATCTCGGCTTCGTCGCGGATGTCGTCGGCTTCGAGGCGGCGCGCAGTGTCGCCGTGTTCGAACACCCGGAATCGCGGCGGCGCGGCGGGCGGCTCGCGCGCCTCAATAGCGAATTCATGATCGCCTCGACGCGCTTTCACGCGCTGCATCAGTTGATGAACCGTCTGCGCGACGGCGCGTCCGCGACGACCATCGCGGCGCTGACGCCGTTTATCCACGAAGTGCCGCCGCTCTTGCTCGACGCCGGCCAGCCCGTGCGCAATGCGGCCGAAGCCGCGCACGCCGCCGCGCGATTGCGCGAGTTCAAGGCCGCGCTGCCGAAGCGCGTGCGCGCGGCGCGCGAGACGATCGCGAGCGACGCGGCGTTCGCGCCGCTCGAGTTCGACACCGCGACCGAACTGCTCTACCGCTTCGTCGACGACATGCTGGCCTACGCCGAAACGTACGCGTCGCTGGCTTCGCCGTCGCATGAACGCGAGCGCTGGGCCGCGCGCTACGTGCCGAAGACCAACCTCCTTGCCGCCGCGATCTCCGGCGTGCGCGGCGCCATCGTGATGTTCGTGCTCAGCGCGTTCTGGATCGCGACCGCGTGGCCGAGTGGCGGCACGATGGTGCTGAACGCGGCGGCGGTTTGCGCGCTCGCGTCGTCCTCGCCGCGCCCGACGCTCATGTCGGCGCAAATGGCCATCGGCACGGCGCTCGCCGCGGTCGTCGGCATGATCGTCGTGTTCGGCGTCTTCCCGCACATGGACGGCTTCGTGCTGATGTGCGTCGCGCTCGTGCCCGCGCTGCTGCTCGGCACGTTCCTGAGCACGCGGCGCGCGGTGGCGGGCGTGGGCATCGGCTATTGCATCTTCTTCTGCTTTCTTGCGGGGCCGGACAACGTCGTTCACTACGATCCGACCGGCTTCATGAACGACGGCATCGCGCTCGTGCTGTCGATGATCGTCTCGGCCGTCGCGTTCGCGATCATCCTGCCGACCGATGCGCCGTGGCTGCGGCGACTGTTGCTTGCCGACCTGCGTCGCGAAGTCGTGCTCGCGCGACGCGGCCGCCTGACGAACGTGGCGACGCGCTTCGAAAGCCGCACCCGCGACGTGCTCTCGCAGATCAATGCGCTCGCCGCCGGCCGGCCCGCGCTGCAACGCGAGGCGCTGCAATGGCTCTTCGCGGTGCTGGAGGTCGGCCGCGCGGTCATCGACTTGCGGCGCGAAATCGCCGCGCTGTCCGACGCGCCGGACCATGCGGCCGCTCAACCGTGGCGGCGCGCGATCGACGCCACGCTCGATGCCGTCGCGCGTCTCTTCGATCGCCCGAACACGGCGCGCTTCGATGCCGCGCTGCGCTGCGCGGAAACCGCCATCGCGGACGTGCAGCGTCTCATCGCCGCGTCGGAGCGTCCGCGCGAGGACCGGCACCGGTTGCAACGCATCGCGAGTCATCTGCATTTCATTCGCACCGCGCTGCTCGATCCCGAGTCGCCGTTCGCCACGCCCGAAACCGATCCGCCCGAAGGAGTGCCCCATGCCGCGTGACACCGCGATTCTCGAAGCCTATGTGCCGACGCTCCTGCTGCTGTTCGTCGCGGGCGCGCTGATCACATGGGTCATCGACCGCGCGCTCGCGCTGACCGGCATTTATCGCGTGGTCTGGCATCCGGCGCTGTTCCGAGCGAGCCTGCTCGTCTGCATCTGCGGCGCGCTCGGGCTCGCGGTGTATCGCTGAAAGCGGTCATTCACTCACACACGTACTTACACGTTCACAAGAGTTGCATCATGGTTCTCAGGAAAATCATCGGCTTCGTCATGACGATCGTCATTTTCGCGGCCGCGCTCGTCATCGGCCGCATGCTGTGGGTGCATTACATGGATGAGCCGTGGACGCGCGATGGCCGCGTGCGCGCCGATGTCGTCAACGTCGCCCCGGATGTGTCGGGCGCGGTCGTGCAGATGCCCGTGCGCGACAACCAGTTCGTGAAGAAAGGCGATCTGCTGATGGAGATCGATCCGTCGCATTACCGCATCGCGGTCGAGCAGGCCGAGGCGAACGTCGCGGCGCGCGCCGCCGAACTGCGCATGCGTCGCTCGGACGCGGCGCGGCGCGCGGACATGGACAGCCTCGTCGTCTCGAAGGAAGCGCAGGAAAACGCGATGCAGACGGCATCGACGGCGGCCGCGCAGCTTCAGCAGGCGCAGGCGGCACTGGATGCCGCCAAGCTCAATCTCGAGCGCACGAAGGTCTATTCACCGGTGGACGGCTACGTGACCAACCTGAACGTGTATCGCGGCGACTACGCGACGGCGGGCGCGGCAAAGCTCGCCATCGTCGATAGTCATTCGTTCTGGGTCTACGGCTACTTCGAGGAAACGAAGCTGCCGCACGTGCGCGTGGGCGATCGCGCGCAGATTCGCCTGATGAGCGGCGGCGAGCTGACCGGACATGTGGAAAGCATTTCGCGCGGGATCTATGATCGTGACAATCCGCAAAGCCGCGAACTGCTCGCCGATGTGAACCCGACGTTCAACTGGGTGCGGCTCGCGCAGCGCGTGCCGGTGCGCGTGAGAATCGACGAGGTGCCGCAAGGCGTCATGCTCGCGGCAGGGACGACGTGCACGGTGGTGATCGCGCCGTCGATGTGAGCCCTTCATCGACGCAAAAAAGCCCGCCCCGGCCACCACCGGAAGCGGGCTTCGCACCACCCTCACGCCATTACTTCAACACCACCTTCACATCGAAGTACTTCGCGGCAAGCCGGTCGATGGAGCCATCGTCCTTCAGCTCCTTCAGCGCGCGGTTGAGCGCGTCCTTGAGAGCCTTGTCGCTCTTGCGCACGCCGAAGCCCACGCCCGAGCCGAGCAGCTTGTCGTCGCTGACCGCCGGACCCGCGAACGCGAAGCCCGCGCCCTGCGGCTGCTTCAGGAAGCCCTTCGACGCCGCTTCGGCATCCTGAAACGCTGCATCTAGACGCCCCGACGCGAGATCCGCGTAGATCTGGTCCTGCGCCTGATACGACTCGACATCGATGCCCGCGGGCGCCCACTTCGCCTTCGCGTACGTCTCCTGAATCGAGCCCTGCAGCACGCCAACGCGCTTGCCCTTCAGGCCGTCCACCGTCGGGAGAATCGCGCTGCCCTTCTTCGCGATCAGCTGGTTCGGAATCGTATAGATGGGATCGGTGAAGTCGATCGCGAGCTTGCGCTTGTCGGTGATCGTCATGTCCGAATTGATGCCGTCGAACTTGCGCGCCTCCAGGGCCGGAATCAGCCCGTCGAACGAGTTCTCGACCCACACGCACTTCATCTTGAGCTTCGCGCAGACCGCGTTGCCGATGTCGATATCGAAGCCGGTCAGTTCGCCCGCCGGCGTCTTCGATTCGAACGGCGCGTACGACGCCTCCACGCCGAAGCGCAGTTCCTTCATGTTATCGGCGGCGTGTGCGGTCAGCGACGCGGCGCCCGCGGCGGTCATGGCGCCCAGCACCGCGAGCGCGGCGAATTTGCGGTTGATCCATTGCGAGTTCATCTACTGCGATCTCCTTCCAGTGTGTTTCGTGATCTGTCGTCCGATGCGGCACAACGCCGGCCAATGCAGAATCGCGGCGTCAATAAAAACGCTCAAACGAGGCGCACGCTTTTGATGCGCCGCATCATGGACAGGGCCGCGATTGTATCGCGCGCCCGAAGCCGCACCCGCGCGGCGGCGCGCGGCGTGTGCGGCAAAAGAGGAAACGAAAACTGGCAAGCGGATGTCGCGCCGATGCAAGTCCGGGCGCGAGGAGGCGGGATTATTCGAGCGATGCGAGCGTCGCGTCGGTCGTATCGACGACCATCAAACCCGCGCGCAGGCCCGGTTTCACCTTGGGATTCGGAAACACGATGCGCTCTTCGTCATGCTTCACGCGATAGATGTAATCGCCGTCGCGCGCGAGCTCCGTGCCTGCCGGAAACGCGGTGAAATTCGGCACATCGGCCGCGACATTCAGCACGAATGCTTCGCTCTGCTTGTCGATTTGCGCGACGACGGTGAAGACGCGCAGCGGCGCGTCTTCAACCGGCGCGCTGCCCGCGACGAGCCGCCGCAAAGCCGCATCCGATGCCGCGAAGCGCGCGAGATCGTTCTGACCGAAGGGGCGCACCTTGCCCAGTTCGAGCGTGCAGGCGAGCGCGCCGCACTGCTCGGCGGTGAAATGCGTGAACGTGTTCCCCTTCTCCCGATGCAGAAGCACCGCTTGCAGACGCGCATCCCGCAGCCAGTCGAACATCGCGCGCGAAAGCGGCGCGCCGGTGTGCGGCAACAGCGCGAACTGCTCGAAGACCGACGCGCGAATGGCCGTATGCATGTCGATGTGCCACTTCGGATGCGCGACGCCCTCGAAGAAGCCGCGCGCCGCGCGTTCGAGCTCGGCTGCGCGCGGCGCTTCCGCGCTCGCAGGCAAGTTCGCGTGACGGCCGCTGAAGAGGCGATTGAGGTCGTCGTCGGCGTAGCGCACGCCCGCTCGCATCGCACTGATGTTGCCGAGAATCACCAGCACGCGGGCCGCGAGCGCGGCCTTTCCGCTCGCGATATCGGCGACAAGGCGCGACAGCATTTCGATCGGCGCCGTTTCGTCGCCGTGAATGCCGGCCGACGCAATCACGCTATGCGTCGCGGGTTGCGCGGCGGGTTCCAGCAGCAAGACGCCTTCGCCCTGCCACGTCCAGCGCACGCCGGATGCCGCCGTGCCGGACGCAACCGGCGGCTGCTTCCCCGAAAGACAGAACGCCAGGAAGTCGTCGAGAAGCTCAGTGCTGGAAGTCATAGATCGCGCCCAGTCCGAGAAGCGTCGTCAGTTCGTCGAGCGCCCTGCGCGATTGATCCAGCAGTTGCGGATCGGCGAGATCGGCGGGCGCGAGGCGATCGCGATAATGCGTGTCGATCCACGCGTCGAGGCGCGCGAAAAGCGCATCGTTCATCCACACGCCGGGGTTTACCGCCGCGCGCTCGGCAACGTTCAGCACGACGCGCAGCCGCAGGCACGCCGGGCCGCCGCCGTTCTTCATGCTCTCGCGTAAGTCGAAGACGAGCACTTCGTCGATAGGCGTCGCGCGCGTGGCGACCGAATCCAGATACGCCGCCACGCGCTCGTTCTCGCGGCATTCCTGCGGCACGACGAGCACTTGCGTGCCGTCTGCCCGCGACAGCAACTGGCTATTGAACAAATACGACGACACCGCATCCGCCACGCTCACTTCGCTCTGCGGAACTTCGAGCGCCGTGAACGCCGCGCCGTGTTGCGCGAGCTTCGCGGCGAGCTCGTCGTAGACTTTCTGCTGATCGACGAACGCGCGCTCGTGGCAAAACAGCGTCGTGCGATTGCCGACCGCGATGACGTCGTTGTGGAACACGCCGGCGTCGATCACATCGGGCGATTGCTGCGCGAACACGGTCGACGCGTCCGAGAGTCCGTGCAGGCGCGCGACGGCGCGGCTCGCCTCCAGCGTCTGCCGCGCGGGAAAGCGCTGCGGCTGCGGCCCCTGGCCGTATTCGCTGCGGCCATACACGAAGAACTCGACGCCCTTCTCGCCGTATTCCCGTGCGAACCGCGTGTGATTGGCCGCGCCTTCGTCGCCGAGCGCGGGCGTGCCCGGCAGCGCATGATGAATGCGAAAGCGCGCTTCGTCGGCGAAGATCGCGGCAAGCGAGCGGCGCGTTTCGCCATGCTCGATCGCGCGATGCAGCTTCGCCGCGAGATTCGCGGGCGTGAAGTGGACGCGGCCATCGGCGGTATCGGCCGAAGGGCTCACGGTCGCGGCGTTGGCGGTCCACATCGCGGAGGCCGAGCTCGCGGCCGCGAGCAGTTCCGGCGCTTCGCGGGCGGCGCGCTCGATCACGGCGGCATCCGTTCCGGTGAAGCCGAGACTCTTCAAGAGCCGGATCGACGGACGTTCGAGCGGCGGCAGCACGCCCTGATGAAAGCCCAGGTCCGCGAGCCGCTTCATCTTGCGCAAGCCCTGCTTCGCCGCGGCCTTCGGATTCGCGACGGACTTCTCGTTATTGCGCGACGCCACGTTGCCGAACGACAGCCCCGCATAGTTGTGCGTCGGCCCGACGAGCCCGTCGAAATTCGCTTCGCTCGCCGCGCGAGCTTCGTGGGACTGATTGGCTTGCTGTGCCTGCATGTCGGATTCCGGTGCTTAGAACGTGAGACCCGGCGATACGCTCGCGGGCATCTGCAATTGCGCGCTTTCCACGGACGCCATCGGATACGAGCAGTAGTCCGCCGCGTAATACGCGCTCGGCCGATGGTTGCCCGAGCGCCCGACGCCGCCGAACGGCGCGACCGACGACGCGCCGTTGGTCGGCCGGTTCCAGTTGACGATGCCCGCGCGAATCGTGCGCTGGAAGTGCCTCCAGGCGGTTTCGTCGTCGGCGAGCAGGCCGGCGGAAAGGCCGAAGGCCGTGTCGTTCGCGCGCTCGATGGCTTCATCGAACGTCTTGTAGCGCGTGAGTTGCACCATCGGGCCAAAGTGCTCTTCGTCGGGAACGTCGCGGGCGTCGGTCACATCCAGAATCGCGGGTGTGACGAAACCGAGATTCGCCGCGCGCTGCTGCATTGTCAGCAAGGGCCGTGCGCCGGCTTCGATCAGCTGCGTTTGCGCCGCGACGAGCCGCGCCGCCGCCCGCGCCGAGATGACCGCGCCCATGAACGGCTGCGGCTCGTCGTCGTAGGCGCCGATGCGGATGCCCGCGCTCACTTCCGTGAAGCGTTGCAGGAAGCGCTCGCCGAATGCATCGTCCGGAACGAATAGGCGGCGCGCGCACGTGCAACGCTGACCGGCCGAAAGAAACGCCGATTGAATCGTGTGATGCACGGCTGCGTCGATGTCCGCGACCGGCGCGACGACGAGCGGATTGTTGCCGCCCATCTCCAGCGCGAGCACGATTTCCGGCCGCCCGCCGAACTGGCGATGCAACAGCGTGCCCGTATCCGAACTGCCGGTGAAGAACAGCCCATCGATCTGCCGATGGTTGGCGAGCGCGATGCCCGTGTCCTTTTCGCCTTGCACGAGATTGAGCACGCCCGCGGGCAGCCCGGCTTCGATCCACAGCGCGACGGTCGCCGCCGCGACGCCCGGCGCGAGTTCCGAAGGCTTGAACACGACCGCGTTGCCCGCGATCAGCGCCGGCACGATATGGCCGTTCGGCAAGTGCCCCGGAAAGTTGTACGGCCCGAACACGGCGACCACGCCGTGCGGCCGGTGCCGCAGCACGGCGACGCCATCGGCCATCGGCGCGCGCTTTTCGCCGGTGCGCTCGTGATACGCCTGCACGGAAATATCGACCTTCGCGGCCATCGACGCCACTTCGGTGCGCGCTTCCCACAGCGGCTTGCCGGTTTCGCGGCCGATGGCGTGCGCGAGCGATTCCTTGTTCTCGTTCAGCAGCGACGCGAAACGCTTCGCGACCGCCACGCGCTCGTCGAAGCTCACCGCCGCCCAAGACGCGAACGCGCGCCGCGCCGAGGACACCGCGCGGTCCACGTCGTCGGCGGATGCGCTCGCGCCTTGCCACACGGTTTCATCGGTTGCCGGATTGCGCGACGCGAACGACGCGCCCTGCCCGTGCTGCCACTCACCGCCGATATACAACTGGTTTCGGATATCCATGACGTCTCTCAGTTATTTCGCGCGCTGCGATGTCAGCACGCGCACGGTGTCGCCGTTCTTCACGCGCAAGGCGGCGGCTTCTTCGGCGGTCAGCAGGAACGTGCCGTCGTCGACCGCGCCGGTGGTCGCGCCGCAGCGGAAGTCGTCGAGCGAGGTGTTCGACACCAGGCTCTTCGCATCGCTTTGCGCGTCGTCGCGCTCGCCGATGCGCACGGTCGCTAGCACGCTTTCGCGCACCGTGCGCAAGTCCGCGATGTGGCATTCGAGCACCGGACCGGCATCGAAAATATCGACGTGGTTCTCGTAACGCAGGCCTTCGGCTTCGAGCATCTTGCGCGCGGGCGCGGTGTCGCGGTGCGTGACGCCGACCGTCTGCTGCGCGGACTCCGGCAGCAAGTCTAGATACACCGGATAGCGCGGCATCAGTTCCGCGAGGAACGACTTCTTGCCGTGCGAGCTCAGGTAATCGGCTTCGTTGAAGTCGATCTGATAGAAGTGCGAACCGACCGCGTTCCAGAACGGCGATTCGCCGTTCTCGTCGAAATGGCCGCGCAACTCCGCGCACAGCCGCTGCGGAAAGCGTTCACGGAATTGCGCGATGAACATGAACCGCGACCGCGACAGCAGCCCGCCCACGCCTGCCGTGCGATAACGCGGGCTCAGGAACAGCGAGCAGACTTCCGAGTAGCCCGTGAGATCGTGCGAGATGTTGAGCAGCGACATGCGCGTCCACACGCCCATGTCCTTGCTCGCATGCACGACCGTCGACACGCGATAGTTGTAGAACGGCTGCTCCAGCCCGACTTCCGTTTCGATGCCGCACACGCCCGCGACGTCGCCCGTGGCGGTGTCTTCCATCACGAAGAAGTAGCCGGCTTCGAACGGCTCGGCCTCGCCCGCGAGCGTGCGCCGCGCCCGTTCGACGCGCGCCGCCAGCGCGGCGCGATCCGGCTTGAACGTGGTGAGCCCCGGGCCCGTTTCCAGCGCCAGCGCGACGAGCGCGTCGACATCTCCCGGCTGCACGCAGCGCACGACGATCATTGCAATTCTCCCGAGGCTTGATGCAGCGGCACGCAGCGCACCGTGTCCTTTTCCGCGACGCCGAGCGCGCCGCACGCGTCGGCGCTCAATGCCGCGCCGTCCGAGCGCGTGCCCGTCAGTTCCGCGACGATGCAGCGGAACTCGTGCGCCCCGCCCGCCGCGACGAGATACGCCGCGCCTTTCGTGTCCGTGCCTTCGCGCACCGCGCGCAGTTCGCCCGAGCTCGCGGATGCGCTCTTGTCCACGGCGAGAGTCAGCACCGGGCCGGCGTCGAAGATATCGACGAAACGGTCCGGCTCGAAGCCTTCTTCGAGATGAATGTCGTAGGCGAGCAGCGTGCTCGCGTTCGGCTCGCCGAGCACGCGCTGCGCCTCGCCAGGCAGAAGCGGCACGTAGAGCGGATACGTCGGCATGACTTCCGCGATGAACGTGCGGCTGCGTCCGCCCGATTCCAGTTCCACCTGCTCGAAGTCGCGGCCGAAGAACTTGCGGCCGACGGCTTCCCAGAACGGCGACACGCCCGCGTCATCGGTGACGCCCAGCATCAGCGAGAACACTTCGCTCGAAAACCGCTTGCGGTTCGCCGCGATGTACATCATGCGGGCGCGCGAAAGCAGATGCGCGGTGGCTTCGCCCTCGGGCGTGCGCAGCGACGGATCGATATAAAAGCCCGTGAGCCGGCTTTTTCCCGTCAGTTCGTGCGACATGGTGAGCGCGTGAATCTTGCGGTTCACCTTGAGTTCGCGCGATGCGTGGATCAGCGCGTCGTTGCGGAACGTGTAGAACGGCTCGGAATAGCCCGCCGACGCGACGATGCTCGACGTGCCGTAGAGCTTGCCCGTCTGCGCGTCCTCCAGCACGAAGAGATAGAACTCCTCGCCCGGAAAGTCGACTTCGGCGCGGAACGAATCTTCGGAGAGCGCGACGCGGGTTTCCAGCGCGCGCCGGTCGCGCGGCAACGAGTGCAGCACGGGCGCGGCCGAGCGCGCCATGCGCTCCAGCTCGTCGAGATCGGAGAGTCTTGCCGGACGAACGAATAGCATCGCCGTTTCCTGTAAAGCGGTGATCAACGATGAATCAGCGTGCGACGGCCGTCGCGCCCACGACCTGCTCGATCGCCTGCTCGATGCGCGCGAAGCCTTCGTCGAGATCGGCCATCGGCATGATGAGCGACGGCGCGAAGCGCAGCACGTTCGGCCCGGCGATCAGCATGATGACGCCGTTGGCCGCCGCCGCGTTCAGCACGTCCTTCGCGCGGTCCTTGTAGGCGTCGGCGAGTTCCGCGCCGATCAAAAGACCGCGGCCGCGAATCTCTTTGAAGAGGCCGAAACGCTCGTTGATACGCGCAAGATGCGCCTTGATCGCTTCGCTGCGCGCGCCGACGCCTTCCAGCAATTTCGGATCGCTGATCAGTTCGACGACCTTCTCCGCGATGGACGCGCCGAGCGGATTGCCGCCGTACGTCGTGCCGTGAACGCCTACCTTGAAGTGCTGCGCGATGGCATCGGTGGTCAGCATCGCGCCGATGGGAAAGCCGTTGCCGAGCGCCTTGGCGGTCGTGAGAATGTCGGGCGTCACGCCGTATTGCATGTAAGCGTAGAAGGTGCCCGTGCGGCCGACGCCCGTCTGCACTTCGTCGAAAATCAACAAAGCGCCGTGCTTGTCGCACGCTTCGCGCAGGCCCTTCAGGAACGCGGGATCGGCGGGCAGCACGCCGCCTTCGCCCTGCACCGGCTCGACGATCACCGCGCAGGTCTTGTCGCCGATGGCTTCGAGCGCCTGCGCAAGATCGTTATACGGCAGATGGCGGATGCCCTGGGGCTGCGGACCGAAGCCTTCCGCGTACTTCGGCTGTCCGCCGACGCTCACCGTGAAGAACGTGCGGCCATGAAACGACTGCGTGAACGAGATGATCTCGATCTTCTCGGGACCGAACTTGTCGATGGCATAACGGCGCGCGAGCTTCAACGCCGCTTCGTTCGCCTCGGCGCCCGAGTTCGCGAAGAACGCGCGATCCGCGAAAGTCAGGTCCGTCAGGCGTTTCGCGAGACGCAATACCGGCGCGTTCGTATAGCCGTTGCCGATGTGCCAGAGCTTCTCGCCCTGCTCGTGCAGCACCTTGAGCAGTTCGGGATGGGCGTGGCCCAGCGCCGTCACGGCGATGCCGCCCGCGAAGTCGATGTAATCGCGGCCTTCGGTGTCCCATACGCGCGAGCCGCGGCCTCTGTCCGGCACGAAATTGGCGGGCGAAAACACCGGAACCATTACTTCGTCGAACGTACCGCGATTCACATTGATGTCGGTCATGTGCCACTCCTCTACGGGTTCTTGCTGCAGTCGTATTGCAATGCTTTCGATATTAGGCGCTTGCGTGCGTTCCGTCTTGCGCGTTCGCGACATGCTTTCATGCGCTTTCACGCTCGCCTTCAGTGCGTCGATTCAACGAGACTCGGGCGGCTCGATCAACGCCCCGCCGCGCGGTTCGTCGAGCGCGCCGCGCTGCTTTTCGATCCAGTTGCGCCGCTCCTCGCGCGGCGTCACGCCGAAGCGGTCGCGATACGCATTGGAAAAATGCGCCGCCGATGAAAACCCGCACGCGAGACTGATCTGCACGACCGATTTGCTCGTGCGCTGCAATTGCGTGCGCGCCTTCGTCAGACGCAGATTGAGGTAATACTTCGAGGGCATCGCGCCGAGATACTGACGGAAGAGCCGCTCCAGTTGCCTGCGCGAGATACCGACGAGATTCGCGATGTCATCGGTGGACAGCGGGTCTTCGATATTCGCTTCCATGAGTTGCAGCGCGTCGTTCAGGCGCGGATGCCGCTCGCCCGGCGCGGTCACGAACGGAATGCGCTGCCGTTCAGTGCCCGCGCGCAACGCGCCGACGCCGAGCGAATCCGCGATGCGCTCCGCCAGATCCTGACCGTGATCGCGGGCGATCATCGCGAGCATGAAGTCGATGCTCGCCTGACCGCCGGCGCACGTCGCGCGGTCGCGGTCGATCTCGAAGATCTGCTGCGAGACGATCGCGCGCTCGAACTGCTCGGTGAACTGCTGGTACGTCCCCCAGTTCACGGCCACGCGATACTGCGCGAGTTGCCCGGCCATTGCGAGCCACCAGACGCCGTGATGAATGCCGGAGACGAGCGGCGTGCGCGGCGCGACGCGCGCGAGGCTCGCGAGAAAGAGCCGGTAATCGGCGAACTGCTGATAGCGTTCGGAGACCACGATGAGCCAGTCGCAATGGACGGCGTCGTTGAACGCGCAATCGGCGGGAAGCTGCGCGCCGCCCGAAAGCGGCACCGGACGGCCGTCCCACGAACAGACGCGCCAGTCGTAGAGACGATGCCCGTCGATTTCGTTGGCGAGCGCGAGACTGTCGATGATCGGCGCGATGCCGCTCATCGATACCGGCGGCAGCGCGACGATCGCCACTTGCAGCGGCCCGCGCGCCGGGCCCGAAGCGCTCGCCACGTTACTTGAGACTGCCCGACAGGAACTGCTTCAGGCGCTCGCTCTTCGGCGCGCTCAACACCTCCGACGGCGCGCCTTCTTCTTCCGTGCGTCCTTGGTGCAGAAACATGACGTGATTCGACACGTTGCGCGCGAAGCCCATCTCATGCGTCACGACGATCATCGTGCGGCCTTCTTCGGCGAGCCGCTGCATGACCTTGAGCACTTCGCCGACGAGTTCGGGGTCGAGCGCGGACGTGGGTTCGTCGAAGAGCATGACGTCCGGATGCATGGCGAGCGCGCGCGCAATCGCGACGCGCTGCTGCTGCCCGCCCGACAGATGCGACGGATACTGCTTTTCCACGCGCGGCGGCAGGCCGACTTTCTCCAGATACTCGCGCGCGCGGTCCTCGGCTTCCTTCTTCGAGACGCCGAGCACGTGAATGGGCGCTTCCATCACGTTCTCGATGGCCGTCATGTGCGACCAGAGATTGAAGTGCTGGAAGACCATCGCGAGCTTCGTGCGCACGCGCTGAAGCTGCTTGTGATCGGCCACTTCGAGATTGCCGTTGCGGTCGGTTTTCGTGCGCACGGCTTCGCCATCCACGACGATCTGCCCCGCGTTCGGCTTCTCCAGGAAGTTGATGCAGCGCAGGAACGTGCTCTTGCCCGAGCCGCTCGCGCCGATGATGCTGATGACATCGCCCGCGCGCGCCGCGAGCGACACGCCCTTCAGCACTTCGTTGTCGCCGTAGCGTTTGTGGATGTCCTCGGCGACGAGCTTCGTCGCGACGTCTTTGGCTTTCGGCTCCAACGCAATCTCCTCGGGTGATGACATGATTCTCCGCACGGCTTGGAATTTTACCGCTCGTCAGGCGCGCGACGGGCTCAGGTACGCGAGCCAGCGCCGCTCCGCGCGTCGAAACGCCGCGACGAGCGCGAACGAAATCGCCAGATACAGAAGCGCCGCGATGCCGAACGAGCCGAACGATTCATACGTCGCGGAATTTGCATCGCGAGCGACCTTCAGGATGTCCGGCACCGTCGCCGTGAACGCGACGGTGGTCGCGTGCAGCATCAGGATCACTTCGTTGCTGTACAAAGGCAAGGCGCGGCGCAGCGCGGACGGCAGGATCACGCGGCGATACATCGTGAAGGTGCCCATGCCGTAGGCGCGCGCGGCTTCCACTTCGCCGTGCGGAATCGCGCGGATCGCGCCGGCGAAGATCTCGGTCGTGTAGGCGCAGGTGTTCAGCGCGAACGCGAGCACCGCGCAGTTGAAGCCGCTGCGAAAGAACGCTTCGAGCAAGGAATGCGTGCGCACGAATTCCAGGCTGTACATGCCGGTGTAGAGCAGCAGCAGTTGCACGTAGAGCGGCGTGCCGCGAAACACGTACGTGTAAAGGCGCACGGGCGTCGAGAGCCAGCGGCGCTTCGAGACCCGCGCGCACGCGAGCGGCACGGCCGCGCAGAAGCCGATGGCAATGGACGCCGCGAGCAGCCACAGCGTCACGACGAGGCCCGACGCGCGCATGCCGTCGGAATACAGAAACGGACGCCAGTATTCGGCGAAGATCGACATCATGGTGTCTGTCCTCAAAGATCGGCGTGGCGCACGCCCGTCGAATAACGTTGTTCCAGCGCCATCAGCACGAAGTTCGACGCCGTGGTGATGGCGAGATAGATGAGCGCGGCGATCAGAATGAAGAAGAACATGTTGAACGTGCTCTTGCCCGCGTCCTGCGCGGCCTTGACCACATCCGCGAGGCCGATGATCGACACGAGCGCCGTCGCCTTCACGAGCACTTGCCAGTTGTTGCCAATGCCCGGCAGCGCGAAGCGCATCATCTGCGGAAACAGGATGCGGCCGAACACGCGCATGCCGCTCATGCCGTATGCGCTGCCCGCTTCCAACTGGCCGCGCGGCACCGCGAGAAACGCGCCGCGAAACGTCTCGGTGAAATACGCGCCGTAGATGAAGCCGAGCGTGAGCACGCCCGCCGTGAACGGGTCGATGTCGAACTGATCCCAGCCGAACGCATCGGTGACGCGGTTGATCGCGATCTGGATGCTGTAGAAGAGCAGCAGCATCAGCACGAGATCGGGCACGGAGCGGATGAGCGTCGTGTAAGCGGTCGCGATGCCGCGCAAGAGTCCGTGCCGCGAGAGCTTCGCCGACGCGCCGACCAGTCCGAGCAACACCGACACCGCGAGCGAAAGCAGCGCGAGCGCGAGCGTTTCCTTTGCGCCCGCCCAGAGCAGCGGGCCGAAGCCGTACAGCGACATGAGCGCCTCCTGTTTCGTCTAACGGAGGCGGCAGTTCTGCCGATGCGCGCCTCCCGGATTGGCGCGGATAGTCGCAAGCGAAAAATAATCGCTCAAAGAAGCGGCGTCGGCTTGCTGCGATGCAGCATCCGGTACGCGGGGGCGGCGCGCGGTTCATGCGCCCGCGCTGCAACGTCGGCAACGCGCGACAGCCGTGAAAACCCGCATCGGCGCGTCGTGCGGAATTCGTGCTTTTGCGTCGCTTTTTCGATAGCGCTGGACGCGGCGCCGTCAGCCCGCCGACACGCCCCGCACGACCTGCACGACATGGCCGTTGGCGACCGCGATCTCCGGGCTCTCTTGCAGAAGCGGCAGAAAGCGTTCGGCGAAGGCGGGATCGCGCGTTTCGGCGCGGAACATGCCGATGACCGCCTTCGCGTGCCCGACGCGCGCATCCGGCGTGGCTTCGTCGTCGTCGAGCACGTCGTCGAGGGCGGCGATGAGCGTCGACAGCGGCGAGAGCCAGCGATACGCGCTGCCGTTGATCACGATCTGCAGAAATTCGCCCGGCGACACCGGCCCGAACTCGGCCTCGTGCGCGTGACGCAAATGCGCGAGCACCGCGCGATGCAGCGCGAGCAGCGGATGCCGAACATCGCGGAGAAAGGAAACGGCGGTTTGATCGTCCATGAAGGCGTCCGGTTGGGCATTAGTGGGCGCGTGTCGCGCCCGCGTAGCGGATGAATTCGGCGGCCGTGAGCGGCGGCGAAAAGAGCCAGCCTTGCCCGAACTGCGCGCCGCGCGCATGCAGATAGGCCGCCTGCTCTTCGCGCTCGATGCCTTCGGCGATCACCTGCACGCCGAGGGTCGCGGCCATCTCGATGATATGCGAAGCGACGCTGCTCGACGCCGCGTCCTGTCCGACCGTATCGACGAACGACTTGTCGATTTTCAGGCCGTCCACGCGAAACGTCTGCAAGTGCGACAGGCTGGAATAACCGGTGCCGAAGTCGTCCAGATAGACGGCGTGGCCCGCCGCCCGGAACGCGCTGATGACCTCTTTTGCCGCGTCGGCATCCAGAAAGCCGCGCTCGGTGGCCTCGATGCGGATCTGCTGCGGCCGGATGCCTTGCCGCGCGAGCGCGGGACCGATCACGCCGAGAAAACGATGTGTCGTCAGGTCCGGCGCGGACACGTTCACGGAGATGTAATAGTCGGCGTAGCGCCTGAGAAAGTCGCCCAGTTCCAGCAGAACGGTGTCCAGCACCTGATCGGTGATCGCCTGAATGAGCCCGCGATGCTCGGCGAGCGGAATGAAATGGTCCGGCCGCACGATGCGGTCGTGATGCTTCCAGCGCACGAGCGCTTCGGCGCCGACGCATTGGCGCGTCGCGAGATCGACGATCGGCTGATAAGCGACGATGAACTGGTGGCGGCGCACGGCGTCGCGCAACTGACCGCGCGGCGAGAGCCTGCGCACGATGGCATAGGCGGCCCAGCTCGCGCACAGCACGCCCGTCGCGATCCCGGCGAGCAGCCACTCCCACGGCAGCGAGCGCGCGCGCGTGCGCCACGTCTCGCGCGGCGTGCTGACGACGACCGCGAGCGGCATCGTCGCCGAGCGGCGCACAGCCACCGACGCGCAATCCAAGAGCGACGGCAAGCTGCGATAAACGGCGAGGACCGCGGACGCATCCGTGGCGGGCGTGCCGGCGATTACGCGCCGCGCCTCGGTGTTGATGACAGCGACCTCCGGCGAGCGTGCAATGTTCGCGTCGATGCCGTCGACGTAGAGCGACGGATCCGCGGCAATGTAGACGCCGCCGCGCCCCATCACGAGCGAATCCTTGCCTCCGGGCAGTCGCGCCATGCCGTACCACGCGCTCACGCCATCGCGAGAACGCCAGTCGGGCGGCGGCAATGCGAGACTGTCCGACGCGCCCGCCGACACCGCGCCGAGCGACGACGAGCATTGCCACCGGCCGTCGCGGTCGTAGGCGCCCGCATCGCGCAGCGGCGCATTCGTGAGCGCGATGTGCCGCAGCGCCCGAAGATAGCTGGTGGAGCACGGCGCGTCGCTGACGTTGCCGATGTCGCCCAGCGCGCCCGACAGACGCCGCGTCAACTCTTCCGCGCGAAGGAGCGTGGCATCGGCGAGCTTGCCGAGCCGCTCGACGCGCGCCTGCCGTTCGCTGCGCGCGGCAAGCGTCAAGCCGATCACCGCCGGCGCGAGCGCCGCGATCATCACGACGACGATCAGGAGCGCCGCCAGCGCCCCGCGTTGAAGTTTGTTCATTCGTATTGTGGTCGTGCGCCGCAAGGCAAGGACGCTCGGGCGCGTTGCCGCGCCGCGTGGGCTGATCGCGCTGACGTGCCTGCTTTGCGACGGCTGCACTGGAAGCGCGGACAGGGACGCCGCATGAGGCGCATGCGCCGGCTCGGTCGACAGGCGCCTTAGTGTAGAGGGCGGCCAGCGCGCGACTCAACGCTTATTTAGCCAGAAAGTCGCGCATTGAGTGGGCTGGCGCACGGCCGCAAGCGATTTTCCGGTCCCGGTGCGGCGTGCGAAAATCCCGGCTGCACAGCCCGCCGGTGTGGGCTGCTCCGACCGCCATCCGAGAAACCGCCATGACATCGAGCCGCGCGCCAGCGCCCATCATTCGCGACGCCGCGTCCGGCGACTTCGACGCCATCGCGCGCATCTATTCGCACTACGTTCTTCACGCGCTGGCGACGTTCGAGGAGGCGCCGCCGACGGCCGACGAGATGCGCGCGCGCCACCAAGCGGCAGTCGCGGCGGGCCTGCCCTATCTCGTCGCGGAACTCGACGGCGAGGTCGCGGGTTATGCGTATGCCTCCACGTATCGCGCGCGCTCGGCGTACCGGCATACGATCGAAGATTCCGTCTATGTCGCCGACGGCCTCGGCGGACGCGGCATCGGGCTCGCGTTGCTTTCGGCGCTCGTCGAGCGATGCGAGCGCGGCCCGTGGCGGCAGATGATCGCGGTGATCGGCAACAGCGGCAACGCCGGGTCCATCGCGCTACATGCGCGGCTCGGCTTCGAGTATGTCGGCGTGTTGCGCGACGTCGGCTTCAAGCTCGGCCGATGGGTCGATACCGTGCTCATGCAGCGCCCGCTTCGCGCCTCGGTCTGAATCCACTCTGTTCTAGTAGACGCTGCCGCCTTGCCCACTTATACGCTCGCCTCTCCCGTCAGCGCCGAAATCGACGTGCGCAAGAGCCGCTTCATCGCGCTCGCCATTCCGGTATCCGACCGCGACGCCGCGATGCAGGAACTCGACCGCCTGCGCGCCGAGCATCCGACGGCCACCC
This sequence comes from Caballeronia sp. M1242, assembly GCF_017220215.1. Classification (NCBI taxonomy): domain Bacteria; kingdom Pseudomonadati; phylum Pseudomonadota; class Betaproteobacteria; order Burkholderiales; family Burkholderiaceae; genus Caballeronia; species Caballeronia sp. M1242. Next base: position 1,065,936 of record NZ_CP071129.1, on the reverse strand, counting down.
ACGTATGCTGGGCGCTGCTGGCGGGCGGGCAGTCGGGCATGTCCGATGACGGCGAGCCCTCCGGCACGGCGGGCCGCCCGATTCTCGAAGTCCTGCGGCATCACGAAGTGGACGGCGTGTTGGCGGCGGTCGTGCGCTACTACGGCGGCATCAAGCTGGGCGCGGGCGGACTCGTGCGCGCGTACACCGACGCCATCGCCACCGCGATGCAGTCGGCCGAGCGCGTCGAGCGCATCGAGCGTGGCCTGCTCGCCGTCGAGATCGACTACGCCGACGAAGCGCGTGTGCGCCGCTGGATCGAGCAGCATGAAGCCGAGCTGGTCGACAGCGCGTACGGCATGACGGTGCGGCTCGTCGTGCGCATGGCCGCCGCCGCGCGCGAATCGGCGGCCGCCGAGCTGCGCGATCTCACGCACGGACGCGCGAACGTCGAGGTGCGCACGTGAGCGAGCCGCGCGTCTTCGCGATGACCGTCGCGCCGCGCGGCGATGTCGTCGAGGTGCAGCCGGGCGAAACCCTGCTCGACGCGGCATGGCGCGCGGGGCTGTCGCTGCCCCGCTCGTGCCGCAACGGGACGTGCCGGACATGCATGTGCCGGCTGGGATCGGGCGAAGTGGACTATCGCATCGAGTGGCCGGGGCTCACGGCGGAGGAAAAGGCGGACGGCTGGATTCTGCCGTGCGTGGCGCTCGCGCGCTCGGACGTGACTATCCACCAGCCGGACGCGGGACCGCGCGAGCTCGAAGACCGTCCGCGCCGTTCCCGCGGCTTCTGAGCCAACACGAGGCCGGGTTATTCAGGATTTGTCGTCTCGATTCAACAACCTACGATGTGAATCCCGAGCCGCGCCGCACAGAATCTCGTGCAAAGAGGATGCAGCGCGCCTCTCAGAAAGTGTACAATTGCGCTTTGCCCTAAATTCTGGCAGGGCCAGATCAACCGAGATTTCAATGACTAAAGTACTGTTGAAAGAGAATGAGCCTTTCGACGTCGCCATGCGACGTTTTCGTCGTACCGTCGAACGCACGGGCCTGATTCAAGAACTCAAGTCGCGCATGGCGTACGAAAAGCCGACGACCGAGCGCAAGCGCAAGAAAGCTGCTGCTGTTGCTCGTCTTCGCAAGCAAATCCGCCGCGCGCAACTGCCGAAGAAGTTTTATTGATCGCTGCGCGAAGCCATCGACGGCGGGTGTGACGCCCTCGTCTTTCGGATTGCGTGGTGGGTCGGCGGTCTGAATTCGAACGGGTCGCGGTTTCGCGGAAGCGGCGGTCAAAACGCCGGACGCGAAAGCTCGCTGATAGCACGTCTTGCGCGTGCGCCTGGTCGGACGACGGCCAAAGGATTCGCAAAAAGCCTGCATGAGTTGGTGCTCATGCAGGCTTTTCGTGTTTGGGGTGGTCCGCGCTGAGCGAGGGCTTCAGGCGAACCAAGTAAGTCGAGCCGACGACGAACGCACTCGCCTAGCGACCGAACAGGAGCATAGAGAGTTTGACGATGGACGGAGAACAAGCAACGCAACTGCGTTGTTCCGATGCGTCGAGGAGAGAATATTAGATCGGCGCTTGCGCCACTGAGACAACGTCTCCAAGCGGCGTGTTACAACGGCCGCCGGAAACGCGATTTTGAATTCTGGTTGCGGGGGTAGGATTTGAACCTACGACCTTCGGGTTATGAGCCCGACGAGCTGCCAGACTGCTCCACCCCGCGTCTGAAGACTTAGATTATAGACTGAACCGCTCCGCGTCGTCAAACAGTGTTTCGCTCAAGACGCAGAAACGGGCGTCATGCGCTCCGCATCGGCGCTCGCACCCGAGCCTGCCGCGCGATGATGCGCCAGCGACAGTCTGCCGAGCAGCGGCAACAACACGAGCGCGATCGCCGCCCCGCCCGTCGCCAGCCAGCCGAGCGACACGAAAAGATGCGTGTACAGAGGCAAGGACTGAAGCGGATCGAGATGGCCCGGCGGCATGCGCGCGACATTCGCCACGACAGTGCCGAGATACTGCGACACGCCTGTCGCCACGAAATACGCGCCCATCATGAACCCGCTCATGCGGGCCGGCACGTAGCGCGCGATCATCGCGAGGCCGAGGCCGGACACCAGCAATTCACCCAGCGAATAGAGGCCGTAGCCCGCCACCATGAACCACGACGACACACGGCCCTCCACCGCGTAGCGTCCGCTCAGCCCGAACACGAAGAAGCCCACCGCGACCACCACGAAGCCGAACGCATACTTGGCAGCCACCGACACGTCGCGGCCGCGCCGCGCGAGTGCCGCATAAGCAACGGCGAGCAGCGGACTCAGAATCATGATCCAGATCGGGTTCAGCGCCTGGAACTGCGCTGCGCTCCACGTGAAGAGATGCACGCCGGCAACCGAGAAAGCAGGATCAACATTGCGCAGCGCGAACAGCGTGAGCGACGTCGACATCTGCTGATAGAACACGAAGAACAAGATGACCTGCAGCGTCAAAATGAGCGCCGCCCAGAGGCCGGCCCGCTCGCAGCGGTCGCAGCGCACGAGCATATAGCCAAAGATCGCGAGAATGCCGAGCGCGGCGGCCCAGACGCAAACCCTCGCCACCGTCTGATGCTGGAGGATGAACACCGTCGCCGCCGCGAGCACGGCACCGCCGGCCGCGACCGCGACAAAGCGGCCCCAGCGCATCGGCTGGTCGTCCGGTGCGGAACCCACATGCGCAAGCGTGCGGCGCGTCAGCGCGGAATTCACGAGACCGAGCACCATGCCGCCGCAGCATACGGCGAACGCCGCGTGCCAGCCCCAGTGGTCCTTGATCCACGGCGTCGCGAGCATCGAAAACGTCGATCCGATATTCACCGCCATGTAGTAAATCGTAAAGGCACTGTCGATGCGCGCTTCGTCGCCTTCGTAGATGCGGCGCACGAGATTCGCCGCGTTCGACTTGAAGAGCCCGTTGCCCACCACGATCACGCCGAGCGACGCATACATGAAGCCGAGCGCGTCGTAGGGCAGCGCGAGCATCAAATAACCGAGCGACAGCACGATCGCGCCGAAGGTCATCGTGCGGCGGGCGCCGAGCACCTTGTCGCCGATCCAGCCGCCGATCGACGGCGCCGAGAACACGAGCGCGGAAAATGCGCCCCATGTGAGATTGGCGTAATCGTCGGCGAAACCGACTTTATCGATCATGAACAGCACGAGTAGCGCGGCCATGCCGTAATAACCGAAACGCTCCCACATTTCGATTAGAAAGACGGTCGCAAACGCGCGCGTCTGCGACGCGGCGGGCGATTGATTATTCATGGGAAATTCCTTCAACCACAGAAGCGGTACGACGCCTTCGAAAACGCGTAAAGATTGAAACGAACTCGTCCTAAACAGACGACGACTGAGGAAAAGCACGTGATTATCGCTTATCGCTGCTTGAGAAGGCGTGCATAAGCCGCAACGACTTATTCCGAATCAAGTCGCCGAGCTTTCAAACGCGCGATTGGAGAAAATCGTGAAAAGAAAAATGACAAACGTCCCGGTGCGCGGACGAGGCGCGTTCTCAGGCCGCCGGACGGCGCACCAGCGCGAGCATCACGCCGAAGCCGACCATCAGCGCGCCGCTCACGCGATTGAACCACCTGAAACCGCGAGCGCCGCGCGAAAGCGTACCGAGTCGCGCGCCGAGCGCCGCGTAAATGACGATCGCGACAAGCTCGAACAGCAGGAATATCGCGCCGAGAATCGCAAAGCTCGTCGCATACGCGCCGCGGTCGACGAATTGCGGAAAGAAGGCGGTGAAGACGAGAATCGCTTTCGGATTACCGGCGGCGACGAGAAACTCCTGCTTCGTGAGCCGCGCCAGTCCGGCAGCGCCCGCGCCCTCCGCGCCCGTGACGGTTTGCGGTCCCGAGCGGATCAGCTTGATGCCGATCCACACGAGGTAAGCCGCGCCCACGAGCTTGATCGCCGTGAAAAGCGTCTCGGACGCGAGCAGCAACGCGCCGAGTCCCAAGCCGGCAATCGCGATCATGACGGCGAACGCGGCGAGCCGTCCGAACGACGCGAGCACCGACACGCGCACGCCTCGACGCGCGCCGTTAGAAAGCGAGAGCATGTTGTTCGGCCCGAACGCCATGTTGATGGCGAAACACGCCGGCACGAACAGCGAGAACGTCTGAATCGACATGAGACCCCCTTCGAGGCGAGCAACGGATTCTCGCCAAATTAACAGATTCAGAAGCGGTGGCGAATGCCTGTCGTGAACATCAACTGATTGCGGCCGCTCGACGGGTCGCTCGTGTTGATGACGGCGGGCGCGTCCGACGACGCGCGCTGATAGATGGACTCGACATACACGTCGGTGCGCTTGCCCAGCAGATAGTCCACCTGCAACGCGCCTTCGTGCCAGTGCGCGCCGCCGCCGTTCGTGTACACGTACATGCCGGCGAGCAGGATCGCGGGCGTCAGCTTGTAGATGCCGTTGATCTCGTAGTTATTGAGCGCGAGCGAGGGCAGCGCAGCGCCGGTATCCGCGTCGTTCACCCCGGAATTGATCGAGCGGGAGAACGCGCCGGCAAGCTGAAAGTCGCCGATGCCGTAGCTCATCGCGACGCCGAAGGTGTTCTGCCGCTGCACGTTGGCCGCGATGACGGCGCCCGGCGCGTTGCCGGGCAGCGCGAGCGCGTCGTACGCGCCGCCGGTCGTGTTGCCGCGTCCGTCGTTGTGCAGATAGGCCGCCCCGGCGCTGAACGAATCGAGCGTGTAGTTGGCGCCGACGCTGTACGCGCGGTTATTCGCGAACCCGCCCGCCGCGTTCGAGAACGCGTACAAGCCGCCGAAGCTGAAGCCGCCGTACGTCGCGCTCGTGTATTTGACGGAGTTGGCCGCGAGGAACGAGTTGTTCGCGTTGTCGTTGTCGAGCACATGCGCGAAGGCCGTGCCGCCCGTGCCGCCCGTCAGCGTGAAGGGCGCGAAATAGTCGTGGATGGAGTCGTACTGACGGCCGAACGTGAGCGTGCCGAGCGCGTCGGTGCCGAGGCCGACGTACATCGGGTGATCGTTGAGCCCCTGCCCCGTCGACACCGCGTAGCCGCGTTCGAGCCGGAAGATCGCCCGCGCGCCGCCGCCCAGATCTTCGCTGCCTTGCAGCCCCCAATAGCTGCCGTCGATGGTGCCGGTCGTCAGCCGGTACTGCGCATGCCCGCCGACATTGCTGACATACGCGAGGCCGGCGTCCAGTTCGCCATAGAGCTGCACTGAGCTTTGCGCCCATGCCGCGCCGGGCACGCCGATGAATCCGATGCAGGCCGCGAGCGCTGCCGCGAAGTTCGGGCGGGCGGCTGCGGGAGATGCTGTGCGCCGGGCACGGCTGACGGACGGCGCGGCCTTGCGCGCGGTTGGACGGATGGGCATGAAAAAACTCCAGATCGTTTCGCGGCTGACGATTGTCGATTCTGCAGCGCATCTTGTCAGGTAAAAAAGCGCCCGTCGCGCAGATGTGACTCATTACCAACGGATGAGCGCGAGCCCCTTTCCAATCCGGCATTTCGGCGCTATTGAGGCGAGCGCCGCTAGAATCGGAAGACATCGGCTCCTTTCATGCAAACGGACCTCTCCATGCCACAGACCACTCTCGCGATCGTTACCGGCCACACGCGCGGCCTCGGCGCGGCGCTCGCCGACGCCCTGCTCTCCCGCGACGCCGAGATTCTCGCGATCTCGCGCAAACGCAATGCAGCGCTGGCGGCGCGCTTTCCCGGCCGGCTGCACGAAGCCGAGCTGGATCTCGCCGATCTGGCCGCGCTCGGCGCCTGGCTCGCGGACGGCGCGCTCGGCCGCTTTCTGGCGCGCGCCGATCGCGTGCTGCTCGTCAACAATGCCGGGATGCTCGCGCCGGTCGGTCCGCTCGCGGATCAGCATGCGGGTGCGGTCGCGCGCGCAGTCAGCGTCAACGTCGCGGCTCCGCTGATGCTTGCCGCAGCCTTCGCCGCCGCGAGCGCGCACGTGGCGGACCGGCGCGTCGCCCATATTTCGAGCGGCGCGGCGCGCAACGCGTATCCCGGCTGGAGCATCTACTGCGCGACGAAGGCCGCGCTCGACCATCACGCGCGGGCGGTCGCGCTCGACGACAACGGCGGCTTGCGCATTTGCAGCGTCGCGCCGGGCGTCGTCGATACGGACATGCAAGCCGAGATTCGCGGCACCGCGCTCGAGCGTTTCCCTCTGCGGGAGCGCTTCGATACGCTTAAGCGCGAGGGCCAGCTCGCGACGCCCGAGCAGTCGGCAAGCAAGCTCGTCGATTTCCTGCTGAGCGATGCCTTCGGCAGCACGCCGACCGCGGATATCCGCGAACTCGGCTGACCGTCAGGCCGCCGACACGGCGCACGCGGGCGCATCGGCGACGGCGAGCGCCTCGCGCGACAGCCGGTCCGCGTGCGCGTTGCGGGCGCGCGGAATCCATTGCAGGCGAACTTTGCCGATTTGCGCGATGAGCTTCCGCACGCGCGCCGCGTGATCCGCGAGCGAGCGGATGCCCTCGGCTTCGCCGCCCCGAACGTCGTCGATGACCACGCGGCTGTCGCCATAGATCGTCAGATTGGCGGCGCCTTCGCGCTGCGCCGCTTCGAGGAGCGCAGTCAGCGCGAGATACTCGGCCACGCTGCTGTCGCCTTGCCCCGCCGTCGCGCTGATTTGCAGCGTGCGGCCCTCCGGACTCTTGAGCACCGCGCCGATACCGATGCGCCCCGGATTCGGCAGCGCGGAACCGTCGAACCAGCCTGTCCACGCGCTGGCATCGTCCGGTCGCGGCGCGGAGGAATGCGGCCGCGGCGGGCGGTTCGCACGCGCCAGCCTGCGCTGGCGCAGCGCGTCGGCGGCTCGCGCGTGCGCGGCGCGACGCGCATCGACCAATTCTCTCAAGGACTGCGTGCCCGCTGCCTTCGTCAGCGTCTTCACGAGCGCCGCGTGCTCGGAAAAGGCCGCGCTCTTGACGAGCCGGCGGCTTTCCAGACGTTCCCTCTTGTAGGCGACGGCGAGCAGTTCCTCGAATTCGATCATGGGCGGCACGAAGGATGAACGAGCCCGCAGCTTAGCAGAACGCGGCGGGCGCACGGGCGCGGGAATTGCTTATCGAGAGGAGCCCGAACAAGAATCGACGCAGCAAACCGGGCAACGATGAACGGTCAGCCAGACACACGCCTGAACATCAAGGAAACGCCAAGGAGCAGATCATGAACCGACCGATGGAGGAATCGTCCGGTGGTGCAAAGATCATCGGCAAGGGCGCCGCGACGGCCGCGGGTCCCGGCCCCGACGTCATGGCGGCGAGCACGCTGGATGGCAACGCGGTGCTGAGCAGCGACGGGCACGACGTCGGCTCGCTCAAGGAAATCATGCTGGATGTGACGAGCGGCCGCGTGGCGTACGCGGTGCTGTCGAGTGGCGGCTTTCTCGGCATCGGGGACAAGCTGCTGGCCGTGCCTTGGAGCGCGCTGACGCTCGACACGGACAACCGCTGCTTTCGCCTCGCGGCGACGGCCGACCAGGTGCGCAATTCGCCGGGATTCGACAAGGACGCGTGGCCGTCGATGGCCGATCCCGTCTGGGCGAGCTCGGTGCATCAGCACTATGGGCGCGAGCCGTACTGGTCGAGCGGGTCGAGCGGGTCCAGCGGGCCCGGCGCGCCGAGCACAAACGACGTCACCGACACGGGCGCGATCCCGCCCGGCGGCGTCGACGCGCCGGAAGCCGGCGGCGTGAAGCTGTAGCGAAGCGCGCGCCGGACGGCGCGCGTGAGCGGCAATCAGTCGAGCGGACGCTCGCCGAGCGGCAAGTCGACGTCTTGCGCGTCGTCGCCCATGAGCACGCGCAGGACATCGGTTGCGAACTCTTCCACCGCAAAGTGCCATTCGAGCGAGCCGACCGGGAAGTCGTTCGGGCTGCACTTGCCCTGCGCGCGACGGATCGCGCCGACGGACAGACTCAGCGCGCGCGCGTGCTGGAAATGCGGATCGTTTGAATCGAGAAACGGCAATTGATCTTTATCCATGACACCCTTCTGGCCCCGGCCGCTGACACATAACAACGATATCGGCCGGAACCGGAAATTCTTTAGTACCGGCTTTGATTAAATCCTTGCCGCCCGCCCTGCGGCGAGAACGTGCGGAGAAAACGCTTATGCAGCCCTATCGGAACGTTGCGGGCAATTCCGGCGTGTCGGCTTACGAGATTCTGCGCGACGGCATTCGCGTGCGCTTCGCCGACGGGCGGACGTATCTCTACAACTACCGCGAGTCGGGCCGCGCGCACGTCGAGCAAATGAAGCGGCGCGCCCGCGCCGGTCGCGGGCTCAGCAGCTACATTTCGCAGACTCGCGTTCCGTACGCCGCCAGAGACGAGCGGAGAGACGCCTGACGGCGCGAGCGCCCGAGATTTTGCCTCAACGCCCCGATGGCAGATGTGGCACCGTTTCGTTGCTGGTCGCGGCGAGCTGGTGCATTTGCCGTTGCAACTTACTCAGCTGCGCCTGAGCCGCAACGCGCCGGGCTTCGAGCTGCGCGAGATCCTTGCGCACCTCTTGTTGCCTGAGCGCCACTTCCTGGTCCTGCGTACTGCCGCGCTGGAGATCCACGCGAGAACGTTCGACCTGCGCTTCCGACTCGGCAATCAGCCGTGCGAACTGCTCGTTTTGCGCCTGCAAGTGCGCGCGCCGCAATTCCGCTTCCGCGAGCCGCACTGCCTGCTCGACGAAATGACGGAACGCGGGCTCGGCGGCGTCGATATCGCCCGCTTTCAGCACGCGCCATACGGCGTCCTCATGATAGAGCACGGCATAGTACGTCAGGTCGCGCGGATAGAACAGCAGGCTCGCACTATACGCGAAACTCTGAAATGTCCGGAAAACGGCGAGCGTCGACTGCTGGATCAGCCACTCCACCTCGGCAATTTGCGCCGCCTGCAGAGCGTGCGTGGCGAACGGCGTCGACGCGCCGTTCGGGCGCAGCGGCGTGACGCGGGTGGCGGTCGAAGGCGCGGCGGGTGCCGCTTCGTCGGAGGACTCGAGTCCGTCGGGCTTGTTCTGCGCAGCGAAGCGAACCGGAGCATTCGGTTTTTGGCGCAGGAGAAACGACGGCGCGTTATCGAGCAATGTGCCTCGTCTGCTCAGCAGGCTTTTCACGATGACTCCACGTTTGACTTACGGCTGCGATTTTGACGGTTCCTGACGACAGCCAGGGTGCTTTTATCCGCGTCGCATATTTTGAATATTCGCAGTGATTATTCTGGATAACGAACGAGCGGCGATGCAAATTGACCGAATTTTCGGCTGATGAAACAGTATAGGCGAGCGATTTCCAGATGCAATCGAAGCTGCGCGAGCGACAAAACCCTCCGCGAGTCAATGCGGTAAATGGTGCGTAAAGCCGCTTTTCGTTTCGCGGGCACAAATCATTACATGTGCCGGTAGACGGCCTGCATTCCGCTCACGCGCAAATTGGCAAGTTGCGCCGAGCGCGCTTTCGACATCAGCGCCACCATTCGCATGATTCGGATGCCCTGAATGCCGCACGCGATGCCGGGCGTATCGGCCAGCCGCGCTTCGAGATTCTTCATCCGCCCGTAGAGGTTCACGATCGGCTCGGCCGGCGTTCCCACCTTGATCGCGTAATTCGCGTCGCCGTTCGTCACGACGGGCACGCTCAGCCGATCGGGGCCGGCCTGACCGTCGACGAAAGAATCGGCGAGAATCTCGGGCGCTTCGAAATGCAAGCGCCCTTCGTTGCGATCCCGAAAATATTCATAAACCGCCTCGAGGTGCGCAGTGGAAGTCCGTTCGATACGCCGTGCCGTTGCCGCACAACGATGCAGTTTCCAGTTCTCTTGCTGACTCACAGCGGCAATCAGATCGGCAATACGCGATCTCAATTCCGTTTCGCGTTTCTCGATGAGAGCGTCGAGCATTTTCGCTTCGTCGCTATTGCGGTCCGGCAAGCTTTCGCTCCATGCCAATAAATCGTTCAGTGTGATCGACATGAAACACTCCGTTGGATTGGCCCATTGACTCGAATTCGGGCGGCTCAGGTTCGTTTGGAGCGCGAATTGTAATGAATCGGCATCCGTTTGGTAGCGCCAATAATCATCGTAGATGGTTTTGAGATATGCGGCACGTTTCGTCTAAAGAGCGCGGCACAGCCGATGCTAGTTCCTCTGCACGGCGCGCCTCGCGCCTGGAACCAGGAGACAGCCATGAAAGCGACCGCAGCGATCGCAGGCGCCCTTCTCGCGCTTGCCAGTACCGCCTCCCTCGCGCAGGAGATGTCGCGCGACCAGTTGAACCAACGCCCACAGACGCAGCAGCAGGGACAGAACGCGTCGCCGGGGGGCGCAAACGATGCGTCGCAAGGCGGCGCGCCTTCCGGCACGTCCGGAAGCGGCACGCTCATGCAAAAGCGCGAGCAAGGCATGTCGCCGGATACGTCGCAACCGCCGGCGCGCGGATCTAAGTCCACCGGGACGATGAAGCAGTAACGCTCACGCCGTCAGATGGAGGCCGCACAGCGACGCCGGACGGCGAACCGGCGTTGCTGCGCGTGGCCGTCGCGAGCCGATCTCTGACTCATCGACGGAAAACGTAAAGGATCGTTGCCGACTGCGCGAATAGGAAAAGTCCTGCTGTATTTTGTCCGGCGAGCCGATTTAATGCCGCATTCTTCCGAAAAATGAGGCTCGCATCATGAAAGACCTGCACATTTCCGTCGACGCGAACGGCCGCGCAACCCTGTCGCACTCCACGCACATCAAGGAGCACTGCCTGAACCGCGCGCGTTTGCTGACGTCGCTCGTCAATATTGTCGCGGCGCCCGGCGGCTTCGAGCACTTCTGTTCGTACCCCGAGTCGATGCGCCGCGACATTCTGAGTCTTCTGCACTCGGTCGCCGAAGAACAGATTCCGCTCATCTCGGCACTGGAAGAACACACCGCGCGCGCGTCGTACGACCGCGGCGTGCAGGCCGCGCGCGAGTTCCTCATGCAGGAGCAGGCGGCGAATTCCGCGCTGCACTTCGACGCCGAAAATCACCAGCCGGACCAGATGGTCATCGCGCATTGAGCGACGGGTTCGTCCCATCTAACGCGCTAAGCAATCGGTGATGGATCGGGCCGCGCGCGCCATGTCGCGCGGCCGTCACCGTAACGCGCTTAGAAATCGAAAACGACAAGAAGAAAGACCATGCTCGTACGAAACGCCTGCTTCGCTCTCCTGTTTCCCGTCGCCGTCCTGACACTGAACACTGCCGCCTTCGCCAAGTACTCCGAAGAGTGGATCGGAGCCGGCAACGTCACGCACTCGCAGACGGCGCCGCGCACCAGCGAGAAAGCGGCCGCCGCTTCGGGCGCGGCAGCGTCGCGCGCGCCTTCGCAGCCGAGCCGTTCGAAAACGCCGCAGACAGCTTCACCGTTCGACAAAGATCCGATCGCCGCTTATGCCGACGATCCAATCGCGGAGTTCGCGCGTCCTCGGTCGAAACGCAACCATCTTTGATGCTGCAAGGAGAAAGCGCGAATCGTCCGATTCTCCGCCTCCGCGCGCTCGGCTAATCTTGCGCGCTGTCGCAGGGGGCGCTCTGCCATCGCCCGCCCTGCCATGTGCGCGACGGTTTGCGCATTATCAGAGGCGCGGACGTGCAGGCAGGCGACCTCTTGCGACGCCCTCTTTCTGCATCAGCGCAAAGCGATGAACGCGAAAAAGCCCGCGATTCAGCAATGAAAATGCTGGATCGCGGGCTTTTGCTTTGCGCGCGCGTTCAGCCGACGAGATCGGCCGGCAACTTGCCGCCGTTCGCGGCGAGCGCCTGCATCAGTTGCTTGTGCAGCCAGATGTTCATCGAAGCGGAGTCGTTCATGTCGCCGCTGTACTTGAGTTCTGTGGCGAGTTGCTTGCGATGATCGAGACTGCTGTCGACGTCGAGCAGCTTCATCATGTCGACGATTGAAACGCGCCAGTTCAGTTGCTGGCTGCTCTCGCTCGCCAGTTGATCCATGACGGCGGCGACGTCGATGTCGGACAGCGGCGCGGGAGCGGCAGCCGCCTCGACGATTGCCTGCGGCGCGGGGTCCGGCGCGGCGACGGGTGCCGGGTCGGCGGGTTTCGCTTTGTGGAAGATCTTGCCTACGATGTCACCGAAGATGCTCATGTCTGTATCCTTTGCGAGTTAGCTACGGAAGTGCCGGCCGCTTGCCGGTCAGCGACGGGACGCGGCGATGGCTGCCGGGGCTTCAACGTTGGGCGCTTCGGGAAGTTGACTCGTTGCGACAAAACGGGGCGGATCTTGATGAATAGTTGCAGTGGTGATTAGGAGTCCGGTTCATGCTGACCAAAGCTGCCTTGTTGCACGATCCCTTTCGGCGGACGTTGCGACCGCGCTACGACACCCACATGCCCTTGCCGAGCATCGACAAAAACAAAAATCCCGCAAGCCGATGAGCTGTGCGGGATTCGGGAATCAGGCTGGCGGAGAGAGGGGGATTCGAACCCCCGATAGGTTTTACCCTATACACGCTTTCCAGGCGTGCGACTTAAACCACTCATCCATCTCTCCGGAAGACTGCGATTATACCAAGTTCCCGCCGCCCGCCTAGCCCCTACGGGTGACGAATGTAGTCGACGAGCGCGCGCGTGTACTCGTCCGGTTTGCGATCGAAGAGACTCACCGCAATTGCCACCGCGAAGCCGGCCGGCACGCCGAACACGCCCGAGCTGATCGGCTCGATGCCGAACCAGCGCGGCCCGTCGAAGCCCGTCAGGTGCGTGAAGAACGGATACGTCGACACGATGTAATACACGCACACGATCAGCCCCGCGATCATTCCGGCGACGACGCCCCGCTGCGTCGTGCGCTTCCAGAAGACGCCGAGCACCAGCGCCGGAAAGAGACTCGACGCCGCGAGCGAAAACGCCGCGCCCACGAGAAACAGAATGTTCCCCGCATTGAGGGACGCGACGTATGACGCAAGCAGCGCAACGCCGAGCAGCAGTATTTTCGAAATCGTGACGCGCCGCTGGCTCGTCGCGCGGCGATCCACCATGCAGTAATACACGTCGTGCGACAACGCGTTCGCGATGGTGAGCAGCAGGCCATCCGCCGTCGAAAGCGCCGCGGCCAGCGCGCCCGCCGCAATCAGTCCGGACATCACGTAAGGCAGGCCGGCGATCTCGGGCGCGGCGAGCACCACCATGTCCGGCTGCATCTGAATGCCGGCCCAGCGCACGACGCCATCGCCGTTGATATCGCCGATACGGATCAAATACGGCTCGATGTGGCGCCACTGCGTCACCCATTGCGGCAGCTCCGCGAAGCGATGTCCGACGAGCCCCGTCAGAATTTCGTGCTTGATCAGCACGGCGAGCACCGGCACCGTCAGATAGAACAGCGCGACGAAAAAGAGCGTCCAGCCGACCGAACGCCGCGCCGATGCCACGGACGTCGTCGTGTTATAGCGCGTGAGAATGTGCGGCAAGCTCGCCGTGCCGATCGACAAGCACAGGATGAGCGAGAGAAAGTTCAACCGGTGCGCCCGCGCGCTGCCCTGCTCAGCCGTGCCGGAGGACGACGCGAACGCAGCGGTCAGCGGCACCGGGGCGGCGACGCGCTCGTTCAACGCATCGCGTTCGCGCGACCACTTCGCCTGCGCATCGGCGGGATCGCGCGGAAACGACGCGAGTTCGCGCTCGCGTTCGCTGATCTCGCGCAGCGGGCCGTTGTGCCGGCGCAAATCGGCGATCTCGGCAACGAGCCGCGCGTGCTCGTCGAAGAACGATCGCGGCAGCGCATCGATGCGCTCCTGCGCGCGCGCCGCCTGACGCGCAAGATCGGCGCGGGCGCGCGCTTCGTCGGGCGAGACGGCGAGCGCGCGTTCGAGCGTCTCGACGCGTTCCATCACGCGGCCATAGTTGAGTTGCGGGAACCATCCGAGCCCGTCGCGATGCGCGATCATCGAGACGGGAATCAGCATCGCGCTGATCAGGATGATGTATTGCGCCACCTGCGTCCACGTCACCGCGCGCATGCCGCCGAGAAACGAGCACACGAGAATGCCCGCGAGCCCGCAGAAGATGCCGATCGAGAACTCGATGCCGATGAAGCGCGACGCGATCAGCCCGATGCCCTGAATCTGCGCGACCAGATAGACGAACGAGCACAGGATCGCGGCGATGGCCGCGAGTCCGCGCACAAGGTTGCTCGAGAAGCGCGTGCCGAGAAAATCGGGAATCGTGTAGCGCGCGAGCTTGCGCACGTACGGCGCGAGCAGGAAGGCGACGAGGCAATAGCCGCCGGTCCAGCCCATCATGTAGGCGAGGCCGTCGTAGCCGCTCGCGTAGATGGAGCCGGCCAGTCCGATGAACGACGCCGCCGAGAGCCAGTCCGCCGCCGTCGCCATGCCGTTGAACGCGGAAGGCACGCGCCGCCCGGCCACGTAGTATTCGACGAGATCGGACGTGCGCGAGAGCAGCCCGATAACCGCATACACGGCGATCGGCACGAACAGGAACACATAGCCGACCCACATGCCCGCGCCGGCCGTGCGCTCGATACGTTCCATCACGAAGATGAACAGCAGAAAGCCGAGCGTATAGAGCGCGTAAGTGACGATGAGCCGGTTGGTGAGCTTCATCGCCGGGCGTCGTCCTGCTCGCCATCGTGCGCGCTGGCTTCGTCGACGGCGCGCGCGAGCCGCGCATCGGCGAGTTGCATCAGCACGATATAGACGGCGATCAGCGTCACGTAGACGAGAATCGCGCCCTGCGCGCCGAAGAAGAACGGCAGCGGAAACCCGGCGATGCGCAGGTGTTGCAGACGCTCCGCGAAAAGCGGCACGCAGAACGACACGACGAATCCGACGGCAAGCAGCACCGAGATCAGCGCGACATTGAAGCGCCAGTACGCGCGATGCGCGCGCGCCGCGGCCGCCGGGACGCGCGGCGGCGGGGCAAGCGTGGGATTGAGCGGATCGGCAGGCGTGACCATGCGGTTATGTACCAAAACCGCGTGGCATCGGCAATCGGGATCGACCGCCGCTTATTCGGCGGCGGTCGTTTAGAACAGCTTTAGCGCGCTTCGCCCAGTTGATCGAGAATCGCGGGATTCTCCAGCGTGGACACGTCCTGCGTGATCTCCTCGCCCTTCGCGAGCGAGCGCAACAGACGCCGCATGATCTTGCCCGAGCGCGTCTTCGGCAAATTCTCGCCGAAGCGGATGTCCTTCGGCTTCGCGATCGGCCCGATCTCCTTGGCGACCCACGCGCGCAGCTCGTTGGCGACCTGCTTCGCTTCATCGCCTTCCGGACGCGCGCGCTTGAGCACAACGAACGCGACCACGGCTTCGCCAGTCGTGTCGTCGGGACGTCCGACCACGGCTGCTTCCGCGACGATCGGATTCGCGACCAGCGCCGACTCGATCTCCATCGTGCCCAGACGATGGCCCGAGACGTTGAGCACGTCGTCGATGCGGCCCATGATCGTGAAATAGCCGGTCTCCTTGTCGCGGACCGCGCCGTCGCCGGCGAGGTACAGCTTGCCGCCGAGTTCTTCCGGGAAGTAGCTCGTCTTGTAGCGGTTCGGATCGCCCCAGACATTGCGCAGCATCGACGGCCACGGGCGCTTCACGACGAGAATGCCGCCCTGCCCGTTCGGCACGTCTTGCCCGGTTTCATCGACGATCGCGGCCATGATGCCCGGCAGCGGCAGCGTGCACGAACCCGGCACGAGCGGCGTGGCGCCCGGCAGCGGCGTGATCATGTGGCCGCCGGTTTCCGTCTGCCACCATGTATCGACAATCGGACACTGCCCGCCGCCGACGTTCTCGTGGTACCACATCCACGCTTCCGGATTGATCGGCTCGCCGACCGTGCCGAGAATGCGCAGCGTCGAGAGATCGTAGCTCTTCGGATGCACCTTCGCGTCCGCTTCCGACGCCTTGATGAGCGAGCGGATGGCCGTCGGCGCGGTATAGAAGATCGTGACCTTGTGGCGCTGGATCATGTCCCAGAAGCGGCCCGCGTTCGGGTACGTCGGCACGCCTTCGAACATGATCTGCGTTGCGCCGATGGCCAGCGGCCCGTACGCGATATAGCTGTGTCCCGTGATCCAGCCGATGTCGGCGGTACACCAGAAGATGTCGCCCGCCTTCATGTCGAAGGTCCACTTCATCGTCTGCGCGGCCCACAGCAGAATGCCCGCCGTGCTGTGCTGCACGCCCTTCGGCTTGCCCGTCGAGCCGGACGTGTACAGGATGAAAAGCGGATGCTCCGCGCCGACCCACTCGGGCTCGCACTGCGCCGCTTCGTTCTCGACGATTTCGTGCAGCCACACGTCGCGCCCTTCGTTCCACGCAACGTTACCGCCCGTGCGCCGATACACGATGACGTCCTTCACCGCGTCGCAGCCGCCGGCCGCAAGCGCTTCGTCGGCGATGCTCTTGAGCGGCAGCGCCTTGCCGCCGCGCATCTGCTCGTCGGCGGTGATGAGCGCGACCGCGCCGACATCGACGAGCCGCTCGTTGAGCGACTTCGACGAGAAGCCGCCGAACACCACCGAATGCGTCGCGCCGATACGCGCGCACGCCTGCATGGCGACGACGCCTTCCACGGACATCGGCAGATAGATGACGACGCGGTCGCCCTTCTTCACGCCGCGCTTCTTGAGCGCATTGGCGAGGCGGCAGACGCGTTCGAGCAGGTCCTGATACGTGACGTTGGTCACGGTGCCGTCGTCGGCTTCGAAGATAATCGCGTTCTCGTTGCCGCGCCCCGCTTCGACGTGCCGGTCGAGACAGTTATACGAAGCGTTCAGCTCGCCATCCGCGAACCACGTATAGAACGGCGCGTTGCTTTCGTCGAGCACGTTCGAGAACGGCTTGTGCCATGAGAGCGTTTCCCGCGCGAGCCGCGCCCAGAAGCCTTCGTAGTCGCGCTCCGCTTCGGCGACGAGCGCCTTGTACGCGTCCATGCCCGAAATCGCCGCGCCGGACGAAGCCTTGGCTGACGGCGGAAACACACGTTTTTCCTGAAGAACCGATTCGATCGCAGACATCGACAACCCCTCCGATGGTGATTCCAAAAGCCGGCGGCGCGCTCGACGCTTGAGGCGGGCACGCCGCATGTTATTGAGGTTCGAAAGCGTCACGCGCACGGGCGTTCTCGCCGAACCCTGTCTCCTGTCGACCGGCTCCGCCGTCTCGCGGATTGCCGGCCACTTGCAACCTTGCCAGCGCGCTTCGTTCGAGAAACGCGCTTGCCGACTCATTGCAGCCTGCATGAAGATCAAGATATGCCGCGCAACTTACCCGCTTCTTACGCGGCCGACGGCTTCGGCACGGGGTATACACGGAGTCGGCGCGGCTTCTACAATGCGTCCCCACAATCCTAACTGAACTCGCCGCGCGCTTGTCGTGCGCTCGACGCCGAAATCACAGCTTGAATCGCTACGCCCTCTATCTCATCGCGTCGATGCTGCTCGTCGGGAGCAACGTCGGCATCGGCAAGTCGATCGTGGCGTCCGTGCCGGTGCCGCTTTTCGCGCTGCTGCGCTTCGTCATCGCGCTGGCGGTGCTGTGGCCGCTGTTGCGTCCGTCGAAGATGAAGCGCGTGGCGCGCGCCGAGTGGATCAACCTCTTTCTGCAGGCGCTCTTCGGCACATTCGGCTTCACGCTGCTGATGCTCAACGGCGTCGCGCGCACGAGCGCAGTCGCGGCGGGCGTCATCACGAGCACCATGCCGGCCGTCGTCGCGCTGTTCGCGTGGCTCTTTCTCAGGGAGAAGCCGGGCGGACGAGCGTTCGCTTCCATCGCGCTGGCGGTCGTGGGCGTCGTCGTCATCAACGTCGCCCAGAGCGGCGGCGGCGGCGATCACGGCGGCGGCTCGCTCGCGGGCAATCTGATGGTGGTCGGCGCGGTCTGCTGCGAATCGCTGTACGTGATCCTGTCGCGGCGGCTGACGCAGACGCTGCCCGCCATCGACATCTGCGCGTATACCCACGGGTTAGGCTTTCTGCTGATGTTGCCGCTCGGTCTGCCGACCGCGCTCGCGTTCGACTGGCGCGGCGTCGACGGAATCACCTGGGCGCTCGTCGGATGGTATGCGCTTTCGGCGAGCGTCTTCTCCTTCTGGCTGTGGATGAAAGGCATCCGACACGTCGCCGGAAGCCTCGCGGGCGTCTTCTCGGCCGTCCTGCCGATCGCGGCGGCGCTCTACGGCATCGCGTTCCTCGGCGAGCGGCCGACGCTCGCGCATGGCATCGCGCTCGCGTGCGTGATGGCGGGCATCGTCCTCGCGAGCCTGAAGCGCCGGGCGCCCGTGGCGCGTGACGAGCGTGGGAGCCGCGAAAGCAACGTCTAGGGGCGAGTGGCCGCGCATTCCATCCGATTGACACAACAGTGCTTGCCGCTGCGTTCCGGCAGGCTCGCGCGGCGACACGCTACAATACCGGGCTTTCCCGGACGGGCCACGAACCGCCCGTTTCACGTTCCCAGCACTTCGATCTCCGCCGCCCGACCGACACGCCGCCCATGTCCGCTCAGAAGCACTTCCCCGACTCGCCCGCTCGCCCCGGCCCGATGAAGGCGCTGCCCAGATTCATCTTCATGAGCCGCTGGCTTCAGGTGCCGCTCTATCTCGGACTCATCGTCGCGCAGGGCGTCTACGTCGTCCTGTTCCTGAAGGAGGTCTGGCACCTCGTCACGCACGCGATGACGCTCGACGAAACCAACGTCATGCTGGTCGTGCTCGGCCTGATCGACGTGGTGATGATCTCGAACCTGCTCATCATGGTGATCGTCGGCGGATACGAAACGTTCGTGTCGCGTCTCGGCGTGGAAGGCCATCCCGACGAACCCGAGTGGCTCGATCACGTCAATGCGGGCGTGCTGAAAGTGAAGCTCTCGATGGCGCTCATCAGCATCTCGTCGATTCATCTGCTGAAGACTTTCATCAATCCGGATCAGCACACGTTCCATACGGTGCTGTGGCAAGTCGTGATTCACGTGGCGTTTCTCGTGTCCGCGCTCGTCATGGCCTATGTCGACCGGTTGACCACGCATACGCATCCGCGGCATTTCCACAGCGAAACGGCAACACCCCGCAGCGCACTCGATTGAAGCGTCGAAGAGAACGCACGCAGTCTTTCGTCCCCAGAGCCCAAGCCATGACCGTCATCAAGCAAGAAGACCTGATCCAGAGCATCGCCGATTCTCTGCAGTACATCAGCTACTACCATCCGCTCGACTATATTCAGGCGCTCGGCCGCGCCTACGAGTTGGAGGAAAGCCCCGCCGCGAAGGACGCCATCGCGCAGATCCTGACCAACAGCCGCATGTGCGCCGAAGGCAAGCGCCCGATCTGTCAGGACACGGGCATCGTCACGGTGTTCGTGAAGGTGGGCATGGACGTGCGTTGGGACGGCGCGACGATGTCGGTCACCGACATGATCAACGAAGGCGTGCGCCGCGGCTATCTGAACCCGGACAACGTGCTGCGTGCGTCGATCGTGAGCCCGCCCGAAGGCGCGCGCAAGAACACGAAGGACAACACGCCGGCTGTGATCCATTACGAGATCGTGCCGGGCGACAAGGTCGACGTGCAGGTCGCGGCGAAGGGCGGCGGCTCGGAGAACAAGTCGAAGTTCGCGATGCTCAATCCGTCGGATTCGATCGTCGACTGGGTGCTCAAGACCGTGCCGACGATGGGCGCGGGCTGGTGCCCGCCGGGCATGCTCGGCATCGGCATCGGCGGCACGGCCGAAAAAGCGATGGTGATGGCGAAGGAATCGCTGATGGACCCCATCGACATTCAGGACATCATCGCGCGCGGTCCGCAGGACTGGATCGAAGAACTGCGCGTCGAACTGCATGAGAAGGTGAACGCGCTCGGTATCGGCGCGCAGGGTCTCGGCGGCTTGTCGACCGTGCTCGACGTCAAGATCATGGCCGCGCCGACGCACGCGGCGAGCAAGCCCATCGCGATCATCCCGAACTGCGCGGCGACGCGCCACGCGCACTTCACGCTCGACGGCTCGGGTGCAGCCAAGCTCGACGCCCCGCCGCTCGACGCATGGCCGAAGGTCACGTGGCAGCCGAACACGGAGACGAGCAAGCGCGTCGACCTCAACACGCTGACGCCGGAAGAAGTCGCGTCGTGGAAGCCGGGCCAGACGCTCTTGCTCTCGGGCAAGATGCTGACGGGCCGCGACGCCGCGCACAAGCGCATCGCCGACATGCTCGCGAAGGGCGAAAAGCTGCCGGTCGATTTCACGAACCGCGTGATCTATTACGTCGGCCCGGTCGATCCGGTGCGCGACGAAGCGGTCGGTCCGGCAGGCCCGACGACGGCCACGCGCATGGACAAGTTCACGGAAACGATGCTCGCCCAGACCGGCCTCATCTCGATGATCGGCAAGGCCGAGCGCGGTCCGGTCGCCATCGAGGCGATCAAGAAGCACAAGGCCGCGTATCTGATGGCGGTCGGCGGCGCGGCGTATCTCGTCTCGAAGGCGATCCGCGAGGCCAAGGTGCTCGCGTTCGAAGACCTCGGCATGGAAGCCATCTACGAGTTCGACGTGAAGGACATGCCGGTTACGGTCGCGGTCGATTCGAACGGAACGTCGGTCCACAAGACCGGCCCCGCCGAATGGCAGGCGAAGATCGGCAAGATTCCGGTCGCGACGGCGTAAGCACGAGACGCGGACCGCATCGCGCATGATCTGCGCCGCGCGGTCGGAAAGCCGGGCCGCGCGCCCGGCTTTTCTTTGCAAGCCGCATTTGCCGATAGAGCGTTCCATTCTCTTTTTCGGCCGCGACAAAAAATTCCCTCTTAACCTTGGCAGGCCCCAGTCCCAAGGTTTATCTTTCCCCCATGCTCACACGCCCGGAACAAGGACACCTATGAAAGGCGACGCGAAAGTCATCGAATATCTGAACGCGCAGCTGAAGAACGAGCTCACCGCGATCAATCAATACTTCCTTCACGCCCGGATGTACAAGCACTGGGGCCTCGAGCAACTGAACAAGCACGAATACGACGAGTCGATTGGCGAGATGAAGCACGCCGACTGGCTGATCCAGCGCGTGTTCATGCTCGACGGCTTGCCGAACCTGCAGGACCTGCACAAGCTTTTGATCGGCGAAGAGACCAAGGAAATCATCGAGTGCGATCTGAAGCTCGAGCAGATTTCGCAGTCGACCTGCAAGGAAGCCATCGCGTATTGCGAGTCCGTGCGGGACTACGTTTCGCGCGATATCTTCGACAAGATTCTGAACGACACCGAAGAGCACATCGACTGGCTCGAAACGCAACTGGATCTGATCGACAAGGTCGGCATCCAGAACTATCAGCAGAGCATGATGGGCGAGCAATAAGCCGTCTCAAACGATGTCCGCTGTCGTCGCATCCCCCCTCGCCGCGAACGCGCGCGCGCCGGCTGGCGCAGACGCGCCTGTCGGCATCTTCGATTCCGGGCTCGGCGGTCTGTCCGTGTTGCGCGCGGTGCGCGCGCTGCTGCCGCACGAGCAGTTGATCTACGTGGCGGATTCGCTGCACGCACCCTACGGCGAGCGCGACGATGCGTTCATCACCGCGCGCACCACGGCCATCGGCGAATGGCTCGTCGGACAGGGCGTGAAGGCGCTCGTCGTCGCATGCAACACGGCGACCGCGCAATCCATCGCGCACGTGCGCGAGCGGCTCGCGATCCCGCTCGTCGGCGTCGAGCCCGGCGTGAAGCCGGCCGCGGCGGTGTCTAGAACCGGCGTGGTCGGCGTGCTGGCCACGCAGGCGACGCTGCGAAGCGCGCGCTTTCAGTCGCTTCTTGACCGCTATGCCGGCAATTGCCGCTTCATATGCCAGCCGGGGCACGGGCTGGTGC
The DNA here is from genome assembly GCF_017220215.1 of Caballeronia sp. M1242. NCBI lineage: Bacteria > Pseudomonadati > Pseudomonadota > Betaproteobacteria > Burkholderiales > Burkholderiaceae > Caballeronia > Caballeronia sp. M1242. Next base: position 1,044,051 of record NZ_CP071129.1, on the reverse strand, counting down.
AGGCGGTGGAGCGGTGCGACACGTCGTCGCCCGAACTCATGGCGCTGCTCGAAAGCTATCTCAAACCGATGCTCGACGCGGGCGCCGACACCCTCGTGCTCGGCTGCACGCACTACCCTTTTCTTGACCGCGCCATTCGCGAGATTGCGGGCGAGCGGCTGCATATCGTCGATACGAGCGTCGCAGTCGCGCGGCAACTCGAACGCCTGCTCGACGCGAGCGGACTCCGCAACGCCGATGCGTCGGTCGCAGCGACCCCGCTTTTCTACTCCACCGCCGATGGCGAACCGCAGCGACAACTCGCCGCCTCGTTGCTGCAAATCCAGGCGAATGTGCGGCATGTCGATATTCCGAGCGCCTAAATCTCCACAGCGCGCGCAGGGTTGCTGCTTAGCCTTGAGGCGCGAGGACAGCCGCTCTGCCCCGCCCGGCAAGCCTCCGGCGGGCGAACCGGCCGAGTCCCGCATCCTGTTACAAAAATCCCCGCTCCTCGCTTGCCAAGCTCGCGACACTGAATGATAATAATTCGCATTAACGGAAGCTATCGCGAACCATCATGATCGTCTGTGTCTGCAAGTCAGTGTCCGACAGAAAGATTCGCGCCGCCATCGCGGAGGGCGTCGATACGTTCGACGAGCTCCAGTTCGAACTCGGCGTCGCCATGTGCTGCGGGAAGTGCGAAGAGAGCGTGCGCGATGTGATGGTGCAAAGCGGCGTCTGCGCCTCGCATTGCGGCGTGCAGGCAGCGCCGGTCACGTTCTACGAACGCCAGGCGGCCTGACGCTCCCGCGCCAGCGGTCGCGCCGTTTGGCCGCGGCCGCGCCGGTAGCCAACCGCAGTACCTTCTGCAAACCGTTCAGTCCTGTCCGAGGAGAACGAGATGGAATTGCTGATCGGTTTTGTGGCTACCCTGTTCATTTCGCTGCTGATATTTCGTCGATGACTTCGCCCTTCGCTTTCGGGCCAGCTTATGTTCGGGATCTCAGCATCAGGAGCCGTCAGGCAAGCAGACTCTCGAACAACGCCCAAGAATGCAGTCCCCGACCACGTCTTCAGCCGCCTTTTCGCCCGCGCCGTCATCCGGCATCAGTCCTCGCATGGTCGCCGCGTGCGCGCTGGTACTCGCGATTCATGCGGCGCTCCTCGGCACCGTGCTGACGATGCGGCACGAAGCGCCGCCGCGCCCAGTCGAAGCCAAGGCGATCACCGCGCAGCTGATTAGCGAGACGCCGCAGCCCGCGCCCCAGCCGGTTGCCGTCCAGTCACCGCCGACGCCCCAGCCGCCGAAACCCGTTCCGCAGCCGAAGCCGCAGCCGCAGCCGAAGATCAAGCCCAAGGCCGAGCCGAAGCCCGCGCCGATGCCGGTCACGCCAGCGCCGGCGCCGATTGCGGCGCCCGCGCCCGAGCCCACGCCGCCGGCGCCCCCCGCTCCGCCGCCGCCCGCCCCCGCGCCGGCCGCCCCGGCGCCGGCCGCGCCCGCCATCGGCAAGCCGACGATGGACCTCGCCGCGCCGAAGAACGTCGCGCGCCTGTCGTGCAATATCGCGCAGCCGGACTATCCTGCCATGTCGCGCCGCCGGGGCGAGACGGGTACGGCGCTGGTCAAGCTGACCGTCGGCCTGTCGGGCAAGATCGAAAACGTGACGCTGCAAAAAAGCAGCGGCTCCTCGCGCCTCGACGACGCCGCGCTCGACGCCGTTCGTTCCAGCGCATGCACGCCCTACAAGGAAAACGGCGAGGCGATCCGCGCCACGGCCACCGTCCCGTTCGTCTTCAGCCTGAACGACTGACCGGTTTTTTGGAAACAAGGAAACAGCAATGCAAAACTACGGAATTGCGCACGTCTGGGCGCAAGGCGATTTCGTGACGCGCGGCATCGCGCTCGCGCTCGTCATCATGTCGGTGCTCTCGTGGACGGTGATCGTCGTGAAGGCGTGGAACGTCGTGCGGCTCAAGCGCCTGACGAAGAACGCGGAGCAGGCGTTCTGGCATTCGGACGATTTCAACGACGGCATCCAGAAACTGGGCGCGCAGTCGTCGAGCGCAGCGGACAACCCGTTCCTCGCGCTCGCGCTCGCAGGCCAGGAAGCGGCGGACCATCATCACCAGACGCAGCCGCATCTGCACGATCGCATGGATGTCTCCGACTGGATCACGCGCTGCCTGAAAGACGTGATGGACGAAGGCGTCGGCCGGATGCAGGCGGGGCTCGCGGTGCTGGCGTCGATCGGCAGCACGTCGCCGTTCGTCGGACTGTTCGGCACGGTGTGGGGCATTTATCACGCGCTCCTGACCATCGGCGCGACGGGGCAAACGTCGATCGATCAGGTCGCGGGCCCGGTCGGCGAATCGCTCATCATGACCGCGTTCGGCCTCTTCGTCGCGATTCCGGCGGTGCTCGGCTACAACGCCCTCACCCGCGCGAACAAGAGCATCGTGACCAAGCTGAACCGCTTCGCGCACGGCCTGCACGCGTTCTTCGTCACGGGCTCGAAGCTGTCGTCGACCAAGCGCGCGACGACCGGGCAATCCGACAGCCTGCGTCTTGCGACGCGCGCAAGCTAAGCGGAGGTTCGCATGGCCATGAGCCCATTCGCCGGCGACGAAGACGACGGCATGATGAGCGAGATCAACATGACGCCGCTCGTCGACGTCATGCTCGTTCTCCTCATCATTTTTCTGGTGACCATTCCCGCGATGCATCACGCGGTGAAGATCGACTTGCCGCACGCGAGCAGCCAGCCGCAGGACGAAAAGCCCGCGCATGTCGACGTCGCGATAGAGGCCGACGGCACGATTCTCTGGAACGACCAGAAGATCGACGACGCAGCGCTCGACGCGCGCATCGCGCAGGCGTCGAAAAAGACGCCGCAGCCGGAATTGCGCCTGCGCGCGGATCGCAAGGTGCCGTATGAGCGCGTCGCCGATGTGATGTCCGCCGCGCAGGCGGGCGGCTTGTCGAAGATCGGTTTCGTGACGCAGCCGAAGAGCGCCAAGTAAGCGGCCGACAACGCGCGACAAAGCAAAAGGCCTTCATCGTCGGATGAAGGCCTTTTTTCGTGCGCACTCGGCGCATTCGGGCGAGACGATTACTTCGGGCTCGAATACCCTGAGCCGCCAGAACCGTCACATGCGGCAGCCGTGGTCGACACGGACAGCGCGATCAGCCCTATCAGGCTAACTATCAGAGTAGCCGTCAGTTTTCGCATAAGAAGCTCCTTAGCGAAAGAGACCTCAATATAACGCCGCCGATTTTGCCGTACAAGATTCCGCGCGATTGAATCTCTGCATCGCAAACGCGTGCTTCAATGTCTGAAGCGATGCTAAACCGTCTCCTGCTCGGCAGGCTCGATGACCGGACATTCGCCGGGAAAGCGCTTGCCGTCGTCGATGCATTCGACGAGAAAATCGACGAACGCGCGAATAGCCGGGACCATGCCCTGCCGCGACAGGAACACGGCGTAAAGCTGCGGCGTCGGAAAGGTCCAGCCCGGCATCACGGGCGAGAGCTGCCCGCTTCGGAGCGGCGCGCCGTACATCATCTCGGGCAACGCCGCGATGCCGACACCGCGCATCACGGCTTCGCGAATCATCGAAAGGTCGGCGGTCACGAGCCGCGGCTCGTGCTCGAACTCGTGACGTGTGCCGTCGGGCGCGATGAGGCGATACACGTGCCGCCCGTCCGCCGATGGCATGTCGAGCGTGTCGTATTGCGCGAGGTCCGCGACGCTCATCGGCGGCGCGTTCGGCTTGAGCAGCGAGGGCGCGGCAACCAGCATCTGCTGCGTGCGCCACAGCGGCCGCGCGACGACGTTGGAACTCGCGGGCGGCTCCGAGCGCACGCGCAGCGCGACGTCGATGGCGTCCTCGAAGAGATCCACGACGCGGTTCGTCACGCGCAACACGACGCGCACTTCCGGATAGCGATGCATGAAGTCGGGCATGACGGCCGCGAGGAAGGTCTGCGCGATGGTCACGGGCACGCTCACGCGCACGGTGCCGCGCGGCGAATCGCGCAGGCTCTGCACGACGTTGACGGCGGCCTGCGCCTCGGCGAGCATCGCCTGGCAGTGCTGGTAGAACAGTTGTCCTGCTTCGGTGAGCGCGAGCTTGCGCGTGGAACGCTGCAAGAGCCGCACGCCGAGCGATGCCTCCAGTTCCGACACGCGCCGAGACAGCCGCGACTTCGAAATGCCCAGCACGCGCTCGGCCGCGGAAAAACCGCCGTGTTCGACGACGTGCGAGAAGTACATCAGATCGTTGAGATCGTGCGAATCGGATGTCATGGCGTGTGCGGCTCTGGCTGTTGTCGCCGGCGCGAGGCCGGTTTGTTTATCGCAGCAGGACAATCCATTGCGCTGCGGCGTCTTTTACCCACAAATACGGCTCATATAATAGCTTCGTGTTTCACATTTATCGCTATTCCCCTAATGGCGAAGCGAGGCAAAACATCATGAGCCGCACCATTTCGAGCATCATTCCCGCCATGCGCACCGTCGAAGGCGGCGGATTCGTCGTGCATCGCCCGTTTCCGACGCGCCTTCTGATGGACTTCGATCCGTTCCTGTTGCTCGACGAGATGGGCCCGATCGACTACGCGCCCGGCGAGGCGAAAGGCGCGCCCGATCACCCGCATCGCGGCTTCGAAACGGTGACGTACATGCTCGAAGGCGAGTTCGGCCACAAGGATTCGGCCGGGCATTCCGGCACGCTGCGTCCAGGCGACGTGCAATGGATGACCGCCGGCGCGGGCGTCGTGCACAGCGAAATGCCGGGCGAAGCGTTCGCGCAGCGCGGCGGGCGCGTGCACGGGCTGCAACTGTGGGTGAATCTGCCCAAGCGCGACAAGATGATCGCGCCGCATTACCAGGAGATCCCGTCCGAACGCATTCCCGTGGCGACGAGCGAGGACGGCAAAGTGCGCGTGAAGGTGATCGCGGGCGAAGCGCTCGGCGTGAAGGCCGCGATCGAAACGCGCACGCCCATCCTGTATCAGCATTTCTCGCTGCAACCGGGCGCGACCATCGAGCATCGCGTGCCGCGCGATTTCCGCGTGTTCGCCTACAGCCTCTCGGGCACCGCGCTGTACGGTCCGCAGCGCCAGCCGGTGCGCGCGCAGCAGATGATCATCTTCCGCGACGATGCCGATACGATCACGCTCGCCGCAGGAGACGAGCCCGCCGAAGTGCTGCTGTTCGGCGGCGTGCCGCTGAAGGAGCCGGTCGTGCGCTATGGCCCGTTCGTGATGAACACGGAAGACGAGATTCGTCAGGCCGTGATCGACTTTCAGGCGGGCCGCATGGGCGCGATCACGCACTGAGCGGGCGTATCGCAGCGTTGAAATAATGCGCGACGGCGCGGCAAGAACGGGTACATTGCGTCACAATGACCGTTCGGCCGGCGCCGTCTTTTCGCGCTTGTCATCGATAAATCCGAGGAAACGCGCATGTCCGCTCCCGTCGTGACCGCCACCATCGGCAGCGCCGATTACGAAACCCGCCTCGAAGACGGCACGCATACGTGGTTCGCCGACGAGCCGGCTAGTCTCGGCGGCGCGGATTCGGCGCCGCAGCCTTCGTCGCTCCTCCTGTCGAGCCTCGGCGCGTGCACGTCCATCACGCTGCGCATGTACGCGAAGCGCAAAGGCTGGCCGCTCACGTCACTGCGCGTCGAGCTGTCGATGAACACCACGGCGGACGGCACCGTGATCGACCGCCGCATCTCGCTGGACGGCCCGCTCGACGAAGCGCAACGGGAACGTCTCTTGCAAATTGCCAATGCCTGCCCGATGCACAAGGTTCTCGTCGGTGCCATTCGCATCGACTCGGGGCTCGTTCCCGCCGAACCGGTGTGACCGGGCGTCACGAACGTCCAAGGAAACGTCGTCTTGAATTTCGAACACCTGATCCAGATTAACGATCCGACGAACCCGCTCGTCGACTCGCTGACGCGCGAGCAACTGTGGGAAGGCCTCGTGCTGCGCGCGGAACAGCCGCAGCTTTTCGTGCTGGGCCTCGATAGCTGCGCAATCCTTTTCCGCGAAGGCGATGTGATGGAGCGCGAGCTGCACTACGGTCAGGCCGTGGTGCGAGACCGCGTGACGCTCGATCCGCACAACAGCGTGCGCTACGACATCCTGCCAACTGCCGAGCACGTCGGCGGCTCGCTCACGATGGCTATCGAGCAGCCCGACGCCCTACAGCTTTTCCTGCGCTTCACCTACAGCACGACGCTGCCCGAGAGGGAGAACTCCACGCCCGACGAGCGGCAGACGCAGGAGATCGTGAAATCGGCGTATCGCGAGTCGGATATCGATACGGTGAGGCTCATTCGGCAGTACGCGCACGGGCGCACGGGCGAGAGTCCGCTCCACTGACGCACGACGGATGAAGCGCGGCTATCGGAAGCCGCGTTTTCATCGGAAAGCCTTAGTTGCAAATAGGAATAGTTATCATTTACTATGGGTCCAACGAATCAACGACAGCACTTTCCGACCGACACGACCGACATGACCGACACGCCGCGATCCACCACGCTCAGGCTGCGCCGCCCGCTTGCTCGCGACGCGGCCATTACTCGCCCGAAGGCGCCGGCGGAAGCCGCGGAGCGCGTCCCGGCGAACGATGCCAACAGCGAACGGTCGTTGCGCAGCGACGCGCTGCTGCAAGGCCGCAGCCATGTCGCCATCGTGCATAACGGGGAAACGTATCAATTGCGCGCGACGCGTCTGGGCAAGCTCATCCTGACGAAGTAGCGCGAAAGAACAGCAGGACGTACCGGGTATTGTGGGGACCACCTCGCCAAGAGGTGTTTGGCCTTAGCCAGCAAGGACGACTTGCACGCGAGAATTTAGACCCCTTCGTGCAAACACCAGCCAGTCGTCGGTAGCCAGCGAAGCCGTTTTTTTGCCGCTCCAACGCTTAAACAAACGGCGCGATCTCTTGCGAGACGGCGCCGTTTTTCTATCTGCGATCAACCGCGAACTCAGACGTTCTCGATTCCCAACGCCGCGATACCCGCGCGCGCGATCTGTGCATCCTGATCCGACTTCACGCCCGACACGCCGACCGCCCCGACGATATCCGTGCCGACGAAAATCGGCACGCCGCCTTCGAGCATCGCCGTCATCGGCGCGGAGAGGAACGCGGTGCGCCCCTGCTTGATGGTGTCTTCGTAGACCTTCGTCTCGCGGCGGCCGAGCACGGCCGTGCGCGCCTTGCCCGTCGCCATTTCCACCGTGCTCGCGCCCGCTCCTTCCAGCCGATGCAGATGCAGCAGATGCCCGCCGTCATCGACGATGGCGATGGTCACGTTCCAGTTGTGATGCTTCGCGTGCGCCTCGGCGGCGGCGGCCATGGCTAACACGTCGTCGTCGGTCAGTGCGGGTTTCGTTCTCACTTGGCGCGCCCTCGCGTGCTGGCGTTATCGGGAAAAGCCCCAAAACATCAGGTACCAGGCGCTGTCGACCACGGCCAGCGCCGCGATCAACCATATCATCGAAAGCAGCCGGGGACCAGGCGTCGACGCATAGCGCCCGGTCACGCGCCACGCGAGCCACGCGCTCCACACATTCGCGATGGCCAGAAGCGCGAGCCGCAAGTCCGCGACCCACCACAGCGGCACGTGCTCGGCGCGCAGAAGCGAAACCGTGGTCGCCGAAAGACCGAGGAATACGCCGACGCCCGCAATCGGAATCAGCGCGAGCGTCAGATGATGCACCCGCGTCGCGTTCAGCTTCCCGAGCATGCGCGCGCCCATTGCGATGAGCCCGAGCAGCGTCGTGCCGTAGACGAGCGCCGTCGCGAGGATGTAGCCGACGACCATCGTGCCGTCGAGCCACGAGAAGACGTCGTTCTGTTCCGGATAATGCGTGAACAGAAACCACGGCGCGTTGGTGTCGAGCGGCCAGAGGATGTTGTGATCGATCAGCCAGCCCGCGAAAAGCTGCTTCAGATCGACGAACCACGTGCTCACCGTCCAATGGAACGCGCCGATGGCAATGCCGAGCAGGCCATAGAGAATCAGCGCGGTGTCCCACGGATTCGCCGCCTTGTCGCCGAGCTTCACGACTTCCTCGGCGGGCGAGCGCCACGTCAGCGCGATCGCATCGCGATGGCCGCTGCAACGCCCGCACATATGGCAATCCGCGGCGCCCTTCATGTTGCGCAGCGGCACGAGCGGCGCGCAGTTGATCGGAATGACGCGGTGCCCGTGTTCGCCCTGCTTGTAAGAGCGGCGCCACGCGTCTTCGCTGACCTTGTAGTGAAACGGCGCGAGACGCGCGAGCAGCGAGAACACGCCGTTGACCGGACACAGATACTTGCACCACACGCGCTTCTCGCGGCCGTACAGCAGGCCGATGATGATCGCCGCGACCGTCGAGCCGCCGAGCACGAGCAGCACGGCCTTCGGATATTGATAGACGCTGACCATCTGGCCGTAGATGGTCGTGAGTCCGAACGCGACGAACGGCCAGCCGCCCCAGCGCATCCAGTGCGGAATCGCGCGCCCGCGGCCGAAGCGGCTCGCGAACTCGGTCAGCGCGCCTTCGGGACACAGCACGCCGCACCACACGCGGCCGAGCATGACCATCGACAGGAGCACGAACGGCCACCAGATGCCCCAGAACACGAACTGCGCCGCGAGCGTCAGGTTGTTCCAGAGATGCGCGGAGCCGTCGGGCAGCGGCAGCACGGCCGGAACGATGATCAGAAACGCATACACGGCAACGACGACCCACTGAATTCCGCGGATCACGCTGCCGTGCCGTTGCATCCAGTGGCCGGCTTGCTGCAGCCGGCTCTGGGCTTGCGTATCGGGTTGCACGCTTTGTTGCATCGAGGAGCTCATGCCGGGCGTCCGGCCGCCTTCTGTTTCTGCGCCATCTGGCTATTCGAGCGGCGCAACAGGAGATAGATGACGATCCAGTACACCGCATACGCGACGATGTTCATCCCCGCCGGATGCGCGCGATACCCCGTGAGCGTCGCGACGAGCGAGCCGAAGGTGCCGGAGTCGTCGAGGATCGCGGAGGTGTTCCACATCTGATTGACGATGACGGGCAGCACTTCCATGTCGATCAGCTTGTCGACGCCCGTCTCGAAGAGACCCGCGGCGAGGAACAGCAGCATGATCTCGGTCACGCGGAAGAACGCGCGCCACGAGAACACCTTGCCGCCGAGCTGAAGCACGTAGAAGGTGAGGAGCGCGAGCCCGAATCCGATGATGATGGCCGCATACTGCGAAGCCGCGACGTGCCCGGTTTGCCCGAAGCCGACGCCGTACAGGAACACGGCGGTTTCGCTGCCTTCGCGCGCGATGGCGAGCGCGACGAGCAGCGCGATGCCCCACCAGTGGCCGTCCTGCGTGGTCTTTTGCAGCGACGTTTCCATGTCGCGTTTCAACGTGCGGCCGTGGCGCTTCATCCACAGCACCATCTGCACGATCAGCACGCACGCGACGAGCACCATCGCCGTCTGAAAGTAGTCTTGAGCATTGCCGGAGAGGACTTCGGTAAAGCCGATCAGCGCTGCCCCGAGGCCGACCGCCGCGAGCAATCCCGCCACGACGCCGAACCACAGATAAGGCAGGCCGCGACGCGCCTGATGATCGCCGTTCTTGAGCCACGCGTACAGAATGCCGACGACGAGAAGCGCCTCGACGCTTTCCCGCCACACGATGAAAAGTACCTGCCCCATATCGAAACTCCCTGCCCGTTCTGCTGTATCGGCCGCGCGATGCCTATGCTGAAGCGCCGCGCGGCTCAATCATCACTTCGCGACGATCACGCCTTGCGCCGTCTGATGAAAATCGTCGAAGAACTTGTACTCGCCCGGATCCAGCGGCGCGATCACCACGAACGAATCCGCGCCCGGCGCCAGCACTTTCTCTTTGCGCAACTGCACGCTTTCGAACTCGGCCGCGCCCTTGCCCACGTTGTGCACTTCGATCTTGATGCGCTGTCCCGCCGGCACCTCGATGCGCGCCGGGTTCAGCTTGCCGTCGTTCATTTCCAGCTTGAACGTCGGCAGATCGGCCGCGCTCGCCGTGCCGGCCAGCACGGACAACGCGAGCGCCACTGCCTGAATTTTCGAGTTCATTCTTTCTTCCCGAAGATGCACGCGCCCGCTTCATGCGACACGCCGGGCGCGCAATCGAGCGAACTGCTTAATATCCGCCCTTCTTGCCGATGCCCGCGAACGGGAAGTCGTACTCGATGGTGAACGGCTTGAACCACGCGCCGACGCCCGTTTCCTTGTCGGTGTGACGGCCGAACGCCATGTGGCCCGTCTCCGACGGCGGCGCGATATGCAACTTCAGGTGATACTTGCCCGGCCCGAACAGCTTGACGTTGTCGCCGTAGTGCGGGCCGTCGCTCGCGACCATCGGCATCAGGTCGCCCTTGATCGACTGCGTCGTGCCGACCTTGCTCAGTTCGTACGTGACGTTCAGGTACGGCATCCAGTCGCCTTCCGCGAAACCGGTCGGATTGTTCTTGACCGCGTGGATGTCGGCTTCCAGATGGATGTCCGAATCCGACGCCTTGCGCATCATGCCTTCCGGCGCCATCGTGATCGGCTGAAGATAGACGGCCCCCGTTTCCATGCCGCCTTCGATGTGCTGCTTGCCGATCGGATATTCGGCAGCCGAGGCCGCCATCATCGCCGTGAGACCAGCGGCGGCGACGAGGCCGCGCGTCAACGTTGAAACCATCAAACACACTCCTTTCTTGTTATCGGTCGGCGCGTGCGGCGTTGCTTCGCGCTGCCTTGCCACGAGACGGCTGCATCGACATTTCGGGTCACCCGAGCGGGTTGTGCCGTAACGTTAATGCGAACCATTCTCAATGTTTGTCAGTTTAGCATCGTTTGATGCGGCGAACAATTTGATGGAGTGAATGAGACTAATGCTGGTAAGGGTTTTCGGCTGACGGGCGGCTTTCACCGACGGCCACGAGAGTCGCGAAAGGCGGCGAACTCCAGCCTCGTCGCCTTCCCGGACGCTCATTTGCCGCCGATTCCGCCCACGTGATCGCCCACGTTCGCGCCGAACACACGCTGGCGCAGGAGCGCCAATTGGTCGCGGGTTTGCGCCGCCTTCTCGAATTCAAGGTTCTTGGCGTGATCCATCATCTGCTTTTCGAGGCGCTTGATTTCCTTCGCGATCTGCTTCTCGCTCATGTCCTCGAACTTGGCGCGCGCCTGCGCTTCCTTCAGCTCGGCGCGCGCTTCGTCGGCGCTGTAGACGCCGTCGATGATGTCCTTGATGCGCTTCTCCACGCCGCGCGGCGTGATGCCCATCGCCTGGTTATGCGCGATCTGCTTCGCGCGCCGCCGCTCGGTTTCGTCGATGGCGCGCTTCATCGAGTCGGTCATATTGTCGGCATAGAGAATCGCCTTGCCGTTCACGTTGCGCGCCGCCCGGCCGATGGTCTGGATCAGCGAACGCTCGGCGCGCAGGAAGCCTTCCTTGTCGGCGTCGAGAATCGCGACGAGCGACACTTCCGGGATATCCAGCCCTTCGCGCAGCAAGTTGATGCCGACGAGCACGTCGAAGGTGCCGAGCCGCAGATCGCGGATGATTTCGACGCGCTCGACAGTATCGATATCGCTGTGCAAGTAGCGCACTTTCACGCCGTGATCCGAGAGGAACTCGGTTAACTGCTCCGCCATCCGCTTGGTCAGCACGGTGACGAGCACGCGCTCCTGCACGGCCACGCGCGCGTTGATCTCCGAGAGCACGTCGTCCACCTGCGAGCGCGCGGGCCGCACTTCGATTTCCGGATCGACGAGGCCGGTCGGGCGCACGAGCTGCTCGGCGACCTGCCCCGCCTTCTTTTGCTCATAGTCGGCGGGCGTGGCCGAGACGAAGATCGCCTGACGCATCTTGCGCTCGAATTCGTTGAACTTGAGCGGCCGGTTGTCGAGCGCGGACGGCATGCGAAAGCCGTAATCGACGAGATTCTCCTTGCGCGCGCGGTCGCCGTTGTACATGCCGTTCAACTGGCCGATCAGCACGTGCGATTCGTCCAGAAGCATCAGCGCGTCGGGCGGCAAATAATCGACGAGCGTCGGCGGCGGCTCGCCGGGCGCGGCGCCCGAGAAGTGCCGCGAGTAGTTCTCGATGCCCTTGCAGAACCCGAGTTCCTGAAGCATTTCCAGATCGAAACGCGTGCGCTGTTCGAGCCGCTGGGCCTCGACGAGCTTGCCCTCGCGGTGGAAAAACTCCAGCCGGTCGCGCAGTTCTTCCTTGATCGTCTCGATGGCGCGCATCACGGTGTCGCGCGGCGTCACGTAATGTGACGACGGATACACCGTGAAGCGCGGAATCTTGTTGCGCACCCGCCCGGTGAGCGGATCGAAGAGCTGCATCGCCTCGATCTCGTCGTCGAACAGCTCGACGCGCACGGCCATTTCCGCATGTTCCGCCGGAAAGATGTCGATGGTGTCGCCGCGCACGCGGAACGTGCCGCGCTGGAAGTCCGCTTCGTTGCGGTTGTACTGCATCGCGATCAGCCGCGCGATGATGTCGCGCTGGCCGAGTTTGTCGCCCGTGCGCAGCGTCAGAATCATCTTGTGATACTCGGACGGATTGCCGATACCGTAGATCGCCGACACCGTCGCCACGATCACCACGTCGCGCCGCTCCAGAAGGCTCTTGGTGGCCGAGAGCCGCATCTGTTCGATGTGCTCGTTGATCGACGAATCTTTCTCGATGAAAAGATCGCGCTGCGGCACGTACGCTTCCGGCTGGTAATAGTCGTAGTACGAGACGAAGTACTCGACCGCGTTGCGCGGGAAGAACTCGCGGAATTCCGCGTAGAGCTGCGCGGCGAGCGTCTTGTTCGGCGCAAAGACGATGGCCGGCCGGCCGAGCCGCGCGATGACGTTGGCCATCGTGAAGGTCTTGCCGGAGCCCGTGACGCCGAGCAGCGTCTGGAACGAGAGGCCGTCCTCGACGCCTTCGACGAGCGTCGCGATGGCGTCGGGCTGGTCGCCGGCGGGCGGATACGGTTGATAGAGCTGAAACGGCGAGCCGTCGAAGGTGACGAACTTCGACTCGTCCAGTGCGTCGGGCGCTTCGATGAGGGTATCGGACATGGGAAACGGAGTCTTCGCCGGGACAAACACTTATTCTAGCGGCTGCCGCAAAACTGGCGCGGCGCCCGGACGGGTGCGAAAAGGGCGTCGGAATGACGCGTATGAAAATGCACATTGGGCTCGTCCGGGCGATCTCAAGCGCTTTCTCGGCGCTCGCCGGGCGCCTTGCGACCGAACCGGTAAAAAGCACGCGCGTTCTCGCCACTGCGCGCCGAAAAGATGCGACGGATTCGATACAATGTGCGACTGGGCTGAACGGCGCGCGAGCGTTTTCTGAACCGCGCACCGCCGTCGATGCCCACGCGCCGCATTCGTCGCCGCGCGACCGCCGTCCGCATTTGCCGCAGCCTGTCCTTTCCACACTGCCGATAGATCATGTCCCTTTTTTCTGCCGTCGAACTCGCCCCCCGCGACCCGATTCTGGGCCTCAACGAAGCCTTCAACGCCGATCCGCGCCCGACCAAAGTCAATCTCGGCGTCGGCGTGTACACGAATGAAGAAGGCAAGATTCCGCTGCTGCGCGCCGTGCGCGAGGCGGAAAAAGCTCGCGTCGAGGCTGCGCTGCCGCGTGGTTATCTGCCGATCGACGGCATCGCCGCGTATGACGCCGCCGTGCAATCGCTGCTGCTCGGAAAAGACTCGCCGTTGATCGCAGACGGCCGCGTCGTCACGGCGCAGGCGCTCGGCGGCACGGGCGCGCTGAAGATCGGCGCCGACTTTCTGAAGCGCATGAACCCGAACGCGATCGTCGCGATCAGCGATCCGAGTTGGGAAAACCATCGCGCGCTGTTCGAAGGCGCGGGCTTCGAGGTCGTCAACTATCCGTACTACGACGCCGCGACGCACGGCGTGAACTTCGAAGGCATGCTGGCCGCGTTGAACGGCTACGCGGCGGGCACGATCGTCGTCTTGCACGCGTGCTGCCATAACCCGACTGGCGTCGATCTGACCGACGCGCAGTGGGCGCAGGTCGTCGAAGTGGTGAAGGCGCGCAATCTCGTGCCGTTCCTCGACATCGCGTATCAGGGTTTCGGCGAGAGCATCGAGGCCGATGCCGCCGCCGTGCGCCTCTTTGCCGCGGCCGGACTGAACGTGTTCGTGTCGTCGTCGTTCTCGAAGTCGTTCTCGCTGTACGGCGAGCGCGTCGGCGCATTGAGCATCATCACCGCGAGCAAGGAAGAATCGGCGCGCGTGCTGTCGCAACTGAAGCGCGTCATCCGCACCAACTATTCGAATCCGCCGACGCACGGCGGCTCGATCGTCGCGGCCGTGCTGGCATCGCCCGAACTGCGCGCGACGTGGGAGCAGGAACTCGGCGAAATGCGCGACCGCATTCGCGCGATGCGCAACGGCCTCGTGCAGCGTCTGAAGGCGGCTGGCGTGGACCGTGACTTCTCGTTCGTCGACAAGCAGCGCGGCATGTTCTCCTACTCGGGGCTGACCGCCGCTCAGGTCGACCGCCTGCGCGAGGAGTTCGGCATCTACGCGGTGAGCACGGGCCGCATCTGCGTGGCTGCGCTGAACACGCGCAATCTCGATGTCGTCGCCAACGCGGTCGCCAGCGTGCTGAAGTAAGCGGCGTTAACGCGCGATCGCTGGAAACACAAACGGCGTCTTTCGCATGAAAGACGCCATTTTTTGTGCGCCGCGTGGACGGCCATAGTGGCCGGAGCGGTCAGAGCGCGCGGGAAGCCGGGCCGACAGCGGGCGCCGCTTCGTCCGATTCGACGAGACCGTAGGAAATCGCGCGGGCCAATTCCGCGCTCACGCTCGCGACGCCCGGTTGCTTGTGACGCACGGCGGCGGACTCGCGCTCCTGCGCGTGCATGCATACGGTCAGCGCGGCGAGCAACAACACCGCGAGAGGCCAGTAGGTCGATATTTTCTTTCTCATGGGACTACCTTCATTGGATGCCGGAGCGGGCAGATCGCCCACTTATCGACGCTACGAATGGTACGGAATCGTCCATCTCTTAAAAAGCCGGCTATGAGCGAAAGTCCGTTGCGCGAAGGACAACAAGCAAGGCCCGGCCCGACCGCTTCACTGAAACGAAAAGTGCAACAGCGGTCATAAAACCTTACAAAGTTCTTGGGGACTTTGGCCTCAAGCTGATGTCTCATGAAACATGCTTGCAACGAAACGCTCAACGGTCATGAAAGTCGCTGGATTGCTTGTCTTCTCATCTGCGCTGCTGCTCGGCGGCTGCGCAGCCTACCCTGACGGTCCCACGTACGGCGGCTATTCCGCCCCGTACTACGGCGATCCGGGTTACGACGCGTACGGATACGGCGGCCCCGTGGTGCAGCCGGGCGTCGTGATTCAGGGTGGTTATTACGGCGGCGGCGGCTATTACCCCGGCCCCGGACGCTACTGGGACGATGGCCCTGGCTGGCGCCACGCCCCTCCGCGCGGATGGAACGACGGCGGCCACCACCGCGGCGGTCCGCCGCCGGGTCACGAGGGACAGGCCGGCGGTCCGCCCCAGCACGGCGGCGGTGGCAATCCCCAGGCGGGCGGCGCGCCGCATGGCGGCGGCGGTGGCCCGTTGCCGCAGGCAGTCGGCGGCGCGCGACCACGGCCGCCACAGCCCGCGCCTGCCCCGGCACCCGCGGGCGGCCGCGGTGAACCCGGTCGAGGCGCAGCCGATCAGCGCGGCTTTCTCGGGCGCACCGGCGGCTAGCGGGCACTGAGGAACGGCGAAATGGAAAAGGCCGCGCCGAATCACGCGATCCGGCGCGGCCTTCCCTTATGCGCGATGAGTCGACCGACCAATCAGCCGATGTGCGACCGCTGCGCCTTATACAACTCCCGGAACGTGCGGCCGACTGGCGCGGGCATATCGCGCGTGGCAGTCCACCCCGCGCCGAACGGCAAACGCGAGATCGCCTTCCGGCTGCCGCCCGCGCGTTCCAGCACGCGCACCATCAGTTTGGTCAGCAGCGCATACGCAGCAGGCCGCATCGCCAGATAGCCCCACGCCGCGAGCGCCGCGCGTTCGGTCCACGGCCGCAGCCGCCGCTCCATCTGCTTTTCGCGCAGTTTGCGAAGCAGGTCCGAGATCGGAATGCCCACCGGGCACACGCTATTGCATTCGCCGCAGAGCGTCGCGGCTTGCGGCAGGTCCAGCGCCTTGTCGATGCCCACATACGCCGGCGTGAGCACCGACCCCATCGGCCCGGGATACACCCAGCCGTACGCGTGTCCTCCGACTTTCTGGTAGACCGGGCAATGATTCATGCACGCGCCGCAGCGGATGCAGCGCAGCATCTCTTGGAAGTCGCCGCCGATGAGCCCGGTGCGCCCGCCGTCGACGAGCACGAAATACATGTGCTCCGGCCCGTCCGTCTCGCCGGGCGCGCGCGGGCCGGTCAGCAGCGAAAAATAGTTCGAGATGGTCTGGCCGGTCGCCGAACGCGGCAACAAGCGCATGGCCGTGGCGAGATCTTCGAGCGTCGGCAGAATCTTTTCGATGCCCGTTACCGCGACGTGCACGCGCGGCATGACGGTGCACATGCCTTCGTTGCCTTCGTTCGTCACGACCGCGACCGATCCGGTCTCCGCGATCAGGAAGTTGCCGCCCGTCACGCCCATGTCGGCCGTCATGAAATGCGGCCGCAGGACTTCGCGCGCCTCGCGCGTCATCGCGGGAATATCGGTCAGGCGTGGCCGGCCGTGCGTCTTCGCGAACAGGTCCGCGATCTCGTCCTTATCCTTGTGCACGACCGGCGCGATGATGTGGCTCGGCGGCTCGTTGTCGTTGATCTGCAGGATGTATTCGCCGAGATCCGTCTCGATGGACTGCACGCCCATCTCGCCGAGCACGCGGTTGAGCTGCATCTCCTCCGACACCATCGACTTCGTCTTGATGACCTTCTTCACGAGATGCTCGCGCGCGATGTCGGCGACAAGACGCGCCGCGTCCGCCGTCGATTCGGCGTACAGCACCGTCGCGCCGCGCCGTGTCGCCTCGCGCTCGAAAGTCTCGAGCCACACGTCGAGGTTCTCGAGCGCGCGATTGCGCCGTTCCTTGAGCGCCGCCCGCGTGGCGTCGAAGTCGATGTCGCGCACGGCGCTCGCCCGCGCGCTGACGAACTTGGTCGAGAGCTTGGTGAGATTGTGCTGAAGCCGCTCGTCGGCAAGCTTGCTGCCGGCGCGCGCCTTGAAGTGCATCGTCTGTACTTGCATGAGTGGCTCTCAGGTGAGGCGCTGCGCGTCGCCAGCGAGCACTTGCGCGATATGCAGCACGCGCGTCGTGGCGTCGCCGGTGCGGCGCAGGCGGCCTTCGATGTTGAGCATGCAGCCGAGGTCGCCGAGCACGACCGCCTCCGCCCCGCTCGCCTTGATGTTCGCGCATTTCTCGTCGACGATCGCGGTCGAAATGTCGCCGTACTTCACCGCGAAGGTGCCGCCGAAGCCGCAGCAATGCTCGCAGCCGGCCATCTCTTTCACCCGCACGCCGGCCTGCGCGAGCAGTTCGCGCGGCTGCGACTTCACGCCGAGTTCACGCAAGCCCGAGCAGGCATCGTGATACGTGACGATGCCGTCGAACACGCCCGGTTCCAGGCGCGCTTTCGCGACCGTCACCAGAAAATCGGTCAGTTCGAACACGCGCGGCTGCAAGCGCGAATAGCGGTTCATGAGTTCGGGATCGTCGCGGAACAGGTCTCCGTAGTGCGCGCGGATCGTCCCGCCGCACGACCCCGACGGCACCACCACGTAATCGAACTGCTCGAATTCGCGCAGGGTTTTTTCGGCCAGATCGCGGGCGAGGCGGCGGTCGCCGGAGTTGTAGGCAGGCTGACCGCAGCACGTCTGCGCGGGCGGCACGCTGACCTCGAAGCCCGCGCGCTCGATCAGCTTGATGACGGAGAAACCGATCTCCGGCCGCATCATATCGATGAGACACGTCACGAATAAACCGACCCGCATGGCGTTTCCTTGTTTGAGTGGATGCGAAAGCGCGGCCATTATCCACCGACGCTCGGCTGTTTCCGAACCCGCCTTCTTTTCACATTATGAGATACAATCGATCTTCCGCTGTTTGACGCATCAACCGATTCAAACGATGAGCGATACGAACCCGGAATCAAAAACCTCCATTCAGGTCATCGAGCGCATGATGAGCCTGTTGGACGCCCTCGCCGATCATACCGATCCGGTCAGCCTGAAGGAACTCTCGCACAACACGGGGCTGCACCCTTCCACCGCGCACCGCATCCTAAACGACATGGTGCTGTGCCGGCTGGTCGACCGCTCCGATCCGGGCACCTACCGGCTCGGCATGCGCCTGCTCGAACTCGGCAATCTCGTGAAAGCGCGGCTTTCCGTGCGCGAAGCGGCCATGTCGCCGATGCGCGAGCTGCACCGCCAGACCGGGCAGACCGTGAATCTCTCCGTCCGTCAGGGCGATGAGATCGTGTATATCGAGCGCGCGTATTCAGAGCGCTCCGGCATGCAAGTGGTTCGCGCGATCGGCGGACGCGCGCCGCTGCATCTGACGTCGGTCGGCAAGCTCTTTCTCGCCGCCGACGAAGCCGCCCGCGTGCGCGCCTACGCGATGCGCACCGGCCTGTCGGGGCACACGCAGAACAGCATCACGGATCTCGCCAAGCTCGAACGCGAGCTGTCGTTCGTGCGGCAGCAGTCGTGCGCGCGCGACAACGAGGAACTCGAACTGGGCGTGCGCTGCATCGCGGCAGGCATCTATGACGACACCGGACGGCTCGTCGCGGGTTTGTCGCTGTCCGCGCCGGCCGACCGGCTTCAGGACGCCTGGCTCAAGCAGCTGAGCCATACCGCGCTGGAGATCTCGCGGTCGCTCGGCTATCAGGAACACCAGCCGGGCGAGGCGCATCAGCCGCAGCGTTGATCGCGGGATCGAACGAAAAAGCCGGATTCGTCTTTCGACGAATCCGGCTTTTATTTGGCCGCTGACTGCTGCGCTGACCGCTAACTTTGCTTACGCGATCACGGGTTCGCGCCGCTACCCATGTCGGCGCTCATGATGCGCGGCTCGCCGAGCGTATCGAGGTACGTGCGCAGACGGGTTGCATCGGCGAAACGCGAGTACTTCCCGTACGAATCGAGCAGCACCATGATGACGGGGCGCCCGTGCACGTTTGCCTGCATGACAAGGCACTCGCCCGCTTCGTTGATGAAGCCCGTCTTCTGCAAGCCGATGTCCCACGACGCGTTACGCACCAGCGCGTTGGTGCTGTTGTACGCGAGCGTGCGCTTGCCGGTGAAGACGTCGTAGCTGCGGTCCGTGGAGAACTTGCGGATCAGCGGATACTGATACGCCGCGTTCACCATCTTGACGAGATCACGCGCGCTCGAGACGTTGAGGCTCGTGAGCCCGGTGGAATTCTCGAAGTGCGTGTCAGTCATGCCGAGCGACTTCGCCTTCGCGTTCATCGCCGCGATGAACGCGGGACGCCCGCCGGGGTAATAGCGCGACAGCGCGGCCGCGGCGCGGTTTTCAGACGCCATCAGCGCGATGTGCAGCATGTCTTCGCGATTCAGCACCGAGCCGACGGAAAGCCGCGAGCCGGTGTACTTCTCGTAATCGCGGTCTTCGTCCGTCACCGTGATTTCGTCGGTGAGCGGCATGTGCGAGTCGAGCACGACCATGGCGGTCATCAGCTTCGTGATCGACGCGATGGGCACGACGGCGCGCGAGTTCTTGTCGAAGAGCGTCTCGGACGTGTCCTGGTCGACCACGTAGGCCACGCTCGAACGCAGCGCGAGACTATCCGCCGTGTCGTGCAGGCCGAACGCCTGACCGACCGACGTGGCGCGCGGCTGATACGCCACCGCATGCACGGCGGACCGGCGCGCGTGGGGGTCCATCCGGTAGTTCACGCGATGCTTGCGCGAGACCTTCGGCGCGTCGTCGTCATCGCCGGCTGCGGCGACTTTCGCGGCGCGCGCCGACTTGCCCGCCTTCGCGACACGAGCGCGGCCAGCGGTCTTTTCTTCGGTAGCGGACTTCTTGTGATGGGTGACGGTGGCGGATTTGGCGAGGGCTTCAGCCGGAGCCGCTGCAAACGATGTCGCTACAGCCAGTGATACGGCGAGGGACAAAGCTGAGCGCAATGCCACGCCGTGCACCACTTTTAGCGACGAAAACATTTCGGTTTTCATTAGTGTTCTGTTGGGCGGCTGAGAGTACCGCCAAGTGTAGTGAAGCTGCGAAATTTAAGCAATATTAAGCACTTATCGACGCTCGTTAAACTGAGTTGTAAGCGTTGATTGCTTGTTTCTGACACATCGCGAAACGCGATCGGAAAAAACGATCGCTTTCTGCAGACCGAATGCCGCTGAGAACGCGCTTTTGTACGACACGACTCACGCGTTATCGGCAAATTCTTCTGAACCTTGAGCGCTGAACTGATGAAAGGTGCAATCCGCTCTCGAACTGGCCTCGATGCTGCGAGGCATCAGGAGCGTCCGATCAACAGTCGAAATGTTAACGGTTCTTCAACAATTTGGTGTACGGCGGCATCCTAAAAATAGGACGGATGCACGAATCGTCTTAGTCGGCTGCGACGCGTGGCGCGCACCGGCGTCGCTCACGCACCTGCTCTAAGCGTTCGGATGCGGTGCAGGGGTTTTCCGCAGTGCCGGTCACTGTGCCAACGTCGATTACTTAAGTCCATGATTCACAACGTCTTCGCAACGATTGTGCAATGCACAAAAACTGCTTGACATCACTAAGAATATCTCTAAAATGGGCTTCATGTTGCGACGCACCAATAGAAGTAGCACCAACTAGCAGCACTTCGCTGCATCCACCAAGCCACGACCCGCCATGATGGGTCGGCAATCAGGAGCCTGAGATGACCCTACTGACCCCCGAACAAATCGCCGCTGCACAGAAAGCCAACTTCGACACGCTGTTCGGTCTGACGAACAAAGCGTTCGAAGGCGTGGAAAAGCTCGTCGAGCTGAACCTGCAAGTCGTCAAGTCGACGCTCGCCGAAGGCCAGGAAAACGCCCAGCGCGCGCTGTCCGTGAAGGACGCGCAAGAACTGCTCGCGCTGCAAGCCAGCCTGACGCAGCCGGTCGCCGAGAAGGTGCTGTCGTACGGCCGTCACCTGTATGAAATCGCGTCAGCCACGCAAGCCGAGTTCGCCCGTGTTGCCGAAGCGCAATACGAAGAGCAGAACCGCAAGGTGCAGGCACTCGTCGACAACGTCGCGAAGAACGCGCCCGCTGGTTCCGAAACGGCCGTCGCCGTGATGAAGTCGGCTATCACCGCCGCCAACACGACGTACGAAACGGTTCACAAGGCAACGAAGCAAGCTGTCGAAATCGCCGAGAGCAACTTCAACGCAGCCGCCACGGCCGCGACGAAGGCTGCCACGCAAGCGACGGAACAAGCTGCCCGCGCTGCGAAGCGCCCGACGGTCGCCTAAGTTCGAATCGACTGTTTCGGCGGTAAGCGTTGTACGAGAAACCCGGCTGCGGCCGGGTTTTTATTTGCCCCGACGACTCGTCACGGCAAATAAAAAGGCGCGTTCCCGCCAAGGGGAACGCGCCTTTCTCACATCTGACCGCGAACTGCCTTACTTCTTGCGCTGCGGCGGCAGATCTGTACAGACGCCCTCGTAAAGCTCGGCGGCCATGCCGATCGACTCGCCGAGCGTCGGGTGCGGGTGAATCGTGCGGCCGATATCGGTGGCATCCGCGCCCATTTCGATCGCGAGACACACTTCGCTGATCAGATCGCCCGCGTTCAGGCCGACGATGCCGCCGCCGATCACGCGATGCGTTTCCTCGTCGAAGATCAGCTTGGTGAAGCCCTCGTCGCGGCCATTGGCGATCGCGCGGCCCGACGCGGCCCACGGGAAGACCGCTTTGCCGTACTTGATGCCTTCGGCCTTGCACTGGTCCTCGGTCTTGCCCGCCCACGCCACTTCCGGATCGGTGTACGCCACCGACGGAATCTGCATCGCGTCGAAGTACGCCTTCTCGCCGTGCGCCGCTTCCGCCGCGACGTGACCTTCGTGCACGGCCTTGTGTGCGAGCATCGGCTGGCCGACGAGATCGCCGATCGCGAAGATGTGCTCGACGTTCGTGCGCATCTGCTTGTCGACGTTGATGAAGCCGCGCTCCGTCACCGCGACGCCCGCCTTGTCCGCGCCGATCTTGCCGCCGTTCGGCGTGCGGCCGACCGACAACAGCACGAGGTCGTAACGCTGCGGCTCCGCCGGCGCCTTCTCGCCTTCGAAGGTCACGTAGATGCCGTCTTCCTTCGCTTCGGCCTTCGTGGTCTTCGTCTTCAGCATGACGTTGGCGAAACGCTTGGCGTTGAACTTCTCCCACACCTTCACGAGATCGCGGTCCGCGCCCATCATCAGGCCGTCGAGCATTTCGACGACATCGATCTCTGCGCCCAGCGTCGAATAGACGGTGGCCATTTCCAGACCGATGATGCCGCCGCCCACCACCAGCATGCGCTTGGGCAACTGACGCAACTCCAGCGCGCCGGTGGAATCGACCACGCGCGGGTCATCCGGGAAGAACGGCAGCTTCACCGCCTGCGAGCCGGCCGCGATGATCGCCTTCTGGAACTTGACGACCTTCTTGCCGTCCGCGCCCTGCACTTCCATGTGATGCGGATCGACGAACGTGCCGACGCCCGTCACCACCTGCACCTTGCGCGCCTTCGCCATGCCCGCGAGGCCGCCCGTCAGCTTCTTGACGACGCCTTCCTTGAAGCCGCGCAGCTTGTCGAGGTCGATGGTCGGCTTGCCGAAGCTGATGCCGTGTTCGGCGAGCTCGTGTGTTTCATCCATGACGAGCGCGGTGTGCAAGAGCGCCTTCGACGGAATGCAGCCGACGTTCAGACACACGCCGCCGAGCGTCGAATAACGTTCGACGAGCACGGTCTTCATGCCGAGATCGGCGGAACGGAACGCCGCCGAGTAGCCGCCGGGGCCGGCGCCGAGCACGAGCATTTCGCACTCGATATCCGCCGAGCCCGAATAGCTGCCCGCTTGCGGCGCGGGCGCGGCGGTCGCCTTCTCGGCCGGTTGCGGCGCGGCGGCCGCGGGGTTCGTCGGCACGTAGGTCGTGCCGCCGCCCTGGCCTTCGAGCGTCAGGATGAGCGTGCCTTCCGAGACGTTATCGCCCACCTTCACCTTCAGTTCCTTGACGGTGCCGGCTGCGGGCGAAGGCACGTCCATCGTCGCCTTGTCGGATTCCAGCGTGATGAGCGACTGTTCTTTCTCGACCGTATCGCCCGGCTTCACGTGAATTTCGATGATCGGAATGTCCGTGAAGTCGCCGATATCCGGCACCTTCACGTCCTGCGTGCCGCCGCCGGAAGCCGCGGGCGCAGCGGGAGCGGGCTGGGCCGTCGACGCTTCCTTCGGCGCCCCGCCGGCCGGCGCGCCCGACCCGGCCGCCGCGCCTTCGGTCTCGACCATCGCGATGACCGAGCCTTGCGAAACCTTGTCGCCCTGCTTGACCTTCACTTCCTTGATGGTGCCTGCCACGTCGGCGGGCACTTCCATCGTCGCCTTGTCGGTTTCGAGCGTGATGACGCCCTGTTCCTTTTCGATGACGTCGCCGGGCTGAATATTGACTTCGATGACATCGACATCGGAGAAGTCGCCGATGTCGGGTACTTTTAGTTCGACGAGACTCATGGTGTCCCCTAAGAGAAGAGCGGATGGAACCGGAACGCGCATCACGGCGCGCGCGGTTCCGCCGTCGGCTGGGCCGCGCGTTCGGACGGGCAAGCCCGAACGCGCGCCGCGGTCAAAGAATCACGCGACGGAAATCCGCCAGAATCGCCGACAGATAAGCGTTGAAGCGCGCGGCTTCCGCGCCGTCGATCACGCGATGGTCGTACGACAGCGAGAGCGGCAGCGTGAGACGCGGCACGAACTGCTTGCCGTCCCACACCGGCTTTTGCTGGCCGCGCGACAACCCGAGGATCGCCACTTCCGGCGCGTTGATGATCGGCGTGAAGTGCGTGCCGCCGATGCCGCCCAGCGACGAGATCGAGAAGCAGCCGCCCTGCATCTGGTCCGGCTTCAGCTTGCCTTCGCGGGCGAGCTTCGACAGCTCGGCCATTTCCTTCGCGATATCGACGAGGCCCTTCTTGTCCGCATCGCGGATCACAGGAACGACGAGGCCATTCGGCGTGTCGGCCGCGAAACCGATGTGGTAGTACTTCTTGAAGACGAGGTTGTCGCCGTCGAGGCTCGCGTTGAAGGTCGGGAACTTCTTCAGCGCCGCGACCACGGCCTTGATGACGAACGCAAGCATCGTGAACTTCACGCCCGCTTTCTCGTGTTCCTTGTTCAGCTTGACGCGCAGCTCTTCCAGCTCCGTGATGTCCGCTTCGTCGTTGTTCGTGACGTGCGGAATCATGACCCAGTTGCGATGCAGGTTCGCGCCCGAGATCTTCTTGATGCGCGAAAGCGGTTTCGGGTCGACCGGACCGAACTTCGTGAAATCGACCTTCGGCCACGGCAAAAGGCCCAGCTCGCCGCCGCCACCGCCCGCCGGCGCGGCTGCCGCGGCGGGCGCCTTGGCCTGCCCCGTCATCACGCCCTTCACGAATGCGGTGATGTCCTGCTGCGTGATGCGTCCCTTCGGACCGGTGCCGTTCACGCGCGTCACGTCGACGCCGAGTTCACGCGCGAACTTGCGCACCGAAGGCGACGCGTGGCTCGACGTGCGCGTGCCGTCGCCGGCCGGCATCACGGGCGCTTGCGCGAGCGCGGACGGCGCTTCCTTCGCGGGCGCGGGCTTCGCGGGCGCATCGGGCGGCGCTGCGGCCGGCGACGGCGCTTCCTGCTTCGGCGCCGCTGCCGCTGGCGCTGCGGCAGCACCGCCTTCGCCGCCTTCGAGCACGAGAATCAGCGATCCTTCGGACACCGTATCGCCGATCTTCACCTTCAGTTCCTTCACCGTGCCCGCAGCCGGGCTCGGCACGTCCATCGTCGCCTTGTCGGATTCGAGCGTGACGAGCGACTGTTCCTTCTCGACCTTGTCCCCGACCTTGACGGCGATCTCGATGATCGGAATGTCCGTGAAGTCGCCGATATCCGGCACCTTCACTTCCACCGAGCCGCCGCCGCCCGAAGCCTGCGCGGGCTGCGAGTGCGTCTGCGTTTGCGCGGGCGCTTCTTCTTTCGCAGGCGCGGCAGGCGCAGCGGACGCAGCGTTCGCGCCGCCTTCCAGCACGACGATCAGCGTGCCTTCGGAGACGTTGTCGCCCACCTTGACCTTGACTTCCTTCACCGTGCCCGCCGACGAGCTGGGCACGTCCATCGTGGCCTTGTCGGATTCGAGCGTGACGAGGGATTGTTCCTGCTCAACGACATCGCCCGGCTTGACCAGCACTTCGATCACCGGAATGTCCTTGAAATCGCCGATGTCCGGCACTTTGACTTCGATCGCTTGACTCATTATTAGTGTCTCCTGGGTTGCACGCGGCCTCTTTCCGCTTCGGAAAGAGGCCGCGTCACAACGCTCGGGGGCGATGCCTTTAGACGGTCATCGGGTTGGGTTTGGCCGGGTCGAGGTTGTACTTCTTGATCGCCTCAGCGACGACGTTACGCTCGATCGTGCCTTCGTCGGCGAGCGCGTTGAGCGCCGCCAGCGTGACCCAGTAGCGGTCGACTTCGAAGAAGTGGCGCAGCGCCTCGCGCGTATCCGAGCGGCCGTAGCCGTCGGTGCCGAGCACCACGAACTTGTTCGGCACATAGCCGCGAATCTGGTCGACGAGCGCGCGGATGTAGTCCGTCGACGCGATCACCGGGCCCTGCGCGTCCTTCAGCAGCTTCGTCACGTGCGGCACGCGCTTCTCTTCGGTCGGATGCAGCAGGTTGTAGCGCTCGCACGCCTGGCCTTCGCGGGCCAGTTCGGTGAAGCTCGGCACGCTCCAGAGATCGGCGGACACGCCCCAGTCGTTCTTCAGCAGGTCGGCGGCGGCGATGACTTCGTTGAAGATCGTGCCCGCGCCCATCAGTTGGACGTGCGCCTTGCCTGCGCTCTCGGCCTTCTTGAACGAGTACATGCCCTTGATGATGTCGGCCGCGACCGACTCGCCTTGCGGAATCGCCGGATGCTCGTAGTTCTCGTTCATCACGGTGATGTAGTAGTACACGTCCTCCTGCTCCTGCACCATCCGGCGCAGGCCGTCCTGCATGATAACCGCGAGTTCGTAGCCGAAGGTCGGGTCGTAGCTCACGCAGTTCGGAATCGACGCCGCCCACAGGAGCGAGTGACCGTCTTCGTGCTGCAGGCCTTCGCCGTTGAGCGTCGTGCGGCCAGCGGTGCCGCCCAGGAGGAAGCCGCGCGAACGCATGTCGCCCGCGGCCCACGCCAGATCGCCGATGCGCTGGAAGCCGAACATCGAATAGAAGATGTAGAACGGGATCATGATCTCGCCGTGCGTCGAGTACGACGTCGCGGCCGCGATCCAGTCACACATGCCACCGGCTTCGTTGATGCCTTCCTGCAGAATCTGACCCGTCTCCGATTCCTTGTAGAACATCAGCTGGTCGGAGTCTTCCGGAATGTACTTCTGGCCGTCCTGATTCCAGATGCCGATCTGGCGGAAGAGGCCTTCCATGCCGAAGGTGCGCGACTCGTCCGGCACGATCGGCACGACGCGCTTGCCGATGGTCTTGTCCTTCAGCAGGATGTTCAGCACGCGCACGAACGCCATCGTCGTGGAGATTTCGCGGCCTTCGCCCGTGCCCTTCAGGAGCGGTTCGAACGCGGAGAGCGCCGGCACCGGCAGCGATTCCGCCTTTTGGCGGCGCGCCGGCAGATAGCCGCCCAGATCCATGCGCTTCTGGCGCATGTATTCCAGTTCCTTCGAGCCTTCCTCGAACGTGAGATACGGCACGTCGACGATCTGCTCGTCGCTGATCGGCAGACGGAACTGGTCGCGGAATTTCTTCAGCGTCTCGATCGGCAGCTTCTTCTGCTGGTGCGTGATGTTCATCGCCTGACCATGCTCGCCCATGCCATAGCCCTTGATGGTCTTGGCGAGGATGACGGTCGGCGCGCCCTTCGTCTTCGTGGCGGCGTCGAACGCGGCGTAGATCTTGTGCGGATCGTGGCCGCCGCGGTTCAGGTTCCAGATGTCTTCATCGGACCAGTCGGCGACGAGCGCCTTGAGTTCCGGCGTGTTGAAGAAGTGTTCGCGCACGAACGCGCCCGACTCCGACTTGTATGTCTGATATTCGCCGTCGACCACTTCCATCATGCGGCGCATCAGCGCGCCCGTCTTGTCGCGGGCGAAGAGCGCGTCCCAGCGGCTGCCCCAGATCACCTTGATGACGTTCCAGCCCGCGCCGCGGAATTCGCTTTCGAGTTCCTGGATGATCTTGCCGTTGCCGCGCACCGGGCCGTCCAGACGCTGCAGATTGCAGTTGATGACGAATACGAGGTTGTCGAGACGCTCGCGGCCGGCCATGCCGATCGCGCCGAGCGATTCCGGCTCGTCCGTTTCGCCGTCGCCGAGGAACGCCCAGACCTTGCGGCCTTCCGTCTTCGCGATGCCGCGCGCCTGCATGTACTTCATGAAGCGCGCCTGATAGATCGCCATGATCGGGCCGAGGCCCATGGAGACGGTCGGGAACTGCCAGAAGTCCGGCATCAGCCACGGATGCGGATACGACGAGATGCCCTCGCCGCCCACTTCCTGGCGGAAGTTGTCCAGTTGCTTCTCAGTCAGGCGGCCGAGCAGGAACGCGCGCGAATACACGCCCGGCGACGAGTGACCCTGCACGAACACGAGGTCGCCGCCGTGTTCTTTGGACGGCGCGTGCCAGAAGTGATTGAAGCCGACGTCGTAGAGCGTCGCGGCCGACGCGAACGAAGCGATGTGCCCGCCGACGTTCGTGTCCTTGCCCGCGCGCAGCACCATGGCGATGGCGTTCCAACGCGTGTACGAACGGATGCGGTGCTCGACGTCCTGGTCGCCCGGAATCTTCGCCTGCGACGCGACCGGAATCGTGTTGATGTACGGGGTGTTGGCCGAAAACGGCAGGTGTTCGCCGTGCACGCGAGCGAACTCGATCTGTTTCTCGATCAGGTAATGCGCGCGGTCAGGGCCGACCGCCGAAATCACGCCATCCAGTGCTTCGAGCCATTCGGCGGTTTCTTGCGGATCGTCGTCCTTGGCATTGGCGACATATTTGAGAACTTCGTCGGGTACAGCGGACATGCTCGTCTCCTGATGTGAGGAACGCTCTAAGAACAGCCGAAAAACACACGCCCGCACGGACTCGGGCACTGGCCGCGTGCCGGCATTCTAAAGAGGGTCCAGACCTAGTAGCAAGGAATTTTTCGAATCATGGGAGCGGATCTCATGATGTGAAAAAATGCTGCAATGCACCGTCCCATATAATTTTTCTGTTCAGACGTTTCTCCTCCTTTTCCCGCAAATGAGCCGTCTTTACCGTCTTTTTACGCCAATTAACAATCGGGTGCTGCGTTACAATCGCTTCCATGTTGACTGACCGGCTGATCAAACGCTCGGCGCGCGTCGGTAAGAAACCGACCGACTCGTCGCCCTCCCGCTGGCACCACGGCCCGTGGTGGTCGAACTCCTATTTACTCACGCCGCTCATCTCCATCATCGTTTTTTTGGTGGTGATGAGTCTGATTCTCTGGAGCCTGAACCGGCGCGAGCAGCAGCAACAGGAAGACACGCTGTACCGCAACGTCGCGTGGGCGCAGCAGCAAATCCGTCTTGCCATGACGGGTGCGCAAGAACAAATCCAGGCCCTCGCGCGCGACATCGCGGCCGGCCACGGCGACTCGCAGAACTTCCAGACCGCGTCCACCGACATCATGCAGGGGCATCCCGAGATCCTCTACATGAACTGGTACACGAGCGAGCACAAGCCGCGCTGGCCCAATACGCCGCTGCCGGTGCTCGGCTCGCGCCTCGCGAAGCCGAACGACACGCAAATGGACGAGGCCGTGCAGGCCGCGTTCGACGAGGCGCGCACCACGCGCCGCCAGGTCTACTCGCCGCTTCTCTACGACGACCTCGGCAACGGTTACATCACGCTGCAAACGCCCGTGTTTCGCGACCGCGAATTCCTCGGCTCCATCGCGGCGGTGTTTTCGATCGAAGGCATTCTGAAGCGCGACATTCCGAGCGAACTGTCCGCGAAGTACAAGATCTCGATCACCGATCTGAACAATCGCGAGCTCGCGACCACGTCGAGCCGCCCGCGCCTGCCGCGCGACATGTTCTACGACCTGCCGCTCGACCCGCCCGGACAGGGCCTGTCGGTGCGCGTCTATTCGTATCCGCAGCTCACGAACTTCACCAATAACACGCTGGTGTGGCTCGTCGCGGGCTTGTCGTGCTTCGTGCTGTGGAGCCTCTGGAGTCTGTGGAAGCACACGCGCCAGCGCTTCGAAGCGCAGCAGGCGCTCTACGCCGAAGCCTTCTTCCGCCGCGCGATGGAAAACTCGGTGCTGATCGGCATGCGCGTGCTCGACATGCACGGCCGCATCACGCACGTGAATCCCGCGTTCTGCCGCATGACGGGCTGGGACGAAAGCGATCTCGTCGGCAAGAACGCGCCGTTTCCGTACTGGCCCCGCGACGCATATCCGGAAATGCAGCGCCAGCTCGACATGACGCTGCGCGGCAAGGCGCCCTCGTCCGGCTTCGAGTTGCGCGTGCGCCGCAAGGACGGCTCGTTCTTCCACGCGCGGCTCTACGTCTCGCCGCTCATCGACAGTTCCGGCCGTCAGACGGGCTGGATGTCGTCGATGACGGACATCACCGAGCCGAAGCGCGCCCGCGAGGAACTCGCCGCCGCGCACGAACGCTTCACGACCGTGCTCGAAAGCCTCGACGCGGCCGTGTCCGTGCTCGCCGCCGACGAAGCCGAACTGCTCTTCGCGAACCGCTACTACCGGCATCTGTTCGGCATTCGCCCGGACGGGCATCTGCAACTGGCGGGCGCGGCCTTCGACGGCAACGCGCAGAGCTCGTCCGACACGCTCGACATGATCGACACCTACGCGGGCCTGCCCGCCGCCGCGCTCACCGAAAGCTCGGCGGACGCGCAGGAGGTCTACGTCGAGGGCATCCAGAAGTGGTTCGAAGTGCGCCGCCAGTACATTCAGTGGGTGGACGGCCACCTCGCGCAGATGCAGATCGCGACCGACATCACGCAGCGCAAGCAGGCGCAGGAACTGGCGCATCAGCAGGAAGAAAAGCTGCAGTTCACGAGCCGCCTGATGACGATGGGCGAGATGGCGTCGTCGCTCGCGCACGAATTGAATCAGCCGCTCGCGGCCATCAACAACTACTGCTCCGGCTGTGTCGCGCTCGTGAAGTCCGGGCGGATGACGCAGGAAACGCTGCTTCCGGTGCTGGAGAAGACCGCGCAGCAGGCGGTGCGCGCGGGCATGATCATCAAGCGCATCCGCGAGTTCGTGAAGCGCAGCGAGCCGAAGCGCCAGGCGACGCGCGTGGCGGATATCGTCGCGGACGCTGTCGGTCTCGCCGAAATCGAAGCGCGCAAGCGCAAGATCCGCATCGTCACCGAGATCCGCTCGCGCATGCCGGTGATCTACGTCGATCCGGTTTTGATCGAACAAGTGTTGGTCAACCTGTTGAAAAACGCGGCCGAAGCAATGCATGATGCAAAGCCGAACGCCGTCGATCCGGTGATCCGCGTGGTCGTGCAGCGAACCGATGGCGGTTTCGTGTGCATCAGCGTGGTGGATCAGGGTCCGGGCGTCGACGAAGCCACGGCCGAGCGTCTGTTCGAGCCGTTCTACAGCACGAAATCCGACGGCATGGGCATGGGCCTGAATATTTGCCGCTCGATCATCGAATCGCATCGCGGGCGGCTGTGGGTGGTGAACAACGTCGAGGCGGACGGCCACGTGACCGGCGCGACCTTCCACTGCAGCCTGCCGATCGGCGAAGCGGACGGATCGACGGGACCGGGCGCCGACGCGCGCGACGAACATACCAATACGAGACAACATACCGTTACGGGAGAACTATGAGCAGTCCAGTCACCACTCAGGAAACCGTCTTTGTCGTCGACGATGACGAGGCCGTGCGTGATTCTTTGCGCTGGCTGCTCGAAGCCAACGGCTATCGCGTGCAATGCTTTTCCAGCGCCGAATCGTTCCTCGACGTCTATCTGCCGATCGCGCATTCCGGCGCCATCGCCTGCCTGATTCTCGACGTGCGCATGGCCGGCATGACGGGCCTCGAATTGCAGGAAAAGCTGATTGCGGACAACTCCGTGCTGCCGATCATCTTCGTCACCGGTCACGGCGACGTGCCGATGGCTGTCTCGACCATGAAGAAAGGCGCGATGGATTTCATCGAGAAGCCGTTCGACGAGGCGGAACTGCGCAAACTGGTCGAGCGCATGCTGGAAAAGGCGCGCAGCGAGAGCACGAGCGTCCAGCAGCAGCGCGCGGCCGCCGAGCGGCTCGGCAAGCTGACGGCGCGCGAGCATCAGGTGCTCGAGCGCATCATCGCGGGGCGTCTCAACAAGCAGATCGCGGACGACCTCGGCATCAGCATCAAGACGGTGGAAGCGCATCGCGCGAACATCATGGAGAAGCTCTCGGTGAATACCGTCGCCGATCTGCTGCGCCTCGCGCTGTCCAACAAGCCTCAGCAGTAACCTCTTCGCGGTTTCGTCGCGTGGCCGGCTCGCATGCCGGCCACGACCGCTTCGGCTCTTCGCTCGCCGCCTCGGCCGGTGACATCCGCGAAACAGAAACGTGAAATTTCGTGTTTCGCATTGACACCGAAGAGCGCCCGCCCGTAGTTTGATCGTGCCCCAACATCGGAGTCGATCATGCGCGACAAGGCAACCGCTGTAAGCACCGGCAAACGTTTCGCCGTCCACCGCAAGCCCGCGCGAACGTGTCCATCCCTTGCCGCTTCGTCTGGCAGTT
Organism: Caballeronia sp. M1242; assembly: GCF_017220215.1. Classification (NCBI taxonomy): domain Bacteria; kingdom Pseudomonadati; phylum Pseudomonadota; class Betaproteobacteria; order Burkholderiales; family Burkholderiaceae; genus Caballeronia; species Caballeronia sp. M1242. Next base: position 1,012,014 of record NZ_CP071129.1, on the reverse strand, counting down.
CCCCAGTCCCCTCTCAATCACCCACTTGGTATCCGTCGACTTGGCGCCGCGGGCCGATGAAAGCGTCGAAGTTCGTGCCTCTTGGCAGTCATGTCGCGCACTGGGCGCCTCAAGCAGCCGGCTTCGCCGCCTTCCTTTACCGATCCCACAACGCACCCGAGTCCCCCGCTTCCGATCCGTCGATCTGTCGCTGGTCAGCGGAAGCACCGACGTTCTTGCGTCTCGGCAGACATGTCGCACGCCCGGCGTCTCAAGCGCGTTACTCGGCTGCCTCAGTTCGCCGATCCACCAACGCACCCGAGCCCTTCGCTTCCAGTTTGCTGCTGACGTGCCGCTGGCCAGTCGACGCGCCGACGTTACTGCGCCCTGACAGTCATGTCGCGCGCCGGGCGGACTTAGGCTCACGCGACACGCCATGCCAGTCGGTCGCGGACCGCCTGCGGCCAGTGCGCCTTCTCGCGCTCGCCGCAATGCTCGCCGCCGCGCCGCTCGCCGTATTTCATGTGCCGCCCGCGCACGCTCAGACGCAGCCCGCCGGCCAGAAGCTCTCGAACGAGCAGATCGATGCGCTCGTCGCGCCCATCGCGCTTTATCCCGATGCGCTGCTCGCGCAGGTGCTGATGGCCTCGACGTATCCGCAGGACATTCAGGCGGCCGCGCAGTGGTCGAAGGCCAATCCGAACATCAAGGGCGACGACGCGGTCAAGGCCGTGCAGTCCGAGCCGTGGGACCCGAGCGTGCAATCGCTGGTTGCTTTCCCGCAAGCACTGGCGACGATGGCCTCCAAGCCCGACTGGGTCTCGCAACTCGGCAACGCGTTTATCGCGCAATCCGGCGACGTGATGGATTCCGTGCAGCGGCTGCGGCGCGCGGCTCAGAGCGCGGGCAATCTCAAGAGCAGCGAACAGCAGAAGGTGGTCGTCGAGCAGAGCACCATTCAGATCGTGCCGGCCAATCCGCAAGTGGTTTACGTGCCGACCTATAACCCTACCGTCGTCTACGGCGCGTGGCCGTACCCCGCGTATCCGCCGGTCTACGTGCCGCCGCCGCCCGGCTATGCGATCGCCTCCGGGCTCGCGGCCGGGCTCGCGTTCGGTACCGGGGTCGCGGTCGCGAACGCGCTATGGGGCAACTGCGACTGGGGCCGTCACGACGTCAACGTGAACGTGAACCGCTACAACAACATCAACGTCAACAACCGCATCAACGCGAACAGCAACAACGTGCGCTGGAACCGCAACGACCCGCAGTTCAACCGCAATAACATCGGCAACCGGCAGAACTTCGGGAACCAGAATCTCGGCGGAGCGAATCGCGACCAGTTCCGCGGCCGCGATCAGGCCCGCGCGCAGGCTGCGCAGACGCTCCAGCAGCGCACCGGGCAGAACCTCAATCAGTCGGCGAGTCAGCGCGTGCAGAACATCCGGCAAGGCGGCGATGGGCACGGCATCGGCAACAACGATCTGCATCAACGCGCGCAAAGCGTGAACCGCGACAACGCGCTGCGCGGCGCGGGCGACGGCAACGCGGCGCGGCAGGACATCCAGCGCGGGCAAGCAAGCCGCCAGTCGTTCGCGAGCGCGCATCCGAATGCGGGCGGCGGTTTCGAACGACAAGGCGGCGGGCTCGGCAGCGGCGGCGGCGGAATCCAGCGCAGCGGCGGGTTTCAGGGCGGCGGGGGGGCGGCGGCGGGGCGGCACGTTTCACGGCGGCGGCGGCTTTCATCGCCGCTGAGCCGCCGAGCTTCGCTGCGCCCCATCCACGCCCACGACTCAGGAACCCGACATGATCTCGATGAAAACACTTGCCGCATCGCCCCGCCCTTTTCTCAGCGCATCGCTTTTGCTCGCGGCCTCGCTCGCGCATGCGCAGGCCGTCTATCCGACGCCCGAAGCCGCCGCGCAAGCTTTCACCGACGCTATCGCATCGAACGACGAAACCGCGCTCTCCGAAGTGCTCGGCAAGGACCACGCGCGCTACGTGCCGACCGACAACATCGGCGAGGAAGACGTCTACGAGTACCTCGGCTCGTGGTCGAAGGGACACCGGATCGTCGAGGAGACCGGACCGGCCGGCGGCCCGAAGCGCGCGCACATCGAAACTGGCGACAGCGGCTGGACCCTGCCGATTCCGCTCGTGCAGACGGACAAGGGCTGGCGCTTCGACATGCCCGCCGCGCGCGACGAAGTGCTGACGCGGCGCACGGCCGCAACGAGCGATCGGCGATGCGCGTCGCGCTCGCCTACATCGACGCGCAGAACGACTATCGCAAGCTCACGAACCACTACGCCGACCGCTTCGTGAGCACGCCCGGCAAGCACGACGGCCTCTACTGGGACGCCGCGCCCGGCGAACCGGACAGCCCGCTGGGCCCGCTCGCGGCGGCCATGCCCAACAAGGCGACCGCCTCGGGCGGCTACTACGGCTATCACTACCGCATCCTTACCGCGCAAGGGCCGCACGCGAAAGGCGGCTCGAAGAACTACATGCAAAGCGGCGCGCTCGCGGACGGCTTCGGCCTGATCGCATGGCCGGCGAAGTACGGCGAAACCGGCGTGATGTCCTTCATGATCGATCAGGACGGGCAGCTCTATCAGAAGAACCTCGGTCCGGCGTCGGCGCGCGTGGCGGCGTCGATCAAGTCGTTCGATCCCGATTCTTCGTGGCAGCCCGTTTCGCCGTAGACCGACGAGCACGGCGGGCACCCTCGCCCAACACGCCGCCGGACGCCGGAAAGCGCCCGGCGGTATAATCTCGCCCTTCTTCGAGGGCGCCTTGCGCGCCCTGGCACGCCCGGCAGCTTGACGCATCGCCTGCGCGCCTCTCTTCGCTACGCCGCCCAATCTCGATTCCGATTCGCCATGACTGCCCAACTCATCGACGGTAACGCCCTCTCCAAGACTCTTCGCGCCGATGTCGCCGCCCGCGCGGCCGCGCTCACCGCTCGCGGACACAAGCCGGGGCTCGCCGTGGTGCTCGTAGGCGACAATCCGGCGAGCGAGGTCTATGTGCGCAACAAGGTAAAGGCGTGCCAGGACAACGGACTGCATTCGGTCTTCGACCGCTTTCCCGCGACGCTGGCCGAAAGCGAACTGCTCGCGCACATCGAAAAGCTCAATGCCGATCCGGACATTCACGGCATTCTGGTGCAGTTGCCGTTGCCCGCGCATATCGACAGCCACAAGGTGATCGAAGCCATTGCGCCGGAGAAGGACGTGGACGGCTTTCACGTCGCGAACGCGGGCGCGCTGATGACCGGCAAGCCGCTCTTTCGCCCGTGCACGCCGTATGGCGTGATGAAGATGTTCGAGGCGCACGGCATCGACCTGACGGGCGCGAATGCGGTGGTGATCGGACGCTCGAATATCGTCGGCAAGCCGATGGCGCTGTTGCTGCTCGAAGCGGGCGCGACCGTTACGATCTGCCACAGCAAGACGCGCGATATTGCGCACTACACACGCAACGCCGATGTCGTCGTCGCGGCGACCGGCCGCCGCAACATCCTGACCGCCGACATGGTGAAGCCGGGCGCGACGGTGATCGACGTCGGCATGAATCGCGATGAAGCCGGCAAGCTGTGCGGCGACGTCGACTTCGCGGGCGTGAAGGAAGTCGCGGGCTACATCACGCCGGTGCCGGGCGGCGTCGGCCCGATGACCATCACCATGCTGCTCGTCAACACCATCGAAGCCGCCGAGCGCGCGGCACAGGCGTAAGCCGCAGGGGACGCGCGCCATCGCGATCGTCCCCTTAGAAACAATCCATTGGATTTTGGCCCCGCGGCCCCAATAATGCTCCCATATCATTCGGACACGAGCGGCGCGGGCTTCGCATGACTGGCCCGCTCCGCGCTTCAACGATCACAGAACCGGGAGAGCCATGAGCGATACCACCGCAGCCACGCCGACCACGGCAGCATCCAATCCGCTGCTCGATTTTTCCGATTTGCCGCGCTTCGGCGACATCAAGCCCGAGCATGTCACCCCGGCGCTCGACGTGTTGCTGGCGGCGGCTAAAAGCGCCGTCGATCGCGCGAGCGCCCCGGACACGCCTGCCACCTGGCAAGACGTCGTCGAAACGGTGGAGCGTGAATCGGAAAAGCTCTCGCGCGCGTGGGGCATCGTCGGGCATCTGAACGCCGTCGCCGATACGCCCGAGCTGCGCGCCGCCCACGCCGAAAACCTGCCGCGCGTCACTGAGTTTTCGGCGAGCGTCGGCCAGAATCTGGCGCTGTATGAGAAGTACAAGGCGATCGCCGCAGGCGACGAATTCGCGGACCTTTCGCCCGAGCGCAAGAAGATTCTGGAAAACGCGCTGCGCGATTTCCGCCTGTCCGGCGCGGAATTGCCCGAAGACCGCAAGCCGCGCTTCGCCCAGTTGCAGGAAGAACAGGCTGCGCTGTCGAAGGCGTTTTCGGATCACGTGCTGGATTCGACCAACGCATACTCTTACGTCGTCACGCAGCAAAGCGACCTCGCCGGCCTGCCCGACGACGTGATCGAAGCCGCTCGCGAAGCCGCGCAGAAAGAAGGCAAGGAAGGCTGGAAGTTCACGCTGCACTTCCCTTCGTACTTCCCCGTGTTGCAATACGCCGAGCATCGTCCGATGCGCGAGGCGATGTATCGCGCGTATGTCACGCGGGCGTCGGAACTGGGCGAAACGTACGGCCACGGCAAGCCCGAATGGGACAACACGCAGAACATCGTCGAGCATCTGAAGCTGCGTCAGGAAGAAGCGCGCACGCTCGGCTATCAGAACTTCGCGGAAGTGTCGCTTGCGCCGAAGATGGCGGAATCGCCCGCGCAGGTCATCGCGTTTCTCGAAGACCTCGCCAAGCGCGCGCGTCCGTATGCTGAAAACGACTGGATGGAGCTGCGCGCGTTCGCGGCGACCGAGCTCGGCATGCCGGAGCTTCAGCCGTGGGATGTCGCGTATGCCGCCGAGAAGCTGCGCCAGAAGCGCTATTCGTTCTCCGAGAACGAAGTAAAGCAGTACTTCCCGCAGGAAGCGGTGCTCAAGGGCCTTTTCAAGGTGACCGAAACGTTGTTCAACGTCTCGATTCGCCGCGACGAAGCCGCCGTGTGGAATCCGGACGTGCGCTTCTTCCGCGTCGAGAACAAGGACGGCTCGCTCGTCGCTCAGTTCTATCTGGACCTGTACGCGCGCGAAGGCAAGCGCGGCGGCGCATGGATGGACGACGCCCGTGCCCGCCACAAGCGCACGCAAGGCGACGTGCAGACGCCGGTCGCGTACCTCACCTGCAATTTCTCAGCGCCGGTCGGCGGCAAGCCCGCCTGCTTCACGCACGATGAAGTCATCACGCTCTTCCACGAATTCGGGCACGGACTGCATCACATGCTTACGCGCGTGGACGAACTCGGCGTGTCGGGCATCAACGGCGTCGAATGGGACGCGGTGGAATTGCCGTCGCAATTCATGGAGAACTTCTGCTGGGAGTGGGACGTGCTGACCGACATGTCCGCGCACGTCGAAACGGGCCAGCCGTTGCCGCGCGAACTCTTCGACAAGATGCTCGCCGCGAAGAACTTCCAGAGCGGTCTCGGCACGCTGCGTCAAATCGTCTTTTCGATGTTCGACATGGTGCTGCACACGTCCTACGATCCGGCCAACGGCACGCAGAACGTGAACGACCTCGCCCGCGAGATCAACGAGAAGTTCCACGTCATTCCGCAGGCGCCGTTCTCGCGCTGGCCGAATACGTTCAGCCACATCTTCGCGGGCGGTTACGCGGCGGGCTACTACAGCTATAAGTGGGCCGAAGTGCTGTCCGCCGACGCCTACGCCGCGTTCGAGGAAGCCGCGAAGGCCGCGAACGGTTCGGTGTTGAACGCGGAAACCGGCACGCGCTATCGCCGCGAGATTCTGGAGGTGGGCGGCAGCCGCCCGGCGATGGATTCGTTCAAGGCGTTTCGCGGACGCGAGCCGAGCATCGACGCGCTGTTGCGTCACAACGGCATGAGCGAGCACACGCAGACGGTGCACTGATCCAAAACCCCGGCCGCCGAGCCGGGGTTTTTTCTTTCAGCGCTGGATCCTGAAGTCCACTTCCGCGGGCCGGCCTTCCAGCGCGAGCGTCGCGCGCATGGACGGGCTGCGACTCACCACCTTCCCTCTTCTGATCACCGCCGTGCGCGCCGCGCGCAGACGGATCGCTTCGATCGGATCGCGCGCGTCGAGCACGACGCAGTCCGCATGACAGCCCACTTCCACGCCGTAGCCTTCGAGCCCGAGAATGCGCGCGGGCGTGCGCGTGACGGCATCGAAGCACGCATGCATCGCGTCGACGCCCGTCATCTGCGCGACGTGCAGGCCCATGTGCGCGACTTCGAGCATGTCGCCGGAGCCCAGGCTGTACCACGGGTCCATCACGCAGTCGTGGCCGAACGCGACGTCGATGCCCGCCGCCATCAGTTCGGGCACGCGCGTCATGCCGCGCCGCTTCGGGTACGTGTCCGAGCGACCCTGCAACGTGATGTTGATGAGCGGATTCGCGATCGCCGAGACGCCCGCTTCGCGCATCAGCGGAATGAGCTTGCTGACGTAATAGTTGTCCATCGAATGCATGGACGTGAGATGCGAGCCCGTCACGCGGCCGTGCAAACCTAGGCGATGCGTCTCCGCCGCGAGCGTTTCGATGTGGCGCGACATCGGATCGTCGGATTCGTCGCAGTGCATGTCCACGCGCAAGCCGTGCTGGGCCGCGTACTCGCACAGCAGCGTGACGGACGCCGCGCCGTCCGCCATCGTGCGCTCGAAATGCGGAATGCCGCCGACGACATCGACGCCGAGCGCGATCGCGCGCTTCAGGTTCTCGAATGCGCCCGGACTGCGCAGCACGCCGTCCTGCGGGAACGCGACCAGTTGCAGGTCAAGATACGGCTTCACGCGGCGCTTCACTTCGACGAGCGCCTCGGCGGCGAGCAGACGCGGATCGCAGACATCGACGTGCGAGCGGATCGCCAGCAGCCCGCGCGCGACGGCCCAGTCGCAATACTGCAGCGCCCGCTCGACGATGGCTTCCTGCGTGAGTTCGGGCTTCAGTTCGCCCCATAACGCGATGCCTTCGAGCAGCGTGCCGGACGCGTTCACGCGCGGCAGACCGTACGAGAGCGTCGCGTCCATGTGAAAGTGGGCGTCGACGAACGGCGCGGTGACGAGCGAACCGTCCGCGTCGATTTCCTCACGCGCGCTCGCATTCAGATGCGGCTCGATCGCAGCGATACGGCCTGCTTCCATGCCGATATCGACGAGCCCCGTCGAGCGCACGAGCGATGCACGGCGAATGATGAGATCCATATGAAGCCCTCGGGCGTAAGCGGTTCGGACGATTGTAGCGGGGACATAAAAGCCCGCACGGGCCGCCTCGATGCTTATCGAATTGATCAGGAATTGGGAAGAAACGTTTGCCGATCCGCCGTGGCGGATGCGTCGGCACGTTTGGCGGCGAGCATTTAAGCGCGAGCTTACAATCGGTTGCAACTCAAGCAAAAGATACGGAGACCCAAGGTGCTAACCGCAAATCTTGCCTGCCGAAAGGACCGCAACCTGTTTCGAATGCTGTCGGGTGTCACCGGCTTCGTGCTTCGCCGCAGGCCCGGGCACACTGCGCAGGCTCACCCGCGCGTCGCGTTACCGAGCGCCGAAGTGCTGGCGCTCGCGCTTGCTGCGGAGGGTGGTTTGCGGCGCCACGCATCGTTGCCTTCGGGGCATTGCCCGGCCAGCAACTACTACGACCTCGCCATCTTCGAAGTCGACGTCGACGCCGAGTCTCGCGGTCCGAAGCCTCCCCGCGGCGCGCAAGGCAAGGTCGTGATCGCGGCCACATCGGAAGCCGGCGCGCTCGATGTGCTCCGGGCGCAACTGCGCGGCGACGCACGCTGCTATGCGTTCCACTGGAACGGCCGAACCATTCCCGTGCACTACGTGCTGGGCGCATCGGGGCTTTACCTGTAGTCATCCCCGCGGACGGTTGAGGCCGTCTTCGCGTCCCGTCCCGCTTGCACCGCTGCATCGCGCGTGCAACCGGGTTCCTCTCGTACCGCTGTCCATAGCCTGCCGTCAAACATGAACGTGACCGGCGTCGCTTCGTTGCGCCTCGCTCACGTGCTCATGCCTCGCATGAGCCGGTATTCGCAGGACTCCGACACATCAATCGTTTGCGTCTCGCGTTGCGCAGCCCGAGTGCGCGTGCGCTGGGGCCTGCACGATCCGTAGCGCGACCGCAACGGACACGGACGCGCGCCGCGCCTCGAAGATGGCATTCGTCCGCTGCATTTCCCGGCGTCGCATAGAAAAAGAACGACTGACAAACCATGCAGAGACCCAACGATGCTTCCCTTCTCCAACCTTCTCTCGGTCCGGCGCTTGCTGAGCCTCGGACTGGTGCTGAACCTGTTCGTGATGCGGCCCTCCGCGCTCGGCGAGCGTTATACGGCGATCGGCGTGCTGGTCGCGCCGCTCTTGACCTGCCTGTATCTGTTTCATACGCATCGCCAGATTCGCTACACGACGCCGCGTCTGCGCGCGGAGACCGCATGCCTGCTCGTGATGATGGCCATGTACTGGATCTATGTCGCGCCGATTTCCATCGTGAACGGACGCTCGCAACTCGAGTGGACACTGTATGAACTCGTGACGACCGGCGTGGTCGGCTTGTCATACAGCGCGCTGCTGCTGGACGTCAACGCGAACCGACTGTTCTTCCGCCAGCTGTGCACGGCCGTCGCGCTGCTCGGACTGTCGAGCCTCGTCACGGAACTGCTGACCCTATGGCTCGGAAGCAAGGACAGCCTGTATCTCTTCAGCCTGCCCGTCAAAGGCTATGCCGACTACACCGAAGACCCGCGCGCCGCGACGGGCGCGATCTACTTCCCGTTCTCCATGCTTTACAGCGACTTCGCGTCGGGGACCGTGAAGTTCGACCGCTATTGCGCGTTCTTTCGCGAGGCCGGCATTTATCAGGCCGTCGCGTGCTTCTGCCTCATCTACGAGGCGCTCACGCGCCGCTCGAAGTTTCTGCTCGCGTGCATGGTCGGCGGCATTCTCTGCGCGTTCTCGACGCTCGGCGTCGCGCTGCTCGCCTTGTCGCTCGGGCTCGTGTTCCTGCTCTCCGGACGATCGCGGCGGCTGTTCATCCCGCGCCTGCTCGTGACTTGTGCGATCGTGTTGACGGCGTGGCCTATCGCGCTCTATACGCCGTACATCGGCCTGAAGGACAAGGCGCGCACGCATGGCGAATCCATCAGTGACCGCTCGCGTTCCATCGACCGCGGCATCGCGAACTTCGCAATGCGCCCGCTCGGCGTCGGTCTCTTCAGCGGCAAGGAGCGCAACGACGGCATCTCGCTGCTGGCGCAGATCGGCATGATCGGCCTGTTCGGCTTCGCGTGCCAGGTCGTCATGCTGTCCGCCTGGCGGCCGGGGACGAAAGCGAACTGGTCGAAGATCGGCGCCTGCGCCCCACTGCTGATTACCGCGCTTTTCGCGCAGCCGATCGCCGGCGCGCCGACCATCTATGTCATTCTGCTGGCGTATCTGCCGCGTCTGCGGCATGCGCCGCGGCTGAAACCGCCCGAAGGCGCGTCGAAGTCCGCCGAGTCGCTCGCGTCAGCCGATCAGGTTCCCTGCCTGCAAGCTGTCGCGCGAAACGCGTAGCGGCACGCCGCATGCGGCGATCACATTGCCCTGCACGAGGCAGCGCGACACCACCGTGATGCCCTCGGCGAAGCGGTGGATCGCGTTGTTCGCGATGACGCTATCGACGGTTTCGGCATCCGGGATCAGGATGCCGGCGCTGCCCGACGATGCGCCGCTGCCCTCGATGTGGTTCGCGCTGATGACCACCTTGCGTCTTTCCGGCGCGTCGCCGCTGACGCTCGCCCGCGTGCCGACCTGAATGCCGTTGTTGCGCGCGAGCACGGTCACGACATTGCCGTCGATGGTGATCGCGCCGGTCGCATCTTCCACATGCAAGGTGCCGTTCGCGCTCGGCGCATTCGAGGCCACCGTATTGCCGACGACCGCGATATCCGTCACATGCGCGATGTTGAGCGGCAAGTCCATGGCGAGCCTGCGCGCAGTGATCGTGTTGCCCTGCACGACCACGTTCGAGCAAGCGATATGCGGCGTGTTCACGCCGATGCTCGCGTCGATGCACACGTTGCCGACGATATGAATATGCGCCGACGGACGTCCGAGCGGCGCGCTGCGTACATCGCCCGCCGTGCCGCGCTGATTATTGATCTGGACTCCGTATGAAACCGACTCGAATTGGTTATTCGACACGAAGAGCCCGGCGAGTCCCGTTCCCATGAACCACGCACCGAAAATGTTCGACTGCCGGGGCGTCGCGCCGGTCGTCCGTCCGATGATGCAGTTGTTCTCGAAACGCTGGTTGCGCGCGTCATCGACGGCGTTGAGTACGCCGTGCATGTCGGTCTTGCTGCTGTTCGACAGATCGAACGTCATGTCGCGCACGAAATTGCCGCTGCCGCCCCATTCGAATGCCGCGCCGCCGCGCGCGCCGTCCAGCGTCGCGATGAGCGTGGCGCCCTCGCCGTGCGTGGAGACGCCGCGTGCATAGACGCCGCGCGTCACGCGATACGTCGCGCCGCACAGCGATATGGCGGATACGCGCTGCTGTCGCGCGTGCGCGTAGGCGGCATTCAGGGCGGCGGAGTCGTCGGCGCGGCCATCTCCTTTTGCGCCGAACGCAAACGGGGTGATGACATTGGCATTCGAAGGAATCGCTGCGGACGCGGCGCGCGGATACGCATGGAGACTGTACGCGCCGAGTGCGAGCCCGGCATCGATAAGAAAGCGTCGGCGATTGGATGATTTCATGCGACGAATCTAACGCCGCGCCGCCTTCCTTACCGTGCGATCGCGCATGCACGCGTTAGATACCCTCGCCCTGCTCGATATCAGGCGGCGCTTCGTCCGCCGGCAACGTGAACCAGAAGCGCGCGCCGCACACGCGTCCTTCGCTGTCGACGCGATTCTCCACGCCGATGCGCCCGCCGTGCGCCTCCACGATCGCGCGGCAAATGGCGAGCCCGAGCCCGATGCCCGGTTGCGCCGATTCCTTCTCGCCGCGCGTGAACTTCTCGAAGAGGCGCGTCTCCATGCCGGCCGGCACGCCCGGCCCTTCATCGTCGATCACGACGCGCACGGCACGCGCATCGCCCGATGTCTCTTCTTCCGCCGCAATGCAGATCGGCGTATGGGCTGGCGTATATTTCGCCGCGTTCTCCAGCAGGTTCGCGAATAGCCGCTCCATCAACACCGCGTCGAGCCGCAGCATCGGCAGATTCGACGGCACCCGAACCTGCACGGGTCGGCCCGCAAGCGTGCGCCTCATCGATGCGAGCGCGGCGCCGACGGTTTCTTCGAGCATCGACCATTGACGGTTCAGCCGGATCGCGCCCGCCTGCAAGCGCGCCATGTCGAGCAGGTTCGTCACGAGCCCACTCATGCGCAGCGCCTCCTCGTGGATCGCGTGCACCAGTTCTTGCGACTCGCCCGAAAGACCGCCGATCGCGCGCGCCTCATCCTCCAGCACCGACGCGAAACCGACAATCGACGTCAACGGCGTGCGCAGGTCATGCGAGATCGCCGAGAGCAGGGAATTGCGCAGCCGTTCGGATTCCATGTTGACGAGCGCGTCCTGCGCGATATCCACGTAATGCACGCGTTCGAGCGCCAGCGCGATCTGCGCCGCGAACGTCTCGATCATGCGCCGCTGCTCGGGCACCGCCAGCTCCGCTTCCCGCTCGACGACGATCGCGAGCACGCCGCGCGTGCGCATCGGCGCGCGCAGCGGCAAGTAGAGCGCATCGGTGGCGGGCAGCGTGTCGGTGCCGCGGCCCGCGGGCTTCTGCTGCTCGTAGACCCACTGCGCGATATCGAGGTCGATGCGCGCGGCGTCGAGCATCGCATCCGCGTTCGGCTCGTCCACTTTCTGGCGCACGCGTTCGCTCGCATCGGGCAAAAGCATCGCGACTTTCCCGTGGAAGACTTCGGCCACGTGCCGCGTGCCGATCTCGATAATCTGCCCGGTCATCAGCGCAGCGGCGAGTTCTTTGGTCATCGCGTACATGGCGCTGGTGCGCCGTTCCCGCTGCGACGCGATGCGCGCCTCGCGGCGCAGGCTCGACGTGAGATGGCTGATCGTGAGCGAGGTCAGCAGCATCACGACGAAGGTGAGCACGTATTGCGTGTCGGTGACGGAAAACGACAGCGCGGGCGGCACGAAGAAGAAGTCGAACGCCGCGACCGACACGAACGACAGCATCACGCCCGGCCCGCGCCCGAGCCGCGCGGCGGCGAAGATCACGCCGAGCAGATACAGCATCACGAGATTCGTAAGCGCGATATGCCGCGCGGCCAGCCCATGTGCGACCAGCGTGATCGCCGCGCCGATGGCGAGCGCGTAGAAGTAGGCGCGCGGCGGCGAATGCCCGGCGTCGCGCCACGCGCCGGCTATCGACACCCGCCGCGTTTGCGATTCGTCGCGCGGGGCGGCAGAGACGAGCGTGACATCGATATCCGCCGCATGCCGGACGATGCGCTCCGCGACCGGCGTGCGCACGATCCGCCGCCAGCTTCGCGCGGCCGGCGCGCCCGCGACGAGCTTCGACACGTTGCGCATGCGCGCATAGTCGATGAGCGTCGCGGCGGCGTCCGCGCCATCGAGCGTCACCGTTTCCGCGCCGAGTTCCGAGGCGAGCTTGAGCGCGTCGAGCGTGCGGCGGCGCTCATCGTCGGAAAGGCGCTGAAGCTTCGGCGTTTCGACATAGACCGCGAGCCAGTCCGCCTTCAGCGCGGCCGCGAGCCGCGCCGCCGCGCGCACGAGCGCCGCGCCTTCCGGTCCCGGCCCGACGCACGCGATCAGCCGCTCGCGCGCTCGCCAGATGCGCTCGATCGACTGATCGGCGCGGTACTCGCGCATCTGCGCATCGACGCGGTCGGCGGTGCGGCGCAACGCGAGTTCGCGCAGCGCGATCAGATTGCCCTTGCGAAAGAAGTTGCGCACCGCCTGCTCGGCCTGCTGCGGCAGATACACCTTGCCTTCGCGCAGACGATCGAGCAGGTCCTCGGGCGGCAGATCGACGAGCGTGACTTCATCGGCGAGATCGAACACGCGGTCGGGCACCGTCTCCCACACGCGAATGCCGGTGATGCGCCCGACGATATCGTTGAGGCTTTCCAGATGCTGCACGTTGACGGTCGTGTACACGTCGATGCCCGCGTCGAGCAGTTCGTGCACGTCCTGCCAGCGCTTCAAGTGCCGCGAACCCTGCACGTTCGAATGCGCGAGTTCATCGACGACGATGAGTTGCGGCTTGCGCGCGAGCGCGCCGTCGAGATCGAATTCCGCGAGCGTGCGGCCGCGATAGTCGATGTGCGCGGGCGGCAGCGTTTCCAGCCCCGCGCACAGCGCGAGCGTCTCCTTGCGGCCATGCGTTTCGACGACGCCGATCACGACATCGACACCTTCGTCGCGGCGGCGTCGCGCGGCTTGCAGCATCGCGAAGGTCTTGCCGACGCCCGCCGACGCGCCGAAAAACACCTTCAGCCGGCCGCGCTGGCGCTTCGCTTCCTCGCGTTGGAGCTTGTCGAGGAGTTCATCGGGGGTCGGGCGCATGGGCTCCTGAGCGGGTTCTCGTCATGTGGCGCTTAGGGAGTGGCGGCGCTCAGCGAACGCTCGCCCGGTCCAGCGCGAGATTCAATTTAAGCACATTCACCGTAGGTTCCCCGATCACGCCGAACGTGCGCGTGGACGTCGCCTCGACGACGAGCGCATTGACTCGCGCGACGGACAGCCCGCGCGCCCGCGCCACGCGTGCGATCTGATACGCGGCCGCCGCCGGGCTGATGTCGGGATCGAGCCCACTGCCCGATGAGGTCACGAGATCGACGGGCACGGCGGCGTCGTTCGAAGGATCGGCGGCGTGCAGCGCGGCGATGCGCGCCTTCACGGCATCGGCGAGCGCGGGGTTCGTCGGGCCGAGATTCGATCCGCCGGAGCTGCCGGCGTTGTACGGATTCGGCGTCGTGGCGGACAAGCGGCCCCAGAAATAGCGCGGCGCGTCGAACTGCTGGCCGATCAGTTCCGAACCGACGATCTTCCCGTCTAGCTCGATCAGACTGCCGTTCGCCTGATGCCTGAACGCCGTCTTCGATACCGCCGTCACGATGAGCGGATACAGCATGCCCGTGATGATCGTCAGTGCAACGAACAATACGATGGCAGGACGCAATGCATTCTTCATGAGTGTTCTCCTAGTTCCAACCGAGCGCGGTGATCGTCATGTCGATCAGCTTGATGACCGGAAACGGCAGCACGATGCCGCCGAGCCCATACACGAGCAGATTCCGCCGCAACAACGAAGCCGCCCCGAGCGCGCGATACTTCACGCCTTTCAGCGCGAGCGGAATCAGGAACACGATGATGAGCGCGTTGAAGATGACCGCCGAAAGAATCGCCGACGACGGCGACGCGAGATGCATCACGTCGAGCACGCGCAATTGCGGATACGTGGTGGCGAAAGCGGCAGGAATGATCGCGAAGTACTTGGCGACGTCGTTGGCGATGGAGAATGTCGTGAGCGATCCGCGCGTCATCAGCATCTGCTTGCCGATCTCCACGATCTCGATCAGCTTCGTTGGGTTCGAATCGAGATCGACCATGTTGCCCGCTTCCTTCGCGGCCTGCGTGCCGGTGTTCATCGCCACCGCGACGTCGGCTTGCGCGAGCGCGGGCGCGTCGTTGGTGCCGTCGCCGGTCATCGCCACGAGCCGCCCTTCGGCCTGATGCGCGCGGATGGTCGAGAGCTTCGCTTCCGGCGTCGCTTCGGCGAGAAAGTCGTCCACGCCCGCTTCCGCCGCGATAGCCGCCGCCGTCAGCCGGTTGTCGCCCGTGACCATCACGGTCTTGATGCCCATCTTGCGCAGCTCGGCAAAGCGCTCCCTGATGCCGCCCTTCACGATGTCCTTCAGTTCGATCACGCCGAGCGCGCGCGCCTTGCCCGCGACGTATTCGGCGACGACGAGCGGCGTGCTGCCGCGCCGCGCGATCTCGTCGACGCCATGCTGCACTTCCTGCGGAAAGCGCCCGCCGCGTTCTTCGACATACTTTCTCACCGCATCGGCCGCGCCCTTGCGAATCTCGCGATCCGGCACATCGACGCCGCTCATGCGCGTCTGCGCGCTGAACGCGATGAACGTTGCGCCGAGCGTGGCCACGTCGCGTTCGCGGATATCGAAGCGCTGCTTCGCCAGCACGACGATGCTGCGGCCTTCCGGCGTTTCGTCGGCGAGCGATGCGAGTTGCGCGGCGTCGGCGAGATCGCGCTCGCTCACGCCGGGCGCAGGCGCGAACGCCGACGCCTGCCGGTTGCCGAGCGTGATCGTGCCGGTCTTGTCGAGCAGCAGCACGTCGACGTCGCCCGCGGCTTCGACCGTGCGTCCCGAGGTCGCGATCACGTTCGCCTGCATCATGCGGCTCATGCCCGCGACGCCGATGGCCGACAACAGTCCGCCGATGGTCGTCGGAATCAGGCAGACGAGCAGCGCGACGAGCGCCGTGATCGTGACCACGTGCCCGGCTTTCGCGGCGTCCACCGAAAACATCGAGAACGGCAGCAAGGTCGCGGTGGCGAACAGCAGCACGAGCGTCAGCGCGACGAGCAGAATGGTGAGCGCGACTTCGTTCGGCGTCTTTTGACGCTTCGCGCCTTCGACCATTGCGATCATGCGGTCGAGAAACGCCTCGCCGGGGTCAGCCGTCACGCGCACGACGATCCAGTCCGACAGCACGCGCGTGCCGCCCGTCACCGACGAGAAATCGCCGCTCGACTCGCGGATGACGGGCGCGGATTCGCCCGTGATCGCGGATTCGTCGACGGATGCGACGCCGTCGATCACCTCGCCATCGGCGGGCACGGCGTCCCCGGCTTCGATCAGCACGACATCGCCCTTGCGCAGATCGCTCGATGCGACGATGCGTATTGGCGACTTCGGATGCGGCTCGTTGAGCTTTTTCGCCATCACGTTGTGCTTGGCGCTGCGCAACGACGCGGCCTGCGCCTTCGAGCGCCCTTCCGCGAGCGCCTCGGCGAAGTTCGCGAAGAGCACGGTGAACCACAGCCACAGCGCAATGGCGAGAATGAAGCCCGCGGGCGCTTCGGCCTGCCCCACGAGCGCGGCGATCCAAAGCACCGTCGTCAAAATGCTGCCGACGTACACGCAGAACATCACCGGATTGCGCAGTTGCGTGCGCGGCGCGAGCTTCGCGAAGGAATCGGCGATGGCGGGTTTCAGAAGCGCCGGATCGAACATCGAACGCGCCGCCGTGCGCGCTTGCCCGAGGTTCTCCGGGCGATGCAGCGGCGCTTGATTCAGTTGAGTCATCTGTTCCTCGAAATCAGTGAGCGGCGATCATCGTCAGATGCTCGACGACAGGCCCGAGCGCGAGCGCCGGCACATACGTGAGCGCGCCGACGAGCAGAAGCGTGCCGAGCAGCAGCACCACGAACAGCGGTCCGTGCGTCGGCAAGGTGCCGGCGGTGACGGCGAGGCGCTTCTTCGCGGCGAGCGATCCCGCGATCGCCAGCACCGGCACGATCGAGCCGAAGCGGCCGAGCCACATCGCAATGCCGAGCAGCACGTTGTAGAACGGCGTGTTCACGGAAAGGCCCGCGAACGCGCTGCCGTTGTTGTTCGCCGCCGAGCTGAACGCGTACAGCACTTCCGAGAAACCGTGCGCGCCAGGATTGGCGATGCCCGCCGTGCCCGATGCCGTCAGCACGGCCACCGATGTTCCCGCGAGCACCAGAAGCGGCGTGAGCAGGATCGCGATGGACACCATCTTCATCTCGAACGATTCGATCTTTTTCCCGGCGTATTCGGGCGTGCGGCCGATCATCAGCCCCGCGACGAACACCGCGAGCAGCGCGAAGACGAGCATGCCGTACAAGCCGGAGCCGACGCCGCCGAAAATCACTTCGCCGAGCTGGATCAAGAGCATCGGAATGAGGCCGCCCAGTGGCGTCAGCGAGTCGTGCATCGCGTCGACCGCGCCGCAGGACGCGGCGGTCGTCGCCACCGTGAAGATGCCCGACTGCGCAATGCCGAAGCGCGTCTCCTTGCCCTCCATGTTGCCGCCCGCTTGCAGCGCGCTCGCGTGGGTATCGACGTGAAGCGACGCGAAGAGCGGATTGCCCGCCTGCTCCGCCGCTATCTCGCCGACGCACGCCGCCGCGAACGCGATGGTCATCGCCGCGAGCACGGCGTAGCCCTGCCGCTTGTCACCGATCATGCGGCCGAATACGACGCAGAGCGCCGCGGGAATCAGCAGCATCGCGATCATCTGCATGAAGTTGGAGAGCGGCGTCGGGTTCTCGAACGGATGCGCCGAGTTCGCATTGAAGAAGCCGCCGCCGTTCGTGCCGAGCATCTTGATCGCTTCCTGCGACGCGACCGGTCCCATCGGCAGCGATTGCTTGTCGGCTTTCATGTCGCGCAAGACAGGGTTGCCGTGAGCATCTTTCACGGCGTTGCCTTGCGCGTCGGTCTCCGGTGACTGATAGCTCGTGACTTGCAGCGTCGATACGTCCTGATACGGCCTGAAGTTCTGAATCACGCCCTGGCTCACGAAGACGAGCGCGAACACCACGGCGAGCGGCGCGAGCACGTAGAGCGTCGTGCGCGTGAGATCGACCCAGAAGTTGCCGATGGTCTGCGCGCTGTGCCGCTTGAAGCCGCGAATCAGCGCGACGACGACCGCGATGCCGGTCGCCGCCGAGAGAAAGTTCTGCACCGTGAGGCCGAGCATCTGCGCAAGGTAGCCCAGCGTGCTTTCGCCGCCGTAGTCCTGCCAGTTCGTATTGGTCACGAAGCTCACCGCCGTGTTGAACGCGGCGTCCGGCGTCATCGCGGCCATGCCTTGCGGATTGGCCGGCAAGACGTGTTGCAGGCGCAAGAGCGCGTAGAGCGCGAGCGCGCCGAGCGCGTTGAAGAGCAGCACCGCGAGCGCGTAGTGCTTCCACGACATTTCGGCATCGGCATCGACGCCGGCTATGCGATACAACGCGTCTTCGAACCGCTTCGTCTTGCGCACGACGGCCGACGAGCCGTCGAGCACGTCGGCGATGTATCGCCCGAGCGGAATGGCGAGCGCAATCAGCACGACGATGAACAGCGCCGTCTGCGTGAACGTGTTCGCGTTCATTCGAGATCCTCCGCGCGCAAGAGCGCGTACACGAGGTAGGCCAGAAGCAGCAGCGTCGATGCGGCCGCGAGCCAGATCATCCATGCGGTCATGCGCGGGCTCCCGGCAGACGGCGGCGCAAACGCTCACAGCCCAGGGTCAGCGCCGCGCACAGCCCCCAGAACAGGGCGATGCCGGCGACGTAAAGCAGGTCCATGGTTCGGTTCTCCTCTTGTGCATTGGACGCTTGCAAGCGTAGAAGGACCGGGATAAAGGGCGTGGCAAGAGTTCGCGCGGCGGCGTAAAAATCGCGTAAACGAGCGCGTGAGAGTGCGCGAACGCCGTGGCGTTATCATTCCGGCTTCGATCGACACTCAAGAAGCCGCAGGCCATCGCCGTCACATGAAAATCGCAACGTGGAACGTCAACTCTCTCAAGGTCCGTCTTCAGCACGTCACCGACTGGCTGCAACTCTCGCAAGTGGACGTGTTATGCCTTCAGGAACTGAAGCTGCCCGACGAGAAATTCCCTCGCGCCGAACTGGAAGCCGCCGGATACAAAAGCTGGTTCGCGGGACAGAAGACGTATAACGGCGTAGGCATTCTGGTGCGCGACGGCATCGAGGTGCACGACGCCACCGTGGTGCGCAATATTCCCGGCTTCGAAGACTTACAGCAGCGCGTGATCGCCGCGACGGTAAACGGCGTGCGGATAGTGTCGGCGTACTTCCCGAACGGACAGGCGCCCGGCTCCGAGAAATTCGCGTACAAGATGCGCTGGCTGGATGCGCTGCGCGAATGGCTGCGCGAAGAGATGATGCAGTATCCGAAGCTCGCGCTGCTCGGCGATTACAACATCGCGCCGGAAGACCGCGACGTGCACGACCCGAAAGCGTGGGAAGGACAGAACCTCGTTTCGCCGGAAGAACGCGCGCATTTCATGCAGCTCGTCGGCCTGGGACTCACCGACGCCTTCCGCAAGTTCGAACAGCCCGAGAAGCTCTTTACGTGGTGGGACTACCGCATGATGGCGTTTCGGCGCAACGCGGGCCTGCGCATCGACCACATTCTGCTGTCGTCGGAATTGTCGGCGTTGTGCACGTCATGCGAGATCGACAAGGTGCCGCGCAAGTGGGATCAGCCGTCCGACCACGCGCCTGTCGTCGCGACGGTCGGCTGCTGATCCGCGCTGTGCCGTCACGCGTCGAGATGCAGTTCCTGAATCTTGCGCGTGATCGTATTGCGGCCGATACCTAAGCGCTCCGCCGCCTCGACTTTGCGCCCGCGCGTGAAGTCGAGCGCCTCGCGAATCACGGCGGCTTCGAAGCGGCGCGCGAGTTCGTCCATGACATCGGCGGAATTTTCGCGCAACAGCCGCGCGACTTCCGTGCGCAAGCCGTTTTCCCACACGCTCGCCGGCACGCCCGCTGGCGGCGTCGATGCGGGCGCCGAGGCCGGCATGGCCGAGCCGTTCGGCGCGACCGCGCCATCGGTCGATACGGCGATGCTCTCCGGCGTGACGTCCTGACGCGGCGTGAGATCGGGCGGCAAGTCCTTCTGCTCGATGACCTGTGCGGGCGCCATCACCGTGAGCCAGTTGCACAGGTTTTCCAGCTGGCGCACGTTGCCGGGAAACGGCAGCGACGCGAGATAAGCGAGCGCGCTGTCGGACACGCGCTTCGGCTCGACGCCCAGATCGCGCGCGCTCTTTTGCAGGAAGTGCCGCGTGAGCAGCGGAATGTCCTCGCTGCGTTCGCGCAGCGCCGGCAAACGCAGGCGAATCACGTTCAGGCGATGGTACAAGTCCTCGCGAAACAAGCCCTGTCGCACGCGCGATTCCAGATTCTGGTGCGTCGCCGCTATCACGCGCACGTTCGCGCGCAGCGGATTGTGGCCGCCGACCCGATAGAACTGCCCGTCGGACAACACGCGCAAAAGCCGCGTTTGCAGATCGAACGGCATGTCGCCGATTTCATCGAGAAAGAGCGTGCCGTTCTCGGCCTGTTCGAAGCGGCCCTGCCGCATGGCCTGCGCGCCTGTGAACGCGCCGCGTTCGTGGCCGAATAGTTCGGACTCCAGCAGATCTTTCGGGATGGCGGCGGTATTGAGCGCGATGAACGGCCCGTTGGCCCGCGGGCTATGTCGGTGCAACGCGCGCGCGACAAGCTCCTTTCCGGTGCCTGATTCGCCGGTGATGAGCACGGTCGCCGCCGAATGCGACAGGCGGCCGATGGCGCGGAACATGTCCTGCATCGCGGGCGCCTGGCCCAACATCTCGGGCGTCTCGGTCACGCGCTCGTCGTACGCGGCCTCGCCGCGCATGCTTTCGTCGACGGCGCGGCGGATCAACTCCACCGCCTTGTCGATATCGAAGGGCTTGGCGAGATATTCGAACGCGCCGCCCTGAAACGCGGCGACCGCGCTATCCAGATCGGAAAACGCCGTCATGATGATGACGGGCAGTCCCGGCAGCCTGTCGCGCACCGTTTGCAGCAGTTCGAGCCCGGAGCCGCCGGGCATGCGGATATCGGATACCAGCACTTGCGGGCTTTCGGTTTCGAGCGCGGCAAGCGCGTCGCGCACGCCCGAGAAACTGCGCGTCGTGAAGTTCTCTCGTGCGAGCGCTTTTTCGAGCACCCAACGGATGGATTGGTCGTCGTCTACTATCCAGATCGGCTTCATATCGTTCGGCGAGAAGTCTTCGTGTGGTTCGGTGTATGCCCGTCGAAACGGTCAGGCTTCGTGGCTTCGCGCGAGAATCGCGGCCCGCAGTCTGGTGAATGTCGATGTAGGTTGATGTCCCGTGTCAGTTCCGGTGTCAGTTCCCGAATGGCAGCAAGATGGCGAACTCGGTGCAGCCCGGCTTGCTCTCCACTTCGATCAGTCCGTCGTGCTGCTGCACAAAAGACTGCGCGAGCGTGAGGCCGAGGCCGCTTCCGTCTTCCCTGCCCGACACGAGCGGAAAGAAGATGCGGTCGCGGATATCGCCCGGAATGCCGGGACCGTTGTCAGTGATATGCAAGTCCAGTGCCAGTTTGTGCAGGCGCTTGCCGATGGTGACCTTGCGCGCGATGCGCGTGCGCAGCTCGATCTTCGCGTCGCCTTGCGAGATGCGCTCCTTGAGCGCCTCCGCCGCGTTGCGCACGATGTTGAGCAGCGCCTGAATCAGTTGCTCCTTGTCGCCGCGCAGGTCGGGCACGCTCACGTCGTAGTCGCGCTCGATGGTGAGGCCGCGCGGAAACTCCGCGAGAATCACCGCGCGCACGCGCTCGCAGACTTCGTGAATGTTGACGTCGCCGACGATATGCGGATGCCGGTGCGGCTCCAGCAAGCGATCGACGAGCGTCTGCAAACGGTCCGATTCCTTGATGATGACTTGCGTGTATTCGCGCAACTCGTCGCGTTCGCGCCCGCCGAGTTCAAATTCGAGCAGTTGCGCCGCGCCGCGAATGCCGCCGAGCGGATTCTTGATCTCGTGCGCGAGATTGCGAATGAGTTGCTTGTTGACCGCCGTCAGATCGTGGATGCGCTCTTCACGATCCGTGCGCAGATGGCGCTCGTTCTCGAAGAGTTCGAGCAGCACGTAATCGGTCGCGGCTTCGAGATACGCGACGATCGCATGCACATGAACCGGCTCGCGCCCCGCGCGTTCGAGCGCCGCGTCGAGCCGCGTGGCGTTGAAGCGGTTCTCCGCGATGGAAGCGATCGTCGTCGCCAGTTCGTCGGCGTTCGCGAAGAGTTCGGGCCAATGCGTCTGCATCAGTTGCTTGCGCGACATCTCCAGCATCGACTCCGCCGACGGGTTCGCGTACGCGATCCTGAGATTGCGCTTGTCGAGCACCAGCACGACAGTCGGCAGCGCTTCGAGGCCGGGCAGCAAGCCGGTCGCGGCGAGTTGCGTATCGTCGGAGAGCGCATCGGCGTGACCCTTTCGCGCCTTGATCAGATTCTTGAGCACCATCGTGCAGTGATTGAGGTCGTTCGTGCTACCGATCTTCTTCTCGTTGCGTGACAACCGCGAGCGATTAAAAAAGGGACGGCGCGCCGTCCCTTTTCCGTCGTTCTTCATGACATGCGGCGAGCGCGCTTCATCGAATTGAAATCAACAAAACGCGCTGCCTTCATGCGTTACAGCGAGTAATACATCTCGAACTCGATCGGATGCACCGCCTGACGATAACGCTGCAGCTCGTTCGTCTTCAGTTCGATGTATGCGTCGAGCATCGAATCCGTGAACACGCCGCCGCGCGTCAGGAACTCGCGGTCGCCGTCCAGCGCGTCGAGCGCCTGATCCAGGCCCGCGCACACGGTCGGGATCTTCGCGTCTTCTTCCGGCGGCAGGTCGTACAGATTCTTGTCCGCGGCTTCGCCCGGATGAATCTTGTTCTGCACGCCGTCGAGACCCGCCATCATCAGCGCGGAGAAGCACAGGTACGGATTCGCGAGCGGATCCGGGAAGCGCGTTTCGATACGGCGGCCCTTCGGGTTGCTCACGTGCGGAATGCGGATCGACGCCGAGCGGTTGCGAGCCGAGTAAGCCAGCTTCACGGGCGCTTCGAAGTGCGGCACGAGACGCTTGTACGAGTTCGTACCCGGGTTCGTGATCGCGTTCAGCGCGCGCGCATGCTTGATGATGCCGCCGATGTAGAACAGCGCGAATTCCGACAGGCCCGCATAGCCGTTGCCCGCGAACAGGTTCTGGCCGTCCTTCCAGATGGACTGGTGAACGTGCATGCCCGAGCCGTTATCGCCGACGATCGGCTTCGGCATGAACGTCGCCGTCTTGCCGTACGTGTGCGCGACGTTGTGGATGATGTACTTCATCTGCTGCAGCCAGTCCGCGCGCTGAACCAGCGTCGAGAACTTGGTGCCGATTTCGTTCTGGCCCTGGCCCGCCACTTCGTGGTGGTGCACTTCGACCGGAATGCCGATCTGTTCGAGCAGCAGACACATTTCCGAGCGGATGTCCTGGAACGTGTCGACAGGCGCTACCGGGAAGTAGCCGCCCTTCGTGCCCGGACGGTGGCCGGTGTTGCCGCCTTCGAATTCCTTCGCCGACGACCACGGCGCTTCTTCCGAGCCGATCTTCACGAACGTGCCCGACTGGTCCGTGTTCCACTGCACCGAATCGAAAATGAAGAATTCCGGCTCCGGACCGAAGAACGCGGTGTCGCCGAGGCCCGAGCTCTTCAGATACGCTTCGGCGCGCTTCGCGAGCGACCGCGGGTCGCGCTCGTAGCCCTTGCCGTCGGCAGGCTCCACCACGTCGCAGGTCAGAACCAGCGTGGATTCTTCGTAGAACGGGTCGATGAACGCGGTGTCGGCATCCGGCACGAGCAGCATGTCCGACGCTTCGATACCCTTCCAGCCGGCGATGGACGAACCGTCGAAAGCGTGGCCGCTTTCAAATTTGTCTTCGTCGAATGCCGATACCGGCACGGAAACGTGTTGTTCTTTGCCGCGCGTGTCGGTGAAGCGAAAATCGACAAACTTGACGTCCTCGTCCTTGACGAGTTGCATGACGTCGGCCACGGATTTACTCATTACCTATCTCCTGATTAACAAAAGTCGGCGAATCGCTCCGCCGCCTCGACCAATTCTGCACTGCCGTTTCAATCGAGGGTGGGAAAAGCAGCTTCTATGCCATGTGCGTTATGCGCAGGCTAGATGGCTGAACTGCTTAGGTTTTTTAACGAGGCGCGAGCGGTGTCCGTTTTTCCTACCTCGCTGGTTCCAACGACTCAGCACCAAATGTGTGCATCCATCCTAGCACCGTCATCCAATCGCACTATTTCTGTGCTTAACTCGCGAAATGCACCTAAAGTGTGCTGGATTGTTCCCGAGTTGCGCGCTTGCACAGCACGCTAGAATTAATCGTTTAGCCAACGGAGACACCTCGCCATGAGTACGCTCGACCAACTGTACGGCAAAGCCGCGAGCCGGGCCGCCGAGAACAATCTCACCTACGCGGGCGCGTTGCTCCCCGCCGAAGCCTTCGAATTCCTTCAACTGGAACCGCGCGCTCGCCTCGTCGACGTGCGCACCCGCGCGGAACTCGACTGGGTGGGCCGGCCCGCGATCAACGGCGAGCAGTACGCGCACATCGAATGGATCCGCTATCCCGGTTCGGTGCCGAACGCTGAGTTTATCGAACAATTAAGACAAATCGCCACTCCGGATACGCCGCTCGTGTTTCTGTGCCGCAGCGCCGCTCGCTCGAAGCTCGCCGCCGTCGCCGCGCAGAATCAGGGGTTCACGAAAGCCTACGACCTGCTGGAAGGCTTCGAAGGCGACAAGGACGGTCAGGGGCACCGCAAGACGGTCTCGGGATGGTGCTACCGCGGATTGCCGTGGATCGGGGCGTGAGGCCGCGCGTCGGGCGCTAGCCGTCGAGCAATGCCCGCGCGCGGGCGACCGCCGCTTCGTCGACGGGCGCGAGCCCCTTGCCGCCGACCCGCACGCCCGAGCCGAAATGCACCGCCCGCACGCCTGTCGCAGCGACGAAGGGCGCGAGCGCGTCCACGGTCAGGCCCGCGCCTGCGAGCACGGTGCAACGCGTGCCTTGCGAGCGCTCGACGAGCGATTTGATTTGCGTTTCCGCTTGCAGCACCGACGGTTGGCCGCCCGACGTCAGCACGTTCGTGATGGCGTCGAAGCCGAGCAGCGTGTCGAATGCGGCGGCTAAATCGCGCGCCTCGTCGATCGCGCGGTGGAACGTGAGGGGCAAGCCATCGGCGGCGTCGATCACGCGCGAGAGCGCATCGGTATCGATCTCGCCGTTCTCGCGCAGCATGCCCACGACGATCGCGTTCGCACGAGTCTTTGCGATGGCGCGAATGTCGCGCAGCATGACGCCCAGATCGTCGGCATCGTAGACGAACGAGCGGCTATGCGGCCGCACGATCACGTTCACCGGAATGCCGACCGCGTCCACGACCGCTTCCATCAGCCCGATGCTCGGCGTCAGCCCGCCCTCGCCCATCGCGGTGATCAGTTCGATGCGGTTCGCCCCGCCCCGCTCGGCGGCGCGCGCGTCCGCGACCGTCGTCGCAATGACTTCGAGCAGAATCAACGCGCCTCCTCCGGCGGCACTTCGACGACCTCGCCGCCCAGCGCCGCCACGCCTTCGCGCAGCGCCTCGAACGCGGCGTTCGCGCGCTCGGGATCGCCCTTCACGCCCAGATCGATGTGCGGCCGCGCGTAGAGCGCCCCGCGCGCCGCGTCGCCGACGCTCGGCAAGCTAAAGGCACGCACGCCGGCGAAATCGCGCTCGATGGCAACCATCAGCGGCGTGATGCGCGATTCCGGCAACCCGAAGACGAGCAGCGAACGCTCGACATACGGCGTCGCGTGGTGCAGATGCGCGTATTTCGTGTCGAGCACCCATTCGATCATCGGCCATGCCATGACCGGAAAGCCCGGCACGAAGTGATGATCGCCGACCGAGAAGCCCGGAATCTTGTTGTAGCTGTTCGGAATGATCTCGGCGCCCTGCGGGAACATGCCCATGTTCAGCCGATGCAGGTTCTCGGGCGAATCGAGATCCGCAGGCTGGTCGCCCGCCATGTCGCGAATGCGCGCGCGGATCAGTTCCGCCGCTTCCGGCTGCAACGCGAGCGGCACGCCGAGCGCCTTGGCCGCGCACTGCCGCGTGTGATCGTCGGGCGTCGCGCCGATGCCGCCCGTCGAAAACACGATGTCGCCCGACGCGAACGTGCGCGCGAGCGTCGCGGTGATGCGCGCGGGATCGTCGCCGACGTATTCCGCCCAGTCGAGCGACAGCCCACGCGCGCCCAACAGTTCGATGACTTTCGGCAGATGCTTGTCCGTGCGCCGCCCGGACAGGATTTCGTCGCCGATGATGATGACGCCAATGCCCATGAGTGCCTCTTCTTTCTGTTGACTGCCGTTCAGGACTGCGCCGTGATGGCCGGATAACGCGGCTCGTTCGCCCGCAGCCGCGCGAGCGCGTGCAGGCAGTAGTGCGCGAACCACAGCGCCGAAAACACGAGAATGAACGCATACGCCCAGATCGTCACCGCGGCCACGACCGGAAACAGCGGCAGGAGCCAGACCGACCACGCCCAGATCAGCGTCGGAACGGAGCTCAACAATCCGCTCACGATGCCGATGGCGAGCAGCGGCCAGCGCGATTCCCGCACGATCGCGCGCCGTTCGTCGGGGCTCGCGTGCACGGCGAGCGCGTCGTAGGTCATCACGCGATACGTGAGCCAGCCCCACAGGAGCGGCGGAATCAGCGCGAAGAAAGGCGGGATCAACCAAAGCGGCAAGGTGACGACGAGCGCAACGAGGCACACGATGGTCGTCACCACAGAATGCCCGAGACTTCCGTACCACGAGCCACCGCGCCGCGCTTCGAGCGCCGCATAGTGGCCTTTCGGACTCCGCGTGAGCAGCTTGATGACGCCCGGCATGGAAAGCGTGGCGATTAGCAGAAGCACCGTCACGACGATCAGCGGAATCGTCACGACAACGACGAGGAACGGCGCAATGACCGCGTGCAGCGACGAGAAGCCGACGGCGTCGAAAAGGCGGTACATCGCGGAGGTCAGCGCCCAGCCGTCGAGCCAGCCGTTCGCCGCGCCGGTGAGCGTCTGCCAGAAGAACCACAGGATCGCGCCCCAGACGGCGGTGGCGACCGCGAACGGCATCAGCGTGAGCCAGAGCATGCGCGGATGGAAGACGTTCGCCAGCGCGCGCACGAACGAACGCAGCAGATCATTCATGCGTGATTCGTTGAAGGAAGAGTAAGCGACAGGATAAACCAGCGCGGGTTCGGCGCGCTGGCATCCACAAGAAGGCGAATGAAAGGCTCAGAGGGCAGCCGGCCGCTTGCCGGAATCCGCCGCGCGCCGCGCCGCGAGACGCGCGCCGATGCGCTTGAACGCGAGCCAGTGTTGCTCGAAGAAGCCGTCGCCGTAATTGACGGGCGCGGTGCCCGGCGCGCCCAGCTGATCGCGGATGCCGGTCGGCTCGACGGTGCGGTCGAACGACGCCGAGCGGAACAGGATGTCCCAGAACGAAAACAGCACGCCGAAGTTGCAGCCGTACGCCGTGCCTTCGTGACCATAGCCGATCGCGTGATGACGGCGATGGAACGCAGGACTCACGATCAGCCGGTCGCCGAGCCAGCCGAAATGCAAACGGATGTTCGCGTGCTGCACGCTCTGCATCAGGTTCGTGATCGCGACGAGCACGACGAATTGCGACGGCTCCACGCCGATCACGAGCGCGACAGCGGCGAAGAAGCTCGCTTGCAGAACGTCGTCGAGCAGATGGTTGCGGTCGTCGGACCACAGGGACATCTTCTGCTGGCTGTGATGGACCGCGTGCAGTTCCCACCAGATGCCGAACCGATGCTCCAGCCGGTGATACCAGTAACCGGCCAGATCCAGCAGAATCAGATAGATGGCGAACGTGACGAGCGGCTGCGTGGTCACGCCGGGCCACAGATTGTCGATTTCGAGCGTCGGCACGCCTTGGATGCGCAGCCAGCTTTGCACGGAATCGAAAATAGGCTGGAACGTGAAGAAGAAAAACAGATTGAGGATGCCGAGCTTCACGATCCACGTATAGAGCACGTCCACGCGCACGCCCTTGCGGTCCTGCCATTGCTCGGCAGGGCGCAAGGCTTCCAGCGGGCGCAGGATCGCGTACATCGCGATCACTTCCAGCACGCCGACGATCACCCAGTACAGCGCGTCGTACGTGTCTTCGTCGTAGTCCATCATGCCGATCTTGAAAAGCAGCGGCTGCACGACGTCCACGTACAACGTGGTCTGAACGGAAGAAACGAAGCTGTCGAGGGACGAGAGAATGACGTGAAACATGGTGCTCCGTGGAAGTCGGCCGGCCCTGGGAAATGACGCCCAGCGGCCCGTGACTCAATCGTAGTACAGGGCGCCCGCGAGCGCCCTTCTCACCGTTCGCCGCCGCGGTCAGGCGCCGTTGGGCGCGGTGACCGGCGCGCGGTCGAGGAAAAAGATGCCGTGCGGCGAACGTCCCACCGCGATGGTCTGGATGAGCTTGCGGTTTGCAAGGTCGATCACGCCGACATGCTTCGCGAAGCGGAACGTCACCCAGAGATACTTTTTATCGGCGGAAAGTTCCATGTCGTCCGGTCCGGGCAAGAGGCCGGTGATATCGCCGACGTTCGTGAGCGTGTCTTCGTCGATGATGCTGATGGTGTTCGCCACCCGGTTCGACACGAGCACATGCTTGCCATCCACCATCGAGCGGAAGTTGTGTGCGCCTTTGCCGGTCGTGATGGTCTTCACGACCTTCTGGTTGCGCCAGTCGACGACCGCCACGTAGTCCGCGCCCGTCATGCCGACGAGCAGGAACTTGTCGCCGGGCGTCAGCCAGACGCCCGCCGGCACCTTGCCGACCTTCATCTTCCATTTGACCGTCTGCGTCGGCAGGTCGATGGCCGCGATCTCGCCCGACACCTGAAGCGAGATGAACGCCGTGGAACTGTCGTTCGAGAACGCGATGTGGCTCGGCATGGTCGCGAGCGGCAGGCGCTTGGCGAGGCTCAGATTTTTGCCGTCGTAATGGTAGATATCGAGCCGGTCGAGGCGCAGGCCGGTGGAAACGAACCACTTGCGGTCCGGCGAGAAGCCGATCTGATACGGATCCTCGATGTCCTGCACCCAGCGCTGCACCGCGCCCGTTTTCGGGTCGACGAACATGAGGTTGTTCGACACCGAGTTCGCGACGATCAGCGACGAATTGTCGGGCGTCGGCATCAGGTGATGCGGCTCTTTGCCGGTCGGCACCGTGCCGATGACCTGATGCGTGTTTTCGTCGATGAGGCTCAGCGTGGCTTCCGCCGAATTGAGCACGATGACGTTATTGGCGAATGCCGCGGTCGCGGCAAACGCTGCGACCGCCGGAACCGCGAAGCGCGCGGCGCTGGCGGCGGCCGCGCGGAGGCGGCCGGAGAATAATGTGGAGCGCATGAATGTACACGTCGGAAAGCAGGCGTCATTGTAGAACGTTTGCATGCTCTAACGCGTTGACGGCGCGGCTCTTTTTGCGCAATTCGGTGCGCGTGCGCAAGAAATGCCGCCTGTTGGCGCGGCTTTCCGCCACGTTCGCGCGAGAACGCGGACGCGTCACCGCTGCATCGATTCCCAGACCTTGTGAAGGCGTTTCACGGAAATGGGCATCGGCGTGCGCAACTCCTGCGCGAAGAGAGACACGCGCAGTTCTTCCAGCAGCCACCGATACTCCGCGAGCCGCGCATCCGCGACGCCGCCGCGCTGCGACAAGGTCCGCTGGTACTGCTGCACGAGCGGCAGCAATTCCGCCATCAGGCGCGCGTCGCGGGCGGAATCGGCCTTCAGCTTGTCGATGCGCAGCGCGATGCCTTTCAGATAGCGCGGGAAGTGCGCGAGCTGCGCGTACGGCGTGTCGATCACGAAGCGTTTGCCGATCAGCCCGCTTAACTGTGCCTGCATGTCGGCGTAGGCGGTGGCGAAGGGCTTCGCCTGCGCGAGCTTCTTAGTGAGCGCGGCGTATTCCGCGAGAATCGTCCCCGCGAGGCGCGCGATTTCGTTCGCCAGCAACGTGAGGCGCCCTTTCGCGGCGTCGCGGCGGGCGTGAAAGCTGGCGTCGTCGTCGGGCAGCGGGTCTTGCAGGCATGCGCGGTCGAGCGCCGTCTCGACGATCTGGTCGCGCAACTCGTCGGCGGTGCCGAGCGCCATGAATTGCACCGACATTTCGCGCAGGCCCGGCAGGTTCTTTTCCAGATAGCGGATCGGCTCGCGCAATTGCAGCGCGAAAAGCCGCCGCAAGCCCGCGCGATGAATGCGCGCCGCTTCTTCCGGCGAATCGAACACTTCAACGTCGCAGTGCGTGATGCGATCCACCAGCGCCGGATAGCCGAAAAGCGTCTGCCCGCGCCGGCGGATTTCGAGCAACTCCGGCAGTTTGCCGAAGTTCCACGTCGTCAGGTTTTCGTAGAGCGCGGTGCTTTCGGCGGGCGCGGCCTGGGCGGCCGGTACGTTCGAATCGCCTCCATCGCCCGAAAGCGCGTCGAGCGCGACGCTCGCCGCTTCCGCCGTGAGCTTCTGAAAGTGCTGCTGCGCCTGTCCGCCGAGTTCTCCGCGCAATTGCGCTAGATTGCGGCCCATCGCGAGTTGCCGGCCGTGCTCGTCGATCACCTTGAAGTTCATGAACAGATGCGCCGGCAGCGTTTCCAGCTTGAAATCCGCGCTTTTTACGGCGATTTGCGTCTGTTCGCGAATATCCGCGATGAGCGCGTCGATCAGCGCGCCCGCGCCGAATTTTGGCCCCGCGTGACGCTCGGCGAAGGCGGCCGCGTATTCCGGCAACGGCACCACATGCCGGCGCAGTTTCTGCGGCAGCGACTTCAAGAGCAGTTGCGTCTTTTCCTTGATCATGCCCGGCACGAGCCATTCGACGCGGCGCGCGTCGATCTGATTCAGCCCGTAGAGCGGCACCGTGAGCGTC
Source organism: Caballeronia sp. M1242 (assembly GCF_017220215.1). NCBI lineage: Bacteria > Pseudomonadati > Pseudomonadota > Betaproteobacteria > Burkholderiales > Burkholderiaceae > Caballeronia > Caballeronia sp. M1242. Next base: position 981,285 of record NZ_CP071129.1, on the reverse strand, counting down.
ACGCCGTCGCGTGGCGCGCCCGGCTCGAAGTGATACGACAGCGTCATCTCGATGCCCGACATCGTCATGCGCTTCGGGAACAGGTCCGTCGTGACGCCGGCGGCTTCATGGCGCATGAGGTCGTCGCGCGACAGGAAAAGCAGTTGCTGCCTGCCCTCTTTCTTTTGTTCGTCGCGATACCAACGCTCGAACGCCGCGCCCGTCCAAATGCCTTCGGGCACGAGCGAATCGTAGAACGCGTAGATCAGTTCGTCGTCGACGAGCACGTCCTGGCGGCGCGACTTGTGCTCCAGTTGCTCGATATCCGCGACCAGCTTGCGGTTATGCGCGAAAAACGGCAGACGCGTGTCGAACTCGCCTTCGACGAGCGCGCCGCGAATGAAGAGCTCACGCGCGTATTTCGAGTCCTGCTTGCCGAAGCTCACGCGCCGCCGCGCGTACACGGTGAGGCCGTAAAGCGTCGCGCGTTCGAACGCGACGACTTGCGCTGCCTTCTTCTCCCAATGCGCGTCCGAGAGCGATTTCTTCAGCAAATGCGCGCCGACCGTTTCGAGCCATTCCGGTTCGATTTTGGCGATGGTCCGCGCATACAGCCGGCTCGTCTCGACGAGCTCGCCCGCCATCACCCAGCGCCCCGCTTTTTTCAGCAGCGCCGAGCCCGGCCACAAATGGAACTTGATGCCGCGCGCGCCGAGATAATGCGGCTCGTCGTCAGCCTTCACGCCGATGTTGCCGAGCAAGCCCGTCAGCAGCGACAGATGCACCTGCTCGAAGGTCGCATCCGATTCGTTCAACCGCCAGCCATGCTCGCGCACGACGGTCAGCAATTGCGAATGCACGTCGCGCCATTCGCGCAGCCGCACATGCGACAGGAAATTCGCGCGGCACGCGTCGGCGAGCTGCTTGTTCGACTTCTTGTGCGCGACGGCTTCCTCGAACCACTTCCAGATGCGCGTCCATTGCAGGAATTCGGAACGCTCGTCGACGAACTGACGATGCTTCTCGTCGGCCTGCTCCTGCGCTTCGATCGGCCGGTCGCGCGGGTCCTGGACCGAGAGCGCGGACGCGATCACGAGCACTTCGGTGAGCGCGTGATGATCGCGCGCGGCGAGGATCATGCGGCCGACGCGCGGATCGAGCGGCAGGCGCGCGAGTTCCCGGCCGAGACTCGTCAACGCGTTGTCGTCATCGACTGCGCCGAGTTCGTTCAGCAATTGATAGCCGTCCGCGATCGCGCGTCCCGGCGGCGGCTCGATGAACGGGAACGTCTCGATTTCCGTCAGATGCAGCGACTTCATGCGCAGAATCACCGACGCGAGCGACGAACGCAGAATCTCCGGATCGGTGAAGCGCGGACGCGACTGGAAGTCGGCTTCGTCGTAAAGCCGGATGCACACGCCGTCCGCCACGCGCCCGCAGCGGCCCGCGCGCTGGTTCGCCGCCGCCTGCGACACCGGCTCGACCTGCAGCTGCTCGACCTTGTTGCGGTACGAATAGCGTTTGACGCGCGCGGTGCCCGTATCGACGACATAGCGGATGCCCGGCACCGTCAGCGATGTCTCCGCGACGTTCGTGGCCAGCACGATGCGCCGCGCGTTCGACGGCCTGAACACGCGCTCCTGCTCCTGCGCCGACAGGCGCGCGAACAGCGGCAGAATCTCCGTATGCGGCGGATGGTGCTTGCGCAGCGCCTCGGCGGCGTCGCGAATTTCGCGCTCGCCGGGCAGAAACACGAGCACGTCGCCGGGGCCTTCGCGGCAGAGTTCGTCGACGGCATCGACGATGCCTTCCATCAGATCGCGGTCCGTCTTGCGGTCGCTTCGTTTCTGCGGCGTGCCCTGCGCGTTCTTGATCGCCTCGCTTTCCTCTTCGATCGGGCGATAGCGGATTTCGACCGGATACAGCCGCCCGCTCACTTCGATCACCGGCGCGGGCTTGTCCTCGCTGCCGAAATGGCGCGCAAAACGGCCGGCGTCGATGGTCGCTGATGTGACGATCAGCTTCAGGTCCGGGCGCTGCGGCAGGATTTCCTTTAAATAGCCGAGCAGAAAGTCGATGTTGAGGCTGCGCTCGTGCGCCTCGTCGATGATGATCGTGTCGTACGCCTTCAGCAGCGGATCGGTCTGCGTTTCGGCGAGCAGAATGCCGTCGGTCATCAGCTTGACGGACGCGCCGGGCGCGAGATTGTCCGTGAAGCGCACCTTGTAGCCGACGACTTCGCCGAACGGCGTGCCGAGTTCTTCGGCGATTCGCCGCCCTGTCGCCGAGGCCGCGATCCGGCGCGGCTGCGTATGACCGATCAAGCCGGCGCCGCCCGCGCCGAGGCCGCGTCCGAGCGCGAGGCAGATTTTCGGCAGCTGCGTGGTCTTGCCGGAGCCAGTCTCGCCGCTGACGATCACGACCTGATTCGACTCGATCGCACGCGCGATCTCTTCGCGACGGCCGGAGACGGGCAGCGCCTCGGGGAATGTGATCGGGGGAATCGGGTTCGGCGTGACGGTGCGGGGTTTGTCGCGCTTGCGGTCGGGGCGTGCTTCGGCGCCGGGCTGCGTGTCGGCGCTGCGCGGATTGCGATGGGCCGGCGTTGTGTTCTGCGTTGGGATGCGGTCGTCGCGTTTCGCGGCGGCGGCGTGCGTGTGCTCGTCTGCGTTCGCGCGGCGCGCTTCGCGGTGGGAAGCGCCGTCGTCCGCTCGGGGCGCGGCGTTCGTTTCGCCGCCCGACGATGCCGCCGCCCGTTCTTGCGACCGAGCGCGCGCGGGGCCGTCGCTGTGGCGCTCCGATTCACGCTGATTCGATTGTGCCGGCTTTTGCGCGCCGGGAACAGCGGGCGATTGCTCCGCGCGATGCCGCTCCACCGCGCTCGCACCGCGCCGGTGGGGCTGCTCGACGTTCGTGCCGTTTTTTGCGCTTCGGCCCACGTCCGACTGGTCCGCATGATGCGGCTTCGACGCGCTCGTTTCGCGTTGATCCGATTGTGCCGATCCCGGGCCGCGCACAACGGGCGATTGCGTTTGGCGACTCGGCTTCGCCGCCTCTGCGCCGCGTTCGTTCGATTGTGCCGGGTTCGCGACGCGTTCCGCGTTGGAGACAGCCACGGGTTGCGCCCCACGATTGGACTTCAGCGCGCCGGCACCGTGTTGGTTAGATTCTTCAAGCTTGACGGCGCTTTCCGCGCGTGCCCCAGCGCGCGATTGAGTCGCGGGATCCGGCCTTGGCGCACCTACGCCGCGTTCGTTCGGCTGTGCCGCCTTCGCGCCGTCTTCCGCGCTGCGGCCGGCTCGCAATTGCGTTGCGCGATCCGGCTTCGGTGCAACTGCGCCGCGTTGCACAGGTTGATCAAGCTGCGCGGCATCGTCCGCGCTTCGGACACCGGCCGACGTGGTGAGGCGACCCGGCTTGGCCGCTTCTGCGCCGCGTCGATTTGATTGGTCAGCGTTCGCTGCGCTTTCCGCGCCTGACGCAGCGCGCGATTGAGTCGAGGAGTTCGGCCTCGGCGCATCCAGGCCGCGTTGGCTGGACTGTGCCGCATTTGCGCTCTCCTCCGCGCTTCGGCCAGTTCGCGATTGCGTTGCGCGATCCGGCTTCGGTGCAACTGCGCCGCGTTGATCAGATTGGGAGCGCTTCGCAGCATCGTCCGCGCTTCGGACAACGGGCGATCGCGTCCCGCGATCAGACTTCCCCGATGGCCGTGCAGCGCTTTCCGCGGCCGACCCAGCAACGCGATGCGTCTTGTCAGCATCCGATCCGCGCGCGCCCGCGTTTGGCCCTTTCGAACCCGCGTCGCCCGACGACTTCAGCGCGCGCCCCGCCCCGGCATCGCGCGATAGCTGCGTCTGCTTCGACTCGTCCTGCGCCCCCGCGAACCGCCGCGCCGCCAGCTCTTTCTTGCTGAGCCCGGCCGATTCGCCCGGCGCCTCGCTCGGCCGCGCATCGCGCAACAGGTTCTCGCGCAGTTTCTTCAACTGCTCCTGAGCGGTGAGGGTCTTATCGGCGGACTGCGGCTGGCCCGGCTGAACGGGGCGTCTGGAAACATTCGGCATAGCGTCGCATTATAATCCCGGCATGAATTCCCAAACCGACCTCACCCTCGCGTCGCAGCCGCCCGCAAGCGAAGCCGACGCGCCGACTTCCCTCGGCCAGTTCGTCGACTGGATGCGCTCCGTGGCGCCCTATATTCACGCGTTCCGGAACAAGACGTTCGTCGTCGCGTTCGGCGGGGAACTCGTGCAGGAAGGACGGCTGAACGCGCTGGTGCAGGACGTCGGCCTGCTGCACGCGATGGGCATTCAGATCCTGCTCGTCCACGGCTCGCGTCCGCAGCTGGACGAACAGTTGAGCCTGCACGGCGTCGAATCGTCGTTCTCGCATGGACTGCGCATAACGGATGCCCGCGCGCTCGAATCCGCGAAGGAAGCCGCCGGCGAAGTGCGTCTCGACATCGAGGCCGCCATCAGCCAGGGTCTGCCGAACACGCCGATGGCGCACGCGCACATCAGCGTCGTGTCCGGCAACTTCGTGACGGCGCGGCCGGTCGGCATTCTGGATGGCGTCGATTTCCAGCACACGGGCGTCGTGCGCAAGATCGACGGCGATTCGGTGCGCCAGTCGCTCGCGAGCAACAAGATCGTGCTGCTGTCCTCGCTCGGCTTCTCGCCGACGGGCGAAGCCTTCAATCTGTCGATGGAAGACGTCGCGTCCGCCGCCGCCATCGCGCTGCGCGCCGACAAGATCATCTTCGTGACGGAGATTCCGGGCCTCGTCGATCAGGAAGGCGCACTGGTGCGCGAAATGTCGCTGGACGACGCTTACCGCCTGCACGAATCGGGCGAATTGCAGGGCGACACCGCGTTCTATCTGAAACACGCCATTCGCGCCTGTCGCGGCGGCGTGGCACGGGCGCACATCATTCCGTACGCGCTCGACGGCAGCGTGCTCCTCGAACTGTTCCTGCACGACGGCGTCGGCACGATGATCTCGTACGAGAACCTCGAAAGCCTGCGCGAAGCCACGCCCGACGACGTCGGCGGCATTCTCACGCTGATCGAGCCGCTCGAAGCCGACGGCACGCTCGTGCGGCGCGGGCGTCATCAGATCGAGCGGGATATCGATCACTTCTCGGTCATCGAGCACGACGGCGTGCTCTTCGGCTGCGCGGCGCTGTATCCGTACACGCAGGAGCGCATCGGCGAGATGGCGTGTCTCACCGTCGCGCCCGAAGCGCAAGGTTCCGGCGACGGCGAGCGGCTTTTGAAACGCATCGAGCAGCGCGCCCGCGCGCGCGGCCTCACGCGCATCTTCGTGCTGACGACGCGCACGGAACACTGGTTCCTGAAGCGCGGCTTCGTAAAGGTGACGGTGGACGATCTGCCGGAAGACCGCCGCCGTCTCTACAACTGGCAGCGCAAGTCGCTCGTCTTAATGAAACAGCTTTGAACTGACTACGGACGCGCGCCGCGCGTGCCCGGATTGCAAATCATGGAACCGGTAGGCCAAGCCGACACCGGTCGATAAAGGAGAAACACAGATGGCCCGAATGGTTCAATGCGCAAAGCTCGGCAAGGAAGCCGAGGGACTGGACTTCCCGCCGCTGCCGGGCGAACTCGGCAAACGTATCTACGAAACGGTCTCGAAGGAAGCGTGGCAAGGCTGGCTCAAGCAGCAGACGATGCTCATCAACGAAAATCGCCTGAACATGGCCGACCCGCGCGCGCGCCAGTATCTGCTGAAGCAGACGGAGAAGTATTTCTTCGGCGAAGGCGCCGATACGGCCTCGGGATACGTGCCGCCGCAAAGCTAATTTCCGGCTCGCAACCGTCGCAGGAACCGACCCTTCGAGGTCGGTTTTTTATTGCTTGCACGTACCGTTTAGAACATCCGACGCATAGGACACAACTCGGCGCAATCCTAAGCCCTGTAAGGGATAGCGCGGGTCGGGCACTGCCCAAATTACAAGCCGGTTTGCAGATCGTCTGTCATCGTGTTATCATCTTGCTCGTTATCAACAGCAATTCACCATCATTAACGCGCGGCCTGCTCGGCATACCGTTTATCGGGTAACGCGTGGTAGTGACAGTTTTTTATACAAAGAGGCTTGTCGGTTAAGCAGTACGCCGGCCTTTTTCGTTCCAAGCCTTAGTTTTCGCCGACGTTGCGGTTCCACCCGCGGCTGCCTCCCGGCTTGCCGTCCGCGCGTCCAATTCGTTTGTTTAATCCGAGTGCAATTTCGCGACTTCCACCGCGAGGCACCGGCACCGCTTTTCTTCGATCGTCAGCTTCGGGCGCCCTGTCCGACGCTCGGCGGAGCCATTCGCTCTCGTCCTGACGGTCGGAACGGCTCGCGGCGCCGTCACGAAACTGCACTATCCGGCCCATGCGCTGCTTAGGCGGCGCGCCCGATGCTTTTCGCGAGCATCCCGGCACTCGACACGGAGTCTTCAACCTATGACCGCCCTGAACGACGGCCTTTGGCGCAAGCGCCACACATCGAATCAAGCTAACTCACTTTCCCTCGACGACATCACCATCGTCGATCAATCCCTGCTCAAGCGCGCGGTCGGCGCCATGGCCATCGGCAATGCGATGGAATGGTTCGACTTCGGCGTGTACAGCTATATCGCCGTGACGCTCGGCAAGGTGTTCTTCCCCTCGTCCAGCCCGACCGCGCAGTTGCTCGCCACCTTCGGCACGTTCGCTGCGGCGTTTCTCGTGCGCCCGCTCGGCGGCATGGTGTTCGGGCCGCTCGGCGACCGCATCGGCCGCAAGCGCGTGCTCGCGATGACCATGATCATGATGGCCATCGGCACCTTCTGTATCGGCCTGATTCCGAGCTATGGAAGCATCGGCGTGATGGCGCCGGTGCTACTGCTCGTCGCGCGCCTCGTGCAGGGCTTCTCCACGGGCGGCGAGTACGGCGGCGCGGCGACGTTCATCGCCGAGTTCTCGCCGGACAAGAAGCGCGGCTTCATGGCGAGCTTTCTCGAATTCGGCACGCTCGTCGGCTACGTGCTGGGCGCGGGTGTCGTCGCGGTGCTGACAGGCGCGCTCTCGCAAGACGCGCTGTTGAGCTGGGGCTGGCGCATTCCGTTCCTCGTCGCCGGGCCGCTCGGCCTGATCGGTCTCTATATCCGCATGAAGCTCGAGGAAACGCCCGCGTTCCAGCGCGAAGCCGACAAGATGGAAGCGGCCGCGCACGAAACGACGAAGGGGCAGTTCCGCGAAACGCTGCTCGCGCAATGGAAGCCGCTGCTGCAATGCGTGGGTCTCGTGCTGATCTTCAACGTGACCGACTACATGGCGCTTTCGTATCTGCCGAGCTATCTGTCCGCCACGCTCAAGTTCAACGAGACGCACGGTCTCTTCATCGTGCTCGTGGTGATGGTGCTGATGATGCCGCTCACGCTGCTGGCCGGACGCCTGTCCGACAAGATCGGCCGCAAGCCGGTGATGCTCGCGGGCTGCGTCGGGCTGCTGGTGCTGTCGATTCCCTCGCTTTCGCTGATCCGCATGGGCACGATGCCGTCGATTTTCGCCGGCATGATGATCCTCGGCGCGCTGCTGTCGACCTTCACGGGCGTGATGCCGTCGTCGCTGCCCGCGCTCTTCCCGACGAAGATTCGCTACGGCGCGCTCGCCATCGGCTTCAACGTGTCGGTGTCGCTCTTCGGCGGCACGACGCCGCTCGTCACGGCATGGCTCGTCGGCAAGACCGGCAACCTGATGATGCCCGCGTACTATCTGATGGGCGCGTCGGTGATCGGCATCGTCTCGGTGCTCGCGCTGCACGAAACGGCGAAGAAGCCGCTGAAGGGCTCGCCGCCCGCGGTCGCCACGCACTCCGAAGCGCATGCGATCCTGCGCGGCCATCGCGAGGCGGCCGAGATGGACGACGGCTTCCCGGAAGGCACGGTCCGCGCGTAAGCGACTGCTGGAAACAAGAAGCGCGAAAGGCCGGCGTCTGAGAGGACGCCGGCCTTTTTCATGCGATGAGCGTGACGATGCGCGCCTCGATCCCCGCCTCGCCGATGTCGAGCAGGCCGACGCTGATCGGCAATTTGAAGCGGCGCGGCCCCGCGCTGCCCGGATTCACGAAGAGCACGCCGCCGCGCCGCGCGACGACCGGCTTGTGCGAATGCCCCGTCACGACGACATCGACGCCGTCGAGCCTATCGGGAACATCGGCGATATCGTGCACGACGTGGATCGTCGCGCCGGCCACTTCGATGCGCGCGTGCTCCGGCAGATGCGCGACGCTCCCGGCGACGTCGTTGTTGCCGCGAACGACGGTCAGCGGCGCGAGCGACGCGAGCGCGTCGAGCACCTCATGCTTGCAGATATCGCCCGCATGAATGATGTGCGCGCAATCGCGCAGCGCATCGAGCGCCTCGGGGCGCACGAGATTGTGCGTGTCGGAGATGAGACCGATGCGCGTCGTCGGCAAGTCAATGCTCCTCGCTCGCCAGCATGCGCTCGATGCGCCGGTCCGGCACCAGCCAGCCGGCGGCCACGACCGCATAGATGACCGCCGCGATCCACGGCTGCCAGAACGACGCGGCAATCGCCAGCAGATACAGCGTCACCGACACCTTGCCCTTGCGGTCCGCGCCGACGGCGCGTTCGAGCCGCGTGTTTTCACCATGCATGGCGATCAGCACGCGCGTCAGGATGTACCAGGCAACGGCCGTCATGAACAGCACGAAGCCGTAGCACGCGGTCGGCACGGCGCTCAGATGGCTCTCGCCCATCCAGTTGGTCGTGAACGGAAAGAGCGACAGCCAGAAGAGCAGATGCAGGTTCGCCCACAACGCCGAGCCGTTCACGCGCCCGATGGCGTGCAGCAGGTGATGGTGATTGCTCCAGTAGATGCCGACATAGACGAAGCTCAACACGTACGCCGCGAGCACCGGCACGAGCGGCGCGAGCGCGGCGAAGTCGTGACCGTGCGGCACTTTGAGTTCGAGCACCATGATCGTGATGATGATGGCGATGACGCCATCGCTGAACGCTTCGAGCCGGGTTTTGCCCATCGTGTGTCCTTGCGCGTGATCGACGGCCTGCCGTTGCGCGCGTTCTCCGGCGCGCCGGTCCGTCGGCGATTATGCGTGAGGCGTGCGAGGTTGTCGAATGGCTTTCAATACGCGCGCGTTCGCGGCGGATCGCGCGTCGACGCGGTTTTGGCGCGACCCGGCGCAATGGTAGAATCGCGTCCGCCCTGCCGGGGTGATGAAATTGGTAAACATAGCGGACTTAAAATCCGCCGCCTCACGGCTTGCCGGTTCGAGTCCGGTCCCCGGCACCAGGTCTGCATCGTGTTCTTCACACAAACACGAAAAAACAAAATAAGCAGCATTTCACGCGGTAAGGAGACTCAAGTGAGCGCCAGATCAAGAATCTTCGCGGCAGCGTTTTATTTCGCATTCCTCACGCTCGGGCGCGCAGAGGAGACGCCGAAGCCCGTCACGGCGGACAACTTCAACCGCGCGGAGAGCGATCTCTATTTCCGTCAGGCGGTTTCGCGGGCAAAAGGTCTCGGGGCGTTCGATCACCGCCGGGTTCCCGCCTCCGCAGATTCACAAGTGGTCGTGCGCACCAATCGCGACACGCTCTACTCCGCCGCCGTGTTCGATCTCGACGCCGGGCCGGTGACCGTCACGATGCCCGACGCGGGAAAGCGTTTCATGTCCCTCATGGCCATCGACGAAGACCACTATGTCGCGGGCGTCCACTATGGCGCGGGCCGCTATACCTTCGACCGTCAGCGCGTCGGTACGCGCTATGTGCTGCTCGGCGTGCGCGTGTTCGTCGATCCCAACAGCCCGGACGATCTCGCCAAAGCACATGCATTGCAGGACGCAATCCGCACCGAGCAGGCAAGCCCGGGCCGCTTCGAAGTTCCGGCGTGGGATACCGTCAGTCAGAAAAAGGTTCGCGACGCCCTGCTCGCGCTCGCAACGACGCTGCCCGACACGCACAGGATGTTCGGCTCGCGCGGCGAGGTCGATCCGGTGCGCCACCTCATTGCTTCAGCTTCCGGCTGGGGCGGTAATCCGGACAGGGACGCGACGTATCTCACCGTCACGCCGCCCGGAAATGACGGCACCAAAGTCTTCCGCTTGACGGTCAAGGACGTGCCTGTCGATGCCTTCTGGTCCATCACCATGTACAACGCGCAAGGCCGTCTTGAGAAAAATGCGTACGACGCGTACTCGGTCAACGACGTCACCGCAAAGAAGAACGTCGACGGCTCGGTCACGGTGCAGTTCGGCGGATGCGACGGCGTGATCCCGAATTGTTTGCCGACGCCGCCTGACTGGACCTACTGGGTGCGGCTGTATCGTCCTCGCGCGGAAATATTGAGTGGCGCGTGGCGGTTTCCGGATGCTCAGCCTGTGCAGTAGAAGACGGCTCGCTCTTTAGCAAACGCCGAAGCTGGCGACAAACAGCGTCAAGGCGCTTCTGAAAGCGCCTTGCTCGGAAGAGTGGCGAGCTTCTGACGCGCGCCGTTGGCGGGTCTCTAAGAGGGTGTCCCGATGCTTAGATGCACGGCGGACGACCGGAAGCCCCCACGTTCCGAACGGGCGGCAATCCCGCGCTACAGGCCATGCTCAAGAATGCGCGAGACGTAATGCCGGCCCCACGCCTCGCCATGCGCCATCGCCTCCGCGACCGTCGCAAACGGTCCGTGATCTCCCGACATCTCGCCGGAATCGGTGACAAGCGTCGTTCCGTGTAGCGGTCGCCCGTCGAGGCGCGCCACGCGCACGCGCACCGCGTAGCCTTCGGCGGACGCATCCGACTGTCCGTCGGCCGGCGGCGATGTCGGCAACGTGTCGAGCGCGAGCACGTAATCGCCTACTTCGATGTCCTTTCGCATGGCGGCAGCCTCCGTCGCGAGCGCATTCGCCGATTGTGCTACCGTGCCGGTCCGCGTAACAAGCGGCCTTCGCTTCGCGCGAAACTCGCGCCGGGCGCGCCGCTCGCGCCATGTTATAAAGCCTTCGCCGCACACTCATCCCACGCTCCGATGCGCGCGCCGCGTCGGGCATCGACCGACTGACTCGATGAACACTCGCTCTCGCCTGCTTCTCGCCTGCTCGTTTCCGCTGATGTTGATGGCGGGCTGCACGTCGTACTACCGCAATGTCGAAACGTGCAAGGACAAGGTGCGCGCGGCGTATCCCGATGCGGCGAGCGCGCCGCTCAAGATCACCGGCTCCGGCGCCGCTTATCATGGTTCGCGCGTGGTCGTGCGAGGCGTCATCGTGACGCCGCCGACGCCGCCTGCGAGCAAAAAGACAGACGTCCCCGCCGCAGCCGAATGCACGTTCAGCGAGACGACGCTCACCGGTTTCCGGTGGCTCGCCCCCGAGAAGCTCGTGCCGAAACCCGCCGCGGACGAAGACGAATGAGGCGCGAGGTTCCACGAGCGCGCTGAGCAAACGTCGCGCGTCTCCAGTATGATCGGCGGCTGGCCGAACGCCGCTTCCCGCCGTCCGACGGAACGAACTCATGTCCGCGCATTCGCATCAGCCGCCTCACTCATCGTCTCACGCACACGCGCCCGAACCTCATCCGCATTATTCGCGGGCCACGCTCTGGCTACTCGCGACCATCGCGGGCGTATCGGTCGCCAATATCTATTTCAACCAGCCGCTGCTCGGCGACTTCCGCGCGTCGTTTCCGCAGAACGCGTATCTGATCGGCGCCGTGCCGACCGCCACGCAGCTCGGCTATGCCCTCGGCATGCTCGTGCTCGCGCCGCTCGGCGATCGCTTCGACCGGCGCATGCTGATCCTGCTTCAGCTCGCCGCGCTGGGCGTCTCGCTCGTCGCCGCATGCGCCGCGCCGACGCTCGCGGTGCTGATCGCGGCGAGTCTCGCGATCGGCGTCGTAGCGACGATCGCGCAGCAAGCCGTGCCGTTCTCCGCCGAACTCGCGCCGGCCGCCGAGCGCGGCCACGCCGTCGGCACCGTGATGAGCGGGCTTTTGCTCGGCATCCTGCTCGCGCGCACGGTCTCGGGTTTCGTCGCGCAGTACTTCGGCTGGCGCGCGGTGTTCGGCGCATCGGTCGTCGCGACCATCGCGCTTGCCGTCGTCGTGCTGATGCGGCTCCCGAAGAGCCGGCCGACATCCACGCTTTCCTACGGCAAGCTGCTCGTCTCGATGTGGCATCTCACCGTCGAAAATCCCGGCCTGCGCGAAGCCGCGCTGACGGGCGGCGCGCTCTTCGCCGGCTTCAGCGCGTTCTGGTCGCTGCTCACGCTCTTGCTCGCGGGCGAGCCGTTTCACATGGGACCGCAGGCGGCGGGGCTCTTCGGCATCGTCGGGGCCGCCGGGGCGCTCGCCGCGCCGCTCGCCGGCAAATCGGCGGACAAGCGCGGGCCGCGCGCGGTGATCTCGCTGTCGATCGGGCTCGTCGCATTGTCGTTCGTCGTGTTCGCGCTGTCGGCGCGCAGCATCGCGGGGCTGGTCGTCGGCGTGATCGTGCTGGATATCGGCGTGCAGGCCGCACAGATATCGAACCAGTCGCGCATCTATGCGCTGAAGCCCGAGGCGCGCAGCCGCGTGAACACGGTCTACATGGTGGCGTACTTCATCGGCGGCGCGGCGGGCTCGGCGCTGGCGTCGCTCGCGTGGCATGCGATGGGATGGACAGGCGTATGTCTCGTCGGGCTCGCGGCGACCGGGCTCGCAGGTTTCAGTCATTGGCGCGGGCGCGAGCGGCGGCTCGTTTCGCGGCAGGTGCGAGAGGAGTGACGAGCCGCGATGACGGTTCTGCGTACGCTTACGCGAGTCGAGCGGCGTTCCCGCTGACTGCCTTCAAAGTCGAACCGCAACTTCGCGCGAACGCCCAAACCCGCCTCAAACCCGCTCCCGCGCATAGTCCCACAACGCATCGAGCACGCGGTCGAACTCCAGCGACTTGTCGAAGAAATGCCGCGCGCCGTATTGCAGACACCGCTCGCGATACGCCGGCAACGCGTGGTTGGTCAGCACGACGACGAAAGCGCCCTCGGCGACTCCCGACCGGTCTGCGTTCTTGAGCCACGCGAGCACGTCAATGCCCGAGCCGCGCTTCAGTTGCAGATCGACGATGACCGCGTCGAACCGCTGCGACGACAAGAGCGCGATGGCCTCGTCGGGCGCATCGGCGAAAGCGGTCACGCGCCACGGCCCGAGCGCCTCGATGGCTTCGGTGAGGCTGCGCCGGATCAGCGGCGAATCTTCGATCAGCAGCACCGCGAGCGGCCCGCCGCGCGGCTCATGCCGCCCTTTCGAATCGTCGGTGATGATGTGGTCGCCCACGGCAGGCATCCTCCGCAAGCACTATTCGATCAATCCGTTCTTGATCGCGTAGTACGTCAGATCGGCGTTGTTCGAGAGCCGCATCTTCTCCAGCACGCGCGCCCGGTACGTGCTCACCGTCTTCACCGAAAGATGCAGTTCCTGCGCGATTTCCGTCGGAATCCGGCCGCCCGCGAGCTTGCAGAAAATCTGGAACTCGCGCTCCGACAGCAACTCGTGCGGCCGCTCGGCGGCGGGCTTGTCGAGCTTGTCGGCGAGCGCATCCGCGATGAATTCGGACAGGTAACGATGCCCGCGCGCCACCGTGCGAATGGCGCGCACGATCTCGTCCGGCGCGGCGTCCTTGTTCAGGTAGCCGTTCGCGCCCGCCTTCAGCAGGTTGATCGCGTACTGGCTTTCCGGGAAGCCCGACAGCATCAACACGCCCTGCTGCGGCCGAATCTGCTTGATGACGCGCAAGGTGTCCACGCCGTTCTTGTCCGGCATGGCGATGTCGAGCAGCACCACGTCGAACGCCGTTTCGCGTACGAGCGCGATGGTTTCATCGCCCGTCGATGCTTCCGCCGCCACTTCCATGTCCGGCTCGTCCGCGACGAACTGCCTGAACCCGCTGCGCACGATCGCATGGTCGTCGGCTATCAAGACTCGAATCATTCACGCCGTCCGTGCTGCTGTAATGAGAACGGTGATTCTACCGAGGCAGGCGTGAAAGCCATGCGCGGCGCAACACGCACCGCGCCGAAGGCTTACGCTTACCCGTTGCGGCCTTCCAGCAGGTCGGCCATGTCGTCCGCGTGCTCTTCCTCGACGGCGAGAATCTCCTCGAAGATGCGGCGCGTGGTGACATCCTTGTCGCCGAGATAGCGAATGATCTCGCGGTACGTGTCGATCGCGATGCGCTCGGCGATCAGGTTCTCGCGAATCATGTCGATGAGATCGGCGCCTTCCTTGTACTCCGAATGCGACCGCGACTTGAGGCTGTCCGGCGCGAAGTCCGGCGAGCCGCCCAGCTGCACGATGCGCTCCGCGAGCATGTCGGCGTGTTCCTGCTCCTCGGTCGCGTGCTCGGCGAATTCCTTCGCAACGGCCTCAGAGTGAATGCCCTTCGCCATGAAGTAGTGGCGCTTGTAGCGCAGCGTGCAGACCCACTCGGTCGCGAGCGCGTCGTTGAGCAGCTTCAGCACGGTTTCGCGGTCGGCGGCGTAGGTCGACGTGACCGGGCCTTCGTCCATGTGCTGCCGCGCGTCGTTCCGGATTTTTTCCACATCGAGGACGAAAGCGTCCTTGGACTGGCCCGGCGCGGTCGATACAGCAGATGAATCGGACATGTGTTTGCTCCTGTGAATTGGGGGGATGGACGGATGCGTCGAGCGAATCGCCGTGCTTCATAGCGTTCCGCTATTCGATCATCGTCCGCGATGCATGGCGCGTGCCCGCTCCGCTCTATCGTCCGATGGGCGGGCGCGGGCACGACGATTCGGCAACGTCACGTCCTGAAGACACCGAGCAGCAGCGTCACGACGAACACGACGAGGAAAATATAAAACAGGATCTTCGCGATTTCAGCGGCGCCGGCCGCGATGCCCGTGAAGCCGAACACCGCCGCGATGATCGCGATGACGAAGAAAACGGCTGCGTAGTGAAGCATGGGACCCTCCTCGTGATTGTTCTAAGGTCGTTCAAGGTCGGAGCCGGGCATGGCGCGAACCGTCATCCCGGCATGGCAAGGCATGGAGCAAGCTAAGCCGCTAATCGACCGCTTTCTTGGTGATGACGAACCCCAGCACCAGAAACACGACGCAAAGAATCAGGAACAGCACGAACAGGAACTTGGCAATGGTCGCGGCGCCCGCGGCGATGCCCGTGAAGCCCAGCAAGCCGGCGATCACAGCGACGATCGCAAAAAACAGAGCCCATCTCAGCATGATCGCTCCCCGTAGGAATGGTTGACGCACTCATGCTAGCCGCGCGTTCTGCCGCGCGCATTCGGGCTGGCTCCTTTTTTGCTGTGAGAATCCACCGACATTTGCTTTCAAATCGGCTGCGCAAAGCGCGCCATCTGCCTCGTCGCCGCATCGAGAACCACGCCATGAGCCACCTTCCCCACGCCGCGCTTGCCGGCATCGCGCAAGACGACGCCCCGCCCGCGAGCCGCGGCACGCGCGCCGGCTTCGCGCGCATCAATGAATGGATGCATCGGTATAGCTGGGCCGTCGCGATGACGGTGGCCATCGTGATTACCGTCGGCGGGCTCGTGATTCTGGAGTCGGGCCGCATGCGCATTGCCGCCGAATACGAAACGGCGCTCGACGCCAAGAGCGCGACCGCGCAGCTTTCGGCGCTCGCCGCGGACATCGCAACGCTGTCCGCGCAGGGACAAGCAATCGCGCTGAAACCGGACGCCGCCTACAAGAACCAGTTCGAAGCGACCGCCGCGCACGTGCGCCGCGCGCTCGCCACGCTCGATGCCTACTATCGCCGCATCGGCGACGACACCGCGCTCGCGAGCTTCGCGCAGATTCGCGCGGCGGCCAACGACGCCATCGAGCGCAGCGCGGCGCCATCGGCCGCGCCTTCGGATGCATCGGCCGACAAGGACATGACGCTCGACGCCGCGCTCTCGCTCTTGCGCCTGAACGAAGAGCAGCGCGCGCAACACGCGCTCGACGCGAGCCGCGCCGATCAGCGCATTTCGACGCTGTGCGTGGCCGCGCTCTGCGCGCTGAACATCGTGTTGTTTCTGCTGCTGTTCCGCAATCTCGGCATCCAGCTCGATAAGCAAGATCGCGTTCAGCGCGAACTCATCACGCAGCAGGAGGAACTGGATCGGCTCGTCTTCGAACGCACGCGGCAACTGGAAGCGCTCGCGTGGCATTTGCAATCGGTCAGCGAGGATGAAAAGACGCAACTCGCCCGCGAACTGCACGACGAACTCGGCTCGATCCTGACCGCGAGCAAGATGGATGTCGCGTGGGTGCGCGGCAAGCTGCGCGAATCGGAGCCGGCAATGGCCGAGAAACTGTCGCGCGCCATCGGCAATCTGGATCAGGGCATCGCGCTCAAGCGGCGGATTATCGAGGACATGCGACCGACGGTGCTCGCCAACTTCGGTCTCGTCACGGCGCTGCGTTCGCTCGTGGACGAAGCCGCGCAGCGCAACGGCTGGACGGTCGAAGCCGATCTGCCGGACGACGAAGTGAAGCTCGGCGAAGCCATCGAAATCGCGCTCTTTCGCGTGGCGCAGGAAACGCTGACAAACGCCGCGAAGTACGCGCATGCGAGCCGCATTCGCATTGCGCTCACGCTCGACCCGGCGAACGTCGCGCTTTCGATCGACGATGACGGCATCGGCATCCGGCCGCAGGATTTGAAGCGCACGCAGACGCACGGACTGGTCGGCATGCGGCAGCGCGTGTCGGCGCGCGGCGGGCGCTTCGAGATAGAGCGCGCGACGCCGCATGGAACCAGCATTCGGGTGTCGATGCCGCGCGACCGCGTGCATGCGGATGCGGACGTGGATGACGGCCCGCCGGCACGCGCCGCCGCGTAGGACGATGCCGACGCGAAATACGGAATCCGCCGACACAAAAAACACATGTGTGCTTACAGCGCGCGCTCCGGCGCTTTTTTAAGATTATTCACACCGGTGAGGCCCATCGATAAGCAGCGGCCAATCCAGACATTTACTTCAAGGGGATTGAACATGACTCGAATCATCGCTTTGCTGCTGATCGCGGGCACCGCTGCGCTGGCAGGCTGCAATACCATCTCGGGCGCAGGTCAGGACATTTCGAAGGGCGGCCAGGCTATTTCGAACTCGGCGGAAGAACATAAATAAGCTGAGGCGCTCTATCAACGTAGCGTAGTTCCTGTCATCTCGCCGCCTTGCGCGGCGAGATTTTTTTTGTGCGTTAAAAAACCCGCCCGAGACCGCTCGGGCGGGTTTTCGTGACGGCCTGACGCGCAAGCGCTTACTGCGTATCCGGCAACTCCAGCGCCGGCGTCTGGGTGTTGCCGCCCTGCGCCACCAGCACCCGAATCTTGTCCGGCACGACCTGCGACAGCGCGTTGCCCGAAGGCAGCGTCGTCACGAGCCAGTCCGCGTTATTGCCGAGATTGAACGAAGCCGACTTGTACACCGGCGTCTTCGAACCCGGAAGCGTCGCGATCAACTGATACGTGCCGCCCGAAACATAGATCGAGTCCTGCGTGCTCGCCGGGACCGCGCTCTTGAAGGCGAGGCTCGGCATCGTCGCGTTGACCGTCGCGATGTTCGTCCCCGGCGCGACCAGATACAGATCGAGATTCTGCGCGTTCGCCGATGCGTTGAAGCCGCGCACGCGCGCGCTCGTCGACAGGAGACCTTTGTCGAACGGATCGTCGATCACGGCGATCGACGGCAGGAAGCCCGCGTCCGGCAGCGCGATGACCGTGTATTCGTGGCCTTTCGCCGCGTTGCTGATGCTCGAATCGGACGCGAGCTGGGTCGTCGTGTTCACGGCCGCGTAGCCGAAGTTGTGCTGGCCCGTGCCGATGTTCGCGAAGTTGGTCACCGCCTTGTAGCCGATGTTCGGTTGCAGCACCTTGCCGTTATCGTAGAAATCGACGTTCGGGCCGCTCGGAATCGCGTGGACGAAATGAACCTGCGCTTGCGTGAGGCCGAGTTCCTTGCCGACGTCGTCCGAACTTCCGCCGCATGCGGACAGGAGCGAAGCGACGGCAGCGAGCGCCGTGACGGTGCGGATGAGCTTCATGTGCCACCTTCCTTTTTGTGATCGTTGATGGTGTCGTGAAGGCTGCGGACGGCGGGCGGATGGCCCGCAACGCCGCGTCCTCGCCGCGAAGAACGCGTCTTGGTTTCATCGGAATGACGCGCCTCGCGGGTGGCGCACATGGAGCAACAGCCGTGCCCTTTTGCGGTGCGCGAGTGGCGCGACTTCGCCAGCAAGCCTTATCGCGCAAGGCTGCGGCTTTCATTAGAGGATTCGTTCGGGGCGCGAGAGCGAGGCGGCATGCGCGCCTCGAATCGCGGCGCGAGCGTGTTTCTTACAAGCGCGGCGAAAGGAAGGCACTCACACCAACCCCCGCCTTCGATAATCGAACCAGAAAGAAAGCCCCACGCTCAGCAGAATGACGACCGTCGCAATGACGGTCCAGCGCGTGATCGCCTCGCCGAGCAACAGCGCGCCGAGTAACACCGCGACCACCGGATTCACGTACATGCAGCTGCTCGCGATGATCGGGCTCGTATGCCGGATCAGAAAGCCGTAAGCGACATACGCGGCCATCGTTCCGACGAGCATCAGATACAGAAACGACAGCCCCGGCACGAAGCCGATGCCCGCCAGCCGCTCGCCCGAGAGCAACGCGACCGTCGTCGAAATGGAACCGCCGAGGCCGATCTGAAGCGCCGTCGACATGAAGAGGTCCGACGGCAGCTTGACGCGGCTCGCGAGGTGCGCCCCGCCCGCCCAGAAGATCGCGCCGCAGAGAATCGCGATGCTGCCCGCGGTCGAGCCGGAGGACGAATCGCCGTGGTTCAGCAACACGATGCCGACGAGCCCGAGCCCGACCGCCACCCACTCGCCCTTCGCGATGCGCCGGCCCGTGAGCGCGGCGATGATCGTCGCGAAAAGCGGCACGGTGGCGACCATCACGGCGGCCGTCCCGGTCTCGACGGTCCGCATGCCGTAGGCGAGCATCCCGCTGGACAAGCCGACGAGCAGCGTGCCGACGAGCGCGGCATTACGCGCTTCGGCCAACGTCGGCCAGACCGGCTTGCGGCGCGCCGCGAACACGAAGAGCCCGATGCCCGCGAACAGATTGCGCAAGCCGGAAAGCAAAAGCGGCGGAAACGACGCGAGCGACAGATGCACGGCGAGATATGTCGATCCCCACACGAGATAGACGACGGCCAGCGCGAGCGCGACTTGTCCCTTGTGCGAACGCGGCGCGCGAAACGGAAAACAATCGGGCAACGAAAACGGCAGGCGCGGCGGCTTGGACATGCGTTATCCGGCCAGCGTGCAAGACCGAGCCGTGTCTTCGATCCGACAGACGGCAATTGAACGGGCGAAAGCTCCGGCGCGACAAACGAGACAGGACGACATGGCGAAACAGTTGGAATGCGAACGCGGACGCAGAGGAGAAACAGCACAAGACGCGGGGCGTCGATTGCGGCTGCCGGGCGGTCAGGGAAAACACGCAGGCCGGGGCGAGCGACATTATGCAGTAAGCGCCCCGCGCGATCGACGAATCGCCGGACGAATTTTCGGATGGTTGCCAACACGCCACGCTGCGGTGTATGGTGGCGGCTGCTAACGCGGGGGTCCTGCGTTGCGCATCGCGATTGCGGCCGGTTTCATCGAGCGCAGTCGCCTCGCGCGGCGCGGGTGAGAAATACCCTTTGAACCTGATCTGGATAATGCCAGCGCAGGGAAGCGTTCGGGTTTCGACAGTCGCGCCGCATCAGACTACTTCTTCCGAACCCGTACCTTTCCGTCTCGTTCCTCCCTGTTTAGCTCCTGAGTCAGCCGAGCGCTGCAACGCTCGCATGTCAACACGTCCCACAGGAGAGACAGCACATGAATGCCAATCCCAAGTTTCTGTCGGAAAACGCCGTCGTCGACGCCGCCGCCATCGCCCCGCTGCCGAACTCGCGCAAGGTCTACGTGACCGGCTCGACGCCCGACATTCGCGTGCCGATGCGCGAGATCACGCAGTCGGACACGCCGGACGGCTTCGGCGGCGAGAAGAATCCGCCGGTGTACGTGTACGACACCTCCGGCCCGTACACCGATCCGGACGCGAAGATCGATATTCGCTCCGGACTGCCCGCGCTGCGCGCCGGCTGGATCGAAAAGCGCGGCGACACGGAAGAACTGGCGGGCCTGTCGAGCGAATTCGGCCGCGAGCGCGCCGCCGATCCGAAAACGGCCGAACTGCGCTTTCCCGGCCTGCATCGCAAGCCGCGCCGCGCCGTCGCCGGGAAGAACGTCACGCAGATGCACTACGCACGCGCGGGCATCGTCACGCCGGAGATGGAATACATCGCCATCCGCGAAAACCAGCGTCGCGCCGAGTATCTCGAAAGCCTGCGCAAGAGCGGCCCGAACGGCGAAAAGCTCGCGCAGATGATGGGCCGCCAGCATCCCGGACAGGCGTTCGGCGCGGCGGCGTTCGGCGCGGCGGCGTTCGGCAAGGACGCGCTCAAGGAAATCACGCCTGAGTTCGTGCGCGAAGAAGTGGCGCGCGGCCGCGCGATCATTCCCGCGAACATCAATCACCCGGAAAGCGAGCCGATGATCATCGGCCGCAACTTCCTCGTGAAGATCAACGCGAACATCGGCAATTCGGCGGTCACGTCGTCCATCGGCGAGGAAGTCGACAAGATGACGTGGGCGATCCGCTGGGGCGGCGACACGGTGATGGACCTGTCCACCGGCAAGCACATCCACGAGACGCGCGAGTGGATCATCCGCAATTCGCCGGTGCCGATCGGCACGGTGCCCATCTATCAGGCGCTCGAAAAGGTCAACGGCAAAGCCGAAGACCTCACGTGGGAAATCTTCCGCGACACGCTCATCGAGCAGGCGGAGCAAGGCGTCGACTACTTCACGATCCACGCGGGCGTGCGGCTGCAATACGTGCCGCTGACGGCGAACCGCATGACCGGTATCGTGTCGCGCGGCGGCTCGATCATGGCGAAGTGGTGCCTCGCGCATCATAAGGAGAGCTTCATCTACGAGCATTTCGAAGACATCTGCAAAATCATGAAGCAATACGATGTCTCGTTCTCGCTCGGCGACGGCCTGCGCCCCGGCTCCATCTACGACGCGAACGACGAAGCGCAGTTGGGCGAGCTGAAGACGCTCGGCGAACTCACGCAAATCGCGTGGAAGCACGACGTGCAGGTGATGATCGAAGGTCCGGGCCACGTGCCGATGCAGCTCATCAAGGAGAACATGGACCTGCAGCTGCAATGGTGCGACGAGGCGCCCTTCTACACGCTCGGGCCGCTCACCACCGACATCGCGCCGGGCTACGACCACATCACCTCGGGCATCGGCGCCGCGATGATCGGCTGGTTCGGCACCGCGATGCTCTGCTACGTCACGCCGAAGGAGCACCTCGGCTTGCCGAACAAGGACGACGTGAAGGAAGGCATCATCACGTACAAGCTCGCGGCGCACGCGGCGGATCTGGCGAAGGGCCATCCCGGCGCGCAGGTGCGGGACAACGCGCTCTCGAAGGCGCGCTTCGAATTCCGCTGGGAAGATCAGTTCAACCTCGGCCTCGACCCGGACAAGGCGCGCGAATTCCACGACGAAACGCTGCCGAAGGACTCCGCGAAGGTCGCGCACTTCTGCTCGATGTGCGGCCCGCACTTCTGCTCGATGAAGATCACGCAGGACGTGCGCGACTTCGCCGCGAAGCAGGGCGTGAGCGAAACCGACGCGCTCACCCACGGCATGCAGACGAAGGCGATCGAGTTCGTGAAGAAGGGCGCGGAAATCTACCAGCCGACGTGATGCGCCGTTTCTGACGGACTGAAACCTCACCGGAAAAACGGCCTGTCGCGCGGCGAGCGCGACAGGCCGTTTTGCTTGCTGCGTTCCGCTCAAAGCCTTCTGCGACAAGGCTGAACGCTCATTCAGACGATTCGGGCATCTTTCCTGCTACCTATCGAACGAACCGGCGAAAAAACGCGGCATGCGCGCCGGACCGTCGTCTTGTCCGGGAAGTCACGCCGCAGCCGATTCGTTCCATCATCACTGGAGAGTCGACATGAAAAACATCAAACAAATCGGCGCCGCAGCACTGCTCATCGCTTCTTTCGCCGGATTGACCGGTTGCGACAACATGACCACGCGTCAGCGCGACACCGCCATCGGCGCGGGCGTCGGCGCAGCGGGCGGGGCCGTGATCGGCGGCAGCGCGCTTTCGACGCTGGGCGGCGCGGCCGTCGGCGGGGTCATCGGCAATCAGGTCGGCAAGTAAGGGCCGCAGCGCATCGAGCGTGCGGCGCGACATCGTCGGGGCCGCACGTGTTTCAAGTCTGTTACAGGAAGCGATACCAGCCATCGTTCCTCACCGGGCGCATGCCACGCGCCATGCATCGAT
The DNA here is from genome assembly GCF_017220215.1 of Caballeronia sp. M1242. NCBI lineage: Bacteria > Pseudomonadati > Pseudomonadota > Betaproteobacteria > Burkholderiales > Burkholderiaceae > Caballeronia > Caballeronia sp. M1242. Next base: position 958,860 of record NZ_CP071129.1, on the reverse strand, counting down.
CGACTAAGCTCCTCTTTAACGGACCGGATCGGTTCTATCGAGACCATTGAACCCGAAGAGTCCCGCAGGCAATTCAAGGAGCAGCATCATGACGTCCGCACGCATCGTCCACGCAAAGAGCGGCATGGCCGCGCTCGCTGTGGGACTTCTGGTTAGCGGCTGTTACTACCCGTATCCCGATTACCCCGGCGCGGGTTACCCCACGGTCAGCGCCATCTATGCGCAGCGTGAATTCGCGCTACCGGCCAACGGAGCCTCGGGCGCATCGGCGGTGCCGGGGACCGGCATCGTCTACTCGACCGAACAGGTGCCCTACTCCGCCGTCTACCCTTATGCCGGCTACTACGGCGCTTATCCGTCCTATGGCTATCCGTATTACCCGTACCCGTATCCGGCGTATTACGGCTACGGCTATCCGGCGATCTCGGTCGGCTTCGGCTACTGGGGCGGCGGATGCTGCTGGGGCCACGGATACGGCTGGCACCACGGCGGCTGGCACCACGGCGGCGACTGGCATGGCGGCGGATGGCACGGCGGTGGCGGCTGGCACGGCGGCGGGACGTGGCAAGGCGGCTACGGCGGACATGGAGGCTTCGGCCACGGAGGCGGTCGCGGCCACTGAGTCGGGCGAGCGTGTTCATCTTCGTTACGAAATTGGCGTGTTCACCGGCGTAAGTCCGGTGCCCAGTAACGAACCTGAAACATTTTCCGACGCCGCGCGCCCGATGCGCCGCGTCGCCGGCTCGGTGCGCCTTCTCTCTTTCCTTTTCTGACAAGCCTTTGGCGGAATTGGACAGACAATTGGCACGTTTCTGGCTATTCACCGTCCCTATTTACCGCGATGCGACGGCGCCGCTGTCGCCCACTTCACGTTCTCGGGGAACAGGACATGATGGCCTTCGTGTTTTTTCTGCTTTGGATGCTTGCGTCGATCGCGCTTCTGACTGTCTGGGTGTTCCGGCAGACGCCGCCCGCGAACCGCGACAGCGGCGCAGCAACGGCCGCAGCCGCAGCCGTGGAAGGCTGATTCGCAGCTGACCCAATCCGACGAACCACGGCGCGTACGCGGGCTTTCACCGCTTGACGCGGCTCATCGGTCACCTATTCTTAGTGGGCGTGTTACGCCGGCGCTTAAGACGGCGCACGTCGCCGGCGTGCGCGACTGAAACATCGAACTCCGCGCGCATGGCGGCTGCGGCCGCCGCTTCGCCAACAAGAGAAAAAAGGAGACTCGATGTTCCATCAGCTACTCACACCCATTGCCGATTCACTGGCGCTGTCGTTCATCGTGGCGGCGCTGCCGATCATCATCGTGCTGGTGCTGCTCGGCTGGGCGCGCCGCCCGGCGTGGCAGGCATCGCTCGCGGGATTGATCGCCGCGCTCATCATCGCCGTCGCGGGCTGGAAGTTCCCGGTTGGCCTCGCGCTGAATTCGGTCGCGGCGGGCGCCGTCTTCGCGCTGTGGCCGGTCATGTGGATCGTGTTCGCGGCGATCCTGCTCTACAACGTCGCGCAACGCTCCGGGCGCTTCGAAGCGTTTCGGCTCTGGATGGTCGATAACCTGCCGAACGACAGGCGAATCGTGCTGGTGGTCATCGGCTTCTCGTTCGGCGCGCTGCTCGAAGGCATCTCCGGGTTCGGCACGCCGATCGCGATCACGAGTTCGCTTTTGATCCTGCTCGGCTTTCCGACGCTCGAAGCGCTCACTTTCACGCTCATTTTCAACACGGCGCCGGTGGCCTTCGGCGCGCTCGGCGTGCCGATCACCGTGCTCGGCGCGGTCACGCACCTGCCGACGGACGCGCTTGCGAAGATGGTCGGCCGCCAGTTGCCGCTTTTCGCATTCTTCCTGCCCTTCTACGTGATCGCGGTGTACGCCGGCTTTCGCAACATGATGCGCGTGTGGCCGGTGCTGCTCGTCTCGGGCGGCGCGTTCGCGCTGACGCAGTTCGTCACGTCGAACTACATCAGCTACGCGCTCACGGACGTGCTGTCGTCGCTCATCTCGCTCATTCTGACGATTGCGTTCCTGCGCGTCTGGAAGCCCGCGCCCGACGAACGCTTCGCGGTCAACGTCGATCGCGCGGGCGCCACGCGCGCCGCGCTCTCGGGCGGGCAAGGCTGGCTGCCTTGGATCGTGGTGTCGATCGTCGTGATCGTGTGGACGGTCGCGAAGATCTTCCTGATCGGCGACGTGAAGGTGTCCTGGCCGGGGCTCGACAAGGCCGTCTACATCACGCTGTACAACCAGCCGTACGGCGCGATCTGGGACTTCCAGCCGCTCGCCACGGGCACGGCCATTCTGGTGGCGGCCATCATCACGGCCGCGCTCGTCAAGCTGCCGGCGCGTGAATTCGGCGCGGCGATCGTCGATACGTGGGTGCAGACGCGCATCGCCATCCTGACGGTGGCGACCATCGTCGGTCTCGCGTATCTGATGAACTACTCGGGCATGAACTACACGCTGGGTCTGGGCGTGGCGTCGGTCGGGCCGCTGTTTCCGCTCGTGTCGGCGTTTCTCGGCTGGGTCGCGGTCTTTCTCTCCGGCAGCGACACGTCGGGCAATGCGCTTTTCGGCAACCTGCAAGTGGTGGCGGCGCACCAGCTCAATCTGAATCCGGTGCTGATGGCGGGGACGAACTCGTCCGGCGGCGTGATGGGCAAGATGATCTCGCCGCAGAACATCTCGACGGGCGTGGCGACCACCGACCTGAAGGGCAAGGAAGGCCTCGTCTTCGCGCGAACTTTCAAGCATTCCATTCTGCTCACCATCATTCTCGGCGTGCTCGTCTGGCTGCAACAGAACGTGCTCACGTGGATGATTCCCCCGCACTAACCACGCCCCCGCGCCCCGTTCGGCGACGGGGCGCGTTCCTGCTTTGTTCCTGCTTCTTGCGCTCTCTTTCGACGAACGCTTCCCGGCGCGCGGCGCGGTGTAACATGCGCGGACTTTTATCAGCAGGAAGAAGTCCGCAACGTCATGTCCATCGTCAATTTGTTTCAATTAGTCGTCCTGGCCGCCATGTGGGGCGCGTCGTTTCTTTTCATCCGCGTGGGTGTCGTCGAGTTCGGTGTCGCGCCGCTGATGGCCGTGCGCGTGGGCATCGGCGCGCTGTTTCTGATCGCGATGCTGCTCGCGCGACGCCCGTGGGCCGACACGCTTTCGACGATGCGCAAGCGCGCCGTGCCGCTTTTCGTCGTCGGCATTCTCAATTCGGCCGCGCCCTTCTGTCTTTTCGCATTCGCGGAACTCACGCTGTCGGCGGGCGCGACGTCCGTCATCAACGCGACGACGCCGCTCTGGGGCGCGCTCGTCGCGTACGTGTGGTTGAAGGACCGGCTGACGACGATGCGCACCATCGGCATGGCGATCGGCTTCGCGGGCGTGCTGCTGCTCGTGTGGAACCAGATTGCGACGCCGGGCGCGCACGACGCGGGCGTGTCGGCGCTGCCGGTGCGCGGGCTGCTGGGGGCCGCGGCGGCGCTGGCGGCGTCCGCGCTCTACGGCGTGGCGGGCAACTTCGCGAAGAAGTACCTGATGGATGTCGACGCGACCACGAATGCGGCCGGCAGCATGATCGGCGCGACCATCGCGCTTGCCCCGCTCGCCGCGATGACGTGGCCCGCGACGCCGATCTCCGCGCATGCGTGGGAGGCGGTCATCGCGCTCGGCGTGTGCTGCACGGGCATCGCGTATTTCCTCTACTTCGGGCTGGTGGCGTCGGCCGGCCCGGCGCGCGCGATGACGGTCACGTTCGTCATTCCGCTTTTCGGCATCTTGTGGGGCGCGCTTTTCCTGGACGAGCACGTCTCGCTCGTGATGATGGAAGGATGCGCGGTCGTGCTCGCGGGCACGGCGCTGGCGACGGGCGTGGTCAAGCGGATGCCGTTTGGCGGGAGGAAGTCGCTTGCGCGGTAGTGTGTGCACTCGTCGGACTACGTCGGCCGGGATGGCGCTCTGCGTTGGCGGCGGAGTGCGGGCCGCGCTTCTCTCGATAAACGCGTGTCGCTCGTGATGAAGGATGCGCGGGCACGGCGCTGGCCACCGGATTGTCGAGCGGATGCCGGGTCGGCATCCACGCTTGGCTTTCGCGGCGCTCGTCGCTGAGCGGCTGGCGTCTAGGGCGCGACAGGCGCTTGCCTGCTCATCTTCCTACCCATTCACATGAGTCGCGCGGTTTGCGCTCGGCTTTCGCGACGCCCATTGTTGAGCGGATGCCGTCCAGCGCGCGACAGGCGCTTACCCGCTCATCTTTCTGCGTGTTCGAATGAGTCGCGCGGGTTTGCGCTCCACTTTCGCGGCGCAGCGCGGGCCGCGCTCCGCTCCCGCGACGCCCGTTGTTGAGCGGATGCCGTCCAGCGCGCGACAGGCGCTTACCCGCTCATCTTTCTGCGTGTTCGAATGAGTCGCGCGGGTTTGCGCTCGCACTTTCGCTACGCAGCGCGGTATGCGCTCCGCTCCCACGACGCCCGTTGCTGAGCGGATGCCGTCCAGCGCGCGACAGGCGCTTACCCGCTCATCTTTCTGCGTGTTCGAATGAGTCGCGCGGATTTGCGCTCGCACTTTCGCTACGCAGCGCGGTATGCACTCCGCTCCCACGACGCCCACTGCTGAGCGGATGCCGTCCAGCGCGCGACAGGCGCTTACCCGCTCATCTTTCTGCGTGTTCGAATGAGTCGCGCGGTATGCGCTCCGCTCCCACGACGCCCGTTGCTGAGCGGATGCCGTCCAGCGCGCGACAGGCGCTGGCGCGGTAGTCCTTGTGCTCGTTCGAACGAGCCGGTCGAGTTTTGCGCTCCACTTTCGCGGCGCAGCGCAGCCGCCATTCCCGATGAACACGTGTCGCTCGTGAACTCGGAGAAATGCGCAGATGTGGTCGCGGGCAAGCGGATGCCGGCTCGGCATCCACGCTCGGCTTTGCGGGCGCATTAGAAGCCTCGAGCACGTCCTGCTCGGAATGCTCGCGCGAACGACGCTAGCGACGGACGTCACCTAGCGCATGCCTTCCCACGCGCAAGGATCGGCACCGCCGCCCTACTCGTCCCGCACCCGTCCGCGCCCCGCTTTCACCGCGCCGCGTTTCACTTTCCCTTCGACACGGCGGACCTGCGACGCACGCGTGGGCTTCGTCGCGATGCGTTTGCGACGCGTGACGCTCACGCTGCGAATGAGTTCGTCCAGCCGCGCGAGCGCCGCGGCGCGGTTCATGTCCTGCGTGCGATGCTCCTGTGCTTTGATGACGATGACGCCGTCGCGCGTCACGCGGCTATCGGCGAGCGCGAGCAGACGCGCCTTGATGTGCTCCGGCAGCGACGACGCGCGAATGTCGAAGCGTAGGTGAATGGCGCTCGACACCTTGTTGACGTTCTGGCCGCCCGCGCCCTGCGCGCGCACGGCCGTCAACTCGATCTCGCCCGGCGCGATCGCGAAGCTATCGGTCATGAGAGTGACTCCTTCGAATAGGCACGCGCCTCAAGTCCCAGCGCTGGCGCTCATCAACCGCATCATTCTCGCCGCGAGGCCGGAATCGCGGCGCGTCGGCGCATTCACCGCCTGCGCGAAGATCTCCGCCGAGCCGATCACCTCGATCCGGCGCTTGGCCCGCGTGATGGCCGTGTACACCAGCTCGCGCGACAGCACGCGCACGAAGCTCCCCGGCAAGACGAGCGCCGCCTCGTCGAACTCCGATCCCTGCGACTTGTGGACCGTGAGCGCGAACGCCGTATCGTGCGGCGGCAGCGCGGCGGGCGAGACGTAGCGCACCGAGCCGTCGGCCATGCGGAAGGCCACGCGAAGCGCGCCGTCCGCGCCCGGCAGCGCAATGCCGATATCGCCGTTGAAAAGCCCGAGCGCGTAGTCGTTGCGCGTGACGATCACCGGCCGCCCGGCGAACCATTGTGCGCCGAGCGCAAGCGCAATGCCGGCTTGCTCCCGCACTTTTGCCGCGATGCGGGCGTTCACTTCGTCGACGCCGCGCGGGCCTTTGCGCGTCGCGCACAGCACGCGAAAGCGGTTCAGGGAGTCGAAGAGCCGGGCTTCGTCGGCCTGCGCGGTGATTGAAGCGGAGCGCCGCGCCTCGAGTACCGAGGAGAGCGCGTCGGCGTATGGCGCGAATCCTGTCGCCAGATGCGCGAGCGTGCGCTCGGAAAGCACGGCGTGCGCGTCGTCGAAGAGAACGGCGGCTGCGTCTTCAACTGTCGCGGGCGATTGCCGGATATCGAGCGCTGCGAGGGCAGCCTGCGCATCGCCGTCGCGGATGGCGATCGACAAGCGGCCGATCGCCGAATCCAGCCCGAAGCGGTAATTGCGCGCAAGCCAGAGGACGCAATCGGTGAGCGGGGCGTCGGTGTGGCTCGGATCGTCGGCCGCGGTGCGCCTGTCGTTTTCGCTGGGTTCGTTCAGATTAGCGTGCTGTTTGGGCACGTCGCGTTCCCTTTGGCCGTCATGCTCGTTGTGGCCGTGGTGCTCGTGGTGCCGATCCTGCTCACTGCGTCGGTCCCGCTCGCTGTCGTCGGTTTGCTCGACGCGCTGGTTTCCCTCGTCGCGGTCTTTACGCTCAACTCGACGGTCGCGCTTATCAGACTCATCGGCTTCGCGTTGCTCGTTGAACTCGTCCCGCCGTTCGCACTCGGCGTTGTCGACCCGCTCATTGCGCTTGTCCGGTGCCTTCCGCTGACTTCTCTCGTCGTCGACGTTCCGCCGCGCCCCGTCGCCAGGTTCGTCTTCCGGATACGTCTCCGTATCGATGGTCGCGAAAAGGTCGGCGTAGCCTTCGTCATCGAAAACGGCTTGCGTGCGCGACCCCGATCCCGCGCGCAACGCCGCAGCGCTACCGGCCGGCCCAACGGGAGTTCGCTCATCGCGTCGCGCGTCTCGCGGCGCGAGCAGGTCGCCCTTGTCTGCGCTTTGCTCCGCTCCGACCGCTTCGCCATCCCAATCGTCATCTGTCGACGAAGCCGCAGCCGAGCCCGACGGCAACGCCGCCCGCAAGCGCGCGTAGTCCACGCCGAGCGCCTCGGCGATGCGCCGCGCGCCGCCCTGACTGAACGACGGCTGCGCGCTCAGTTCCGCGAACACCGCGCCCGCCTCGACCGCGGACAGCTGGTCCTTGTCGCCGAGCATCACGAGCCGGCTCGTCGGCGCGACGGCTTCGAGCAAATGCGCCGCGAGCGCGACATCGATCATCGACGCTTCATCGACGACGATCACGTCGTACGGCAGCGGATTGTCCCGATGATGCCGGAAGCCGCCATCCGGCAGCACACCCAGCAGTCGCTGCAGCGTGAAGGACGTGCGCGGCAAGCGTTGCGCGAGTTCGGGCGGGAGCTTGTCCGCGCGCTCGATCAGCGCCTCCTGCATGCGCTGCGCGGCCTTGCCGGTCGGGGCGGCAAGCGCGATGCGCAGGTTGGGATCGGCGTCGAGCAGACAGGCCAGCACGCCGACCACCGTCGTCGTCTTGCCCGTGCCCGGACCGCCGCTCACGATAGTCAGCCGTCCCGCCAGCGCCACGAGCGCCGCGACGCGCTGCCAGTCGATGTCATCGCCCGCGCTCGGCCCGAAATAACGCGTAATGCGCTCGGCGTGCGCCGCAAGCTCACGCCCGGACACCGTGATCCGCGCGGCCCACGCCCGCTCGACGAGCGCGAGCGCGAGACGCCGCTCGTAGTCGAAGTAGCGCGCGAGATAGAGGCGGCCGTCCTCGTCGATGACGAGCGGCAGCAAATCCGCCGCCTGCATCGGCGACTGCGTGCGCGCGAGGCTCGCGACGCCGCTCGCGAGCAGCGCCTCGCGGACCTCGCGCGCGCGTCCGCCGTGACGGCGCGCGACCGCGGCGAGCGGCATGCACACGTGCCCGAGCGCCGTCGCGCTGCTGATTGCGAGCGCCGCGCGTTCGGCCCACGCCACTGCGTTTGCGTTCGCACCGGAACGCCGCGACAGTTCGGCCATGCGCCGCGCGAAACCTTCGGCCAGTGCCGCGCTTTCGTCCGCGAAACGCGATGCGGGCGCGGTCGACTCAATGGTGCTCATGCCGCGCCTCCGGACATCAGCCGGTCGTGCGCGGCGCCTTCGTCTGCGAAGCGCGATGCCGGTGCCTTCAGGTTCATCGTGCTCATGCCACGCCTCCGCACATCAGCCGCCGGAGCGCAGCGCCCTTCATCCGCGAAGCGCGACGCCGGCGCGTACAACGGGACCTTGCTCATGCCACGCCTCCCAACATCAGCCGGTCGAGCGCCTCGACGAGCGCGAGCGGCGGGCGCCCGCGATGCACGCCGCTCGGCGCGCCGCTGTCGTCATCGCGCCAGTTGGGTCGCACGCCACGCACGAACGAATACAGATAGCCGCCGACGTGCGTTTCATAGTCGTATGCAGCGAGCCGCGCGCGCAGATACATGAGCCGCCGGAGCGCAGCGCCTGCGTCCGCGAAGCGCGATGCGGGCGCGTTCGACTCGATCGTGCTCATGCCACGCCTCCACACATGAGCCGCCGGAGCGCAGCCCCTTCGTCCGCGAAGCGCGATACCGACGCGTACAACTGGATCGTGCTCCGCCACGCCTCCGCACATGAGCCGCTCGAGCGCAGCGCCTTCATCCGCGAAGCGCGATGCCGGCGCGTACAACTGGACGTTGCTCATGCCACGCCTCCAAACATCAGCCGGTCGAGCGCCTCGACGAGCGCGAGCGGCGGGCGTCCGCGATGCACGCCGCTCGGCGCGCCGCTGTCGCCGTCGCGCCAGTCGGGCCGCACGCCACGCACGAACAAATACAGATAGCCGCCGACGTGCGTCTCATAGTCGTATGCAGCGAGCCGCGCGCGCAGATACCGGTGCAGCGCGACTACATAGACGAGCGCCTGAAGGTGATACGCGTGATGCGCCATCGCTTCGGCGAGCGGCGCGGCGCTGTAGTCCGCGGCGCGCTCGCCGAGATAGTTCGACTTCCAGTCGATGATCCAATAGCGCCCGTCGTGCTCCACGATCATGTCGATGAACCCCTTGATGAAGCCCCGCAACGCGCCCGCCTCCAGCGCGACGTCGGGATAGCCGTGCGCGGCGAGAATCCGCCGCAGCGCCGCGAAGTCCAGCGACGGCGCGGGAAAGAGAAACTCCAGCTCGTTCATGCGACGCGCGGGCGGAATCTGCGACAGCCGAAGACCCGGCGCGATCTCGGTCGAGAGCGTGTCGGCGAGCAGGCGCTGCATCATCGGCCGAAGACGCCGCGCGAGCGGCTCAGGCGCGGGCGTCGGATGCTCGCGCAACGCGCGGTCGATCGCATCGGCCCACGTCGCAGGCTGCGTGAAGTCCGCCAGTTCGTACATGCGATGCAGACATTCCCCCGCCGCCGCGCCGCGCGGGAACGCGAGGATGTCGTCGTCGGCGAGCGCGGTCTCGTCGCGCGGCGCGGCTTGCTGGAGAACCGGCACGTCGAGGTCGGCGAGTTCGTCGTGATCGGGCCGCGCGTCGACCGGCTGCGGCTGATTCGCCTCGTCGCGGACGCCCGCCGCGATCAGCGAACTGAAGCTCGCCATGCGCCAGCGGTCGCGCAACAGGCGCTGATTGGTGCGCGCGGTCATCTCGTGCGAGCCGGCGGCCTCGGCGGCGAGCGGCTCGCGCGCGCCGATCACCGGCAACGGCGCCACGCCGATCGCGCCATCCGCCTGCGCTTCCAGCGCGTGCCACGCCGCGACGATTCCCGCTTCGTCGGGTGGCTCCTCGCAGAACGCGTCGAAGTCCTGCCCCGCGCCCGCGACGAGCCAGTTGAGCACGCTTCGCCGCGACTCCTTCGTCGACTTGTTCGAGACGTTCGACATATACACGCCCGCGACGACATAGCAGCGATACACCGCCCGCGTCAGCGCCACGTAGACGAGGCGCGCGCGCTCGGCCGCCTGCTCGCGGGCGATGGCGGCGCTCACCTCCTTCGATTCGTCCTCGTCGATGCCGTAGTGCAGCACCGCCTCGCCCGCTTCGTCGTGATACTCCTTCGCGTCGGGCAAGCCGGACTTCGGCGCGTCGCGCGATGCGCCGTCGTTCAGGAACGGGCAGAACACGACCGCGTACTCCAGCCCTTTCGACTTGTGGATCGTCACGATCTGCACGAGATTGCGGTCAGACTCCAGCCGCAACTGCGCGTCCTCGCCGCCGCCTTGCTGGGCGCGCTGCGCGGCCAGCCAGCGCAGCGTCGGCGCGATGCCGGGCTGCTCGGCCGAGCGCGCCTGCAACAGTTCCGCCAGATGGTTGATGTTCGTGAGCCTGCGCTCGCCGTCCGGCCGCGTGACGAGGCGCGCGGCGATCGACAGTTCGCGCGTCAGCGTGCGCCACATCACCGCGAAGCCGCGCTCGTGCCAAATGGTGCGATAGCGCGAGAAACGCTCGACCCAGTTCGTTGAATCATTGGCGCCGTCATTCGAATCCGCTGCGGAGACCGCATGCTCCAGACGCCAAAGCGCGCCGGCATCGAGCCCGAACCAGTCGGTCGCGAGCGCGGCGCGCAGCCGCCGCAAGTCGCCCGGCGTGTCGATGGCGGCGAGCACGCGTTCGATCTGCTCGGCGTCGAGCGAGCCGAACACCGACGCCTGCGCGAGTTCCACGCTACCGACGCCCCACGCCGCGAGCACGCGCTTCACCATGCTGCCCTGCCGGTGCGTCTGCACGAGCACCGCGATATCTCCCGCGCGAAGCGGCTCGTCGCCGATGCTCACTTCGCCGCGTTGCGCGCCGCGCAAGAGCCGCGCGATTTCGGCGGCGCACGCTTCGGCCGCATCGCGCTGCGCGTTCCCCTTCGAGAGCGCCGAATCGCCGTGCGGCAGCATCCACACGCAAAAATCAGCGAAATCGGAGTACGCGGCGGCGGGCGTCGCATCGACGAACGGGCCGCGCGAGCGCGTGCCCGCGCGCACCGGCTGATAGTCGAGCCCTTCGAGGATGAACGCCGACGGATTCGCGCCGAACACGCGGTTGCACGCCTCGATGATCCGCGCCGTCGACCGCTGGTTCACCGCAAGCGTGTAGCGCGCGCTCGCGCCCTCGCGCGCCGCGAGATATGTGTGGAGATCGGCGGCGCGAAAGCTGTAAATGGCCTGCTTCGGATCGCCGACGAGAAAGAGCGGCCCGTGCGGCGCGAAAACGCGATTGAAGATGGCGTATTGCAGCGGGTCCGTGTCCTGAAACTCGTCGATGAGCGCCGCCGGATAACGCTCGCGCAACGCCTCGGCAAGCCATGCATGTTTGACGAGCGCGTGATGCAGGTTCGAGAGCAGGTCGTCGAACGAGACGACGCGGCGCGCGCGCTTTCTTGCCGACAACTCGCCCGGCGCGTAGTCGAGCCACTCGCGCACGAGATCGAGCCACAGCGCGCGCTGCGACGCTTCTGCAGCAGCGGCTGCCGCGGCGAGCGTCTCCGCGTGTTCGAAAAACGGATGCGCGGGCGGCGTGTGCTTGACCTTCGTGCCCTTCGCCAGCGCCGACGCGGTGATCTTCAGCGCGTCTTTCGGCGGCGGCGCGTGACAGTCGGCATCGGCGAAATACTCGGCCCACGCGTCGATGGCCGCTTCGATCATCGACCGTTTGTGCGAGGTCTGCTTCAGCATGGCCTCGGCGTCGAAGAGCAGCTTCGCGATCGCGTCGCGCTCGGCGTGCCACAGCGCGCAGGCTTCGTCGAACAGCGCCTTTGCGTCGGCCGCTTCGGCGGCTTGTCCATCGGCGAAATTGCCCCAGCGCAGTGTCGCGAGCGGTTTCTTCAGGCGTCGCGCGAGCTGTGCATCGAGCGATGCAGGCCCCGCGCCCTTCGCGACAAGCCACGACGCGAACGAAGGCACGCGCGCCGCCGCAGGCTCAACGCGCTCGCGCCAGAAATCGGCGGCGAGTTCGAAGCGCAGCGTGCTGTCGTCGGCTTCCATGTCGAACGCGAACGGCATGGCGGCGGCGAACGGCGCTTCCTGCAATGCGCGCTGGCAGAACGCGTGGATCGTGTGGATCGCGGCCTGATCGAAGCTATGCAGCGCGATGCGGATGCGTTGCAGCGCCTCTTCCGGGTCCATCTGTTCGAGCGTGGTTTCGAAGAGCCGCTCGATGAACGGATCGCCCGCCGCGTCGCCGTTTTCGATGGCATGCGCGACACCCGCGAGCCGCGTGCGAATGCGCTCGTGCAGTTCGGCGGTCGCGGCCTTCGTGAAGGTGACGACGAGGATGCGCTCGACGCTCAACTGCTCTTCCAGCAGCAGGCGCACGTACAGCGCGCAGATGTTCCACGTCTTGCCCGTTCCGGCCGACGCCTCGATCTGGTTGACGCCATCGAGCCCACAGGCGAAGACGTCGAGTTCCCGCACGGTTTCGTGATTCACAACGTCAGTCATGGTGGTCATGCGCCGCTCCGCAGATGCTCTCGAAGCGGTTCGAAGACGATGCGCGCGAGCGCGGCGAAGCGTTCGTCGAGCGCTAGAGATTCACCGCGAAACACGATGCGATACGCCGGATCGTCGGACTCTGCGCGCGTGCGATCGGACTCCCACGCGGCATGCGCTTTGGCATCGCCTTCGGTCAGCTTGAGCCATGCGCTCTTCGGAAAGAAACGCAGCGGCATGCGTCGTCCCGCGCGATACAGCGCCGCGAGCGTGCCGAGATGCGCGAGCGGATCGGCGACGGGCGCAAGTTCGAAATCCGCCGACTGCGCGCCGCGCCCGTGCCAGATGGTGCGGCGCGGACCGTCCGGCAGCGCCGCGCAATAGGCCAGATGCGCGAGCCACGCCGACAGGTAATCGCGGGCGCGCGGCTGATCGTAGCGGTAGATCACCTGCCCTTGCGGCGTCAGTCGACTCAGCGTGCCGGCGAGCGTGAACGGCCGCTCGTCGATGAGCGCGTCGTCGTACTTCGCGAAGAGTGGCACGCCGGCCGTGTCCGGCCAGCGCGGCGCGATGTCGAGCACGAACGGCAGCCGCGTCACGCCTTCCGCCACCGACACGCGGATGCGGTCCGCCAGATGCGCGAGCGCGTGCATCTCGCGCGCCTGCCAGACCGCGCCCGTCGCGCCGCCCGGCATCTCGGGGCTCGTGCGCGCGACGTGGCGGGCGCGTTCGCGGGCGCGCGCGGCGGCATCGTCCGTGGCATCCAGCAGCGACGGCAGCACGCGGGCCGCGAGCGCATCGCGGCCCGCGAAGCCCAGTTCGAACGGCTCGGTGATGTCGAGCTCCGCATCGGCATCGACGAGCGCAATACCCAAGCGATCGCGCAACAGGGCCCGCGCCGGGTGCCGCCAGAAGCGCACGAAGTCGTCGAACGCGACGATGTCTTCGTCCTCTTCCTGCGGCAGCGGCGCATCGAAGAACGGCGGGCTGCCCTGCGTGCGCCCTGCCGCGAGCGCGCGCGCCAGTTCCGCCCGCTCGGGCTCGTACGTGAAAAGGCGGCCGCCGGGCTCGAAATACTCGGGCGCGAACGGCTGAAGCGGATGCTCGTGGACGAACAAGGCGCGCGCCTCGCGCAGCGCTTCCGGCGCCGCATGCTTGCCCACGACCGCCTGCGCCAGATAATCGAGCAATTCGTCGATGAGCGCGGCAGGCGGCAGCACGGCGTTGTCGCGAATGCTGCGCCCCGTGTACGCGATCATCAGCCGGTCGCGCGCGGCCAGCATCAGGTCGAGGAAGAGATTGCGCTCGTCGTCGCGCCGCTGACGGTCGCCGAGCTTGCCGAAGCGCGCCATCAAATCGAACTCGTCGGCGCGCGCGAGGCTCGGCAGCATGCCGTCGTCCATGCCGAGCAGGCACACGACGCGATACGGCAAGCCGCGCAAGCTCGTGAGCGACGAGAACGTGACGCCGCCCCACGGCACGCCGCCGCGCGCCGGATCGTCGAGCGTATCGGTGAGCGCGGTGCGGATGACGGCGGCCGGCACTGGCGTATCGCGCGCGCCTTCGTCGATCGCGGCGATCAGCGCGTCGATGGCGTGGCGCACGTCGCCGATGGTGTCGTTGAACGCGACGCCTGCATCGAAGAAACGTTCGAGCGCGCCTTGCAGCAACTCGCCCCACGCACGCGCGTTGCGCGGCGTTTCGATCTCTTTCGCGAAGGCGTCGATGTCGTCGATGAAGCGCGTCAGCCGCCCGAGCAGTTCGGCCTCCGAGCCTTGCGCGCCTTCCACCGGCAACCAGTCCGCGACCGGCGCGCCGCCGCCGGGCAGCGCATAGCCGAGGTAGAGCCGCGTGAGCGCGTCTGCGAAGGTGTGGCGCGCGGCGGGCACATGCTCGCTCGTGACCTCGTCGGGCCGCAGCCCGCGACGCGCGCCCGCCTGCGCCAGCCACTCCTGCGCCGTTTCGAGCGATGCGGCGTCGATGCCGTAGCGCGTGGCGATCGCATCGACGCGCAGCCATTCGATCAGCTCCGGCGCACCGACGCCGCGCTCGGCGAGCGCGAGCCAGTCGAGCATCGCGCGCGCGACGGGATTCGCCTGCGACGGCGGCAAGCCCGTGATGCGATACGGAATGCGCCGCCGCTCGTGGCTCGCCCCGGCGGGCGCGGTGCCGAAGATGCCGTCGATCAGCGGGCCCGCCGCAGCAAGATCCGGAAAGGCGACGAGCACGTCGGACGGTTCCAGGCCTTCTATCGAGTCGAACCAGTCGAGCAGGCGATCGTGGAGCACTTCCAACTGCCGCGAGAGGCTATGGCAAACGTGGACTTCGACGCCCGTATCGACGATCTCTTCCGGCAGCGGCGAGGCGTTGTCTTCATCGAGCGTGAGGATGCCGTTCTGCACGCGCGCGAGCCACGTCGGCGCGGGGTTCTCTTCGAACAGTTCGCGTTCGCTGGACGCGGTGCTTTCCGTCAGCTCGTTGAGCATATGCAGCTGCGCTTGCGTCTGCCGGCCCCACTCCGCGAGCAGCGGATGACCGACCTCCTGAAAGTCCGCCTCGCCCTTCAGCTGCAATTGCTCGACGCGCGCCTCGCTCACGATGTCGAACCAGAATTCGCCGCACGGATTGAGCGCGTAGATACGCACGTCGATCCAGCGCGACAGCTCGCGCAAGAGCGCGATATGCAGCGGCGGCATGGTCGGCAGCGCGAAGACGCTGATGCGGCGCGGCCACTCGGCGCGCATCGCGGTATCGAGGTCGAAGCGCGGCGCTTCGGCCAGAAAACGGTAAGCGGGCGGCGTCGGGTCATGCTCGCGATCGGGCGCTGCGAGGTCTTCCAGCAACGCGCGCCACAGCGCCGCCTGCCAGTGTTCGTCCTGACGCTGGATGTCGCTTGCGCCGGCAAGACGCGGCCCGCGCGCGTCGATCTGCGCGCCGCCGCCCGCGAGGATCGAGCCGCCTGCCTGCCAGTGCGTGAGCCATTCCGGGCGATACGTCAGATAGTGATCGAACACCGTCGCGATGCGGCGCGCGAGTTCGTAGCGCATTGAATCGTCGGCGGCGTTCAGATACGTCGACAGGCGTGGCGCCTCGCGGAACGCGGGTTCGTCGAACAGGCGATAGCAGCGCCACGCGAGCCGGTCCGGCGCGAACGGCGAATGCGCGGGAACCGGCAGCACGCGCCCGATTTGCGACCATAGCCACTGCGCGAGATAGCAGAACTGCACGTTCGCGCAGATGCCGAAACGCTCGGCCATGTCGAGTTCCAGGCGGCGGCGCACGGCCGCGCTCGGCACGATCACGGCCTCGCTCGCGCACGGATCGCTCTCGCGCATGGCGAAGGCGTCGAGGTCTTCGAAGAGCGCGGCAGCAAGCGTCTCGTGGCGATTCGAGTAGAAGAGTTCGAGCATGGAAGGCGGTCGGGATGCGCGCTGAAAGCCGCGAAAGGCAAAGCTTTGTCAAATCAAGCGCCAGCATAACAAAGGGTCGCGCGTGCCGAGAACTCGGCCATTCGGCCGAGGTCCGAAGGCCCGGTGAGTTGGGTTAGACTCGACAACGCCGTTGCCCGCCCCCGAGCGTCCACACAGGAAGTCGATGCGTTACTCGTTCGAAATCAGGAAGTTCATCTACAGCCAGTACTTCTTTGGCGGCTTGCGCTGCGCGCTCGGCATCTCGCTGCCCGCAGTGCTCATGCTCACGGTGTTTCACAACCGCGAGCTCGGCTTCACCATCGCGACGGGCGCGCTCGGCGCATGCGTCGTCGACATGCCCGGCCCGCTCAAGCACAAGCACAACGAGATGCTGGCGTGCACGTTCATCGGCTTCTTCTCGGCGCTTGCCACCGGCATCGCGACGGCGCATCCGCTCACGCTCTGGCTGACCGTGGTACCGCTCACCTTCGTGCTCTCGCTGATCGTGGTCTACGGCAACCGCTGGCCGCAGATCAGCTTCGCCACGCTCTTCATGATGATCGTGACGCTGGAAGAGCATTTCACGCCGATGCAGGCGCTCATCAACGCGTCGTGGATTCTGCTGGGCGGGCTCTGGTACACGTACTGGGCCACGCTCGTGTCGCATCTGCTCGTCTATCGGATCGAGCGGCAGGCGCTCGCGCAGAGCATCTTCAGTTGCGCGGAGTACCTTCAGGCGCGCGCCGAGTTCTATGACAACGACGCCGATCTCGACGAGTGCTACAGGAAGCTGATCGAAAAGCAGATCGCGGCGGTCGAGCAGCAGGAAGGCGCGCGCGACATCGTGCTGCGCAATCTGCCCAAGGTGAAAAGCGGCAAGCTGGATGCGCGGCGCGCGCGGCTATTCAATCTGTTCATCAACATCGTGGATCTGCACGAGTTCTTCGTGGGCGCGCACACGGACTATCCGCTCGTGCGCAAGACGTTCGCGGGCTCGGACGTGCTCGTGTTCTATCGCGACCTGATGCGCAAGGCGGGCGAGGACTTGCAGGAGATCGGGCTCGCGGTGCTGCAAAATCGTCCGGCGCCGAAGCAGATCAGCACGAAGGCCGAACTGCGCGCGATCGAATACGAACTGGAACTCATGCGCAAGCACGCGCTGCCGGAGAAGAATCCCGAAGCGTATGCCGCGGCGGCGGCAGTGTTCCGGCGGCTCTGGAGCGCGACGCGCCTCATCGACAAAATGCGCCGCCGCACGCGCGACGACGCGAGCCCGACCGAAACCGAATTGCAGATCGACCACGCGCTCTCGCGATTCATCTCCAGCCGGCGCGTGCCGTTCAGGCAGATCTTCTCGAACCTGACCATGGCATCGCCGAGCTTTCGGCATGCGCTGCGCGTGACCATCGCGGTGGGCGTCGGCTTCTGGCTCGGCAGGCTCTTGCCGCTCACCAATGCGTACTGGATCGTGATGACCACGGTCATCATCCTGAAGCCCGGCTATTCGCTCACCAAGCAGCGCAACACGCAGCGGATCATCGGCACGGCGATCGGCTGCGCGGTCACCATCGCGCTCATTCTGCTCGTGAAGGACCCGCACATTCTGCTGGTCGCCATGTTCGCGTCGATGGTGATGAGCTACAGCCTGCTGCTTTTCAATTACGCGGGCAGCGTCGTGTTCACGTCCAGCTACGTGTTGCTGATGTTCCACCTGCTCGCGCCGGGCAGCTTGCGGCTCATAGGCGAGCGGGCCATCGATACCGTCGTCGGCTGCGCGATCGCCATCGCAGCGAGCCACCTGTTCCCGTACTGGGAATATCGGCTGATGGGCAAGCTCGTGAAGGACCTGCTGGCCGCGACGCGTAATTACCTCGAAGCCAGCTGGGGTTGGAAGGCGAAGGCGGCAGCGGGCGCGGCGCGCGCGGCGGCCGCGGCAACGGCAACGGCCGCGGCAACCAGCGCGCCGAGCGCCGTCTTCGCCGACGGTCAGGCGCGCGCCGCGTTCGCCTCGTCGATGCAGCCGGTCTCCGTCGCCGCCGAAGCCGCCAGCGAGCCATCGGAAGCCACCGCGACGGCCGAAGCCGAAGCGGTCGCGGCTAGCGCGATCAAGGCCGCGAGCGCAACGGCCGAGCGGCTGTCGTCGGCGGGCATCGGCGAGAGCACGGCTGCGACCGCGAGCAAGGGCGCATCGGCCGCCGCCACGGTCGTCGCGTCCGCGCTCGATCGCGACTACGGTTATCGCCTCGCGCGCAAGAACGTGCACGTCGCCTTCGCCAATCTCGCGCAGGCATTCCAGCGCATGATGCTGGAGCCGAAGGCGCAGCAACGGTATGTCGCCGAGCTCAACGATCTGCTCGTGCAAAGCCACGTGCTCGCGTCGCAGATCACGGCGGCCGCGCCGCTCTTGCAGTCGCTCAACGGCGCGGACGGCCAGTCATTCGAACCCGTGCAGCGCGCGTTCGCCGTCGTGCGGGACAACTTGGCGGAAGCGCAGGCCGTTGTCTCCGAGGAAGACGGGGCTGCATCGCCCGATGCGATCAAGACGCTCCGTCGCGATCTGGATTCCATGGTCGCCGCAGCGGAACGCGCGCAGAGTCTGCCCGCCGATGCCATTCAGGATCTGAAACTACTCGCGCATCAATGCAAGCAGATGCTCACGGCGTCGGCGCTCATCCGCAAGGACGCGACGCAGATTCATCTACCCGCGTAAATGAAACGCTTTACTGCGAGGCGCCGGTGGCCGGCAGTGCCGGACGCGCGTCGCTCGCGGCGGCGGGCGGAGCGTTGTGTTCGTCAAACTCGCGTTTGTCGCGGATCGCGTTGAAGAGCAGCGTAAAGATCACCAGCAGCACCACGACCACGATAAACACGGTGATGCCCAAGGTCGGATTCTTCTTGCGCGGGAGGTTCGGGCGGTCTTGGCGAGGGTTGTCGGTCATGGCGGGCGGAGCGGCTCGTTGCGGATTTCGAGATAAAGCCAGCATCGTACCCGCACTGCTTTTCAGTTGGATTGCGGGCCGCTCCCGTTATTTCGCCCGGCGAACGGCGTGCGTGAAATTGACTGCTGCATCGCCCGGCTTGTACGAAGCGCGCCCGAATGGCCATACTCAACGCGATTCCATGCGCGTCCGATTCCGGCGAGGGCTTGAAGGGGCAAGACCGGAATACCTAGTGACCGGACGTGTTGCGCCGCCCTCCCCGGGCGGCTTTTTCTTGCGCGTCCTAGGTTGCGAGTTCAGGCGTCGGCGGCGGGCCGCACCGGCAGCGCCGTCGAATACTTGATTTGCTCCATCGCGAAGCTCGAACTGACGTCGTAGAGCGGCACCGCGCGAATGAGCTGCTTGTAGACGCGGTCGTAATCATCGATATCGGATACCACCACGCGCAGCAAGTAATCCGTCTCGCCGCTCATTCGATACACCTCGACCACTTCCGGGATGTCGCGCACGGCGCGCGTGAATTCGTCGGCCCAGCTTTGCGTGTGCTGATTCGTGCGTACCGCGACAAATACGGTCGTGCCGACGCCGAGCTTTTTCGGATCGCACAGCGCGACCTGCGCGCGAATCACGCCGGTCTCCTTCAGACGCTGCACCCGCTTCCAGCACGGCGTCTGCGACAAATTCACCCGCGACGCCAGTTCCGCGATAGGCATCGTCACGTCGCCTTGCAGCAGTTCGAGCAGCTTGCGGTCGATGAGGTCCATTCCCATACTGCACCCCCGATAGGAAAATTTTCTATTTTTGCTTCTCCGAGCGGAATTATATGGAAACCGTTTCCGGATGCAAGCCGGTATAAATTCGTGATCGACATCACCGGCACGCACGTCATCATGAAACCCGAACTCGCCACTCAACGCAGCGTGCATTTCCCGGCTGACCGGAATGCTGCCGTCACCCGCCTGTGTCACGAAATCGATGCCGCGCTCCATGCGGCGCAAGCCGATGGCGGGATGTCGTTCGGCGTGCGTCTGCATGCGGCGCTCTCCCGCGCGATCGCCGATCCGGCGCTTCTGCGTGCCGATCAGCGCGCCGGCAGTCCGCAGGGCTACCAGCGTCATCTGCTCGCCGCCGATCCGCTCGGCCGTTACGCGATCGCCGCGCTCGTCTGGGAGCCGGGGCAGTCGAGCCCCGTGCATGCGCATCGCACATGGTGCGGTTATGCGGTCATCGACGGTGCGCTCGCCGAGACGCAGTATCGCTGGGACGCGAACACGCATCGCGCCGTCGAGACGCGCCGGCATCCGCGCGAAGCCGGCGCCGTGTCGTATGCGGACGCGGGACGCGGCGCGATTCACCAGCTCCGCAATCCGGCCGACGCGGCAACGCGCGCCGTATCGATCCACATTTACGGCGTGGCCGGCGAGCATATCGCCACGCACGTCAACGATCTTCTCGCCGCCTGATCGACCGGTCGACTCAGCCTTTGCCGGGCTCGGGCGCCGTCGTGATCTGCGGCGGAATCGGCACCGAGAGGTCCGTGGCGGGCGGCGCGGGCCGCGGCTCGTGCGATACGTCCACGGCCTTGACCGTCGCCGCCGGGCCCGACTCCGCGTCGGCGAGCGGTGGCTCGTCGTCTAGCCAGATGCGCTTGGCCTTCGCCGCGTGGGCCGCATCGCCCGCATCGTGCACGCCGCGCTGCGCCATCTGCACCTGCATTTGCGGCACGGGAATCTCCATGCCCGCTGCGTCCATTTTCCGCTTGATGCGCAGATTGAACGCGCGCGCGACGCTCCATTGCAGAAGCGGCCGCGTCTTGATCTGGCCTTTGACGACCATCCAGTTCGGATCGAAACGGTCCAGTCCCCACACCTCGACCGGACCCAGCATCTCGCGCCGATAGCGCAGATCGTCCATGAGCTCGGCGCCGACCTCGCGGATCATCTCCGTCACTTCGTCCACGTCCGCCGAGAACGGCACGCGCACTTCGAACACCGCGTAGGCGAAGTCGCGCGACAGGTTCTTCACCGTCTTGATCTGCGAAAACGGAATGGCGTGAATGGCGCCCTGCCCGTCGCGCAGCCGCACGGTGCGTATCGTCAGGCTTTCGACGATGCCCGCGTGACCGCCTTCCACTTCGATCGAGTCGCCGACCGAAATGGTGTCTTCGATGATGATGAAAAGCCCCGTGATGAGATCCGCCACCAGCGATTGCGCGCCGAAGCCGACCGCAAGACCGATCACGCCCGCGCCGGCGAGCAGCGGCGTCACGTTCAGCCCGAGATTGGCCGCCGTCACAATGGCCGCGACCAGGAAGAGCACGACGAACACGACGTTGCGCAACAACGGCAGCATGGTGCGCGCGCGCATGCTCGGCCCGCGTCCGCTGCGCCGCGCGGAATCAGGCTTGAGCGCCTCCTGAATGCCGGTGTCGATCAAAATCCACACGAGCCACACGACGAAGAACGTCAGCACGATCATGCTGACCGCGTGCGTGATGCCGCGCGCCGCCACGCTGCGCTCGGCCATCTGCGCGAGCGAGAAGCCCCAGAAGCGCGACGAGACTTCGAGAAACGCGAGCCAGATGCCGACGACGATCATCGTGCCGACGAACTTCACGAGCCGCCGCACATACGCCGATTGACGGCGCGGCCTGCGCGATTTGGGCCGCGTGATGCGAATGACGATAGCCGAGAGGAAGAACGCGACGACGAGCAAGCCGGCCGTGGCGATCGCCATTTGCAGCACGTTTTCGGACGTGCCGATGCCCGCGAGCGTCGCCACCACCGACGCGCACGCGAGCAGCAAGAGCGGCACTTGCCACAACGACGCGACGACGTCGAAGGTTTCGGTCGCGGCCTTGCGCGTGTTGCGCTGCTCGTAAGTGCGGCTGCGGATCAGATGCGCGACGGGCCGCTGGAACGCGAGCGCGAAGTACGCGGTGAGCCCGGCCGCGACCATGTTCGCGAACGTCGAAATGAGCGCCGACAGATTAGTGCCCAGTTGCTGCGCGACGTCGTAATTGGCCGCGGCATCGCCGAGCGCGCCGAACGTGCCGATAGCGAACAAGAGCCGCCGCGCGTGCAGAATGAGCACGTTCACCGCGACACGCCGGTGCGCCGACCCGAAAAGCGAGAACATGATGAGACAGATCGCCGAGAACACCGCGCCCGCGACGATCGCGTAGGCGGTGACCATCGCGAGCGTCCGGCCGAGCGACTGCGGCATCATGTGCACGAACGTCAGCGCCGCGACGAACGCGAAGAGATAGGGCGCCACGCGCCGCATCGTGAAGAGAAGCAGCTCGCGCGTGGTCGGATTCGAATGCAGGCCGGCTTCGATGCCATAGCGCCTGTGCACGCGGCGCTGCAGGCTCACGAGCACAAACGCGCAGGCGCCCCAGCCCGCGAGCGTCGCGAAGTAGTTGAAGAGCGTGCGGCCGAAGGGCTCGCGGCTCTGGCTCGTGACGATGGTGAAGAGCTCGTTGCCCGCCGCGTTGAAGCGCCCGCTCCAGTACGCGACCGGCGTCTTGCCGCGCTTCACGTCCGCTTCTATGCTCGTCAGCGCCGACGCAATTGCGCCGAGCAAACCGGCGTTCTGCGCGATGGCGGCCACCACGGATGAGGCCGCGTTGGTCGTGGCGATCGGCGGCGTGGTCGGCGACGGCGCGGCAGCGTCCGTCGATGCCGGCTGCGTGGCGGCGGCGGTTGCGGTCGGCGGCGCGGCCGCAGCGGCTTCGGCCGCGCGCTTGGCGTCGCGTAGCTTCTTCAGCTGCGCAACCAGCGCGCTGCGCTGACGGTCGCTGTCGAGCGTCGAAATGACGGTGTCGAGCGAGCGCACCATATCGGCATCGGAGGGAACGGACGCGGATGCGCCCGATGCCGCGTCGGCTGACGCTGCCGGCGCGGGCGGCGCGATCAGTTCCTGGAGCGACGGCAGGTCGAGCGCCGGCGCGGCTTGTGCGGCGGGGATCGTCAGAGAGAAAAACGCGATGAGGATGAGCGTCGTCAAAAACGATATCGCACGGATTCCGGGGATGTCCGTCTGCTGTACGCCGCGCCGCAGCGCGAGAGCGGAGATCCGGGATATCGCGACGAACGCCAGCGCGCCGCGATCCGCGAGCTTGCGTAGTTTCATAACGGTCTCGATTTCCGAAAGACCGCCAGTTTAGCGGCTGAGCTGCGCGCGCCGCGCACTGTCGAGGTAACCGAATGTTAAGCGCGCCTATTCGAGCGGCCGCTTATTTATCCATGTCCGTGCGCGTGCCGGCATCGCTCGCCGAGTCGGAACCCGAGGCCTGCGTGCCCGATGCGCCGCCGTCCTTGGCCGACCACTCCTGCAACTTGCGGCCCGCCGTTTGCAATCCCGCGCCGGTGGCGCTCGCGGCATCGGCGATGGCGGCGTTCGTCGCGCTCGCCGCGTTCTGCAGATTCGCGCGCGCCGACGCGGCCACGCTGCTCGCGGACAAGTCCGGCGCGGAGCCGGCGTGATCGAAACTCTGTTGTGCCGACTGCTTCGCTGCGTCGACCTTCTGGCCGACATAGCTCGCCGCCTGATCGAGCTTCTGCGTCGTCTGACTCGCAAGATTGTTGTAGGCGTTGGCGGCCTGGCCGGCGGCGGCGTCGTGCTTCTCGCATGCGGCGAGCACGCCGAGCACGGCGAGCGCGAATGCGATACGCGCGACCGGAGTCATCGAGTTGGGCTTCATGGTCCTGCCTCCTGCTTCATCCTGAAATTCGGGCGCATCCCGAAACGCGGGCTCATCATACGCCTCGAACCCGGCAACTCGCGAAAGCTTGCATTGCAAGCGAACTGCGGCGACTTCGGCGCGGCGCCGGACGCGCTCAATAGAATGTTTCCTCTACATTTAGGACACTTCTGCTTTTGGCATCGTTCGGTCCGGTCTATATTCGCCGCAGTCTCGCCCCTCCCACCGAAACCCCGCCATGATTTACATGAACCTCGCCATCGCCCTCGTCGCTGGGTTGATGCTCTTCGAACCCTTCACGCGCGCCCCCGTCTCCCGTTTCACCACGCATCGCATGCGCCGCATTCTCGCGAAACGCTCGTACTATCAGGCGGGCGGCGCCTTCTTCGCCGCGCTGGTGGTCGCAACGAGCCAGCCCGCGCCCGAACGCGTATCCCCGCTCCTCGTGATGGGCGTCGCCTCCGCGCTGCTCGCAGCGAGCCTGTACTGGATCGTGCGCGGCAAGCTGCTTCTCCGGCAACGTCGCGTGTTCACCGAACTGCACTGACCTCTCCGCGCGGCGCATTCTGACGCCGCGCTCGCCTGTCGCGCGAATTCAATAAACACTCCATACGTTTTCGGCGTATATTCGTGCCGAACCGGCTCAAAAGCACCCGACGAAAAAAAAGGCGCCACGTTTCCGTAGCGCCTTAAAAGTTCTAGCCATTCCGAGGGCCGTGCTAGAACCTGAGAGACTGTGATCGAAGCCTGGAGCGGAAAGCGGTCGCGCACATCGCCCAGTCCTTTCGAAATCGGATTCCATTTTTTCCGGGATCACTGCTCAAGTCAAGCAAAATTTCAGCGTCCGGGCATCTGCCCAACGATGTCTTTCGGAATCGGTTCCGATTACACCGACTCGGCGCGTGCGGCTTATCATCCGGCCTTGCATCGCTTGCAAGCTTCAGGCGTCGCCTGAATGGAATGTTCCACTCAGCATTCGAAACGATGTTTCACAAAAAGATGCCCACGATGAGCGACCGGTCGTCCAGCCGCACGAAAACGAAAGACAGGGATAGCGACGAAGTCACCGCCCTTGCGCGCGGTCTCGATGTGTTGCGCCGCATTGCCGCTGCGGACGCCCCGGTCAGCAACCGCGAACTGACCGAATGGACCGGCATTCCCAAACCTACCGTATCGCGGATCACGGCGACGCTCGTCGGCGCGGGACTGCTGCTGCGGCTGCCCGACAGCGAGCGCTTCGTCCTGACCGCGTCGGTGCTGGAACTCAGCAACGGCTTCCTGCGCAACTTCGACATCCGGGCGCGAGCGCGGCCGTTTCTGATCGCGCTAGCCGAACGGACCGGGCTCAGCGTGCATCTGGCCGTTCGCGACCGGCTCGAAATGGTCGTCATCGACGCCATCCGGCCGCGCTCCGCCGTGCTCGTCTCGCGGCTCGAAGTGGGCGGCCGAATGGACCTGAGCCGCACGGCGGTCGGACGCGCGTATCTCTCCGTTCTGTCGGACGCCGACCAACAGGCGCTGATCGGCAGCCTACAGACCGCATCCGGCGACGACTGGCCGAGCATCGCCGGCGGCTTGCAGCGCGGTCTCGACGACGCGCGCCGCCGTGGCTTCGCAATTTCGCTCGGGGAATGGCACCACGGGCTAAACGCGGTGGCCGCGGGTTTCGTCGGGCCGTCGGAGGAGCGCTATTCGGTCAACTGCGGCGGCGCGGCGCACCAGTGTCCACACGAGACGCTGATCACGACCGTGGTGCCCGCCCTGCTGGATTGCGTCGCCCAGATCGCGCGCGAGATCGGCGGCACGGCGGGCGCCGCGCCATCTGCCGTAAGCCATTAAACTTACGCGCTTTGCCGCACGCGTCCGGGCCTTTGCCGACGCGTGTAACGCTCGTAATCATCCGAAAGAAAGCCCGGTGGACGGGCATGGGCGCGCGACGTAGCATCATGCTTCGCGCGCACCGGGGCCGCGCCGGACTTCTGACTCAGGCTGTGTCCAGCCTGAAACGCGCGGGCCGCGCCCGCCGCCTTTCCCCGGCTCTCCCCCGACCGCATCGCGAGATGCCGCCCATCCGCGCCCCGTACGACAGACTTGGAAAGACCCAGCCACCACACGATGGACGACCGAAAGAACCCTCCCGCCGAGCCGCGCACGACGCCCGCGCGCCCCGCCGATCCCACTCCGACTGCCCCGCCCGTCACCACCGCCGCGCCGCGCCGCCGCCGTCTCGTGCCGCTCGTCGTGGCCGTCCTGATCGTCGCGGGAGCGGTCGCGTGGTGGCATCCGTGGAATCGCGGCGGCACAGCGGGTTCGCCGCAGCAGGCGAGTCAGGGCGGACGGCGCGGCGGCGCGAATGCGATGAACCAGCCTCAGCCGGTGCATGTGGCGACCGTGTCGCAGGGCGAGATGCCGGTCGTCATCAATGCGCTCGGCACGGTCACGCCGCTCGCGAACGTCACCGTCAAGACGCAGCTCAACGGCACGCTGATGGAAGTCGCGTTCCGCGAAGGTCAGATGGTCAAGAAGGGCGATCTGCTCGCGCAAATCGACCCGCGCCCCTACGAGATTTCGCTGCGCAACGCGCAAGGCACGCTCGCGCGCGATCAGGCGCTGCTGCAAACCGCGCGGCTCGATTTGCAGCGGTATCAGACGCTGCTCTCGCAGGACTCCATCGCCAAGCAGCAGGTGGACACGCAGGCCTCCCTCGTCAAGCAGTACGAAGGCGCGGTGAAGTCGGATCAGGCCAACGTCGACACGTACAAGCTCGATCTCGCCTATGCGCGCATCACGGCGCCGGTTTCCGGGCGCGTGGGCTTGCGCCAGGTCGATCCGGGCAACTACGTGACGACGGGCGACACCAACGGCGTCGTCGTCATCACGCAGTTGCAGCCGATCAGCGTGATCTTCACGACCTCGGAGGACAACCTCGCCGCGATCATGAAGCCGCTGCGCGCGGGCGTGAAGATGTCGGCGACGGCCTATGACCGCGCGAACACCACCGCGCTCGAATCCGGCTATCTCGAAACCGTCGACAACCAGATCGACACGGCCACGGGCACCGTGAAGCTGCGCGCCACCTTCGACAACAAGGAAAACCGGCTCTTCCCGAATCAGTTCGTGAACACGAAGCTGCTCGTCGACGTCATCAAGAACGCGACCATCGTGCCGACGTCGGCAGTGCTCAACGGCTCGTCCGGTTCGTTCGTGTATGTCGTGAAGCCAGACAACACGGTGACCGTGCGCAACGTGAAAACCGGCCCGGTCGATGGCGAGCGCACGAGCATCAAGTCCGGCCTGCAAGTGGGCGAGCGCGTCGTGATCGACGGCTCCGACCGCCTGAAGGAAGGCGCGAAGATCGCGATTCCGGCCGAACGCGCCAAGGCTGCGTCGGGGGCGTCGGGCGCATCGGCCGCGGCGGCAGCTTCGGGCGCATCGGGCGCGCAGCACGGCGGGCATCATCGCCGTCAGCAACAGCAGCAGTGAACTCTAAGCCTCGCGCATGAATCCCTCCCGCATATTTATTCTGCGACCGGTCGGCACGGCGCTGCTGATGGCGGCGATCATGCTCGTCGGTCTCGTCGCGCTGCGCTTTCTGCCGCTGTCCGCGCTGCCCGCCGTCGACTATCCGACGATTCAGGTTCAGACCTTCTACCCCGGCGCGTCGCCGGACGTGATGACGTCTAGCGTCACCGCGCCGCTCGAAAAGCAGTTCGGGCAGATGGCGAGCCTGAACCAGATGTCGTCGCAGAGTTCGGCGGGGGCATCGGTCATCACGTTGCAGTTCAGCCTCGACTTGCCGCTCGATATCGCGGAACAGGAAGTGCAGGCCGCCATCAATGCGGCGGGCAATCTGCTGCCGTCCGACCTCCCCGCCCCGCCGATCTACGCGAAAGTGAATCCCGCCGACGCGCCGATCATGACGCTCGCGATCAGTTCGAAGACGCTGCCGCTCACGCAGGTGCAGGATCTCGCGGACACGCGACTCGGGCAGAAGATCTCGCAGGTCGCGGGCGTGGGCCTCGTGTCGGTGAGCGGCGGCAACCGGCCGGCCGTGCGCATTCAGGCCAATACGCGCGCGCTCGCCTCGTACGGGCTCAATATCGACGATCTGCGCACCACGATCTCGAACCTCAACGTCAACACGCCGAAGGGCAATTTCGACGGCCCGACGCGCGCCTACACCATCAACGCGAACGATCAGCTCACCGACGCGAACGCGTACAAGAGCGCGGTCGTCGCGTACCGCAACGGCCGGCCGGTGATGCTGACGGACGTCGCGACCATCGTGCAGGGACCGGAGAACACGAAGCTCGGCGCGTGGGTCGATTCGACGCCCGCCATCATCCTGAACGTGCAGCGGCAGCCGGGCGCGAACGTCATTCAGGTGGTGGACGGCATCAAGAAGCTGCTGCCGCAGTTGCAGCAGTCGCTGCCGGCCGCGCTCGACGTGCGCGTGGTCACCGACCGCACCACGACCATCCGCGCCTCCGTGCGCGACGTGCAGTTCGAGCTGGCGCTGTCCGTCGTGCTGGTCGTGCTCGTCATCTATCTCTTCCTCGCGAACGTCTACGCGACCATCATTCCGAGCTTGTCGGTGCCGCTCTCGCTCGTCGGCACGCTCGCGGTCATGTACCTGTGCGGCTTCTCGCTCGACAACCTTTCGCTGATGGCGCTCACCATCGCGACGGGCTTCGTCGTGGACGACGCCATCGTGATGATCGAAAACATCGCGCGTTACGTGGAGGAAGGCGAATCTCCGCTCGAAGCGGCGCTGAAAGGCTCGAGGCAGATCGGCTTCACGATCATTTCGCTCACCGTGTCGCTCATCGCTGTGCTGATTCCGCTGCTCTTCATGGGCGACGTCGTCGGGCGGCTCTTCCATGAATTCGCGATTACGCTCGCGGTGACCATCGTGATTTCGGCGATCGTGTCGCTCACGTTGGTGCCGATGATGTGCGCCAAACTGCTGCGCCATACGCCGCCGAAGGACAGCAAGCGGTTCGAGGCGCGCGCGCATCAGTTCATCGATTACGTCATCGGCCGCTATGCGGTGGCGCTCGAATGGGTGCTCGACCGGCAACGTTCGACGCTCGTGGTCGCGCTGCTCACGCTCGTGCTGACCGGCGTGCTGTACGTGTACATTCCGAAGGGCTTCTTCCCGACGCAGGACACGGGCGTGATTCAGGCGATCACGCAGGCGCCGCAGGCCGCGTCGTATCAGGCGGTCGCGGAGCAGCAGCAGGCGCTCGCGGCGAAGATTCTGCAGAACCCGGACGTCGAGAGTCTCACCTCGTTCATCGGCGTGGACGGCACGAACATCACGCTCAACAGCGGCCGCATGCTGATCAATCTGAAGCCGCGCGACGACCGCAGCAATACGTCGAGCGAAATCATCCGCTCCATTCAGAACGAAGTTGCGGACATTCCGAGCATCAAGCTCTACATGCAGCCGGTGCAGGATTTGACGATCGACTCCACGGTCAGCCCGACGCAGTATCAGTTCATGCTGACGGACCCGAATCCTTCCGAGTTCGCGCAATGGGTGCCGAAGCTTGTCGACCGGCTGCAACATACGTCGATTCTCACGGACGTCGCGACCGATCTTCAGCAGAATGGGCAATCGGTGTACGTGGAGATCGACCGCGAAACGGCGGCGCGCTTCGGCATCACGCCCGCGACCGTGGACAACGCGCTCTACGACGCGTTCGGCCAGCGCATCATCTCGACCATCTTCACGCAGTCGAACCAGTACCGCGTGATTCTGGAAAGCGAGCCGACGGACGCGCACTACAGCGAGACGCTCAACGGCATCTATCTGCCCTCTTCCACCGCGACGAACGGACAGGTGCCGCTCTCGGCCATCGCCAAGTTCCACGAACGCGCCGCGCCTTTGCTCGTCACGCACCTCGGGCAGTTTCCGGCGACCACCGTCTCGTTCAATCTCGCGAAGGGCGCGTCGCTCGGCGCGGCGGTGAAGGCGATCGAAGAAGCGAAGAACGAGATCGGCTTGCCGGCGTCGTTTCAGATCCGCTATCAGGGCGCGGCGCTCGCGTTCCAGGCGTCGCTCTCGAACGAACTGTTCCTGATTCTCGCGGCCATCGTCACGATGTATATCGTGCTCGGCGTGCTGTACGAGAGCTTCATCCATCCGATCACCATTCTCTCGACGCTGCCTTCAGCAGGCGTCGGCGCGCTGCTCTCGCTGATGATCACCGGGCACGATCTGGACATCATCGGGATCATCGGCATCGTGCTTCTGATCGGCATCGTGAAGAAGAACGCGATCATGATGATCGACTTCGCGCTCGAAGCCGAACGCGAGCAAGGCAAGCCGCCGCGCGAGGCCATCTTTCAGGCGTGTCTGTTGCGCTTCCGCCCGATTCTGATGACGACGATGGCCGCGCTGCTCGGCGCCCTGCCGCTGATGCTCGGCTGGGGCGCGGGTTCCGAGCTGCGGCATCCGCTCGGCATCGCGATTGTCGGCGGGTTGATCGTGTCCCAGTTGCTCACGCTCTTCACGACGCCCGTGATCTACCTCGGCTTCGATTCGCTCGGACGAAAGCTGCGCGCGCGCTTCGGAGGCGACGGCATGAGCGCGGCGCGTGCGGCCGGCGACGTGGAGTAACGCATGAACCTGTCGCGCCTTTTCATCGACCGGCCGGTGGCGACGACGCTGCTCGCCGTCGGCATCGCGCTCGCCGGCATGTTCGCGTTCGTCAAGCTACCGGTCGCGCCGCTGCCGCAGGTCGATTTCCCGACCATCTCCGTGCAGGCGTCGTTGCCGGGCGCGAGCCCGGAGACCGTGGCGACGAGCGTGGCGAGTCCGCTGGAGCGGCATCTCGGCAGCATCGCGGACGTGAGCGAAATGACGTCGATGAGTTCGGTCGGCAGCACGCGCATCACGCTGCAATTCGGCCTGAATCGCGATATCGACGGCGCCGCCCGCGACGTGCAGGCCGCGATCAACGCCGCGCGCGCCGACCTGCCGACTTCGCTGCGCAGCAATCCGACGTACCACAAGGTCAATCCCGCCGACGCGCCGATTCTCGTGCTCGCGCTGTCGTCGCCCACGCGCACGGCGGGCTCGCTGTACGATTCCGCCGCGACCGTGTTGCAGCAGACGCTTTCGACGGTGCCGGGCGTCGGCGAAGTCGACGTGAGCGGGTCGGCAAATCCGGCGGTGCGCGTGGAACTGGAGCCAGGGGCGCTGTTCCATTACGGCATCGGGCTGGAGGACGTGCGGGCGGCGCTCGCGTCGGCGAACGCGAACAGCCCGAAAGGCGCGATCGAGTTTCAGGGCACGCACGTCCAGCTCTACACCAACGATCAGGCGAGCAAGGCCGCGCAGTACAAGGACCTCGTGATCGCGTATCGCAACGGCTCGGCAGTGAAGCTCTCGGATGTCGGCGAAGTGGTCGATTCCGTCGAGGACCTGCGCAATCTCGGCCTCATCAACAACAAGCACGCGGTACTCGTCATTCTGTACCGGCAGCCCGGCGCGAACATCATCGAGACGATCGATCGCGTGAAGGCGATGGTGCCGCAATTGCAGGCCGCCCTGCCCGCCGACGTCGAAATCACGCCGACGGCGGACCGCTCGACCACCATCCGTTCGTCGCTGCACGACACGGAGCTCACGCTCGTGATCGCGGTCGCGCTCGTCGTGATGGTCGTGTTCCTGTTCCTGCGCAACTGGCGCGCGACGCTGATTCCGAGCGTCGCGGTGCCGATCTCGATCATCGGCACGTTCGCGGCGATGTACCTGCTCGGTTTCTCGCTCGACAATCTCTCGCTGATGGCGCTGACCATCGCGACGGGCTTCGTGGTAGACGACGCGATCGTCGTGCTCGAAAACATCGCGCGTCATGTCGAAAAGGGCGTGCCGCGCATGCAGGCCGCGATCATCGGCGCGCGGGAGGTCGGCTTCACTGTGCTGTCCATCAGCGTGTCGCTCGTCGCCGTGTTCCTGCCCATCTTGCTGATGGGCGGCATCGTCGGGAGGCTGTTCCGCGAATTCGCGCTGACGCTCTCGCTCGCCATCGCGGTGTCGCTCGTCGTGTCGCTCACCGTCACACCGATGATGTGCTCGCGCCTGCTCGAAGAACCCCGCGAAAAGCGCGAGGAAGGACGCGTCGCGCGCTGGCTCGAACGGCAATTCGAGCGCATGCAGCGCGGTTACGCGCGCACGCTCGGCTGGGCGCTCGGGCATCCGCGCACCATCCTGCTGATTCTGCTCGCGACCATCGGACTCAACTTCTATCTGTACGTGATCGTGCCGAAGGGCTTTTTCCCGCAGCAGGACACGGGGCGCATCATCGGCGGCATACAGGCGGACCAGAGCACGTCGTTTCAGGCGATGAAGGTCAAGTTCTCCGAGATGATGCGCATTGTCGAAGCCGATCCCGCCGTGGATAGCGTCGCGGGTTTTACGGGCGGACGCTCGACCAATTCGGGCTTCATGTTCATCTCGCTCAAGCCGAAAAGCGAGCGCAAGATTTCGGCGGATCAGGTCATCAACCGCCTGCGCCGCCCGCTCGCCAATGTCGCGGGCGCGCGCACGTTCCTTCAGGCGGTGCAGGACATTCGCGTGGGCGGCCGGCAGTCGAACGCGCAGTATCAGTTCACGCTGCTCTCGGACACGACCTCCGACCTGTACACATGGGCGCCGAAGATCACCGAGGCGCTGCAACACCGCCCCGAGCTGACCGACGTGAATTCGGATCAGCAACAAGGCGGCCTCGAAGCGATGGTGACGTTCGACCGCGCGACCGCCGCGCGCCTGAACATCAAGCCCGCGCAGATCGACAACACGCTCTACGACGCCTTCGGCCAGCGGCAGGTCTCGACCATCTATAACGCGTTGTCGCAGTATCACGTGGTAATGGAAGTCGCGCCGAAGTACTGGCAAGACCCGGAAATGCTGAAGCAGATCTACATCAGCACATCGGGCGGCACGGCGAGCGGCGCGGCATCGACCAATTCCACGACCACATCGAGCGCGACGAGCACGGCATCCACATCCGCGACGGGTTCGACCGGCGCGGGCGGCTCGTCCACCAGCACGAGCGACACCACCGCCGCGCTCGCGCTCGAATCCGTGCGCAATTCCGCGACCAACGCTATCGCGGCGAGCGGCAAGTCGGGATCGTCGTCGGGCGCGGCGGTGTCCACGTCGAAGGAAACGATGGTCCCGCTCTCTTCCATCGCGAAGTTCGGGCCGGGCAACACGCCGCTTTCGGTGAATCACCAGAGCCAGTTCGTCGCCTCGACCATTTCGTTCAACTTGCCGCCGGGCAAGTCGCTCTCGGCCGCCACCGCCGCGATCTACGAAACGATGGCCGAACTGGGCGTGCCGCCGACCGTTCACGGCAGCTTTCAGGGCACGGCGCAGGCCTTCCAGCAATCGCTCAACGATCAGCCGCTTCTCATTCTCGCGGCGCTTGCGGCGGTGTATATCGTGCTCGGCATCCTGTACGAGAGCTACATCCACCCGATCACGATTCTCTCGACGCTGCCGTCGGCCGGCATCGGCGCGCTCCTCGCGCTGCTGCTCTTTCACACGGAGTTCAGCATCATCGCGCTGATCGCGGTCATTCTGCTCATCGGCATCGTGAAGAAGAACGCGATCATGATGGTGGACTTCGCGATCGAAGCGACGCGCCACGGCGCGAAGACCTCGCGCGATG
The DNA here is from genome assembly GCF_017220215.1 of Caballeronia sp. M1242. NCBI lineage: Bacteria > Pseudomonadati > Pseudomonadota > Betaproteobacteria > Burkholderiales > Burkholderiaceae > Caballeronia > Caballeronia sp. M1242. Next base: position 925,780 of record NZ_CP071129.1, on the reverse strand, counting down.
CCATCGAGGAAGCGTGCCTGCTGCGCTTTCGCCCGATCATGATGACGACCGCCGCCGCGCTGCTCGGCGCGCTGCCGCTCGCGTTCGGCACCGGCGAAGGCTCGGAGATGCGCGCGCCGCTCGGCATTGCGATTGTCGGCGGCCTGATCGTGAGTCAGATGCTGACGCTCTACACCACGCCTGTCGTCTATCTGTACATGGACCGCATCCGCGTGCGCGGGGAAGCGCGGCGGGCGCGTCGCAAGGGCGGCGGGAGTCCTGCAAGCGCGGTCGAATGACGTTACGCTGGCATGGGCCGCGAAAATGGCCTACGGTGTTCTGACCGTCCACGCAAGGAGCGTCTCGAATGAAGGCGATGAAAGTCCTGCTGATCGGCGCGCACGGCCGCACGGGCCGCCATGTCGCGCGGCGTTTGCATGAAGAAGGCATTCCGTTTCGCGCGCTGTTGCGCAAGTCTGCGCACAAGAGCGAGTTCGCGGCGCTCGGCGCGGAGATCGTGCTCGGCGACCTGACGCACGACTTCTCGCATGCGCTGGACGACATCACGCACGTCGTCTATGCGGCGGGTTCGGCGGAATCGGAAGGCGTGAGCGAGGAACGCGATATCGACCGCGACGCCGTCATGCGCACCGCCGATTACGCGAAGCGCCGGCGCGTGCGGCAACTTGTCGTGGTGAGCGCGTTGTCCGCGTATCAGCCGCAGCGCAGTCCGCTCGCGCTGCGCCACTATTCGCGCATGAAGCGCGAAGCCGACGATTACGTCGCCCGACGCGGCGTGCCGTACGCGATCCTGCGGCCGGGCCCGCTTTCGGATGCGCCGGGGCGCGGGACGATCGCGCTCGCCGACGAACGCGTCGAACAGATGCCGGCGGTGTCGCGCGAAGACGTCGCGGAAGTCGCGATGCGCTGCCTGCTGCTCGGCGTGACGAATCGCACGATCGGCTTCGTCGGCGGCGACGTGCCTATCGACGATGCGCTCGATGCGCCCGCTGCCGCTACGGCGTAAGCGCCTTCAGTTCGCGCCGACCAGACGATATCCGACGCCCGTTTCGGTGACGATATGCTCCGGCTGCGCGGCGTCGCGTTCGAGCTTCTGCCGCAGATGCGCCATGTAGATGCGCAGGTAATGCGGACTCTCGACATGCGACGGCCCCCACACTTCGCGCAGCAAATGCCTGTGCGTCAGCACGCGCCCCGCGTCGCGCACGAGCGTCGCGAGCAGGCGATATTCGATCGGCGTCAGATGCACGCTTTCGCCGTTTCGCGTGACGCGGCGTAGCGCGAGATCGACCGTGACGTCGCCGAAGCTCACCACGGGCGTTTCGCTCGCCGCCGTCTGATTGCGCCGCCGCAGATGCGCGCGGATACGCGCCATCAGTTCGGAGACGCCGAAGGGCTTGGTCAGATAATCGTCCGCGCCGGCATCGAGCGCGGCGACTTTCTCCTCTTCCTGCGTGCGCGCCGAGAGCACGATCACCGGCACTTCGGTCCAGCTTCGCAATTCGCGGATCACGTCGATGCCGTCCGTGTCCGGCAGGCCGAGATCGACGATCACGAGATCCGGCTTGCGCGTGGCCGCCGCGACCAGTCCTTGCTGGCCGGTTTCGGCTTCGAACACGGTCATCTGCTGCGCTTCGAGCGACACGCGCACGAAGCGCCGGATCTGCTTTTCGTCTTCGATCAGGACGACAGTGAAGGACGGCTCGCTCATCGCTTGTTATCGGTTATGGAGTCGAGCCGGCCGCGCGGCGTCGTCGCGCTCAAGGCAAAAGTATCGTCGAGCCGGTCGTCTTGCGCGCTTCGAGTTCTTCGTGCGCGCGCGCCGCGTCCGCGAGCGGATAGCGCTGCCGCACGTTGGTCTTCACCTTGCCCGACGACACGACGTCGAACAGTTCGGCGGCCATCGTGTCGAGATCGCTGCGTTTCGCGATATAGCTGAAGAGCGTCGGACGCGTGAAGAAGAGCGAGCCGCGCCCGGCGAGTTCCGACGAATCGATCGGCGGCAGCGGCCCCGACGAATTGCCGAAGCTCACGAAAAGACCGAGCGGCGCGAGGCAATCGAGCGAGCCCACATAGGTGTCCTTGCCGATCGAATCGTAGACCACGGGCACGCCCGCGCCGTTCGTGATCTCGCGCACGCGTTGCGTGAAGTTCTCGCGCGTATAGACGATCGCGTGATCGCAGCCGTGCTCTTTCGCCAGCGCCGCCTTTTCGTCCGATCCGACCGTGCCGATGACCGTCGCGCCGAGCGCCTTCGCCCACTGGCACGCGAGCATGCCGACGCCGCCCGCCGCCGCGTGAATCAGCACGGTGTCGCCCGCCTTCACGCGGTACGTGCGGCGCAGCAGATACTGCGCCGTCAGCCCTTGCAGCATGATGGACGCGGCATCCTCATAGCCGATCGCATCCGGAAGCTTGACGACGTAATCCGCCGCCATCACGCGTTCTTCCGCATACGCGCCCGGCGGACGCGACGCATACGCCACGCGGTCGCCCGGCATGAACTGCGTGACGCCCTCGCCTACCGCGGTCACCTCGCCCGCGCCTTCCATGCCGAGGCCGCCGGGCAGCGGCATCGGATAGAGGCCGGTGCGGAAATACACGTCGATGAAGTTGAGCCCTACCGCATGATGCTTCACGCGGATCTCGCCCTTGCCCGGCTCGCCCACGTTCACATCGACCCATTTCATGACTTCCGGGCCGCCGGTTTTGTCGAATCGGATTGCCTTGGTCATCGCTCGAACGTCTCCTTCGTTTCGTGGATGCTTCAGCGCGCCTTCACCAGCCGGGCGCGCAACTCGTCGAGAATCATGCGCGCGGTCGACACGTTGGTCGCGCACGGCACGTTGTGCACGTCGCAGGCGCGCACCAGCGCGTTGATGTCGGGCTCGTGCGGCTGCGGCGTCATCGGATCGCGCAGAAAGATCACGACGCCGACGCGCCCTTCCGCCAGTTCCCCGCCGATCTGCAAGTCGCCGCCATGCGGGCCGGACAGCTTGCGCTCGACGTCCAGCCCGTGCGCCGCTGCGATGCGCGCGCCCGTGGTGCCGGTCGCGACCAGCTGGCATCGCGCCAAAGTGTCGACATACTCGCCCGCGAGCGCGACGATGTCGTCCTTTTTCATGTCGTGCGCAATCAGCGCGACGCGTGTGCTCATGTGCTGCCTTCTCCCCTCTTTTGGTGTCGCCGGTCAGTAGGTGCCAGGATAAGCGCCGCCGTCGATCAATATGTTCTGGCCGATGATATAGCCAGCATGCACGCTGCACAGGAACGCGCAGGTTCTGCCGAACTCGTCCGGATTGCCGAAGCGCCCGGCCGGAAGGCTCTGCGCGCGACGCGCACGCGCCTCTTCGATGGAGATGTTTTGCGCTTTGGCTTGCGCCTCGAAGGTGACGGCGACGCGGTCCGTATCGAACGTGCCCGGCAGCAGATTGTTGATGGTGACGCCGGTGGCCGCCACCTTACGCGCCACGCCCGCGACGAAGCCCGTGAGCCCCGAGCGCGCGCCGTTCGACAGACCGAGCACGTCGATAGGCGCCTTCACCGACGAACTCGTGATATTGACGATGCGCCCGAAGCCGCGATCGATCATGCCGTCGATCGTCCGCTTGATGAGCTCGATCGGCGTCAGCATGTTCGCTTCGAGCGCCTTGATCCACATGTCATGCGTGAAGTTGCGGAAGTCGCCCGGGGGCGGGCCGCCCGCGTTGTTCACCAGAATGTCCGGCTGAGGACAGGCCGCGAGCGCGGCGTTGTGGCCTTCGGGCGTCGTGATGTCGCACGCGACGGCCTGCACGTTGACGCCGTATTGCGCGCGGATGCTCGCCGCCGTCGCTTCGAGCGTCTCGGCCGTGCGCGCCGTGATGACGAGATTCACGCCCTCGGCGGCCAGCGCCTCCGCGCAGCCGCGCCCGAGTCCCTTGCTCGCGGCGCACACGAGCGCAGTGCGCCCTGCGATTCCCATATCCATCGTCCGTCCTCCATGTTCGTCGTTTAGTGTTCGAATCGGTCTGAAGCGTGGCAGCGTGGCATCGTTGCACGCGTCGAAACCCTCTCGCGCATTCTAGAAGAATCGGGGCGGCAACGTCGGCGCTCGCATGGGCGCGGCGCGGGCGATTATTCTTAGGTCATGGCGGCCTTTTCGGTAAACTGTCGCCACTGTCGGCCCGGCGCTCTCTGAAGCGCGCCGCGCGCGACCGCCCACGGCAGGACCATCACCCGAGCAGGACGCGCACTGCGCGAGACCCATGAAACAAGACAGCCGCTTTCCCAACCTCTTCATCCTCAATCACCCGCTGATCCAGCACAAGCTCACGCACATGCGGGACAAGGACACGTCGACGCGCACGTTCCGCGAGTTGCTGCGGGAAATCACGCTGCTGATGGGCTATGAAATCACGCGCAACCTGCCGTTGACGACCAAGCGCGTGGAAACGCCGCTCGTCGAAATCGACGCGCCGGTGATCGCCGGCAAGAAGCTCGCGATCGTGCCGGTGCTGCGCGCGGGCATCGGCATGTCGGACGGCCTGCTCGACCTCGTGCCGTCGGCGCGCGTCGGGCATATCGGCGTGTATCGCGCGGACGATCATCGGCCGGTGGAGTATCTCGTGCGCCTGCCGCCCGATCTGGAAGAGCGCGTCTTCATTCTCTGCGATCCGATGGTCGCGACCGGCTACTCCGCCGTGCACGCCGTCGACGTGATGAAGCGGCGCAACGTGCAGGACGAGAACATCATCTTCGTGGCGCTGGTCGCCGCGCCCGAGGGCGTGAAGGTGTTTCAGGACGCGCACCCGAACGTGAAGCTCTACGTGGCGTCGCTGGACTCGCATCTGAACGAGCATGCGTATATCGTCCCCGGTCTCGGCGATGCCGGCGATCGCCTCTTCGGCACCAGGAACTGACCGCCCGTCCGCTTTTGCCGCCCGACCGCCGCCCGACCGCCGCGCCCTCGCGCGGCGGTTTCGTTTTCACGGCGGGCCGGCGCGCACGCCCGCTGTCCGGGCTTTGCGCCATGCTAAAATTTTGGTCTGTTTCCCATTCGGAATCGACGCGCGTTCGAGCATCGCGCCGCGTCGCCGGACGGACCCGGCAGCCGCTTTGAAGCACTCAGCGAGGCAGCGCGCAGGCCGGTCGATAATCACGCAACACAGCACACTAGGCGCACGAATTCACGCGGCGCGCGACGGAGAAAGGTAATGGCGGGTCATTCGAAATGGGCCAACATCAAGCATAAGAAAGCAGCGGCCGACGCGAAGAAAGGCAAGATCTGGACGCGCCTCATCAAGGAAATCCAGGTCGCGGCCCGCATGGGCGGCGGCGACATCGACTCGAATCCGCGCCTGCGGCTCGCCGTCGACAAGGCCTACGACGCGAACATGCCGAAGGACAACGTCAATCGCGCGATCCAGCGCGGCGTCGGCGGCGTCGATGGCGCGAACTACGAAGAAATCCGCTACGAAGGCTACGGCATCGGCGGCGCGGCGATCATCGTCGACACCATGACGGACAACCGCACGCGCACGGTCGCGGAAGTGCGCCACGCATTCTCGAAGTTCGGCGGCAACATGGGCACGGACGGCTCGGTGTCGTTCATGTTCGACCACGTCGGCCAGTTCCTGTTCGCGCCGGGCACGCCCGAAGACAAGCTGATGGACGCCGCGCTCGAAGCCGGCGCCGACGACGTCGTGACGAACGAAGACGGCAGTATCGAGGTGCTCTGCCCGCCGAACGATTTCCAGAAGGTGAAGGACGCGCTCGAAGCCGCGGGCTTCAAGGCCGAACTCGCCGAAGTGACGATGAAGCCGCAGACGGAAGTCGAGTTCAGCGGCGATGACGCAGTGAAGATGCAAAAGCTGCTCGACGCGCTCGAAAATCTCGACGACGTGCAGGAAGTCTATACGAACGCCGCAATTAACGACGAGTAACGAGGAGCACGCAGCCGCCGCGCTGGGTGGTTTAGCCGCGCCACGACTGGAACGGCTTTCGCTTTGCTTCGACGATTGGAAGGCGCGTGACGCAGCCGATGTCCGCGCGAGCCGCCTTTCGACCGCTCTGACTGCGCCGCAACCAGGCGCGCACGCGTGCGCGGCCACAGTTTTCATTCAAGCTTTTCGGGGATTCAAATGAAGTTACTCGTCGTCGGTTCGGGCGGTCGGGAACATGCACTGGCATGGAAGCTCGCGCAGTCGCCGCGCGTGCAGATCGTCTACGTGGCGCCCGGCAACGGCGGCACCGCGCAGGACGAGCGCCTGCGCAACGTCGATATCACGGACCCGGCCGCGCTCGCCGATTTCGTCGAGAAGGAGCACGTTTCGCTGACCGTCGTCGGTCCGGAAACGCCGCTCGCGGCGGGCATCGTGAATCTGTTCCGCTCGCGCGGGCTGAAGATCTTCGGGCCGACGAAGGAAGCCGCGCAGCTCGAAAGCTCGAAGGACTTCGCGAAGGCGTTCATGAAGCGCCACAACATTCCGACTGCCGAATACGAGACCTTCACGGACGCCGCCGCCGCGCACGCGTACATCGACGCGAAAGGCGCGCCGATCGTCGTGAAAGCGGACGGACTCGCCGCCGGCAAGGGCGTGGTCGTCGCGATGAGCGCCGAAGAAGCGCATGCCGCCGTCGATTCCATGCTTGCCGACAACCAGTTCGGCGATGCAGGCGCGCGCGTGGTCATCGAAGAATTCCTGACCGGCGAGGAAGCGAGCTTCATCGTGATGGTGGACGGCAAGCACGTGCTGCCGCTCGCCTCCAGCCAGGACCACAAGCGCCTGCTCGACGGCGACAAGGGCCCGAACACCGGCGGCATGGGCGCGTATTCGCCCGCCCCTATCGTCACGCCGCAACTGCACGCCCGCGTGATGCGCGAAATCATCCTGCCGACGGTGCGCGGCATGGAAAACGAAGGCATCCGCTATACCGGCTTTCTGTACGCGGGCCTGATGATCGACGCGAACGGCAATCCGAAGACCCTCGAATTCAACTGCCGAATGGGCGATCCGGAAACGCAGCCGATCATGGCGCGCCTGAAGGGCGATTTCTCGAAGGTCGTGGAAATGGCCATCGACGGCAAGCTCGACGGCGCGGAACTGGAATGGGATCGCCGCACCGCGCTCGGCGTCGTGCTGGCCGCGCACAACTACCCGGACGCGCCGCGCAAGGGCGACCGCATCAACGGCATTCCGGCCGAAACGGACAACGCCGTGACGTTCCACGCGGGCACGACGCTGGCTGACGGCAAGCTGACGACCTCGGGCGGACGCGTGCTGTGCGTCGTCGGGCTGGCGGATTCGGTGCGCGGCGCGCAATCCGTGGTCTACGATACAGTGAATCAGATCTCGTTCGACGGCATGCAGTATCGCCGGGACATCGGTTACCGGGCGGTGAGCCGCAAACAGGCCGACCGCCACGGCTGACGCGGAATTTCCGCTTCGCCGAACCCGCGCTGCCGGACCTCGCGTCCGGCAGCGCGTTTTGCAGAGAACCACGACTTACGCGCCAGCCGGCTGGCGCAGTGCATCCATCGATGAGTGAACCGAAACGCAGCGCGGACCGCGAGGCACAAAGAGACGCATCGCACGATATCGCGGCGGTGCGCGACTATCTGACCGGCCTGCAAACGCGCATCGCCGACACGCTCGGCGCGTTCGACGGCACGCCCTTCGCCACCGACGCCTGGACCCGCGAGCCGGGCGCGCATCTGCGCGGCGGCGGCGTGACGCGCATTCTCGAAGGCGGCGGATTTTTCGAGCGCGCCGGCATCGGTTTCTCGGACGTCGCGGGCGACACCCTGCCGCCATCGGCCAGCGCGGCGCGTCCGCAACTCGCGGGGCGCGGCTTCGAGGCGCTCGGCGTGTCGCTTGTCATGCATCCGCGCAATCCGCACTGCCCGACCGTGCACATGAACGTGCGCATGCTCACAGCCGTGAAACCCGGCGAAGCGCCGATCTTCTGGTTCGGCGGCGGCATGGACCTCACGCCGATCTACGGCTATGAGGAAGACGCGGTGCATTTCCATGGCGTATGTCGCGAAGCATTGCAACCGTTCGGCGCGGACTTGTACCCGCGTTTCAAGACGTGGTGCGACGAGTATTTCTACCTGAAGCATCGGAACGAACAGCGGGGCATCGGCGGGATCTTCTTCGATGATTTCTCCGAGCCCGGCTTCGAGCGTTCGTTCGCGATGATGCGAAGCGTCGGCGACGCATTTCTGGACGCGTATCTGCCGATCATCGAGCGGCGGCGCGACACGCCGTACAGCGAGCGCGAGCGCGAGTTTCAGGCGTACCGGCGCGGGCGCTACGTCGAATTCAACCTCGTCTTCGATCGCGGCACGCATTTCGGTCTGCAAAGCGGCGGCCGCACCGAGTCGATTCTTATGTCGATGCCGCCGGTCGCGAACTGGCGCTACGACTGGCAACCGGAACCCGGCACGCCGGAAGCGCGGCTGTACCGGGACTTTCTGGTGCGCCGCGAATGGCTGTGATCTTAGCCGCCACTCCGGGCGCGCCGTGCGAGAAGCGCGTCGGCCTGCTCGGCGGCACGTTCGATCCGATTCACAACGGACATCTCGCGCTCGCCCGGCGCTTCGCCGCGCTGTTGCAGCTGACCGAGCTCGTGCTGCTGCCGGCCGGCCAGCCGTGGCAGAAGGCGGGCGTATCGGCGCCGCATCATCGGCTGGCGATGACGCGCGCGGCGGCGCAATCGCTCGATCTCGGCGGCGCGAAAATTACCGTCGCGACCGATGAAATCGAGCGCGATGGCCCCACTTACACCGTCGACACGCTCGCTCAGTGGCGCGAGCGCGAAGGCCCGGAGGCGTCGCTTTCGCTTCTGATCGGCGCTGATCAGCTCGTGAAGCTCGACTCATGGCACGACTGGAAGCGGCTTTTCGACTACGCGCACATTTGCGTCGAGGCGCGGCCGGGCTTCGATATGAGCTTGCTGCCTGATGAAGTGGCGCGGGAAGTCGCCGCGCGCAGCGCGCCGGCGGACGTGCTAACCGCGAGTCCGCACGGCCATGTGCTGATCGACGAATCGCTTTCCCTCGACGTCTCCGCCACGGCGATCCGCGAGCACGCTCGCGCGCAAGACGGCACGCGCGAACTGCGCGCTCAGGTCCCATCCGCCGTATGGGACTATATTGTTCAACATCACCTGTACCGGACACGGTAAAGACACAGCAACCATGGAACTTCAAAAGCTGCAACGCGCGATCATCGACGGTCTGGAAGACGTCAAGGCGCAAGACATCAAGGTGTTCAACACGAGCCACCTGACGTCGCTGTTCGACCGCGTGGTCGTGGCGAGCGGGACGTCGAACCGGCAGACCAAGGCGCTTGCCAACAGCGTGCGCGAAAAGGTCAAGGAAGCGGGTGGCGACATCATCAGCACGGAAGGCGAAGAGATCGGCGAATGGGTGCTGGTCGATTGCGGCGACGCGGTCGTTCATATCCTGCAACCGGCGCTGCGCCAGTACTACAACCTCGAGGAAGTCTGGGGCGACAAGCCCGTGCGCGTGAAGCTGCAGAAGCCGAACATGTTCGGCGGCGCGAGCGTCACCGACGACGAAGACGAGGAAGAAGACGAGGCAGACGATAAGCCGGCGGTGAAACGCCCGGCGCGCAAGACCGCGCGCAAGCAGGCCTGAAGGCTCGCGCATTCATGAAGCTCTATATCCTGGCCGTCGGACACAAGATGCCCGACTGGATCGGAACCGGCTTCGACGAGTACGCGAAGCGCATGCCGCCCGAGCTGCGCATCGAACTCAAGGAAATCAAGCCCGAGCAACGCTCGTCCGGACGCAATGCCGAGAGCGTGATGACTGCCGAGCGGCAGCGAATTGAAGCCGCCTTGCCGAAGAACGCGCGCGTCGTCGCGCTCGACGAACGCGGCCGCGACTGGACCACGATGCAACTCGCGAACGCCCTGCCCGGCTGGCAGCAGGACGGGCGCGATGTCGCGTTTGTGATCGGCGGCGCGGACGGCCTCGCGCCCGAAGTGAAGGCCCGCGCCGAACTGATGTTGCGCGTCTCCAGCTTAACGCTGCCTCACGGCATGGTTCGCGTGCTGCTGGCCGAACAGCTTTACCGCGCGTGGAGCATCACGCAGAATCACCCCTACCATCGCGCGTGAGTCGTTGGGCTCTTTGACTCGGGCTTCCCGTCGTGTCGACGATTTGTGCGGTCCGACCGCGCGCGCAATTCTTCGAGACCTTTTCGCCGATGTCCGCTCACTCCTCCGCTTACCCCTTCGTTTATCTCGCCTCGCAAAGCCCGCGCCGTCAGGAGTTGCTTCGGCAACTGGGCGTTCAATACGAACTGCTGCTGCCGCGCCCCGATGAAGACGCCGAAGCACTCGAAGCCGAACTTCCGGGCGAAGCCGCGGACGCGTATGTCGTGCGCGTCTGCGCGCTGAAGGCGAAAGCGGCCCGCGCGCGTTTGCTTGCCGGCGGACACGCATCCGCGCCGATTCTTGTCGCCGATACAACCGTCACCATCGACGGCCTGATTCTCGGCAAGCCTTTGCATGAAGCCGATGCCGTCGCGATGCTCGAACGCCTCGCCGGTCGCGAGCACGAAGTGCTCACCGCGCTCGCCGTGGTGGATGCCGAAGGCACGCTGCTCGAAGTCGCGCTGTCGCGTTCGACGGTGCGCTTCGCCGCTGTGGACCGTGCTGCGCTGCAACGCTATGCCGCGACCGGCGAGCCGCTCGGCAAGGCGGGCGCGTATGGCATTCAGGGCCGCGCGGCGGCGTTCATCGAGCGAATCGAGGGGTCCTATTCGGGTATCATGGGTCTGCCCCTTTTCGAAACCGCAGCACTCTTGCGCGTGGCGCGCGTCGAATTCTAAACAGGCCATGAACGAAGAAATCCTGATCAACGTCACACCGCAGGAAACCCGCGTCGCACTGGTTCAGCAAGGCGCCGTTCAGGAGCTTCACGTCGAGCGCACGCTTTCGCGCGGGCGCGTCGGCAATGTGTATCTCGGCAAGGTCGTGCGCGTGTTGCCGGGCATGCAGTCCGCGTTCATCGATATCGGTCTGGAGCGCGCCGCGTTCCTTCATGTGGCCGATATCTGGCATCCGCGCATCGCGGGCGAGGCGCATGGCTCCGCCGCGCATGTGCCGATCGAGAAGATCGTGTTCGAAGGCCAGGCGCTGATGGTGCAGGTCGTGAAGGACCCCATCGGCACGAAGGGCGCGCGGCTGTCGACGCAGGTGAGCATCGCGGGACGCACCCTCGTGTATCTGCCGCAAGAGCCGCATATCGGCATCTCGCAGAAGATCGAGAGCGAAGCGGAACGCGAGGCGGTTCGCGCTCGCCTCACCGCCGTGTTGCCCGCCGACGAGAAAGGCGGCTATATCGTGCGCACCATCGCGGAAGATTCATCCAGCGAGGAGCTGGCCGCCGATGTCGCCTATCTGCGCAAGACGTGGGCGACCATTGTGACGCAGGCGCAGCGCGTGCCGCCGACCACGCTGCTCTATCAGGATCTGAACCTCGCGCAGCGCGTGTTGCGCGATTTCGTGAACGACGAGACCACGCGCATTCAGGTCGATTCGCGCGAGACGTATCAGATGCTCGCGGACTTCGCGGCCGAGTTCACGCCCGCGGTGGCGTCGCGCGTGCATCACTACACCGGCGAGCGGCCGCTTTTCGACCTGTACAACATCGAGGCGGAGATTCAGCGGGCGCTGTCGCGGCGCGTCGATCTGAAGTCGGGCGGCTATCTGATGATCGACCAGACCGAGGCGATGACGACCATCGACGTGAACACGGGCGGTTATGTCGGCGCGCGCAATTTCGACGACACCATCTTCAAGACCAATCTCGAAGCGGCGCATACCATCGCGCGGCAACTGCGTTTGAGGAATCTCGGCGGGATCATCATCATCGATTTCATCGACATGGAGAATGTCGAGCATCGCGATCAGGTACTGGGCGAACTCAAGAAAGCGCTGTCGCGGGATCGCACGCGCGTGACGGTGAATGGCTTCTCGCAACTGGGGCTCGTCGAGATGACGCGCAAGCGCACGCGTGAATCGCTCGCGCATGTGTTGTGCGAGCCTTGCCCGACGTGTCAGGGCAAGGGACAGGTCAAGACGCCGCGCACTGTCTGCTACGACGTGCTACGCGAGATCATGCGCGAATCGCGGCAGTTCAATCCGCGGGAGTTTCGCGTGGTGGCGTCGCAGCAGGTCATCGACCTGTTTCTCGAGGAAGAGTCACAGCATCTCGCGATGCTGATGGATTTCATCGGGAAGCCGGTTTCGTTGCAGGTGGAGTCGAATTTGAGTCAGGAGCAGTATGACATTGTGTTGATGTAAATCCACGCCCTTACGCCCCGACGCGTTCGCAACGGGGCGCGGCGCTGATCAGTATGCCGATGAGAAAGATGAACAGATTTCCCTCGGTGAAGTTCAGCAACAAAGAATTGGCGAGACAGCCGAAGACGAACGCGAAAAGATAGCCGTTCGCCACATCGCGCGCAGGCTGGACCAGGCGCTGACATTCCCTGGCGACCGCAATCAGAAACCACACGAAGAGCGCGACGCCGATCAACCCGAGCTGTACGCCCATCAAGAAGAACTCGTTGTGCGGATTGCCCGCCATGGCCGCCCGCGCGCCGGTCTGCGCGCTCGCGAGCCGTTCGAACTGGCTGCGCACGCTTCCGACGCCATAGCCTGCAATCGGCCGGTGCGCCATGAGTTCGATGCTGCGCCGATAGAATTCGAGCCGCACGCCCATCGACGTATTCTTGTTTTGCGTCTCGAACTGGGTGATTTCCTGCGCCGTATCGGCAAGACGCGAATCTTTCGAATAGAACACAAACGCGGCGACGCACGCACACACCGTCAATGCGCCGAGCGCCACGACCCAGCGCGTGCGCTTGTCGTAGCGACGAAACCGCGTCGCGTGCACCACCAGAAAAATCGCGATATACGCGATCGCCACCACTTGTCCCGTGCGCCCCTGCAGCACGAAGAGGACGTTCACCATCGCGGCAAGCGCAACCAGATAAAGCGCCTTGCTGCCCACGTTCTTCGTCGCTTTGGCGAGCGAAAACGACAGGCATACGAGAAACGCCATCATGAGGCCGCCTGAAATGTGGTCTTTGAACACCCAAGGTCTGGTCAAGGCGTCAGTGCCGTGCATTGGACCGACCGCCGTCCAGCCGAAGTAGTTCGTGTACGTGAGCACCATCGCCAGAACGAGCGTCGCGAAAAGGCCCCACACGGCCGCCTTCGCCCAAGCGGACGAGTTGTCATCGCCGAAAACGAGAATGAGCAGCGGAATGAACAGGAGCTTGCGGTACTTCATCAGAAAGTCGAAGGCTTCGTGTATGCCGGGCGAGCTATACGCGAGACTCAACGTCAGCGCCAAGAAAAGCACGAGAGCGGCAAAGCCGGCTGTCGAGCGCATGCGCAGCGCCGGCGCGCGCCGCCAGACTTCGGGGGACGTCAATGCGAGCAAGGCGAAGGCGCCCGAGGCGAGATTCACTCCCGCAGTCGAGATGGGTACGAGCCAAAGTGTGACGATGGCGAACCATCTCGCGAGAACCAGTTGGTAGGACTCAGTGCCCGTGCGGCCCAGCCTCGAAATTGTGTTGACTTGCATTATGTTGTTCCGCTACCCCGTTTTTCGGGCGTCGTCGCGTCCGCCTCGATTCTCTTGTTCACTGCGCCGGTCGCAAATAGAAGTCTGCGCGGTGTCGTAACGCTTCATCGGAATATAGCGATTCGACCGTGCGACGAGCGCGTTCCCCGATCGATGCACGCAGCGCAGGATCCGCGAGCAAGCCGTCGACGAGCCCGCGCGCTTGCTCGGTCGTATCGAACAAGAAGCCGTTCTCGCCATGCCGAATCCAGTCTGCGTACCCGCCGCGCCGGTGACATACCACCGGCAGGCCGCATGCCATGGCTTCAAGGACGACGCGCCCGAACGTTTCCACATGGGCGCCCGTCCGATAATAAAAGACATCGATGCTGCGCAGAAAGTCGACTGCCGCAATTGCCCCTTCGGGCAGGATCTCGACGTGCGGTGTACCAGTGAGCGCGCCTGCCGCCGCCGCGCGCAGACTCGTCGCGCCCTGGAGCCGTATGTCCGCGCCCCCGTCGGCCCACGCGCGATAGAGCGGCACGTCGTCGAGATCGTGCTTGTCGAGCGTGTCGCGGCTCAGGCGCCCGATGACGAGCCGTCCACCGGACCGCGGCCGAGACAAGGGCGTGAACCGTGCGATGTCGATAGGAGAAGGCTGCACCTCCCCTTCCACGCCGAGCAGCTTTCGCTGAAACTCGGAAATGAAAACGTACTCGGTCCGCGGCCAGCGAAGCATCGGCCGATGCGTCGCGGTAAGCGTCAGTATCTTCGGGTGAAAAGTGTTGAAGACATAGATCAGGCGTTGCGGCGCCCGGCTCAGATATGGCCACAGCCTGTTGCGCCAGTGCGTGCCGACGAAGACGAACGTACCGCCGTGAGGACGGTTCGCCCCGCCGATACCCATGCGGATGCGTCGAATCCCGTGGCGACGGGCCAGCTCCGGCGAGCACCGCGACGAAGGCGACCACAGCGACAGCTCGCTGCGGTCCCTCAACAGACGCGCGAGATGCAGGGCTTCCTGCTCGCTGCCGCCGTATTCATTCATGAATCCGTTGATGAGGTGAATGACCGGCTTCGGCATTGAGTTGGGCACCCTGTTGGACACTGAAGATAACGATGACCGAGCGCGTCAGCCGGCGAGCGCCGTCGTGGCACGCCGATACACCGCCTCGGTCTCCGCGACGAAGCGGTCGCTCGAAAACTCGCGTACGGCTTTCTCGTGCGCACGAGCGCCCATCACCGGCAGGCGCGCGCGATCGGCGACGATCTCACGCAGTACCGCCTCGATGCCACTTACGTCGCGTGGCTCGACGATCCAGCCGTCGATGCCGTCGTCGATATTCTCAGGCAGGCCCGCGTAACGCGTGACCATTACGGGCTTGCGCATCGCCATCATTTCGCGGCAGGCGAACGACACCGTCTCCACGGCATACGAAAGCACGAAACCAATGTCGAACGCGGCGATATAGTCCGGCACGTTCTCCACGAATCCGACGACGTGCACACTGTCTCGCATGCCGAGATCGTCGATGGTCCGCCGTTGCTCCTCATTCGGCTCAGTGCCGACCACGACCACGATCACCTGTTCGCGCTCTTCGCCCGGAAGGCCCGCGACGGCCGCGATCATGTCCATTGTTCCCTTGTACGAGTCGAAGCCGGTGACGGTGCCGAGCACGAGCCGCCTCGCGCGATCCGGACCGAGCATCGCCAGCCGCTTCGCAGCGGCGCTTGTGGCATCGCGCGGCGCATATTTTTCCATGTCGATGCCGTTTTTCACCACCGTCAGCGGACAATGTGCGTACACCGATTTCCGCACGAGTTCCGCCGTGGAATCCGACACGGCGATCACTTCGTCCGTCGCGCGGGTCGCGCGCAGCCGGGTCAGGAAGTCGCTCTTGATGGCGATGGAGTTGTGCTTCGTGAAAACGATACGCGGCCGCGGGCCCTTCCAGCGCAACATGACGAGCAACAGCAGGCGGTGGTCCGGCGAGCCGTTCACGTGTATGACATCGAATTGCTCGCGCTGAAGCAGCGCTCGCAGCGCGCGCCACGCCGCGCGCATGCGCGAGACGTCCTTTAGCTTCGCGGGAAATTCCATCGGCACGGCCGTGACGCCTTTCACCGCGCACGCATGTTCATAGAGACGACTAGATCCCGGCGCCGCGATGAAGACCTGATGGCCGACAGACAGCCCGCGTGCGATTGCGACGATATACGTATCGTGGCCGCCACCGCGGCCGTAATGGAAGTTAGTGAAAAGAATCTTCAACGACGCTGTCTCACTGAATCAATGGATGAAAGCACCTGATCGACCGATGGCGGATGACCGCTGTCGCCGACTGAAACGGACAAGCCGGGAACATCCACGCCGAAAAGCGGCCGCGAGGTCGCGCTGAATATCATCACGGTCGGTCGCCGAAGTTCGCTTGCGAGGTGCACGAGGCCCGTGTCGGTGCCGACGACGAGCGCCGCGCGCGCAATGTGCTGCGCGACCTCCTCGATGCTCAGCTTCGGCAGCACGTGTGCGCTCGACAAGCCCTCGGCGATGGCTTCCGCGTCCAGGCGTTCGGCATCCGAGCCCCACGGCAGAAGGGGCGTCATGCCTTGCTCGCCGATAGCCTTCGCCACCGCTATCCAGTTCTCGACCGGCCATTTCTTCTCCGGCTTCGACGTCGCGTGGAACAACAGCGCGAAAGGCACGTCGGCCCTCACCGCGAGCGGCTTTGCCGGCTTCGGAATGGCGAACACGCTGGGCGGAGCGGCGTCGATGGAATAACCTAGCGTGTCGGCGAGCGTCTGGCGCATGCCCTGCCACGCATTCGCATCGTGACGCGGCGCGAAGCGATGCGTGTACGCGAACGCGGCGCCGCGCTCGCCGAGGTTGACGTTCGCATAGCCGAAGCGGCGCCGCGAACGTGCGAGAAAAGAGATGATCGCGCTCTTGTAGACGCCGTGCAGGTCGAAGATCGCGTCATAGCGTTCGCGCCGCAAGTCGAGAATCGACGACCAGATGGCTTGCAGATCCGCGAGATTGCGAGCTTTCTTGAAGCGGCGCAACGGCGCGCACAGCACGCGCGCGACGCCGGGATTCCAGCGCGGGATATCGGCGAAGTTTTCATCCACCGCCCAATCCACTTGCACGCCGGGAAATGCGCGATGCAGGTCGCCGACGACGGCCTGCGCCTGAATCACGTCGCCCAGTGAGCTGACTTTCACTATCAAAACCCGCTTCATTCTGCGATCGCTTGCATGTGGTGGAACCGGTCGTTCGGCAAAGGCGAGTGTCGGATGCGGCCGACGATACGTCAGGCCGCCTGCTGCTGGTACTGGATGCGATGAAGATGCGCGTAGAGCCCGTTGTGGCGCAACAGTTCCGCGTGGCTGCCCTGCTCTGCGATCTTGCCCGCCTCCAGCACCAGGATGCGGTCCGCCCGCTCGATGGTCGAAAGCCGGTGCGCGATGACGAGCGTGGTGCGCCCCTTCATCAGCGTTTCCAGCGCGGACTGAACGTGCCGCTCGGATTCCGAATCGAGCGCGGACGTGGCTTCGTCGAGAATCAGGATCGGCGCGTTCTTGTAGATGGCGCGCGCGATGGCAAGGCGCTGGCGCTGCCCGCCCGACAAACGCATGCCGTTGCCGCCGATCAAGGTGTCGATGCCGTCCGGCATGGAAGCGACGACATCGGCCAGATTCGCGGCCGCCAGCGCCGCGAGCACGCGGTCGCGATCCGGCACCGTGCCGTAGGCGACGTTCGCGGCGATGCTGTCGTTGAAGAGCACGACGTCCTGACTCACCATCGCCATCTGCGAGCGCAGATCGGCCAACGCGTAGTCGGTAAGCGGGACGCCGTCGACGAGCACTTCGCCCTCGGCCGGATCGAAGAAGCGCGGCAACAGATTAACGAGCGTGGTCTTGCCGCTGCCCGACGGACCGGCGAGCGCGACCATTTCTCCCGGCGCGACCTTGAACGAAACGTGATCCAGCGTGGCGCGCTCCTGCGTGCCGTAGTTGAACGAGACGTTGCGAAACTCGATGCTGCCCTGCGCGCGGTCGAGCCGCCGCCCGCCGCCCGCCGGCTCCGGCGGCTCGTCGATAAGACCGAAGATGAGTTCCGCCGCCGTCATGCCTCGCTGCAGCGGCTGGTTCACGTCGATCAGATGCTTGAGCGGCGAAATGACGAGCAGCATCGACGTGACGAACGCCACGAAGCCGCCGACCGTCGTCTGATCGCTCGCGGATTGCAGCACGGCGATCGTGATGACGATGGCGAGCGCGATGGAAGCGAGAAACTGCGTGAGCGGCTGAGCGAGACCGCCCGACACCTGCATGCGCATGGCGTAACCGCGCAGGCGGCTGCTCATTTCGGTGAAGCGCCCGATCTCGTACGGCTCGCCGTTGTGGACCTTGACGACCTTGTAGCCGCCCACCGTCTCTTCGACGATGTAGGAGAGGTCGTTCGTGAGCATCTGATGCTCGCGGTTCAGACGCCGCAAGCGCCGGTTGATCTTCGACACGAGCCAGCCGATGCCCGGCAGGATAAGCGCGACGATCAGCGTGAGCCGCCAGTTGAGAATGAAGAGGTAGCCGAGCAGGAACACGACCGTGAGCGAATCGCGCACGAGGGTGACGACGACGCTCGACAGCACTTGCAGGATCTGGTTGACCTCGAACACGATCGCGTTGATGACCGTGCTCGCCGTCTCGCGCTGAAAGAAGCCTGCGCTCGTGTGAATCATGCGCTCGAACATCTGGAGCCGCAGTTGCAACAGGATCTTGTTCGACACGTACGAGAGCAGATACCCCGACGCGTATTGCGCGACGCCTCGCACGAGCGCGAGGCCGATCACCGCGACGGGCACGATCCACTTGGCGCTCTCGCTGCCTCGGGTGCCGAAACCGTGGTCGAGCAGCGGCTTGAGCAGCATGGGAATGCCGGCTTCGCTGGCCGCGACGAAGCCCATCGCCACGAGTCCGAGGAGCACGATGCCCATGAGCGGCCGCAGATACGGCCAGAGCCGCTTCATGACGGCTGCAGGCGTCGTCGTGCTGCCTTCCCCGATGGTCTTTCTCAGTGTCTGCTTTCCGCTCGAGTTCTCGCTCAAATCGTCCTCTGCGTTGCGATGCCCCGGCCGCCGCACCCGCCAGCCAGGAAGAAGGCCGCGCCCGCGGGTAACGCCGGACGCCACAACAATCCGCCATTGTAAACCGCCGGGCGGGCGGGCCTCAGGAAGGCACGCGCCTGGCCGGTCGTTGGTTCTACAATACGCGCCACGAACAACGCAGCCCGAACGGGCGCTTCGGTCCGACGACATGACGCACGACAGCCTCGGCATCGCCATCATCACGCACAATGCAGCGGCGCGGCTCGCGCAATGCCTTGAATCCGTATCGTTCGCCGACGATATCGTCGTCATCGACGGCGGCAGCACCGACGGGACCGCCGATATCGCGCGCAAACATGGCGCACGCGTGGTGAGCGCGCCCGACTGGCCCGGCTTCGGGCCGCAGAAGAATCGCGCGCTCGACGCGCTCTCGACCGACTGGGTGCTATCGATAGACGCCGACGAAGTTGTGACGCCCGAGCTTGCCGCCGCCATTCGGCGCGCCATCGCGAAGCCGGACGCGGACGTCTACGCGATAGATCGGCTCTCCAGCTTTTGCGGCGACTGGATCCGGCACAGCGGCTGGTACCCCGACTGGATTCCCCGGCTTTTCAGGCGCGGCACGGCGCGCTTCTCCGACGATCTCGTGCATGAACGGCTCGTCGTGGCGCCGGGCACGGCGGTGGCGCGGCTCGAAGGCAAGCTGCTGCACTACTCCTACGAAGACTTCGAAACGGTCCTGCGCAAGCTCGACGCTTATTCGACGGCCGGCGCACGACAACGCCATGCAGCCGGCAAGCGCGCCAGTCTCGGCATGGCCGTGACGCGCGGCCTATGGGCCTTCGTAAGAACCTACGTGCTCCGGCGCGGTTTTCTCGACGGGCGCTCGGGTTTCATGATCGCTGTCTTCAACGCCCAGACGGTGTACTACCGATTCGTGAAGCTGGCCTATCTGAGCCGGCGCACGCATCAATAAACAATCTCGATTTCACTCCCCGCGAACTCCCCGCGCAGCGCGCTGATGAGATCGTCGGTCGGCTTGACGCGCCACGCGTCGCCTAAACGCACTTCGCCTTCCGCGTGCTCGCTGCGATAAACGATGCTCACGTTGAGTCCATTCGGAATCGGCGCAGCGCTCTGACGCTGACGGCCGTTGTCCCTGACGGGTATCGGCGGCGGCGCGGCCTGTTCGCCTGCCGCATGCGCCTCCAGCACGCGACGCAGCCGCAATGCATCCGCATTGCCGTTCATCTCCACCTTCACCGACTGCGCGTAGCGGCTACGCGCGCGCTCCAGATCCATCGCCGTATCGACGGTGAAGCGGATGCCGCCCGTGAACGCGTCGTTGCGCGCCTGCCCCTGCACCACCAGCAGTTCGTCTTCCTTGAAAAGCGCCTTGTTCGCTTCGAACTGCTCGTTGAACACGGTCACCTCGCACTGGCCGGTGCCGTCGTCGAGATTGACGATCAGCATCTTGCCGCGCTGAGTCATCTGCGTGCGCATGGACGAAATCACGCCCGCGATGAGCTTGTCGCGCCCTTCCTTCAGCTCGCCGATCTTCTGGCGCACGAAGCGGCGCACTTCGCCCTTGTAGGCGTCGAAAAGATGCCCCGACAGATAGAAGCCGAGCGCCGTCTTTTCTTCCTGCAGACGCTTCTTGTCCGACCACGCAGGCTCGTCGACGAGTTCGTGCTTCTGCAGCGGCGTGTCGCCCATGTCGAAGAGGCCCGCCTGCATCGCGTTGGCGGCGGCCTGTTCGGCGGCTTCCATCGCGAGCGGCACCGATGCGAGCAGTTGCGCGCGATTGGCGTGCAGCGCGTCGAACGCGCCCGCGCGAATCAGCGCCTCTACCGTGCGCCGGTTCACGACGCGCCGGTCGATGCGCTCACAGAAATCGAACAGGTCGGTGAATGCGCCGTCTTCGCGCGCCCGCAGGATCTCTTCGATCGCGTTCTGGCCGCTGCCCTTCACGGCGCCGAGACCATAGCGGATGGTCCGCGAGCGCTTGCCGTCCGCCTCCGCGACCGGTTCGAAGCGATACGCCGACTGATTGATGTCCGGCGGCAGTACGGTCATGCCGTTGGCGATGCAATCCTCGAAAAGGATCTTCACCTTGTCGGTGTCGTCCATGGCGAGCGACATGTTGGCCGCCATGAATTCCGCCGGATGATGCGCCTTGAGCCACGCCGTGTAATACGCGAGCAGCGCATACGCCGCCGCGTGCGACTTGTTGAAGCCGTAGCCCGCGAACTTCTCCATCAAGTCGAAGATTTCGTCGGACTTCTCGCGCGTGAGGCCGTTCTTGGCCGCGCCTTCCGCGAAAATCTCGCGGTGCTTCGCCATTTCCTCGGGCTTCTTCTTGCCCATCGCGCGACGCAGCAAGTCCGCGCCGCCGAGCGAGTAGCCGCCGATGATCTGCGCCATCTGCATCACCTGCTCCTGATAGACCATGATGCCGTAGGTCTCTTTCAGGACAGGCTCGACGCGCGGGTCCGGATACTCGACGATCTCGCGCCCGTGCTTGCGTGCGCAGAAGCTCGGGATCAGGTCCATCGGGCCCGGGCGATACAGCGCCACCAGCGCGATGATGTCCTCGAAGCGGTCCGGCTGCGCGTCCTTCAGCATGCCCTGCATGCCGCGGCTTTCCAGCTGGAACACGGCGACGGTGTTCGCTTTCTTGAGGATGGTGAACGAAGCCGGATCGTCCAGCGGCACCTGCCCGAGACTCCAATTCTCCTTCGACGGATCGAGCCGGCGGATATAGCGTTCGGCCCAGTCGAGAATCGTGAGCGTGGTTAGACCCAAAAAGTCGAACTTCACGAGGCCGACGGCTTCCACGTCGTCCTTGTCGTACTGGCTGACGACGCCGCCGTCCTCGCCCTGCGTATAGAGCGGGCAGAAATCGGTGAGCTTGCCGGGCGCGATCAGCACGCCGCCCGCGTGCATGCCCACATTTCGCGTCAAGCCCTCGACGCGCTGCGCGAGCTCGAGCAACTGATGCACTTCGTCTTCGGTGTCGAAACGCTCCTGAAGCGCCGGCTCTTCCTTCATCGCGTCCGCGATGGTCACGTGCTTGCCCGGCTTGAACGGAATGAGCTTCGCAATGCCGTCCGTGAACATGTAGCCGAGATCGAGCACGCGGCCGATGTCGCGCACCGCCGCCTTCGCCGCCATCGTGCCGAAGGTCGCGATCTGCGAGACGGCGTCCGCGCCGTACTTGCCCTTCACGTACTGAATGACGCGGTCGCGCCCTTCCTGACAGAAGTCGATGTCGAAGTCGGGCATCGACACGCGTTCCGGATTCAGGAAGCGTTCGAAGAGCAGGTTGTAGCGCAGCGGGTCGAGATCCGTAATGCCGAGCGCATAAGCGACGAGCGAACCCGCGCCCGAGCCGCGCCCCGGGCCGACCGGCACGCCATTGTTCTTCGCCCACATGATGAAGTCGGCGACGATCAGGAAGTAGCCCGGAAAGCCCATCTTGATGATGGTCCCGCACTCGAAGTCGAGCCGCTTGTAATACGTGTCGCGCTGCGCGTCGCGCTCGGCCTCTTCCGGGTAGAGCTGCGCGAGCCGCACTTCGAGGCCTTCCTTCGACAACTGCACGAGGTAGTCGTCGAGCGACATGCCGTCGGGCGTCGGGAAAAGCGGCAGCTTCGGCTTGCCGAGTTCGAGCGTGAGATTGCAGCGTTTGGCGATCTCGACGGTATTCGCGAGCGCCGACGGAATGTCCGCGAAAAGCGCGCACATCTCGTCCTGCGTGCGGAAATACTGCTCGGTCGTGAAACGCTTCTGGCGGCGCGGATTGGCGAGAATGTCGCCCTCGGAAATGCACACGCGCGCTTCGTGCGCAGTGTAGTCGTCCGGCGTCATGAACTGCAGCGGATGCGTGGCGACGACCGGCAGGCGCAGCTTCGCGGCGAGCGCGACGGCCTCCAGAATGTACGCCTGCTCGCCGGGCTGGCCGGCGCGCTGCAATTCGATATAAAACGCGTTCGGAAAGAGCTTCGCCCAGCGCTCGGCGTGGCGCTCCGCGCTCGCGGTGTTGCCCGCCGCGAATGCCATGCCGATGTCGCCGGTCTGCGCGCCCGACAGCGCCAGCAGCCCCTCAGCGAGCCCTTCTTCGAGCCATTCGACCATCACTTCCGCGCGGCCGCGATACTGGTTCGTGAGCCACGCGCGGCTCAGAAGTTCGCACAGATTCAGATAGCCGGTCTTGTCGCGCACGAGCAGCAACAGGCGCGAAGGCTTGTCGCGGTCGGCGGGATTCGTGATCCAGACGTCGCAGCCCGCAATGGGCTTCACGCCCTTGCCGCGCGCTTCCTTATAGAAGCGCACGAGGCCGAAAGCATTGGCGAGATCGGTCAGCGCGAGCGCGCCCTGACCGTCTTCGGCGGCCGATTTGACGACGTCGTCCAGCCGCACGATGCCGTCGGCAATCGAGAATTCGGAGTGGACGCGGAGATGAACGAAGCGGGGATCTGACATGCCGATATTGTACATGCGGGCCGTCGCGAAATTGCCCGCGAGGGCCGCGTTGGCCGAACGGATAAGGCGCCCGCCGCTCTCGAAATCGGGCACGCGCTGGGAATCGCCGAGCGGGGCCGCGCGCCGCGTCGGACGCGCCCGCCGTTTGCGGGATAATAGCGGTTTCGCGCGACGCACGCGCGCCGCGCCCGATCCCGTTTCGACTTGTTTCACCCGTATTCGATCATGAGCATACTGAATCTCTCCGCCTACAAATTCGTCACCATCGAGGACGGCGCCGCGTGGCGGCCGCTCGTCACCGAACGCTGCAATGCGCTCGGCCTCAAGGGCACGATCCTGCTTGCGCCGGAGGGCATCAATCTGTTCATCGCGGGGCCGGTTGCGCAAGTGCGCGAGTTCATCGACTACATTCGGACGGACGTCCTCTTCGGCGGCCGTTTCGCCGATCTGCAGTTCAAGGAGAGCTTCTCCGAGACGCAGCCGTTTCGCCGCATGCTGGTCAGGCTCAAGCGGGAAATCATCACGATGAAGAAGCCCGCGATCAAGCCGGAACTCGGCCGAGCGCCGTCCGTGGATGCGCCCACGCTCAAAGCCTGGCTCGACCGCGGTCACGACGACGCCGGCCGCCCCGTCGTGATGCTCGACACGCGCAATGCGTTCGAAGTGGATGTCGGCACGTTCGAGAACGCGCTCGACTATCGCATCACGAAGTTCAGCGAGTTTCCTGAGGTGATCGAGCAGAACCGCGCCGATCTGGAAGGCAAGACCGTGGTGTCGTTCTGCACCGGCGGGATTCGCTGTGAGAAAGCCGCGATTCACATGAAGGAAGTGGGCATCGAGCATGTTTATCAGCTCGAAGGCGGCATTCTGAAGTACTTCGAGCAAGTGGGCGGCGCGCATTACACCGGCGACTGCTTCGTGTTCGACTACCGCACCGCGCTCGATCCGAACCTCCAGCCGACGGCGACCGCGCAGTGCTTCGGCTGCCGCGCGGTGGTGAGCGTCGAAGACCAGAAATCGCCGTACTACAAGCCGGGCGCGACGTGCCCCGCGTGCCACCCGGACGCGAAAGTCGGCCAGGCGGCTTAAGCCTCGTTACATGATCTATCGCGGCCGCTTCGCGCCTTCACCGACAGGCCCGCTGCACGCGGGATCGCTCGTCAGCGCGCTCGCGAGTTTTCTGGATGCCCGCGCGCACTGCGGAACGTGGATCGTGCGCATCGAGGACGTCGATTCGCCGCGCACGGTCCCCGGCGCGGCCGACGACATTCTCGCGACGCTCGCCCGCTTCGGCATGCATTCCGACGAGCCGCCCGTCTGGCAGAGCCGGCGCGACGACGCGTACGCTCGCGCCTTCGGACAGTTGCAAGCCGACGGCCTCGTCTATCCATGCGCATGCACACGGCGCGAGATCGCCGATTCCCTCGTGCATGCGCACGCGCGTCACGCGACGCTCGCGTATCCCGGAACGTGCCGCAGCGGGCTGAACGGCCGCCCCGCGCGCGCGTGGCGGCTGCGCGTGCCGGACGGCGAAGCGGCGCGGGTTACGTTTGTCGATCGCTGGCAAGGGCCGCAGTCGCAAGATCTTGCCACTGAAGTCGGCGATTTCGCCCTGAAACGCGCCGACGGCTTGTGGGCGTATCAGCTGGCGGTCGTCGTCGATGACGCCGACGCCGGCATCACGCACGTCGTGCGCGGCGCGGATCTGCTCGATTCGACCGCCCGTCAAATCTATCTTCAGCAGTGTCTCGGCGTGCCGACGCCCGCCTATCTACATGTGCCGGTCGTCAACAATGAGATCGGCGAGAAACTCAGCAAGCAGACCGGCGCGACGCCGCTGGACACAACCGCTCCGCTCGACGCGCTCAAACAGGCGGCGCGGCATCTCGGCATCGATGCCGCGACCGCGTGCTCGCTGGATGCGTTCTACGCTCGGGCCACTACCGACTGGGCGAAGCGATTCGTGCCCTAAAACGAAAACGGCAGCCGCGAAGGGCTGCCGTTTCGACGAACGCGCGCAGGCTCAGGACGTCTTGCGCGGCATGCCGAGTCCGCCGAGAAGCGCAGCCAGCGGCTGCTTCGAGACGCTCTTGCGCTCGGGCTCGACGGTTTCCTCCTGACGCTTCATCGCCGACGGCGACGGTTCGTACGGCTTCAGGAAGAACTCGTCCACCGGTTGCTGCCGCCCGCGCGGCCGGTCGTAAGCGCTCGACGTGCGGCGGCGCGAACCCGACTCTTCCCGCGTGCCATGCCGATGCTCCGAACGCTCGCCGCGCGAGGGCCGCTCGTCGCGGCGGGATGCGTCGCGCCGCACGGGCGTGGCTACTTGCAGCGTCTCGACTTCGAGCGGACGCTTAATCAGCTTTTCGATATCGGCGAGTTGCTTGCGCTCGTTCGGGCTGCACAGCGATAGCGCGTCGCCCGAAGCGCCCGCGCGCCCCGTCCGGCCGATGCGGTGCACGTAATCTTCCGCGTTGAACGGCAGATCGAAGTTGATGACCGCCGGCAGTTCGGCGATGTCGAGACCGCGCGCGGCGACGTCCGTGGCCACGAGCGCCTCGATCTCGCCGCGCTTGAACGCGTCGAGCGCCTGCATGCGCTCGCTTTGCGAACGGTCGCCGTGAATCGCGGTCGCCACGATGCCGTCGCGCTCCAGCACGCGCGCGAGCCGGCTCGCGCCGATCTTGCTGTTGCAGAACACGATCACCTGCTTCAGTCCGCGCTCGCGAATGATCTGCGCGACGGCGCCCGACTTGTCGCTCTCGTGGACCTCGTAGACGATCTGGCGGACGTTGGTCGCGGTCGAGTTGCTGCGCGCGACTTCGATGGTCTGCGGATTACGCAGGTACGTCGCCGCCAGCTTCTTGATTTCCGGCGAAAACGTGGCCGAAAAAAGCAGCGTCTGGCGTTCCTTCGGCAGCAGATTCAGGATGCGTTGCAGGTCGGGCAGGAAGCCCATGTCCAGCATGCGGTCGGCTTCGTCCAGCACGAGCATCTGCACCTGGCCCAGGTTGAGCGTCTTCTGCTGTACGTGGTCGAGCAGGCGGCCCGGCGTCGCGATGAGAATCTCGACGCCGCGGCGCAGTGCCTCGGACTGCGGATTCATGTCGACGCCGCCGAACACGACCGTGCTGCGCAGCGGCGTGTGCTTCGAATACGTCTGCACGTTCGCGGCGACCTGATCGGCGAGTTCACGCGTCGGCGTGAGCATGAGCGCGCGCACCGGATGCCGCGCAGGCGATGCGCTGGTGTTGGCGTTGGGCAGCAGGCGCTGGATGATCGGCAGCGAGAAGCTCGCCGTCTTGCCGGTGCCGGTTTGAGCCGCGCCCATCACGTCGCGGCCCGAGAGCACGACGGGGATGGCTTTCGCCTGAATCGGCGTGGGCGTCGTGTAGCCCGACTCGCGCACCGCCTTGAGGATCTCGGGGGACAAGCCGAACTGGTCGAACGTCGGTGCGGCCGTGGCTTCTTCAGTGGACGTGTTCGGGGCGACGGAATCAGACATGGTGACTATGTTGGCTTTCGCTATAAAACCGCTGATGCGGCGCGCGTGAACGATCGTTGAATCCGACTCGGCGTTGCACGCGTGTTTCGGTGGCGCGGAATGACCCGCGACGCATTGTGTTAGGGGTTGCACGGTTCTCGTGCGCATGATGCGTGCCTTGGCGCGCGACTGGACAGGCTGCCGGACATCGGGCATCGGCGGCGCGGCTTGTTTCGCACGCTCCTTCGACGCACACCCGAATGGAACACGGCTTCGATGACGCTTTAGCGACACCGGGCGCTGCGGCCGCGCGCGCCACCCGCTGCACAGCGGTTGCCCGGGCGCTGGGAAGGTCCGCTGGCGACCGCCGCCCGCTCACTGCGGGAAAGCCGCACATTGTAGCACCGCCTGTCGAAGGCTTCGGGCGCTCGTCCCGAGGGCGCGCGCTCGCATCCGGCTACTTGCCGCGCGCCTGACAGTCCGCCAGCAGCGGCGGCGAATCCTTGGCGGCCATCTCGTCGTACAGGTTGGCCTGCGGGCCCTTGGTCCACCAGACATATTGGTCGGCGGCGTATTTCGCGCCCGAACCGGCCATCACGTTCACGAACAGGAGCTTGCGCCCGTCGACGGTCAACGCCGCGAAGCTCTGGCGGTTGCGCGTGGTCGTGTACTGCACGGTGACGCTCTTGCCGTCGCGGCAGTCGTAGCGCGTGGATTGGGTCGATGCCGTCTGGATTTGCGGAACCGTCAGCGGCATGGCCCGCGCCGATTGCACGGCCAGCGCTATCGGCAACGCGATCGAGAGTGCGAGAAGCTTGTTCATCGTCTTTTTTTCGGTGTTTGATATTGCTGCACGCCGGTCAGGGATCGATCACGTCGGCGCACGCATCGGTGGGCGCGGCCGCGACGTGACCGACGACCGGCACGATCTTCAGGCCCGCGGATGCAATCCGGCACGGAGCGGCGGCAAGGCCGCAGCCCGACAGCCCCACGCATGCCGCGACAAGCGCGGCGAGAACCAAGCGTTTCACTGGAATGCTCCTGTCTGTCGCACGGCTGCCGTCACTTGATGGAAACCGGACGCACCTTCGATGCCGCGAGCTTTGCCCGCTCGCGCGCCTCGTCCGTATCGACACCCTTCGCCACCGCGACGCCCATGCGCCGCTTCGCGAAGCTCTCCGGCTTGCCGAACAGTCGCACATCCGCGCCCGGCACGGCGAGCGCCTCGCGCACGCCTTCGAAGGCGATGCCCGCTTCGTCCAGACCGCCGTAAATGACCGCCGACGCGCCCGGCGTGGAGAGCGACGGGTCCACGGGCAATCCGAGAATCGCGCGGGCGTGGAGCTCGAATTCGGAGAAACGCTGCGTGGCGAGCGTGACGAGGCCGGTGTCGTGCGGACGCGGACTCACCTCGGAGAACCAGACGTCGTCGCCGCGCACGAACAGCTCCACGCCGAAAAGGCCGCGCCCGCCGAGCGCCGTCGTCACCTTCTCGGCGACCTCGCGCGCTTTTTCCAGCGCCGCCGCGCTCATCGGCTGCGGCTGCCAGGATTCCACGTAATCGCCCGCCACCTGAACGTGCCCGATCGGCTCGCAGAAGTAAGTCTGCGTTTCGCCGCTCGCCGGGTCCGCGGCGCGCACGGTGAGTTGCGTGATTTCGTATTCGAAGTCGATGAAGCCTTCCACGATCACGCGGCCGTGATTGACGCGCCCGCCGGCCATCGCGTACTGCCACGCCGGCTCCACGTCCGCCTCGCTGCGCAGCACGGACTGTCCTTTGCCCGACGACGACATGACCGGCTTCACGACGCACGGAAAACCGATCGTCGCGATCGCCGCTTTCATCTCGTCGAGCGATTGCGCGAACGCATAGGGCGAGGTCGGCAAGCCGAGCGTTTCGGCGGCCAGCCGGCGAATGCCTTCGCGATTCATCGTGAGCTGCGTGGCCCGCGCGGTCGGAATGACGGTCGCGCTGCCCGACGCCTCGATGTCCGCGAGCGCGTCGGTGGCGATGGCCTCGATCTCGGGCACGATCAGATGCGGCTTCTCGCGTTCCACGAGCGCGCGCAGCGCGGCGGGATCGGTCATGTCGATGACATGCGCGCGGTGCGCGACCTGATGCCCCGGCGCGTTCGCGTAACGATCGACCGCGATGACTTCGACGCCGAGCCGCTGTAGCGCAATGATCACTTCCTTGCCCAGTTCGCCCGCTCCGAGAAGCATGACGCGCGTGGCGCCCGTGGAAAGCGGCGTGCCGATGCGCACGGCGATATCGTGCGGTGCGTTCTTGTCGGCTGAGTCGGTCTGCATGCGTGCTCCAGAAGCGTTTCGGTTGTGCGTCGGCAACGAGTCTCTTCGATAACTCGAACGCCGATTATCACGATTCGGCGGCGATGTTAACACGCAGCGCAGCCGCCGACTGCTATGCCATTCGGCCTATTGACAACGCATATGGACTCGCGTCCGCGCCGCGAATTCCCGCGTGCGTCGATGGTCCGCCGCGCGACAAATCATTTGTTGCATCTCGATGCTAGACAAACGATACGACGCCTGCGGTACCCTTACGGCTTTCGCCAGCTCTGGAATTTTCGATGTCTTCGCATTTTCGCCGCGCTTTATCCTCACGCTCGATGCCGCGTCCGCTGGCCATCCTTGCGCCTTGCGCTGGCGTCGCTGTTTTGATGGCAAGCCTCGTGAGCGGGTGCGCCATGCCGAAGCACTCGGACGCGAGCGCGCCGCCCACCGATCCTTACAACCCGGCCGCGACTCAATTGCTCGACGACACGCGGTGGGAACTGACGAGCTGGACCGAGGCGAACGGCCAGCCGCGCGCCGTGCCGAGTCGCGCCGCGGGCAGTCAGCCGATCACGCTCGATCTCTCCACCGAGAGCGGCCGTCGCCGGGCGAGCGGCTTTTCGGGCTGCAATCGCTACACCGGCCCGTACGTCCTCAAGGACGGCAAGTTGAGCTTCGGCCCGCTCGCCGGCACGCGCATGGCGTGTCCATCGAGCGTCGGCGGCGCTCTGGAGCAACCTTATCTCGACGCGCTCGCTCATGTCGCGAAGAGCGGCGTGCAGATGAATCCGCCGCAATCGCTTCAGTTGACGCTCGACAACGGCGGCGTGCTGACGTTCGCGCAGCGCGCTGAGTGATTCGCCGCCGCGCCTCGCTCGCGCGGCGCATGACAGGCTAAGTGTTGCCGACTGTTGCGCGCTTGCGCCATGCGCGTCCGGTTCAGCCCGCAACCGTTAAACTGCTCAGTCGATACGCCCGGCCAGTGCGCGACACACGCACGTCGCCCCCGTTACCGTTACGCGACCGGGCAGCCGTCTCTCACCCGTCTCATCCAACCTTGGTTCGATCCTTAGCATGCACACGGTAGTTCTCGGCTGGTTCGGTGCATCAGTCGTCTGGTTTCTCGCTCTCTTCTGGCGCGTCGTCAAATCGGTGCTTCCGGGCGGCGCGGGGCTGCGCGGTCCCGGCACGATCCGCCTGTGGCTCGGCTTCTTCACCGTCCTGCTGTCGAGCGCGACGCTGGAAGGCGCGCTCGCCGGCGCGCTCGAAGCACAGGAAAATGTCAATCGCGCCGGCCGCGCGCTCGCGGGGGCGCTCGCCGGCCTCGCGCATGCGCCCGGGGCAATCGCCATCGCGGCTGCGGTGCTGGCGATCAGTCTGCCGTGGCTTCTCGAATTCAGCTGGCGTTCGGTGCTCGCCTGGGCCGACGAAGCGTTCGGCTTCGGCCTTCCGCAAAGCTGGTTGACGCCGCGCGAGCCGTCCGAACGCGAGTCGCGCGCTCGCGAGCCCGAGCGTGCGAAGTCGAGGTCGAAGTCGACCTCAAGGCGCAGCGCGCAGGCCAGCGGGAAGCCGACCGGCATGCGTTGGCGCGAGCGCCGAACGCGCGAGACGACTGCGGACGCGCCGTTGCGAGGCATCGGCGGCGAGCGTTTCGATGCCACGGCCTCTCGCGCCTCGCCCGACGAGCCGACGCTCGGTATGCCTACCGGGCAACGCAGCGGACGTTATCAGCGGCCGACGCCGTGGCGTCCGCCAGCGACAGCCGGACGCGTCGCGAAGGGCGCGGAGGCATCGGCGGCGGGCATCGCGGCGACGGCGGAGGCTTATTCGCGCCGCCCCGCGTTCGAGCGCGCCGGCACGCCGGTGTCCACGTTCGTCGAGCCTGTCGCGCCCGACGGATGGCTCAATTCCCTGTCGACGGCAGCGGCGGCGCTCGGCTCGACGGCTTCGCGTGCCAATTTGCCGTCGGGGTCGCCTGGCCGCAGCGAGGCCGGCGCCGCCGGTTCGATGCGTTTCGCAGCCCCCACGGGTTCTGCTTCTTCCGCGTCGGCTGGGGCGCCGCAGCGGCCGACGCCCATGCAAAGCACGCAGACCACGCCAGCACGCGCCGCCATGCCCGGCCGCGGCCCGGCTCCCGCGCCGAGGAACGGCACCCCGGCGCGCAACCTGGTTCCAGCGCCCACCGCGACGCCGACTCAGACATCGCGTGGCCCGATCAGGCGCTCGCTGCCGACTGAGATGACAGGCGATGGACGCTCGTCGGCTTTCGCGCCGCCCGCGTTCTCGCGTCCGCCTTCGCCGCCTGTGCCGCCGCCCGCGCCCGACGCCATTCAGGCGACGCTGCGTTCCATCGAAGAGAAAGCGGCGCTCTGGACGTCGCTCGCAGGGGCGAGTCTCGCGCGCCATCACGAGGCGCAGGCATCGCCGTCGACCGATGCGCCTTCGCTGATTCCGGATCGCGCGGTGGCCGCGAGCGCGTTGGGGGACGGCGTTTCGGGCGATCGTGCGCCGCTCGGGTTGCACGCTTCGCCGGATTCTCAGCGTGACACGCGCGCCACGGCTGCACGGGTCGAAGAAGCGGCTTCGTTCGGCTTGCCTGTTGCACGCGACGCAAGCGTGGATGCGTCCGTTGCGCCACCGACCGATGCGATGCAATCGACGGTGCCGCGAACGCTGCAAAACGAGTCCGCAGGTACGATCCAAGCGCCCGAGGCAAAGCTAGACGCCGATGCACGCGCCCAGCGCGAAGTGAGCGCAACGATGCCTGCGATGCCCTCGCCGGTCTTAGACGAGCCGTCGAGCGAACCGACCAGCAGGGACGAAACGCCGCTGGCAACCTCGGACGCAATCGAGGAGCCGCCCACCATCGGGGGAACGCCCGCGACGTCATCGGCGGGCGCGCCCGCATCCATTCCGCAATCAGCAGTCGTCGACGCGCGCGCCGCTTCTGAGCCAGCCGCGGATAGCCGAGGCGTGACCGACAAAGACAAATCTCGAGTCGACGAGGCCCCGGCCGACGCGCTGGAGCAAGCGACCGCCGCTTCGTCGCTCGCGCAAACGCCGGCATCGCACGAAGCCGTCCACGCGTCTATCAGCGACGTCGCCGCGACCAAGAGGCTCGGCGAGCGACGACCGTCGAGCGAGCCTGCGGCTGCGCCGACGCCCGCCACAGCGGAGTCGACAGCGACCGCGCCCGGGCATGGCGCAGAACCGCTCTCCCCTGCCGACCCGCCAATGATGGAACCGGCGGCAACATTGCCGGCGCACATCATCCCTGACGCACCGGCCACTTTCGAAACACGCCCCGATGTCGAACGTGAGCCGCACGCGCCGTCATGGAAAGTGTCGACGGCGACTGCGGCCGGGCATGCGGCAGAACCGCCCTCCTCTGCTAATGCGCCAAGCATGGAACCGGCGGCAACGTCGCCGGCGCGCATCGTCCCTGACGCACCGGCCACCCTCCAAGCAAGCTCCGATGCCGAACGTGAGCCGCACGCGCCGTCATGGAAAGCGTCTACGGCGACCGCGGTCGGGCGTGGCGCAGAACCACACGCCGGCGTGCCAAGCATGGAACCGGCGGCAACATCGCCGGCGCACATCGTTCCTGAGGCACCGGCGACGCCCGAAGCACGCCCCGATGCCAAACGTGAGTCGCAAGCGCCGTCATGGAAAGCGTCCACGGTGACCGCGGTTGGGCATGGCGCAGAACCGCCCGCCGACGCTCCAAGCATGGAACCAGCGGCAATATCGCCGGCGCACATCGTCCCTGAGCCACCGGCCACGCTTGAAGCACGCTCCGATGCCGAACGCGAGCCGCACGCGCCGTCATGGCTGATGCGCGAACCGCTGGCCGACGAGCCCGCGCGCCCGGGCATGGGCGCAATCGTGACCGCAACCACCGCCCCCGCCTCGCCGAACGGCGCGCCGGAGGCCGTCGCGCCACACGCAAGCGCGCAGGACTTCGCGCCCTCTTCCAGCGTTGACGTCTCGCGAGATGCCCGGCCGATGCCTGCGAGCCCGCCACCGCTAGAAAAGCGCAAAGAACCGCCCTTCGAACCCGCTACAGTGCCGGACCGACCGGACTACCCGTTCGATTCGGCGCCCATCCTGCCGCCGCCGCTGCCCCGCTCGCTGTCCGAGCCTGGCGAGCCGCAGCCGTCGTTCGACGAAGCACCGCCCTGGCTCGATCACGAGCCGCAGACGCCGCCCGCGCCCCCCGCATTCAACGCGCCATCCACGCGCGCAACCATCGCGGAAACGCGCCCCGCCGCCGCTCCCGAGCCGCGTCAGCCGCTGCGCGGCTTCACGCCGACCGAGTTCGAATTCCACGCGCCGCAAGCGTCGGCCGTCGAGTTGCCGACGCTCGATCTGCTCGAACCCGCGTCCGACGAAGTCGAGCCCGTTTCTGAGGAACGCCTAGCCGATACCGGCCAACTCATCGAACAGCGCCTGCAGGAGTTCAAGGTGCCGGTGACGGTGGTGGGCGCGTCGGCGGGTCCGGTCATCACGCGCTTCGAAGTGGAACCGGCGCTCGGCGTGCGCGGCAGCCAGATCGTCGGGCTGATGAAGGATTTGTCGCGCGGGCTCGGGCTCACGTCGATCCGCGTCGTCGAGACGATTCCCGGCAAGACCTGCATGGGCCTCGAGTTGCCGAACGCGCGGCGGCAGATGATCCGCCTGTCGGAGATTCTCGAAGACGACGTGTATCGCGCGTCGAAGTCGAACCTTACGATCGCGATGGGCAAGGACATCGTCGGCAATCCAGTCGTGACCGATCTCGCGAAGGCGCCGCACATGCTCGTCGCGGGCACGACCGGCTCGGGGAAGTCCGTCGCCATCAACGCGATGATCCTCTCGCTGCTCTTCAAGGCGAAGCCCGAGGACGTGCGCCTCATCATGATCGACCCGAAGATGCTCGAACTGTCCGTCTACGAGGGCATTCCGCATCTGCTCGCGCCGGTCGTCACCGACATGAAGCTGGCCTCCAACGCGCTCAACTGGTGCGTCGGAGAAATGGAGAAGCGCTATCGGCTGATGTCGGCCGTCGGCGTGCGCAACCTGCAAGGCTTCAACCAGAAGGTGCGCAATACCGAAGCCGCGGGCAAGAAGCTCACGAACCCGTTCTCGTTGACGCCCGACGCGCCGGAGCCGCTCTCGACGCTGCCGCTGATCGTCGTCGTGATCGACGAGCTCGCGGATCTGATGATGGTCGCCGGCAAGCAGATCGAACAGTTGATTGCCCGCCTCGCGCAAAAGGCGCGCGCCGCCGGCATCCACCTGATTCTCGCCACGCAGCGGCCGTCGGTGGACGTCATCACCGGGCTCATCAAGGCGAACATTCCGACGCGCGTGGCGTTTCAGGTGTCCTCGAAGATCGATTCGCGCACGATTCTCGACCAGATGGGCGCCGAATCGCTGCTCGGCGCGGGCGACATGCTGTTCCTGCCGCCCGGCACCGGCTATCCGCAGCGCGTGCACGGCGCGTTCGTCGCGGACGACGAAGTGCATCGCGTGGTCGAGTATCTGAAGCAGTTCGGCGAGCCGGAGTACGAAGAAGGCATTCTGTCTGGGCCGACGCCCGAGGGCGGCTCGCAGGATCTCTTCGGCGAAACGCCCGATGCGGAAGCCGATCCGCTCTACGATGAAGCCGTCGCGTTCGTCGTGCGCACGCGGCGCGCGTCGATTTCGTCGGTGCAACGGCAGTTGCGCATCGGCTATAACCGCGCCGCGCGTCTCGTCGAACAGATGGAATCGGCCGGGCTCGTCTCGCCGATGGGCAGCAACGGCAACCGCGAAGTACTCGCGCCGCCCGGCCCGGCCGACTAAGCCTCAGATCAGCGCCTCACCAGACGCGCAGCTTGCGCAGCAGGAAGATCGTGATGGCGGCGCAGCCCGCCATCACGCCGATGACGATCCAGAACGACGCCGGATCGTGCGTGCCCGGCAAGCCCGCCACATTCATGCCGAAGATGCCCGTGAGAAGCGTCGCGGGCATCAAGAGCGCAGACATGATCGCGAGCCACAGCAGCTTGCGGTTGATGTCCTCGGAGAGCAGCGCCGCGATTTCATCCTGCAAGAGTTTCGCGCGTTCATAGAGTCCTTCCAGCCCCGCGCCCAGGCCGTTCAGCACCTGAATGGCCTGCACGAGCGCCTCCATGGAACGCGGCTCGGCCCATTCCAGACGGCGCGTGACGAGTTGCGTCAGCGCGTTGCGCTCTGGGTCGATAAAGCGCTTCACCTCGACCAGCCTGCGCCGCACGTCGCCGAGATGCGCGCGCGAGTTCCCCTGACCGTTCTCGAGCACGCCCTCTTCCACGTCGTCGAGCCGGTCGCCGATATCGTCGATGCGATCGACGAAGGTCTCGTTCAGCGCGCGAATCAGGCCCGCGAAGAGGTCGACGGTATCGCGGAACGTCGCGCCTTCGAGCACGGCGTGGCGCAGACGGTCGGTCGATTGCAGCGGACGCGCCCGCACGGTAATCATGCGGTGGCGGTCGACGTAGAAGCGCAGCGCGCTCGTCGCGCGATTGGCCTCGCGCACGCCCGGCGAGGCAGCATCCGGCGCGGCCGCGACGAGTTCGAGGTCCGCCACCACGCCGTACACGAAGTTCGCGCCCATGTGGACGCGCGGCCGCTTGTCCTCGCCGTTCAGGAATTCTCGCGCAACGTCCGGCATCGACGTGACGCCTTCGAGCCAGCTTTCCACGGTGTCGTCGTTGGCCGAAAGATGCAGCCACGTGAAGCCGTCGCCCGCCACGGCCAGGCGCGCCTCGTCCCACGAGAGCCGCAGCGCGTCGCCGCCCGCGAAGTCGAACGCGCTGATGAATCCCGGCGGCGCCGGCTGGTCGTGACCGGCGCGCGCGCGCTCGGCCGGGTCCTGCGTACGGGTCGTATCCAATGTTGCTTCCCTGCTGTTGCCTTACAAATTGATCGGGACACCTTTCGATTCCCAATGCGATGCCACTTCACGTTCGCATGAAGCGAGCCGTCCGGCCATCGTACTAGAACTCGTAGCGTCCCCAGAAGAAGGCGACGTCGCCGTCGTTCAGTCCGGGCAGGCGCGGAATGAACGTGCCCATCAGCGACGCGCGCTTATAGCGGATCGAGCCGATGGGCAACGCAAGCGGCAACGGGAAATAGTGCGCGACGTCCGAGCGCGCGGTGAAGCCCGCGAAAAAGCCGCCGCCGGCTTGCAAGCCGCCCAGCACCGGCTTCGTGAACCACTGCCGCGCATAGCCGCCTATCGGTTCGAAGTTGTGATGCGAGTCCGAGAACGCGAACGCGAACAGCACGTCCTCGTTGCCGTCCGCGTCGGTCCAGTGCTTGCCCGCGCCGCCGCCCCACGACCACGGATTCAGCTCGCTGCGATTCGTGTAACCGTCGATGTGCCAGCCGTAGCCGGTGACATAGAGGTCCCAGGTGCCGTCGCGCGCCACGCGCATCACTCGCTGGCAGGCCGACGACATCCAGTCGCGCTTGAAATCGCATTGCGTGTCGTCGGCTCGGGCCGCGAACGCGGTGGTAAAGCACAAGCTCGCCAACGAAACCGTGACTGCCCTGACCGCTATTTTTTTTGTCATTGTCGATGGACCGCGCATCGCTGTGAAGGTAAGACGCCGGGGCGCCACGCGTCAGATGCCGCGCGGCGCTTCGTCATGAGCTCACGAAGGCGAGACGAATTTGAAGTCGACCGGCGAGCCGATCGACAACTGCTTGGGATCGGACGCGAGTTCGCCCGTCGCCGGATCGCGGCGGAAGAAATACGCGCTGTCGCTCTCCTGATTGCCGACGACGAGCCAGCGTCCGGTCGGATCGATGGCGAATTCGCGCGGCGTCTTGCCGAGCGTCGGATAGCGTTTGAGCAGCTTCAGATGCCCGTTGGCCGGATCGACGGCAAATGCCACGAGCTGATTCGCGTCGCCGCGATTCGTCGCGTAGAGAAAGCGCCCGTCCTGCGACAGGTGCAGCGCGCCCCCGCCGATCTTGCCTTTGAAGCCCGGCGCGGTCATCGGCACGGACTGCGTTTCGGTGAGCTTGCCGTCGGCGTAGTCGAAGACGAGGACCGAAGCGTTCAGTTCGGTCGTCAGATAGGCGTGCTTGCCGCTTGCGTCGAACACCAGATGGCGCGGGCCGGAGCCCGGCTTGATCGGCGTGTAGCGCGACTCGGTCGGGCCGAACAGACCGCGGCTGCCGTCCGGCGTGTAGCGATAGCCGAACACCTTGTCGACGCCCAGGTCCTGCGCGAAAAGATACTTGCCGTCGGGCGAGAAGACCGTCGAATGCACGTGCGAGTTGTCCTGCCGTCCTTTGACGGGGCCGCTGCCTTCGTGATGCACGGTCAAGACCGACGTGCCGACGTGTCCATCGGCGGAAAGCGGAAACACGGCGAAGCTGCCGCCCGGATTCGCCGCGACCGAGTAGTTGGCCGTGAGCAAGTACTTGCCGTCGGGCGAGATGGCGAGATAGCACGGATCGTTGCCGTCCGCCGACACGCGGTTCAGAAAGCTCAACTGCCCGCTCGCGCGATCGAAGCGAAACGCGCTCACGCCGCCGCGCTGCGACGCCGGGCCATTGTCGCCCGGCAATTCGTTCACCGCGTAGACATAGTTTCGATCGCGGCTGACGACGAGATACGACGGATTCACCGTCTGCGCCGATGCAATGCGCGTGAGCTCGCCATTGCCCGCATCGAAACGATAAACGTAGATGCCTTCGCTTTTCCCGCTGCCCGTGTACGTGCCGATGAGCAGGTCGAATACGTCTCCCGAGTTTCCCGTTGCAGCGCCGGTTGCGCTACTGCTCGCGGCGGTCGCCGACGGCGTCGCGTTGCCGGCCGTCTGCGCGAACGACTGCGCGGCGGCAAGAGAGAGCATGAGCGCCACGCCTTTGGCCCAGCGCGCCGGCTTCGCGCGGGCGGGCCATGCGCGCAAGAGCGGGCGCGGCGCTTGCAACAGCGCACGCATCGCGGCGCAGGAACGGCTCGGTTGCATGAGACCTCCTCATCGACTGTTTGCTGCGTGTTATGGATGTCACGCGCGCAGGCGTCGCGTGACCGGCGTGACTGGGGTGCGTGGAGAGCAAGTTGCGGACCGCTCGCGCGAAGCCTGAGTCGATGCGTCGCGCGTTGCGTCCCGCCACAGCACTCTAACCAACAAAAGGAGCTGATGCGATGAACATCCACGTAAGCCTCGGGCCGCTCGTTTCGCTGATCGCGGGCATCCTCATCCTCGTCATGCCGCGCCTGCTCAACTTCATCGTGGCGATCTACCTGATCGTCATCGGGCTGATCGGACTGTTCGGCACGGGCACGACACACTTGTGACGGCGATGCGCGCTCGCGGTTCCGTACGCCGAGCGCCGAACGCAAAAAGGCGCACGCGCGGATAGAACCGCGAGCGTGCGCAGTGTGTGATGGATGGCGGAAGGTGCCGCGCTTCGGACGCGCGCGGCCGGCAACGGCGTTCAGCCGTTTGCAAGCTGATCCAGACGCAGACGCCCTTGCAGCGACAGCGCGCCGACCGACAGCCCGCTCATATCGAAGCTGTAGCGGCTGAAACAGCCTCGTTCGGTGAGAAAAGCGGCAGCCGTGTCCATCGCGTTGCGGGAGAGGCCGAGGCGCTTGTGATCGAGGGGAAGCAGGTTGTCGCTGTCGCGCACGCGGCTCGCAGCGGAAAGAATGGCGATGCAGTCTGCTTTCGACGGATTGAGCATGGTGATGGTTTTCCTCGAAACGCAAAGCAACGAATGATGCCGGCCGCCCCGGCAAGCCGACAGGGGAAAACGAAGCCGAGCGCGCAGTGACGCGCGTCGCGGTTACGTTTAGCTTCCATTCTAAACATCAGCCGAAACGCGTGACAACGGTTTAATCGGCGCTTCGGTAGCGCTTTTCCGCCAACGGGCGCGGCGCGCGGTCGCAGGACGGTTCGCGAGCCACCGCACGCGCCCGGTTTTCTGCTTGCGCCAAGCGAATGCGGCAGAATGCGACCACATAACCGCCAATCGTTCTGCCTCGCGGCGCGTCGCCGCCAGCACAATCACGCTCACTATGCCCGCTCTGATCGAAGACTACGCCATGATCGGCGATGGCCATACCGCCGCCCTGGTCTCCCGCGACGGCTCCGTCGACTGGCTCTGCTGGCCGCGCTTCGATTCGGGCGCGTGCTTCGCCGCGCTGCTCGGCACGCCCGAGCATGGCAGATGGCTGCTCGCGCCCTCGATGCCGGACGGCGAAGCGCCGGTCGTGCGCCGCCGGTATCGCGACGACACACTCATTCTGGAGACGGACTTCGAAACGCCGCAGGGCGCCGTGACGGTGGTCGATTTCATGCCGTCGCGCAACGGTCATTCGGAACTGGTCCGCATCGTGATCGGACGGCGCGGCGTCGTGCGCATGAAGATGGAACTCGTTTTGCGCTTCGATTATGGATCGGTGATGCCGTGGGTCAGCCGCCTGCCGAACGACAGCGGCATCCGCGCGATCGCCGGGCCGGACCTCGCGGTGCTGCGCACGCCGGTGGAACTCGTCGGCGAGAACATGCGGACGACCGCCTGCTTCGACGTGACCGAAGGCGAGCGCGTGCCCTTCTCGCTCTGTTATTCGCAGTCGCATTTACGCTTGCCGCCCGCGCACGATCCGCACACGCAACTCGCGCGCACCGAAAATCACTGGCGCGAGTGGTCCGGCAAGAGCCAACTCGCCGGCCGCTGGGCGGGCGCCATTCGCCGCTCGCTCATCACGCTGAAGGCGCTGGCCTATGAGCCGACAGGCGGCATCGTGGCCGCGCCGACGACGTCGCTGCCCGAGCAGCTCGGCGGCGCGCGCAACTGGGACTACCGCTACTGCTGGCTGCGCGACGCCACCATCACGCTGCTCGCGCTGATGCGCGGCGGCTACTACGACGAAGCCCGCGCATGGCGCGCGTGGCTCGGCCGCGCCATGGCCGGCGCGCCGTCGCAGGTGCAGATCATGTACGGCATCGCGGGCGAGCGGCGGCTCGCCGAATGGGAGATTCCGTGGCTGCCGGGCTACGAGGGGTCGCAGCCGGTGCGCGTGGGCAACGGCGCGGTCGAGCAGTTGCAGCTCGACGTGTACGGCGAAGTCATGAACGCGCTGCATCTCGCGCGCGTCGGCGGCCTGCAAAGCGACGAAACCGCGTGGTCCATCCAGTGCACGATGCTTCAACATCTCGATACGGTCTGGGATCAGCCGGACGAAGGCATCTGGGAAGTGCGCGGCGGCCGACAGCATTTCACCTTCTCGAAGGTCATGACGTGGGTCGCGTATGACAGGGCCATCCGTTCGGCCGAACAGTTCGCGCTGGCCGGTCCGGTCGACCATTGGCGGGATATGCGCGCGCGCATTCACGCCGACGTCTGCGAAAAAGGCTGGAATCCGACACTGAACGCGTTCACGCAGGTCTATCACGGCGACGCACTCGACGCGAGCCTGCTCCTCATACCGCTGCTCGGCTTTTTGCCGCCGGACGATGCCCGTGTGACCGCCACCGTACATGCGATCGAGACCAACTTGACGCACGATGGTCTCGTGAAGCGCTATCACACGACGGAAACAGCGGACGGCCTGCCGCCCGGAGA
Source organism: Caballeronia sp. M1242 (assembly GCF_017220215.1). Classification (NCBI taxonomy): domain Bacteria; kingdom Pseudomonadati; phylum Pseudomonadota; class Betaproteobacteria; order Burkholderiales; family Burkholderiaceae; genus Caballeronia; species Caballeronia sp. M1242. Next base: position 885,222 of record NZ_CP071129.1, on the reverse strand, counting down.
AGGCACGTTTCTGGCTTGTAGCTTTTGGCTGGTGGACAACCTGGCGTTGCAGGGACGGATCGACGAAGCGCACGCGATGTTCGAGCGTCTCGTCGGCCTCGCGAACGATGTCGGGCTGCTCGCCGAGGAATACGACACGGTGGCAAAGCGCATGGTCGGCAATTTTCCGCAGGCGTTTACGCACGTCGCGTTGGTGCATACGGGGATGAACCTGATGAAGCACGAGCAGGCGATGGCGCATGCGACAGGCCAGCCCTCCCACGCGCAGAGAAGCGCCGCCGGCCGAGAGCCTGCCGTCGGCATGACGGAAGACTCTTGAGAAACGACGAGCCTCGGCTGTATTTGAGGCTAGAATGGTGCGATGCACAACGATGGACCTGTTGCTAGAAAGCCGGCAACTTCGACCGGTCGATTGTGTTCTGCAGACGTTCAGCGGAAACTGTTGCTTGGTATCAAAATTCTGCAGCGCTGGTCGTTAATGTAGAGAACCAGAGAAACACCCCAGCGACGAAGCGCGACGACGCGCCTCGAGCAAGAAACAGCAGCCCCGCGGCGCGGTTCAGCCGCACGGCGGGGATTTTCGATTGCCGTTGGGTCAGCTTGCCGGCCGAATTGCCGGGACCAACGGGCATTACCGGTTCGTACCGAAGTCATTGGGGCCACCATGCTCTATCAAATCCACGAATTTCAGCGGGCCATGTTGTCTCCTCTCACGGCATGGGCCCAGGCCGCCTCGAAGTCGTTCGTGAATCCGGCCAGCCCCCTCGCCTACGTTCCCGGCTCCACGCGTCTCGCGGCCGGCTACGAACTGCTCTACCGGCTCGGCAAGGACTACGAGAAACCCGAGTTCAACATTCACCAGATCGTCAAGGACGGCCACAACATTCCGATCGTCGAGCAGACGGTAATCGAGAAGCCGTTCTGCCGGCTCTTGCGCTTCAAACGGTTCGCCGATGACAGCGCGACCGTGACGAAGCTCAAGGACGAGCCGATCGTGCTGGTGTGCGCGCCGCTCTCCGGGCATCACTCGACGCTTCTGCGCGATACCGTCGGCACGCTGTTGCAGGACCATAAGGTCTACATCACCGACTGGCTCGATGCGCGCATGGTGCCGGTGGAAAACGGCGCGTTCCATCTGGACGATTACGTCGAATATATTCAGGAGTTCATTCGTCACATCGGCGCGAAAGATCTGCACGTGATCTCGGTGTGTCAGCCGACGGTGCCCGTGCTCGCCGCCATTTCGCTGATGGCGAGCCGCGGCGAAGACACGCCGCGCACGATGACCATGATGGGCGGCCCGATCGACGCGCGACGCAGCCCCACATCGGTGAACTCGCTCGCGAGCGAGCACTCGTACGAATGGTTCGAGAACAACGTCATCTACACGGTGCCGGCGAATTATCCGGGCGTGGGCCGCAAGGTGTATCCGGGCTTCCTGCAGCATGCGGGCTTCGTCGCGATGAATCCCGAGCGGCATCTCACGGCCCATTGGGACTTCTATCAAAACCTGCTGCGCGGCGACGACGACGATGCCGAACAGCATCGCCGCTTCTATGACGAGTACAACGCCGTGCTCGACATGGCCGCCGAGTATTACCTCGAAACCATCCGCATCGTGTTCCAGGAGTTTCGTCTGGCCGAGGGCACGTGGGACGTGAACGGCGAGCGCGTGCGCCCGCAGGACATCAAGCATACGGCGCTCTTCACGATCGAAGGCGAGCTCGACGATATCTCCGGCGACGGCCAGACGCGCGCCGCGCATGACCTGTGCACGGGCATTCCGCAGAAGGACAAGCGCCATTTCACCGCGGAAAAGGCCGGCCACTACGGGATCTTCTCGGGCCGGCGCTGGCGCACGATGGTGTACCCGCAATTGCGCGAGTTCATTCTCGAACACGACAAGTCGCCGAAGAAAGAAGCGGTGCCCGCGTAAGTGGATTGATCGCGGCGCAGTGCTTCAACCTGCGCTTCGGTACCGATTCCATTCGCAAAAGAAAAACGTCGCGCCCTTTGCAAGGCGCGACGTTTTTTTTCTTCAGACGGCGCTCTTTTTTAGCGGCGTCAGCGACGTGTCAAGTAAGCAAGCAGCAATTCCGTGTTCATCTTCACCATTTGTTCGCGTTGCGTCGGCTCGCTGAAGTCGAGACCGAAGCTCACCTGAAGCGTAAAACGGTTCGATACGATGTAATAACCGAGGCCCGACAGCGTGATATAGAACTTCAGCGGATCGACGTCGTTGCGAAACAGTCCGGCCTTCTGTCCGCGCTCGAGAATGGTCGCGAGCGTCTCGACCACCGGCGAGATCACCTCGCGCATGCGATTCGATCCCTTGATATATCTCGCCTCGTGCAGGTTCTCGTTGTTGATCAGACGCAGCAGTTCGGGATGGTCACGGTAGTAATCCCAAACGAAATGCGCAAGCCGCGTCATGGCTTCGATAGGGGCGAGGCCCTCGAGATCGAGCGAACGCTCGGCCTCGACGAGTGCGGACAGTGCATGTTCGAGCACGGCTGTGAACAACTGCTCCTTGCTGCCGAAGTAGTAGTACAGCATGCGCTCATTGGTCTCCGCCCGCCGGGCGATTTGATCCACACGTGCGCCAAACAGGCCGCCGGCTGCGAACTCTTCCGCGGCGGCAAGCAGGATACGGCGGCGTGTCCCTTCGGGATCTCTTTTGATTTTCGGCTGATTCATGATGGCATGAGTCGGGAGCCGCGTTGTCCGGATATGCGTCACGCGGCCCGCAGGGGGTACATGACGTGAACGGGCGCTGCCCATGGTTATGGGGGAACACCGTCCTGCGGTCAAACGATAAAGCGCTTCGATTATGCGCACATCACCGGGGCATTGGCAATTAGGATAAGGATCACCTGCGGCGGGTATCGCGCACTTGCGCGATAATCACGTCTGCTGCAATGAATAGCGTGGATAGTGTCGTTGCGCTTCGAACGCCGCGCCGTGCTGAGTCTTGCTGTTTTTCTGCTGCCGTTTCTACTGCTTTTTGCCCGCCTTATTTGCCACCGCGCAATCTCACGTGACCGCAACTGTTTCAAAGACGCTCGCCGAGCGCATCGAAGACCTGCTGCCGCAGACGCAATGCACCAAGTGCGGCTATCCGGCCTGCCGGCCTTACGCCGACGCCATCGCTGCGGGCGAGGCGAGCTACAACCGGTGCCCGCCGGGCGGGCAGGAAGGCGTCGCGCGTCTTGCGGCGTTGCTCGGCAAGCCGGAGATCGCGCTCGATACCACGCATGGCGTCGAGCGCGCGCGACCGCTGGCAGTCATCGACGAGAACCTGTGCATCGGCTGCACGCTGTGCATGCAGGCATGTCCGGTCGATGCCATATCGGGCGCGGCCAAGCAGATGCATACGGTCATCGACGCGCTGTGCACTGGCTGCGACCTGTGCGTGCCGCCCTGCCCGGTCGATTGCATCGCGATGATTCCCGTCACGGGCGACGCCACCGGCTGGGACGCATGGAGCCAGGAACAAGCGGATGCGGCGCGCACGCGGCATGACCGGCGCCTCGCGCGGCTCGAACGCGAGCGCGCGCAGGCCGAAGCGAAAGCGTCCGCGCGGCAGGCGTCGCGCGCGGCGCAGACAGCGGCCGCTGCGGCATCGGCTATGCCGTCCGCATCGACGGAAGACCCTGAAGCGAAGAAACGCGCCATCATTCAGGCCGCGCTCGAACGCGCGCGCAAGAAGAAAGAAGAAATGGCCAAACTGGGCGCAGGTCCGAAGAATACGGAGCACGTCAGCGCCGCCGTTCAGGCGCAGATCGACGCCGCCGAAGCACGCCGCAAACGCCTCGGCTTCGCCGAACAAGCGAGCGGAGCGAGCGATGCAGGCGGCGATCCAAACGAGACGGATTCAGACACGACGCAATGAACGCGAAGAAGCGCCGCGCCATCTTCGAGACGCTGCAAAGCATCGATCCGCATCCGAAGACCGAGCTCGAATACACGACACCGTTCGAACTGCTGATTGCCGTGATGCTATCGGCGCAAGCCACCGATGTCTCCGTCAACAAGGCCATGCGCAAGATGTTTCCAGTGGCGAATACGCCCGAAAAGGTGCTCGCGCTCGGCGAAGAAGGCGTGACGGAATACATCCGCACGATCGGGCTTTATCGAACGAAAGCGAAGAACGTGATCGCGACGTGCCGCATGCTCGTCGAACAATACGGCGGACAAGTGCCGGACAATCGCGAGGCGCTCGAAGGGCTGCCGGGCGTCGGACGCAAGACAGCGAATGTCGTGCTGAACATTGCGTTCGGGCAACCGACGATCGCGGTGGACACGCATATCTTTCGCGTCGCGAATCGCACGGGCATCGCGCCCGGCAAGGACGTGCGCGCGGTGGAAGCGGCGCTCGAAAAGCATGTGCCCAAGGAGTTCATCCAGGACGCGCATCACTGGCTCATCCTGCACGGCCGATACGTCTGCAAGGCGCGCGTGCCGGAGTGCTGGCATTGCGCGATTGAGCCGCTGTGCGAGTATCGGCCGAAGACGCCGGCGCCTGCCGAGTGACACGTCGCCTGCGGGCCGAGCACCGACATGCCGCCGCGATCTACAATGACGAATTCCCGAGCCGAACTTCACTCTCATGTTCAACCCTAGCCGCGACGAAGTCCGCCAGTTCTTCACCGAGACGTGGCGCAAGGAGCGCGCGGGCGAAATCCTGACGCCGCTCGAAAGCATGGCCGCCGACTGGATCCGCGAGCATCCCGAGTATCAGGCCGAACTCGCGGACCCCGACGCGCGGCAGGCCGACTATTCGCCCGACGCGGGCCGCACCAATCCGTTCCTGCACCTGTCGATGCATCTCGCCATCAGCGAGCAGTTGTCGATCGACCAGCCGCCGGGCATTCGCCGCGCGCACGATAAGCTCGTCGCGCGGCTCGGCTCGCCGCACGACGCGCAGCACGCCATCATGGAATGCCTCGGTCAGGTCATCTGGGAAGCACAGCGCAGCAACACGCCGCCGGATACGGACGCGTATCTCGCGCTCATTGAGCGGCGGGCATCGCGCGACTGACGCGCGACTGAGCCCCGACGCACCACGCGCACAAACGAAAACACCCCGCGAAAGCGGGGTGTTTCGTTTCCTGCGATGCGGCGACGCGCTTACTTCTTCAGCACGAGACTGCCATCGAGCGATTCGATATACGCGGCGATGTCCTTCAGGTCGCTCTGCGACAGGTTCTGCACCTGCGCGGCCATGATCGCGTTGTTGCGCCCGAAGTTCGGGTTGCCGTTGCCCATCTGATACTGGCGCAGCGCCCAGTAGATGTAGGTCGCATGCTGGCCGGCCAGCTTCGGATATTCGCCGCTCACCGGCTTGTTGAGGCCGGGGCCGTGGCAGGCCGCGCAGTTGTGGCTTTCGGAAAGCACCTTCCCGTTGCCCGCATCCGCTGCGTGCGCGGTGCCGAACGCTGACGAGCCGATGATCGCGGCGGCGGCGCATGCTGCCTTGAAGCTGAACCGAAATGCTTGAGACTGTGCCTGCGACTGTGCCTGCGACTGTGCCTGATAGGGCTTCATGAATTCTCCTGTCGACCGGTTTTCGAGGCGCGGCGCCAAGAATCCGGTCCCATGCATAGTGATGGCTGCCTGCGTTGTCGGATTGCCGTGCATCGGATCGTCCTCACACGGCGACGGGCGCTTCGGCCCGCTCGATCGCGGCAACGTGAGTTACTTGTCGGGGTTGTTCTTCGACTGCGGCGTCTGCGCGGCGTAGTAGGCGGCGATGTCCGCGATATCCTGATCCGAGAGCGTCACCGCGATGGCGCGCATGGTGTCGAAGTGGCGGTCGCCCTTCTTGTAGGCGTGCAGCGCGTTGGAAATGTACTGCGCGTTCTGACCGCCCAGCATCGGCACCTCGTAGACCTCGGGGTAAGCCGTGCGATAGCCGGGAATGCCGTGGCAGCCGATGCACATCGCGACCTTGCCCTCTGCGGCCTTTGCATTGCCCACGACGTCGGCGGACGCCTGGGTCGCGAAGCCGGCAAGACCGGACAGCACTGCAATCACGGCAAGTTTGCCGACGAAATAGTTCATAGCTTGTAACCTAGCATGAGGGGAAAACCGGCGCTCGAAAGCCGCGGCCCGCGCCGAGCGCATCACAACCTTCTCGGGACTGTTTGCTGCCTTTCACTGCTTCGCAAGCGGCGCATGCGCACCGGAAATGCGGCCGCCTGGCCGCGCAGGCCAAAAAAATCGGGCTAATTGTACCGCGCGACCACCCTAGCGTCCATTCTCCGAGATAGCGCAGAGCCGCCTCTGGCAATGGGAACCGGCTGAAAGACGCCTTCGCGGCCTGCGACAATTCGCCTCTATCCACGCGCCGCGTCGCGCGTCATTGCCTGTTCTCAGCAAGCCGCATGCATCGCTTCCTTCGTGCTTTCGTGGACCGTCGCGGACGGCTGCCACAATACCGGCGAGGCGTCCATCGCAACAGGGCTTCTGACTTATACTGGGATTTTTTTCCTCACCGGAATCTTCGTCATGCGCTTCGAAGGCTCATCGCAATACGTCGCAACGGACGACCTCAAGCTCGCGGTGAACGCCGCGATGACGCTAGAGCGGCCCTTGCTCATCAAGGGCGAACCCGGCACCGGCAAGACCATGCTCGCCGAGGAAGTCGCGGGCGCGCTCGGCATGCCGCTTTTGCAATGGCATATCAAGTCCACGACGAAAGCGCAGCAAGGTCTCTACGAATACGACGCGGTCTCGCGCCTGCGCGATTCGCAGCTCGGCGACGAGCGCGTGAAGGACATTCGCAATTACATCGTGAAGGGCGTGCTGTGGCAGGCGTTCGAGTCGGACCGGCAATCGGTGCTCCTGATCGACGAAATCGACAAGGCCGACATCGAGTTTCCGAACGACCTGCTGCGCGAACTCGACCGCATGGAGTTCTACGTCTACGAGACGCGCGAACTCGTGAAGGCGAAGCATCGGCCGCTCGTCATCATCACGTCGAACAACGAGAAGGAGCTGCCGGACGCGTTTCTGCGCCGCTGCTTCTTCCACTACATCAAGTTCCCCGATGCCTCGACGATGAAGGAGATCGTCGAAGTGCACTTCCCCGGCATCAAGCAGGACCTGCTCGCCGCCGCCATGCAGAGCTTCTTCGAATTGCGCAACGTGTCGGGTCTCAAGAAGAAGCCGTCGACATCCGAACTGCTCGACTGGCTAAAGCTCTTGCTCGCGGAGGACATTCCGCCCGAGGCGTTGCAGTCGTCGGATCAGAAGCAGATCGTGCCGCCGCTGCACGGCGCGCTGCTGAAGAACGAACAGGACGTCGCCCTCTTCGAGCGGCTCTTGTACATGAACCGCCATAACCGCTGATCAGCAAGCCACGAAAAGGAAACCACGCATGAGCCGCTGGATCGAACCCGTCACGCTCGAAGGCGAGCACGTGAGGCTGGTGCCGCTGAGCGTCGAGCACGAACAGGCGCTTGCGGCCGCCGCCGCCGATGGCGAGCTCTGGAAGCTCTGGTACACGAGCGTGCCTTCGCCCGATACGGCGCGCGCCTATATCGACGCAGCCATCGACATGCGCGACCGGCTGGGCGCCCATCCGTTCGCGGTCATCGATGCGAAGACGGGCGATGTCGTCGGCTCCACGCGCTATTTCAACGTCGAAGCGGCGCACCGGCGGCTCGAGATCGGCCATACGTGGTACGCGAAGCGCGTGCAGCGCACGGCGCTCAACACCGAAGCGAAGCGCCTGCTGCTCGGCCATGCTTTCGAGCAACTGAAGGCCATTGCCGTCGAGTTCCGGACGCACTTCATGAACCATCAGTCGCGCGCGGCCATCGCGCGGCTCGGCGCCAAGCAGGACGGCATTCTGCGCAATCACCAGATCGGCCGGGACGGCGCGTATCGCGATACCGTCGTGTTCTCGATCATCGAATCGGAATGGCCGGCCGTGCGCGCGCATCTCACGCACCGGCTCGACCGCTGATTCACGTCATGAAGGAAGGCGCGCCATGCTGATCGACTTCTTCTACTCGCTGCGCGACGCGAAGCTGCCCGTGTCGGTGAAGGAATACCTGACACTGCTGGAAGCGTTGAAGGCGCAGGTCATCTCGCCGTCGCTCGACGAGTTCTACTTTCTCGCGCGCATGACGCTCGTGAAGGACGAGAAGTACTTCGACAAGTTCGACCGTGCGTTCGGCACGTACTTTCATGGCGTCACGCAGTTGCCCGACGAAGCGTTCGACATTCCGCTCGACTGGCTCAAGAAGCGGCTCGACCGCGAGTTCACGCCGGAGGAGAAAAAGCGCATCGAGGCGCTCGGCGGGCTCGACAAGCTCATGGAACGCCTCAAAGCGCTGATGGACGAGCAGAAGGAACGCCACGAAGGCGGCAACAAGTGGATCGGCACCGGCGGCACGTCGCCGTTCGGACATGGCGGCTACAACCCGGAAGGTATCCGCATCGGCGGGGAATCGGCGGGCAATCGCACGGCCGTGAAGGTGTGGGACGAGCGCGCGTTTCGCGATTACGACGATCAGGTGGAAATCGGCACGCGCAACATCAAGGTCGCGCTGCGGCGCTTGCGGCGTTTCGCGCGCGAAGGCGCGGCCGAAGAACTGGATTTGCCCGATACCATCCGCAGCACCGCGGCGAACGCCGGCTGGCTCGACCTCAAGATGGTGCCCGAGCGGCACAACAACGTGAAAGTGCTGATGCTGCTCGATGTCGGCGGCTCGATGGACGACCATATCAAGCGCGTGGAAGAACTGTTCTCCGCCGCGAAGGCCGAGTTCAAGCATCTGGAGTTCTACTACTTCCACAACTGCGTCTACGACTATTTGTGGAAGAACAATCGCCGCCGCCACACCGAGCGCACGCCGACCTTCGACGTGCTGCACAAGTTCACGCCGGACTACAAGCTGATCTTCGTCGGCGACGCGACGATGAGTCCCTACGAAGTGCTTCAGCCGGGCGGCTCCGTCGAATACAACAACGCCGAAGCCGGCGCCGTGTGGCTGCGGCGGCTCGCGGATCAGTTTCCGCATCACGCGTGGCTCAATCCGGAGCCCGAGCGGCTCTGGGAATACCGCCAGTCCATTTCCGCGATCCGCCACGTGCTCGGCAACCGCATGTACGCGCTGACCCTGTCCGGCCTCGAAAGCGCCATGCGCGCGCTGTCCAAATAACACGTTAGAAAGAAGCAGAACCCGCATGAAAGCCACGCCGTCTGTCGCGCACGCCCCGCTGCGCCCTTTTTCCGATACGTCGGTGTCCGCGGTCGTCGCCGGTTTCGTCGCGATGATGACGGGCTACACGAGCTCGCTCGTGCTGATGTTTCAGGCGGGACAGGCCGCGCATCTGTCGGACGCGCAGATTTCGTCGTGGATCTGGGCGCTTTCCATCGGCATGGCGCTGTGCACGATCGGGCTCTCGCTGCGTTTTCGCGCGCCGATCGTCGTCGCGTGGTCGACGCCCGGCGCGGCGCTGCTCGTCACGTCGCTGCCGAACGTGCCGTATGCCGAGGCCATCGGCGCGTTTATCGCCTGCGCGGTATTGCTGACGGCGGTCGGCGTCACCGGCTGGTTCGACGCGCTGATGAAGCGCATTCCGTCGGGCATCGCCGCGGCGCTGCTCGCGGGCATCCTGTTCGAAATCGGCATCGAGATTTTTCGCGCGGCCGAGCATCAGACGGCGCTCGTGCTCGCGATGTTCTTCACGTACCTCGTCGTCAAGCGCGCGACGCCGCGCTACGCCATTCCGGCGACGCTGGCAGCAGGGGTGGCCGTCGCGGACGCGCTCGGGCTGCTCGACTTTTCGCGCTTTCACGTGGCGCTTGCGCATCCCGTGTTCACGATGCCGGCGTTTTCGTTCTCCGCCATCGTGAGCATCGGCGTGCCGCTTTTCATCGTCGCGATGGCGTCGCAGAACGTGCCGGGCATCGCGGTGCTGCGCGCGGACCGCTACACGACGCCCTCCGCGCCGCTCATCGCGACGACCGGCATCGCATCGCTCCTGCTCGCGCCGTTCGGCTCGCACGGCGTGAATCTCGCGGCGATCACGGCCGCCATCTGCACCGGCCCCGAAGCGCACGAGCGCCACGACCGGCGCTATACGGCGGCAGTCTGGTGCGGCGTTTTCTATTTGATCGCCGGCATTTTCGGCGCGACCATCGCGGCGCTTTTCGCGGCGTTTCCGAAGGCGCTCGTCGTCTCGGTCGCGGCGCTGGCGCTCTTCGGCTCGATCATGAGCGGGCTCGCCAACGCGATGCACGACGCCCGCCAGCGCGAACCCGCGCTCGTCACGTTCATGGTGACGGCCTCCGGCCTCACGCTGCTGTCCATCGGGCCGGCGTTCTGGGGCTTGATCGCGGGCGTCGTGACGCACGTGATTCTGAACGCCCGGCGCGGCTGACGCGGCCTACAATGCGGGAATCGGCCGAACGTGCTTCGCGCCGATGCACCACCACCGCATTTCAGAATCACGAAGATGGCTTTGCTCGACAAACTGCTGGCGCGCACCGCGCCGCCCGGCCCCACGAAACGCAAGACGATCGTCCGCGTGCTGCTCGACGACGCCGGCCACGTTCAGGACGTCGTCCTGAAAATGAGCTGCGGCGACACCGCAAAAGACGCGCACGCGCTCGAAGAAGTGCGCAAGATGCGCTTCGCCCGGGGGCAGCTCGGCTCCGGCACCGTGCGGCGCTGGCACGAACTCGCGTACGCCGTCGACTGACGGATGCATCGCGCGCCGACGGAACGCCCCGGCGCGCGCCCGGTCGAACCAGCGACGCGCACGCCCCGAGCGCGAACCGCACGCGCGGGTCTAAAATGAGACATTGGCAATAGGGGCGAGCCCGGCGCTTCAGAGGCGCGCGCCGGCATCGCGATCATGGACACCCGCGGGTTACCGCAATTTGACAAGGCGCTTCGCGCCGACGACTCGACATGACATCCGCTCTCGACCAGCTCAAGCAATACACCACCGTCGTCGCCGATACGGGCGACTTCCAGCAATTCGTTCAGTTCAAGCCGCAGGACGCGACCACGAATCCGTCGCTGATCCTGAAGGCCGTCCAGAAGGACGACTACAAGCCGCTGCTCGAGAAGACCGTCAAGGAGCACGCCGGCAAGCCGATGGGCCAGATCATCGACCATCTGCTGATCGCGTTCGGCACCGAGATTCTGAAGATCGTGCCGGGCCGCGTGTCCACCGAAGTCGACGCGCGCCTTTCGTTCGACACGAAGGGATCCATCGACAAGGGCCTCGAAATCATCAAGCTGTACGAAGCCGCGGGCATCAACCGCGAGCGCGTGCTGATCAAGCTCGCGTCGACGTGGGAAGGCATCCGCGCGGCCGAAGTGCTGCAGAAGGAAGGCATCCGCTGCAACATGACGCTGCTCTTCTCGCTCGCGCAGGCCGCGGCGTGCGCCGAAGCGGGCGCGCAGCTCATTTCGCCGTTCGTCGGCCGCATCTACGACTGGTACAAGAAGTCGGCCGGCGCGGAATGGGACGAAGTGAAGAACGGCGGCGCGAACGATCCCGGCGTGCAGTCGGTGCGCCGCATCTACTCGTACTACAAGAAGTTCGGCTACAAGACCGAGGTCATGGGCGCGAGCTTCCGCACCGTGAGCCAGATCACCGAACTGGCCGGCTGCGATCTGCTCACCATCAGCCCTGACCTGCTGAAGAAGCTGGCCGACAGCGACGAGAAGGTCGAACGCAAGCTGTCGCCGGACGCGGCCGACAACACGGATCTGGAGAAGATCAGCGTCGACGAGCCGTCGTTCCGCTTCGCCGTGAACGAAGACGCCATGGCGACCGAAAAGCTCGCCGAAGGCATCCGCGCGTTCGCGGCGGACGCCATCAAGCTCGAGAAGTTGATCACGGCGCTGCAATAAGAAGATGCGGGGGCGCGGTCGCCGCGCCCTCCGTCGTCTGCCGCAAGGACGTTCAGAAAAGGACGGTTCCAGGCGTCTTTTGACGTAAATTGACCTTCTCCGGGTCGGCGCGGCTTCCGGTTGCAATAGACTTTCGTGCTTTGGCGGGAGCGCCGCCCAAGCTCGGAGAAGCTTTCAATGCAACTGGATACGTATCTTTTCTTCCACGGAGATTGCGCGGACGCCCTCGCGCTGTATCAATCCGCGTTCGGCGCGGAAATTCAGACGCTCATTCGTTTCCGCGACACGCCCGACGCGGCGAACGTGCCGGCGGAGTGGCACGATAAGGTCATGCACGCGCTGTTCAGCGTCGGGGGCACGGCAATCATGGTGTCGGACGGCCAGTTCGGCCAGCCGCACCGCGAATATCAAGGTTTCACGCTATCGATCGGCGCCGAAAACGCCGAAGCAGGCGAGCGCACGTTCAACGCATTGAGCGAAGGTGGCACCGTCCTGACGCCGTGGCAGTCCACATTCTTCACGGCGGGCTTCGGCATGCTGAAAGACCGCTTCGGCGTGCCATGGCTCATCAACGTCGTGAACGCCGTCGAAATGGCCGACGCGCCGCAGCCGTCGCAGGACGCCACGGCGCAGCCCTGAGCGCGCGGGGCGTCAGCCGGGAAGCGGCCGCGCGCCTTCGATATTCCACTGACGCTCAATCTCACTCAGACGCAGCCGCAAGCGATCCACCTGCTCCGCGAAACGCATCGCGAGCCAGTGCATGCCCTGCGTCGATCCATCGCCCTCCTCGGCTTTCGCGCTCGAGTCCGCGTTAGCGTTCGCGTCGGCACGCATGTACAGCAAACCGACGCGGCCGAAACGCAGCGCGCGCGCCATCTTCAGCAGCTTCTGCCGCACCTGCTGCTCGCGCGGCGAGCAGTCGAGTGCAAAACCGCACGTCGCGCGCGGCGTGTCCGGCATCGACGTCACGAGCATCTCCAGCGCGGCGAGAATCGAGCGATGCAGCCGCTGGATCTCTTCGAGCCGCGCGACCGGCACGCGCGTTTCCTTCGCGACGGATTCCATGAGCGCGCGGGACTGCACGAGACGCTGACTCATCGCGAAGAAGCGGCGCGCGGTTTCTTCCGCGAGCAACGGCGTGCCGTCGAGCAACGCGCCGTAGAGACGCGCGCTTTCGCGCAGATTGTCGGCGAGGCGATAACGCCACGAGTACGTCGCGTACTGCGGCAGCACGAACGAGAACGCGAGCGCAATCGCAATGCCGATCAGCACGTTCGCCGTTCGCCACAGGCCCACATCGAACGGCGAATCGCCGTGGCCCGCGACGATGACCATGGTGATCGCCGTCAGCAGCGCGACATAGCCCGCCTTGCCGATGGCGTAATACGCGCACGCCCCGGCGATGGCGGACATCAGAATGAAGAACAGCGTGAGCGAGCCGAAGAGCGTCTCGACCAGAATCAGCGCGAGTCCGATGGCCGCGCCGAGCGCCGTGCCGAGCGCGCGTTCCGCCGCCTTCTTGCGGATATTGCCGTAGTGCTGCAACCCGCCGACCACGACGAGCAGCGAGACCGAGGCCCAACTGCCGTGCGGAATATTGATGCCCGTGGTGACGAGAAACGACGTCGCCATGCCGAGCGCGACGCGCACCGCGTGGATCATCTTCGCGTGCCGATAGCGGAAGAATGGCGACGCCAGGCCGTGCATGAGCCGCATCGCGCGGCTTCTGCGCGCTGACGCCGATGTCGATGAAAACATGAGTCGCTCGCGTCGGTAAGCGGTTTGTCGATCAGCGGGCGTCAAAGAAAAACGCCCGCAACGGCCGATGGCCATTACGGGCGTTAGCGTATCAGAGCCGCCACCGCGTCATGAAACGCGGCGCGCGCTTTCAGCTTTCCACGACGTCCAGATAATCCTCGGGCCGCGTGCGGTCATCCGAGCGCTTCAGGCCGATGGCGCGCACCAGAGCGCTCACGCCCACCGACACGATCAGATTGACGATCAGCGCCCACACCGCCGCGTAGCCCGGCACGGCGTAACCGAACATGTGCACCGTGAAGATCGAGCCCTTCAACTGCAGCGACACGGCCATCCACGTGCCGACGGCAATGCCCACCGCCCAGCCGATCAACAGACCGCGATGATCGAGCACCCGCGTATAGAGACCCAGCACGAGCGCGGGCAGCGTCTGAATGATCCAGATGCCGCCGAGCAATTGCAGCTGAATCGCGTAGGTGAGCGGCAGCGCCAGAATGAACACGACCGCGCCGACCTTCACGATCAGCGACACCAGCTTGGCGACGTTGGTTTCCTGCTCCGGCGTCATCGAGCGATTGAGGAACTCGCGATGCACGTTGCGCGTGTAGAGATTGGCCGCTGCGATCGACATGATCGCGGCCGGCACCAGCGCGCCTATGCCGATGGCCGCGAACGCCACGCCCACGAACCACGACGGGAAATAGTGCAAAAAGAGCGCCGGCACCGCGAAGTTCGCGCCGTAGGCCTTGAAGTACGACGCGTACTCCGGCATGTCCTTCACGCCCGAGGCGAGCGCCATGTAGCCGAGTAGCGCCAACAGCCCGAGCACCAGCGAATACGCGGGCAAGAGCGCCATGTTGCGGCGGATGGTGTTGCCCGAGTTCGACGAGAGGATCGCCGTCACCGAATGCGGATACAGGAAGAGTGCGAGCGCCGAGCCGACCGCGAGCGTCGCGTAGGCGCTGTAGCCGTTCAGACTCGCGGCGTCGGGCGCTTTCAGCAGCAGCTTCGCGGGCGGCACGGTACCGAAGATATGCCCGAAGCCGCCGAGTTGCGCGGGAATCACGATCATCGCGGCGATGATGGTGATGTAGATCAGCACGTCCTTGACGACGGCGATCATCGCGGGCGCGCGCAGGCCGGACGTGTACGTGTAGGCCGCGAGAATCGCGAACGCGATGATGAGCGGCAGGTCGCCCACGAAGCCCTGCGTGCTGAAACCGAGCGCGCCGATCACCACTTCGATGCCGACGAGTTGCAGCGCGATATACGGCATGGTCGCGACGATGCCCGTCAGCGCGATGGCGAGCGCGAGCATGCGGCTGTTGTAGCGCGCGTGCACGAAGTCGGCGGCGGTCACATAGCCGTGGCGCTTCGCGATGCTCCAGAGCTTCGGGAACACGACGAACGCGAACGGATAGATCAGGATGGTGTACGGCAGCGCGAAGAAGCCCGTCGCGCCCGCGCCGAACACGAGCGCCGGCACCGCGACGAAGGTGTATGCCGTATAGAGATCGCCGCCGAGCAGGAACCACGTCACGATGGTGCCGAAGCGCCGGCCGCCGAGACCCCATTCGTCGAGCTGGCCGAGGTCCGCCTTGCGCCAGTGCGCCGCGATGAAGCCGAGAATCGTCACCCCGACGAAGAACAGAACGAATACGAAAGTTGCGGTGACGTTCATCATCGCGCGCCTCCTTGGCCTTGCCCCGCGCGGCCGGACGACAGCGCCTTGGTTTTCTTGTAGACGACGGCCGTGATGACCGCGCTCACCAGCACCCAGAGAAGCTGATACCAGTAGAAGAACGGGAAGCCCCACAGCACGGGCTCGATCTTGTTGTAAAACGGCACCCACACCACGCCGATCCACGGAAGGATCAGAAGCCAGAGCCAATGCTTATTACGCGGTTGTCCAGTGCGGCCCGGATCTTGAGCCATGATGGTCTCCAGTTTGTTTTTGAGCATTCGCTTCGAGCCGTGGCCCGCGGAGCCGTCCGGCGGCCCTCGCGCAGACGACACGCCGCAGAAAGCGCCCCGAAATAACAGGAGGAGTATAGGGACCGCCAAAACACGGTCAAGCAGGGAGAATCCCGAGCATTCCCCAGATGTGAAAGGCGCTGAAACGCTTCAGCGCCCTGCGTGATTCGCTTCGAACTAGATGGAGAAAGAGCCGTTCAACGGCAGGCCCGCGCTTTCGGCCAGCCCCTTCACCCACTTGCGCGCGGGCAAGCCGAGCTCCGCTTCGATCAGCTTCGCGCGTTCGACGAGCGCGGCGAACGGCACGTCGAGCGTCGGACCGGCGAACGCAATGGCCACGCGATTGCCATCATGCACTTCGGGCAGCGCGATCACGCGATGATCGAATGCTTCGTTCAGATGGCGCATGTTGCGCACGAAGCTCGGGTGATCGCCGAAGAGATTGATCGTCACGACGCCCGCTTGCGGCGTGAGACAGGCGCGGCACGCCCGATAGAAAGACACGCTGTCGAGCACGGGACCGCGCGCGGTGGCATCGTAGATATCGATCTGCAACGCGCCGATGCTGCCGTGGTTCGCGCGGTCGTTGACGAACTCCCATGCGTCGCGCTCGGTCACGGTGAGGCGCGCGTCGTCGTAGGGCAGCTCGAACATGGCGCGCGCGGCGATCACGACCGCCGGATTCAGCTCGACCGCTTCGACCTTCGCTCGCTTCAGATACCGATGACAGAACTTCGTGAGCGCCGCCGCGCCGAGCCCCAGTTGCACGATGCGCTCGGGCGTCTCGATGAAAAGCAGCCACGCCATCATCTGCTGCGCGTATTCCAGTTCGATGTGATCGGGCTTTCTAAGGCGCATCGCGCCTTGCACCCATTCGGTGCCGAAATGCAGATAGCGCACGCCGCCCTCTTCCGAGAACGTCACGGGCGCGAAACGCGGCTTGCGCGGCGCGTCGATGCGCGGCGCGTTGGCGAGATCGTCTTCGTCGTGTCGATGCTTGTCGTTTTTCTTGCGGCTGAACGCACGCGCTTCGGCCGATGCGCGCTTGATGAGAGTCGTCATTGTGTGCTGAGAAGGTCGCGCCAGATGCGCAATTTTTGATCGAACGAGAGGATAGCATTGGCGGGACTGGACGACGGCAGCACGAGCGTGGCGTAGCCCGCCGCTGCGATCACGGGCGCGAACTTGCCCGATGTTTTGCCGTTGAAGCACACCTTGCGCAGCGTCGGAAAGCGCTCGCGGAACACGGCGAAATCGTTCGGCGATGCATTGCGGATCGCGCTGTCGAGGCTGCCTTCGCGCTCGCATGCGGCGAGCACGTCCCACAGGCCGATGCCGTGCTTCATCACGCGCGCGAGCCGTTCTTCGTAAGCGAGTTCGTGCAACGGTTCGCCGATGACCGCGCCGACCAGCCGCCAGAACTGGTTGCGCGGATGCGCGTAGTACTGCGTCACCGCGAGCGACGCGACGCCCGGAAAGCTGCCGAGAATCAGCGTATGCGTATGCGCGTCGCCGACCGGCGCAAAGCCCGCGAGCTTCATCGCGCTTCGCCGTGGACGACGCGCTTCGCATGCGAGCTCAGATGCTCGTATGCCCGCGCATGTTCCCGTTGCACCCCATGCGGCGCATCGCGCGATGCGAGCGCGCGCCAGAGCGCATCGAGGAAGCATTCGGTGACCATTAGAGGCGCGCCGTGGCGCAGGAACACGGACCGCCTCGCAACGAGCGCGTGACTCGCCTGCGCCTGCTTCGCCGCCAGCCGATACAGCGGATGCCGCGCCGTCAGCACGCGGCTCGCGAGCATCGAACGGGACACGCTGCTGTCGCTGTAAAGAAGCTCGGCGAGCGGCCGCGTGCGCAGGCGTCGCATGGACTGCCACACGCCCGTGCTGTGCGACAGCGCGACGATGCTGTGCGCCGCGACGAACGGCACGCCGTCGACCTTCAGCACGACTTCGCGCGTCCAGACCGGCGTGCGCGGCGTCCCGCCGAGCGCGCGCCATTCGTCGCGCCACGGAATATCGACGGCTTCGCGCGTGACGTCGACCGTCACCGCGCCGAGCGTGCGCAGATGGGCGGTCAGCGAACCCCCACGCGTGAGCCAGTCTTTCTGATCGTCACTGCAAACAGGATGCGGCGCGATGCGCCAGTGGGCATCGACGGGATCGTTCGGAATCGGCATGGCGGCCATTATAAAACCGGCCTCGGGTTCGGATGAATCGTATGGCAAGCGTGGCGCGGGCGGGTAAGACTATCGAATCCGCGTGCCATCGGCATCGCGAGAAACATTGAGGATATCAAAATGACGAAGAACACGAAGCAAACCTCGCCGAACGTCGCGCACCTTGCCGCCGAAACGCTGCACGATCCGAAGGCGTCCGCTATCGCGAAGAAGTTGGCTGGATCGGCGCTCGCGCAATCGCATTCTTCGAAGCAGACGAGCGCTGAAATGGAGCACAAAGCGGGCGAAGTGCTCCACAGCACGAAGTATTCGCAAGAGACGAAGACGCTCGCCGCATCCGTGCTCGCGCAATCGACCAAAGACCGCAAGAGCAAATAAAAAACGCGCTGCCGGCTTACCCGGCAGCGCGTTCTTCCATGCGCGATTCAGTGCGGCTTAATGCGCCAACAACAACGCGTTCGTCCGCTTCACGAAGCTCGCCGGATCTTCCAGCATCCCGCCTTCGGCCAGAAGCGCCTGATCGAAGAGCAGATGGCACCAGTCCGCGAAATTCGCGTTCTCGGCGTTCAGCGCTTTCACGAGCGGATGGTCCGGGTTCACCTCGAGAATCGGCTCCGCTTGCGGCGCCTTCTGCCCCGCCGCCTTCAGCATGCGCTGCAGATAGCCGCTCATGTCGCCTTCGTCCGCGACGAGACAGCTCGGCGAATCGGTCAGGCGGAACGTGAGGCGCACGTCCTTCGCCTTGCCTTGAAGCGCCTCTTTCATCTTCTCGACGAGCGGCTTCATTTCCTCGCCGACCTTCTCCTGCTGCTGCTTCTCTTCGTCGTTGAGCGCGCCGAGATCGAGGTCGCCGCGCGCCACGCTCGCGAGCGGCTTGCCGTCGAATTCATTCAGGAACGACAGCATCCATTCGTCGACGCGATCGGTCAGCAGCAACACCTCGACGCCCTTCTTGCGGAAAACTTCGAGGTGCGGGCTGTTCTTCGCGGCCTGCCAGTTGTCGGCGGTCACGTAGTAGATCTTCGTCTGCTCGGGCTTCATGCGCGCGACGTAATCGGCGAGCGACACGTTCTGCACGTCGCTGTCGTTATGCGTCGATGCAAAGCGCACGAGCTTCGCGATGCGCTCGCGATTGCTGAAATCCTCGCCGATGCCTTCCTTCAGCACCTGGCCGAACTCGCGCCAGAACGTCGCGTACTTTTCCTTGTCGGCGTCTTCGGTCGCTTCGGCCGAAGACGTCGCCAGTTCTTCGAGCATCGAAAGCACGCGCTTGGTCACGCCTTCGCGAATGGCCTTCACGTCGCGGCTTTCCTGCAGAATTTCGCGCGACACGTTGAGCGGCAGATCGGCCGAATCGACCACGCCCTTCACGAAGCGCAGATACGCGGGCAGCAGTTGCTCGGCGTCGTCCATGATGAACACGCGCTTCACGTAGAGCTTCAGTCCGCCGCGATGCTCGCGGTTCCACAGATCGAACGGCGCGTGCTTCGGCACATACAGCAGTTGCGTGTATTCGCTGCGGCCTTCGACGCGGTTGTGTGTCCACGCGAGCGGTTCGTCGTGATCGTGCGAAATGTGCTGATAGAACTGCTTGTACTGCTCGTCGGTGATCTCGCTCTTGGGGCGCGTCCAGAGGGCACTCGCCTGATTGACGGTCTCGTCCTCGTCCTTCACGACCATCTCGCTCTTCTCGGCGTCCCATTCTTCCTTCTTCATCAGAATGGGCAGCGCGACGTGATCCGAGTACTTCTGGATGATCGACTTCAGGCGATACGACGACAGCAAATCGTCCTCGTCGGCACGCAGATGCAGCGTGATGGTGGTGCCGCGTTGGGCGCGCTCGATATCCTCGACTTCGAAATCGCCCTCGCCCGCGCTCGTCCAGCGCACGCCCTGGCTCGCCGGCAGGCCGGCGCGGCGCGTTTCCACCGTGATCTTGTCCGCGACGATGAAGCCCGAATAGAAGCCCACGCCGAACTGGCCGATGAGCGCGGCGTCCTTCTGCTGATCGCCGGAGAGCTTCGAGAAGAACTCCTTGGTGCCGGACCGCGCGATGGTGCCTAGATGCGATATGGCTTCGTCGCGGCTCATGCCGATGCCGTTGTCGTCGATAGTGACGGTGCGCGCGGCTTTATCGAACGAAATGCGGATGCGCAGGTCGGGATCGTTCTCGTACAGCGCGCTGTTTTCGATAGCTTCGAAGCGCAGCTTGTCCGCCGCGTCCGATGCGTTCGAGATCAGCTCACGCAGGAAGATTTCCTTGTTGCTGTACAGCGAATGGATCATCAGGTGCAGAAGCTGCTTCACTTCCGCCTGAAAGCTCATGGTTTCTTGCGCCATGGTCGGGTCCTCTGGTTGATGTCGTCAGATGCTGTCGTGCCGCCGGGCGATGCGGCCGGCTTTCGGCGCGCCGCCCGGCGAATTCGTCCGATATGAGGGCGGCCCGCGCCATTTCAAGAGCGCGAGCGCCGCTTTCGATAAGATGCGCCTGCGCCACTTTCAAGCTCGCCGAACGACATGCTCAAGCCCGCCCGCCGCTCCCGCCCGCTCACGTCCGGCGAGATCGCGCTGGCGCGACTCGTCTTTCGCGATTCGATCGACTATGCGACGGTCCGCGTGCATGCGCGGGCGTATCTGCCCTTCGGCTTGCAGCCGCCGCATAACGCAATGGCGCCGAACGGCAGCCTCTATTTCCCGCGCGCGTGCCATCGCGACGACTTCTCGGCGTGCGGGATCGGCGATCAGATGTGGTTCATCCACGAGATGACGCACGTCTGGCAGTTCCAGCTCGGCTATTGGGTGCGCCTGCGCGGCGCGATTCGCATCGGGCTCGGCTACGGATATGTGCTCGGACCGGACAAGCGTCTCTCCGACTACAACATGGAAGCGCAAGGCAATCTGCTCGCCGACTACTTCGCGCTGAAGTTCTGCGACGCGCCCGGCGCGCTCTACGAACACCGCTACCGGCACGCGCCGGATGCGCTCGCGCTTTACGAAACCGTGCTCGCGGATTTCATCGACGCGCCGCTCTCACGACGCCATTTGCCGGGCGGCCGCTAGACCGAGCGCCGCGCAACCTTCTCCAGATGGCCCGCGATCAGCGCGGGCAGCGCCGGATCGCCGCAATTGGCGACGTTGAAGCGCATCCATGTGGTCGGCGATTGCTGCGGCGAGAAGAGGCTGCCGGGCGTCATCAGAAAGCCGGCTTCGTGACCCGCCGCCGCCAGACCATCGGAATCGACGCCCGCGTCCGCCCACAGGAACATGCCCGCCTCGGGCGTCGTGAAGAGCCGCAGGCCGGTGCTTTCCAGCATGCGCGCGGTCTTGTCGCGCACGGTATCGAGCCGCGCGCGCAGCCGCTCGACGTGCCGCCGGTAGTGGCCCTCGGTCAGCACCTTGTAGACGACGCGTTCGTTCAGCTCCGGGCTCGTCATGCCGACGAGCATCTTCTGGTCGGCGAGCGCGTTGGCCACGTCCACCGACGCCGCGACGTAGCCCACGCGCAGATTCGCGGCGAGCGTCTTCGAGAAGCTGCCGAGAAAGATCACGCGCTTCAACTGATCGAGCGATGCGAGGCGCGTGGCGGTGAAGCCCGTCGGGCAAAGGTCGCCGTAGACATCGTCCTCGACGACGATGAAGTCGTATTCCTGCGCGAGCTGAAGAATGCGGAACGCCTGCGCGGCCGTCAGCGACGTGCCGGTCGGATTGTGCAGCACCGAATTGACGATGAGCATCTTCGGCCGCCACGTCGCGACGAGCGTCTCAAGCGCGTTCAGATCGGGACCTTCTGGCGTGTACGGCATGCCGACGAGCCGCGCGCCTTGCGACGCGAAGCGGCCGAACATCTGGAACCACGCGGGATCGCCGACGATCACCGCATCGCCCGGCTTGACGTAGATGCGCGCGATCAGGTCGATGGCCTGCGTGATGCCCGATGTCAGCACGATCTGCTGCTCGGATGCGCCGATTTCCAGTTCCGCGAGGCGCGTCTGCAACTGCTGGCGCAGCGGCAGAAAGCCCTGCGGCGTGCCGAGGCCGAGCATTTGCGCGCCGGCGAGACGGCTCATGGAGCGCAGCGCGTTGGTGATCAGTTCGCCGTCGAGCCAGCGCGAAGGCAGGTAGCCCAGGCCGGGCCCCTTCTCGGGACTCGCCGTGTGCAGCATGTTGCGCAAGAGCCAGACGACGTCGATGGTGCTCTGCACCGGCTCGCGTTGCGACGCGGCAAGCGCGCCCGGCGCAGACGGTGTGACGCGATCGCGCACATAGAAGCCCGAGCCGCGCCGGGAATCCAGATAGCCGTGCGCGACGAGCCGCTCGTACGCCTCCACCACGGTGAAACGCGAGACGCCCTTGTCGATCGCCAGCTTGCGGATGGACGGCATGCGCATGCCGGGCCGGAACACGCGCTCGTCGATGCGGCGTCGGCCCCACTGCACGAGCTGGTCGACGAGCGTGAGTTGCTGGGCGTCGTGCGGGGCGGGAATCTGGTCGAGCGGAACGGACATGCGGACCTCGGCGGACGTATCGGCACAGGAGGGGCGAAAACTGTACCGAGTGGGATCAGGCCGATTGTACCGTTACTGTTCTGGTGATTGCCGCTACATTTTCCTTTCCGGCGACCGGTACGGACGCCCGACAGGCCAGAATCACCGGTTATGCTATCGGCCCCCCGATTACCGCCTCACGCCAGCCATGACCGCTCATCCGCTGAAACTCGACCATCTCGTGATCGCCGCGCGCACGCTCGAAGAAGGCGCGCGGTTCGTCGCCGCGAAGTTCGGCGTGGAAACCGCGCCGGGCGGCGCGCACGCGCAGATGCGCACGCACAACCGGCTGCTGAATCTGTGGGGCGGCGCGTATCTCGAAGTGATCGCCATCGATCCGGCGGCGCCGCCGCGCGAGGCGCCGCGCGCGCGTCTCTTCGCGCTCGACGATCCCGCCATGCAGGCGCGCCTCGCCGACGGTCCGCAGCTCGTGCACTGGGTCGCGTGCGTCGAGCGTCCGAAGTCGCTCGCGCGTTGGCGCGAGCAGTATCCGCAACGCATTGCGCCGGTCGTCGCGATGTCGCGCGGCGGCAATACGTGGGGCCTCACCGTTCCCGACGACGGCGCGTTCCCCGCGTGGCAAGGCGCCGGCGACGGCGTGCTGCCCTCGCTGATTCAGTGGGACACGCCGCGCCATCCGAGCGGCGCGCTGCCGGAGACCGGCATCCTGCTGCGCTCGCTGACGGGCTATCACCCGAACGCGGAGGCAGTCGCGGAGCAGCTTGCGTGGCTCGACGCGGCGCATCTGATGCGCGTCGAAGCGACGGCGGGCGCGCCCGCGCTCGTCGCGGAATTCGAGTTGCCGGACGGCTCCGTCGTGACGCTTGGCGAAACCGCCGAATCGTCGGATGCGGCCCGGCGCGCGCAGGAAGAAGCGCAGCAGGCGTCGAACAAACGCCGCCGCGCGAAGGCCCGCAAGGCGGACGAAGACGCGCCGCAGCCGGAACTCCCGCTTTCACCCGAAATACCTGAATGAAGCATAAGAAAGGAGACGCCCCACGATGAGAACCCGCGAAACCGAAGGCATGCTGCTCGGCCTGATCGGCGTCGTCATCTTCAGCCTGACGCTGCCGATGACGCGCATCGTGGTGCAGGAAGTGCATCCGCTTCTGAACGGCCTCGGGCGCGCGCTCGTCGCGGCGATTCCGGCGGCGCTGCTGCTCGCCTGGCGGCGCGAGAAACGCCCGACCTGGCCGCAGGTGAAGAGCCTCGCGGTCGTATCGCTGGGCGTGATCATCGCGTTCCCGGTGTTTTCCGCCTGGGCGATGAAAACCGTGCCCGCGTCGCACGGCGCGGTGGTCAACGGCTTGCAGCCGCTGTGCGTCGCCATCTACGCGGCGTGGTTGTCGCACGAACGGCCGTCGAAGGCGTTCTGGGCGAGCGCCGTGGCGGGCAGCGCGATCGTCGTTGCGTTCGCGTTGCAGGCGGGCGGCGGCGGCCTGCAGGCGGGCGACCTTCTGATGCTCGTCGCGGTCGGCATCGGCGCGCTCGGTTACGCGGAAGGCGCGCGGCTCGCGCGTCAGATGGGCGGCTGGCAGGTCATCTGCTGGGCGCTCGTGCTGTCCGCGCCGTTCCTGCTGCTACCGGTGGGCTGGCTCGCGTGGGCGCATCACGCCGCGCACCCGGAGCCGCTCGCGTTGCGCACGTGGCTCGCGTTCGGCTACGTCACGCTCTTTTCGCAGTTCATCGGCTTCTTCGCCTGGTACGCCGGACTCGCGATGGGCGGCATCGCGCGCGTCGGACAGGTGCAACTGCTGCAGATCTTCTTCACGATGGCGTTCTCCGCGCTCTTCTTCGGCGAGCACGTGAGCGCATCGACGTGGCTCTATGCGGCCGCGGTGATCGTCACCGTGGTGATCGGCCGCAAGACCGCGGTGCGCGCCGCGCCGGCTGCAGTTAGCAGCGTCAGTAAGAGCCCGGCGCCCGTGGCCGCGCATCCCGGCCACGCAAAATAACCCACGCGGGCGATAATCGCAGTTTGCGCGTCTTCCTTGCTCACGCGAACGCAACAACCGAAACCAGAGACAACCGAGACACTTCATGAATCAAGCCGACCTCCGCGCCACGCCGTGGCAACTCTCCGAACGCGCCCGCAAGCTCACCAGTTCGGCGATTCGCGAAATTCTGAAGGTGACGGAGCGGCCCGAAGTCATTTCCTTCGCGGGCGGACTGCCCTCGCCGGCCACGTTTCCGGTCGAGCAAATGCGCGAAGCGTCGGAGCGCATCCTGCGCGATCAGCCGTCGGCGGCGTTGCAGTACAGCGCGACCGAAGGCTTCATGCCGCTGCGCGAATGGGTGGCCGCGCGCTATTCGGTGAACGGCGTGACCATCCGCCCGACGCAGGTGCTCATCACGACCGGCTCGCAGCAGGCGCTCGACCTGCTCGGCAAGGTGCTGATCGATCCGGGCAGCCGCGTCCTCGTCGAAACGCCGACGTATCTCGGCGCGCTGCAATCGTTCTCGCTCTTCGAGCCGAACTACGTGCAGGTGCCGACGGACGAATCGGGCCTGATCCCCGAAGGTCTCGATGCCGCGCTCGTCGCAAATGCGCGGCTCTTGTACGCACAGCCGAACTTCCAGAACCCGACCGGCCGCCGCCTGCCGCTCGCACGCCGCCACGCGCTCGCCGCGTTCGCGCAGAAGGCGGCGTTTCCCGTGATCGAAGACGATCCGTACGGCGCGCTCGACTACGCCGGCGCGCCGCTGCCGACGCTGCTCTCGATGGCGCCGGACCACATCGTGCATCTCGGCTCGTTCTCGAAGGTGCTCGCGCCGGGCCTGCGCGTGGGCTACATCATCGCGCCCGAGGAACTGCACTTCAAGCTCGTGCAGTCGAAGCAGGCCACCGACCTGCACACGCCGAGCCTCACGCAGCGCATCGTGTACGAAGTCGTCAAGGACGGCTTTCTGGATACGCACGTGCCGACCATCCGCGCGCTGTATCGCGACCAGTGCGCCGCCATGCTCGCCGCGCTGGAACGCCACATGCCGGCGGGAGTCGAATGGAACCGGCCGGAAGGCGGCATGTTCGTGTGGGTGAAGCTGCCGAAGCACATCGATTCGATGAAGCTGCTGGAGCAGTCCATCGCGCAGAACGTGGCCTTCGTGCCGGGCGGTCCGTTCTTCGCGAATCAGGCCGAACACAATACGATGCGCCTCTCGTTCGTCACGGTCCCGCCCGCGACGATCGACGAAGGCGTCGCGAAGCTGGGCGCGCTGATTCGCGCGAGCATCTGACGGGATTCACGGGCGCACGGGCGCCCTTCACTCTTGAACAGGAGCAACGATGGCATCCAACGTGTACGACAAGCTGAAGGAACTCGGCATCGACCTGCCCAGCGCGGGCGCGCCGGCCGCCGCTTACGTGATGAGCGCGCAAAGCGGCAACACCGTCTATCTGTCGGGCCATATCGCGAAGAAGGACGGCAAGCCGTACGTCGGCAAGCTCGGCGACACGCTCACGACCGAAGAAGGCAAGGCCGCCGCGCGCAATGTCGCCATCGACCTGATCGCGACGCTGCACGCGCACACGGGCGATCTGTCCCGCGTGAAGCGCATCGTCAAGGTGATGAGCCTCGTGAACTCGACCTTCGATTTCACCGAGCAGCACATCGTGACGAACGGCGCGTCGGAACTGATCGCGGACGTGTTCGGCGAGGCCGGCAAGCACGCGCGCTCGGCGTTCGGCGTCGCGCAGATTCCGCTCGGCGCGTGCGTCGAGATCGAGCTGATCGCCGAAGTCGGCTGATCGCGACGGTTCTTGCGCAGCCCCGCAAACCCGGCCGCGTGAGCGCGCCGGGTTTTTTTATCACCCTTCCAATTTCAAACCATGTCCGCCCGCACCGTCCGCTTCAGTCAGGTCGATGTCTTCACGTCCGTCGCGTTCAAAGGCAACCCGCTCGCGGTGGTCTTCGACGCCGACGATCTTTCCACCGAGCGCATGCAGGCCATCGCGCGCTGGACTAATCTCTCGGAAACCGCGTTCCTCCTGCGGCCGACCGATCCGCGCGCCGATTATCGCGTGCGCATCTTCACGACGGCGACCGAGCTTCCGTTTGCCGGCCATCCGACGCTCGGCACCGCGCACGCGCTGCGTTCGAGCGGCTACGTGCCGAAAGAACCGGGAGCGCTCGTGCAGGAATGCGGCGTCGGGCTGGTGACGCTGCGCGAGCGCGATGACGGATGCTGGGCGTTCGCCGCGCCGCCCGCGCGCATCGTCGAGCTGAATGATTCGCAGCGAGAGCGTCTCGCCGCCGCGCTCGCGCCCGTCGAGATCGACTTCAGCGCGCCGCCGTGCGCCGTCGACAACGGCGCGCCGTGGCTCATCGTGCGTCTGCGCGACGCGCAACAATCCCTCGCGATGTCGCTTCGCGGCGAAGCACGGCAGGCGCTGACGGCGCTCGTCGGCGAAGTCGGCACGCACGGGCTCGTGGTTTATGGCCCGCATGAGAACGGCGTGCCGGCGACCTTCGAGTTGCGCGCGCTCTTGCTCGGCGCGGAGAACGTCGAAGATCCGGTGACGGGCAGCGCCAACGCCGCGCTCGCCATGTTGCTGACGCGTCAAGGCAGGCGGCCGGGCGATGCCTATACGGTGCGCCAGGGCACGGCGCTCGATCGTGACGGCCGCGTGACCGTCATCTACGACGACCGCGCGGACGGCTCTCAGGTGTGGATCGGTGGCGACTGCGTGACAGTCATCGAAGGGACAATCCGCTTGTGAAACAATGACCTGCGCGCGGCTAGCCGTAAACCCCGAGCGGCCATGCTTTTGCTTTCTTAATCGCTGCGGCTTCAGTACTATCCGAACATTCGCGGGCCGGAACAGAGGCGCGGAATCCGGTCCTGCGCTGCGCCACGTCATGCGGCGAGGCCGCAAACGCAAACGAGAATGCAAGCGCCGACGCCTGCTTCGTCATCACGCAAACGGTTAAACGGTTGCCTTCAGGCGGCCAAAGCGCGTCTAGCGGTATATTGAACGGCTTTGGCCGAACGTCTCGAGACATGCATCGCCACTATCACCACGCGCGCTTCGTCGCATGGCGCGCGCTTCGCGGCAGGGCCGCGCCGGACACTCCATGAAGCGTACGCGCTCCCACGCGGCGAGCGATTCGCGCGTCAACGCTCCGTCGGCACGGCGGCGTCGCGCGCTGCTGGCGATTCCGGTGCTCGGCAGCCTGCTGCTGGTGCTGCTGTGGGCGGTCATCTTCGCGCGGCTTTCGGTGGAACGCGACGCCACCACGCACGAATCGACGGCTTCCGCCGCGATTCTTTCGTCCGCGCTCGAACAGCACACGATCAAGGCGATTCATCAGGTCGATCAGATCACGCGCTTCGTCAAATATGAATACGAGAAAGCACCCGACCACTTCAATCTGATCGCCACGGTCGAAAAAGGCGTCGTGCAGAGCGACACGCTCGTGCAGGTTTCGCTGATCGACGAGGACGGCATTCTGGTCGCCAATACGTCCGACTCGCATCCGAAGCCGATCGACCTGTCCGACCGCGAGCACTTCAAGGTGCATCTGCACGCGAACGACGACTTGCTCTACATCAGCCGCCCGGTGCGCGGGCGCGTCTCGAACCTTTGGACGCTCCAGATCACGCGACGGCTCAATCATCCCGACGGCTCGTTCGCGGGCGTGGTCGTGGTTTCGGAAGACCCGACGTACTTCACGAGCGACTTCTATAACGTCGCGTCCATCGGGCGCGAAGGCGTGATCGCCGTGGTGTCGGACAACGGCTCGGTGCTCGCGCGCAGCACGAGCGTCGCGCTCGGAGAGAATCCGGCCGGCAATGCGGCGTCAACAGGCGGCGCGCGCAAAACGGGTGGCGCGTCAGGCTCCGCGCGCGCCGCGTTCAGCGCGAGCGGCGTCTATCCGACTTCCGAACACGCATCGGGCACTTATGTCGATCCGATCGACCATGTGAAGCGCATCGTCTCTTATCGGCATATCGACGGCTATCCGCTCGGCGTGCTCGTCGGTCTTTCGGAGCGGGAGGAGTTCGCCGACTACAACCACACGCGCAATGTCTATCTGCTGATGGCGAGCTTCATCTCCTTCGCGATGCTCGGCTTCTTCGCCGTCGCGACAGGCTTGATCGGC
Organism: Caballeronia sp. M1242; assembly: GCF_017220215.1. Taxonomy (NCBI): domain Bacteria; kingdom Pseudomonadati; phylum Pseudomonadota; class Betaproteobacteria; order Burkholderiales; family Burkholderiaceae; genus Caballeronia; species Caballeronia sp. M1242. The sequence continues at coordinate 856,775 of NZ_CP071129.1, read as the reverse complement.
AAGCTGCTCGGACGCGAGCGCGAGATGACGCATCTCGTCGAATACGACTTGCTCACCGGACTGCGCAACCGTTATTCGACGCTGCGCGCGTTGCGGGCCGATGTCGCGCAGACGGACAACATCGGGCGGCTCGCGCTGCTCTTCATCGATCTCGACAACTTCAAGACGGTCAACGACACGCTCGGCCACAACGCGGGCGATATCGTGCTGCAAATGACCGCGTCGCGGCTCGCGGAAACGGTGGGCCACGGCGGGACGCTCGCGCGCATCGGCGGCGACGAGTTCGTCGTGATCGTCAAGGGCGATGAAGTCGAAAAGCGCGCGGTCGGACTCGCCAACGACATCGTGACCATGTTCGCGACGCCCTTCGACGTGCGCGGCAGCGCGTTCGTGCTGCACGCGAGCATCGGCATTGCGCTCTATTCGGTGTCGAACGAAAGCGAGATCGACTTGCTGAAGAAGGCCGACCTCGCGATGTACAGCGCGAAGGACGCGGGCAAGAACTGCTATCAGTTCTACTCGCCGCAACTCTCGCATCGCGCGGACCATCTGATGAAGTGGGAGCAGCAGCTGCGCGTGGCGCTCGCCGAGCGCCAATTGTTCCTCGTCTATCAGCCGAAGATCGATCTGGCCCGCCGCTGCATTACCGGATTCGAGGCGCTCGTGCGATGGAACCATCCGCAGCACGGGCTCATTCCGGCGAACGAGTTCATTCCGGTGGCGGAATCGACCGGGCTGATCGTCGCGGTCGGCGATTTCGTGATTCACACGGCCTGCGCGCAACTCGCGCAGTGGCAGAGGGCCGGCTACACGGGCCTGTCGCTCGCCGTCAACATCTCCGCCGTGCAATTCTGGCGCGGCGACTTGCTCGAAACCGTCGCCCGCGCGATTGAAGCGTCCGGCATTCCGCCGGCCAAGCTCGAACTCGAAATCACCGAGACCGTGATGGTCGAGTATCCGGAACTGGTGCAGGAAAAAATCGTTGCGCTCAAGCGTCTGGGCGTGCGCATCGCGCTCGACGACTTCGGCACCGGCTATTCGTCGCTGTCGTACCTGAACCGCTTTTCGGTCGATACGCTCAAGGTGGACCGCTCGTTCATTCAGGCGATTCCGGAGGACCGCAGCGTCTGCGTGATGGTGTCCGCGATCATCAATCTCGCGCGCTCGCTCGGGCTGACCGTGGTGGTGGAAGGCACCGAGCGCGAGGAACAGATCACCTGGCTCGCGGCGCTCGGTCCGGTGGAAGCGCAAGGCTTCCTGTTCTCGCGGCCCGTTCCCGCCGACGGCGTGCAGGCGCTTCTGGACCGCTTCGGCGTATGCGGCTGGGCGCTCGCCAGCGGCGCGCTCGGGCTCGGCACGCTCGGCCAGGAGCCGTCGAACACCGCGTTGAGCGACGAGCGCGGCAGTTGATCGGTTGATCCGGTTGCTGCGGTTAGATGCCGCGCGACAGCACGGCGGTTCCGATCGTCACGACGCCGAGCACGAGATTGACGACGACGAGCCTCCGAACGGTGCCGACCGCCCGCGCGCCGTCGGGCCAGTTCTGCGCCTGCACCGCGCGGCGGATGCGCGGAAACACGGCAAAGCGGATATGCCCGAAGATCAGCATCATCACGATGCCTAAGCCGGCCATCGCGTGAAGCGGCCATGCGGCATGCGCGCCGCCGTATTGCGCGAGCAGAAAGCCGCCCGTGATCAGGATCACGAGCACGGCGCCCGCGACCCAGTTGAAGAAGCGCGCGAATACGGCTTCCCAGAGCGGCAGGCGTAACTGCGGCGCGAAGTCGCCCAGCGCGGGGCGCAGGCAGAAGTGCGCGAAGACCATGCCGCCTATCCATACGGCCACGCCGAGCAAGTGAAGAAAGAGCGCGGCTTCGATGGCATGAGTCATGGGTGTCGAGGGCAGAAGGTAAGTGAAGTTTGGCCGTTCGACTCAGGCGCGGCGCGTCAGTTCCTAAACGTCGGGCGCGAAGCCAAAAGAAAACGCCTCGCTGCGAGGTTCGCAGCGAGGCGCTTATCTATGCTTTGACGCAGAGTCAGCCTTCGAACACCGGCCGCATTTCGCTGACTTTCAGCGACGTATCCGGCGTGCGGCCCTTTCTCGCCCGCTTGCCGAGATGCTGTTGCAGTTGCGCGCCCGAGAGCTTCTCGTCGCGGATCTTGCCGCCGCGCCCCGCGCCGATCAGCACGACGCCGCGCGCGTCGATGGCGAGCGCCTGACGCAGCGTTTCGTTGGGATCGAGCGTCATCAGCGTGACGCCGCGTCCGCCGCCCGAGAGCGTCTTCATCTCGTCCATGCCGAAGACGAGCAGTCGGCCCGCATTCGACAGGCACGCGACGTACAGCGCGCCCGGCAGCACCGGCATCGGCGCGAGCGGCAACGCGCCTTCGTCGATGGTCATGAACGACTTGCCCGCCTTGTTGCGGCTCACCATGTCGCCGAGCTTCGCGATAAAGCCGAAGCCATTGCTCGACGCCAGCAGCAACGGCTGCTCCGCCGACGCCGCGAAGTAATGCAGCAGATGCGTGCCCGATTCGAGTTCGATCAGCGACGTGACCGGCACGCCGTCGCCGCGACCGCCCGGCAGCGCGGCCACCGGCACCGAGTACACGCGGCCGTTGCTGCCCCACGCGATGAGCGTGTCCGGCGTGCGCGCCTGAAACACGGCGTACAGCGAATCGCCGGCCTTGAACGTGAAGCCGGCCGGATCGAGCCCGTGGCCCTTCAGCGCCCGCACCCAGCCCTTTTGCGAGACGACGACCGTCACCGGCTCGTCGACGACGCGCACTTCGAACGTCGCGCGCTTTTCCTGCTGGATCAGCGTGCGGCGGTCGTCGCCATACTGCTTGGCGTCCGCTTCGATTTCCTTGATGAGCAGGCGCTTCATCGCGGCGTCGCTGTTCAGCAGTTCTTCGAGCTTCTTCTTCTCGTCGCGCAAGTCGGAGAGCTCCTGCTCGATCTTGATCGCTTCGAGCCGCGCGAGTTGCCGCAAACGGATTTCGAGAATGTCCTCGGCCTGACGATCGGAGAGGTTGAAGCGCGCGATCAGCGCCTGCTTCGGCTCCTCGGCCTCGCGGATGATGCGAATGACTTCGTCGATATTCAGGAAGACGATCATCCGCCCTTCGAGAATATGGATGCGGTCGTTCACCTTGCCGAGGCGATGCTGCGTCCTGCGCGTGACGGTGACGAACCGGAAGCCGACCCACTCGTGCAGGATTTCGACGATGCCCTTCTGCCTCGGCCGGCCGTCCGCGCCGATCATCACGAGGTTGATCGCGGCGTTCGATTCGAGGCTCGTATGCGCGAGCAGCGTATTGACGAACTCCGTCTGGTCGATGCGGCTCGACTTCGGCTCGAACACGAGGCGCACGGGCGCGTCCTTGCCGGACTCGTCGCGCACGGTGTCGAGCAGCGCCAGCAGCGTCTGCTTGGTCTGCAACTGATCAGGCGTCAGCGTCTTCTTGCCGAGCTTGATCTTCGGGTTGGTCAGTTCCTCGATTTCTTCGAGCACCTTCTGACCGGACGTGTTCGGCGGCAGTTCGTTGATGACGAGCTGCCACTGGCCGCGCGCGAGGTCTTCGATCTTCCAGCGCGCGCGCACTTTCAGGCTGCCGCGCCCGGTTTCGTAGGCCGCCGAGATTTCCGCCTGCGACGAGATGATCTGCCCGCCGCCGGGGAAGTCCGGGCCGTTGAGCTTCTCCATCACGCCTGCGTGCCCGATCTTCGGATCGCGAATCATCGCGACGGCGGCTTGCGCGACTTCGCGCAGATTGTGCGACGGCACTTCCGTCGCGAGACCGACCGCGATGCCCGATGCGCCGTTGAGCAGCAGGAACGGCAGGCGCGCGGGCAAGAGCTTCGGCTCCTCGAACGAGCCGTCGTAGTTCGGCATGAAGTCGACCGTGCCCTGGTCGATCTCATCGAGCAGCAGGCGCGCGATGGGCGTGAGGCGCGCTTCGGTGTATCGCATGGCCGCCGCGCCGTCGCCGTCGCGCGAGCCGAAGTTGCCCTGACCGTCGATGAGCGGATAGCGCATCGAGAAGTCCTGCGCAAGACGCACGAGCGCGTCGTACGCGGACTGATCGCCGTGCGGGTGATACTTGCCGAGCACGTCGCCCACGACGCGCGCCGACTTCACCGGCTTCGCGGTGCTCGCAAGGCCCATCTCGTTCATCGCGTAGAGAATGCGGCGCTGCACGGGCTTTTGCCCGTCCGATACGTCGGGCAGCGCGCGGCCCTTGACCACGCTCACCGCGTAGTCGAGATACGCGCGTTCGGCGTAATCGCCGAGCGTCAGGTGTTCTCCGTCGGGCGCCGCTTGCTGTTCGGCGAAAAGATCGTCAGTGATTCCCATCGAATATCCGTTATGCGTTTTCCGAAGTCGGCATCAGATGTCCGCTTCCACTTCGTTGCCCTTCTCTTCGAGCCAGCTTCGGCGCGACGCCGCTTCGCCCTTGCCCATCAGCATGGTCATGCGCGAGACGGTGAGGTCGAAGCCGAGATCGCCCAGGCGGACCGGCAAGAGACGCCGCGTGTCGGGGTTCATCGTCGTGTCCCAGAGCTGTTCGGCGCTCATTTCGCCGAGGCCCTTGAAGCGGCTGATGCTCCATTGCGTTTCGCGCACGCCGTCCTTGCGCAGCTTGTCGAGAATCGCTTCGAGCTCGCCTTCGTCGAGCGCGTAGAGCTTCTGCGCGGGCTTCTTGCCGCGCGCGGGCGCATCGACGCGAAAAAGCGGCGGACGCGCGACGCACACATGACCGCGTTCGATCAGTTGCGGGAAGTGCTTGAAGAAGAGCGTGAGCAGCAGCACCTGAATGTGCGCGCCGTCCACGTCCGCGTCGGACAGAATGCAGATCTTGCCGTAGCGCAGATTCGAGAGATCGATCTGATCGTCCGGACCGTGCGGATCGACGCCGATCGCCACCGCGATGTCATGCACTTCGTTGTTGGCAAAGAGCCGGTCGCGCTCGGTTTCCCACGTGTTCAGCACCTTGCCGCGCAACGGCAGAATGGCCTGAAACTCCTTGTCGCGGCCCATTTTCGCGGAGCCGCCTGCCGAATCGCCCTCGACCAGGAAAAGCTCGTTGCGCGTGATATCGGTCGATTCGCAGTCCGTGAGCTTGCCCGGCAGCACGGCCACGCCCGAGCTCTTGCGCTTCTCGACCTTCTGACCCGCGCGCGTGCGCGCCTGCGCCTGGCGAATGACGAGTTCGGCGAGCTTCCTGCCGTATTCGACATGCTGATTGAGCCATAACTCCAGCGCCGGCCGCGAGAAAGACGACACGAGCTTCACGGCATCGCGGCTATTGAGACGCTCCTTGATTTGCCCCTGGAATTGCGGGTCGAGCACCTTCGCCGACAGCACGAACGAGACGCGCGCGAACACGTCTTCGGCGAGCAGCTTCACGCCCTTCGGCTGAAGGTTGTGGATCTCCACGAAGTTCTTGACCGCCTGAAAGAGCCCGTCGCGCAAGCCGGATTCGTGCGTCCCGCCCGCGGGCGTCGGAATCAGGTTCACGTATGATTCGCGCAGCAGCGGCCCTTCCTCGCTCCACGCGACGACCCACGACGCGCCTTCGCCTTCCGCGAACGTCTCCTCCGTCGTGCGCGAGTTGTCCGCGTAACGCTCGCCTTCGAAAAGCGGAATCAGCAGTTCGCTGCCGCCCATGCCTTCGAGCAGATAGCCGCGCAGACCGTCTTCGTACTTCCACGTCTGACGCTCGCCGGTCTTCTCGATGACGAGCACGACTTCGACGCCCGGCAGCAGCACGGCTTTAGAGCGCAACAGGCGCTGCAACTCGCCGAGCGGCAGATTCGGCGAATCGAAATACTTCGCGTTCGGCCAGGCGCGCACGCGCGTGCCGCTCTTCTTCTCGCCGCGTTCGGGCGAACGCGTCGTGAGCGGCTCGATGACGTCGCCATTGGCGAACGCCAGATGCGCGACCTTGTTATCGCGCCAGACCGTGACTTCGAGGCGCGTGGCGAGCGCGTTCGTCACCGACACGCCGACGCCGTGCAGGCCGCCCGAAAACGTGTACGCGCCGCCCGCGGCCTTGTCGAACTTGCCGCCCGCATGCAGCCGCGTGAACACGATCTCGACGACCGGCACGCCTTCCTCCGGATGCAGGCCGAACGGAATGCCGCGGCCGTCGTCTTCCACCGAGACGGAGTTGTCCGCATGGACCGTCACGGTGATCTGCTTGCCGTAGCCGCCGAGTGCTTCGTCCGACGCGTTGTCGATCACTTCCTGAACGATATGCAGCGGATTTTCGGTGCGCGTGTACATGCCGGGCCGCTGCTTGACCGGCTCGAGGCCCTTCAGGACCTTGATCGATGCTTCGCTGTAGCCCGCCGCCTTCGCGCTCATCGCGCGCGGCCTGGCGCCCTCGGCGCGCTGTGGAGTGGCTGCTTGGGCCACACTGGATTTTTTCGTGGACATAGTTGAACGTTGATCCGGCTTGCGACCCCGCGCGGGAATGGTCACCGCACGACGCCGCGATGCCGGCAAATGCTTTATCGAATGCTCAAGATTGCCTCACCGGATAGGCATCGCGGGGGCCTTCGCCCCGTCCGCCCGTCCGGCCGCGCTAGGAGAATAGCGGTTTTCGCCCGCCGCGCCCACCTCGACGGCGTCAAACCGAGCCTATCCGCGCTTCGCTTCGAGCTCTTCCCAGCGTTCCAGCGCGACGAGCAATTCCTCTTCGATGGCCGCGTGGCGCTCGGACAGGCGCGCGCCTTCTTTCGCGTCCGTGGCGAAAATGGAGCCGTCTTCGAGCTGCGCGCCGATGCGCTTCTGCTCGTCTTCCAGTTCCGCGATGCGCGCGGGCAGCGCTTCCAGCTCGCGCTGTTCCTTGAACGAGAGCTTGACCGTGCGCTGCGCGTTGCGGCCCGCCGCGCTTTCCTTCGGCGCGTCTTCCCTGGGCGCTTCCTTCGCGCTTTGCCGCGCCGCTTCCTCCGCGATGCGATCCGAACGTTCGCGCTGAACCTGCCAGTCCGAGAAGCCGCCCACATACTCGCGCCACTTGCCGCCGCCTTCCGCCGCGAACACGGACGTCACCACGTTGTCGAGAAACGCGCGGTCGTGGCTCACGAGCAGCACGGTGCCGTCGTAGTCCGCGAGCAATTCTTCGAGCAGTTCGAGCGTGGGAATGTCGAGGTCGTTGGTCGGTTCGTCGAGCACGAGCACGTTCGCCGGACGCGCGAAAAGGCGCGCGAGCAACAGGCGATTGCGCTCGCCGCCCGAGAGCGACCGCACGGGCGAACGCGCGCGCTCGGGCGCGAACAGGAAGTCGCCGAGATAGCTCATCACGTGCTTCTTCACGCCGTTCACTTCGACCCATTCGCTGCCGGGACTGATGGTGTCGGCTAGAGACTTGTCGAGGTCGAGTTGCGCGCGCATCTGATCGAAATACGCGGTTTGAATGTTGGTGCCGGTGCGCACGCGGCCTGCGTCGGGCTGCAACTCGCCGAGAATCAGCTTGAGCAGCGTGGTCTTGCCCGCGCCGTTCGGCCCGACGAGACCGATCTTGTCACCGCGCATGACCGTGGCCGTGAAGCTGTCGACGATGGTGCGCGCGCCATAACGCTTCGTCACGTCCGTCAGTTCCGCGACGATCTTGCCGGACTTCTCGCCCTGCCCGACGTCGAGCTTCACGTTGCCCTGCACGTTGCGCCGTTCGGCGCGTTCCTTGCGCATTTCGACGAGCCGCGCAATGCGCCCGACGCTGCGCGTGCGCCGCGCCTCCACGCCCTTGCGAATCCACACTTCTTCCTGCGCGAGCAGCTTGTCGAACTTGGCCTGTTCCACTTGCTCGACTTCGAGCTGCTGCGCCTTGCGAATCTGATACGCGCTGAAGTTGCCCGGATACGACAGCAAGCGTCCGCGATCCAGTTCGACGATGCGCGTGGCCACGCGATCCAGAAACGCGCGGTCGTGCGTGATGAAAAGCAAGCCCGTGCGCAGCGTGACGAGCAGTTCTTCGAGCCAGCGAATGCCTTCGAAGTCCAGATGGTTGGTCGGCTCGTCCAGCAGCAACACGTCCGGCTGCACGACGAGCGCCCGCGCCAGCGCGACGCGCTTTCGCATGCCGCCGGACAGCGAGCCCGCGCGGGCCTCGCCGTCGAGGCCGATCTGCGCGAGCGTCGTCGCGACGCGCGTGCGCCAGTTCCAGGCATCGCGCGTATCGAGCGCCGATTGCAGCGTGTTCATACGCGCGAGCAACGCGTCGTGCTCCGCGCCTTCGGGCGTGTCCGCGAGCCGGTGAGCGACGGCATCGTATTCGTCGAGCAGCGTGCGTGCATCGACGAGGCCGGAGGCGACGACATCGAACACGGATGCGTCGAGATCGAACTCAGGCTCCTGCGGCACATAGACGGTCGTGAGTTCGCTCTGGCGCGTGACGAGACCGTCGTCGGGCGCGGCGAGCCCCGCTACGATCTTGAGCAGCGACGACTTGCCCGCGCCGTTGCGGCCGATCAGCCCGACACGTTCGCCCGCTTCGAGCGAGAAGTCGGCGTGATCCAGCAACGCGACGTGGCCGAACGCGAGTTGTGCGTCCGTGATGGAATAAAGCGACATGGGGATGAATGCGAACGAAGGCGATACCGAGGAAGCGGTCATTGTACCGATGTTCCCTCGCGCCGAAGGTCGCATCGGCCGAACGGACAAGGGCGCGCGGGCCGTGGCGCGCGCCCGTCTGCCCCTGCCGTTGGGTCTACTTGACGTGGACCTTGATCGTCTGCGCCATCTCGGGCCCATACGAGCGATGCGCGCCGTCGCCGAGTTGCATCGTCAGCGTGTGGTCGCCGGGCGGCAGCTTCACGTCGGCTTCGGTCTGCGCCTTGCCATAATGCAGCGACGTGTCGCTCGCCGGGATCACGGTTCCCTTGGGCAGCGGTCCGCTGTCGATCAGCAGATGATGATGCCCCGCGCCTTCCGTCATCGTGCCGGCCGGCGCGAGCGTCATGCCCTCGACGCCGAACTTCACATGGACAGGGCTCGTGACGGTGGCGCCGTCTTTCGGCTCGATGAAGTACACGCGCGACTGCGCGTGCGCGTGGCCCGCGAAGGCCGCCGCGACAACGATGGCGCCAGCAAATACGGTCTTGTTCAGCATGGTCTTCTCCTTTTTGGTGGAGCGAGCGTCGCTTCAGGCAGCAACGGCGCCCCAGCATACACCTGCCTTACGGCCAACCGCATCCGACGCGCGTTTTTTGCGACGGCGCTTCGGGTAAGATGCCGGCTCGCCGTTTCCCGAGCCCTTCGCTGGGGCTTGCACGGCCCTTTCCATTTGAATCAAGAGTCTGTCGTGAGCGAAGTCATCGAATACAAAAGCTGGGTATGCCTGATTTGCGGCTGGGTCTACAACGAGCAGGACGGCCTGCCGGGTCAAGGCATCGCACCGGGCACGCGTTTCGCCGATATTCCGGCTAGCTGGCGCTGCCCGGAATGCGACGTCGGCAAGGAAGATTTCGTCGTCGTCGAGTTCTGACGCAGCACGGCGCCGCGCTCGCGGCGCTCTTTCAGCGCGCCACCGCGATCAACTCGCGGCTCGTCTCGTCCACCGGCGCGCGGTTCCAGTCCCCATACCAGTCGATCTGCGAGAAGCCCGCGCGGGTGAGCAGTTGCGCGAGTTCGTCGCGGCTGCGAAAGCGCAGTTCGCTTTCGGCGCGCAGCGTCTCGGTCTCGCCATCGAAGCGCGCGTGAGTCGTGAACGCAACGCGGCCGGTCGCGAGCGGATCGGGGTTCGCGTGCCGCTCTTGCCACACGTCGACGGCACGTCCATCGTCGCTTTGCACGCGACGCAGCGAGCGTTCCGCCGTCCAGTTCTCCCAAGCCCGCGCCGCCGGATTGCGGCTCTCGAACGCGATGAGCCCGCCCGGACGCAACGCGCGTCGCGCGGCGGCAAGCGTCGCCAAGAACGATGCATCGTCGAGAAACACTTGCGCGACGTGGCCGGTCATTACGAGCAGGTCGGCCGCGCCGACGAACGGCAGCGCCGACGCATCGCCTTCGATCCACGTCACGCGGTCGCCGGACGGACGGCCGCGCGCGATCTTCAGCATCTGCGGCGACGGATCGATGCCGGTCACGCGATAGCCGCGCCCGGCAAGCTCGCAGGCAAGCAGACCGGTGCCGCATCCGAGGTCGATCACATGTGCCGCCGACTCGGCGAGCGCCACGTAAAACGCCGTGTCGGCAGCGGCGGGATTGAGCGCGTCGTAGAGCGCGACGAGGCGCGGGTCGTCATAGAGGTTCGTCGGCATCAGCGGGTTTGGTAGGCGAGCGCTTCGCGCATCGGCTGGCTGTGGACCATGATCGGGCCGGTGAACGGCGTATCGAGATCGAGAATGACGAGCACGGCCGACGCGATGGAAAGCGCGCCCAGCATGATCGTCACGAGAGACAGCGCGTTGCGCGGGGCGATCAGCCCGAAGCACAGAAAGATGATGAGCAGCCAGCCGACGAGTATGCGGTCGAACGGATACGAAATGGTGCCGTGCGCTTCCTCGATCAGCTTCCAGCGCAGCGCGATGAGCTGCTCGAAGCGCGTGGCGGTGTTGTCGGCGAGCTTGCGGTGATACGCATCGGCGGGTTGAAGCAACCGGACCTGACGCTGCCCGCGATCGAGCAGTTCGCCCAGCGCGCGACTTTCGAGCTTGCCGCTCGCGTGCGGCGACGGTTCCACTTGCGGATAGTAGTCGCCCGGCGGATGCGGCTCGGCCGGCCATGTGCTCGCAATCGCGGCCGCCGTGTAGCTGCGCAGCACGGCGCGGGTTTCGTCGAGGTCCGCGCCGTAGTCGCGCATCGCCCGGTCGAGTTCGATGATCGCGGCGGCGTAGGCGCGCACGTCGTTATCGGTGGTATCGAACACGGTTTTGGCCGATGCCGTCAGCAAGCCCAGCACGAGCGCCGCGAACGTCACCAGCATGCCGACGAGAAGTTGCACGAGCTGCACCGTTTCCTGCGCCTTGTGCTCCTCCGGCAACAGCGGCCGAATGATCGCGCCGATGCCGGTACTCGCGAGCAGCAGAAAGAACACGAGCAGCGCGGATTCGATTTCCGTCATGAGCGCATGAGCCGCGAGCGAGGATGGGTGTGCTCGCATTATCCGGTGGAAACGGCTCGCGGTCCAATGCCGGCGGCGGCTGAGGCCGACGACTAGCGGCTTGTCATGGCCGCGTTCCCGTGTCCCACGGCGGTTCATCGCCGAACGCGTCCACGAGGTACTCCACGAATCGGCGCACTTTGAGCGGAATGCCCCGCGCGCCCGGATAGACCGCCTGAACCAGCAGTTCGGTCGCGCGGTAGTCGGGCAGCAGCGCGACGAGTTCGCCGCGCCGCACGTGCTCTCCGAAGACGAAGCTCGGGCCGTACGCGATTCCGGCTCCGGCGAGCGCGGCGGACAGCAGCATCTGCGTGTTGTTCGCTGAAATGCGCGAAGGACCGTCGATGACATATGCGCGGTTATCCGCATCGAACAAGGTCCAGTCGCCCGCGGACACGGCTTCGCTGAAGACGAGTCTCGGCGCGCCCAGCAGATCGTCTGGCGTGCGCGGCGCGCCGTGCCGCTCGATGTACTCCGGCGCCGCGCACACGACCATGCGGCATGGCGCGATGCGGCGCGTCACGAGCGCCGGATCATCCAGACGACCGATGCGGATCGCGACGTCGATGCCGGCGTCGAGCAGATCCACGTACCGGTCGCCGAGATCCACTTCCACATTCACTTGCGGATGGTCGCGGACATAGCGCGCGATGACATCGCCGAGATGCATCGCGCCGAACGTGACGGGCGCCGCGACGCGCAGCACCCCGCGCACCGTGGCCTGCGAATCGCTCACCTCGCGGTTGGCTTCGGCGAAGGCCTCCAGAATCTGCTTGCTGCGCTCGTAATAGGTCTGGCCCTCATCGGTCAGGCTGAGACGACGCGTCGTGCGCTGAAGCAGGCGCGCATTCAGCCTTGCCTCGATCTCGGAGACATGTTTGCCCGCCATCGCCGGCGACAATCCGAAACGACGCGCCGCCGCAGCCAGGCTTCCTTCCTCCACCGCCGCGACGAACACGCCAAGACTGGTCAGTCGGTCCATGACTCTCCCCGATTCGATCGCCGCATTATCGACTGCCGCCACTGATCGGGCAATTATCAGCGCGCAAGCGCACGCCTACGATTCACGCATGTCACGAACGGAGGCGAGAAGATGAAGATCGAAACGAACGGCACGCGGATTCACGTCACAGAGCGCGGCAGCGGGGATATGGCGCTCGTGTTTTTGCACTATTACGGCGGCTCGTCGCGGACGTGGGACGGCGTTGCGGACGAACTAGCTGACCGTTATCGCATCGTTGCCACCGATCATCGCGGATGGGGCGATTCCGACGCTCCCGCGAATGGCTACGGCATGGCCGATCTGGCCGCCGATGCCGAAGGCGTGATCGACGCGCTCGGCTTGCGGCGCTACGTGCTCGTCGGTCATTCCATGGGCGGCAAGGTCGCGCAACTGATCGCATCGCGGCGGCCGAAGGGACTCGAAGGACTCGTGCTCGTCGCTCCGTCGCCGCCCTCGCCCATGCGCCTCTCGGAGCAGGAACGCGCGACCTTGTCGGGCGCTTACGCATCGCGCGAATCGGTCGAATTCGTCATCGATCACGTGCTGACCGGAAGACCGCTCGACGCGGCCTGTCGCGAACGAGTCATCGAGGACAGCCTCAAGGGCGCGCCGCAAGCGAAAGCCGCGTGGCCTGAGATCGGCATGAGCGAGGATCTGACGGGCGCGGCGGCGTCGATCGACGTGCCCACCGTCGTCATCTCGGGAGAACTAGACCGGGTCGATCGCATCGACACGTTGCAGAACGAGCTTCTGCCGCGCATCCCGCATGCGGCGATGGTCGTGCTGCCCGGCGTCGGACATCTGTCGCCGCTGGAAGCGCCGAACGACATCGCACGCGTCATCGCGCGCTTTGTCGGCGAGATCAAGAACGGATCGGCGGGCTGTCGTGCGCCGGAGGACGTACCGCTCGCCTTCGATGCGGCGATGAATGCCGGCGATCTCGACCGACTTCTGCGCCTCTTTCGCAACGATGCCACGATGCGTCTGACGAACGGCGTCGAAATCAGCGCGCGCCCGGATGAACTGCGCCGCGCGATGGCGCAACTGCTGACCGCGAAGCCGCGCATTCGCAATACGGTGCGTCGCGTGGTGTCGAGCGGAAACATCGCGCTGGTTCTGGCGGACTGGACGCTGACTGTTACGCTACCCGACGGGCAGCCGCGCGTCGAATCGGGCTGCGCGACTCAGGTCATGGAGAAAGGACCGGACGATGCATGGCGGCTGAGAATCTCGAATCCATCCGGACTGAACTGAGCCAGAAAGCATCGCGTTCTAGCCGCGATTACATGCGATGTCATTGCGCGAGACAGCCACGAGTCGCTAGAGTCGATACGCCACGCCACTTACGAAGGAGACCATGAGCGCATCGAACCTTCGCTATCGGGAATCGAACGATCTGCGCGCCTTGCTGCGCCACTGGCGCGAGGCGCGCGGCTTCAGCCAGCTCGACCTGTCGCTCGTTGCCGGCATCTCGCAGCGCCAGATCAGCTTCATCGAAAGCGGACGCAGCGTGCCGGGCCGGCAAACGCTCATGAATATCGCGCAGTCGCTGGATGTGCCGCTGCGCGAACGCAACGCGCTGTTGCTGTCCGCCGGTTATGCGCCGATGTATTCCGAGACCGAGTGGAGCGACAAAGAAATGGCTGTCGTGATGGGCGCTGCGATGCGGATGTTGCAGCAGCACGAGCCGTTTCCCGCCATCGTCATGGATCGCTATTGGAACGTGCTCCTGACCAATCCCGCAGCGCCGGATTTCTTCAGTTGCTTCATCGACATGGCTGCACGGACGGAACCACGCAACATCCTGCATCTGATGTTCGATCCGCAAGGCATGCGGCCGCATATCGCGGACTGGGAAAGCGTGGCGCTCAGTCTGATACAGCGCGTGCATCGCGAAGCGGTCGGACATGTCATCGACGCCCGGACGCAGCAACTGCTCGATGCGCTGCTCGCTTATCCCGACGTGCGTCCCGAGTGGCGCTCGCAAGCCGTGACGGCGTCTTCTTCCACGCTGCCTGTCGTGCCGTTGAGCTTCGTGAAAGAGGGCGCGGCGCTCAACTACTTCTCGATGATCACGACGGTCGGAACGCCGTCGACGGTCGCTGCGCAGGAACTGCGGATCGAGTGCATGTTTCCGGCGGACAGCGAAACCGAAGCGCGGCACATCGCACTGCTGCAAGCTGCGCGCGAGTAGCGTCGAACTGATGACATGCCATGTAATTGGCCGGATGCTTCCGCGCGACTAAGCTGTGTGTGTCGTTCGGTTGCTCATCCAAGATCGCCACTTCATAAGGACTCCACATGGCTCAGCTTACCGTCTATACGCTCGACTCCGCTCCCGCCGATTCGAAGCCCGCGCTCAACGCCCTCGCTGAGGCGTTCGGCATGGTGCCGAACATCGCGGGCGCGCTCGCCGGTTCGCCCCGATTGATCAACGGGCTCGTAGGCGTATTTCAGCAAGTCCATGGCGGCAGCTTCACCGAAGCGCAGATTCAGGCGCTACTGCTCACGAACGCCGTGACGAACGGTGCTGCATGGCCCGTTGCCTTCCACTCGCATCTTGCGTTGCAGGCAGGCCTGAGCGAAGCGGACGTTCAGTCGATCCGCGAACGCCGCCTGCCGCGCGACGATCGACTCGCGGCGCTGTCGGCCCTGGCGCGCGCCCTCATCGAAAATCGCGGCCGCGTGGACGAACAGGTGATCGCGTCGTTCATCGCCGCGGGCTTCGATCAGGAACGGGTGCTCGAAGTCATTCTCGTCGTCGCGGCATCGACGATGACGAACTACACCGCGAGCGTCGCGCAGCCGCCGCTCGAGGCGCAGTTCGAGCCGCACGCGTGGGCGGCCTAGCGCGACGCGCGGCGAAGCCTGCGCTCGTCGCGCAGGCTTCGCGGTCAACTGTCAGTGCCGGGATTGTGCAGCGCCTGCGAGATCGCCGCTCGCAATTCGATCGCCTGATACGGCTTGTGAAGCACCGGAAACTCGGTGCCGTCGATGTCGTTTCTCGCGATGGACGTGTCGGCGTAACCCGTCGTCAGCAAGACGCGCAGCAGTGGCTTGCGGCGCTTCGCTTCCTGCGCGAGCATCACGCCGTTCATGCCTCCGGGCATGATCAGATCGGTGAAGAGCAGTTCGATCTGCGCGTCCCCGCCCAGTATCTCGAGTGCGTCATGCGCCCCATGTGCGACGCGCGTCTTGTACCCGCCTTGCTGCAGGATCATCGCGGCGACTTCGGCCACGTCGGGTCGGTCATCGACCACGAGGATCGTCTCGTTGTGCGCGGACTCGGCGACACGCCGGTGCCGCTGCTCGATGGATGGTTCCGCCGCCACCGCCGGAAAGTAGAGCCGCACCGTTGTGCCGTGGCCCGGCTCGGAGTAGATATCGACCGCTCCGCCCGATTGTCTCGCGAAGCCGTAGACCATCGACAAACCCAGGCCCGTCCCCTTTCCTTCTTCCTTCGTCGTGAAGAACGGGTCCATCACATGCGCAAGAATATGGGCAGGAATGCCGGTGCCGTTGTCGCTCACCGACACCCAGACGTACTCGCCGGGCGTCAGTTGCGCGAATCCGATGGGCCGTCTATCGGTCAGCGACAGATTGCCGGTGCGCACCGTGACTTGAGGCTTGTCCTTGCCGTGCAGCGCGTCGCGCGCGTTCAGAAGCAGATTGAGCACCGCCACTTCCAGTTGCGAAGCGTCGAGCTGACAATTGCGCAGCGCCGGGTCCGGAACGAAGTTGAGCGCTCCGCTGTCACCGAACGTGTTTTCCGCAAGTTCCCGAATGTCGGCGAGCCGCGCGTTCAAGTTGATGACTCGGCCGCGCAGTTCCTGCTTGCGCGCGAATGCGAGCAGTTGCTGCGTGAGCGTAGATGCACGCGTGATGGCATCGCGCATCCGCTCGACCGGCATCACGAACCGGCTGAGATCGAACCGCTCTTCGATGCCGAGCTTCATCACATCGACATAGCCGCTCATCACCTGCAACAGGTTGTTGAAGTCGTGCGCGATGCCCCCAGTCAACTGCCCGAGTGCTTCCATCTTCTGCGATTGCCTCAGCGCCTCTTCCGCGTCGCGGCGGCGGCTGATATCGAGTTGAGAGGCGAAGAAATACACGATCTCGCCGGCCTCGTTCCTGACCGGCGAGATAAAGAGCGCGTTCCAGAACGTCGATCCGTCCTTTCGATAGTTCAGCACCTCGATATTGATTTCACGGCCCTGTTCGACGGCGTCGCGAATCTCGGACACGGTGGCCTGGCTCGTCTCCGGCCCCTGCAGGAGCCGGCAGTTCTGCCCGATCAATTCCTCGACGCTGAAGCCCGTCAGATTGAGGAATGCGGAGTTCACGAAGACGATCGGGTTGTCCGGCTGATTCGGGTCGGTGACGAGCATGGGCATGCGTGTCGTCGAAACAGCCGCGAAGAAGATATCGTTCGAATGGTCGCTGAAGGATGGCCGTACGTTGCTTACGGTGGGGCGCTCGATGTTCAATTTTTGTCCTCGTTTTAGCCGCATCCACCGTCTTGGCGGTGCGCGAGGACCGCCGAAACCCGGCGATGTGTCGACGAGGATTCTAGCTTGCGGCGCGCAACGTTGTCGCTTTCGCGTAGACGTGAATCACGCTCGCGGCGCGCCGCTCAACTGCTCGTCTATCGTCCGCGTCAGCGGCGACTGCACGTCGCCCGTGTGCTTCGTCTCGACAGGCTCGATCAGCACGATCCAGCATTCTTCGTCGGCGACCGGGTTATGCAGCGTGCCGCGCGGCACGACGTGCATGGAGCCCGCTGGCAAATGCACGGCTCGGCCGCCTTCGTATTCGATGGTGAAATTGCCGCGCACGACGAAGAAAAGCTCGTCTTCGTTCGCGTGGTCGTGCCACGCGAGTTCACCACGCACCTTGGCGACCTTCACATACTGATCGCTGACCTGCGCGACGACTTTC
Source organism: Caballeronia sp. M1242 (assembly GCF_017220215.1). Taxonomy (NCBI): domain Bacteria; kingdom Pseudomonadati; phylum Pseudomonadota; class Betaproteobacteria; order Burkholderiales; family Burkholderiaceae; genus Caballeronia; species Caballeronia sp. M1242. The sequence goes on along the minus strand of NZ_CP071129.1, from coordinate 839,719 downwards.
GGCGACCAATATTCGCGGACATCGCTGAACGCGGCATCACGGCAAATCATTAGGTTTACTGAATAACTGGCAAGACGTTTGATAGAGCGTGACGCGGACTCTAGCGCATAAGCGGACGATCTGCCCGATTCACCGTCATTCGATGAGTGCCGCGAGTTCATCCGCCGTGCCCAACGGAAACGATGCCTTGAGGTGCGCGAGAAAGGCCGACACGCGCGTGCTCAACAAACGCCTCGACGGATACAGCGCCCACAACGCAATCTCCGGCCCGTCGACATCGCCCCAATGCGCCAGCTTGCCCGCGGCGATATCCCGGCTCACCAGCGACAGCGGCAGACAGGCGGCGCCCACGCCGAGGCGAACGGTGTCGCGCACCATGACGAGCGACGACAGCTGCGCGACCGGCTCGATGAGGATGCGCGCCTTTCCGCGCGCGCCGATCACGTCCCAATACGCCATGTCTTCGGGCGTGCCCCGAACGACCGCGCGAACGCTGGATTTCGCAGCGGGTCGCTTGAGTCCCGGCTTGGCCACGACGACGAGCCGGTCGCGCAAGAAGATGCGCCCGACGAGCGTCTCGTTCGGTTCGGGATTGACGCGGATCACGAGGTCATACCCTTCTTCGACCATATTGACCGGGCGATCTTCTGTCGTCACCTCGATGCGGACCTGCGGGTACTTGAGGACGAACGACGCGACCAGCTTTCCCATGGCTATCTGCGAGAAGAGCGCGGGCGCGCTTATGCGCAAGCGGCCGCGCGGCTCATCGCTACCGGATGCAATGGCGGCGGCGCTTTCGTTGAGTTCAGCGAGGAGCGCACCTGTGCGCTCGTAGAGCGCGCGGCCTTCCTGCGTGAGCACGACGCCGCGCGGCCCGCGTTCGAAAAGCCGAATGCGAAGGTCGTTTTCGAGTTCGGTGACGCGGCGCGAAAGCGTCGCCTTGGGCCGCTCGGACGCGCGAGCGGCTTCCCCGAAGCTGCCGTAACGCGCGACAAGATTGAAGTCAGCGAGAGCGAGAAGGTCCATGCGGGTCCTAGTCAGCGTTCCATGGGTGTTCCATGAGTGAGACGCCTCGTCTCTATATCACATCTTCCGGACAGTCAGCGGATCACTTACCTTAGGTGCATGCCAACCACTTGAAGGAGTTCCACCATGACTATTCTCGTTACCGGCGCCACCGGCCGCGTCGGCCGTCAGGTCGTCGAACAACTCGTCAGCCGCCATGCGGACGTTCGCGTGCTCGTGCGCGATCCATCGAAAGCGCAATTCCCGGCAGAAGTGACGGTCGCACTGGGCGATATGCTCGATATCGATTCGCTTCGCCGCGCCTTCGCCGGCGTGCGCACGCTGTTCCTGCTCAACGCGGTGGCGGGCGACGAGTTCACGCAGGCGCTGATTACGCTGAACATCGCGCGGGAGTCGGGCGTCGAGCGCGTGGTGTATCTGTCGGTCATGCACGCGGACCGGTTCGTCAACGTGCCGCATTTCGCCGTGAAGTCCGGCGCCGAGCGCATGATCGAGCGAATGGGTTTCAGCGCGACGATCCTGCGCCCGGCGTACTTCATCGACAACGAACTCATGATTCGGGACGTCGTCGTCGATCACGGCGTTTATCCGATGCCGATCGGGAGCAAGGGCGTCGCCATGGTCGACACGCGCGACATCGCGGAGGTCGCGGCCATCGAACTGTTGCGTCGCGACGAGGCGGCCGCGGATCTTCCCGTGGAGGTTATCGATCTCGTCGGACCGGACACATTGACGGGCTCCGCGCTGGCGTCCATCTGGTCCGACGTGCTCGGCCGGCCGGTGGCGTACGGCGGCGACGATCCGGGCGGGTTCGAGCAGAACCTTAGCAGCTTCATGCCGAAGTGGATGGCGTACGAGATGCGCCTGATGGCCGAGCGTTATGTCAGCGACGGCATGGTGCCGGAAGCCGGCGACGTCGAACGCCTCGTGCGCATGCTGGGGCGTCCGCTGCACACGTACCGCGACTTCGTCACGCAACTGGCGGGTTGAGCGGCGCGGTTGCCGATTGACGAGGACGAATCGGCATCCGCGGGTGCCGATGAAGGGAAGCGTCGGCGGCGCGTTGGGAAGCTATCGTGGTCCCCCCGACAGGAATCGAACCTGTATCTAGCGCTTAGGAGGCACTCGTTCTATCCATTGAACTACGGGGAGCGGACCGCACGTCCCGCCTAACCAATGCGCACTAAGCGTCGTCCGGGCGGGCGGGAGCGCAGAGTATAGCAAACGCATTCGACGGCCATGCGCACCCCGACCGAAAAAGCATCGGCGCAAAGGTTTGGCGACACAACTGCGGGTTTGTCCCTATCAAGTTCCACGCGAGCGCGCCGCCATCGGACACATGGACCCCACATCCGATATCAAGCCCCAGGGCGCGTTTTCGGCGTTGCTGGCAGACCAGGACCTCGCGCATCTTCAGAAGGTGCTGCGTCGTTCGCTGTCTTGCGATCTCGGCGGTCCATTGCTGCCGCCCTCGTATTGGCGCGAGCGGCTGGCTGCCATCACGCGGCAGGCACACCTGTCGCATACGCAGATTCAGATCGTCCACCGGCTGTATCTGGTGATCGATGCGTTCGAAGCCGCGTCGGCCAAGAGCGATGCCGATGCCGAACACCCCGCGCCCGACAATCCGCTCGCCGCGTCAGGCGCTTGAGCGGCCCTTCGGTCAGTGCCGGTGCCTGAGCCACCGCTCGCGCAGCGAATGGCCCGGCGCGGCTGCGCGCGTCGGTGCCTTCGCGCGATGCGCCCGCCTCTCGCGATATTCGTCGCGCCAGTCATGCGCGAGCAACACGAGGCCGATCGCGGCGAGCGCCGCGACGCCGATGAGGATGTCGGAGAAATCGAGCATGGCGCCCTCCTGCTTGCGGCTGCCGTCATGCTTTCATGATAGGCGGCGCGCGGCGCAAGTCGATGGCATTTACGCGCCAGGTCCCTACGCCGCCTGCCGAGCGCGCTGTTGCTGCGCGTGCGCCGCGAGCCGCACCGCCGCGTTCGCCGCGCCGTAGCCATCGTAGCCGCCGCGCCGCTCGATCACTTCGAGAAAGAAGCGCTGATCGAGCTGCTCGGTGTAGGCGTGGAAGAACTCGCCGCCGCGCTCGTCCCGGTCGTAAAGGATGTTGTGCTCGCGCATCGCGTCGATCTGCTCGTCGGGCAGGCCGTAGCGCGCCACGAGATCGTCGTAGTAATTGCGCGGAATGCGCAGGAACTGCACGCCGTCCGCCTCCAAGCGGGGAATCGCGTCGAAGATGTCGGGCGTGCTGAACGCGACGTGATTCAACCCAGAGCCGCGATACGTCGAGAGCGATTCCGACACCGCCGTGAAGCGGTCCATCGACGCGTTGAGCGCAATGCGCACCGAGCCGTCGCGGCTTCGCACCGCGCGGCTGCGCACGAGCCCGTAAGGATCGGGCACGAGCACGCTCGCTTCCGTCTCGAAGCCGAACGCGCTGCGGAAGAAAAGCACCCACGTATCGAGCGCCTCGGCCGGCAGCGAAAGGCACACGTGATCGATGCGCGAAAGCGGCCCGACTTCGTAAGGGCCGTCGATATCCGTCAGGACGAAATCCGATTCCCATAACGTCGGCGCGCCGGGCGCTTCATCGACGAAATAATCGAGGCTGCCGTCCGGCGACTGCACGCCCGGCACCACGCGCTCGTTCGGTCCCACGCGGCCCGAGAACGGCTTCGAGCCGTAAGCGGCGGCGCGCTCGAACGCGCATTTGGCGTCATCGACATGAAACGCCGACGCGCACAGCGACAAGCCGTGCTGCTGAAAAAACGCGCTCGCGAAAGAATCGGCTTCCGCGTTCAGCACGATCGATCCCGCGCCGTGCCGATACAGCGTCACGTCCTTCGACCGATGCGTGCCCGCGAGCCGGAAGCCGAGCTTGCGCAGCCAGTCGGCGACGTGCTCGCGCGTCGTGTCGTCCACGGCGAATTCGAGGAACTGGAAGCCGATGTGCGCGGGCGGCGCGGGCGGATCGAAGAGTTCCTCGGGCGCGCGCTCGCCCATGCGCGCGCGCGTCTGCTCTTCGAGAAAGCGCAACGAGCGATGCCCGTCCGCCGCGGTGATGGCGGTCGGCGCGGCGCGAAAGCCGTCGTTGAAGATTTCGAGCGACAGCGGCCCCGTGTAGCCCGCCTCGAGGACGCGCGCCGTGAATCCGGCGACATCGAATGCGCCCTGCCCCGGAAAACAGCGATAGTGACGGCTCCATTCGAGCACGTCCATCGAGAGCACGGGCGCATCGGCGATCTGCACGAAGGCGATGCGATCGCCGGGAATGGCCGCGATCTCATCGACGGAATCGGAAATGGACAGCGTATGGAAGCTGTCGAGCACGAGACCGAGGCTCGGATGATTCACGGCATCCACCAGCCGCCACGCGTGCTTGTACGAGTTGACGTGCCGGCCCCACGCGAGCGCCTCGTAACCGACGATCACGCCGGCTTCCTCGGCGAGGCGCGCGAGCACGCCGAGCTGATCGACGATGAGCGCATCGTCGGCGACGGTGTCCGGCGACACGTTGCTGCACGCGAGCATGCGGTCCGCGCCCAGTTCGTGCATCAGGTCGAACTTGCGTTTCGCGCGCTCGACGTTCTTCGCGAGCCGCTCGCCGCTCACGCCCTCGAAGTCGCGAAACGGCTGGAACAGATAGATGGCGAGGCCCAGGTCGTCGCACAGACGCCGGACGTCGGCGGGCGTGCCGTCGAAGTAGAGCAGATCGTTTTCGAAGATCTCGACGCCGTCGAAGCCCGCCGCGCGAATCGCCTTCAGCTTTTCGACGAGCGTCCCGCTGATGGATACCGTCGCGATGGATGTCGGGATGGAACGCGGCATCGCTGCCTCCTCTGCATTTCGTTGCGGGGTGAACCGTTAGAGTGTAGGCGCTCTGCACGCAGTCCACGTCATTGTGTGCCAGCATAACAAACTAACTAGATGGTACAAAATACGTGAAAATACCGAAGGACAGGATGCGCGCGCACGCGCAAACTGCCCTTGCAATCGCCGCACTGCACCATCGCGCCCTCTTTCACTGCTGTACGCTACGTGCGAGCGTCTAGCCTCAAGCCTCTTCTCGCGGGAGCACTCGCATGACCAGCAAAACTTCGTATCTGATCGGACTGATCGGCTCGGGCATCGCCGGATCGCTGACGCCCGCCATGCACGAGCAGGAAGGCCGCGTGCTCGGGCTGAACTACGTGTATCGGCGCATCGACCTGCAGGCGCTGAAGCTCGAGCCGTCCGCGCTTCCCGACTTGTTGATCGCCGCCGAGCGCATGGGCTACGACGGCCTGAACATCACGTATCCGTGCAAGCAAAGCGTGATCCCATTGCTCGACGAGCTCGACCCCGACGCCCGCGCGCTCGGCGCGGTGAATACCGTCGTGCTGAAAGGCGGCAAGCGCATCGGCTATAACACGGACTGGTCCGGCTTCGCGCGCGCGTTCCAGCGCGGCCTGCCGGATGCGCCGCTCGGCCGCGTCGTGCAACTGGGCGCGGGCGGCGCGGGCGCGGCCGTCGCGCATGCGGCGCTCGTCATGGGCGCGAACGCGCTCACGCTGTTCGATTCGGACGAGGCGCGCGCATCGTCGCTGGCGGCGGAACTGGCGGCGCGCTTTCCGGATCGCGAAGTGACGAGCGGCGGCGACCTGCGCGAAACATTGCGCCCGGCCAACGGCCTGATTCACGCGACGCCGACCGGCATGGCGAAGCTGCCCGGCATGCCGCTGCCCGCGGAGTATCTGCACAAGGACTTGTGGGTGGCGGAGATCGTCTACTTTCCGCTCGAAACCGAGCTGCTCAAGACGGCGAAGGCGCTCGGTTGCCGCACGGTGAGCGGCGGCGGCATGGCGGTGTGTCAGGCGGTGGATGCGCTGCGCATCTTCACGGGACGCGAGCCCGACGCCGAGCGCATGTTCGCCCACTTCCAGACGTTGCTGCCCGCTGACGCGAAGTAAGCGCGGCATCGAAAACAAAACGGCGGCCTCGCGAGATAGCCGCCGTTTGCTTTCAGCCTTCGCGCCGCATGTAGCACAGCACCGCTTCGATAATCATCTCGCGATGCCGCGCCCGCGAGCGCGGCCCGGACGGATCGCGCCCGAACGCGGCGCTCCACGTATGGCGGTTCGCCACGCGATGAAAGCAGAACGAGCTGATCATCAGATGCAGGTCGAGCGGCTCGACATCATCGCGAAAACGCCCCGCCGCGACGCCTCGCGCGATGAGGTCTTCGAGTGTCTTCACGACTGTGGCATTGCGCGATTTGAAGGTCTTCGACTGCTCGACGTACTTTGCGCCGTGCACGTTCTCGATCGTCACAAGACGCACGAAATCGCGATGTTTGTCATGGTAGTCGAACGTGAAACCGATAAGCTCGCGCAGCGCCTCTTCGGGACCCATCTCCGCGAGTTCGAGTTCCTGTTCCAGCGCGCGGATATCGCCATAGACCTGCTCCAGCACCGCCTCGTACAGCCCTTCCTTGCTGCCGAAGTAGTAGTACAGCATGCGCTTGGTGGTGTTGGTGCGCTCCGCGATGGCATCGACGCGCGCGCCCGTGAGGCCCATCGCCGAAAATTCCTGCGTGGCGATGTCGAGAATATTGCGCTTAGTCTCCTCTGGATCGTACTTGCGTCGCCCCTCCGATCCGGCCGGCGTGGACGCAGCACTGGCGGCCTTGCTCACCTCGGTGGCGGCCTTGCTTGCTTTTTTCATGTTTGCGTCTGAGAACGGCATTGGGAAACGATTCTAGCATGGGGGTCATAGCCTTCTTGGCCAAGGAAAGCCCTTCTTTTCAAGGCTTCATCTATACTTTTCTGATGCCCGATTCCCTCATTCGATTCCACTCATTCCGCATGCCGCGTCCCGCAGTTTTCGCTGCATGCTTGGCCCTGTTTTGCACGCTCTGCGCGAGTGCGTCGGCGCAAACGCAGCTTCCGCCGGGCCATCCTTCGAGGCCGCAACTGCTCGCGGCCGAAGGCGTGATGACGAGCGCGAACATCGCGCGCGGCGCGGCCGATATCTGCCACATCGATGCCGCCAAGGTCGCGCGCTTCAAGGACGCTGCGCGCGCCAACTTCGTGGACGCGCCGGACTTCGATGCCGAATGGACGCTCGGTTATCGCCAGGCGCAAGCGACCGTGGACCGCTTCGACAAGCTGAAGACGAGCAATCCGGCCGAGTACAAGAAGGAAATCGACGAGGCGTGTCCCGCGCTCAACCGCGGTATCGACGAAGTCACGCAGCCGCAATAGCGGCGGGCGAACGCGTGCGCTTTGAACGTCGGGTCATCGACGGCCATCTCTTTTAATCCGCGCTATCGACCACGAGCCTGCCGCAGAAATTCGGGGGCGGATGCTACACTCGACGCGCTCCCCCGGCGCTCGCTCCATGGCGGGCACATTCGCTGCGTGGCTTCGCGCAATCGAAGAAGCGCCACGCGCTGCGGGGCACGCTTCTATCGCTCATCAGGAGGCATGACTCTCATGGCTGATTTCCGCATCTGGTCCGACGAATTTCCAGCGAACGGTTTCATGACCCGCGCGCAGGAACTCGACATGCAGGCGTTCGGCACGTCGGGCGAGAACATCTCTCCCGCGCTGCAGTGGGAAGACCCGCCCGCCGACACCAAAAGTTTCGCGCTCACCGTCTACGACCCGGACGCGCCCACGGGCAGCGGCTTCTGGCACTGGGTCGTGGTCAATATTCCGGCCGATGCGCGCTCGCTGCCGCGCAATGCCGGCAAGGCCGACGGCAGTCTGCTTCCTGCGGGCGCGCTGCAACTGCGCAACGACTACGGCACGGTCGGCTTCGGCGGGGCCGCGCCGCCACGCGGTGACAAGCCGCATCGCTACATCTTTCGCATTCACGCGCTTCAGGCGGAAAAGCTGCCGCTCGACCTCAACGCGACCAACGCCGTCGCGCGCTTCATGACGCACCTGAACGAAATCGATTCGGCGACCTACACGGGTCTCTACGAACTCAAGTAACGTGTGACCACGCTGGCCAGGCCGCATGTTCGATCACGCGGCCCGACGCCACAAGCGATTTGAAAACGGCGCGACGTACAATGCGCCGCCTTGCCACTCAAGATCCGTCGATGGATTCCGATCAAGGCCTGCCCCTTCCCCAGCGCTATTGGGCGATTGTCGTCGTCGCGCTCGGCATCACGCTCGCGGTGCTCGACGGCGCCATTGCCAACGTGGCGCTGCCGACCATCGCGCGCAATCTGTCGGCGACGCCCGCCTCGTCCATCTGGGTCGTCAACGCCTATCAACTCGCCGTCACCATCTCGCTGTTGCCGCTCGCCTCGCTCGGCGACCGGATCCGCTACCGGCGCGTGTATCTAGGCGGCCTCGCGCTCTTCACGCTCTCGTCGCTCGGCTGCGCGCTTTCCGGATCGCTGGTCGCGCTTACTCTCGCGCGCGTCGTTCAGGGCTTCGGCGCGGCCGGGATCATGAGCGTGAACACGGCCATCGTGCGCATCATCTATCCGCAGAAGCAACTGGGGCGCGGCGTCAGCATCAACGCCACGGTGGTCGCGATCTCGTCGGTGATCGGTCCGACCGTCGCGTCGGGCGTGCTGTCGGTGGCGTCGTGGCCGTGGCTCTTCGCGATCAACGTGCCGATCGGGCTCGCGGCGCTCGCCATTGGCATGAAGTCACTGCCGCGCACGCCGGGCCACCGGCAGCCGTACGATTACGTGAGCGCCGTGCTCAACGCGCTGTTCTTCGGCATCGCGATCGTCGCGGTCGATGGACTCGGGCACGGCGAGCATCGCCCATTCGTGATCGCAGAATTCATCGCGACCGGCGTGATCGGCACGATCTTCGTGCGGCGGCAACTGAACCAGAGCGCGCCCCTCTTGCCCGTCGATCTGCTGCGCATTCCGGTGTTCGCGCTGTCGATCGGCACGTCGGTGTGTTCGTTCTGCGCGCAGATGCTCGCGTTCGTCTCGCTGCCGTTTCTGCTGCAGGACAGCTTCGGCATGAGTCAGGTCCAGACCGGCTTTCTGATGACGCCGTGGCCGTTCGTGATCGTGTTCGTCGCGCCGCTCGCGGGCGTGCTGTCTGACCGCTATCCCGCGGGGTTGCTCGGCGGCATCGGGCTGGCGGTGCTGACCGTGGGACTCGTTCTGCTCGCGACGGTCGGCGGGCATCCGGGAGCCTTCGACATCAGCTGGCGCATGGCGATCTGCGGGCTCGGCTTCGGCCTCTTTCAGTCGCCGAACAATCGCCAGATGTTGTCGTCGGCGCCGCGTCATCGCAGCGGCGGCGCGAGCGGCATGCTCGGCACCGCGCGCTTGACCGGGCAGACGCTCGGCGCCGCGCTCGTCGCGTTGATCTTTGGCGTGGAGCCGCATCGCGGGCCGTTGATCGCGCTCGGGGTCGCGGCGGTGTTCTCGGCGGCGGCGGCTGTTGTCAGCATGCTGCGGCTTGCCAGCAAGCAGAGCGTCGAAGCCGCGTGACGCGCGGCGCGCTTCTCTTTGACTGAAGCGCCATCGCGGGTCGCTTGATCGCTCGGCGTGGCAGCGGCATTTGCGGCGGCTGTCAGCATGCTGCGACTTGCCAGCAAGCAGAGCGTCGAAGCGGCGTGACGCGCCGCGCTCGTCTTTGACCGAGACCGCATCGCGGGTCGTTGGTCTCGCTCGGTGTCGCGGCCGCTTCTTTGGGGGCGGCGGTCATCAGCATCGTGCGTCTTGCGAGCAACCACAGCGTCAAAGCGGAGTGACGCGCCGCGCTCGTCTTCGACTAAGACCGCATCCTGGGCCATTGGTAGCGCTCGGCGTCGCGGCGGCGTTTTCGCCGGCGGCGGCTGTCCTCACCATTCTGCGGCTTGCCAGCAAGAGTAGCGTCGAAGCGGCGTGACGCGCGGCGCTCGTCTTTGACCGAGACCGCATCGGGGGTCGTTGGTCTCGCTCGGTGTCGCGGCCGCTTTTTTGGGGGCGGCGGTCATCAGCATCGTGCGTCTTGCGAGCAACCACAGCGTCGAAGCGGCGTTACGCGTCGCGCTCGTCTTCGACTAAGACCGCATTGTGGGCCATTGGTAGCGCTCGGCGTCGCGGCGGCGTTTTCGCCGGCGGCGGCTGTCCTCACCATTCTGCGGCTTGCCAGCAAGAGTAGCGTCGAAGCGGCATGACGCGCGGCGCTCCTCATTGACGAAATCCGCATCGCGGGCCGTTGGTCGCGCTCGGCGTCGCGGCGGCATTCTCCGCGGCGGCGGCCGTCAACATGCTTCGTCTTTCCAGCAAGCACAGCGTCGAAGCGTCGTGAGACATGCTGCTCTCGTCCTCCTACTTCGGCCGCATCGCGAGTCGTTGATCGCTCGGCGTCGCGGCGGCATTCTCTGCGGCGGCGGCTGTCGTCAGCGTGCTCCGCATCACCAGCAAGCACAGCGTCGAACCGGCCTGACGCGCACTCCCGCTGCAACTCGCCCGCCATCCATCACGCCCGCTTCTGCATCCATTGCAAGCAATAACGCGATCAATTGGGCACAACCCTTGCTCCCCTTTCGTTCGTGAATCCGCGCGTGAATCTGCCGCGCGACCATCCGAAACGAGCAATAACAGGAGTGTGTTCATGGCGATTTCCCTCAACGGCTACAAGGTAGCGATCCTCGCCGTCGACGGCTTCGAGCAGGCCGAACTCGTCGAACCGCAGCGCGCGCTGAAGGAAGCCGGCGCGCAGGTCGACGTCATCTCGCAGAAACCGGGCGAGATCCAGGGTTTCAAGCACGTCGACAAGGGCGACACCGTGAAGGTGGATCGCACGCTCGACGAAGCGACCGCCGCAGACTACGACGCCGTCGTGTTGCCGGGCGGCGTCGTGAATGGCGACGCCATCCGCCTCGACGCGAAAGCGCAAGCCTTCGTCAAGGAAGCCGATCAGGCGAAGAAGCCGATCGCCGTCATCTGCCACGGCGGCTGGCTCCCGATCTCGGCGGGCATCGTCGCGGGCCGCACGATGACGAGTTGGCCGAGTCTTCAGGACGACGTGCGCAACGCGGGCGGCACGTGGGTCGATCAGGAAGTGCAGATCGACGGCAATCTCATCACGAGCCGCAAGCCCGACGACCTGCCGGCGTTCAATCAGGCGCTCATCGAGGCGCTCAGCAAAGCGCGCGCTGCCTGAATGCGCCGGCTCGACCCACGAACCGGAGCCACGCCGATGCCACGCCAGAGCCGTTTCTTCGCCCGTCTCAGCGCCCTTCTGTTCGCGGCCTGCGCGACCATCGCTCAGGCGCAGACCGAAGACGCCGCGAGCGCCAGCACGCCTGCGAACGCGCCGCCATCGCAGAAGCTCTCGGCGGCCGACCAGCAGTTCATCCAGGACGCCGGCACCGCGGGCGCGACCGAAATCGCGGCAAGCAAGCTGGCGCTCACGCGTTCGGGCGACAAGGACGTGAAGGAGTTCGCACAGCGAATGATCGCGGATCACGCCAAGCTCGCCCGCAACCTCGATGTCATCGCGAAGCGCCACGGCATCACGTCGCCGCCGAGCGCGGATTCGTCGGTCACCGGCAGTCTGCAAAATCTCAAGGGGGCCGACTTCGACAAGGCCTATATTGAGAAAGTCGCGCTCGCCGCGCATCAGAAGGCGGTCGAGCTGTTCGCGAAGGAGAGCGAAAAAGGCAACGATGCCGCGTTGGAGGCGGCGGCGGCGAAGGCACTGCCGATCCTCCGTCACCACTACGCGATGGCGCAGCAACTAGCCAAGGCGAAGGCGTCATGAGCGCCGGGCACCTTCTCGACCGCGCGGACGCACCATGCGTTCGCGCGTCCGCCGGCCCTCGTCCGGCTTATGAGGACTCGACCATGCACATCACGTTTTCCGACGATCCCCCCGTCTACAACGGCGACGATCTCGCCATCCACTTCACGGCGCTCGTCGATGGCGAAGCGGTCGTCTGCTCGATCAGCGCCGAGGCGCTGGAAGACCACTTCGGCGCGAAGTCGCCGCGCGAGGAAGACCTGCTACCCGCGTTCGAAAGCGGCGCGGCGCGCATTCGCGCGGTGTGCGCCGAAGCGCTCGACGACAACGGCGGCCAGTCGGTCGTGCTGCGCAGCGGGCTCTTTCGCGTGGCCGGCATGGAGCCGGAATGATTCCGCGCGCGTCTATGAACGGCTCCGGCGCCGCGCGAGCCGCATTCGCGGGCCACATCCGCGGGCCACATCCGATTAACCGATACTAAAAAGGAGGAAACATGTCCCTGATCATCGCGGGCCGGTTCCAGACTTTTCCTGACGCCGAAACGGCTGCCCAGCGGCTCTTCGCGAACGGCTTCGTGGAAGAGGACGTCACGCTGTTCTTCGTGAACCCGAGCGGGCAGCACGCGCGCTTTCCGATCGGCGGCGACGTCCATACCGACAAGGGCGCGGGCGCCGCGCCCAAAGGCGCCGGCAAGGGCGTGACCATCGGCGCGGTGATCGGCGCGGTCATCGGCGCGGCGATCTTCGCCGTGTTCAAGGCGCCCCTGCTCGTGTCGGTCGCGGCTGCCGGCGTCGGCGCGTATATCGGCTCGCTCGCGGGCGCGATGTCGCACACGAAGAAGAAGCCGGGCGCGGCCGCGCAGCCCGAGGAAGAACCCACGCGTCACTCCGGCGTGCTGGTGGCCGTGCATGTATCGCCCGAGACGTATGACCGCGCCGCGAACATTCTGCGTGAAGCCGGCGGGCTGGACATCGAACGCGCGTCGGGCCGCTGGAAGCAAGGCCGCTGGAGCGACTTCGATCCGCTCAAGCCGCCGCAACCGGTCTGATTGTTACCGTCCGAATCGCATGCAGATAAGCCGAAGCGCCCGGTTCTCACCGGGCGCTTCTTTGTGATTCTTTGTTCTGCGCAGCCATGCGCCGCATCAGAGCCACAGCCGCTCGGTCTGCGTCGGCTCTATATGCGCGCGCGGGCGGCAATCTGCAGGGCGCGGGCGCGCTCGCGTCGAGCCGTGCGGCGACGGCTCGCATAGCTGCGAGTAGGCTGCACGCATAGCCGCAGCAGCCGCCGAAGCAGCGGACCGGTCGATCGCTTCTGCACGTACGTGCAGCGTGATCGCCGACGCCACGATCGCAATGAATACGAGAAGCTCGCGATTGGCGAGCGCGCGTGACCATTTCATCGTTTCTCCTGTTGCCTTGTCGCTGCGCGCCCTGCGTGGGACGCGTCGTGATATTTGCGGCAGACGGCCAGCAATGCCCGTGCCGAAGCATACGTCCGTCCGGGCACGCGACGTGCAATACGTACCCGGCAAGCGCGCGCCTCGCACCGGGGCTGCGTCCAACGCAACTTCGTTACTAAAAGGAGGTGTATATGAGCACGAACGTCGTATCGGTACTGAATGACCTCATCGAAACGTCGAAGGACGGCGAGAAGGGCTTCCTCAAGGCCGCTGAAGACACGCGTGACCCGAGCCTCAAGCTGTTGTTTCAGAACCGCGCGGAAGCCTGCGCGCAAGGCGCCATCGAACTGCAAGGTCTCGTGCAGCGCCTGGGCGGCAAGCCGGAAACGGGCGGCTCGATCTCCGGCGCGCTGCATCGCGGCTGGGTGGATGTGAAGTCAGCCGTGACGAGCCCGACCGATCACGCGGTTCTCGCGGAATGCGAGCGCGGCGAGGACGCGGCGAAGAAGAACTACCGCCAGGCGCTCGACAAGGACCTGCCGGCCGATATCCGCGCCGTGGTCGAACGGCAGTATCAGGGCGTGATCGAGAACCACGACCGCATCCGCGATCTGCGAGATCAGTACGCAGCTGCGAAGTCCTAAGGGCAAACCGCTGTCTTAGGCCATCGCCGCTTTCATGCAGCGATGAAAGCAAAACGGCCACTGACGTGGCCGTTTTGTCGAGCGCACCGCAGGCTTAGTGCGGCTGGCCCTTGTCGTTCGTGCCGAGCGACGAAGCGGCAGCCGCCGCCGACGCGCCCTTCAGCTTGTGGCTCTTGTTCTGCTGATGCAGATACGTGCCCTTCTTCTTCGCATGCGCGCCGGAAGCCGCGTCCGTCGTCGCGGCGCTGTCCGATGCCTGCGCGAACGCCGTTGTCGTGAATGCGAGCGCCAGCGCGCCGACCAATGCCATCTTCTTCGTCTTCATCAAGAGCTCCTTTTGCCGGGGCCTTCCAGCGCCGCAGTACGGCGCTTCTTGCCGCCTCTAGTGACGCCTGAACGGGCCGTCTGTTTTTAGGGTGTCAACGATGCTGCGAGGTGATGCATCTTCTGCTTCGAGCCGCGAGCGGCATGACCGCCTGATGCGCAAACCCGCGCCCGGAGACCGGTGTGCGGCCTTCTTCGGCCACACAACGGACCCCTGCGCGGGTTCGTTTGCTCGCGCCCTGACCCGCCGAGGCAGGCCGGGCATACGAACTATGCCATCACTTTCGTGTTAGTCGGCAGCAATTTTAAGATGGTTCTTCACGGATGCAACACCCGAGACTTCCTTGACAACCTGCTCGGCATTGGTCTTGTCTTCCGCCGACGGCACGGTGCCGGTCAGCGAAACGACGCCGCCGCGCGTCTTCACGTGGATGTGCGTCGACTTCACATTCTTGGCGCTGAGCAGTTCGGCCTTGACCTTGGTCGTGACCGCGCCGTCATCCACCTTCTTGCCGACCTGATCCATTTTCTGGCCGACGGACGATTCCGAGCCCGAGGAGGACGACGTCGAGTTGGTCTGGGCGCCTGCGTTGAGCGCGAACACGACGCACGCGATACCGCCGGCTGCTTTGAGGAATTGAGTCGTCTTCATAGTGATACTCCTTGTTTTCAGTTTTGGTCTTGCGCCCCGGTCTTACCCGCTCGTTGGCGGACATGGATGGAGCGCCCCGTTTGTGTTGCTGGTCTAGTGCGTGTTGCAGCTGCGTCATCTCGGCCGGCGTCGCCGCGCCGACCGCGAGGACCGTGACGCAACATGCGTGCCGGGTCGCGTCCGACGAAGGCAGCGTTCGGCGGCGAACACGTTCGCAAGGCCGAAGTCTGCGGGCTCTCAGCGTTTTCGATGACCTCGCGCGCCATGCCGCCGAGAGCGGCGAAAACCCCGCGCGCCAAGCCTCGCCCGGCGCGGTGCTTTTGTCTGAGCCCGTGTAAAAACTGCGTGAAAGTGGCCTTCCGCACGCATCAATGCGGCGCTCGTCGAGAGAAAAAACTCAAGCTCAGCATGGCTTTAGCAATCGATGGCATAGCTGTTGCTTTAGCTGGTCGACACACACATCGACCCCGTCAAGAACATCGAGGATTAGCAAGCAATGCCGCCTTCACTCGAACTCCGCACCAAGCAAAGCCTTGCGCTCACCCCGCGCCTGCAGCAGTCGGTACGCCTGCTGCAGCTTTCGTCGCTCGAATTTCAGCAAGAGCTGCGTAACGCGCTGGATACCAACCCCTTCCTCGAATACGACGAGTCGCAAACCGAGGACAACGCGCTCGGCGCGGACAACGGCAACTCGATGAGCGACACCGCGCTCTCGCCCGCCGCCGACAGCCCCGCCGAGGCGCCGCTCGCCTCCGAAACCAGCATGGACGGCGATTCGGGCGCGGACAGCGGTTCGCGCGACGACGCCATCAGCGAATTCTCGTCCGACCCGTTCGGACGCAACGCCTCGCGCAACAACGGCGATGGCGAAGGCTCCGATCCGGCCGACTGGGTCCGCATCGAACCGTCGCTGCACGAAACGCTGCACGACGCGCTGCGTCTCTATCAGCTCAACGAACGCGATCGCGCGGTGGCGCAGCTCATCATCGAGGCGCTCGACGACGACGGCTATCTGCGTCAGGAATTGAGCGAACTGGCCGATGTCGTCGACATCGAGCCGGCGATCAACGAGGACGAACTCAATATCGCGCTCAAGCTCGTGCAGTCGCTCGACAAACCGGGCGTCGGCGCGCGCAACCTGTCCGAATGCCTGACGCTGCAACTCGACGCGATGCCCGAAGACACCCCGGGCCGCGACGTGGCGCGCGAAATCGTCGCGCATCATCTGGAGCGGCTCGCGCGCCGCGAGCAGGCCGAGTTGCAGAAGAAGATCGGCTGTAGCGCCGAGGAACTGCGCATCGCGTGCGCGCTCGTGCGCCGGCTCGACCCGAAGCCGGGCGAGAACTACGGCCAGAGCGAAGACAACTACGTGGTGCCGGACGTGATCGTGCGTCAGGTCAAGAAGCAGTGGGTCGTGACGATCAACCCGGCGGTGCTGCCGCGCGCGCGCATCCATCGCATGTACGCGGAACTCTTCGCGCAGTCGGCCGGCGCAAGCCGTTCGCCGCTCGCGCAGCAGTTGCAGGAAGCGCGGTGGCTGATCCGCAACGCGCAGCAGCGCTTCACGACGATTCAGCGCGTGGCCGAATGCATCGTCTCGCATCAGAAGGCGTTCTTCGACTACGGCGAGATTGCGCTAAAGCCGCTCGTCCTGCGCGATGTCGCCGATGAGCTCGGCCTGCACGAATCGACCATCTCCCGCGCGACGGGCAACAAGTACATGTCGACGCCGCGCGGCATCTTCGAGTTCAAGCACTTCTTCCCGCGCGAACTCAGCACGGAAAGCGGCGGCACGTGCTCGGCCGCCGCGGTGCGCGCGCTGCTGAAGGAAATGATCGCGAAGGAAAACACGCGCGATCCGCTGTCGGACGTGAGTCTTGCGAAGATGCTCGCCGATCAGGGCGTGATCGTCGCGCGCCGCACGGTGGCGAAGTATCGGCATCTGATGAAGGTGCCGCCTGCGGAACTGCGCAGGCAGGCTTGAGGCCGAAACGCCGCAAGCAGTTTCCGCGCTCCCTGCACTCAGCGAAGACCCGGTCAAGCGAATCGCAGAGCAGCACAGCAGGAAGCGCCATGTCGGGCCGCCCACATCGGGCGGCCTTTTTTTCGTCAGCGCCAGCCGGACTCGCGATGCGTGCGCTTGCGCGCCGCCGTCGCGGAAAGCTCGGCGCCCAGCAAGAAGACCGCCGCCGAGTAGTAGAGCCACAAGAGGATGACGGCGAGCGATCCCGCCGCGCCGAACATGTTCGCCGTGCCCGCGTGTTGCACGTAGAGCGCGAAGAGCCGCTTGCCGCCTTCGAACAAAAGCGCGGCGGCGGCCGCGCCGAGGGCGGCGTCGCGCCAGCGCATGCGCGTCGTCGGCAGAAACTTGAGCAGAACGGAGAAAGCGAGCATCAACATCGCCAGCGAAATGGCGTGACGCGTGAGGCTCGATAGCACGACGAACGGATTGCCGTCGCCGAGCGCCCAATGGCCGAGCACTTCGACGGCCGCATCGAGCAGCAGCAGCGCGACGACAAGCAGCCCTGCGCCGACCACGAGCGCGAACGACATCACCCGCACGCGCAACAGGCCAACGATGCTCTCGCGCGTGCTGACGAGAGGCGTGGGCCAGATGACGTTCAGCGCGCTGTGCAGCGACGAGAACGTGGCCGACGCGCCGATCAGCACGCCCGCGATGGACAGCACCGCCGTGCTGCGCGCCATGTCCGCGTGCCACGCATTGGCGACGATCGCTTCGAGCGTGTGCGCGGCGTCCGCGCCGACGATGCCGCTGATTTCATCGAAGAGGCGCCCCTGCACGGCATCGGCGCCGAAGAAGATGCTCGCTACCGCGATCACGATGACGAGCGTCGGCGCAAGCGAGAACGCCGCGAAGAACGAGATGGCCGCCGAGAACATCAGGCAGTGGTCCTGAATCCACTGCGTGACGGGATCGGCCACCCAGGAAAGCCAGCCGAAGCGCGTCGTGCGGCCTTCGGCGAGCGGTGTCATTGGCTTGGGAACGTCGCGGTTCATCGGCAGAGGCGGTGCGGGCGTGCGGTTTCGTGATTCGACCGCCGATGTTAGCGTTCCTGCGGGATGGGCGCGTAAAAAAGGCGCGAGCGGAATGATCCGCGCGCGCCTGTTTCTTGCAGCCGGCCGGCCGCAACCGTCAGACGTCTTCCTCGTCCGCGTCGGGATCGACGGCTTCGTCGTCGGCCAGATCGGTGATCTCGGTTTCGTCCTCTACGCCGTCGGGCAGGATGTCCGCGTTCGCGAAGAGGTTGTTGTCGCCGTCGGCCGATGCGTCTTCGCCGGTGCCGGAGCGGTCGCTGTCGCTGTCGAGTTGCGCATCCGACAGGCCGAGCGCGTGAGCGTCGAGTTCGTCTTCGATGTCGCCCGGACGGCGCATTTCGCCCTGCACGTCAGAGCCGGAGTCCGAAGAATCGCTCGGGCCGAGCGCGCCGGTGCCGTGTCCCTTGCCCCATTCCACGCCGCCTTCTTCCGGCGGGTTCAGTGTGCTTCCAGTCATCATCGATCTCCTTCGAGTGTGTCGCGTAGGTGATCGCAAGGACTGTTCCGCTTCGCGACGCCCAAGTGAAAAGCCCCGCGCTTTTCGCAAAGCGCGGGGCCGGGAGGCGTCGAACGGGAGTCTTACGCGCGCGCGGCGCGTTTCGCTTCGGAAGCGCCCTGCTTCACCGTCTTGACCGTTTTCGCGGTGACGGACGTCGCCGTCGCGACGCTGCGCAGATCCGACAGGAAGGAATCGCGCCAGACGGAGAGGTTGTTCTTGCGCAAAGGCGCCATCATGTCGGCGTGGCGCGCCTGGCGTTCGGCGAGCGGCATCGAGAGCGCGCGCTCCAGCGCCTCGGACATCTGCGAGAGATCGAACGGATTGACGACGAGCGCGCCCGGCAACTGATCCGCCGCGCCCGCGAACTGCGAGAGCACCAGCGCGCCCGGGTCCTCCGGGTCTTGCGATGCGACGTACTCCTTCGCGACCAGATTCATGCCGTCGCGCAACGGCGTCACATAGCCGACCTGAGACAGCCGGAACAGCGCCATGAGCAGGTTGCGTTCGTATTTGCGATTGAGGTACTGAATCGGCGTCCAGTCGAGCTGCGCGAAGCGCCCGTTGATGCGCCCCGCCTCGCCTTCCAGATTCTGGCGGATACGCTGGTACGTTTGCACGTCGGCGCGCGTCGGCGGCGCGATCTGCACGAGCGACACGCGGCCGTGCCAGCCGGGCGCGTTGAGCAGAAGCCGCTCGAATGCCTGAAAACGCTCGACGAGACCCTTCGAGTAATCTAGCCGGTCCACGCTCATGATGAGCTTGCGGCCGCGCATGGAGTCGCGCAGGCTCTTGACCTGCTTGCGCGTCGAGTACTGCTCGGCGGCCTTCGCGATCGCGTCCGGATAGATGCCGATTGGATACGCGCCCACCTTCAGCATGCGCCCGAACGCTTGCAACATGCCGTCGTCGCTAAAGTGGCCGCGGCCGCTGCGCTCGATGTAGTCGATAAACGACTGCTTGTCGCTCTCCGTCTGGAAGCCGACGACATCGAACTGGCATAGCGCCGTCATCAGCTCCTCGTGCGGCGGCACCGTGCGCATGACTTCGGGCACCGGAAACGGAATGTGCAGGAAGAAGCCGATAGGGTTCGTCACGCCGATCTTGCGCAACTCCTGCGCAAACGGCAGAAGATGGTAATCGTGGACCCAGATGATGTCGTCCGGCTGCAGGAGCGTCTTCAGCTTCGCGGCGAGCGTCGCGTTCACGCGCATGTAGCCCGCGTACTCTTCGCGGTCGAAACGCGAGAGGTCGTTGCGATAGTGGAAGGTCGGCCAGAGCGTCGCGTTCGAGAAACCGCGGTAGTACTGGTCGTAGTCGCGCCGCGTGAGCCCGACGGTGGCATAGGTCACGTTGCCGTTTTTCTCGACAACGGGGGCGGCCGCTTCGCCGACGATCTCGCCGCTCCAGCCGAACCACACGCCGCCCGTCTCCTTGAGCGCGTCCAGCACGCCGATCGCGAGCCCGCCCGCGCTGGGCTTGCCTTCCTGGACCGGCGCGACGCGATTCGATACCACGATCAATCTGCTCATTACGGCGTCACTCCATCAGTTATTCGTTGCTGCTCGAATTGGCGACGTAGAAACATGCAAGTCTTATGCCTTTTTGCGCCGTTATAGAGTGGGAAATTCGTATCGAGATGTTACGGGCGCACGGAAACACGCGGCGAGACGCGGCCGCGTAGAACTTTATGCTTGTGATGAATATGCCGAATGCGTCGGCGTTCACGCGTCCTGCTCGGAGCCGAGGTCGCGCTGATAGTCGATGCCTTCGGAGCGCACGCCGCCCTGGTTGTGTTCGCCATCGGGCGGAACGCCAGGCGCAGGGCGGTTCTGGCCGGCGGGGTCATGATGCGCAGGCGGCGTGACCGACGTCGGCGCGGCGCCGTTTTTCGCGGCTTCGGCGCGGGCTTCGCGTTTGGACGAATGACGCGCGGAGCGTCGCAGTGCGGGATGCCTCATTGATGCCTCCAGAAAGAAGGCCGTCGCGAATGGACCTCGGCGGCGTCCGACCGATGCTCTACTGGCGTTTGCCAGCAGTGCGTTTCAGAAGAAATGACCGGAAGCCATCGGCGTAGCCGGTCATTGGTACTTTGTCTGTTGTAATCCCTACGTTCGGGATGGAAGTTTGTTCAAGGTTTGCACGGCTTCGGTGAATCGGCCGAATCAAACCTCAGCCGACGTGCGGCGTTTCGTTCGGCCCCGGCGGCGGGTCGCCGATCGGCTGCGTCGGCGGCTCGGGCGGGTCGCGCGTCGGGTCTGGATTCGTATCGGGCGGAATCGGCGTCGGCGGCGGCTGATCGGGCGGCGTCACCGGCGGGTCCGGCGGCTGTGGCGTCTGCGCACTGATCGGCGCGCGGTCGGAGGCGAAATCGGACATTGCGGGCTCCTTGCGGTCTTGTGATCGTGGTTGCATCCTCGTCCGAGGGGCGGCTGCGGTCCGGTCGAACGCGGATGTCGCATGGATCGGCAGCAAGGGTTATGCCCCTGATTTCACCTCGGCCGACGCGTCCATTCGTGTCATTATCGTTGCTGAAAGCGCGCCTGCCAACAAAAACGCCCGCGCTTTTTGCAAGCAGCGGGCGTTATTTTCATGTGAAGATAACCGACGTTCAGCGATTTTCGCTTTCCGATTCGTTCACGTCTCCGCCTTCGCCGACGGCCGCCTTGTTCGCATCTTCACCGTACTCCACGAGCCGGTTGTAGAGCGTTTTCAGGCTGATGCCGAGGATTTCCGCCGCCCGCGTCTTCACGCCGCCGCATTGTTCGAGCGTCGCGAGAATCAGCTGCCGATCCGCCTGCGCAAGCGACGTCCCGAACGGAATCGTCACCGCCGTGCCCGACGAAGGCCGCGATAACGAGATTTGCAGCGGGACGGTCGCCGTGCTGTCGGAATCGGAGCCGGACATGATGTAGGCGCGCTGCACATAGTTCTTCAGTTCGCGCACGTTGCCCGGCCAGTTGTACGACGCGAGCATCTCGCGCACCGCC
Organism: Caballeronia sp. M1242; assembly: GCF_017220215.1. NCBI lineage: Bacteria > Pseudomonadati > Pseudomonadota > Betaproteobacteria > Burkholderiales > Burkholderiaceae > Caballeronia > Caballeronia sp. M1242. The sequence goes on along the minus strand of NZ_CP071129.1, from coordinate 818,424 downwards.
GGCGGGAAGTCCTTCTTCGTGTTGTAACGGGCGTTCAGCTCGTCGAGGAACGCCTGTCCGAGCAGCTCCACGTCCTTGCCGCGTTCGCGCAGCGGCGGCAGGTTGATCGGGAACACGTTGAGCCGGTGGTACAGGTCGAGCCGCAGCTTGCCTTCGAGCACGGCCTGCTCCGGATCGCGGTTCGTCGCGGCGATCAGGCGCACGTCGGTCTCGATTTCCTTCGTCGTGCCGACGCGCATGAACATGCCCGTCTCCAGCACGCGAAGCAGCTTCACCTGCAACTCGATCGGCATTTCGGTGATTTCGTCGAGGAACAGCGTGCCGCCGTTCGCGCGTTCGAAATAACCCTTGTGCTGACGATCCGCGCCCGTGAACGACCCGCGTTCGTGGCCGAACATTTCGGACTCGATCAGGTTCGGCGAGATCGCGCCGCAGTTGACCGCGATGAACGAATGCTTGCGGCGCAGGCTGAGCTCGTGCAGCGTCTGTGCGGCGACTTCCTTGCCCGTGCCCGATTCGCCGATCAGCAGTACGGAGGCCGCCGTCGGCGCGACGCGGCCGATCTGGTCATAGACCGTCTGCATGGCGGGCGAATTGCCGAGCATCAGCCCGAAACGGCCCATGCGCCGCAACTCGCCGCGCAGCGTGCCGATTTCCGCCTTCAGATCGCCGGCGCGCGGCAGGCGCGACAAAATGGCCTTCACGCGCTGCATGTTGATGGGCTTGACGAGGTAATCGGCGGCGCCCATTTTGAGCGCGCTCACGGCCGATTCCACCGTCGCGTGCCCGGTGATGACGATGAATTCCACGCCGGAGCGCGGATCGAGATCTTCGAACAGGTCGACGCCCGTTCCGTCGGGCAGTTTCAGATCGGTGAAAACGACGTCCGGCGTCTGCCGCACGAGCTGAATGCGCGCTTCGCGCAGATCGCTGGCGGTGGCCGTGGTCAGTCCGTCTTCGCCGATGATCGCGGCTAGCGCCTCGCGGGTACTGGGATCGTCATCGACAATCAATACGTGTGGCATTGCGTCTCGAATTCTTCCAAAGCGTTTCAGGGTCACACGCCGCGTAGCAGCGTGGTCTTCTCCGGGCGACTGGGGCCGTCCGGGCCGGTGCGTCTGGCGGGTCGGGTGCCCGTAAGGCTAAAACCCGACCGCGAAGCGCAGAAAACAGATTAATTTCCGAAAGTTCCGCACGCTTGGGTCTCTGAGCCGTAAGTTTTTCCAATTCGCAACTTATGGCAGAGGTTCAATGATTATAAGGGTTAATCAAGATAAAAACGCACGCCGCGAGGGCGTGCGTTTTATTGCGTGAGGATCGCGAAGGATTCGGCGGATCAAGCCGATGCGCCAACCGCGTGGTGTCGATGCGAATTGCGCGATCAGCTTTTCGGGAAATGCCACGCGTCAGGCGTCCCGCCGACGACGTACTTGCCGCCGCGCGAGCGTGCTCCTTGCCAGCGGTTTGCGCCGCTGACGGCACGCCGCCCGTTTGCGTCCTGCGACTGCATCCATTTCCAGGCGAGTACGCTGCCGACCGCGAAAAGCGCCCCGAACACTCCAATCGATGACCGTGCCATTGTTCTTCTCTCCCGTGTCGTTAAGTTCGATGCCGCACGCCCGCTAGAACGGGCGAACGATCCGCGTGATTAACGCGAAATGATTGCGGCGAGCAGGAAACCCGCGGCAGCCGCCATGCCGAGCGATTGCCACGGATTCTCGCGCACGTACCGCTCGGTGCAGTCGATGCTCGCGCGATAGCGGCTCTGCGCGTTCGCCTGCGCGTCTTCGAGCGCGGCGCGGGCCGTGTCGGCGTGATCGCGCAGACGCGAGCGTAGCGCCTCGACGCCCTCGCCCGGCAGCGCCGACGACAGCCGCAACAACTCTTCCGAGTCGTTCAGCAGCACCTTGATGTCTTCGATGATCTTCTGCTTGCCCAACGCAAGCTGGACAGTCGTGTGACTCATGAATCAGTCCTCGCCAAGTGGGTCTTCCGCAAAATTGCGGATCTCATTAAAGCTACAGCGGCCAGGCGACTACTGCGCCTTCGGCACCGTCACCAGCGGCCGATGCGCGCCGCTCCCCGTCATGCGCGCGCGCAGCCGCCGGATGATGCCGCTCGCCGTCAGCGCGCCGCCTGCCACGCCGAACACGAGGCTCGTCACGTTGGCGGCGCGAGCGAGCGCGGGCGTGCCCGCCGCGTAGCCGAGCACCGCGCACATCAGCGCCGTCACCAGCGCGACGGCCGCCCAGTGATAGATGTCGATCGGTTCGCCCGCCGCGAGTTCCTGCCGATCGCCCGACGGCCGCGCGCCCCTGTCGCGAGCCAGCCGGGTTTGCGCCGAATCGCGGCGCTCGTCGGCGGCAACATCGAAATCGAAAATGTCGTCCATGATGTGCTCGACCTCTCCCGTTGCCCGTTCTTCAGCTTCCCGTCTCGGGCATTCGAATAAGGATGAGTACGGTGAAGCAGCTTCTGTGCCATCCGCGCTAAGGCGGCGCACGCGCGGGCGTCTGCGCAAAAGTCGAAATAGACGCGCGGCTGTCGGGTAACTCTTACGCCGTGGCCTTGTAAATTTGCGGCGCGCACGGAGAACCTTTCCGGATATCGCGCACGGCCCCAAACGCAATCAGACAAATTGCCATCCGACCGACGGCACGCATTGCCGCAATATCGTCGCGAATGGTTAAATAGCGTTTATGAGATAGAGTCGCACGGCGAAACATCGAGTCGCGCCGCGACTCCGGACTGACGCTTTCGAGGGCAACCGGCTCATCGCCATCGGGCGCACGACAGCGCAGCGCGTCAGCACCGCCGCGCCGCTGCCGACGCCCGACGCCACGGACCCGCCCGGCCGCGCCGGACATTCAGCCGATTCGAGCGACCGCGCGCGTCCACGGGCGGCACGTCAGCCGAAGGCGCCGCGCGCCGCTCGCCCATCACATTCGCAGAACTCAGGAACTATCAGGACCTATGGCGTCAACCGATCTTGACCCGCCGCTTGTCGCAGGCGAAACACCGGCGCAGAAAAAGCGCTCTGCGGGGGACGTGCCGGGTTTGAAGTCTTACGGACTACTGTACGGCTCGTCGCCCGTCATGCTGGAGCTGTACGCGCAGATCGAGCGCGTCGCCGCCACCGACGCGACCGCGCTCATCATCGGCGAGTCGGGCACCGGCAAGGAGCTTGTCGCGCGGACGATTCACGACAACAGCGCGCGCAAGGACGCGCCGTTCATCGCCGTCAACTGCGGCGCGATTCCGGACAACCTGATCGAAGCCGAGCTCTTCGGCCACGAGAAAGGCAGTTTCACGGGCGCGGTGCAGGGACGCATCGGCTATTTCGAACATGCGAACGGCGGCACGTTGTTCCTCGACGAAGTGACCGAAATGTCGCCGGTGCGTCAGGTCAAGCTGCTGCGCGCGCTGGAAACCGGCACGTTCTTTCGCGTCGGCGGCAATGATCTGATCAGTTCGGACGTGCGCGTGATCGCCGCGACGAACCGCGATCCGGTCGCCGCGGTCAAGGAAAACGGGCTTCGCGAAGACCTGATGTACCGTCTCGCCGTGTTCCCGCTGCGCGCGCCGCCCCTGCGCGAGCGCGACGCCGACCGCGAACTGCTCGCCCAGCATTTCCTCTCCGAAATGAACGCGCAGGAAGGCACGAACAAGGTTTTCAGCAAGCGCGCGCTCGATGTGCTGCGCACGTATTCGTGGCCCGGCAACGTGCGCGAGTTGAAGAATACGGTCTATCGCGCGTTCATCCTCGCTGAGAAGACGGTCGAAATCGCGCATCCGCACCTGGCGTCGCGGGTGAAGAAGCCCGTCACGCAGGGCGATGCCATGAACGTGTGGGTCGGCACGCCGCTCGCGGACGCGCAGAAGCAGATCATCCTCGGCACGCTCAAGCACTGCGGCGGCGACAAGCGGCGCGCGGCCAAGGCGCTCGGCGTCAGTCTCAAGACGCTGTACAACCGCCTCGGCGCGTATGAAAACGAAGACACCGACGCGAGCGACACCCCTTCAACCAGCGAAAGCTGATTCTCGTCTCACCGCCGCAGGAGGCCGTCGCAGCCTCTCGCGGCGTCCTTCTCAGACGGCCCGCGTTACGAAATCCGCAACGCGTTCCCGCCGCTTGCAAATTCTTGCAATTTTCTCGAAGCGGTAATTAGAGGCATGCTTCAAAATGCCCGAAGCCCGCGACAGGACTCGCATCCGAGTGCCTGCTCGAAGGAACGTCGGCTGCGGCCTTTCGGAAGACCGCAGCGAGAAAAAACGGCAGACGAAGGAAAAGCAATATGCAGATTGGTGTCCCCCGGCGCGGCAAGCGCGCCGCCGCGCTCGCCGCGATCACGAGCGGCGTCATTGCGTGCCTGACGCTCAGCGGATGCAATTCCCTCTATAGCGAAGGCGCGACAGCCGGCGCGGGTATCGCGGGCGCGGCCGTAGCGGCCAAGGTGACGGACAACGCCGCCGTGGCGACCGGCATCGGCTTAGGCGCGGTAGCGGCGGCGCGGGCGGGCGTGCAGTATACGCAGCGCATCGTACACACGGATACGCAGGACAAGATCGCGGCTGTCGCCGGCCCGCTCGCGGTGGGCGCGGTGGCCCCGTGGGTCGTGACGCATTCGATCCCGCTCGAAGAAGACGAAAAAGGCCGCGTGACGGTCAGCCGCACGATCAGCAGCGGCGCGCTCGACTGCAAGGAAATCGTGTTCTCCGTCGATCGCGACGCCACCAAGGACCGCCCCGCCGACAGCGCGTTCTACGTCGCGTCCGTCTGCCGTGACGGAGCCAAGTGGAAATGGGCGTCGGCCGAACCCGCCACGCCGCGTTGGGGCTCGCTGCAATGACGGTGCGGCTCGCAGTTCATCCCGCGCTGCGCTTTTCGCTTGCCGTGGCGGTCGCCGCCGCGTGCGTGACGATGAGCGGATGCGCGTCCATCGGCGCGGCCACAGGCGCGGTCGCGGGCATCGCGACAGGCGCGGTGACGACGAATCCGGCGATCGGCATCGGCGTCGGCATCGCGGTGCAGGCCGCCACCGACGAAGCCGTGAAGCGCGTGTCGAAGTCGCTGCATACGGATCAGCAAGTAGCCATCGCGGCTGCGGCAGGCGTTGCGGCCGTCGGCGAAACGCGCCCGTGGAAGGTCAAGCACACGTTGCCGATTGAAAACGGCCACGGCGATGTGCGCGTGCTGCGCGAGTTCGACAACGCGCTCGCGAGCTGCAAGGAGTTCGCGTTCTCCGTCGTGGACGGCGACGATGCGAACGCGCACGCCGACTGGTTCGTGGCGAGCGCGTGCAAGCAGACGGAAGGCTGGAAGTGGGCGTCGGCAGAGCCAGCGGTCGAGCGTTGGGGGAATTTGCAGTAGGCGTAAAGCACACGCGGCGTACGCAAAAAAGCGCGGCTTCCATTTTCGGAAGCCGCGCTTTTTATTTGGGCTATAGAACCGCGTAATCTGCTTGGGCGTCTACTCGCGTTTTCCGTGGTGAAGGACGACGATGCAGACGCACCCACGCCACAAAAGCCGAGCGACAAACCGCCCGTTCAGGCCTCGACATCCTCCAGACTCAGCATCTCCGTCTGGTCGTTATACGAGAAGATCTCGCCGTAACGTCCCCAGTCGATGACCGCATCGAGCGTCTCCTGCGCGGCTTTATCGGAGAGAAAGTCTTCGAGTTCCTGCTCGAAGCGCACGCGCGGCGCGCGATGCCCCGGCCGCTCGTTGAGCACCTTCTTGATGCGCGCGGCGAGCGGCACGTGCCGCAGCAAGTGCTCGGCGAACATCATCTTGCGTTCCTGCGTGCCGAATTCCGCGAACACGCGGGCCTGCGGCGTCAGATAGATGTCGCCTTCGCGCACGTCCGCGAAACCGAGATGTTGCAACACTTCGGCGATCGGGAACAGGTCGTCCACTTCCAGATGCAGCGTCCGCGCGATCTCCGGCATGTCCGCGCGGCCGTGGTACGGCTCGGCGGCGAGCGTTTCGATGAGACCGGCCATCAGGTTCGTCGACACGGACGGCAGCCAGCTTCCCAACTCCAGCCCCTTCCTCTTCGCGTCGTCGAGCTGACGGGCAGTCATCTTCGCGTAGATGTCGTCCACCAGGCGCCGGAACGCCGGGTCCAGACGGTTGCGCGGGTGCTTGAACGGCACCTTGATCTCGGCCATCACGCGGCCGGGATTCGACGACAGCACGAGAATGCGGTCGCACATGAACACCGCTTCTTCGATGTTGTGCGTCACGATCAGCACGGACTTGATCGGCAGACGGCCCTGCGTCCACAAGTCGAGCAAGTCGGTGCGCAGGTTTTCGGCGGTCAGCACGTCGAGCGCGGAAAACGGCTCGTCCATCAGGAGCAGCGTCGGATCGACGACGAGCGCCCGCGCAAAGCCCACGCGCTGCCGCATGCCGCCCGACAATTCGCGCGGATAGGCGTTTTCGAAGCCGTCCAGACCGATCAGGTCGATAGCGGCGAGCGCCCGCTCGCGGCGCTCTCGCGCGCCCACGCCCTGCGCTTCGAGACCGGCCTCCACGTTTTGCAGCACGGTCAGCCACGGAAAGAGCGCGAAGGTCTGGAACACCATCGCGACGCCCTTCGCCGGGCCGCGCAACGGCTCGTTCAGATAGGTCACTTCGCCGTCGGTCGGCTCGATCAGTCCGGCGATGATGCGCAGCAGCGTCGACTTGCCCGAGCCCGAGCGCCCGAGCAGACCGACGATCTCGCCTTCGCGCAGCGAGAGGTTCGCGTCGTCGAGCACGAGCAGTTCGCCCTGCGTCTTGTTGAAGCCGCGGCTCACGTTCTGCACGCGCAGAATCTCCGCGCCGAGACGCGGCGGCTTCAGCGACGCCGACGCAGGCGCGCCGGCGGGCGTGCCGGGAGTGCGCACCGCCGCCTGCTGGGCGGGCGTCTGAGTGTTTTTAAGGTTCTGCATCGGAACTCGTCCTCAATCCAGTCGAAGCCGCGCTTCGGCGTAGGCGTACAGCGGGCGCCACAACAGGCGGTTGAACAGCGTCACGAAGAGCGACATCACCGCGATGCCGAGAATGATCTTCGGGTAGTCGCCATCGGCCGTGTTCTGCGCGATATAGGCGCCCAGTCCGTGCGCGACGACGCTGGTCTTGCCCCACGACACCGCTTCCGCGACGATGCTCGCGTTCCACGCGCCGCCCGAAGCGGTGATCGCGCCGGTGACGTAGTACGGGAAAATGCCCGGCAGCATGGCCTTCTTCCACCACTGCCAGCCGCGAATCTGGAAGTTCGTCGCGGCTTCGCGGTAATCGTTCGGATAAGCCGACGCGCCCGCGATCACGTTGAAAAGGATATACCACTGCGTCCCGAGCACGATGAGCGGCGACAGCCATATATCCGGGTTCAGATGCCAGCGCACGATCACGACGACGAACACCGGAAACAGCAGGTTCGCCGGAAAGGCCGCGAGGAACTGCGCGAGCGGCTGGAACTTCTCGGCGAGCGCCGGGCGCAGGCCGATGAGCACGCCGATCGGCACCCAGATCACCGAGGCAATCGCGATCAGCACCACCACGCGCAGCAGCGTGATAAAACCGAGCACGAAGACGTGTCCGACTTCGCCCCAGGTGACGCCCGTCGCGACGAACGACACCACCTTCCAGACCACGTACGCGGTAATCACGAGCACCGCCGCGCCCCAGGCGATATCGCCGGCGCGCGTCGACGACACCGGCGCGCGCAGCGGCAGCTTCACGCCTTGCAGCGACGGCAGTCTGATCGGCACGCGCGCCGCTTTGGCGAGAATCCATCCCGCCGGCACGAGCAGGCGGTGAATCAGGCGCGTGCGGCGAATCAGGTCGAGCAGCCACGACTCCGGCGCGTTGCCCGAACTCGTGTTCTCCATGCGGAACTTGTCCGCCCACGCGACGAGCGGGCGGAACATCAACTGGTCGTAGGCGAGAATCACGACGGTCATCGCGAGAATCACCCAGCCGATCGCGCCGAGGTTGCGCTCGCCGATGGCCGCCGCGAGATACGCGCCGATGCCCGGCAGCACGATGCTGCGATTGCCGACCGTGATCGCCTCCGACGCCACGACGAAGAACCAGCCGCCCGACATCGACATCATCATGTTCCAGATGAGGCCGGGCATCGAGAACGGCACTTCGAGCTTCCAGAAGCGTTGCCAGTTGGTCAGGTGAAAGCCGCGCGAGACTTCGTCCAGGTCGCGCGGCACCGTGCGCAGCGACTGGTAGAAGCTGAACGTCATGTTCCACGCCTGGCTCGTGAAGATCGCGAAAATGGCCGCGCACTCCGCGCCGATCACGCGCCCCGGGAAAAGCGCGAGAAAGAACGTGACGGTAAAAGAGATGTAGCCGAGCACCGGCACCGACTGAAGGATGTCGAGAATCGGCACGAGCACGAGCGACGCGCGCCGGCTCTTCGCGGCGAGCGTGCCGTAGGCGAGCGTGAAGACGAGTGACGCGACCATCGCGGCCAGCATGCGCAAGGTCGTTCGCAACGCATATTCGGGGAGATTCGCGGGGTCGAGCGAGATCGCCTGCGTCTGCAGGGTCGAGATAGGCGCGAGCGTTTCGTGAAAGCCGACAGCGGCGAGCGCGATGATGCAGATAATCATCGGGAACGCCACGAAGTCCCAGCGGTTGGGCAGGAGCCGCCAGGCGGACGCGTTCGCCGTGCGATTCAGATTGAAACCAAATTCCATTCAAGGCCCTCCCCGTAAGGCTGTGTTACGACCGCGCACGGCGCGGATGATGCTCGAGACGGCTAGTGCCGTCGTCCGGGCGAGCCCCCTCACCTTCGTTGCCGCGACGGCGCGCGATGGCGCACGACGGGTTCAACAGGTTCAACGCGTCCGGCCGCCCGCCGGACGACACGCGCTCGCGCTGAACCGAGCGACACTACACCACTCACGATGACAGGCACAACCTTCGCGCCGAACTTTGCGCTCGCGGCGTGCGGCTTCTGTTGCTCATCGGCACGGCCGGGCCGAACTGAAGGGCCGGCGCAAACCGGCGCGCGCCGCTTCATCCTTGCAGCGCGCTTTCGGCCCGCCATCGCGCCGAATGCAGGCACAAGCGAGCCGCCGCGGCAAGCAAACCGCGCGGTTGCGAGGCAATGTGTTGGGCGAACGCCGTTCGCATTAATAAGGCGCTTGATAGACGACGAAAAACATCGTCCAATCTGGGCTTGTCACAAACAATAAATGAGCGCCGATGCAATGCGAGACGCCAAGAACGAGTCGGAAGGCCGTCCGACGGACACGAGACACCTTTCTGGCCGCACGCCCGAAGCTCGCGCGCATGCACAGACCGCCGCCGCGCCTGACAGACGCAATGAACGCGCCCGGGCAAGCCGGCTGACCGCCCGCCTCAGGGCGGCGATTATCGCGTTTTTGGCCGGTGTCGGCGAGTCCCCGCGCGAATCGGAATCGGCCACGCTTGGCGCTCAGCTTCTCGCGGCCGCGTCGCGGGCACGCGCCGAACACCCGATGGCCGCGGCGTGACGCCGCGACACGGGCCAGACCGATGAAAAAGCTCCTCCTGCACCGTGCCATCGCGACGCTTTGCCTCGCGTTGCTCGCGCTCGGGTGCTGGGTCGCCGCCGGCCTGCTGTCGGACCGCATGGTACAGCAGGAGATGGCCGCCACCGTGCGCACCGAACGGCAGATGGCGGCTTCCATCGTCGACAACATGGCGCAGATCATCGCGAGCGACCTCGCCATGTCCCGCGCCATTCCCGCGACGCTCGCGCAGATGGACGTCATGCAGCGCGCGCTGTCGGAGTCGCGGCGTTACGCGTCGAGCGTGAAGGCGACGGAAACCGTGCGGCGCGAGCAATGGATGGCCCGGCCCGGACTCGACAAGGTGAACCGCTTCCTGCACGACGCGCAGGGCTTCTCCGGACTCGACTCCCTCTGGCTCGTGAACGAACAGGGTTACTGCATTGCGTCGAGCAACGCGGGCGAAGACAACAGCTTCATCGGCTACGACATGAGCGGCCGGGCCTATGTCGTGCGGGCGCTGCTCGGCGGTTTCGTCGAAATGTACGGCGTCGGCCGGCTGTCGGCCGAACCGGGCATCTTCATCGCCGCGCCCGTGTACCAGGACGGGCTCTTGGTCGGCGCGGTGATCGCGAAGGTGAGCATCGACCGGTTGCGGCACTGGGTGTCGCGCCCCGGAACCTTCGTCACCGACGAGAACGGCGTCGTGGTGATGGCGCACGACGGCCGGCTCGAATATCAGGCGATGCCGGATGCGGCTATCGCGCGCATGACCGCCCGCGAGCGCCTCGAACACTATCGACGCGACGCGTTCGCGCCTTTGCGCATCGAAAACGTCGGCGAGCGCATGCGGCAGTCGGCGCCCTGGCTCGCGCCCGCGCTCGCGAAGGGCTTCTTCGCCGTCAACGGCGAAACCGTGCCCTCGCTGTACGACGAGCGCACCGGCCTCAACTCGGGCTTGTCGGCGCATATCGTCCACCCGCTCACCAGTTGGACCGAAATCACGCGCAACCATAGCCGCGACCGCCTGCTCGTGTTCCTCACGATGCTCGGCGTCGTGACGCTCGCCGTGGTGATCGCCACCTCCTATTCGCGCGAGCGCAGGCTGCATCGCGCAACGCGTGATCTCGCGGAGCAGTTGCAATCGGCCAATACGCTCTTGTCGGCGGAAGCGCGCCACGACGCGCTCACGGGCGCCCTGTCGCGCCGCTATTTCCTCGACACGCTGCGGCAAGAGGTCGAACTGGCTCGCTCGACCGGCACGCCGCTGTCGGTCGCCATCGCCGATCTCGACCATTTCAAGCAGATCAACGACCGCTATGGGCACGCCTCGGGTGATCGCGCGCTCGAGCATTTCGCGGAAGTCTGCCGCGAGCAGCTTCGTCCGAGCGACGCGATCGGGCGGCTCGGCGGCGAGGAGTTCGGCATTCTGCTGCCGCAGACGTCGCTCGCCGACGCGCAAGCCGTGCTCGAACGGCTGCGCAAGCGCTTTCATCACGAGCACTGCGCGCATTTGCCGGACGATGCGGTGCTTTCGGTGAGCATCGGCATCACCGAACAGGCGAGCGACGACGCGCTCGAATGGATGCTCTCGCGCGCCGATCTCGCGCTCTACGAGGCCAAGTCGCGCGGGCGCGACCGCAGCGAAGTGCGCCCCGCCGACCCGCCGGCCACGCGCCACACCGAAGACTCGCTCGCCGGCAAGTAGCGCCGCCGGCTTCCCCCTCGTCGCCACACGGACATGTCCGCGCAGGTATCATCGGTTCTTGGGTATCGACTGCGTGGCTGTTATCGGGAGGAATGCATGAAGGGAAATCTGGTCATCGTGTGCCGCGATCAGGATGCTGAAACGTTCGACCAATTGCTCGCGGAGTACGGGTCGTTCCAGACGCGGCTGTCGTCCACCGCGTGGTATCTGAAAATCGACCTCGCGCCGGAAGTGATTCAGGAGGAAATCCTGTCGCGGCTCGGCAAGTACACGACGCACTACATCTTCGAGGCGTCCACCGTGACGTACAACACGGTAGATAGCGAGGCGGCCTCGGCGCTTCAGACGCTGTTCGACTGAGCCTTGCCGAAGACGCGCGCGTGGTCAGAACGCGCGCTCCTCGTGCGGCGATCCGGCGCGGCGCGCCGTGACCGTCCGCGCGGCGGGATCGAACGGGAAGGTCATCGCGACCCGCAAGCCGCCATCGACCTGATTGCCGATCTCGCACTCGCCGCCCGCGCGCCGCGCGAGCCGCTCCACGATGGCGAGTCCGAGGCCGCTATGCCCGCTGCCGCCGCGCGCCGGATCGAGCCGCACGAACGGGCGGCTCGCCTTGATGAGGTCGTTGGGCGCAATGCCCTTGCCGTGGTCCGACACGGACAGCACCCAGCCTTTCGCCTCGCGCCGCGTCTCGATGACGATGGGCGGCGCGCCGTAAGCGTGCGCGTTATCCAGCAAGTTGGAGAGCAGGCGGTCGAGCGTCGCGGCCGGCAACACGAAGCCCGGCCCCGCTTCGAGCTTCAGGCGCACGGTATCCGCGCCCGGTGCGACCGCGCGATACGCCCGCGCGACGCGCTCGCACTGCTGATCCACCGCGACCGGCTCGCTGCCGTCCGGTCGGTCGTGCGCGAAGACCAGAAACTGATCGACGATATGCGCCATGGAATCGACGTCGCGCACCACGCCGTCGCGCGTCTTTTCGTCGTCCATCATTTCGGCGCGCAGGCGCAGGCGCGCAAGCGGCGTCTTCAGATCGTGCGCGACGCCCGCCAGCATCACCGCGCGGTCGCTCTCGCTTTGCGACACTTCGCGCACCATCTGATTGAAACCGTGTGTGAGCTGGCGCAACTCGCGCGGGCCGCGCTCGGGCACCGGCGGCGTGGGCTGCCCGCGTCCGAAGCGCGCGACCGCCTGCGCGAGCGAGCGCAGCGGCGATTGCAACTGCCACGCGGCGAAGAGCGCCGCCAGCACGGCCGTCGAAAAGATGATGGCAAGCCACACGAGCATGCGGTCGCGCGAGCGCGGGGGGCGCAGCGGCTGCACCGGCACGACGATCCAGCCCGCGTCCTTCGCGCCGTGGACCCAGACGCTCGGCGGCGCGCCGGGCGGGCCGGGGCGCACGTCGGTGCCGTCGGGCAAGCGGTCTTTCATGTCCTCGATGAAACGTGAGAGCGGACGCGGAAGCTCGTCGCCGCTCGCGGGCTGCGGCACATCCGCCGCTTGCAGTGGCACGATGCGCACGCGCGAGGGCAACGGCTGTTCCGGATTGTTCGCGATGTGCTGCCGCACCGCTTCGACCAGGAACGCCGCTTCCTCGACGGCATAGCGCGTTTGCGAGTAGTCGCGCTCGACGCGGATGACGGCGAACCACGCGAGGTGCGAGAGCACCAGCACGCCGATGACCAGAACGACCAGCCGGCCGAACAGCGAATCAATGGGCCGGCGCATTTTGCTCGCCGTCGGGCACGAACACGTAGCCGCGTCCCCGCACCGTCTGGATAAAGCGCGGCGCGGAAGGATCGCTCTCCAGAATGCGCCTCAGGCGCCACACCTGCACGTCGATGCCGCGGTCGGTGCCGTCGTATTCCGGGCCATGCAGCAGTTCGAGCAGGCGCTCGCGCGTGAGCGTGCGCATCGGGTGGTTCACGAAAATCTTGAGGAGCGCGAATTCGCTGCCGGAGAGCGTGATCGGCTTTTCGTCGTGCTGCAGCGTGCGCGACTGGAAGTCCAGGCGGAAGCGGCCGAACGAATACGGCTCGCGCTGCTCGGGCGCGGCGGACGGAATGGTGCGGCGGCGGCGCAGCACGGCCTGCACGCGCGCGAGCAGTTCGCGCGGGTTGAACGGCTTGCCGAGGTAATCGTCCGCGCCGAGTTCCAGGCCGACGATGCGGTCCACGTCGTCCGCGCGCGCGGTCAGCATGATGACGGGAATGTCGTCGCCCGATGCGCGGAGCTTGCGCAGCGCCGTCAGGCCGTCGACGCCCGGCATCATCAGATCGAGAACGATCAGATCGGGGCGCTCGCGCTCGATACGGCGTTCGAGCGAACCGGCGTCGTGCAGCACCGATACTTCGATGCCCTGCCGGACCAGATAGTCGCGCAAGAGATCGCGCAGTTCGGCGTCGTCGTCGACGACAAGAATTTGTGTAGTCATGAGAGGGAGTTTAGCGCGTGAGCCCCGACCGCTCGGCGGCTCTCGCGCCGCAAAGGGTTACGGGGTGTTACCGCGAAAGCAGCGCGTAAACCAGCGTAATACGAAACGCCGCCCCGGTAACACGCGCGCCGGCACGAGCCACTACGCTGTGTCTCACCGACCAAGCGCGGTCTCACGAAATCCGCGCATTCGGCTCCGACATCAATCAGGGAGTCTCACGATGAGCAAGCAATATCGCATTCTCGCCGCCGCTGCTACCGCACTCGCGCTGACCTTCGGCGCGGCCCACGCCGCCACCAACGACGCGCCGAACGCGCCGCCGCCCGGCGCCCCGGCCATGATGGGCGGGCCCGGCGGTCATCACATGGAAATGCGCATTCAGAAGCAGCTGGACGAGCTGCACGGCCAGCTCAAGCTGAATACGGATCAGGAAAGGCTCTGGCAAACGGCCATCGACACGATGAAGCAGAATCACAAGGCCATGCGGGAAAGCCATCGCCAGATGCGCGAGCAGTTCCAGTCGATGCAAAACCAGCCGATTCTGGATCTGAACGCGATGCACGCCGCGCATCAGAAGCTCGAGCAGCAGCAAATGCAGTTGCACGAGCAGACGGCGACCGCCTGGCTCAACTTCTATAACTCGCTGAACGACCAGCAAAAGACGACCGTGAGCACGGCGCTCAAGCAGCACTTCGCCCGCATGCGCGAGCATCAGCAGAAGATGCACGAGCGCTGGGGCAAGCATCGCGGCGGGCCGGACGCGGCTCAGGCCGCGCCGGGCGCATCCGCGACCGCGAAACCGTAAGCGGTACTCGCAGGCGCAAAAAAACCGCGGGCGCGAGCCCGCGGTTTTTCACATCGATAGCCGATCAAGCCAGATCGAACAGCAGCACTTCCGCCCGCTCGCCGCGGTCGATCGTCACTTTGGCGATGTCCTCGATCTTCGCGGCGTCGCCCGCGCCCAGCGCCTCGCCGTTCACCGACACCTTGCCGCGCGCCACGTGCACATACACGCGGCGGCCCGCCGGCACGTCGAACTCGGCGCGCTCGTCGCCGTCGAACAGGCCCGCGAAAATCCGCGCGTCGGCGCCGATCGTAACAGAGCCGTCCGTGCCCTCGGGCGAAGCGATCACGCGCAGGCGGCCGCGCTTTTCGTCATCGGTGAAGCGCTTTTCCTCGTATCCCGGCGCGCCGCCCGGCGCATCCGGAATGATCCAGATTTGCAGGAAGTGCGCCGTTTCGGTCGGCGAGCCGTTGAACTCGCTGTGCCGCACGCCGGTTCCGGCGCTCATGCGCTGCACGTCGCCGGGGCGGATGGTCGATCCGTTGCCCATGCTGTCGCGGTGCGCGAGCGCGCCTTCCAGCACGTAGCTCACGATCTCCATGTCGCGATGACCGTGCGTGCCGAAGCCCTGTCCGCCCGCGACGCGGTCTTCGTTGATCACCCGCAGCGCGCCGAAGTGGACGTGCTCCGGATCGAAATAATCGGCGAACGAGAACGTGTGATACGAGTCCAGCCAGCCGTGGTTGGCGTGACCGCGTTCGTTGCTGCGGCGAATCTCGAACATGTTGTGCTCCCGGTATAGACGTTGAACTGCGATGGAGACAATGTAAGGGCGGCCGCCTGCCGGAACAACGAGCGCGACGGCACTACACCGTCCCGCCGATGGAGGTAATCGGACTTCTCCGGCTATCGCCGCGCGCACGCCGGGTTCGGGTAAAATACCGCGCTTTTCGGGTGGCGGCGTCGCGGCAGCGCCTTCGGAAACACGGGCATTCGGGACATTCGCGGCATCCACGACAATCGCGGCATTTGCGTTTTGGGCGTGCTCGCCAATTTTGGCCACCTAGAATACGGACCGCCGGCGCCCGCGCCACGAGCGGCGCCGGAAAGAAACGAGACCATCCGCGTCGGGGCTTCATCGAGGTAACGCCGGCGAGCCGCGCGTAGGCGGCCAAATTCGGCGGCCAATGCGGCGGCGAATTTCGGCAGCGAAGCGCGGCGGGCGAGCCGCTTCGTGCGCGCGTGGAATGGGCGCACCTTACCAAGGAATCACCATGTTGCAAGGCTACGGTCCGCTGATCCTCGCGGGCACCTGGCAGACCGTCAAGCTCGCGGTGCTGTCGCTGGCGTTCGCCTTCGTGATCGGCCTCATCGGCGCGGCGGCGAAGCTCTCCAAGAGCCGTATCGCGTCGGGCATCGGCACGGTCTATACGACGCTGATTCGCGGCGTACCCGATCTCGTGCTGATGCTGCTGCTCTTCTACAGCATCCAGATCTGGCTGAACCTGCTCACCGACCAGCTCGGCTGGGATCAGATCGATATCGATCCGTTCCTCGCGGGCATTCTCGTGCTCGGCTTCATCTACGGCGCGTATTTCACCGAGACGTTCCGCGGCGCGTTCCTATCGGTGCCGCGCGGCCAGCTCGAAGCGGGCGCGGCGTACGGCATGACGCCGTGGCAGACCTTCTCGCGCATCATGTTTCCTCAGATGATGCGCTTCGCGCTGCCGGGCATCGGCAACAACTGGCAGGTGATGGTGAAGGCGACCGCGCTCGTGTCGATCATCGGCCTCGCGGATGTGGTGAAGGCCGCCCAGGACGCCGGCAAAGGCACGCAGCGGTTCTTCTTCTTCACGCTGCTCGCGGGCGTCGTCTATCTCGCCATCACCACGATCTCGAACTTCGTGCTGATCTGGCTGGAGCGGCGCTACTCCATCGGCGTGCGCAAGGCGGACCTGTAACCAGCGGCATTCGGATATCCAGCCTTATTCCAGTATCAAAGAGCGGCGGACTTCATGATCGAAATCATCCAGGAATTCTGGAAGAACTACCTTTTCACCGACGGCTACCGAATTACCGGTCTCGCCATCACGATGTGGCTGCTCGTGGTGTCCATCGGCCTCGGGTTCTGCCTCTCCGTGCCGCTCGCCGTCGCGCGGGTGTCGAAGAACAAGCTGCTCTCGCGCAGCGTCTGGCTGTACACGTACGTGTTTCGCGGCACGCCGCTCTACGTGCAGTTGCTGCTCTGCTATACGGGCCTTTACAGCCTGCAAGTCGTGCGCGATCACGTACTGCTTTCCGAGTTCTTCCGCAGCGGCATGAACTGCACGCTGCTCGCGTTCACGCTCAACACCTGCGCGTACACGACGGAAATCTTCGCCGGCGCGATCAAGGCGACGCCCTATGGCGAGATCGAAGCGGCGCGCGCTTACGGCATGTCGAGCTTCACGCTGTATCGCCGCGTGATTTTGCCCTCGGCGCTGCGCCGTGCGCTGCCTTACTACAGCAACGAAGTCATTCTCATGCTGCACGCGACGACCGTCGCGTTCACGGCGACCGTGCCGGACATCCTGAAGATCGCGCGCGACGTGAACTCCGCGACGTATCAGTCGTTCCAGGCGTTCGGCATCGCTGCCCTGCTCTATCTCGTCATTTCGTTCGCGCTCGTGTGGCTGTTCCGCCGCGCCGAACATCGCTGGCTCGCGTACCTGCGGCCGCAAGGCAAATAAGTCAGGCAATCGGGCTACAGGACCGCACATGAATTCCCAGAAGCACAAGCTTTTCGTCGATGACATTCACAAGCAGTACGGCAGCAACGAAGTTCTGAAAGGCGTCTCGCTGAAGGCGAACGCCGGCGACGTGATCAGCATCATCGGGTCGTCGGGATCCGGCAAGAGCACGATGCTGCGCTGTATCAACTTTCTCGAGCAGCCGAATCGCGGGCGCATCTTCGTCGACGGCGCCGAAGTGCGCACGATGTTGGACAAGACCGGCGCGTTGAAGGTTGCGGACGCGAAGCAACTGCGGCAAGTCCGCTCGAAGCTCTCGATGGTGTTTCAGCACTTCAACCTCTGGTCGCACATGAACGTGCTGGAGAACGTGACGGAGGCGCCCGTGAACGTGCTCGGCCTGCCGAAGAAGGAAGCCGAGGATCGCGCCCGCACGTATCTGGAGAAGGTCGGGCTCGCGCCGCGGCTGGAGAAGCAGTATCCGTCGCATTTGTCGGGCGGCCAGCAGCAGCGCGTGGCGATTGCGCGCGCCCTCGCCATGCACCCGGACGTCATGCTCTTCGACGAACCCACGTCCGCGCTCGATCCTGAACTCGTCGGCGAAGTGCTGAAGGTGATGCAGACGCTCGCCGAGGAAGGCCGCACGATGATCGTCGTCACGCACGAAATGGCGTTCGCGCGCAATGTGTCGAACCACGTCGTGTTTCTGCATCAGGGGCGTATCGAGGAGGAAGGTCGCCCGAACGACGTGTTCGCTCAGCCGAAGAGCGAGCGGCTCAGGCAGTTTCTTTCGGGTAGTCTCAAGTAGCTGCCGCACACTCTTGGAAAGAAAAAGCGCCCGCGAGGCGCTTTTTTTTCGCCGCCGCGCCCCGCCCGGCGGCCCTTCCAGCCCATTTCTGCCACCTAGCGCCGACACGTTCGCGCGTCAATAGGCGTCAAACCTGACCCCGAAACTTTCCCAAGCGCGGAGCCTTGCTGCATAAGGCTTTGCGGGCCGTTTCCCATGCTTTGGGTCGCGTCCACGCCACAATGGCTTTGCGTTTTTGACACACCGCATCCGTGAGCGTCAAATTCCTTTGGCGAGTGTGACGTAATTTGTTAAATTGGTAACTAAAGTACCAAAACGAAGTGCACAAAAAGTAGTTTTACTTCAAAACAAAGTGAGGAAACGCCAGTCGACGGACCGGCGTCAGATTCGCGCCCACGACGCGCGAGTCGTCACGAGCACTGTCGTTACGCGTGTGTCGTTCCTCGAAAAACAATTTCCGGTTGGATGCGCCCGCATCGAACCGCACACGGCAGCACTTGGTTCTATTTCTTGACAGGGTTGGAGGAGATGATGAAGAAAGCTTTGCTCGCGGCAGCAGCACTGCTGACGTTCAGCGCGGTGGCTCAGGCTCAAAGCAGCGTGACGCTGTATGGCCGCCTGGACGCCGGACTGGAGTACATGAACGGCGTGCCGACCGGCGTCGGCGCCAACGGCGCGGCCACCGGCTCGTCGCACCGCTTCCGTGCGGAAAGCGGCGACTGGGGTACGAGCCTCTGGGGCATGAAGGGCGTCGAAGATCTGGGCGGCGGCTATCGCGCCGTGTTCCAGTTGGAAGGCAGCTTCAACACCATGACGGGTCAAGGCCCGGGCGGCGGCGGCCTCTTCAATCGTTGGGCGACGGTCGGTATCGCGAACAACAACTTCGGTACGCTGCTGTTGGGCCGCGAACTCTTCATCGCTAACGGCGTGTGGGACTTCGATCCGTTCGGTCAGTCGAACTGGTCGTCGGCTTCGCTGGTGCGTGGCCGCAACTGGCCGCAATCGAGCAACAACATTTCGTACCAGTCGCCGAAGTTCGCAGGCTTCGACTTCTACGGCCAGTACGCACTGTCCAACGCAACGAACTGGAACGGCAACGGCACGACGCCGCAAGGCCGCGAAGGTGGCGCGTACATCACGTACACCACGCCGCTCTTCCAGATTCGCGGCATGTACGACGAGATCCGCAACCCGGCCAACGGTACGCTCGGCGGCGCCTACAACGCGCTCAACGGCGGCACGAACAACGGCAACGGCGTCTACGCGTACTCGCGCGAATACACGGCGATGTTCAACCTGTTCCTCGGCCAGTTCAAGGTTCAGGGCGCTTACCAGGCGATCCGTTCGTCCGGCATGGTGGGCCAGTTGCCCGGCCAGCCGACTACGCTCGACCACGAATGGGGCGGCGTGACGTGGCAAGCAACGCCGGCGGCGGCACTGATCGGCGCGGTCTACCACGTGAACGGCAACAACGGCGCGGGTAACGCGACCATCTACACGGTCGGCGGCTCGTACAACCTGTCGAAGCGCACCCTGTTCGACCTGCAGGTCGCGACGGTGCAGAACAGCAAGAGCGCCAACTACGGCCTGAACGCCAACAACTTCGGCACGGCTGCCGCGACGGACAACCCGTTCGCCGGCCACAGCCAGACGGGCGTCTATGCGGGCATTCAGCACTCGTTCTAAGCTGCGAGTCTGAACCAAGAATAGTTCTATAAGGTTTTCACGCTGCTGCGAGAGGCGCGTATCGGTGCGGTGCCCGAAAGGGTGTCGCACCGTTTTTTATTGGCGGCTCGTCTGACGCATGCAAGCGGCGGCTTGTTGCCGCGTTTGTCAAATTGAATCAAAAGTACAAGGCCGACCCTCCGAAAATGTAGTTCTCCTTCAAAATTCCGATGGCAGTTGTTCCACTTTTGACAGGAGCTGGAGGAGATGATGAAGAAGGCTTTGCTTGCAGCGGCGGCGCTGCTGACGTTCGGCGCGGCGGCGCATGCCCAAAGCAGCGTGACGCTGTACGGCCGCCTCGACGCGGGACTCGAATACATGAACGGCGTGCCGACCGGGGCGGCGAAGAACGTCACGGCGAGCCGCATCCGCGCCGAAAGCGGCGACTGGGGCACGAGCCTCTGGGGCCTGAAGGGCGCCGAAGATCTGGGCGGCGGCAATCGCGCCGTGTTCCAGCTGGAAGGCAGCTTCAACACCATGACGGGCCAGGGCCCGGGCGGCGGCGGCCTCTTCAATCGCTGGGCGACGGTGGGTATCGCCAACAACAACTTCGGTACGCTGCTGCTCGGCCGCGAACTGTTCGTGTCCAACGGCGTGTGGGACTTCGATCCGTTCGGCCAGTCAAACTGGTCGTCGGCGTCGCTGGTGCGTGGCCGCAACTGGCCGCAATCGAGCAACAACATCTCGTACCAGTCGCCGAAGTTCGCGGGCTTCGACTTCTACGGCCAATACGCGCTTTCGAACGCGACCAACTGGAACGGCAACGGCACGACGCCGCAAGGCCGCGAAGCAGGCGCGTACGTCACGTACACGTCGCCGTATCTGCAGGTTCGCGGCATGTACGACGAGATCCGCAATCCGGCCAACGGTCAGCTCGGCGGCGGCTATGGCACGACTCAGGGCGTCTACGCCTACTCGCGCGAATACTCCGCGATGGCCAACGTGTTCCTCGGCCAATTCAAGGTTCAGGCCGGTTATCAGGCGATTCGTTCTTCGGGCATGACCGGCCAGTTGCCGGGCGAGCCGACCACGCTCGACCACGAATGGGGCGGCGTGACGTGGCAGGCGTCGCCGGCTGCGGCGCTGACCGCCGCCGTCTATCACGTCAACGGCAACAACGGCGCAGGCAACGCGACCATGTACACCGTCGGCGGCTCGTACAACCTGTCTAAGCGCACGTTGTTCGACCTGCAAGTGGCCACCGTTCAGAACAGCAAGACGGCGAACTACGGCCTCAACGCGAACAGCTTCGGCACCGCTGCGTCGACGGACAATCCGTTCCCCGGCCGCAGCCAGACGGGCGTGTACGCGGGCATTCAGCGCTCGTTCTAAGCAGCGCGTCTGATGCACGAAGCGGCGCGGCTCCCGCAAGGAGCCGCGCCGTTTTCTTGCCCGCCAGAGAAAAGGGCCGCCGATTCACATCGGCGGCCCTTTTCGTTCGAACTGCTCGGGCGTTATTCCTTCGCCATGCCCGACGCACCGTGACTCAGCCAGTCGAGCACGGCGGCGGCTTCGTCGTCGCTGGACTCGCGCGCTTGCGCGACCGTCTCGCTGATCTTCGCACCCGGCTGCGGCGCCGCGCGGCGAATGGCCACGCCGACCGCGAGAATGTCGATGATCACGAGATGCAGAATGCGCGAGATCATCGACAACTGCGACTCGCGAATCTCGATGTGATCCGTCTCCAGCGCCACCGTCGCGCGCTTGGCGAGCGGCGTGTTGCTCGACGTGATCGCGATAACCGTCGCACCCTGCTGCATCGCCACTTCCAGCACGCGCAGCAACTCCGGCGCGCGCCCGGACTTCGACACGGCCACGATCACATCGCCCTTGCCGAGCAGCGCCGCCGACGCCGCCTGCATATAGAGATCGCCGTAGGCAATCGTCGGGATGCCGAAGCGGAAGAACTTATAGTGCGCGTCCTGCGCGACGATGTTCGAATTCCCTAAGCCATAGAACTCGATGCGCCGCGCGCCGTTCAGAATGTCAATCGCGCGCTCGACGTTCTCGAAGTTCAGATGCTCGCGCAGCTGAAGGATGGCCGACACGGTGTTGTCCAGCACCTTCGCGCCGAAGTCGGTGGCCGTATCGCCGAGATGCACCTGGCTGTGGCTCACCGGAATCGTGCCGGTGAGACCCGTCGCGAGCTTCAGCTTGAAGTCGGAGAGGCCCTGACAGCCCAGCGAGCGGCAAAAGCGAATCACCGTCGGCTGGCTCACGTCGGCCTTGCGCGCGATGTCGATGATCGGATCGTTGATGATCGAGCGCGGATGATTCAGCGCGAGATCGGCCACGCGCCGCTCGGCGGGCGTGAGCGCATCGCGCATCTGGCGAATGCGCTCGAACACCGCCGACGATCCGCTGTTCGCGCGATTCGACAACTGCTCGGCAAGAATCGCGGAGACGCCGAGGAACGCCGGATATTCCGCGGTGATGACGTAAGTCGGAATGCCGGACAAATACTGCTGGAAGCGCCCTTTCGATTCGAACCGCTCGCGAAACGGCGACTTGTGGAAGAGCTCGCCCAGCTTCAGCACGATGCCGCCGCCGATATAAATGCCGCCCAGCGCGCCGAGCGTCACCGCGATGTTGCCGGCGAACGTGCCGAGGATCGCGCAGAAGCAGTTCACCGTTTCGAGCGCGAGCGCCTCGCCTTGATGCGCGCGCGTGGTGACGTCGGCGGCGGTGAAGGTGTCGGCCACCGCGACGTTGTCGCGCTCCGCGAACGCCCGGTAGATCAACTCCAGCCCCTGCCCCGCGCACACGCGCTCGAACGACACGTGTGGAAACTTGCGGCGCGCATAGCGCGTGACGAGGTCTTCGCTTTCATCGAACGGCGAGAAGGTCGCGTGGCCGCCTTCGCTGCCGAGCGCGATCCAGCGATCATCCGCGGGAATCAGACCCGACACGCCCAGGCCCGTACCCGGACCCAGAAGGCCGATCACGCTGTTCTGCCGGCGCGCGCCGCCGCCCACCTGCACGCGCTGCGCATCGGTGAGACCGGGCAGCGCCATCGCGAGCGCGGTGAAGTCGTTGACGACGAGCAGTGTGTCGAAGCCGAGCGCGCGGCGCGTCGCTTCGATCGAGAAGCTCCAGTCGTGATTCGTCATCTTCACGTGATCGCCGTCCACCGGATTGGCGATCGCGATCGCCGCGTGATTGACGCGGCCGACTTTCGTGTCCTTCAGATACTGCTGCATGACTTCGGCGATGCCGGGGTAATCGGCGCCCGGATACACGCGAATCTGCCCGATTTCGCCGGGCGCCGTCTCCAGCGCGAAGCGCGCGTTGGTGCCGCCGATGTCGGCGAGCAGCCTCGGTCCATCGGCGTGGCTCGCCGCCGGAGCGGCCTTATGCACACCAGTAGACATCGAGCTTCACTCCTTCATCGTTGGCCAGGGTCGAGATGGCATTCTTTTGGCGCGCGGCGAGCGCCGCGTTCAGCACGTCCAGTTTCTTCTGGCCGGAGATGAAGAGGAAAAGCTGCTTCACCTGCTTGAGCGCGGACATCGACAGGCTTACCCGCGCGTGCGGCGCGCTGCCCGGATGCACGGCGACGAAGCGGTCCTGCGTGGAAATGGCGAAGTCCCATTCGGGCGCGTCCGCGAAGATGGACGCGGTGTGGCCGTCCTCGCCCATGCCGAGCACGGCGACATCCGGCAGACGGCGGCGCGCGTCGGCGTTGAGCGCGGCGACGTGCGCGTCGAGCGTGGCGGACGTATCGACAAGCGGCAGGAAGTAGGCGGCCGCGCCCGCGTCTTGCAGCAGCGTCTCGCGCACGAGGCGCGCGTTGCTCGCGGAATCGGTTTCAGGCACCCAGCGGTCGTCGACGAGCGTCACGTCGATGTGCGCCCACGCGAGCGGCTCGTGCGAGAGCGTCTGCAAGAACGGACGCGGGCTCGTGCCGCCGGACACGGCGAGCGTGGCATGAGCGGACTGTCCTGATGCGGCTGCGCTGGCATCGGCCGATGCGGCGCCTCTGGCCGCGAGCGACGCGGCAAGCGCGTCGCTGACGGCCTTCGCCAGCGCGTCCGAGTGGGCGCGCGGGTCGTCGAAAGTGCGAAGCTCGATCACTGCTCCTCCATCCTGCTTGTCTTGGTTTATCGACCCGCCTTATGCCGCGAAGCCGCGAACGGCCCGCGAAGCGGTCTTATGTGCTGGCGTCGCGCGCGGCGTCTCTCTGAATGGAGCCGTCAGCGCGACGCCCTCAATTCTCTTCTTCCAGCCAGCACGTGCCATGCTGCGCGAGCATCGCGCTCGACGCCGCCGGCCCCCACGTGCCCGCCGCGTACGGCTTGGGCTTGTTCGTCGACGATGCCCACGCGTTCAGAATCGGCTCGACCCAGCGCCACGCGGCTTCCTGCTCGTCGCGACGCACGAAGAGCGCGAGCCGCCCGTGGATCACGTCCAGCAACAGCCGCTGGTACGCCTCCATCTGCCCTTCCTTGAAGAACTGGTCGAACGCGAGGTCCAGATGGACGCTTGCGAGATTCATGCCCTCGCCCGGCTGCTTCGCGAGGCAGTAGAGGCGAATCGTCTCGTTCGGCTGCAAGCGGATCACGAGCCGGTTCGCGCCCGCGCGCAGCGCATTCGCGCCGAGCGCCGAATGCGGCACGGGCCGGAAATTCACGACGATCTCCGCGACGCGGTCCGCGAGGCGCTTGCCAGTGCGCAGGAAGAACGGCACGCCGGCCCAGCGCCAGTTTTCGATCTCGACTTTCAGCGCGACGAAGGTTTCCGTGTTGCTGTCGGGGCGCACGCCGGCTTCCGTCGCGTAGGCCGGCACCGATGCGCCGCGAATCACGCCCGCGTGATACTGCCCGCGCACGGCGACGCGGCTGATGTCGCGCTCCTCGATTGGCTTCAGCGCGCGCAGCACGCGCAGCTTTTCGTCGCGCACGGAGTCGGAATCCATCGAATGCGGCGGCTCCATCGTCACGATGGAAAGCAGTTGCAGCAAGTGGTTCTGCACCATGTCGCGCAACGCGCCGGTGTTGTCGTAGAAGTCGCCGCGCGCTTCCACGCCGAGCTCTTCCGCGATGGTGATCTGGATGCTCTCGACCCATTCGCGCCGCCACAGCGGCTCGAAGAGCGCATTGCCGAAGCGCAGCGCGAGGAGGTTCTGCACCGGCTCCTTGCCGAGATAATGGTCGATCCGGTAGATCTGCTCTTCCTGAAAGATCTCGCCGACCGCGTCGTTGATGGCGTTGGACGACTTCAGGTCATAGCCGAGCGGCTTTTCCAGCACGATGCGCGCGTTCTGGTTCAGGCCGACTTCCGACAGCGCGCGGCAGATGGGCACGAAGAGCGACGGCCCGGTCGCGAGATAAAAGACGCGCGTGCCGTCGTATTTGGCGAGCGCGTCGCGCAGCACCACGAAGTCTTCCGCGCGGCCCAGGTCGAGCTGCACGTATTCGATGCGCTCAAGAAAGCTGCGCCACGCGGTCTCGTCGAGGCCCTTCTTCGACACGTGCGGCTTCACGTGTTCCTCGACCCACGCGAGGTATTCGCCGGGAGCCTGCGCGCCGCGCGCCACCGCGACGATCTTGCCCGACGCGGCCAGCATGCCCGCCCGGTGCGCTTCGAACAGCGCCGGAAGAATCTTGCGCATCGACAAGTCGCCGGTCCCGCCGAAGAGCACGAAGATGAAATTCGAGTCGCTTTGCATGGGTTTTGAGGCCGCCTGTGAAGTCGGTGGGACGTCGAACGAAAGGGTACCGTAGTTCGACAAAATTTTTTTTGACACTGAATTGTAGTTTAACTACAATCCAAATCAAGAGGAAATGTCACCCGGGAAAAAAATGGCTTGTCAATCAGAAGCTGAGTGTTTTCCCTAAGGCGACCGCGTACTCATGTTAGCGAAGACCGGAAATCGCTGCTTCCATGCACCGGCTGCGTTTCACACGTGTACCGCCTCGCGCCTGCGCCCTCTCGTTTCGCGTTGCAATCGCGGCTCGTGTGCGCGGGTAAAAATCAAAAGCAATCACTAGCATGGGCCGGCACAGGCATGACGCCATCGGCTCGCAGAGGAGACAGTCGTTGCGATCTGACCTACTCATCTCTTGAGAGCCGAGCGGCCGACTATCGGATATCGGACTGCCGGCTTCGCACGCGCGCATGCATCGCCCGCGTGGCGCGCTTCTCCGCCGACCCCCCGACACCCGAGTCCCGGCCACCCAAGCATTGCCGTTGTGTAACCACCGTTTTTTCAACGCTTCCTGGCGACATCAGGGGCCACTCGTTACTTGTTCAGGTGCTGGAGGAGATAAACAATGAAAGTCCGTAAGCTCATGGGCGCGCTGTGCGCCGCAGGTCTTCTGTGCGGCGCGACGGCGTCGGCGGTGCAGGCTGCCGAGGCTGTTTCCGTGCTGCACTGGTGGACCTCGGGCGGCGAATCGAAAGCGGTCGGCGTGCTCAAGGACGACATGACCAAGCAGGGCTATCAGTGGAAGGACTTCGCGGTCGCGGGCGGCGCAGGCGCGGCTGCGATGACCGCGCTGAAGACCCAGGTGATCTCGGGCAACGCGCCGTCGGCGGCTCAGATCAAGGGTCCGCTGATCCAGGAATGGTCGGAGCAAGGCGTGCTGGTGCCGATCGACTCGGTTGCCGGCGACTGGAAGAAGAACCTGCCGCCGGAAATCGACAAGATCATCCACGCTGACGGCCACTACGTCGCCGCGCCGTTCTCGGTGCACCGCGTGAACTGGCTGTATATCAACAAAGCAGCGCTCGACAAGGCAGGCGGCAAAGTGCCGACGACCTGGGCCGAGTTCTTCCAGGTGGCCGACAAGATGAAGGCCGCGGGCATCATGCCGATCGCGATGGGCGGCCAGCCGTGGCAAGACCTGACGCTGTGGGAAGACGTCGTGCTGTCGCAGGGCGCGGACTTCTACAAGAAGGCCATCGTCGATCTGGACCAGAAGACGCTGACCTCCGACAAGATGGTTTCGGTGTTCGACACCGTCCGCAAGATCCAGGGCTACTTCGATAGCGGCCGCACCGGCCGCGACTGGAACCTCGCCACCGCCATGGTCATCAACGGCAAGGCCGGCATGCAGTTCATGGGCGACTGGGCGAAGGGCGAATTCGCCGGCGCGAACAAGAAGGCCGGCACGGACTACATCTGCGCCGCCGTGCCGGGCACGGAGAAGGCCTACACCTTCAACGTCGACTCGTTCGTGTTCTTCCAGCAGAAGGGCCAGAAGGCGGCTACGCCGGGCCAGCTTGCGCTCGCGAAGACCATCATGTCGCCGGAGTTCCAGGAGCAGTTCAGCCTGAACAAGGGCTCGATCCCGGTGCGTCTCGGCGTGAAGATGGACAAGTTCGACGACTGCGCGAAGAAGTCCTACGCTGATGAACAGACGGCGATCAAGTCGGGCGGCTATGTTCCGTCGCTCGCGCACGGCATGGCTCAGGGCGACGCTGTCGCGGGCGCCATGACCGACGTCGTGACGAAGTTCATGAATTCGTCGCAGGATTCGAAGAGCGCGGTTCAGGCGCTCGCGAACGCCGCGAAGACGAAGTAAGGACGTAGCAGCGTGACGGGCGGCAGGCGGCGCAGCACGGCCGCCCGCCGCCCGAGCCACAGAAGCGTCACATAACGTCGTACCAAGCGCCGGTCGTGCCGAAGTCAGCCGATCCGAAAGCACACCTTCGCACCGCGCGCGCAAGTCAGCGTCATTCAAGCGCGTCATGGCGCAATCTAAGCGCCGGCGCATCTTCCAGGAGTCGAGTTGTGACTGCCTCCCTCAGCGGTACCGCGGAAAAGAGTCCGCACCAGCCTCGCCGCGCTTCGCCCACGGCGGCGCTCGCCGATCGCTGGATTCCCAAGCTGGTGCTCGCTCCCAGCATCGTGATCGCGCTCGTCTTCGTCTACGGCTTCATCGCCGTGACAGGCTATCTGTCGCTGTCCGAATCGCGACTGATGCCGCGCTACGAGTTCGCCGGCTTCGACCGATACCGGCAGCTTTTCGCCAACGACGTCTGGTGGACCTCCGCCGCCAATCTCGGCTGGTTCGGCATTCCGTTCATCGCCATTTGCGTCGGTCTGGGCCTGTTCCTCGCAATCTTGCTCGACCAGAAAATCCGCAACGAAGGCGCGCTGCGCGCGGTCTTTCTCTATCCGATGGCGCTGTCGTTCATCGTGACGGGCACCGCGTGGCAATGGATTCTGAACCCCGGCCTCGGCATCGAAAAGGTGTTCCACGACTGGGGCTGGACGAGCTTCACGTTCAACTGGCTCGGCGATCCGGACAAGGCAATCTTCTGCGTCGTGATCGCGGCGGTATGGCAATCGAGCGGCTTCGTGATGGCGCTTTTCCTCGCCGGTCTGCGCGGCGTGGACAGCGAAATCTTCAAGGCCGCGCAAGTGGACGGCGCGACGCTGCCGACCATCTACCGCAAGATCGTGATTCCGAGCATGCGTCCGGTGTTCTTCTCGGTGCTGCTGATTCTCTGCCACATCACGATCAAGACCTTCGACCTCGTCGTCGCGTTGACCGCGGGCGGACCGGGCACGTCGTCGTCGCTGCCGGCCATCTTCATGTACACGTTCTCGTTCAACCGGGGACAACTGGGCGTCGGCGCCGCTTCGTCGATGATGATGCTCGCCACGGTCGTCGCGGTTCTCGTGCCGCTCATGTATCTGGAATCGAGGAGCACTCGCAATGCAGCCTAAGATGACGATCAGCCGCGCCGTCATTTACGCGGTGCTGATTCTTTTCGCGCTCTACTTCCTGTTCCCGATCTACGTGATGCTGTCCACGTCGTTCAAGGACCTGGACCAGCTTCGCACCGGCAACCTGCTCACGCCGCCCACGCACTTCACGCTCGCGCCGTGGGTGAAGGCGTGGCAGGAAGCGTGTACCGGCGTGCGCTGCGACGGCATGGAGCCGTTCTTCATGAACTCCGTGCGCATGGTGATTCCCGCCGTGCTGATCTCGTCGATCGTCGGCGCGTTCAACGGCTACGTGCTCACGCACTGGCGCTTCCGCGGCGCGGACGCGTTCTTCACGATGCTGCTCGTTGGCTGCTTCATCCCGTTTCAGGCCATTCTTCTGCCGATGGCGCGGCTGCAAGGCTTCCTCGGACTGTCGAACACGACGAGCGGCCTCGTGCTCGTGCACGTGATCTACGGCATCGCGTTCACGACCATGTTCTTCCGCAACTTCTACGTGAGCATTCCGGCTGAACTCGTGAAGGCGGCGCGCATCGACGGCGCGGGCTTCTTCACGATCTTCACGAAGATTCTGCTGCCCGTGTCGCTGCCGATCTTCATGGTCTGCCTGATCTGGCAGTTCACGCAAATCTGGAACGACTTCCTGTTCGGTATCGTGTTCTCGGGCGTGGATTCGATGCCGATCACGGTGGCGCTGAACAACCTCGTCAATACGTCGACGGGCGTGAAGGAATACAACGTGGACATGGCGGGCGCGATCATCGCGGCCTTGCCGACGATTCTCGTCTACATGATCGCAGGACGTTACTTCGTGCGCGGCCTGACGGCGGGCGCGGTGAAGGGTTGAGCGCAACGAACGCGCTTCCCGCTGAAGAGACAACATAGAGGATTCAAGCATGGCAAGCCTTTCCATCCGTGACGTGTACAAGACCTACCCGAACGGGGTGCCGGTTCTCAAGGGCGTCAACATCGACATCGAGGACGGACAGTTCCTGATCCTCGTCGGCGGCTCGGGCTGCGGCAAGTCCACGCTGCTCAACATGATCGCGGGGCTGGAGACCGTCACCAAGGGCGAAATCCAGATCGACGGCAAGACGGTCAACAACCTCTCGCCGAAGGACCGCGATATCGCGATGGTGTTCCAGTCGTACGCGCTCTACCCTTCCATGAGCGTGCGCGACAACATCTCGTTCGGCCTCAATATCCGCAAGGTGCCGAAGGACGAACAGAAGAAGATCGTCGACCGCGTGTCGGAGACGCTGCAGATCGGCCATCTGCTCGACCGCAAGCCGGGGCAACTGTCGGGCGGTCAGCGTCAGCGCGTCGCCATGGGCCGCGCGCTCGCGCGTGATCCGGTGATGTTCCTCTTCGACGAGCCGCTCTCGAACCTCGACGCCAAGCTGCGCATCGAGATGCGCTCGGAAATCAAGCTGCTGCATCAGCGCCTCGGCACGACCATCGTCTACGTGACGCACGATCAGATCGAAGCGATGACGCTCGGCGACCGCATCGCCGTGATGAAAGACGGCATCGTGCAGCAGTTCGGCGCGCCGCAGGAAATCTACGATTCGCCGTCGAACCTGTTCGTCGCGGGCTTCATCGGCGCGCCGCCGATGAACTTCATCAGCGGCAAGCTGGTCGAGGCCGGCGCGGGCGTCGGACTGGAACTGGACACGGGCGTCGCGCGAAAAGTGCTGAAGCTGCCGTTCGATGCCGCGAAGCTGCGCGGCAAGATCGGTCAGGACGTGGTGCTCGGCCTGCGCCCGGAGCGCATCACCGACGCGCGCAGCGCGCACGACGTCGCAGACGCGAGCCTGCAACCGATAGACGTGCGCGTCGACGTGATCGAGCCGACCGGCCCGGACACGCTCGTGTTCGCGCAGGTGAACGGCAAGCGCATCGTGTCGCGCGTGCACCCGGCGAGCAATCCGCAGCCGCTGTCGAACATGACGCTGCTGTTCGATGTGTCGAAGGCGGTGCTGTTCGACCCGAAGACGGAAGAGCGGCTGGCCTGAGCGCCGTCGTTATTCGTCATGAAAGCCGCGCCTCGTGCGCGGCTTTTTCTTCGATGGCGCGGACACGCCGATGCGGCACAATCAGCGTTTCGCTTTTGAATGCGCCGCGCCATGTCTTTTCTCTCGAAGCACCCCTCGCTCCTCTGGCC
Source organism: Caballeronia sp. M1242 (assembly GCF_017220215.1). NCBI lineage: Bacteria > Pseudomonadati > Pseudomonadota > Betaproteobacteria > Burkholderiales > Burkholderiaceae > Caballeronia > Caballeronia sp. M1242. The sequence goes on along the minus strand of NZ_CP071129.1, from coordinate 787,897 downwards.
GCAAGCCGACAACCCCGATCCCTTCATCGGACTCGAATCGCTCGACGACACCCGCGTGCAAGCCTGGATCGATGCCCAGAATCGCCGCACCGAAGCAGCCTTCGGCGAAACGCCCGACGCGCGCGCGCTCGCCGCGCGGCTCGAGAAGGCGTACACGTCGCAGGATCGCATCGTCACGTGCTCGCGCTATGGCGACTGGGCCTACAACACCTGGCAGGACGACGCGCATCCGCTCGGCATCGTGCGCCGCGCGCCGTGGAGCGCGTGGCTTGCCGGAACGCCCGAATGGGACATCGTGCTCGATGTCGACGCGCTCGACCTCAACACGAACGAGCACGACGACACCCGCTGGGCGCTCGCCGACTTCGACATGCTCTACCCCGGCTACGACCGCGCGCTGGTGTCGCTGTCGCCGGGCGGATCGGATGCGTGCATCGTGCGCGAGTTCGATATCGAGGAACGCCGCTTCGTGGAAGACGGCTTCGTGCTGCCGGACGTCGGCAAGCACGACATTTCGTGGATCGACCGCGATACGGTCTACGTCGGCTGGGACGACAGCAAGACGAGCGACCGGCCCGCGCTCACGACGTCGGGCTTTCCGCGTCGGGCGCGGCGCTGGAAGCGCGGCACGCCGCTCGCGGATGCGCCCGTCGTGTTCGAAGGCGCGCGCCGCGACGTATCGGCGGGCGCGGACTACGATCCGCTCGAAAAGCTGCATCTCGCGTCGCGCGCCGTGACGTTCTACGAGACGCTGCACTTCTGGCTCGACGAAACCGCGAACGAATGGCGTCAGTACGACCTGCCTCAGCACGTCGAGATCGAGCACTGGAACGGCTGGCTCTTCGTCACGCCGCGCAAGCAATGGAACGTGGGCGGCCGGCGTCACGCGGCAGGCTCGCTCACCGTGATCCGGCGCGACGCGTTTCTCGACGGCTCGCGCCATTTCACTGCTCTCTTCACGCCCGCCGAGCGTCGCGTGCTGGCGAGCATCGACTTCACGAAGCAATGGCTGATCGTCTCGCAAATGGACGACGGCACGCCGCGCGTCACGCTCTGGCGCCCGCCCGCCGATAACGACGGCGCGTGGCAATCGCGCGAGTTTGCGTTGCCGGACGCGAGCCAGAGCTATGTCGATTCCGTCGACAGCGAGCGCGACGACACGGTGCTCATTCACGTCGAGCACTTTCTGATGCCGCCGTCGCTCTATCACGCCGATCTTGCCAGCGACGCCCCGTGGACCTTGCTCGCGCGTCTGCCCGCGCAGTTCGACGCGAGCGGGCTCACCGCCGTGCGCCGCCACGCGATCGCGCCCGACGGCGAGCGCATTCCGTACTGGCTGATCGGCCGCGATGTCGATGCGCAATCGCCGCAACAAGCGCGGCCGTGCCTGCTCTACGGCTACGGCGGCTTCGAAGTCGCGCTGGACCCGCATTACGACGCGACGACCGGGATCGCGTGGCTGGAGCGCGGCGGCCTGTACGCGGTGGCGAACATTCGCGGCGGCGGCGAGTTCGGTCCGCAATGGCATCAGGCGGCGCTGCGCGAGAACCGGCAAGTGTCGTTCGATGATTTCGTCGCGGTCGCGCAGGCGCTCGTCGAAAGCGGCGTCACCACGGCGAAGCAGCTTGCCATTCGCGGCGCGAGTAACGGCGGCCTGCTCACCGCCGTGTGCATGGTGCAGCGGCCGGAGTGCTTCGGCGCGGTGCTGTCCGAAGTGCCGCTCGTCGACATGGCGCGGTTCCATACGCTCTTGCAAGGCGCATCGTGGATCGACGAGTACGGCGATCCGGACGACGCCGCCGATCTCCCGCATCTGATGGCCTATTCGCCGTATCAGAACGTGAAGGCGGATGTCGTCTATCCGCCGGCGCTTTTCACGTCATCGACGAGCGACGACCGCGTGCATCCGGGCCACGCGCGCAAGATGGTCGCGAAAATGCAGGCGCAAGGCCACGACAACGTCTGGTATCAGGAAACGGGCGAAGGCGGCCACGGCGCGGGCGTCGAGCCCGAAGCGGTCGCGCAGGCGGAGGCGGCGGCGTTCACGTTTCTCGCGTCGGTTATCGGGCCGCTGCCGCCACAGCCGTGATCGGCACGGGGCGCAACGGCGTGTTTCGGTGAAAAAGCGTCGCTCTCTTACGATTCGAATTCGTTCGATATAGCCGAGCTTACGGCCCGCCTATAGTTCAACCATTCCTTGTTGATCCGGCGAAATGCCTTCGACAGAAGGTTCGCAACAGCGGGAATGGTTTGACTGACTTTCGACCGAAACCACGCGATCGGGAACACCTTTGACCCAGGCACCCGATTCTCGACAGGAGGAGACGCCTATCGCCCAAACCGAATCGAGCGAGTATTCACCTTTGACCCGGACGAATACTGCCCACGAAGAACGAATCGACCGCACTCACTTCTGACCCAAGGCACGTGTGAGCCGAGCTGTAAACACCTTTGACCCAAGGTTGACCTCGCCACTGCGCGAGGTTTTTTTTTGCTTGCGCGCCGCTGACTGCCGCTTTTTCAGGCCTGCGCGGGCGCGGCGTGCGAGCGCATCACGAGCGTGCGACCGGCGAAAGTCAGGACGCCGCACACGCCGATGACGATGCCCATGCCGTGCGGCGAGACGTCATGAAAAAGGCCGACGGCAAGACTCGCCAGCGCGCCGAGCGCGAGCTGCATCGCGCCGAACACGGCGGCCGCCGCGCCCGCGTTGCGCGGATATCGGTGCATGAGTTCGGTCGTGCAGTTCGCCGACAGGAGCCCGACCACGCCGACCACGAAGAACAGGCTCGCGACGATCGACCACAAGCCGCCCCAGCCCGTCAGCGCGACGAGCGCGACCACGAGGGCCGCCACGACGCTGACGAACGCCGCGCCGGAGATCATCTTCATCGCGCCCACGCGCCCGACGAGCTTCGTGTTGAGCACGTTTCCGCCGATGATCCCGACGATATTGAGCCCGAACAAGAGCCCATAATGCTGCGGCTTCACGTGGAAATAGTCGATGTAGACGAACGGCGTCGCGGTGATATACGCGAACATCGACGCGAACGCCATGCCGCCGCAGAGCACATGGCCCCATGTGACGGTATCGGTCAGGAGATGCCCGTACGCCGCGAACGACGTGCCGAGCGCCGCGCCCGCGCGTTTTTCCTTCGGCCACGTTTCGGGCACGCGCAGGAACGCGGTCACCGCGCACAGCGTGCCGAAGAGCGTGAGCGCAACGAACACGACACGCCAGCCGCCGAGCAGCAGCAATTGCCCGCCGATCAGCGGCGCGAGGAGCGGGCCGATGGACGTGACGATGGAGAGCATCGACAGGACGCGGGCGGCGTCGGTCGGCGCGTGGGCGTCGCGGGCGATGGCGCGCGCGAGCACCGACGCCGCGCCCGCGCCGAGCGCCTGCAGGAAGCGCACGAACACGAGTGCGTCGATGGAAAACGCCGTCGCGCAGCCGATGCTCGCGAGCGCGTACAGCGCGATGCCGCCCAGAAGAATCGGCCGCCTGCCGTAGGCATCGGACAGCGGGCCGTACAGCAGCATGCCGAACGAGAAGCCGAACATGAAGCTCGTCAGCGTGCTTTGCGCGGCGGCCGGGCTGGTCCCGAACGCGGCGGCGAGCGACGGGAGGCTCGGCAGATACATGTCGATGGACAGCGGACCGCATGCGGCGAGCGCGCCGAGCAACAGGATCAGCCGGCCATCGGGCCGGCGGCGGGTGGTGTCTGACATCGAGTGTGCAAGGATGAGGACGGGCGCTGCGTGGCCCGTCGCGGTGGTTGCTGCTATCGGGGCGAAGCATTCGAAGCGAGCGGCCATTGTACGCGACGCCACGGTTCAACCGGTTACGCTAAGCTCACCGCTTCCGCCCTTCCCTCCTTGCCTCGACACGATGACCGCCTTTCTGCTGATCTGGAGCCCGAAGAAGTGGCCGTGGCCCGAGTTGACCGAGATCGCGCGCCGCGTGGCCGCAGGCGAAGCCGTCGCCGATGTCTGGGGCTGCGGCACGGCGCGCGGCCTGATGCCGGGCGATCGCGTGTTCGTGCATCGCGTGGCGCAGGAACCGAAGGGCGTGTTCGCCTCGGGCTACGTGACGCGCGCGCCGTACGAAGTGCCCGACGCGCAGTCGAAGCGCGGGTATCGGCTGTGCATCGACTTCGTGTACGACTGGCTCGTCGATGCACACGAAGAAGTCGTCGTCACGCGCGACGAGTTGCGGGCGCACCCGTTCTCCGTGCAGACGTGGGATGCGCAAAGCTCCGGCACGCTCATCAAGCCGATGGCCGAGGGCGCGCTCGAAAAGCGCTGGACCGAGCGCACCGGCCGGCGCGGCCGTCCGCCCGCGTTGAGCCATCCCGCCGCTGCCGCAGTGCCGGGCAAAGCGAGCGCGCGCCAAGCCCGCTCAGCCAACGACGCGCCGCCGCCCAAGCCCCGGCGAACGCGCCAGCCGTAACCGGCTCCCCGTCAACGACTCCGGTACAATTTCATGCAACATTTGTCGCACCGGACGCGCATCGGCAGCGTGCTTTCATCGCGCCGGGCGGCGTCTTTCGCCGCGTAAGCCGGTCGCGTGTCTTGCATCCACTTTCAGCGCAGGCTTTCTCCATGTCCAAGAACCAAGCCCTCTTCGAACGCGCTCAGCGAACCATCCCCGGCGGCGTGAATTCGCCGGTGCGGGCGTTTCGCTCGGTCGGCGGCACGCCCCGCTTCATCGAGCGCGCGCAAGGCCCGTACTTCTGGGATGCCGAAGGCAAACGCTATATCGACTACATCGGCTCGTGGGGGCCGATGATCGTCGGCCACGTGCACCCGGAAGTGCTCGAAGCGGTGCAGCGCGTGCTGGCCGACGGCTTCTCGTTCGGCGCGCCGACCGAAGCCGAAATCGAAATCGCGGAGGAAATCTGCAAGCTCGTGCCGTCGATCGAACAGGTGCGCATGGTGTCTTCCGGCACCGAAGCGACGATGAGCGCGCTGCGTCTTGCGCGCGGCTTCACGAACCGCAGTCGCATCGTGAAGTTCGAGGGCTGCTATCACGGCCACGCGGACAGTCTGCTCGTGAAGGCGGGCTCGGGCCTGCTGACTTTCGGCAATCCGACATCGGCAGGCGTCCCCGCGGATATCGCCAAGCACACGACGGTGCTCGAGTACAACAACGTCGAGCAGCTCAACGAAGCATTCGCGGCGTTCGGCGCGGAGATCGCGTCGGTCATCGTGGAGCCGGTCGCGGGCAACATGAACCTCGTGCGCGCGACGCCCGAGTTCCTGAACGCCCTGCGTGAACGCTGCAACGAGTACGGCTCCGTGCTGATTTTCGACGAAGTGATGTGCGGGTTTCGCGTCGCGCTCGGCGGCGCGCAGCAGGTGTACGGCATCAAGCCGGACCTGACGTGCCTCGGCAAGGTCATCGGCGGCGGCATGCCGGCGGCGGCGTTCGGCGGACGACGCGACATCATGGCGCATCTCGCGCCGCTCGGCGGCGTCTATCAGGCGGGCACGCTCTCGGGCAATCCCATTGCGGTCGCGGCGGGCCTCAAAACGCTGCAACTGATTCAGCGCGAAGGCTTCTACGACGACCTCGCGAAGAAGACGCGCAAGCTCGTCGACGGCCTGACCGCCGCCGCCGGCGAAGCCAAAGTGCCCTTCTGCGCCGACTCGATCGGCGGCATGTTCGGCCTGTACTTCATGGATCAGGTGCCGGGCAGCTTCGCGCAGATCGCGAAGGGCGACACGAAGCGCTTCAACGCGTTCTTCCACGCGATGCTCGATGCTGGCGTCTACTTCGCGCCGTCCGCGTTCGAAGCGGGGTTCGTGTCCAGCGCCCACGACGACGCCGTGCTCGACGCGACGCTCGACGCCGCGCGTGGCGCGTTCGCGTCGCTCGCGGTTTAAGGCCGCGTCGCGCAACGGGCCGCCGCGATGTTCTCGCAATCCGATTTCACCTACATGGAGCGCGCGCTCGCGCTCGCCTCGCGCGGCATGTACACGACGACGCCGAATCCGCGCGTCGGCTGCGTGCTCGTCAAGAACGGCGAAGTGATCGGCATGGGCTTCACGCAGCCGGCAGGTCAAGACCACGCCGAAGTGCGCGCGCTGAAAGACGCCCGTTCGCGCGGCAAGGACCCGCGCGGCGCGACCGCGTACGTGACGCTCGAACCGTGCAGCCACTTCGGGCGCACGCCGCCCTGCGCGCACGCGCTGATCGACGCGCGCGTCGAGAAAGTCATCGCCGCGATGGAAGATCCGAACCCGGCCGTTTCCGGCCGCGGCCTCGCGATGCTGCGCGACGCGGGCATCGACGTGCGCTGCGGGCTGCTCGCGAACGAGGCGCACGAGATGAACATCGGCTTCGTCTCGCGCATGACGCGCCGTCGCCCGTGGGTGCGCATGAAAGTGGCGGCGACGCTCGACGGACGCACGGGCCTGCCGTCTGGCGAAAGCCAGTGGATCACCGGCGAAGACGCGCGCGCCGACGGCCACGCGTGGCGCGCGCGCGCCTGCGCGATCCTGACGGGCATCGGCACCGTGCGCGAGGACGATCCGCAACTCACCGTGCGCGCGGTCGACACGCCGCGCCAGCCGCAGCGCGTCCTAATCGACAGCCGGCTCGACGTGCCGCTGGACGCGCGCATTCTCGACGGCGCGCCGCCGTGGATCTTCCATTCCGCGAATGCCGACGCGCAACGCGCCGAGTTGCTGCGCGACAAAGGCGCGCAACTGATCGAGTTGTCGAACGAGCACGGCAAGGTGGATCTTCCCGCCATGCTCACGGCGCTGGCGGATCGCGGCATCAACGAGTTGCACGTCGAGGCCGGCCACAAGCTGAACGGTTCGCTCTTGCGCGAAGGCTGCGTCGATGAACTGCTGGTGTATCTCGCGCCGAGCCTGCTCGGCAGCGCGCCCGGCATGTTTGACTTCGCGCCGCCCGCCACGCTGGATGCGCGGCCGCACCTCAAGTTTCATCGCATCGACCGGCTCGGCGACGATCTGCGCATTCTCGCGCGCTTCGCCGATGCGCACGTCGCTGGTCCCTTGCTCTAAACACGCTTCGATACAAAGGAACGCGCTTCATGTTTACAGGAATCGTCGCGGCGGTAGGCCGCATCGAAAAGGTCACGCCGCTCGGCGCAGAGCCGCAAGCCGGCGTGCGTCTGCGGGTGGCGGCGGGCGGCCTCGATCTCGCGGACGTCGAACTGGGCGACAGCATCGCGATTCAGGGCGCGTGCATGACGGTGATCGAGAAGACGCCGGATGCGTTCGATGTCGACGTCTCGCGCGAAAGCCTGAACAAGACGGTCGGCCTGGGCGATGCGGGCGCAGAGGTCAATCTGGAAAAGGCGCTGCGCGCGCACGATCGGCTGGGCGGGCATCTGGTGTCCGGCCACGTCGACGGGCTCGGCACGGTGTCGCGCTTCGAGCGCGTGGGTGAATCGCATGAATTGCGGATCGTGGCGCCGAAGGACATCGGCAAGTATCTGGCGTACAAGGGCTCGGTGACCGTGAACGGCGTGAGTCTGACGGTGAACGCCGTGGAGGATCGCGCGGATGGCTGCGAGTTTTCCATCAACCTGATTCCGCACACGGTGGAAGTGACGACGTTGAAGGCGCTTCATGCTGGGGCGAAGGTGAATCTGGAGATCGACCTGATCGCGCGGTATGTGGAGAGGATGATGTCGGCGGGGTCGCTGGTGAATGGCGCGTAGCCTCGAAGCCGCACCATTCTTCGGCGATCGCAGACCGCTGCCGCATGTTGATTCAAATGCGCATAAATCCTTACATGGAGAGAGCGAACATGCGGCATGCGACGAGCGACTCCGTTCCGCGCCGGGCGACGAACATCAGCCTGCCCGAAGACGTCTATAAGGACGCGAAAGCGCTCGGCATCAACTTCTCGCAGACGTGCGAGCGGGCGATCCGGCAGGCAGTACAGATGGAGAAGGATCGCCAGTGGGCGATCAAACATGCGGACTTCATCCAGGCGTACAACGACATGATCGAGCGCGACGGCTTACCGCTCGGGCAGTACCGGACGTTTTGATGGCCCGGTTCGACGTGTTCGCGAATCCAAGGGACACGCCGGTACGCCTTACATTGCCGAGGTCCAGAGAAATCATCTGTCGGGGCTGGCAACCCGCATGGTCATTCCGCTGCGCCGGCTGGACCGGAGCGCTCCGATCCAGCTTCCGCCGATCTGATTCCCGTGTTCGTCATCGAGTGCATGCTCGATACCCCGACGCTTGCCGCCATTCCGCGCAGCGCACTGACCAAGCCAGTCAGCTCGCTCGTACATCGACAGGACGAGATCTTGTCGGCGCTAGACCGGTTGTTCGGCGGATGGTGAGCGTCTCGGCACGGGCATCTGTCTGCGCGGCGCTTGAGAAAGCGCGTCACCAAGGTCTTTCCGACGGCATACCGACGGCATACGCAAACGTCGCTGAAGCGCGCGTTGCCGGACATAGCGCGTTCGTCCGGCGCCGGCGCCTCCCGCAGCCCCACGCTCTACCGTAACCGACGCAACGCTCGGTAGCGTTGCAAGCAGCACGACACCCCGCCCCGCCCCCGCGTTTTCCCGACAACTGTCCATCGGCCGTGGCGTAAAATACAAACCTTTCCCAAACAGACCTGCCGGGACGCCACCATGTCGATCGCTTCCACTCCAGAAATCATCGCCGAGCTCAAGGCCGGCCGCATGGTGATCCTCGTCGACGAGGAAGATCGCGAGAACGAAGGCGACCTGATCGTCGCCGCCGACTTCATCACGCCCGAAGCGATCAACTTCATGGCGCGCTACGGTCGCGGCCTGATCTGCCTCACGCTCACGCAGGAACGCTGCAAGCTGCTCAACCTGCCGCTCATGACCCAGCGCAACGGCACGCAGTACGGCACGGCGTTCACCGTCAGCATCGAAGCCGCCGAAGGCGTGACCACCGGCATTTCCGCCGCCGACCGCTCGCGCACTATCGCCACGGCGGTCGCGGCCCATGCGCGCGCCGAGGACATCGTGCAGCCGGGCCACGTGTTCCCGATCATGGCGCAGCCCGGCGGCGTGCTCGTGCGCGCGGGCCACACTGAAGCCGGCTGCGACCTGACCGCGCTCGCGGGTCTCACGCCCGCTGCCGTGATCTGCGAAGTGATCCGCGACGACGGCGAAATGGCGCGTCTGCCGGACCTTATCGAGTTCGGCGAGCAGCACGGCATCAAGATCGGCACCATCGCGGACCTGATCCACTATCGCAGCCGCACCGAATCCATCATCGAGAAAGTCAGCGAGCGCACCATGCAGACCGCGCACGGCACGTTCCGCGCGGTGCTGTATCGCGATGAACCGACCGGCTCGCCGCATATCGCGCTCGTGCGCGGGACGCCGTCGCCGGATCGCGAAACGCCCGTGCGCGTGCACGAACCGCTGTCGGTGCTGGATCTGCTCGAAATCGACGCGTCCACGCACTCGTGGACCATCGACGCCGCCATGAAGGAAATCGCCGCGCGCGATCTCGGCGCCATCGTGATGCTCAATTGCGGCGACAGCCGCGAGCATCTGGTCGAAACCTTCCGCGCGCTCGACGAAAGCGACAAAGCGGCCAAGCCGCAGCGCCGCCCGATCGACTTCAAGACCTACGGCATCGGCGCGCAGATTCTGCGCGATCTGGGCGTCGGCAAGATGCAGGTGCTCGCCAATCCGCGGCGCCTCGGCAGCATGTCGGGCTACGGGCTCGAAGTGACCGGCTTTATTCCGATGCCCGGCTGCCCCGCGACGGCGGCGAGCGCAACCGACGGCACGGTCGCGCATCTGCGTTCGGCCTGATTCACGACAGCCGCTGCATCCAACTTATTCCAAACCAACGGATCTCTACATGGAAATCGGACAATACCAGCCGAACCTCGACGGTGACGGCCTGCGCATCGGCATCGTGCAGTCGCGCTTCAACGAACCGGTGTGCAACGGCCTCGCGGATGCATGCATCGAGGAGCTGGAGCGCCTCGGCGTGATCGGCGAGGACGTGCTGCTCGTGACCGTGCCGGGCGCGCTCGAGATTCCGCTCGCGCTGCAAAAGCTCGCCGAATCCGGCCAGTTCGACGCCCTGATCGCGCTCGGCGCGGTCGTGCGCGGCGAGACGTACCACTTCGAGCTCGTGTCGAACGAGAGCGGCTCGGGCATTTCGCGCATCGCGCTCGACTTCGGCATTCCGGTGGCGAACGCCGTGCTCACGACGGAAAACGACGAGCAAGCCGTCGCGCGCATGACCGAAAAGGGCCGCGACGCCGCGCGCGTGGCGGTCGAAATGGCGAATCTGTCGGTCGCGCTGGAACAGCTCGGCGGCGACGAAGAAGATGACGAAGACGAAGACGAGGACCGCGCATGAAGAGCGCACGACGCCGCTCGCGTGAACTCGCGACGCAAGGGCTTTACCAATGGCTGCTGTCGGGCGCGCCCGGCGGCGAGATCGACGCGCAACTGCGCAACGCGCAGGGCTTCGACAAGGCCGACCACGAACATCTGGACGCGATCCTGCACGGCGTGATCAAGGAAGCCGATGCGCTTTCCGCCGAACTGCAACCGTGCCTCGACCGCCCGATCGATCAGCTCTCGCCGGTCGAACGCGCGGTGTTGCTCGTCGCCGCGTTCGAGTTCAAGCATCACATCGACATTCCGTATCGCGTCGTGATCAACGAGGCGGTGGAGCTGACGAAGACCTTCGGCGGCTCGGACGGCTACAAGTACGTGAACGGCGTGCTGGACAAGCTCGCCGTCGCGATGCGCCCTGCCGAAGCGCAGGCGCGCGGGCGCGGCTAACGGGAAACGGGATCGACGGCATGAATACCGCTTCGGAGCCGCTCATGCGGCTCGCCTCCCGCGTCGACGCGATCGAGCCGTTCTACGTGATGGAACTGATGAAGGACGCCCAGGCGCTCGAACGCGCCGGACGCGACATCATCCACATGGGCATCGGCGAGCCGGACTTCACCGCGCCCGCGCCTGTCACGCGCGCCGCCGCGGACGCGCTCACGCGCGGCGTCACGCAGTACACGAACGCGCTCGGCGTCACGGCGCTGCGCGAGGCGATCGCCGCGCATTACCGCGACGCGTTCGGCTTAACGGTCGATCCCGCGCGCATCGTGGTGACGGCGGGCGCGTCGGCGGCGCTTTTGCTCGCGTGCATGGCGCTCGTCGACAACGGCGACGAAGTGTTGATGCCCGACCCGTGCTATCCGTGCAACCGGCACTTCGTGTCGGCGGCGGACGGCAAGCCGGTGCTGATCCCGAGCGGCCCGGCCGAACGCTTCCAGCTCACCGCCGATCAGGTCGAAGCGCACTGGACGCCCGCGACGCGCGGCGTGCTGCTCGCGTCGCCGTCGAATCCGACGGGAACCTCCATCGAGCCGGACGAATTGCGGCGCATTGTCGGGAAGGTGCGGGAACGCGGCGGCTTCACCATCGTCGATGAGATCTACCAAGGCCTGAGCTACGACGCGAAGCCCGTGTCGGCGCTCTCCTTCGGCGACGACGTGGTGACGGTCAACAGCTTCTCCAAGTACTTCAACATGACCGGCTGGCGGCTCGGCTGGCTCGTGGTGCCGCACGCGATGGTCGGCGCGGTCGAGAAGCTCTCGCAGAATCTGTTCATCTGCGCGTCGGCGCTGGCGCAGCATGCGGCGCTCGCGTGCTTCGAGCCGGAGACGCTCGCCATCTACGAAGCGCGCCGGCTGGAGTTCAAGCGGCGGCGCGACTACATCGTGCCGGCGCTGCGCTCGCTCGGTTTCGGCGTGCCGGTGGTGCCGGACGGCGCGTTCTACGTCTACGCCGATACGACGAGCGTGCCGCATCCCGCCGCTGGCGACAGCGAAAGGCTCACGCGTTCCATGCTGCACGACGCCGGCGTGGTGCTCGTGCCGGGCGCGGATTTCGGCTTTCACGCGCCGGACCGTTATATCCGGCTCTCGTATGCGACGGCGTATTCGAAGCTGGAAGAAGCGGTCTCGCGGCTCGGGGACTTGTTCAGTCGCTGACTACTACTCGACTCAAATGACAAAAAGGGCACCGCTTGAGGTGCCCTTTTCTTTTGTCCGACCGTTCGACTGACCGATCAGGCGCCCAATTCGGCGGACGCGCCGTGCTTCGACTCGCCGGAATCGCTCTCGTCTTGCGCGTCGGCCTTCTTCGCGCCGTCGATCGTCACGTGAACGCGCTTGGCCGTATCCGCCGAGGTGGACGCCAGCACCTGCTTCGGCGCGGCCTGAACCGGCGCCTGCGGCGCGTTGATGGGCACATTGCGGCCACGCGCGACATCGCGCAGACGCGCACGCTCGGCGAGCACCTTGGCGCCGTAGCCGCCGTCGTCCTGCGAGGTCGAGCCGACGTAGTAGCGCAAACCGCCCGCGACCGAGCCGCCCCGCGCGATGCAATCCTTCAGCACCAGCGCGCCGACCTTGATGTTCGCGAGCGGATCGAGCGCCGCGTGGCTGCCGCCGAAGTACTCGAACTTGTCCGAGTGCACCTTCGACATCACCTGCATCAGCCCTTTCGCGCCGACGCCGCTTTCCGCGTACGGATTGAAACCCGATTCGATGGCCATCACCGACAGCAGCAGCAGCGGATCGAGACCGACTTCGCGGCCGGTGTCGAACGCGGCGCGCACGAGGTCGCTGACCGGCTCTTCCGCCACGCGATACCGCCGCGCGATGAAGTTCGCGACGAGCTTCTGCTCGCGCGTGGAGACGAGCACGCGGTCGTCGCGCGCATCCGCGACGATGCGTTGCGCCGGAATCGCGCTCGCCAGCAAGCTGACCGAAGGCATGGTGCGCGGATCGAGCCCGTTGGGCGACACCGCGAGACTGATGCCGCCGGTCAGTTGGCGCGTGCTCTCGTCGTCCGTGGCGGCGGCGCCGAGCGACGGCACCTGCGCCGCCGGCGCAGCGGCCCGGTCGGGGTTCGCGGCGAGGCTGATCGGCGCGGCGTCGGCCGGCTGGCGATGCACCGCCGAGAACGGCGGAAGCGGCTGGCCGGCCAGAAGCCGCGCAGGCCCCGCCTGGACCGCGGCGGACACGAACGGCATGATCCGTGCGGCAAAGGTGGTGCGCCAGGACGGCAGGAGCCACAGCGCGAGCGCCGTGACGATGGCCGCGCAACCGACCAGGCTGAAGAGATAGTGACTCATACGGCTTCCACGACGCAGCGCGGTGCGCAAACTTTGCGCGACGCGAGTGTCGGGACGCCACGATAACCAAGCGTTCATCGATGCTCCCAATGTTGCATGATTTAGGCTGATGAATACCAATAAACCGGTGTTCGAAAGCGCAAATCAGACACCGCTCGCTCTTGGCAAGGCGTAAGCGGCATCGGGGAAACGGCATGCGCCGTCTGGAAAGCCGAACCGGCAAAAGCGGCCGGAGTGCGCGGCACGAACAGCATGCCCTTGATGCGCAGATGGCTTCCCACGCGAAAAACCGGCGTTCGATAACGCCGGCCCTGACAACCAACAGCCATGAATCGCCGGGCAGGTGCGGCGCAGGCGACGCATAGCGTCTGAGAAAAGACCTGAGGCTAAGGTAAAAAGTTTCAAAACCTGCAATGGATGCGAAGCGATTCTAGCAGGGTTTAATGATCCGTCAATGCTATACCGTTCCGTTTCAATTACTTACAGTAATAATGAACACTGTTTAGGAGCGCCAGCGCACGCCCCAAAGGCGGTTTCCAGCGGAATTTCCTGAATGTCTCCCAGCGCACGGACTGACACGCAGGTAAAATCGACAATCGCCTAGCGCGCAGCCGTCCCGCCCGTCCCGCTCCATGTAGCGGCCTCGAGTCCTCGTCCGACCATCGATGAAATATAAAGATCTGCGCGACTTCACCGCCCGCCTCGAAGCGCTCGGTGAACTGCGCCGCATCCGGCAGCCTGTCTCCCCTGTTCTAGAAATGACCGAACTATCCGACCGCGTGTTGCGCGCGGGCGGCCCGGCGCTGCTTTTCGAAGCGCCGACCGGTCACACCATGCCAGTGCTGGCGAACCTTTTCGGCACGACGCGGCGCGTGGCGCTCGGCATGGGCATCGAAACCGAAGCGCAGGCCGGCGGCGATGCGAGCCTCGGCAGCGACACCGCCGCGCTGAGTTCGCTGCGCGATATTGGCAGGCTGCTGTCCGCGCTCAAGGAGCCGGAGCCGCCGCGCGGCCTGAAGGACGCCGGCAAGCTGCTGTCGCTCGCCAAGGCCGTCTGGGACATGGCGCCCAAGTCGGTGAGCGCGCCGCCTTGCCAGGAGATCGTGTGGGAAGGCAACGACGTGGATCTCGCGCGTCTGCCGATTCAGACGTGCTGGCCCGGCGACGCCGGACCGCTGCTCACATGGGGCCTTACCGTCACGCGCGGGCCGAACAAGACGCGGCAGAACCTCGGCATCTATCGGCAGCAACTCATCGGGCGCAACAAGCTCATCATGCGCTGGCTCGCGCATCGCGGCGGCGCGCTCGATTTCCGCGAGTTCGCGCTCGCCAATCCGGGCAAGCCGTATCCGGTGGCGGTCGTGCTGGGGGCGGACCCGGCGACCATTCTCGGCGCGGTCACGCCGGTTCCCGACACGCTTTCTGAGTATCAGTTCGCCGGCCTCCTGCGCGGTTCGCGCACCGAACTCGCGAAGTGCCTGACGCCCGGCGTCGATACCTTGCAGGTCCCGGCGCGCGCGGAGATCGTGCTCGAAGGCTTCATCTATCCGCAGGAAGGCGCGGTGCCGCCCGCGCCGGAAAGCGCGCCGCCGCTTCCGTCGACAGGCGCCGCCGCGCGTTACGAACACGCGCTCGAAGGCCCGTACGGCGATCACACCGGCTATTACAACGAGCAGGAGTGGTTTCCGGTCTTCACCGTCGAGAAAATCACGCTGCGCCGCGACGCCCTATTCCACTCCACCTACACCGGTAAGCCGCCCGACGAACCCGCGGTGCTCGGTGTCGCGCTCAATGAAGTGTTCGTGCCGCTCTTGCAGAAGCAGTTTCCCGAGATCACGGACTTCTATCTGCCGCCCGAAGGGTGCAGCTATCGCATGGCCATCGTGCAGATGAAGAAGAGCTACGCCGGTCACGCCAAGCGTGTGATGCTCGGCGTCTGGAGTTTCCTGCGGCAGTTCATGTATACGAAGTTCATCGTCGTGGTGGACGAAGACGTCAACGTGCGCGACTGGAAGGAAGTGATCTGGGCGATCACCACGCGCGTCGATCCCACGCGCGACACCGTCATGGTCGACAACACGCCGATCGACTATCTCGACTTCGCGTCGCCGGTCGCGGGCCTCGGCTCGAAAATGGGACTCGACGCGACCAACAAGTGGCCGGGCGAGACGAACCGCGAATGGGGCCGCCCGATCACGATGGATGCCGCCGTCAAGCGGCGCGTCGATGCGCTGTGGACCGAAATCGGACTGGACAACGCGGGGAAAAACGCATGATCGCAGCGACCTTGTATCGGGGAAACGCAGTCGAGAACACGCACGTCGCGCATGTCGCGGTGGTGGATGCCGACGGCCGACTGCTCTATTCGTTCGGCGATCCGCATCGCGTGACGCTGCCGCGCTCGGCCGCGAAGCCGGCGCAGGCGCTTGCCGTCATCGAAACGGGCGCGCTGGAACAGTTCGGCTTCGATGAAGCCGATCTCGCGCTGATGTGCGGCTCGCACAGCAGCGAGCCGCGCCATATCGAACGCGCCCGCGCGATGCTGGCCAAGTCCGGCGCGAGCGAGAGCGATCTGCGTTGCGGCGGCCATCCGCCGATATCGGACGCCGTCTACAAAGACTGGATTCGCCGCGATTTCACGCCGACGCCCGTGTGCAGCAACTGTTCCGGCAAGCACGCCGGCATGTTGGCGGGCGCGCGGGCCATGAACGCGGCGCTCGACGGCTATCACCTGCCGGAGCATCCGCTGCAGGCGCGCGTGAAGCACGCGACGGCGCAGGCAGTCGATCTGCCGTTCGGCGACGTACTCTGGGCCATCGACGGATGCAATCTGCCGACGCCCGCTTTTCCGCTCGACCGCCTCGCGCGGCTTTACATGAAGATCGCCGGCGCGCCGGACGGCTCGCCGCTCGGGCGCATTTATCGCGCGATGACGTCGCATCCCGAACTCGTCGCGGGCGAAGGACGCTTCTGCACGCGCTTGATGCGGGCGTACGGCGGCGCGCTCGTCGGCAAGACCGGCGCGGACGCGAGCTATGCCATCGGCGTGAAGCGGCCGGAAGGCGCGCTCGGCATTGCGGTGAAGGTCGAGGACGGCAACACGAACGTGCTGCATGCGGTCGTCGCGCACGTGCTGGAATTGCTCGACATCGGCACGCGCGAGCAACGCGCCGCGCTCGACGATTTCCGTCACCCGCCGATGGTGAACACGATGGGCGTGCCGACCGGCCGTCTCGACGTGACGCTCGCGCTCACGGAGCACGCATGACGCATTCGTGGTCGTTGATGTCGGACGGCTTCTTCTTGTCGCTGTCGCTGTGTCTGGATATCGGGATCGCCAACGTCGCGATCATTTCGCTCGCGCTGTCGCACGGGTTCAAGCCGGGGCTCGTCCTCGGCCTCGGGACGTGCTTCGGCGACCTGTTCTACGCCGCGCTCGCGCTGGCGGGCATGTCGGCGCTGCTGCAGTTCTCCGCCGTGCGCTGGGTCGTGTGGATCGGCGGGGCCATCGTGCTGCTGTTTCTCACGTGGAAGATGGCGCGCGAGGCGATAAACCCCGCGTCCGCGCCGCCCGTCGAGGGCGAAGCGGATACGCGCGCGCCGCGCCAGAGCCATCTGAAGAGCTTCCTGCGCGGATGCCTGCTTGCGGTTTCATCGCCGAGCGCGATCCTGTGGTTCGCGGCGGTCGGCGGCGCGCTAATCGCGAAAGCCGGCGCGACGAGCCCGATCAGCGCGTCGGTGTTTCTGCTCGGCTTCTTCTGCGGCGGACTCGGCTGGACGCTCTTCGTCTGCACGCTCGCCGCCCACGGCCGCAAACGCGCAGGCACGCGCCTTCTACGCGCGTGCCATGTGATGTCCGCCGTGCTGTTCGCCTATTTCGCGTACAGCGTGATCGTCAACGGCTACCGCGATCTGATGGTGCACGCGGCGTCCTGACGGCCCGCTTCACGCGATGAACTGCGCGAAGCGCGCCAAGTCGACGTTGCCGCCGCTCACGATCACGCCCACCCGCTTGCCTTCCACCGGCACGACCTTCTGAAGCACGGCCGCTGCCGCCAGGCAGCCGGTCGGCTCGACGACCATCTTCATGCGCTCGGCAAAGAAGCGCAGCGTATCGACGAGCTGGGCGTCGCTCACTGTGACAATGCGGTCCACATGCTTGCGGATGATCGGGAAGTTGTATTCGCCGACGTGCGTGGACGCCGCGCCGTCCGCGATGGTGCGCGGCACCTCGATATGCACGATCTCGCCGCGCGCGAGCGACTGCTGGGCGTCGTTGCCCGCTTCCGGCTCGACGCCGATGACCTTGCACGAAGGCGACAATGCCGCCGCCGCGAGCGCGCAGCCCGCGATCAGCCCGCCGCCGCCGAGACACACGAAGAGATAATCGAGCGGCCCGGTTTCTTCGATTAACTCCTTCGCGGCCGTGCCCTGCCCCGCGATCACATGCGGATGGTCATACGGCGGAATCAGCGTCATGCCGCGCTCTTCGGCCAGCACGCGGCCGATCTCTTCGCGATTCTGCGTGTAGCGGTCATACGTGATGACTTCGCCGCCGTAGCCGCGCGTCGCAGCGATTTTCGCGGCGGGCGCGTCCTCCGGCATGATGATCGTCGCGCGAATGCCGGCGAGCTGGGCGGACAGCGCGATCGCCTGGGCGTGATTGCCCGACGAATACGTGATGACGCCGGCCGCGCGCTGAGCGTCGTCGAAATGCGAAAGCGCGTTGAACGCGCCGCGGAACTTGAAAGCGCCCATGCGCTGGAAGTTCTCGCACTTGAAAAAGAGCGGCGCGCCGGCGATTTCGTCCGCCGTGCGGGACGTGAGAACCGGCGTGCGATGCGCGACGCCGTCTATGCGGCGGACGGCATCGGCGACGTCGTCGAAAGTCGGGGCAGGAAGTGGAAGCATCGGATATTAAGTGGCGTCGGAAAAACGCCATTCTCGCCAGTTCCGAAGCGAATCGGAATAGCCAGTTTCATCGATGCCAAAGAAAAGCCCCTTGCGGGGCTCGTGCGGTCGATCGCGGAAAACGGATTATTAGTGCCAGTGGCCGCGACCGTAGCCGTAACCGTGACCATACGGATGGCCATAATACCCGTGCCGCCAATAAGGACGGCCGTAATAACCGTATCCGTAGCCGCCCACGACGACTGCCGGCGGCGGCCCATAGACGACAGGCGGAGGCGGCGCGACATAAACCGGCTGCGGCGGAGCGACATAAACCGGCGCGGGCGGCGCTTGATACACCGGATACGCCGGCACGCTGATACCGACCCCGACCGACACATGCGCTTGCGCCAGACTCGCGACACCCAGGCCGAGGGCGCCGGCGACCAATAAACTACCGAGCTTTTTCACTTTGGTTCTCCTCGCCGCTTGAGGCCGACCGGTCCATCCGGTCGCGCGGCTGCGTACTCTGAATTTAGCGAAAAACGCGCGCGGCCGCTCGGGCCATTTGTTGCAAATTGCAAGGTCTGCGACCGCCGCTCGGGCAGGTTGGCGATGCTGCGGGCGAGGAGCAGTCCGAACGGCAAGGTGGAGGGCGCGCTGATGGTTTGTTTGCGTGGAGACAGCGTGCCGCTCGAGTAACGCATCTTTACAAATCAAATTAAAAGCCCCGCCGGACGGACCGTCCGGCGGGGCTGTGTATTGTGTCGACTCCTTTTGAGGCGATCAGCCTACTTTCACATAAGCGAATTCACGCGTGACATTGGGCGGGACATATGCTCCACCGATCACGACACGCGGCGTCAATCGCTTCTTCTGATCCCACCAGCGACGCCTTTGCGCCTGGCTCAAGAAACGCAGATGCTTTCGATAAGAGAAAATGCTCATGCGACCTCCGAACGTAGCGTTTTGAAAACGTCGAGAAAAGCAGCCGCTTAAAAGCGATGCCTTTCCGTTAATCACTCTTGTCTTTAGTATTCGCGCCCGGTTCGTTCATCAATGTTCGCAAAAGAACTAAAACACGCTAACCGCGTGCGGTGAACCACATAATCAGCAGAAAACATGCCATCGATTAAACGGCGCAATGCCGAAAGATCCGTAACGGCGTCTGATTCAATCGTTTTCTGTCATCCTATCCTGCCATCTTTGCGTGAAACGCGCTCGCGCAAGCGTCGTGCGGCGGCAACATCAGGGTTTGCGGCAATGCGCGCGAGCATGCGCTATGCTTGCGATCGGCTTTCAGTCGACTGTGAGAGGAAACGCTCGTCGTGGTTCGACAACGCGCCCAAGCCGCCCCGCAGCCATGTTAAGGTGACGTCCGGCGCCCCACCGGCATTGACGGTGGGCGGGGAATGCAAGGCGCCATTCGCTCGCAAGAGAAAGAAATCGCGGCGTTCGCGGGCTCCGGCCCGAGCGCGACGACTTCACATGACATCCAGTCCAGAGAACGAACAATGATCAAGGTCACTCACTACGACTCGCGCGACGCAGCGTGCGCGTTCGCGGCGCCAAGCCAGCCTCAGTCCCGGCGGCCGTCTTAGCGGCTGCCAGCGTCGTCTGTTCCTTCGCTTTTCCTGACCCCGGCGCGGCCTTCTCACCGCGCACGTTTTCCAGAGGACCCGAGATGTTCGGCGATATCGCCCGTTTTCTGCTCAATACCGTCTTCACTCTGTTCGGCGCGGCGCTGCTCCTGCGCGCGTGGATGCAGGTCGTGCGCATGCCGCCGTACAACCCGGTTTCCAATGCCGTCATGCAGGCGACCAACTGGATCGTGCTGCCGCTGCGCAAGATTCTGCCGGGCGGCAAGATTGATTGGGCCAGCATTGTCGCCGCCTATATCGCGGCGCTCGTCTATGTGACGTTGATGGTCTATCTCGCCGGTGTCGACCCGACGGTCATGCTGCCGATGCTCCTGCTCGTCGCGGTGCTGACAGTCGTCAAGTGGGCGCTCAACCTCATCATCTGGATGACGATTCTGATGGCGCTGCTTTCGTGGCTGAATCCGCAGTCGCCGGCCATGCCGCTGCTCTATCAGATCACCGCGCCGTTTCTCGATCCGCTGCGCCGCATCTTGCCGCGCTTGGGCGGCATCGATTTGTCGCCGATCCTGCTTTTCGTGATCGTGCAGGTGCTGCTGATGGTGGTGACGCGCGTCGCGGTCTCGATGACGCTCTTCGGCATCTGAGTGAGGCCGCGCCGCCCGCGATTGCGCGGCGGCGCGCGTTGCGCTTACAATAGTCGGCTCACGCGGGCGTCGTATAATGGCTATTACCGTAGCTTCCCAAGCTACTGACGTGGGTTCGATTCCCATCGCCCGCTCCAGATTCACGAGCAACACACAAGCAGCAAACAAGCAGCAAATAAGCGAAAGCCGCCTTCCATACAGCGAGGCGGCTTTTTAGTTTCCGCGCGACGCTTCTTCGCCTTCCGATCCCGCCATGAACGACCAATCCCACGATCCCCACGACGACGACGTGCATGCCGCCGGTGAGCGCACCGAGAGTGCGGCATCGCAGCCGCTGCATCATCGGCGCATTCGCAGTTTCGTGACGCGCGCGGGCCGCGTTTCGCCGGGGCAGCAACGCGCGATGGACGAACTGGGTCCGCGTTTCGTGGTGCCGTACGCGCCGGAACTCGCGGACTGGGACGCCCTCTTCGGCCGGCAGGCGCCGCGCGTGCTGGAAATCGGTTTCGGCATGGGCGCGACGACGGCGGAAATCGCGGCCGCGCGCCCCGGCGACGACTTCATCGGCGTGGAAGTGCATGAGCCGGGCGTCGGCGCGCTGTTGAAGCTGATCGGCGAGCAGCAGCTCGGCAACATCCGCATCCTCCAGCACGACGCGGTCGAGGTGCTCGAACACATGATCGCTCCCGCGAGCCTCGACGGCGTGCACATCTACTTTCCCGATCCGTGGCACAAGGCGCGGCATCACAAGCGCCGGCTCATTCAGCCGAAGTTCGTCTCGCTCCTGAGCTCGCGCGTGAAGCCGGGCGGCTACCTGCATCTCGCGACCGACTGGCAGAACTACGCGGAGCAGATGCTCGACGTGCTTTCGGCGGAACCGACGCTCGAAAATACGGCGGACGGCTACGCGCCGCGTCCGGATTACCGGCCGGTGACGAAGTTCGAGCGCCGCGGCTTGCGGCTCGGACACGGCGTCTGGGATCTGCTGTTTCGCCGCAAGTAAGTCGCGGTGAAAACGACAACGCCACGGCTAGCCGTGGCGTTGTCATTTGTGCGGCAAGCAAGCCGGATCAGTCCGCCCAGCTCAACCCGCCGCTATAGCCGACGATCAGAATCAGCAGCCCGAAGCCGATGCGATACCACGCGAACGCCGTGAAATCGTGCGAGGCGACGTAACGGAGCAGCCAGCGCACGCAGATGAAGGCGCTCACGAACGCCGATACGAGCCCGACGGCAAAGAGCCCGAGATCGTTCACGGTGAGCGCGCGCCAGTACTTGGCCATCTCGTAGAGCGTCGCGCCGAAGATGATCGGAATGGCGAGGAAGAACGAGAATTCGGTGGCCGCGCGGCGCTCCAGCCCGAACAGCATGCCGCCGATGATCGTCGCGCCCGAACGCGAAGTGCCGGGAATCAGCGCGAGACATTGCGCGAGACCGACCTTCAGCGCATCGGCGTACGAGAGGTCATCGACCGAATGCACGCGTGGCGGCGTCCCGCGATCGCGCTGACGCGCCTCCGCCCACAGAATGACGATCCCGCCGACGATCAGCGCGACCGACACCGGCACCGGCGAGAACAGTACCGACTTGATCTTCTTTTCGAGCAAGAGGCCCAGGACGATGGCCGGAATCGTCGCGATGATGACGTTGATTGCAAACCGCCGCGCGTCCGGACGGCTGCCGAGGCCGCCCACCACGGAGCCGATCTTGCCGCGATATTCCCAGCAGATCGCGAGAATCGCGCCGAACTGAATGACGACGTCGAACGTCTTGGCTTGCGCGTCGGTGAAATTGAGCAGACTGCCCGCGACGATCAAGTGCCCCGTGCTCGACACCGGCAGAAACTCCGTCAAGCCTTCCACGACGCCCAGCACGAGCGCCTTCACCATCAGAATCCAGTCCATCCGTCAGCCCTTGTTCGCTTTTTTGCTGCAGGTGTGGAGCACTGCGCGCCGAGATTTCGAATCACTTCTCGACAATCTGAACGCGTATGCCGTTTGTAAGGACTGTGATTGTACCGGGTTCGTAAGACACGCCCGCAAATTGCAGCTCTTCCGGCTTGAACGTGTAGATCGGATAGCGGTCGAGCAATTGCGCGGCGAGCAGCGCGCCGGCCGCCGCGATTTGTTGGTTGTACTGGGCAGCGTCGCCGGTTAGCTGCGAGTCGTCAACCGTTGGCGAGACGAGCACGACCGAGCGGCTCGGGGCGTCGTAGGCCAGTTGCGTCGACAAGGTGAACGCGCCGTTCACCGGGTTCGGCATGAAAGGCGTGGACAGCCGCGCATCCACGCGCACCGTCACGCGATTGCGGTCCGCCGCCATGCCGACCACAGGATTGCTCAGCACGACATCGAAAATCTGCCGCGCGGTGCGTTCCAGCGGAAACTTGCGCGCGACCGCTTCCTGAACCTGCTTTTGCGAAAATGTGTAGTGATCCGGAATAAACGGAAAGATGGATGCGGCATGCGCCGTCGATAGGAGCGCGATTGCCGGCCACGCGGCGAGCGCGCCCAGCAGCAACCGGCGCCTGAGCGGCGCGACGGGTCGTGGCATGCGGGAATCTCCTCTACTGGATGTCGTGACGGTGCTTGGACAAACGAAGTTCATTGCGGTTGCGTGTCGATTTCGAGCCGCGTGAGCCATTGAACGGCGTGCTCGCGCGTCTCGCCGCACATTTCGGCCGACGGCTGCAGGCCGCCGCAGCACGCGGGCCGGCGCGGATCGCCGAAGATCTGACAGCGCAGGTCATCGTCGAGCTGGACGCACCGCTCGCCCGCGGGCTTGCCGTTGGGCATGCCCGGAATGGCGCTCGTGATGGACGGCGCGATGCAGCACGCGCCGCATCGTTCGCGGCAGGCATGAGGGGACGAGGACGCAATTGACATGGCAAAAACGAGACAGCGGACGATCCTCCATTCTCCCATGCCAAGCCAAAGCGGCTGCGACGTTATCACGCAAGGCGCGCGCGCACGCGCCCGCGTAAGATCGCCGCAACTCGAAGGCTGCCCATGACTCTCGCCGACACCATCTTTCGCCCGGACCTGCTCGCGCGCTACGACGCGCACGGCCCGCGGTACACGTCCTACCCCACGGCCGTCCAGTTCACGGAATCGTTCGATCCCGCGCACTACTTCGAAGCCGCAAGCCGAGGCGGCGCATCGGCGGATCTGTCGCTGTACTTCCACATTCCGTTCTGCGACACCGTCTGCTTCTATTGCGGCTGCAACAAGGTCGCCACGAAGAATCGCGCGCACGCCCGCCCGTATCTCGACCGCATGAAGCGCGAACTCGCGATGCAGGCCGCGTGCTTCGATACGCGCCGCCCCGTCACGCAGCTCCACTGGGGCGGCGGCACGCCGACATTCCTCTCGCACGACGAGATGGCCGAGCTCATGGCCGCCACCGCCGAGCATTTCAACCTCGTGCCCGATGCGCGCGCCGAATATTCGATCGAAGTCGATCCGCGCGAAGCGTCCGCCGAAACCATCGCGGTGCTGCGCGAACTCGGCTTCAACCGGTTGAGCCTCGGCGTGCAGGACTTCGACGAGCGCGTGCAGCGGGCCGTCAACCGCATCCAGCCGCGCGCGACGACCGAGGACGTAATGCGCGCGGCGCGCGAGCACGGCTTCGAGTCGGTGAGCGTCGATCTCATCTACGGCTTGCCGCATCAGAGCGTCGAGAGCTTCACGCGGACGCTCGACGCGATCATCGCGCTCGCGCCGGACCGCGTCTCCGTGTTCGGCTATGCGCACATGCCCGCGCTCTTCAAGATGCAGCGTCAGATCGACGAAGCGGCGCTGCCTTCGGCCGCCGTGCGGCTCGCCATTCTGAAGCGCGTGATCGAGCGGATGAGCGATGCGGGCTACGTCTACATCGGCATGGACCATTTCGCGCTGCCCGGCGACGAACTCGCCCGCGCCTTTGAGGCCGGCACGCTCCAGCGCAATTTTCAGGGCTACAGCACGCATGCGGACTGCGATCTTGTCGGCATCGGCGCATCGTCCATCGGCAAGGTCGGCGACGTCTATGCGCAAAACGCGCGCGATCTTGCGGACTACGCAGCCGCCATCGACGCGGGCCGCTTCGCCATTCAGCGCGGCGTGCGTCTCTCCGCCGACGATCTCTTGCGCCGCGACGTCATCATGTGGCTCATGTGCGGCGGCGTGCTGCGGTTTGCGGACGTCGAGCGGGAACACGGCATCGTCTTCGGCGACGCCTTCGCGGCCGAACTCGCGCGCCTGGCGCCGATGGCCGACGACGGCCTCATCGACATCACGCCGGACGCCATTCGCGTGCTGCCGGCCGGACGCATGCTCGTGCGCAACGTCGCGTCGGTGTTCGACCGCTATCTGGGACAGGCCAGCCTCCGCCGCTTCTCGCGGACGATCTAAACACACGACTCATCGCGAGCTCGCGTATTTCTTACTGCGCTGGCTTAGAATGACAGCCACCCTGGGCGTCCGGCTTCACTTCGCCACGACCGCCCGCCCTTTCACCGCCGATGCGTCGCGCCGCCGCCCGCATCGGACCGCCGCCGGCACGATCAACGAAGCCCGCCGCACGCTTCGCCTGCGCCGCCGCCGGCAACGCCACTGCTCGATGCCATGCCGACCACTTCGCCGCAGTTCCCCCCGCTAGCCCTTCTCGCCGCAGAACTGAAGTGCGGCCGCACGACGAGCCGCGCGCTCGTCGAGACCGCGCTGGAACGGATCGCCGATCCCAACGGCCAAGGCTCGACCGTGTTCCTTCAGGTCGATGCCGAACACGCCCGCGCCGCCGCCGACGCGCACGACGCGCTGCGCCGCGCGGGGACGGTGCTCTCACCGCTCGCGGGCATTCCGGTGTCCGTGAAAGATCTCTTCGATGTCGAAGGTCAGGTGACGCGCGCCGGATCGCGCGTGCTCGCGAACGCCGAGCCGGCCCGCGCCGACGCCGTCACGGTGGCGCGCCTGCGCCGCGCGGGCGCGGTGATCGTCGGACGCACGAACATGAGCGAGTTCGCGTTTTCGGGGCTCGGGCTCAATCCGCACTACGGCACGCCCCGCTCGCCGTACCGCGCGAACTTGCCGGACGACGCGCGCATCGCGGGCGGATCGTCGTCGGGCGCGGCGGCATCCGTCGCGGACGGCATGGCCGCCGTCGCGCTCGGCACCGATACGGGCGGCTCGCTGCGCATTCCCGCCGCGTTCTGCGGCCTCACCGGCTTCAAGCCGACCGCGAGCCGCATTCCGAAGCACGGCGGCGTGCCGCTTTCCAGGACGCTCGATTCGTTCGGGCCGATCGGCGCGACGGTCGCGTGTTGCGCGCTCGTCGACCGCATTCTCGCGGGGCGCGAGCCGGATGTGCCCGCCACGCGCCCGCTCGACGGCGTGCGCCTCGGCGTGCTCACGAATTACGTGACGGACGGCGTGGAAGCGCCTGTCGCGCAGGCCGTGCAGGCGGCGGTCGATCATCTCGCCGCCGCGGGCGCGCTGGTGGAAGACGTGCGCTTCGCGCCGCTCGACCGTCTGCCGGAAATCAACCGCTTCGGCTTGGTGGCGATCGAAGCGTACGCGTGGCATCGCAAGCTGATTGCCGAGCACGCGAGCGAATACGATCCGCGCGTGCTCGCGCGTCTGATGCGCGCGGAAACCGCGAGCGCCGCGGACTACATCGAACTGTGCGAGGCGCGCGCCGCCATGATCGAGGCCGCGCGCACGACGCTCTGGCAACGCTTCGACGCCATCCTCTGCCCGACGGTGCCCGTGCTGCCGCCGCGCATCGCGGACCTAGAAGCCGACGACGACCGCTTCGCGCGCACCAATGCGATCGTGCTGCGCAATCCGACGACCTTCAATTTTCTCGATGCCTGCGCGCTGTCGCTGCCGTGTCATCGGCGCGGCGAGGCGCCGGTCGGCCTCATGCTCGCGGGCGCGCCGAACGCCGACGACACGCTGCTGTCCATCGGCCGCGCGGTCGAAGCCGTGCTGGAGACGACGCGCTGACACGCCGCATCGTTCACGAAAACGCGGCTGTGTTTCGCACCGGGCGATCGCGCTAGAATTCCTGCGGGATGCCCGCCCGGTCAGGTGCTTCCTTCTCGAAACGTTGCGAAATAATGAACAACCATCTACATCAATTCACGATGCACGAGGACGACCGCGCGCTGCGCCGCGAGCGGCGGCTCTTGACGCTGCTGGGCTTCGTATGTCTCGGGCTCGTCGCCGGGGCGCTGTATCTGCAGTTCTTCCGTGGCGAAGACCCGTGTCCGCTGTGCATTATCCAGCGCTACTTCTTCGTGCTGATCGCCGTCTTCGCGTTTCTCGGCGCGGGCTTCAACGGCTGGCGCGGCGTCGCGCTGCTGGAGGCGCTCGTCGCGCTTTCGGCGCTCGGCGGGCTGGCCACGGCCGCGCGGCACGTCTACATTCAGGCGAATCCCGGCTTTAGCTGCGGCTTCGACGCGTTGCAACCCGTCGTCGACAGCCTGCCTCCCGCGCGCTGGCTGCCGCAAGTCTTCAAGGTGGCGGGGCTTTGTGAGACGGCTTATCCGCCGATTTTCGGGCTCACGCTGCCGCAGTGGTCGCTGGTCGCGTTCGCCATCATCTTCGCGCTGGTTGCGTTGAGCCTCCGGTCGAGGCGCAAAACGCGGGCGGCGGCGCTTTGATTGCCTTCGGCGCGGGCATTCACGTCCCGCGCGTCTTGCGTTTCTCTCGCATTTCACTTCCCCGCATCACCCCTTCCGCATAATCTGAATACGATGCCAAAAATATTTTTGGGATATTGCGGTGCTATGGTCGAGGCTGGATGGCGATCTACGTGCGCGCAGTCCGCGTGACATGCCGGAATTTCGGGATGCAGGCGGAAACCGCGTAACGCGCGCCTGGTCCGCAATGTCCCTGCCCGGCTCATGACAACGCACACCATCCGCTTTCTGCACCGCGGCGCCGTCCGCGACATCGCCGATGCGCCCGCCACGCGCACCGTGCTTCAGCATCTGCGCGCGAACGACTGCACCGGCACGAAAGAAGGCTGCGCCGAAGGCGATTGCGGCGCGTGCACCGTGGTCGTCGGCGAACTCGATTCAGCGGGCGAGCTCGCGCTCAAGGCCGTCAACGCGTGCATCCAGCTTCTGCCGACGCTCGATTCGCGCGCGCTGTTCACCGTCGAAGACCTGCGCGGCGCCGACGGCGCGCTGCATCCTGTGCAACAGGCGCTCGTCGATTGTCACGGCTCGCAATGCGGCTTCTGCACGCCGGGCTTCGTCATGTCGCTGTGGGCGCTGTATCACGCCCATCCTCGCGATGCCGGCCCGCCGTCGCGCGACGAAATCGCCGCCGCCATCTCGGGCAATCTGTGCCGCTGCACCGGTTACCGGCCGATCATCGATGCCGCCGAGCGCATGTTCGACTATCCGCCGCCCGCTTTCGACCGCGATGCGATCCGCGACGCGCTCGCCGGCCTGCGCCGCACGCAGACGTTCGAATACCGCGCGCCCGACGCGCGCGGCGAAGCCTTCGGCACCCCGGCATTTCATGCGCCCGTCACGCGCGCCGAATTCGCCAGCCTTAGGGCAGCGAACCCGGACGCGCGTCTGCTCGCGGGCAGCACGGATATCGGCCTGTGGATCACCAAGCAGTTTCGCGATCTCGGCGACATTCTGTTTATCGGCAATGTCGAGGAACTGAAGCGCATCGAGCGCGACGCGCAGACGCTGACGATCGGCGCGGCGGCATCGCTCGAAGATGCGTATGCCGCGCTTACCGCCGATTACCCCGAACTCGCCGAACTCTGGACGCGCTTCGCGTCGCGCCCGATCCGCAATGCCGGCACGCTCGGCGGCAACATCGCGAACGGCTCGCCGATCGGCGATTCGATGCCCGCGCTCATCGCGCTCGACGCCGAACTCGTGCTGCAACACGCCGACAAAACGCGCACGATGCCGCTCGACGCGTTCTACCTCGCGTATCAGAAGACCGCGCTTCAGCCGGGCGAATTCATCGCGGCCATCCGCGTGCCGCGCCCTGCCGCGGACTTGCGGTTCCGGACGTACAAGGTGGCGAAGCGCTACGATCAGGACATCTCCGCCGTCTGCGGCGCTTTCGCGATCCGGCTGGACGACAGCCATCGCGTGACGAGCGCGCGGATTGCATTCGGCGGCATGGCGGCGACGCCCAAACGCGCGGCTCAGGTCGAAGCGGCGCTGATCGGCGCGCAATGGAGCGACGACACCGTGCGCGCCGCCATGAACGCGCTCGATGCCGACTTCCAGCCGCTCACCGACATGCGCGCATCGAGCGCGTATCGGGCGAAGGTGGCGCGCAACCTGCTGCGGCGCTTCCATCTGGAGACGCGCGCCGACGCGCCGCTCGCGCTGGCCCAAGTGAACGCGTTCGCCTACGCCGCGCATGCGTCGATCTCCGAGGAGCAGCCATGAACAAGGCCAGCGAACCGATCGCACTGGATGCCGCCGCCCGTCCCGCCAACGTGGACGTCGACGCCGCGGGCGCCGCGCTGCCGCACGAATCGGCGGCGCTGCATGTGAGCGGCGAGGCGGTCTACACCGACGACATCCGCGAATTGCGCGGCACCCTGCACGCGGCGCTCGGCCTGTCGCGATACGCACACGCGCGCATCGTCTCGATGAATCTGGACGCTGTGCGTGCCGCGCCCGGCGTCGTCGCGGTTCTGACCGCCGCCGACATTCGCGGCGAGAACAACTGCGGCCCGGTGCTGCACGACGACCCGATCCTCGCCGCCGACGAAGTGCAGTACCTCGGGCAGCCGGTGTTCGCGGTGATCGCAGAGACGCACGATCTGGCGCGCCGCGCCGCCGCGCTCGCCAAAAGCGACGACGTGGTGCGCTACGAGCCGCTCGAAGCCGTCCTGACGCCGCGCGAAGCCAAGGCGCGCAAGCAGTTCGTGCTGCCGCCGCTGCATCTGAAACGCGGCGATCCGGAAGCGCGCATCGCGGGGGCGAAGCATCGAATTGCTGGGGAATTCGAGGTCGGCGGGCAGGAGCAGTTCTATCTCGAAGGCCAGGTGGCGTATGCCGTGCCGAAGGAATCGGACGGCATGCTCGTCTACAGCTCGACGCAGCATCCGAGCGAAATGCAGCAGGTCGTCGCGCACATGCTCGACTGGCCGACGCACGCGGTCGTGTGCGAATGCCGGCGCATGGGCGGCGGCTTCGGCGGCAAGGAATCGCAATCCGCGCTCTTTGCGTGCGTCGCGGCGCTCGCCGCCCATGTGCTCAAGCGCCCGGTGAAGCTGCGCGCCGATCGCGACGACGACTTCATGATCACCGGCAAGCGCCACGACGCGGTCTACGAATACGAAGCCGGCTTCGACGACGACGGCCGTATCGTCGGCGCGCGCGTCGAGATTGCGCTGCGGGCCGGCTATTCGGCGGACTTGTCGGGCGCGGTCGCGACGCGCGCCGTGTGCCACTTCGACAACGCGTATTTCCTGAGCGATGTCGATATCCGCGCGTTCTGCTGCAAGACCAACACGCAGTCGAACACGGCGTTTCGCGGCTTCGGCGGCCCGCAAGGCGCGCTCGTGATGGAAGTGATGCTCGATGAAATCGCGCATCGGCTCAAGCGCGATCCGCTCGATGTGCGGCGCGCGAACTACTACGGCATCGACGAGCGCGACGTCACGCCGTACGGCCAGACCGTCGCGGACAACGTGCTCGCGCCGCTCACCGACGAATTGATCGCGTCCAGCGATTACCACGCGCGCCGCCAAGCGATTGCCGCGTTCAACGCGACGAACGACGTGCTAAAGCGCGGCATCGCGTTCACGCCGGTCAAGTTCGGCATCTCGTTCAACGTGCCGTTTCTGAATCAGGCCGGCGCGCTCGTGCACGTCTACAAGGACGGCTCGGTGCTCGTCAATCATGGCGGCACGGAAATGGGCCAGGGGCTCAACACGAAGGTCGCGCAAGTGGTGGCGAGCGTGCTCGGCATCGGCCTGGCGCGCGTGCGGGTGACGGCCACCGATACGTCGAAGGTCGCGAATACGTCGGCGACGGCGGCATCCACCGGAAGCGATCTGAACGGCAAGGCGGCGGAAGCGGCGGCGCTGACCATCCGCACGCGCCTCGCGGAACTGGCCGCGAAGCAGCTCGGCGGCGCAGCCGCGGACGTGCGCTTTCACGGCGGCGTGGTCGAGGCGAACGGCGGGCAGATGCCCTTCGATCAACTGGTCGCGGCCGCGTATCTGGCGCGCGTGCAGTTGTGGTCCGACGGCTTCTACGCCACGCCCAAGGTTCATTGGGACGCGAAGACGCTGACCGGTCATCCGTTCTACTACTTCGCGTACGGCGCGGCGGTGTCGGAAGTCGTCGTCGATACGCTCACCGGCGAATGGAAGCTGCTACGCGCCGACGTGCTTCACGACGCGGGGCGCTCGATCAATCCGGCCATCGATTTGGGACAAGTGGAAGGCGGCTTCGTTCAGGGCATGGGCTGGCTCACGACGGAGGAACTGTGGTGGAACCGCGACGGACGCCTGATGACGCACGCGCCTTCCACCTACAAGATTCCCGCCGTCAACGACACGCCCGCCGCGTTCCACGTCGCGCTCTTTCGCGGCGCGGGCAACGAGAACGTCGAGCCGACCATCTTCCGCTCGAAGGCGGTCGGCGAGCCGCCGCTGTTGCTCGCGTTTTCGGTGCTGCTCGCGATCCGCGCGGCCATCGCGGGCGCTTCGCCCGACGCGCCGAACGCGCCGAAACTGCGCGCGCCCGCCACGCCCGAAGCGATTCTCGATGCGCTCGCTTCCGTCCCCGCCGAGGCGGAGGCCGCCGCCCCGGTAAACTAGCGCCTGCGACGACGCAATAACCCGATTCTCTCCCGGAGCCTCATCCATGCAAGTTTGGCTGAACGACCTGCAACACCTGCTCGCGCACGGCGACGCCGTCGTGCTCGTGACGGTCGCGCGTGTCGAAGGCTCCGCGCCGCGCGAGCCGGGCACGAAGATGATCGTCACGCGCGAGGACGCCCGCTACACCATCGGCGGCGGCCATCTCGAATGGAAGGCGATTGAAACCGCCCGGCAAGTGCTGAAGGACGGCATGCGCAGCCCGCGCATGCGCCGGCTCGAACGTTTCGCGCTCGGTCCGAGCCTCGGCCAGTGCTGCGGCGGCGCGGTCGTGCTCGCGTTCGAGCGGCTCGACGTATCGGACCTGAACTGGGTGACTTCGCTCGCCAAACGCACGGCGGCCGGGCTTTCGACGGTGCGCAGCGTCTCCTTCGCGCCGATGCCCGACGCCGTGATGCTGTCCGATCCCGAGCCGGGCGCCGACACCGCCGACTGCCTGTTGTGGGACGGCGCCGGCTTCGACGAGAGCGGCGCGCTGCTCACCGAAACCATCGCGCCGCGCGACTTTCAGGTGGTGCTGTTCGGCGCGGGTCACGTGGGCGCGGCGCTCGTGCGCGTGCTCGCCACGCTGCCCTGTCACGTGCGATGGGTCGACGAGCGCGACGCCGCGTTCCCGGCCGCGCAGTTCGTGCCGGACAACGTGACGATCGAGCCGAACGACGCGCCCGACGAAGCCGTCGACAACGCGCCGGCCGGCACGTACTTCATCGTCATGACGCACAACCATGCGGTGGATCTCGTGCTGGCCGAACGCATTCTCGCGCGCGGCGACTTCGCGTTCTTCGGCATGATCGGCTCGCACACGAAGCGCCGGCAGTTCGAGCACCGGCTCGCGGCGCGCGGCATCGACCCGGCGCGTATTGCGAGGATGGTGTGTCCGATCGGCATCGACGGCATCGTCGATAAGGCCCCCGAAGTGATCGCCGTCGCAGCAGCCGCCCAGCTGCTGCAGGCCGTGGAAGCGCGTGCCGAGCTTTCCGCGTCGTCGCAACAGACCGCTTGACCCCGAGCGGAAGCCCCTAGGCATCGACATAAGAACCCCAAGCCCATGAATCCCACACTCGCCGACAAGATCGCGCGCGCGCCGAAGGCGGAACTGCACATTCACATCGAAGGATCGCTGGAGCCCGAACTGATCTTCGCGCTTGCCGAAAGGAACGGCGTGAAGCTCGCGTACGACTCCATCGACGCGCTGCGCGCCGCGTACGCGTTCACCGACTTGCAGTCGTTCCTCGACATCTACTACGCGGGCGCGAGCGTCCTGCTGCATGAGGCCGATTTCTACGACATGACGATGGCCTACGTCGAGCGCGCGCTCGCCGACCACGTCACGCACGCGGAGATCTTCTTCGATCCGCAAACGCATACGGAGCGCGGCGTCGCTATTGAGACGGTCGTCGCGGGCATCGAGCGCGCGCTCGCCGAAGGCGAGAAACGCGGCCTCACGTCGAAGCTGATTCTGTGCTTCCTGCGTCATCTTTCCGAGGAAGACGCGCTCGCCACGTACGAAAGCGCGCTGCCGCTCTTCGACCAGTACGCGCATCGGCTGATCGGTGTCGGGCTGGATTCGTCGGAACGCGGGCATCCGCCGTCGAAATTCGAACGCGTCTTCGCGAAGGCGCGGGAGCGCGGGCTGAAGCTCGTCGCGCATGCGGGCGAGGAAGGGCCGCCCGCGTATGTCTACGAGGCGCTGGATGTGCTCAAGGTGGATCGCGTCGATCACGGCGTGCGCAGCATCGAAGACGCGGCGCTCGTCGCGCGTCTCGCGGATGCGCGCATCGCGCTGACCGTGTGCCCGCTCTCGAACATCAAGCTCTGCGTGTTCGACGACATGACCAAGCACACGCTGAAAGACCTGCTGGATCAGGGCGTCGCGGTGATGATCAATTCGGACGATCCCGCGTACTTCGGCGGCTACGTCAACGCGAACTACTTCGCCATCGTCGATGCGCTGAAGCTCTCCGACAAGGAGGTCTACACGCTGCTGAAGAACAGCCTGGAAGCCTCGTTCGTCACCGACGAGGAACGCGCCGCGATGGTCGCGCGCCTCGACGCGTACTGGAAGCAGTAAAGCCAAGCACTAACCGTACTAAACGCAATAAAGATGGATACCACAGCAACAACCCAACGCGACACCACCGCCCTCGAACGATTCTTCGGCATTCGCGCGGCCGGCTCGCGCACGAAGACCGAGATCGTCGCGGGCATCACGACGTTTCTCACGGCGATGTACATCATCGTCGTCAATCCCGGCATTCTTTCGCAGGCCGGCGTGCCGTTTCCGGCGGCGTTGACGGCAACGGTCATCGTCAGCTTTCTCGGCAGCTGCGCGATGGGCCTCTACGCGCGCAACCCCGTGCTCGTCGCGCCGGGCATGGGCATGAACGCGCTCTTCGCCTTCGTGATGGTCCACGGCGGCAAGATGCCGTGGCAAACCGCGCTCGGCTGCGTGTTCTGGGCCGGCGTGATCTTCGCGGTGCTCGCGGTGTTCAACGCGCGCAAGCTCGTTGTCGATGCGATTCCCGCGAACCTGCGCCACGCGGTGTCGTGCGGCATCGGCTTGTTCATCAGCCTGATCGGGCTCGTGAACGCGAAGTTCGTCGTCGGCGATCCGGTGACGATCGTGCATTCGGCCTCGCTCAATCCGGTGGTCATCACGTTCCTGATCGGCCTTGCCGTCACGACGATTCTCGTCGCGCGCAAGGTGACCGGCGCGCTGATGCTCGGCATCGTGTTCACGACGATCATCGCCATTCCCATCGGCCGCGTCTGGGGCGACGGCACCGCGTACTGGCCCGCCGCCATCGCCACGAAAACGCTCGTGAACTGGAACGGCCTCTTCGCCGCGCCGGACT
This sequence comes from Caballeronia sp. M1242, assembly GCF_017220215.1. Classification (NCBI taxonomy): domain Bacteria; kingdom Pseudomonadati; phylum Pseudomonadota; class Betaproteobacteria; order Burkholderiales; family Burkholderiaceae; genus Caballeronia; species Caballeronia sp. M1242. The sequence goes on along the minus strand of NZ_CP071129.1, from coordinate 753,890 downwards.
TCTCGGGCATCTGGCAACTGGACCTGACGGGCGCGCTCAAGGTGGTCTACTGGCCGTTCATCTTCGTGATGCTCTTCACGTCGTTCTTCGACGCGCTTTCCACGTTCATGGCGATCTCGGAGGCCGGCAAGCTGTTCGACGCGAACGGCAACCCGCGCAACATCCGCCAGTCGATGATGGTCGACGCCTTTTCCGCGCTCGTTTCCGCGCCGCTCGGCACGAGTCCGGCGAACGCGTATATCGAATCGGCGGCGGGCATTTCGGCGGGCGGGCGCACCGGACTCGTCGCCGTCGTCGCGGGCCTGTGCTTTCTGCCGTTCCTGTTTCTCTCGCCGCTCCTGTCGCTCGTTCCGGCAATCGCGACCGCGCCGGCGCTCGTGCTCGTCGGCGTGTTCATGATGGAAGCGATCACGCAGATCGAATGGCATCGCTTCGATGAAGCCATTCCCGCGTTCCTCGCGATGATCCTGATTCCGCTGACCTACTCGATCACCGACGGCGTCGCCTACGGCTTTCTCGCGTTCGTCGTGCTGAAGTCGGCGACCGGGCGCTTCAACGAGATCAAGCCGGCGATGTGGATCATCGCGGCCTTCTCGCTCGTATTGCTTTCGCAGTTGTAGACATCACTAGAAATCGGAGACGTTGCACCATGACTCAGACCGCCTACCGCGCCCAGTTGCTCACCTTCCGCGAAGACCCCGCGCTCGCCGCCGACGGCGCGGTGTACGAGGCGGACGGCCTGTTGATCGTCGAGGACGGCAAAGTGGTCGCGGCGGGCGCGTATGCGTCGCTGCGCGACACGCTCGGCGCGGACGCGACCGTGCACACCATGCGCGACAAGCTGATCGTGCCGGGCTTCATCGACTCGCATATCCACTTTCCGCAGACGGACATGATCGCGTCGCCCGCGGCGGGTCTGTTGCCGTGGCTCAACACGTATACGTTTCCGACCGAGCGCGGCTTCGAGAATCCAGCCGTCGCGCGCGAGACGGCGAGCTTTTTCCTCGACGAACTGCTCGCGTGCGGCACGACGACGGCGCTCGTCTACTGCACGGTACACAAGCAATCCGCCGATGCGTTCTTCACCGAAAGCGAGGCGCGCAATCTGCGCATGGTGGCGGGCAAGGTGCTGATGGATCGCAACTGCCCCGAGTTTCTGCGCGACACGGCGCAATCCGGCTACGACGACAGCGCCGAGCTCATCGCGCGCTGGCATGGCCGCGGACGACAGCATTACGCGCTGACGCCGCGCTTTGCGCCGACATCGACCGAAGCGCAACTGGAAGCGTGCGGCGCGCTCGCGCAGCAACATCGCGATGTGTTCATTCAGACGCACGTCGCCGAGAACACCGACGAGATCAAGTGGGTCGAGAGCCTGTTTCCGGGCCACCGCAGTTATCTGGACGTCTACGATCACTACGGCCTCCTGCGGCGGCGCGCGGTGTACGGCCACTGCATCCATTTCGACGATACCGACCGGCAGCGCATGGCCGAAACGGGCGCGGTGGCGTCGCATTGCCCGACGTCGAACCTGTTTCTCGGCAGCGGTTTGTTCGATTTCGAGAAAGCTGGCGCGTCAAAGATGCCGGTCGCGCTCGCGACGGACGTGGGCGGCGGCACCTCGTTTTCGATGCTCCAGACGATGAACGAAGCGCACAAGGTCGCGCGTCTGACGGGGCATCACTTAAGCGCGACGCGCATGTTCTGGCTCGCGACGACGGGCGCAGCGCAAGTCCTCGAACTCGACGACAAGATCGGCACGCTCGCGCCCGGCAGCGAAGCAGATTTCGTCGTGCTCGATCCGGCCGCGACGCCGCTGCTCGCCCGGCGCACGGCGCGCGTGGAATCGCTCGAAGAACTGCTGTTCGCGTTTGCGCTGCTCGGCGATGACCGCGCCGTATTCGAGACCTACGCGGCAGGCAAGCGCGTGCACGAGCGCGAGCGGCGCAGGACGACGGCGCTGGAACTGGCGGCTTAAGTGTTCGAGAAGCGCCCTTCGCACGAAGGGCGTTTCCCTTTGCGATGCCGAGAAAGCGCTGATCCGAGCACAAATTTTGCGCGCTCGCTAAAGTGCAAGCTTTCGTCCGTCACCGTGAAGATTCGTTATGAAGGCCGCCGCGCTTTTCTTTCGCCTAGCCGCATCCCTCGCGCTCGCCATGTCGGCCGCGCCGTCGCATGCACGCGCAATCGAAGCGCAACTCGACTGCCACTCCACCGCGCACGACTTCATCGCGCCGCTTCAGCAAGAAGGATTGATCGAGAAGAAGCCGATGCGCGTGGAGCCGAACTCGGTCAACGCGTTCAAGGCGGTCAAAGGCGCGACGCTGACGGCATACGGATTCAAGGTGTATGCGGTCGTCGGCTACCAGAAGGACGATCCGATCTTCAAACAGGGCAACGGTGAGCCGATCGCGGATTCGGCTTACGGCGTGGTCGTCTGGGCGAGCGATGACGCCGTGAAGGAAAAGGTCGACGCAGCGGGCAGCGACGCAGACGTACACCACGTCGCGCCCTTCATCACGGCGATCTTCTGCAAAGGCCCCTGACGCTTACGCTCAACGCAGCAGTTCCGCGACGGATGCGATCAGGCGATCCATGTCGCTGGCGTCGAGCGCGCCCATCGTCGAGATGCGGAACAAGGTCTTCGACAAGCCGCCCTGCCCCGCGTAGATCACGAAGCCCTTGGCCTTCAGCGCATCGTGCAGCGTTTCGTAGCTGATGCCCGCCGGCAGCCGGTACGCGCGCAGCACGACCGACGACTCGTCCGCCGGCAACGCGCTCTCGATGCCGAGCGCCGCAAAGCCCGCTCGCACTTGCTCGGCCAGCGTCGCATAGCGCGCGTGGCGCTTGCGCCAGCCGCCTTCGTCCTCGAACTCGCGCAACGCCTCGACGAGCGCGTAGTACGCATGCACCGACGGCGTGAACGGCGTGTTGCGCGCGTCCTGCAACTTCGCGAGCCGCGCGATGCCGAGGTAGTACGTGCGGCTCGCGGCCTTCGCCAGCGCGTCGCGCCGCGCGATCACGAACGCCGCGCCCGGCACGCCGTGCAGGCACTTGTTCGCCGTCGCCGCCACCGCGACGATACCGCCGCCGTCGAAGTCGATCGCTTCGGCGCCAAAGCTGCTCACGCCATCGACCAATAGGCCGACGCCGCGTTCGGCGCACGCCCGCGAGAGCGCATCGAGCGGATTCAGGCGGCCCGTCGTCGTTTCATGATGAATGATCGCGACGTGCGTGAACGCCTTCTCGTCGATCATACGGACGATCGCGTCGGTGTCCGGCGCCTGCATCCATTCGTACTTCAGCACTTCATGCTCGATGCCGTACTGCGCCGCGATCTGCGCGATGCGGTCGCCATACACGCCGTTTTCCACGACGAGCAGCCGCCCGCCTTCCGGCACGAGGCCCGCGATCATGCTTTCGACGGCAGCCGTGCCGGAGCCGGTCATCAGCACCGCCGTCCACTTCGCGGGATCGAGCTCGTATGCCGCGACGAGCCGCGTTCTCGCTTCGTCCTGCAAGTCGAAGAACTCCGGCTCGCGATGGCACAAGTCTGTCTGCAACAGGCTGTTGCGCACGCGTTCGGTGAGCGTGACGGGACCGGGATTGAGCAGCAGCATCAGCGTTCTCCGATGTGTCGTTGCAGACGCGCGCGCACGTCTTCCGGCGTGATCTTCGGGCGCGGCAGGTCGGCGGGCGTGCCGGTGCGGATCGACAGCCGCGCGAAGCGCGCGCCTTCGGGCGCTTGCGCGTCGAAGAGGCGGTCGATCACGCCGATGTCGTCGCCGTCGAGCGCGAGCGCGTAGCCGCACGCCGACGCGATCGACGCGAAATCGACGCCGCGTGAGACGGTCGCCTGTCCGCCGGTCGATTCGTGCGCGCCGTTGTCGAGCAACAGGTGGATCAGGTTCGCCGGGCCGTAGGCGCCGAGCGTCGAGAACGCGCCCATGCGCATGAGCGCGGCGCCGTCGCCGTCGAGCGCGACGACGGTCAGATCGGGTCGCGACAGCGCGAGCCCGAGCGCCATCGGCGTCACGCAGCCCATTGAGCCGACGAGATACAGCTGGTTCTCGCGGTCGTCGATGGCGTACAGCTCGCGGCCGCAGAAGCCGGTCGAGGCCAGCACGACCGTCGAATCCTTAGGCGTGCGTGCGATCACGCGCTCCAGCGCGGCATGACGCGTCACGCGCTCGCCTTCGAATCGGTCGACCGGCGCGTGCGCTTCGGTCGAGCGCACGCCCGACAGCCCGATCTTCTTCAGTTCATACGGCGCGACGCTGCCCTTCTGCATCACGAGCGCATACGGACGGCCGGTGCGGTCCATGTATTCGGTCGCGCGGTCGAGCGCCGGACCGATGGCGTCCGCTTCCGTCGGGAAAAGCTCCCACGGTATCTCCATCGTGTCGAGCATCTGCGGCGTGATCGGGCCCATCAGCGCGTGCTGCGGCTCGTCGGCGACGCCCGGCTGGCCGCGCCACGTCACGATTAGAAGCTGCGGCAGCCGGAACGTCCAAGTGAGCGAGGTCAGCGGGCTCACCGCGTTGCCGAGCCCGGAGTTCTGCATCATCGCGATGCCGCGACGTTTGCGCTCGCCGCTTCCCGCGCCAAGCGCCACGCCCGCGAGCAGCGCGACGGCATCGCCTTCATTCGCCGCCGATACGTAATGGAGCGATTCGTCCTGCAGCACGTAGTTGATGAACGGGGTGAGAAACGAGCACGGCACGCCCGCATACCAGTCGAAGCCGCGCGCGCGCGCCGCCTCGACGAACTGGGCGGCCTCAATCACGCGCGTTCTCCAGACCTTCCGAGCCGATCGGCGTTTGACCGTGCGCGAAGTCGCCCGCGCGGCGGAAATCGTCGAGGTCGTTCACGCCGCGCCAATGGCCGTGCACGTACTGCACCTCGATCTTTTCGCCCGCCGCGACGAGCGCATTCAGCAGCGCGGCCATGTCGAGCGTATCGAAGTCGGGGCGCGCCTGAAGCTGCGCGAGCACCGCGAGCAGACGGTCACGCGCGCCGCCGCGCACATTGATGAGACCCATCCAGCGGCCCTGCGGCGCGCGTCCTTCGGTCAGGGCGTGTCCCGCGCCGACGACGCTTTCCAGCCACACCTTCTGGCCGAAGAGCGCGCGGTCATCCGGTTGCGAGCAGTAAGCGAAGTCGGTCGCGGAGGCGCCCGATTGCGGCGTCTGCGACGAATCGACGACGACGCAGAAGTCGCTCGGCGATTCGACGAGATCGCGCAGGATATAGCTGCGGAACAGCAGGTCGCCGTAGGAGAGCACCGTGTCGCCGGTGATGTGCTTCGCGGCGCACGCGAGCGATGCCAGTTCGCCCGTCGACGCGTGCTTGTCATTCACGACGAGCCGTACGCCCGACGTATCGATCGCATCGGCACGGTAGCCGCCGACGACGGTGATGTCGTTGATGCCTTCCTTCTTGAACGCCTCGACGAGATGGCGCAAAAGCGGCTTGCCCGCGACCGGCAGCATCACTTTCGGACGATCCGCCGTCACGGCTTCGAGGCCCGCGCCGCGGCTCGCCGCCAGCACGACCGCGCTGCGCTTCTCGTTGGCGGCCGTCAGATAGATGTTCTCCGCTGCGGAGTACTCGTCGGCGTCTTGCAGGCGGAAAATCTCGTTGACCGTCGCAATGCGGTCTTCCACATTGACGAGCGTTTCGCTGTCGTGGATTTCCTTTGCGATGGCCTGCATCGCCGAAACGGCGCCGCGAATCAGATGGTTCGCCCAGATCACGCAGCTGATGCCCGCCTGACGGAACGCGTCGGTCGGCGTGCTGTAGTACTTCGTCGGCACGATCACGAGCGGACCGCGCCCGGCCCATTCGCGCGCGAAGGTCAGGATTTCGTCGGGCTTCGAGAGCTTGCTGTGGATCAGGATCGCGTCCGCGCCCGCCTGGCGATACGCCTCGGCGCGCTTGAGCGCCTCCTCCATGCCCCAACCCGCGATCAGCGCCTCGACGCGCGCCACGATCGAAAAGTTAGGATCGCTTTGCGAATCCTTGCCGGCCTTGATCTTGCCGCAGAATTCGTCGATGTCGGCGAGCGGCTGCGCTTCGCCGTTGATGAAGCTGTTGGTCTTCGGGAACTGCTTGTCCTCGATGCACACGCCCGCGATCCCGCGCTGCTCCAGCTTCTTCACGAGCCGGCGCACGTTGTTGAAGTTGCCGTAGCCGGTGTCGCCGTCGAGCAGAATCGGCAGATCGCTCGCGTCGGCCATGAATTCGAGGTTATCGACAACCTGCGTCCAGCTCGCTTCGTTGTTGTCGCGCACGCCGAACTGCGCGGAGATCGATAGGCCCGAGCCCCAGATCGCCTTGAAACCGGCTTCCTTCGCGATGCGCGCGGATATGCCGTTGTGCGCTTCCATCAGGAATTCGAGGCGGCTGCTTTGCAGCATCTCGCGCAGGCGCATGGTGCGCGAGTAGCCGACGGGAATGGTGCGGGGTGCGTTCATTGTTGGGAGGCTCCTGCAAACTGACGTAGCGGTTGCAACTGCGGCAGCACTTCGTCGGCTGCGCGCTTCACGTCGTTCTGAAAGTCGATTTCGATCCACGGCGCGCCGGTCACATCGGCGATATCGAACACGTGGGCTTTTTCCAGCAGCAGGTCGCGCACCGCTTCTTCGTGCGGCATCTTCGCGCGGCCCGTTTCGACATAATCCGCGACGATATCGGCGAGACGCGCGGCCGTTTTCTCGTCGAAGCGGAAGAAGCCGACCGATTCGCCGATGGTGTCGTAGTTCAGGCCCGCCGCGACCTGCTTGCGCAGTTCCACCGGCACGCCGTTCTCGACGCACAGCTTCACCGGCTCGTCGCCGGCTTCGAAGTCACGGTCGATCAGCAGGCGATTCACGGCGCCGCCCGCGACCAGCGGTTCGATGATGCGCTCGTCGTAGAGCACGTCGGCGTCCATCAGCAGCACGTCGCCGCCGCGCGTCATCGCTTCGCGCGCGGTATGCACGGACAGCACGCTGCCGAGCGTGAATTCCTCGTTCACGACGATTTCCGTTTTCGGCTTCCAGTCGATCGACGCGAGTTCGGCCTCGATCTGTTCGTGCTTGAAGCCGGTGACAAAGACGATTTCATCGACGCCCGCGCCCTTCAGATAATGAAGATGGCGTTCGAGGAGCGAGGCGTCGCCAAAGCGCAGCAGGCATTTCGGCTTTTGCTGGCCTTCGGGCTGAACAAGACGCAGTCCCATCCCGGCCGCAAGAATAATTGCGCGCATGGTTGTGGTTCCCTTCGAGGGTGAATCAGTCGATATCCGGCACGCGCGCAAGACGACGGCGCTGCCAGCCTTTTTCAACGAAATGCAGATAGACGATGCCCGGCACGCCGAGCAAGAGCTCGCGGGCGCGCTTGGCGAGCGAGAGCGCCAGCGCCGTTTCGGGCGGCAGGCCGACGAGGCGCGCGAGCAGCAGATAACCGCCTTCCTGCACGCCGAGCGAGCCGGGAATGGCGAACGCCGCGCCGCGAATCGCCTGACCGAGACTTTCGAGCAGCAGCGCTTCGGTCCAGCCGCCCGGATGCCCGAGCAGATCGAGCACGATCCAGACTTCGCCCGTGCCGACGATCCAGCCGAGAAGGCTCAGGCCGAAGCTCGCCGCCACCTTGCCGCGCTCGAGATACAGCGCGTGAACCGCCGTGTCGACCGCCTCGGCCCGCGTGACGAGCGACGACCAGTCGCGCTTCTTCGAAAAGCGCGCGGCGATGCCGGACGCAAAGCGCATCGCGCGGCCGAAGAGACCGCGCCGCTGCGCGAGGTAGAAACCGAAGATCATCGCGCCGATCACGCCGACGACCGCGAGCACCGCAATCGACACGACCGTCGACGAGCCGCCCGCCGCGTAGCTCGTCAACAGCACGACGCCGACGAGGGCGAAAAGGAGCTGCGCGACGGTCTGCATCGTCGTGCTGACGGTGATGACGGCGGCGGCGTCGCGCGCGCGCATGCCGCGCTGCGAGAGATGGCGGACCATCAGCATGGGCCCGCCGATCTGCCCGGCGGGCATCAGGCTATTGACCGATTCGCCCGCCCAGCGCGCGAGCAGCGCGTCGCGCAAGGTGACATCGCGTTCGTTGCGGGAGAAGAGCACGCTGATCGCGCCGGCGTCGAGCACGAGCGGCGCGAAGTGAAACGCGGCCACCGCGAAGAGGCCCCAACCTGCGGCGGCGAGCGTCGACGCGACGGAGCCGAACCCTTGCCAGCCGAGCAGCGCGATGAACAACACCACGCCGATCGACAGCAGAAACGTGCCCGCGCGGCTCATGCCGGCCCGTTCTTGCCGCCTTTGCGGCGAAAGACCTGCTTGAAGCCGAAGTACGCGATCGAGTCCTTCATGTTCGAGATGAACCGCTGGAACGGCCGCATCTCCGGGTTCGTGACGTACTCGAACGTGAGCGACACGCGCATCTCGTTTTCGCCGAGCGGTGTGACGCGATGCCGGAGCTTGTCGCCGTCGAAGAACACCAGCGCGCCCGGCGGATACTGCACCGAGCCGGGCTGCGGCGTCGCGTTCGGCGTGCGCGTGTGCAGTTCGTAGTCGAGACGGCAGGACGAGTCGTCGATCACGCCGAGCAGCATGGTGTAGCGGCGGCCGTTGTAGTAAGACGTGTCGTAGTGCCAGCCGATGTGATCGCCGGGGCGCGTGTAGAAATAGAGCGCGTAGGCGTGGGGATCGTCTTCGGGCGAGAGTTGCAGCTTGTCGCCGCTCACCGCCTCCAGCCACTTGATGAGCGCTTCCGAGCGGTACAGGTCCGCGATGAACGGCGCGAGCTTGTCGAGCGTATGACGGCTCACGCTGCCGCCCGCCTTGTGGCCCGGCAGGTAGTTGCGGTTCACGGCCGGCATCACGTCGTGCACGGCGGAGATCAGCCGTTCCGTGTAGTCGCGCGGCAGGAAGTCGTCGAGATAGAGGAAGGAGCCTTGTTTCTCGTAGTCCGCATGCAGCTTCGGCGTGGGCAGGGAGGCTAGGCGCCCGTTGAGGGTCGCGTCGATATCGCGTGGCGACGGGCGGCCCGCGTGGTCCGCCTGTGCGTGTCGAGGTTGCTGGTTGACCGGAGTTGCCGTATCGCTCATCTCACCGCCTGAAAATCGTTGCCGTCCTTGCGCGCGGCGTGCGCCGTCTGTGCCGTCTGTGCCTTCGCGCGTACGGTGGCTTCGGCGCGCACGCGGCGCGTCACGCGCCGGTAGTCCACCGCGACGAACACCGCGAACAACGGCGCGCCGATGGCCGCCGCGATCAAGAACGGCGTCATGCCGTTCAGCACCGTCACGACCGGCAGCAGATACAGCACGTCTTCGGTTTCGAAGCCGGCGACCGTTGCCTGCTTGGTGCCGGACTTGCCGACCATCGACTCGATGCGCATGCGCAGGAAGAAAATGAGCGCGACCGCGACGCCCGCCACGCCGCCGAGCCACTGCGCGGCCGTCGCGTACGCAGGATGATGCACCGCGACGTAAAAACCGATGCCCGCGAAGAGCAGCACGGTCACGAGCGCGTCGCACGCAAGGTCGTAAAAGTGTCCGATCTTACTCGACTGACCGCTGATGCGCGCAAGCTCGCCATCCGTGTGATCGACGAAATTTGACAGCGCGATCAGAAGCGCGCCGAGCGAGCACAGCCAGAATTCGCCGAGCGAAAGGTAGTACGCGCCGCCGAGCCCGATAGCAAGGCGAACGGTCGTCAGATGATTCGGCGTGACGGGCGTGCCGACGAGCGGCGTGACGAGGCGGCGGGCGAGCCGGGCGTCCCATGTGGCGGGCTCGGGAACGGCTTTCGGACGGGGCGGACACGGTTTTGTCATGACCGCGAATATATCGCTTATTGACCGCCGCTGCATATATTGCGGCGCGGCCGAATGCCCTGTCCTGGCGCGTCTCGGCGTGCCGCGAGCCACCGTCACTCCGCGGTTTTGGGCGCTGTTGCAGGCGCCGGCGCGGCGCCGCTCGCCGTCGAATCGAGCGATGCCGCCGTCTCGTTGCCGACGCCGCCGTTCTTGTCCACCGGCAGCGTCACCGTGCGCACCGTGCCGTTGCCGAGCGGGAAGTCGGCGAGCGCGCTGCGGGCGAGATACGGCATCGCGCGATACAGCGAGGCGTCGTCGGTCGAATTGACCGCTGTCACCTTGTAGACCTCGCGTCCGGTCGCGCGCTCGGTCATGCGGATCTGCAGCGCGTGAATATAGACGGGGTAGCTCTGGTCCACATAGCCCGTCGGGCCCCACGGGCCGTATGGACCGAAGCCGCCCCACGGCCCCCAGAACGGGCGGCCGTAGTAGCCATAGTACGGCCACGGATCGTAATAGACGGGCCTGCGCACCGTCACGAGGTCGCCGCGTACAGAATACGCGAGCGCCACCTGATAATGCGCGCCCGCTTCCGGCGTCTGCTTGAACGCGTATTTCGCCAGTTCGCTCGCGACGAGCGTCTCGTAAGTCTTCTGCTCGATGCTGTTCTGCTGGTCGTCGCCGCGGGCGAACGCATAGGTGCGCGTGGCGTCGCTGCCGGTCCAGTCCGAGAACGCGGTCACCTGCGTCTGGACGTAGGTCGTGCAGCCCGCGAGCCACAACGCGCCGGGCAGGCAGGCGGCGCGCATCAGCCGATGGGTCGAGACGTTCATGGCCATCCTCATTTCGTTGACTGCGCTTGGGCGCGCGTCGAACGGCGGCGCCGGACTCACCGGACTCACGATAGCCAACCGTTTTGTACAATGGTTCGACCTGCGGAGCCCGCGTTCGTGCCGTACATCTGTCGCACATGAGCGAGCGGGCCGCCACTCTCACTGAGATGATCTTGCCATGTCCAACACGCCCGCACCGACCGCGTCCGCTGTGATTCGCCGCGAGGACTATACGCCGCCCGCTTTTCTGATCGATTCGGTCGCGCTGGAATTCGACCTCGTGCCGTCGCGCACGGTCGTGAAGAACACCATGCGCCTGCGCCGCAACCCGGACGCGCCCGGCCATGCGCCGCGCCTCGAACTGATCGGCGAGCAACTGGAGTTCGTGCGCGCCGCGATCAACGGCGCAGCGCACGCGGACGTGCAGACCAGCGAGAACGGTTTGTCGATCGGCGATCTTCCCGGCGACGCGTTCGAACTGAGCATCGAAAGCATCTGCAATCCGGAGCAGAACACGACGCTCTCCGGTCTTTATGTGTCGAGCGGCAACTTCTTCACGCAATGCGAGGCGGAAGGCTTCCGGCGCATCACCTACTTCCTCGACCGTCCGGACGTGATGGCCACCTACATCGTCACGCTGCGCGCCGACAAGGCGGCGTATCCGGTGCTCTTGTCCAACGGCAATCTGATCGAGGAAGGCGATCTGCCCGACGGCCGCCACTTCGCCAAGTGGGAAGATCCGTTCAAGAAGCCGAGCTATCTGTTCGCGCTCGTCGCGGGCAAGCTCGTCGCGCTGGAAGAGCGCATCAAGACCGGGTCGGGCAAGGAAAAGCTGCTGCAGGTGTGGGTCGAGGAACACGATCTCGACAAGACGCGCCACGCGATGGATTCGCTCATTCACTCGATCCGCTGGGACGAGAAGCGCTTCGGGCTGGAACTGGATCTGGACCGCTTCATGATCGTCGCGGTGAGCGACTTCAACATGGGCGCGATGGAGAACAAGGGCCTCAACATCTTCAACACGAAGTACGTGCTCGCCAACCCGGAAACGGCGACGGACACGGACTTCTCGAACATCGAGGCGGTGGTCGGCCACGAGTACTTCCATAACTGGACCGGCAACCGCGTGACGTGCCGCGACTGGTTCCAGTTGAGCCTGAAGGAAGGGCTGACGGTGTTCCGCGATCAGGAATTCTCCGCCGACATGGCCGCGGGCGACGCGGATGGCGCGGCAAGCGCCGCGGCCCGCGCGACGAAGCGCATCGAAGATGTGCGCGTGCTGCGGCAAATGCAGTTCGCCGAGGACGCCGGCCCGATGGCGCATCCGGTGCGCCCGGAGAGCTACGTCGAGATCAACAATTTCTACACGATGACCGTCTACGAGAAAGGCTCGGAAGTCGTGCGGATGTATCAGACGCTGTTCGGCCGCGACGGCTTCCGGCGCGGCATGGACCTCTACTTCCAGCGCCATGACGGCCAGGCCGTGACCTGCGACGACTTCCGTCAGGCGATGGCCGACGCGAATCATCGCGACCTCGCGCAATACGAGCGCTGGTACAGCCAGGCGGGCACGCCGCGCGTCACCGTGCGCGCGTCCTACGACGCCGCGAACAAGAAGTACACGCTGACGCTCGCGCAAGGCTACGGCGAGACTTCGGAAGCCGCCCGCGCGACGCAGAAGGGGCCGCTGCTGATTCCGTTCGCGGTCGGTCTGATCGGCGCGAACGGCGCGGATCTGCCGCTGCGTCTCGAAGGCGAAAAAGAGCCGAGCGGCACGACCCGCGTGCTCGAATTCACGGAACGCGAGCAGTCGTTCACCTTCGTCGATGTCGCCGAGGCGCCCCTGCCCTCGCTCTTGCGCAATTTCTCGGCGCCGGTGATCGTCGAATTCGACTACACGAACGAACAGCTCGCGTTCCTGCTCGCGCACGACAGCGATCCGTTCAACCGCTGGGAAGCCGGGCAGCGCCTCGCCACGCGCGAGTTGCTCGCGCTCGCCGGGCGCGCGGCGAAGGGCGAGACGCTTTCGATCAGCGACGAAGTGATCGCGGCGTTCGCGCAGGTGCTCGACGACACCACGCTCACGCCCGCCTTCCGCGAACTCGCGCTCATGCTGCCGTCCGAGAGCTATCTCGCCGAGCAGATGAGCGTGTCGGACCCCGCCGCGGTGCACGCGGCGCGCGTGTTCATGAGCCGCCGGCTCGCGTCGCAGTTGCGCGACAAGTGGCTCGCCGTCTATGAGGCGAACCAGACGCCGGGCGAATACCGGCCGACGCCCGAAGACGCCGGCAAGCGCGCGCTCAAGAATCTGGCGCTCGCGTATCTCAGCCAAGTCGACGATCCGAGCGACGCCGTGCGTCTCGCGCAAAAGCAGTACGACGACGCGAATAACATGACGGACCGCTCCGCCGCGCTTTCGGCGCTGCTGCTTGCCAGCGCGACGGCAGGCGCGGACCCGACCGTCGCTGATGCGGCGCTCGCGGACTTCTATCGCCGGTTCGAGAAGGAGGCGCTGGTGATCGACAAGTGGTTCGCGCTTCAGGCGACGCAGCGCGGCGGCGACGAGCGTAAGGTGATCGAGATCGTGCGGCAGCTGATGCAGCATCCGGCGTTCACGCTGAAGAACCCGAACCGCGCGCGCTCGCTCATTTTCAGTTTCTGTAGCGGCAATCCCGCGCAGTTCCACGCGGTCGACGGCTCCGGCTACGCGTTCTGGGCCGAGCAAGTGATCGCGCTTGACGCGCTGAATCCGCAGGTCGCGGCCCGCCTCGCGCGCGGGCTCGAAATGTGGCGGCGCTTTACTCCGGCGCTGCGCGAGAAGATGCACGCGGCGTTGAGCGAAGTCGCGTCGAAGGCGAAGTCGCGCGACGGCCATTCTTGTTTATGGCGGCCACGGCCGGTGCTGTCACATAGGCGAGCAGGATCGAGCGGTTAGAATCGTGAATATTCGTCTAACGCTCACCGGAGCCCAGCATGTCCTCCATTTCCAGCCGTACCACGCTCACGAAGTATCTGATCGAGCAGCAGCGCGAACACCAGAACCTGCCGGCCGACCTGCGTCTTCTGATCGAAGTCGTCGCGCGTGCCTGCAAGCAAATCGGCTATCAGGTGAGCAAAGGCGCGCTCGGCGACGCGCTCGGTTCCGCCGGCAGCGAAAACGTGCAGGGCGAAGTGCAGAAGAAGCTCGACGTGCTCTCGAACGAAATCCTGCTCGAAGCCAACGAATGGGGCGGCAACCTGGCCGCGATGGCATCGGAAGAGATGGAAAAGATCTTCCCGATTCCGAACCGCTATCCGAAGGGCAACTATCTGCTGACGTTCGATCCGCTCGACGGCTCGTCGAACATCGACGTCAATGTGTCGATCGGCACGATCTTCTCGGTGTTGCGCTGCCCGGACGGCGCGGACCCGACGGAAGCGGTCTTCATGCAGCCGGGAAGCGCGCAAGTGGCCGCGGGTTATGCCGTGTACGGGCCGCAGACGGTGCTGGTGCTGACCACGGGCAATGGCGTCAACTGCTTCACGCTCGACCGCGAACTCGGCTCGTGGGTGCTGACGCAGCGCGACATGCAGGTGCCGACCGAAACGCGCGAATACGCGATCAACGCGTCGAACAGCCGCCACTGGTACGAGCCGGTGCAGCGCTACGTCAACGAACTGAACGAAGGTAAGGACGGTCCGCGCAAGGAAGACTTCAATATGCGCTGGATCGCGTCGATGGTCGCGGACGTGCATCGCATCCTGAATCGCGGCGGCATCTTCATGTACCCGGCCGATAAGCGCACGCCGGATCGCCCGGGCAAGCTGCGCCTCATGTACGAAGCGAACCCGATGGCGTTCATCGTCGAGCAGGCGGGCGGCGCGGCGACCGACGGCGAGCGGCGCATTCTCGATATCGTCCCGACGAGCCTGCACCAGCGCGTGCCGGTGTTCCTCGGCTCGAAGAACGAGGTCGACCGCGTGACCCGCTACCATCTCGAAAAGAAAGTTTGATTCAGGGTCTTGCCAAATCGAGAATGTGGTCGCTATAATCTTGTTTCTCTGATGCCGGAATAGCTCAGACGGTAGAGCAGCGCATTCGTAATGCGAAGGTCGGGGGTTCGATTCCTCTTTCCGGCACCACAAGATTCGAGCAGCAAACCAAAACCCGCGTTCATGCAAATGACGCGGGTTTTTGTTATTGGCGGTCTCGTACGCCCGGTGCGAGCCGCCCCTCCCCCTCAGCGCGCACTTTCCCACACTTCTCGTCTGACTTCGATTTCGGTTCGCGGCGCAAATACGCAAACGCATTTCGCATTTGCGCAGCCGGCTTCTCTGAATCGCGCGATATGTGCGCTTTCGTACAACGACGAGCCATTTTCCGCTTTGCACCACAGCGTCAACGAAGGTTTCCCGGTATCGTTATATCCATAGAGGAAAGGCTTCGAGTTAGCGTGGACAGAGCGCAGAGCCCGGCGCGACGGGGCTCTCCGGCGTCTCAGCGGCTCGGTCCACTGCGGTTGTTTTTGCTAAAACTTAAGTAAGCTGACTCGCGTATCAGCGCAAATTACCGACCGCCGCACGAACGGTCATATGCTTGATCGGTTCCCGCGGTTTCGCGCTCAAGCCGAACCCACTCCGAACCGATAATGCTTAATCAGAGGATCAGCTAAATCGGTCATTGCGGCGGCGCACGAGAAAGATGGCAGCCGCAATCGCCAGTAATCGATGTCGATGTCACCCGAGGAGAGAACCATGGACGCCAAACCGACGAAAATCCCGACGCCCGACAAGGTGCATTGTCCGGACCCGGAGCCGGTAGCCGTCGAGTTTCTCGCGACCGAACTGCCCGAGCACGTGCGCGCGTTCTTCGACGAACAGCGCAAGCTGGCTTCGGTCAAGTAGGCGGTCGCGCTGAACCATCACGCCGCCGTCGTGAAGACGACGCCCGGTGCGCGCGGCGCGCACGGACTTCGCAGTCCGCATATGGCGCTCGCCAGGAAGCGTCACGCCCTCTCCTTCTGAAACGAGTCGGGCTGACGCCTGGCTTCGCTCGTCCGATCTCCCGCCCGCACGACTCCGCGCCTGCGCTATGCTGGCGCTTTTGCGAGCCGCCCAGACGATGCGCCGATCGGCCCTCTCTCCTCTTTCTCGCCTGACCATCGCCTGCACGCTGCTGTTCGCGGCCGCCGCGCCCGCGCAAGCGGACGGCGACGACACCGCGTTCACCAATCTCATCGCACTGGTCTCGCAACGCTTAGCACTCGCAGAACCGGTCGCCCGCTACAAGTGGGCGCGCCACGAGCCGATCACCGACGCGCCGCGCGAAGCTGCACTGCTCCGGCATGTGGACGAAAGCGCGCGCGCCGCGGACATCGATCCAGAATTCGCGCAGCAGTTCTTTCGCGATCAGATCGACGCGAGCAAGGACGTGCAGAACGCGCTGTTCGCGAACTGGCGGGCGCTCAAGGCCGCGCCCGAAGGTTCGCCGCCCGATCTCGCCACCGAGACGCGCCCGAAGCTGGATCGGCTGACGAGCGCGCTACTGACCGCGCTCTCGCGTATCGAGCCGATGCGCCACGCCGATGACTGTCCGCTGCGCCTTGCCGACAGCCTCGCGCGCTGGAAGCACGTAACGCGTTATGACTCGTCGATGAACGCGCCGCTCGGGCGCGCGTTGTCGCACGTGTGCGCGGCCGGGGGCGTCGGCGCGGTCGGCTGACGTTCGAAAGTCAAGCTCGTCGCCACATCTTGCCGCAACGGCACGAACGCGAGACCGCGAGCCAGACGTTCGCCGAGAATACGGTAGATGGCCAAGTCGAAACGCGCAGGTTCGCCCTTCCCCCGCAACTCGCGCGCTTGATCGAGCGTCCCGGCGGTGCCGAAGTACTGCCAGTTGTCGATCACATGCCATGCTCGTTGCCCGCTCGCCGCGTCGCGTTCCTCGATCGCGATGCCGCCTGCGTGCGGCCACGGCATGCCGCGCGCGTCACCGGCACGGGAATTCGGCGCGCGGTTGAGCGATGGTTGCAGCGTCGCGATCATCTTCGCTTCGGCAAGCATCGCGCCGATTTCGCCGCCCGTCGCCTTCCATTCGACGCGCCGCACGAGGGCGGCCAGGCGCAGGTCCTTCGCTGACCGGCGCGGTCCCGTCAGATGCGAACGCACGCGCTGACGCAAGCGCACGCTGCGGCCGACATAGAGCGGCGCGTCGTCGTCGCCGAAGAACACGTACGCGCCGCAGCCGGCCGGAATGCGCTCGATAGTGTCTTCGTCGATCTGCGCCGCGAGCCGGAAGCGGCGCGTCACCCGGCCCACGTGCTCCGCCAGTGTCTCGGGCGCGTGCGCCCGATGCAGATGCTGCCAGAACTGCCACAGCAGATCCGCATCGGCGAGCGCGCGATGCCGGGCGGCGGGCACGAGCGCGTGACGTTCGACGAGCGCATCCAGACCGTGCCGTGTTTCGGCCGGATACACCGCCCGCGACAGTTGGACCGTGCACAGCACGTCCGGCACGAAGCGCATGCCGATGCGCCTGAACTCGCTCTTCAGAAAACTGTGGTCGAAGTGCGCGTTGTGCGCGACGAAGAGCCGCCCGTCCATCCGGTCGAGCAAGCCGGCCGCGAGTTCGGCGAAGGTGGGCGCGGCTCGCACCATCGCGTCGTCGATGCCGGTCAGCTGCTGAACGAATGCGGGAATCGGGCGCTCCGGATTCACGAGCGACGTCCACTGCGACACCCCTTGCGGCCCGGCCTCGACGATTCCGATTTCAGTGATGCGATCGACGCCGAACGTGCCGCCTGTGGTTTCGAGATCGACGAAAACGAGAGGAGTGGAAGGCAGTGCGAGCGCGGGAGGGAATTGAGGGTGCATCGTGATCGGAGGCAATGCGGCGGCTGTTTGGCCGTGCAACGGGGTTTTCTGAATTGCCCATTCTAACGCACTGGTATCTCGGAGGCGTCGGTCGAGCGGGCGTCGTAGGCATTTCACCGAATATCTTGAGGGTATCAGCGTAAGTAGTTTCACGGATTTACCCGGATATTATGGAGTCGCAGCGGCGAGGGCCTGCGTTGACCAGTTGCGGAATACCTAGGATTTCGTGGTTTGCAATTTCGTATAAACCCCGAGTCGCTAGATTCACACTCGAATACTGTCCGGAAATTCGGCGTGGTAGGGGCGGCGCGGCCTTGCGCGGCCGGAGCCGCCGTACGCTGCAGGCCCACTGGGCCGTTGCCCGTGCGCCGTGACCCCGCAAGGACGAGCGCTAAAATCGCCAGCCCGATTAACTTCGCATTAACCGTGAGCGCGAATATCCGATCTGTCGTTGCTTTGACTCGCTTAATTATCCGGAGCGATGATACACAACGGCTCTAATCGTGTTAATCGATCCAGTCGACTCCTGACCGATTAAGTCTCACAAGTTCTGAATTCCGCTTCGAAAGAATAAGTGTTAACTCGCCTTGCCCGATTCTCTCCGCGAGAGGATCATCGAAATCAGAATGCCATGCAATGAACGGGAGGATCGACGATGAAGCACTTAACGCGATTCGCGCAATGGCTGACATCACTTGTCGGTCCGTCTATTTCGCCGGATGCGCCGTCGATATCGCCATTCGCGTTCGAACCCGGATGGCATGGCGACCACTGGCAGAACCTGCTTGCATCGCCGATGGACGCCCGCCGCTACGTGATGGAGGACTGGGCGACGCCGTTGGACGACGACCTGGTGCCGGACTCGGACCGAGCCGTCGGCTTGCAGCCGCTTTGATGGCGCACCACGCAGAGAAACCGGCAAAAAAAAGCGCGACCGATAGGCCGCGCTGACAAAGTTTGGAGATCTTTTCCGTCAACGAAAAAGTCTGCTTCGAAAAGCAGAAATGACAGTATAGCCACGGCCATCGCAATCATTACCCTCAAGCGCAGCAAACTTCTGTTGCCGATTCCTCAACAATCCCTTTTCTGGACTTGTCCGATTGCCTAAGCGCGCAAACCGTGTCGCACATCTGCAACGCGAATTGGTTGACACTTAATCGCGGGACACTTTATTCGACGATAAATCACTGAAATAAAAGAAGAAAAACGCCTCTTCCGATCATTGCTAATCGGAGAATGATTTATTGCGCGAAGTGGAACGCTCCGTCTGTAACGCCGTCTTTACACTTCGTCTGGTCCGGAAACAAATGTGTCGCCGTCTGCGGCACGTTGCTCCTCCGACCGCGCCTCTCGCAGCCGGTCGCAGCGAGGTTTCCTCAAAGCCTGGGTTCCTTAGGCCCAATCTGCTCTCGGAGTTACAAAGATGAAAAAGACTCTCATGGTCGCAGCCCTCACGGGCGTCTTCGCTACCGCCGCTCACGCGCAAAGCAGCGTCACGCTCTACGGCCTGATCGATGCGGGCATCACCTACACGAACAATCAGAACGGCCACAGCAACTGGAAGGCGACGAGCGGCTCGGTCAACGGCAGCCGTTGGGGCCTGCGCGGTTCGGAAGACCTGGGCGGCGGCCTGAAGGCGATCTTCACGTTGGAGAACGGCTTCAACATCATGAACGGCCAAGCCGGTCAGAACAGCCGTGAGTTCGGCCGTCAGGCATACGTCGGTCTGTCGAGCAACCAGTTCGGCGCCGTGACTCTCGGCCGTCAATATGACTCCGTGGTCGACTTCCTCGGGCCTCTGGCTCTGACGGGCACGCAATACGGCGGCACGCAGTTCGCCCACCCGTTCGATAACGACAACCTGACCAACACGTTCCGCGTCAACAACTCGGTCAAGTACACGAGCGCGAACTACGCTGGCCTGAAGTTCGGCGCGCAGTACGGCTTCTCGAACGCCGCTGGCGGCTTCTCGAACAACCGCGAATACAGCGCGGGCGTGTCGTATAACTATGGTCCGTTGAACATCGCGGGCGCTTACCTGCAACTGAACAACGGTAACAACCCGCTGCAAGCCGGCGGCGCAGTGAGCAACGACGCTCCGTTCGTTGCAGGCCGTCAGCGCATCTTCGGCGGCGGCATCAACTACGCGTTCGGCCCGGCGACGGTCGGCTTCGTCTTCACGCAGACGATGCTCGACAACGCGACGCAGATCAGCTCGGTCGGCACGCAAGGCGCCGCGCCGCTGAACCTGACCAACGGTCACGTCCGCTTCACGAACTACGAAGTCAACGGCCGTTACAACCTGACGCCGGCTCTGTCGCTCGCAGCGAACTACACGTACACGAACAGCCGTATCGACGGCGTGGCGCCGAAGTGGCACCAGGTCGATCTGCAGACGGCATACGCGCTGTCGAAGCGTACGGACGTGTACCTGCAGGGCGAATACCAGCACGTGTCCGGCACGGACGGCACGAACCTGGGCGCGACGATCAACGGCGTTGGCGTGTCGTCGACGGAAAACCAAGTCTCGGCAACGGTTGGCGTTCGTCACCGCTTCTAAGCCTCGACTGCAGTTCTGCTTGGCAAAAAGCCGCTCTTCGGAGCGGCTTTTTTTCGTCTGTACGCCGACGCGACGCGCGAACTAGCGCGGATACCGCACGTCGAGAATATCGATCTGCTGCACGCCCGCCGGCGTGTGCAGCGGCACCGTATCGCCGATACGCGCCTTCAAAAGCGCCCGCGCGACCGGCGAGATCCAGCTCACGTGCCCACGGTCCAGATCGACCTCGTCGACGCCGACGATCGTCACCGTATGCACGATGCCGTCGTCGCCCGCGTAGTCCACCGTCGCGCCGAAGAAGACCTGATCGACGTTCTCCTGCTTGCGCGCATCCACGACCTCCGCGAGATCGAGCCGCTTCGTCAGAAAGCGGATGCGTCGGTCGATCTCTCGCAGGCGCCGCTTGCCGTAGATGTAATCGCCATTCTCCGAGCGATCGCCGTTCGACGCCGCCCACGACACGAGCTTGACCACTTCGGGGCGCTCGTTGTCGAGCAGTTGCAGCAACTCGTCGCGCAGCCGCTGATGGCCTGCAGGCGTGATGTAGTTCTTCGCGCCGGCCGGCACATCCGGCTGGGCCAGTTCGAGATCGTCGTCACTCTCGTCCGATTCTTTTACAAATGCCTTGTTCATGGTGCAAACCGATTCCGGAATTCCGCGCATTGCGCGCTGAGTGTGTAGAGGCGTGTAATCGTCAACTTACCACGACGCTCGCCGGTCTCAGCCACTTTTCGGTCAACGCCTCTTCCCTTTTCAAACAGGCTTGGCTATAATTCCGCTTCTGCGTGCGGCTGTAGCTCAGTTGGATAGAGTACTTGGCTACGAACCAAGGGGTCGTGGGTTCGAATCCTGCCAGCCGCGCCACTTATTCCGGTGTTTCGCTTTCAAGCGGCGCACCAAGCGCTTAACCAAAAGCGCGTTGAAGTCACGAGTAGTAGTACCGTTTTGCGTGCGGCTGTAGCTCAGTTGGATAGAGTACTTGGCTACGAACCAAGGGGTCGTGGGTTCGAATCCTGCCAGCCGCGCCACTTTTGAAGGGCCTTCCATCCGGAAGGCCCTTTTTGTTTTGGCCGCGCGTTTCGCTGCGCTGACCGTCAGGGCCGTGGCGGCGACTTGATATCGCCGATGCGCGCGTTGGGCGCCGGCACGTCCTCCGCCGAAATGAACGCCGTCGGCTCGCTGATCGCTTCCGCGCGCGTGCCGAGCAAGGTCTGCGGATGCCGCAGGTAGACATCCTCGACGGTATCGCCGAACGAATGCCGCACGAACGCGCGCAAGAGCGCCACGCGCAGCGACGGCCCCCGCGCGTGCACCGGCTCGCCGTCCTTGCCGAACGTCGCCGTGCACTCCACTTCCCCGCGTCCCACGTCGCTCATTTCGAGCCGGCAGGCGCGCTCCAGGACGACAGAGGCGGCCTCCCACGACGTCGACGGCAGAAACCGCCCGTCCCACGCCTTGCCGCGGTCATTGCCGCGAATCGAGAGCGTCGTGCCGCTGTCGGTGAAGTGGATTTCCCTGATGAAGTCGTGAAGGCCGCGCGCCACCCAGTAATCGAGCGTGGGGCCTTCGAGGTCGGATGTATTCATATCGGCGCTCTCCATGCTTTCGGTCGACTGACGACCGCATGCACGCCGCGTTCCCGCGCCGGATCAGTAGTCGGCGCGTTCCCGGTCGATGCGCATGCCGCCGTCCTGATTGCGATGATGCGGCTCGTCGCTCGGACGCTCGCGCGCGATGCGCATCACGTCCAGATTCGTGCGCACGCGACGCATCACGTTCGCAAGATGCACGCGATCGCTCACCTGAATGACGAAGCGCAGCAGCTTCGCTTCCTGCGAGACGTCCTCATCCATCGCGATGTGGACGATGTTCGCGTCCGCCGACGTGATATCCGCCGCCACGCGCGCGAACACGCCCTTCGTATTCTTCACGAGCACCTTCACGGCGACGTCGAAGAGACGCCCCGGCTGCGGCGCCCACGCCACGTCGATCCAGCGCCCCGGATCGCGCCGGTGGATGCGCTGCGCGACGCGGCATTCGGTCGTGTGGATCGCCATGCCGAGCCCGATGCCGATATAGCCCATGATGTCGTCGCCGGGAATCGGGCGGCAGCACGGCGACAGTTGAACCGACATGCCTTCCGTACCCGTGATGACCACGGGCGGCGCGGTATTGGTGTTGTGGTGCTCGCGATGCGGATGATCCTCGTCGTCCGCGATGCCGTTCATCAACACTTCGATGCGCTTGGCCATCACGGCCGCCACGCGCCGCCCGAGGCCGATATCCGCGAAGATTTCCTGACGCGTCTTGTTGCCGGTCCACAGCACGAGCTTTTCCCACACTTCGGGCGTCACGTCCGACAGCGCGAGGCCGTAGCCCTTGAGACTTTGATCGACGAGCCGCTCGCCGAGCTGCACGGATTCGTTCAGGCGCATCGTCTTCAGATAGTGGCGGATGGCCGAGCGCGCCTTGCCGGTGCGCACGAAGCCGAGCCACGCGGGATTCGGCTTCGAGTACGGCGCGGTGATCACTTCGACGATATCGCCGCTCTTCAACTCGGTGCGCAGCGGCAGCAGTTCGTTGTTGATCTTGACCGCGACGCACTGATTGCCGAGGTCGCTGTGGATCGAATACGCGAAGTCGAGCGCCGTCGCGCCGCGCGGCAGCGGCATGATCTTCGACTTCGGCGTGAACACGTAGACCGCGTCCGGAAACAGGTCGATCTTGACGTGTTCGAGGAATTCGCTGGAATCGCCTGCTTCGCTTTGAATGTCGAGCAGCGACTTGAGCCATTGATGCGCGCGCTTCTGCACGTCGTTCAGATCCGCGCCGCCGTTCTTGTACAGCCAATGCGCCGCGACGCCCGCCTCGGCGATCTCGTGCATCTTGCGGGTGCGAATCTGGAACTCGATGGGCGCGCCGAACGGCCCGACGAGCGTGGTGTGCAACGACTGATAGCCGTTCACCTTCGGAATCGCGATGTAATCCTTGAACTTGCCCGGCACGGGCTTGTAGAGCGCATGCAGCGCGCCGATGCACGTATAGCATTCCAGCGCGCTTTCCACGACCACGCGAAAGCCGTACACATCCAGCACTTGCGAGAACGACAACTGCTTGTCCCGCATCTTCTTGTAGATGCTGTAGATGGTCTTTTCGCGGCCGGTGACTTCGGCGCTGATCTTCGCGTCCGCGATCGTGCGCTGCACCGCTTCGAGAATCTTGCCGACCACTTCACGCCGATTGCCGCGCGCCGCCTTCACCGCTTTTTCGAGCGTGGCGTAACGGTTCGGATTGAAGTTCGCGAAGCTCAAGTCCTGCAACTCGCGATACGTGTTGTTAAGGCCGAGCCGATGCGCGATCGGCGCGTAGATATCCAGCGTTTCGCGCGCCACGCGCCGACGCTTCTCCGGCGGCACCGCGCCGAGCGTGCGCATGTTGTGCAGCCGGTCGGCGAGCTTCACCAGAATGACGCGCACGTCGCGCGCCATGGCGAGCAGCATCTTGCGGAAGTTTTCCGCCTGCGCTTCCTCGCGGTTGCGGAATTCCATCTTGTCCAGCTTGGACAAGCCGTCGACCAGTTCCGCGACCTTCGCGCCGAACCGCTCGGCGATTTCCGTCTTGGTGACGCCCTGATCTTCGATCACGTCGTGCAGGAGCGCCGCCATGATCGATTGCGCGTCCAGCTTCCAGCCCGCGCAGATTTCCGCGACCGCGACCGGATGCGTGATGTACGGCTCCCCGCTCTGGCGATACTGCCCGAGATGCGCTTCGTCGCTGAAATGGAAAGCCGCTTTGACTTCCTTGATCTCGTCGGCGGAGATGTAGCTTGCCAGCGCGTTCGTCAGATTCGCGATGGAAACGACGTCGTGCTTGCGCGGCTGCTCCGGCGTGGCGGTCGGCCCGAACAGATGGCGGAACGACTGTTCGAGGACCGCGTCGATGTACTTGCGCGCCGCGTGCGGCTTGTCGGCATCGAGAAGCGAATCCTGATCGATCTCGATGTCCGGGTCCACTGAAGCGGAGACGGGCAGCGGTGTCTGACTCATGTTCGCCTCCGTGTTCGTCTGACGCGCCGCTTATCCATCAGTTGCGCCGGGTTTGCAAAAAGTGAAACCGATGAAACGGGTGAAAGAGGTCGAAAGAACCGCCCGTCAGACGGGCACTTTCTTCAGCATTTCGACGCCCACCTGCCCCGCTGCGATTTCGCGCAGCGCGACGACGGTCGGCTTGTCGCGGCTTTCGATCTTCGGGGTGTGTCCTTGCGCGAGCTGACGCGCGCGATACGTTGCCGCGAGCGCGAGCTCGAAGCGGTTCGGAATTTGTTTCAGGCAGTCTTCGACAGTGATGCGGGCCATGTTTGTATCCTTCTCGATGTGGGTTTTATTCTACCTTATGTGACCGATACGACTCGGCCACCGCTCGCGTCATTGCGGGTGCGTGGGATGAATGCCGAGCTCGACGAAAAGCTGCGTGTGACGCGCGTATTGCGAGGTGAAGCGCAGGCGCGTAGCGGCAACCAGACAGCGCAGTTCGTTGAGCGCGCGATCGAAATTCTCGTTGATCACGACATACTCCGCTTCCGACGCGTGCGCCATCTCGCTGCCTGCCGCGAGCAGCCGCCGCACGATCACGTTGGGCGCGTCCTGGCCGCGCTTCTTCAGGCGGTCTTCGAGCGCATCCAGCGAAGGCGGCAGAATGAAAATCTCGACCGCATTGCGAAAGCGTTTCTTGACCTGCTGCGCGCCCTGCCAGTCGATTTCGAGCAGCACGTCGTGGCCCATTTTCATCTGGTCCTCGATCCACAGGCGCGAGGTCGCGTAGTAGTTGCCGTGCACTTCCGCGCTTTCCAGAAACTCGCCCTTGTCGTGCCGCTCCATGAATTCGTCGACGGACACGAAGTGATACTGCACGCCGTTGGTCTCGGCCGGGCGCGGGTCGCGCGTCGTGTACGAGACGGACAGGCGAATGGCCGGGTCCTGCGCGAGCAGCGCGTTCACGAGCGTGGACTTGCCCGCCCCCGACGGCGCGACGACCATGAACAGGTTGCCGGGATAAATGCCCGTGTACGTGCTATGCGAGCGGTGCGTGGTGTTCGGCATGATCGAGCGTTACTCCAGATTCTGTACTTGTTCGCGCATCTGTTCGATGAGCAGCTTCAGCGTCATCGACGCATCCGCGAGTTCCTTGGCAGCCGCCTTCGAGCCGAGCGTGTTCGCTTCACGATTGAGCTCCTGCATCATGAAGTCGAGCCGCTTGCCGACCTTGCCACCCTTTTGCAGCACGTGGCGCGTTTCCGTGAGATGCGCGCTCAAGCGCTGCAACTCTTCCGCGATGTCGATGCGAATGCCGTACATCGTCACTTCCTGACGAATGCGCTCGGCGATTTCATCGCGCGGCACGCTCGTCGTCGTGGCGTTGTCCGACGTCGCGATGCCGAGCGCGTCCTGCAGGCGCTCGACGATCTTCTGCTGATGCTTCGCGATCAGTTCGGGCACGAGCGGCGTGATGCGCGCGACGATCGCTTCCATCTCCGTCACGTTGTTGATGAGGACATTGGCGAGCGCCGCGCCTTCGCGCGCGCGGACTTCGATGAGATCCGCGATCGCCTGCTTGGCGCACGCGAGCACCGCTTCGCGCAGCGTGTCCTGCGAGACGGAGCTTTCCGCGAGCACGCCCGGCCAGCGCAGGATTTCGCCGGTACGCATGCGTTCGGCATCCGGAAAGACGTCGAGCACCGCGCGCTCCAGCGTGGCGAGTTGCGTGAGCGCGTCGCGATTGAGCGCGCCGGCATTGGCCGTCTGCTCGACGCGATTCAGGTTGATGCGAATATCGACCTTGCCGCGCGAGAGCTTCGTCATCAGCATTTCGCGCATTTGCGGCTCGGTGGCGCGCACGTCTTCGGGCATGCGGAAGTTCAGGTCGAGAAAGCGCGAATTCACCGTGCGCAATTCCACCGATACCCCGACGCCTGCGCCGCCCGCGCCGTCCGCTGCGACTTCGCGCGTCGCGCTGGCATAGCCTGTCATGCTGTAGATCATGGTACGTCTCGCGATGTGCGCCTTCGCTTGCCGAAGGCCGGTTCAACGAAACGCCCGGCGCGAATGAAGGTGCGCTGGGATTGGCACGCGTTTGGCCGCCGGGCGATGAACCCGCATTATCCCATTTTTACCGCGCGCGCCGTCCGCCCGAACGCGCGCCGCGCATTCCGCGACCGGCAACGCCGCCCGGTGATTGACGATAAAATCGCACCACCTGGCGCACCGGACATTCGAATCGCGCCCGACTCTTTCTTTCCTCGCTCACCATGACCGACTCTCCCCTGCTCAAGCCTTCCATTGCCCGCCCGAGCGGCCGCCGCGCGAGCCAGTTGCGCGACGTGCGCATCACGCGGCATTACACGAAGCACGCGGAAGGATCGGTGCTCGTCGAGTTCGGCGATACGAAAGTAATCTGCACGGCGAGCATCGCCGAACGCGTGCCGGCGTTTCTCACCGGACGCGAGCAAGGCTGGCTCACCGCCGAATACGGCATGCTGCCGCGCGCGACGCACACGCGCAGCGACCGCGAAGCCGCGCGCGGCAAGCAGACCGGCCGCACGCAGGAGATTCAACGGCTGATCGGCCGGGCGCTGCGTTCCGTGTTCGATCTGAACGTGCTGGGCCCGCGCACGCTGCATCTCGACTGCGACGTGATTCAGGCCGACGGCGGCACGCGCACCGCGAGCATCACGGGCGCGTTCGTCGCCGCGCACGATGCCGTGACGAAGCTGCTCGCGAGCGGACGCATCGCGCAATCGCCGGTGAAGGATTTCGTCGCGGCCATTTCGGTCGGCATCTTCGACGGCTCGCCCGTGCTCGACCTGGACTACGAGGAAGACTCACAGTGCGATACCGACATGAACGTCGTGATGACCGGCGCGGGCGGCTTCGTCGAAGTACAGGGGACGGCCGAAGGCGCGCCGTTCTCGCGCGACGAGATGAACGCGCTGCTCGATCTCGCCGACAGCGGCATCAAGGCGCTGATCGCGAAGCAAAAGGCCGCGCTGGAGATCGAAGGTGTCTGATTCACATGGCATCGGGCATGGCATCGGCCGCGTCGTGCTCGCGTCGAACAACGCGGGCAAGCTGCGCGAGTTCGCGTCACTTCTGAATGCCGCGGGCATCGAACTGATCGCGCAGGGCGAACTCGGCGTGCCGGAAGCCGAAGAGCCGCATCCGACGTTCGTCGAAAACGCGCTTGCGAAGGCGCGTCACGCGTCGGCGTTGACCGGCCTGCCTGCGCTCGCCGACGATTCCGGCCTCTGCGTGCGCGCGCTGAACGGCGCGCCCGGCGTGCACTCGGCGCGCTACGCGATGAAGCACGGCGGCGAAAAAAGCGATGCCGCGAACAACGCGCGGCTCGTCGCCGATCTCGCGAACGAAGCGGACCGCCGCGCGTATTACTTCTGCGTGCTCGTGCTCGTGCGTCACGCGGAAGACCCCGAGCCGCTCATCGCGGAAGGCCGCTGGCACGGCGAAGTGATCGACACGCCGCGCGGCGCGCACGGCTTCGGCTACGACCCGTACTTCTTTCTGCCGGCGCTCGGCGCGACCGCCGCCGAACTGGACCCCGCGCGCAAGAACGCGGTGAGCCATCGGGCGCTTGCATTGCGCGACTTGCTGCAACGACTGAAGGAACTCGCGTGAGCAGCGGACCGAAGACGATCAACATCGTGCAGGCGTTCACGTCGCCCGGAAGCATCCGGCTGACGTCGCTGCCGCCGCTTTCGCTGTACGTGCATTTCCCGTGGTGCGTGCGCAAGTGTCCGTATTGCGACTTCAACTCGCACGAGTGGAAGGACGATACGTTCCCCGAAGAACGCTATCTCGACGCATTGCGCGCCGACCTCGAACGCGCGTTGCCGCTCGTCTGGGGACGGCACGTGCATACCATCTTTATCGGCGGGGGCACGCCGTCGCTGTTGTCGGCCAAGGGCCTCGACCGGCTGCTCTCGGACGCGCGCGCGCTCTTGCCCATCGACGCCGACGCCGAAATCACGCTCGAAGCGAATCCCGGCACGTTCGAAGCGGCGAAGTTCGCGTCGTTCCGCGCGAGCGGCGTGAACCGGCTGTCGATCGGCATTCAGAGCTTCAACGAGGCGCATCTGAAGGCGCTCGGCCGTATCCATGACGCGACGCAGGCTCAGCGCGCTGTCGAGATCGCGGCGAAGCACTTTGACAACTTCAATCTCGACCTGATGTTCGCGCTGCCGCAGCAGTCGCTCGACGAATGCCGGCGCGATATCGAGACTGCGATTGCGTTCGCGCCGCCGCATTTGTCGCTGTATCACCTGACGATGGAGCCGAACACGCTCTTCGCCAAATACCCGCCGGCCCTGCCCGACGACGATGCCGCCGCCGACATGCAGGACTGGATACACGAGCGCACGCGCGATGCCGGCTACGAGCGCTACGAAGTGTCGGCGTATGCGAAGCCGCATCGGCAGAGCCGCCACAATCTCAACTACTGGCGCTTCGGCGATTACCTCGGCATCGGCGCGGGCGCGCACACGAAGCTGTCGTTTCCGTCGAAGATCGTGCGGCAGGCGCGCTTCAAGCATCCGGCGACGTACATGGATCACGCGCTGTCGCCCACGGAAAGCGCGATCCAGGAAGAGCGCGAAGTCGGCCCGCGCGATCTGCCGTTCGAGTTCATGCTGAACACGCTGCGGCTGGTCGAAGGCTTTCCTGTGCATGCGTTCGTCGAGCGCACGGGACTCGCGCTCTCGGCGATCGAGCCGGCGCTCGTGGAAGCGGAAAAGCGCGGCCTCATCACGCGGAATTTCGAGCGCATTGCGCCGACCGAGCGCGGCCAACGCTTCCTCAACGATCTGCAAGAGCTCTTTCTGGACGATTCGACACGATGAGCGCACCGACGATGGCGCCGGGCTCGATCATGCGGCATCGCCCGTTCGCGCTTTTCTGGACGGCGCGCGTGATGTCGTCCGTCGCGTTTCAGATGATGTCGGTCGCCATCGGCTGGCAAGTCTATTCGATCACGCACAGCGCGTTCGCGCTCGGTCTCGTCGGCCTCGCGCAGTTCCTGCCGATGTTCGTGCTGACGCTCGTCGTCGGCCACGTCGCGGATCGCTATGACCGCCGCACGATTGCGTATGTCTGTCAGACGGTCGAGAGCGTCGCGGCGCTCATGCTGTGTCTTTACGCATGGCGCGGCTGGAATCACGCCGGCCCGATCTACGCGATCGCCGCGATCACGGGCGCGGCGCGCGCATTCGAATCGCCGTCGATGGCGGCGCTCTTGCCGAACCTCGTCGCGCGAAACCAGTTGCAGCACGCGAGCGCCTGGTCGACGTCCGCGAACCAGACTGCGCAGATCCTCGGCCCCGCAATGGGCGGCCTGCTCTACGGCCTGGGCGCGCTGACGGTGTACGGCGCGGTGTGCGTGGCGTTTCTCGTTGCCGCGTGCGCGGTCGGCGCGATCAAGATCGAGAACGCCGTGCGTGTGCGCGCGCCGTTGTCCTTCGAGGCGCTGTTCTCGGGCATCGGCTTCATTCGCAGCAAGCCGGTGATTCTCGGCGCGCTTTCGCTCGATCTGTTCGCCGTGCTGCTCGGCGGCGCGACGGCGCTGTTGCCGGTCTTCGCGCGCGACATCCTGCATACGGGCCCGTGGGGACTCGGCATTCTGCGCGCGGCGCCGGCCGTGGGCGCGCTCTGCGGGTCGATCTGGCTCGCGCATTTTCCGCTGCGACGGCGCGCGGGCACGGCGCTCTTTGCCGGCGTGATTGCGTTCGGCATCGCGACGATCGTGTTCGGGCTCTCGCGCAACGTTTATCTTTCGCTGATTGCGCTGGCGGCGCTCGGCGCATCCGATGTGATCAGCGTGGTCGTGCGCATGTCGCTCGTGCAGTTGCAGACGCCGGACGAGATGCGCGGTCGCGTCGGCGCGATCAACTCGCTCTTTATCGGCACGTCGAATCAGCTTGGCGAATTCGAATCGGGCATGACGGCGGGACTGTTCGGCGCGGTGCCGGCGGTGCTCATCGGCGGATTGGGGACGATCATCGTCGCGCTTCTGTGGATGAGGCTTTTTCCCGCGCTCAAGGCGACGCGCACGCTCGAAGGCTGAGGTCGCTCGACGCCGACGAGTTGCGCTACAATACGCGCCTTGCTGGAGGTGTGGCCGAGCGGTTTAAGGCACCGGTCTTGAAAACCGGCGAAGGAGCGATCCTTCCGTGAGTTCGAATCTCACCGCCTCCGCCAGACATTCGTCTTTTCTCGTCTCATTTCATCGCGCCTAACTGCGCAACTTGCCGCCCGACAAGCTTACGCCGTACTGTTCTCTTTCATGCACCTTCACGCGTGAAGTATTCGCTTATGACTAGCGGCCGAACTGTTATCGGATGCTGATTTCCGCTCCGCGAGCGACGGTGGCGACGTGTAAATCAGAGGCGGAAAAAGCTCGTTGCGACGAGGACTTGAGCGAGGCGAGCATGTCCTCGGCGGCATCGACGGCTTTATCAGTGCATCTCCGATATGGGGCCTATGCTGCAAACCGCGCGCGACGCTAGCCACCAGCGGCGCGAGATGCCCTAAACGCGTACGCATCGAAAGTCATAAGCGGAGCTAAGGCGCAACGCCCGTGCTGAAGAAGGGGGACTAGGCTCCTTTCCCCAGCAGTTGAGTGTTTGGCTCAGGGTTGTTGTCCAAGTTCAACGCGCCATGCCGAAGCGTCCGCAAACTTTCGGCCGTTGCAGCCGCCAGACGACCGTTCATCTCATTTCCACGGCGGCGATATTGGAGTCGATCCGGTCTACTCGATAACGGCGCCTATCGATAGCCGTAGTGACGTGAGAACTTAGTTTGCACGGGCTTGAATGCGCAGAACGACTGTTCTTCAATAGTCAGCTACACCTGACGCGACAAGCGCCTCCCGTACGACGCGGCTTAGAGAGACAACTTCGCGCAAGCTTTCCAATGAAGATTCCTTTTTCACGAATATAATTAGACAGCGAACAAACAGGAGAGGGCATGGCAATTAGCAGGTATGTTGTATGGAACAACAAGGGCGGGGTGGGCAAAAGTACCATCACGTTTCACATCGCCTCGCGTTATGCAGAAGCGCATCCCGATAAGCAAGTCCTCGTAATTGATCTGTGCCCACAGGCTAACTCGAGCATGATGCTGCTCGGTGGAGGCACGAGTGGGGAAAATCACGTGCTCGGGTTGTGCACCGAGGCGGTTCCGCGTACTGTGGTTGGGTATATGAGTTCAGTCATCTCTCGCGGTGCCGGCGCCCTCCTGCCGAACCCGCACGACTTTCTCGTGGATGTCGACGCCGTTAACCCTGCTATGCCGCCGAACCTTGTGCTTCTATGCGGCGACGGCAATCTCGAGCCAATGGCTCCGGCAGTAAGTCAAGCGGCGAATGCGCCTCCCCTGACTCCCGCAATCCAGCCGTGGAAATGGGTACACCTGATTTTTCGAGAGCTGATTGATTCATATGCGAAGGAGCTTGGCGATCAAGATCTGACAGTGTTTGTAGACACCAACCCCAGTTTCTCGATTTACACCGAATTGGCAATCTCCGCTGGCGATCGGCTAATCGTTCCAGTCAACGCGGACGATTCGTCCCGAGTGGCCACAAACGCGCTGTTCATCCTCCTTCACGGGCAAGTGCCACCACATCCCA
Organism: Caballeronia sp. M1242; assembly: GCF_017220215.1. Taxonomy (NCBI): domain Bacteria; kingdom Pseudomonadati; phylum Pseudomonadota; class Betaproteobacteria; order Burkholderiales; family Burkholderiaceae; genus Caballeronia; species Caballeronia sp. M1242. The sequence continues at coordinate 722,147 of NZ_CP071129.1, read as the reverse complement.
TTTACGGATCATGGACGTACGCGGCCAAGGCTCACTCGTTCGGCATGGTGATTCCGCAGATTCACGTCATCGTCGGCAACCGCCTGACGCAATATGGCGGTCCTGCGGGAGCGTTCAGCGCACTCTCGGACGCCACAGCCGACGCCCTCTTCCATGCGTATCGAGCTCACCCGTCGTATTTCACGCGCCGCGGAGCTATCGCTACGAACGTCGAGCAGTTCCGGCAGATGTATGCCGTAGCGCTTCGAGATTTCAATACAGCAGGCGTAGTGTCAGCACATCTCGGCAGGCCGCTAACGCAACTGCCTGGTGGGCACTATCCGGTTCATGGACAGCAGATTCAGGTCAATGCGGATCGAGTGACCGAATGTCTTCGCGCCGTGAACAATCTCGTCGGGATGATCTAGCAGAAGGACGTATCTTTTACGCCGGTTCACTTGCGCGTCGACATGGTGGACATGATGGTGCATGGCAACGTCGCACCGAACCCCCTCGCTGGTTGACCTGCTTGAGAAACGGCCTCCGCCTCATGCGAAGGAGGCGCGCAATCTTCGAGGCTTGCGGCGTTTTGTCGTCCCAGCCCATCGTCGAACCATCGGCGAGCGGCCCTAAGAAGCCGCTTTTTGCCGCGCTCGGGCTGAGCGCGGGAAGTCTGGCGAGGTCACCTTCCGTCAGCACCTACGATGGCACGCAGGAAAAGGGGGCGTTGAAAGCGCTTTGCGAAGGCGTGCAAGAAGCCGCTGGAAGCGGCGATTGAACATCTACATCGGAGTTGGCGCATGGTCGAAAGGTCGGGAGGATCGAGGCGCGACTCCTCTACGCTCGCAGAAAGATTAGCGATGGCTATGGCGCGTTGCTGACAAAGCGTCTGGTTTGGGCACTTATTCGGTTGCTGCGCACCTCATGACGGGTGCTCACCGTTGCATAAAGATAGCTGCAACTTTCAGATAAACCGCATTGCGCCCCCAGTCACCCCCAAGTATCGTCGCAAAGCTTCTTCACGCGTTCCCCCGTATCCGCGTGACGGGAGCCTTCAATGGTAGGTTGGCTTGAGCCTCGCCGAGCGCGAGGCTTTTTTTCGCCGCCACGGTCTGTTCGCAGCACCCATTGAACGCCGCGCCCGCTGCCGCATCTAACCGCGCTCACCACTCAGCGCGGAGACCTGCCGATGCACCGCACTTGCAGCATTCCCCTTCTGTTGGCGCTTGCCTGCTGCGGCGAGGCGTCGGCGCAGGCGAACAGATCGCCTAACGCCCAATGGCGCCGCGCCGACACCACACTCTTCGATCTCGTCCAGAACGGCTACACCATCGTCGCGATGACGAGCGCGCCCGCGCGCAGCCCGGCGTCGCCCGAGGACACGTACATCCTGCAGAAAACCAATAGCGTGTACCGCTGTGTCGAGACACGCGCCGCCGAATCCGCAGCGACGCGTTCGACGCCGCCGCTGCGTTGCACCGAGCTCGTCAAGCCCTACTCCGACTAGCTCGACGCGCCACCGCGCTCAACCCACGGGCGGTTCGCCCTCGCCGGGCTGCTGGCCCGGGTTGTCGTGCGGCGCCTGCTTGCGCCCCTGATCGTCACGCTCCGGCAGCTTGCTCTTCTCGTTGTCGCTGTGTTCGGCAGGCTGCGCGTCGTCGGGACGATTCGTTTCACCAGTCATGGCTCCCTCCTTGTACGTTCGAAGTATTCGAGTAGCGGAGCAAGACCCGCACCCGGAAAGCGCTAATACCGGGCGGCTCCGGCAGCGGCTACTATTTGAGTATCGCCCCGCGCGCCACTCGTCCTCACGAATCATGATCGCGACGTCCGCATCGCCCGTTCGGATCGCCGCTGCCTGGCTAGGCATCGCGCTGATCCTCGCGCTGATCCTCGCCACTTCCGCCTGCACGTTCACGCCGCCGCCGAGCGTCGTTCAGGCGCGCGCCGCCGCGCCGTCGCCGGCGCCGGGGCTGACGCTCGATCAGTACAAGGCGCGCATCGCGGAGAGAATTTTCGAGCGCAATCCGTCGCTCGTGCTGCACGGCACGCCGCAGGCGATGCTGCGGTCGTTCGTGCTCGTCGCGTTCACGGTGGACCGTAGCGGGCGGCTCGTGCAATCGTCCGTGTATCGGACCAACGGCGACGACGAAGCCGAAGCCACCGCGCTCGCCTCCCTGCGCCGCTCCGCCCCGCTGCCCGCGCCGCCCGCCCGCCTGCTGAACGGCAAAGGCCAGGTCGAATTGTTCGAAGGATGGATGTTCAACGACAACGGACAGTTCCAGTTGCAGACGTCGCACTCGCCGCAAGCGACGAGCATCGACTAGTGCGGATCGGCGCGCGTCGGTGCAGATTGGCGCTTGCCGGACACGATCGTTATAATTTTTGGCATCCCCTTGCCGGTTCTACACCGGCCGGCCTTCGCCACGCGCTTACCCCGCGCGCCGTGCGAAGCGCCTCCAGGCATGGCCCGCTCGCCTCCGTCTCGCGCACCACGCCCAGCGCGAGCCCGAGCTATCGCGCCCGATTCCCCAGACGCACGAACGCAGCGCCGATCGAGCACGTCGCGCGAGTGCGAGCGCAGCAACAGACACTACAACGCAATAAACGGAGACAGCATGTCATCACCCTCGCTTTCCGCCGCCAAGCCCGGCGACAAAGCCCAAAGCAGGTCGCGCGTGATTTTCGCGAGTTTCATCGGCACCGCGATCGAGTTCTACGACTTTTACGTCTACGCGACCGCCGCCGCGCTCGTCATCGGGCCGGTGTTCTTTCCGCACGGATCGCCCGCCGCACAGGCGCTCTCCGCGTTCGTGACCTTCGGCATCGCGTTTCTTGCGCGGCCGGTCGGTTCGTTCCTGTTCGGGCATTTCGGCGATCGCGTCGGCCGCAAATCGACGCTCGTCGCGTCTTTGCTGGTGATGGGTCTCTCGACGACGCTCATTGGCTTCGTCCCCGGCTACGCGTCGATTGGCAGCCTGGCGCCCGTGCTGCTGTGCATTCTGCGGTTCGGACAGGGCATCGGGCTCGGCGGCGAATGGGGCGGCGCGGCGCTGCTCGCCACCGAATACGCACCGCAAGGCAAGCGCGGCCTGTTCGGGATGTTCCCGCAACTCGGGCCGTCGGTCGGCTTTCTGGCGTCAAACGGCTTGTTCTTCGGTCTCGCGCTCTCGCTGTCGGACGAGCAGTTTCGCAGTTGGGGCTGGCGCGTGCCGTTCCTCGTCAGCGCGGTGCTGGTGGCGCTCGGCCTTTACGTGCGATTGAAGATCGCCGAGACGCCCGCGTTCCGCGCCGCGCTCCAGCGCCAAGAACGCGTGAAGGTGCCGATCGCGACGCTGTTCAGCCGCTATCTCGGGCCGACGCTGCTCGGCGCGCTCGCGATGGTCGTCTGCTACACGCTCTTCTACATCTCGACGGTCTTTTCCTTGTCGTACGGCGTCGCGACGCTGCACTTCTCGCGCGAGAAGTTCCTCGGTTTGCTCTGTTTCGCGGTGCTGTTCATGGCGATCGCCACGCCGATCTCGGCCATCGCCAGCGACCGGTTCGGCCGCAAGCCGGTGCTCATCGTGAGTTGCATCGCGGCGATTCTGTCCGGTTTCGCAATGGCTCCGCTGCTCGGCAGCGGCAACACGGCTTACGTGGCGCTCTTTCTCACGATCGAACTGTTCCTGATGGGCGCGACGTTCGCACCGATGGGCGCGCTCCTTCCCGAGCTTTTCCCCACGAACGTGCGCTACACGGGCGCGGGCGTAGCCTACAACCTCGGCGGGATTCTGGGCGCGTCGGTGGCGCCGTATATCGCGCAATTGCTCGCCAATCGCGGCGGTCTGGCGTGGGTCGGCGGGTATGTGTCGGCGGCAGCGGCGGTCAGCCTGCTCGCGGTGCTGGCCATGCGGGAGACGCGCGACATCGTGATGGAGTGAGGGCGGCAGCGGCGGTCGCGCGCCGGTCGCGCTAGACGGCGCGGGTCGGCTGTCGCCGTTCTGCGGGCGACGCGGGCGGTCGCGAAATCACGCTATTCGTCGGCGATCGTCTGTCGATCGCTTCCGCAGGCCGTCGCGTTGCCAGGCCGGCGTGTCGGTTCTCGCAGAATCGCGGTCGAACGAATGCGAGGCGGCTTCAGCCATAGCGCCGGACACGGGCCCTCTCTTCTCAGGCGGCGTGCTGGTACTCCTGATATCGCGCCTGAGTGATGCCGTGGCCGCGTCCGACGATCGCGCCGATCGACGTCGTGCGCAGCGCCAGCCGCGCCGTTCGTTTGCGTGCGGCTGAGTGCGCTCCTTGCGCCGCTCGATGAAAGCCGCGGCGCGTCCGACAATCGCGGCGATCAACGTCGCGCGCAGCGCGAGCCCGCGCCGTTCGTATGCGTGCGCCCGAGTGCGCTCTTGTGCCGCTCGATGAAAGCCGCGGCGCGTCCGACGATCGCGCCGATCGACGTCGTGCGCAGCGCCAGCCGCGCCGTTCGTTTGCGTGCGGCTGAGTGCGCTCCTTGTCCCGCTCGATGAGACCTGCACGCCGCTCAACGATCCCGTCAGCTAACGCGGATGTCAGTGCACAAAAGCTCGCCGTTTCTTGACCGGTCCGCAGTTTCCTGAGATGTCGACGGTCGACGCGCCGCGACCGGAGATTCATCGGCGTCTCGCGGCCACCCGCGCTGACACACGCGCGGCCGCTCCGCCTCACCGATCCCGCCGATTGACCGCATGCGCCGGCACGGGCCGCCGTTCGATCAAAGCACGTCGCCGCGCCGTCTCACGACACGCCCGCGCCGCTTTGCGCTCCGCCCAAAATCGCGCGAGCCACAGCAGAAAGCCGACGGCGATCGCATCCGCGACCATCCCCGCCAGCCAGTGCGACGGATACCGCCCGAGGTTCTCGACGCCCATCGCGCGCAACGCCGAATCCAGCACGAGCGACACGGCCGCGCCCGCGATAAAGCATACGAGTCCCTGCTGCCCGACCGTCACGATGCCCGGAAACCTGCGAGCGAGCGTGCCGATCCAGCCTGCATAGACCGCGCGCGCGATGATCCACGCCACTGCGCCGAAACTCACGATGCGCAGCGTCGCGAGGTTCTGCTTCATGTATCCCGGCGGCGCCTGCGTTTCCAGAAAGAGCTTCGCGAACGCGAACGTCAGCGCGAACGCAACCGCCAGGCAAGTCAGCGCCCGCGCGACGCGTCCCGCGTGGAAGTCGTCGCTGATCGGCTGCACGCGCGCGAGCACGCCCGTTACGAACATCAGCTGCCACGCCAACGGATTGAAGGACCACGCCTGCGCATACGAAGCCGGAAGCGCGTTGGCGAGCGGTGCCGCCGCGAGCCAAAGCAGCAGGCTGCCGAACATCGCGATGACCGGCCTGCGCGCGGCGAGCGGCACCACGACGGGTACGGCGAGCGCGAAAAGCGAATACATCGGCAGCACCGACGATAGATACGGCTGCTGCCGCAGCAGCGCGACATCGAAGAGCAGGCCGAACGGGCGCGCGAGAAACGCCGGCCATTCGGTGTACTGGAGCATCGGCGAATCGATCCGCAGCAGCATCAAGAGCGCGCCGCCGATGAGCATCAGCACCGCCGTCAGCAGATACGCGCGATAGATTTCCCAGCTTCGCCTGAAAAAGCGACGGCGAGCGGCCGAACCACTCCGGCGCGTCGCAAGCGCCGTGTAAGCCGCCGCCGACGCGTAACCGCCCAGAAACACGAACACTTCCGCGGAATCGCAAAAGGCGTACTGATGCAGCGTGAAGCGCGACAGCACGCTTCCCGATATGTGGTCCACCGCGATGATCAGAAGCACGATTCCCCGAAAGAAATCGACTTCGAGCGAACGTGCCGGCGGGGAAGTCATCTGTCGAATGCTCCTCGGACTGCGGTCGGGCGCGCCTGTCGGAAGCGATCGCGCGCATACGGGGTTTGTACCTAGCGTCGAAACAAAATTCCCGTGGCAACGTAATCAGGTACGTACTTTCAAGGTAACACCGGCAGACGGTCGGCAAGCTGGCGGCGAGATGGCTTTTTCGCCGGTTTCGCCGTGCGCGGTTCGACTGATCCTGGACAACAACATACGTTGCATCGAGACCATCATGTCCCTTCACCTGACCAGCTCCCATCTCGTCGCGATGATCGCCATCGCGCTCTCGGTCGCGTTGCTGCTCGCTATTAAGTTTCGGCCCGCGACGTGGCGCGGCGTGGTGTGCGAAGCGCTTCTCGCCAACCTGAGCGCGATCGCGGCGGTCGTCGCTTTCGAAATGCTGACGGCCTGACGTTTTTTCGCGAGCCGTCGCGATTCGGTTGAACTCTCGTAAAGAGGCGCGGTCGGAAGAAGTAATGCCGTTTGTGTCGCTGATTGCGGCGCGCCCGGCTCTCTTCTCCTCTCCGCTCCTGATTGATAGGAGCGTTTCCTGGGCGCCTGGCGAAAGCCTCGCGCCTGTTCTTTTTTCCCGCCCGCTTTCTGTCATCAGCCCGGCGACGCGAATTGCGTTTTTGGGATCATCGTTATAATCGGCGCTTTGCCGACGGCCTTCGCATGATCCGCGCGCTTCGTTCCCTCTCGACTGTCACCACGCGCCGAACGCGCAGCCTCTGGCGCCGCTACGGCATCTTCTGGCTGGGCGCGATTCTCGTCGGTCTCGTCGCCGTGTATTACGCGCGGCTCATCGACTGGGGATACGGCCTCTTCATGGGCTTTCGCGCGGAACATACGTGGCTGCCGCTCATCGTGACGCCGGCCGTGGCGGCGCTCTGCGTGCTTGTCACGCGCGCGTTCTTTCGCGGCTCGGAAGGCAGCGGCATTCCACAGGTAATCGCCGTGCTGCATAGCCCGACATCGGCGGCGGGCGGGCGGCTGCTCACGCTCAAGATTCTCGCCAGCAAGATCGCCGTTTCGTTCCTCGCGATTCTCGGCGGCTTCACCATCGGTCGCGAAGGGCCGACGGTGCAGGTCGGCGCGGCGCTCATGTTCAACATGCGGCGCTTCTATCCACGCTCGAATTCGCTGATCGAGCGCCAACTCGTGCTCGCCGGCGCGGCGGCCGGATTGTCCGCGGCATTCAACACGCCGCTCGCGGGCATCGTGTTCGCCATCGAGGAACTCACGCGCAGCTTCGAAGTGCGCGCGAGCGGCGTGCTGATCACCGGCATCATCATCGCGGGTATCGTCGCGCTCGGGCTCAACGGCAACTACACCTACTTCGGCACCATCGACGTCGGCGCGCATTTTCCGAAGATGCTGGCCGTGGCCGTCGTCGTCACGGCGATCGTCACCGGCATCGCGGGCGGCGTGTTCTGCTGGCTGCTGCTCAACACGAGCAAGTGGATTCCCGCGCCGTTGCGCAAGCTCCATGCGTCGCAGCCGGTCGCGTTCGCCGCGCTCTGCGGGCTCGTGATCGCGGCGGTCGGCATCGTGTCGGGCGGCAACACCTTCGGCAGCGGCTACGCGGAAGCGCGCGGCCTGCTGGAAGGACGCGAGCATCTTTCGGCGTTCTATCCGCTCTTGAAGATGGTCTCGATGATCGGCTCGTATCTGCCCGGCATTCCGGGCGGAATTTTCGCGCCCTCGCTGTCCATCGGCGCGGGCTTCGGCAACGTCCTGCACATGGTGTTCTCGGACATGCAGTTGCCCATGCTGATCGCGCTCGCGATGGTCGGCTATCTCGCCGCCGTCACGCAATCGCCGATCACCGCGTTCGTGATCGTGATGGAGATGATCAACGGGCACGCGCTCGTCATCTCGCTGATGGCCACCGCGCTGATTTCGAGCCGCGTGTCGCGCGTGTTCGCCCCGCCGCTCTACGAGGCGCTGTCGGAGCGTTATATGACGCCGCTCGCGCATCCAGCCGCGCCTTCGCCCGAAGTGCCGGACCCGGAGACGGAGGCCGCTGCTGAGGCGGCCGCTTCGCAGAAATAGCGCGCGCAAACGATAGCGCGCCCAAACAAAAAGCCAGGATCGCCCGATCCTGGCTTTTTCGTTTGCGAGTCCGCGACAGCAGGCGCCGCGCGGACCGACGGCGGCGCTAGGCCTGTGGAATCTCGATCTTGACTTCCAGCACTTCGAGATCGTCCTGACGTTCGAGGCTCACCCGAATATCGTCATCGGAAATCTTCACGTATTTCGAAATCACGGCAACGAGTTCTCGTTGCAACGCCGGCAGGTAATCGGCGGCGGCTTTGCCACCCGCGCGCTCGTGCGCAATGATCAACTGCAAGCGTTCCTTCGCGACCGAAGCGGACTTCTTCTTCTCGCCCAGCAAAAACGAAAGAATCGACATTGCGTCCCCTTACTTGGTGCCGAAGATGCGTTGCAGCAGACCAGGCTTCTGATAGTCGGTGAAACGCAGCGCCTTGTCCTCGCCGAGGAAACGCGACACCACGTCCTTGTAGGCTTCCGCGACATCCGTGCCGTCGAGATGCACGGCCGGCAAGCCCTGATTCGATGCATGCAGCACCGCTTCCGATTCCGGAATCACGCCGATCAGGTCGATGCGCAGAATCTCCTGAATGTCGTTGAGCGACAGCATCTCGCCTTCGGACACGCGCTTCGGGTTGTAGCGCGTGATAAGCAGATGCTCCTTCACGGGCTCCTTGCCTTCCATCGCGCGCTTCGTCTTGGAAGCCAGAATGCCGAGAATGCGGTCCGAGTCGCGCACGGACGACACTTCCGGATTCGTCACGATGAGCGCCTCATCGGCGAAGTGCATGGCCATCAGCGCGCCCGACTCGATACCGGCTGGCGAATCGCACACGATGTACTCGAAGTCCATCTTGATGAGTTCGTTGATGACCTTCTCGACGCCCTCGAGCGTGAGCGCGTCCTTGTCACGAGTCTGAGACGCCGGAAGGATGTAGAGGTTCTCGCACTTCTTGTCCTTGATGAGCGCCTGATGCAGGTTCGCCTCGCCCTGGATCACGTTGATGAGGTCGTACACCACGCGGCGTTCGCAGCCCATGATGAGGTCGAGGTTGCGCAGACCGACGTCAAAGTCGATCACGGCCGTCTTGTGGCCGCGAATCGCGAGCGCCGATGCGAAACTCGCGCTCGTGGTCGTCTTGCCGACGCCGCCCTTCCCCGAAGTCACCACAATGATTTTTGCCATACAAGTACCTTGTGTTCGTCAAATGGGTCCGCCTGCGCTCCCTGCATGAGCGCGCGCCATCGCACCGGGCGCGCGGCTTCAGGTCAGCCGCAACGGTTCGATCATGAGTTTTTCTTCGTCCAGCCAGATTTGCACGGGCTTGCTCGCCACGTCGGCGGGCAGCGGGTTTTCGGTCGTCCGGTAGATCCCCGCGATGGAGATCAGTTCCGGTTCGAGACACGTGCAGAAGATGCGCGCGTCGAGATTGCCGTGCACGCCGGCGAGCGCGCGGCCCCGCAGCGGCGCATAGACGTGGATGTTGCCTTCCGCGATGACTTCCGCCCCGTACGACACGAGCCCGAGCACGATGAGATCGCCCTTCGCGTAAACCTGCTGCCCGGAGCGCAGCGGCCGGTCGATGATGGTCGCCGGTTGCGGAACGGCCGGCGGCGGTTCCTTGGCGACAGCCGCTTCGATGACGGCTGCGGCTTCGGTGTTGGGCTTGGCTTCGTCCACCGAGGGCTTCGGCGCGCCGCGGCGATCGCGTGCTTCGAGAATCGGCAGGCCGCCCGCGTTCGCCCATTGAATCGCCCACGTCTGCGCGGGCAGCGCGACGACGCCAACCGGCCGCATGCGCACACTCTTGAGCAGCGCTTCGAGGTCCGCGAGCGAGATGCGTTCGCCTTCGCCGCCATTGCCCGAAGCCGCGAGACGCCGCACGTCGATGGCGACGACATCATTAGCAAAGAATTCGGGAGTCGCCTCGAAGCGCCGCGTGAGTTCGGTGCGCAGGGCATCGAGGTCTGGAGTCTTGACGACGAAGAGAAGCGTGTCGACGGAGCCGCTGCGCAGTTCGAAGAAGGGCGTTTTGTTGAGCGACATAGGAACGGCCAAAAATTTTGCGTATTTTACAGGCGTACACGCTCGCGGCCATAGTTTTTAAGACCGATTTTCAGCCACTGGAAAGGAAGAACGCGCGACGAGATGCGCCCGAAAGTCTCAGGCGTCGTGTCCGGGCTTCACGTGACGCACGTAGAGCGATTCGGCTTCCTGCTCGCTCGGAGGCATGGCGCGGCGATCGCCCGTGGGACCGAAGCCGAGCCGTTCGTAGAAGCGCATCGCGGTGCGGTTTTCATCGGCGATCCAGGCATGCACTTCGGATACGCCCTGCTCGGCGAGCCATTGCGACGCGACGTTTACGAGCAGTTCACCGCCGCGCAGATGACGCACGGCCGGCGCGACCCACAGCGCGCTCACGAACGCGCGCTTGTCGCCGCTCTCCTCGATGTACGCATGCACGAGCCCTGCGGGATGACCTTCGGTGTACAGCAGAAACGTCGCGAGCCGGGGCGAGCTGGCGTGCAGCGCGGCGGTCTGATCGAACGATGCGGGATCGACAAGCAGTGCATCTTCGAGCGTCTCGCCGAACGCGTAGGGCGCTTCGCGCAGCGACGCCGTGCGAAGCTCGCGCAGGACCGAACCCTGTTGCGCGGCAATGCGGCTGACGGTCAGTGAGGGACTCATGCGGGCAATTATCTCTCTGGCTTGCTGGCTGTGCTTCGAACGCTGGCAGCGGCTCGGACACATGGCCCATTGGCGTAGCTTCAACCGAACGGGCGAACCCGTCAATTCCTAAATCGTCGGTAAGTGCCTTACAGCGCACACCGCCTCCTCGCGGCGGGGCTCACGGCATCTGATACGCGCCCGTGCCGTCCGGCCACGGCGTGAGGACCTCGTAGCCGTCGTCGGTGACGGCGACCATGTGCTCCCACTGCGCGGAGAGCGACCGGTCCTTGGTGGTTACCGTCCAGCCGTCGCGCGATTGCTGCGTGGCCGCGCGGCCCGCGTTGATCATCGGCTCGATGGTGAAGACGAGGCCCGGCTTCAGTCGCAGACCGGCGCCCTTCTGCCCGTAGTGCAGCACTTGCGGGTCCTCGTGATACACACGCCCGATGCCGTGCCCGCAGTACTCCCGCACGACCGAAAAGCCTTCGCGATGCGCGACCGACTGAATCGCGAAGCCGATATCGCCGAGCGTCGCGCCGGGACGCACCTCGCGGATGCCTGCGAGCATCGCTTCGTAGGTCGTCTCGGTGAGGCGGCGCGCTTCCTTGCCGGGCGTGCCCGCGTAATACATGCGGCTCGTGTCGCCGAAGTAGCCGTCCTTGATGATGGCGACGTCGATGTTGATGATGTCGCCGTCTTTCAGTTCCTTCGGTCCCGGTATGCCGTGGCAGACGACATGATTCACCGAGGTGCAGACGGTCTTCGGAAAGCCCATATAGCCGACATTAGCCGGCACGGCCTTGAGTTCGTTGACGATGAACCGGTTGCAGATGGCGTCGAGTTCGTCCGTGGTGACGCCGGGGCGGACGTGTTCGGCGATCATCGCGAGAACTTCGGCGGCCATGCGGCCAGAGATGCGCAACTTTTCGATGTCGGCGGGGGTCTTGAGCGTGATGGCCATTGAGCGATGCGGATGGATTCGTGCCGCCTGCATGCGGGCGCCGGGCCGCCGTTCGCGAACGTTCGACGCGCGCCGCGCACGAGGACAATGAGGCCGATGATAGCATTCCCGCTTTCGTCGCCGGCTGCTTTCGGGCTGCATCTCTCGCCCGATCGCTGCCCTTGCGATGCGTCTTCGTCTGTGTTCAAGTGCGACGAATCGACTTCTCGTACGGAGCGTTATGAGCTTGTATCGCTTGAGTTTGGCTTGTGTGTTGGCGTCGGCTGCGGCGGCGCTCGCCGCGTGTGGATCGACGAGTGGCCCGGAACTGCGGGCATCGAAACCTGTAATCTATGTGTCTTCGGCGCGCACGGCGTCGGATGTATCCAGTTGCCTTCAGCGCATGCTGCCGTCGGCGCAGATCACGCGCGATCAGGGCTCGACGGAGCTTCTCGTCGGATCGAACGCGTGGCTCGTGACGCTGACGCCGTCGGGCTATGGGTCGATCGTCAAAGTGCAGCACGCCGCGTCGGACGACGGTGGCGTGCCCGAGCCCGAACTGCGCTTCGATGTGGCGCGCTGCGCGGTTTGAGGGCGCTACAAGCGATACGCGCGCCCGCCTGTTGAAAGATGAACGCATGACATCCATGCGTTCCGACGGCAGCCCCAAAAAGGAAAAACCCCGCAAGCCTGACGACTTGCGGGGTTTTGAATTTTGGCGGAAAGGGTGGGATTCGAACCCACGGTACGGGGAAACCGTACGCCTGATTTCGAGTCAGGTACATTCGACCACTCTGCCACCTTTCCGTCTACCAGCTTGCTGCTGCCGGCCTTCGCTGAACGGGTCGTTGCTCAACGAAGAATCGAAGTATATCGAAGTCGTGAAAGGTTTCCAAGCACCTTTTTGCAAATAAACATCACGCAGCCGGCGCTTCAATCCGCTCCGCGCCGCGCATGTAGGGACGCAGCGCGGCCGGAATGGTCACTGAGCCGTCCGCATTCTGGAAGTTCTCCAGCACGGCGACGAGCGTACGGCCGACCGCGAGCCCCGATCCGTTGAGCGTGTGCACGAACTCCGGCTTGTTCTGCGCGTTGCGAAAGCGCGCCTGCATGCGCCGCGCCTGGAACGCTTCGGTGTTCGAGCAGCTCGAGATCTCGCGATACGTGTTCTGCGCCGGCAGCCACACTTCCAGATCGAACGTCTTCGCTGCCGAGAAACCCATGTCGCCCGTGCAGAGCGTGATCACGCGATACGGCAGTTCGAGCTTCTGCAAAATGGCTTCGGCCTGGCCGACCATCTCGTCGAGCGCCGCGTACGAGTGTTCGGGCGCGACGACCTGCACCATCTCCACTTTGTCGAACTGATGCTGGCGAATGAGGCCACGCGTATCGCGACCGTACGAACCCGCCTCCGAGCGGAAGCACGGCGAATGCGCCGTCAGCTTCACCGGCAGCGCGCTCGCTTCGAGAATGCTGTCGCGCACCGTATTCGTCAGCGAAATCTCGGACGTCGAAATGAGGTACTGCGTGACCGTATTCTCGTCGCCGCCCTTCTCCACGCGGAACATGTCGTCGGCGAATTTCGGCAACTGGCCCGTGCCGTAGAGAATCTCCGGGTTCACGATGTACGGCGTGTACGCCTCGGTGTAGCCGTGCTGTTCCGTATGCGTGTCGATCATGAACTGCGCGAGCGCGCGATGCAGCCGCGCAATCGGCCCGCGCAGCAGCGTGAAGCGCGCGCCCGAGAGTTTCGCGCCGGTCTCGAAATCGAGTCCGAGCGGCGCGCCGACGTCCACGTGGTCCTTGACCTCGAAGTCGAACGCGCGCGGCGCGCCCCAGCGCCGCACTTCGACGTTCTGCGTCTCGTCCTGGCCGACGGGCACGCTTTCATGCGGCAAGTTCGGCACCGTCAGCATGAGGTCCGACAGGCGCTTCTGAATGTCTTCGAGCTTCGCCGCCGATTCCTTCATCGTGTCGCCGATGCCGCTCACTTCCGCCATCACCGCCGACGTGTCCTCGCCGCGGCCCTTCATCGCGCCGATCTGCTTCGACAGGCTATTGCGGCGCGCCTGCAGTTCTTCGGTGCGCGTCTGTATCTCGCGGCGCTCGGCTTCGAGCGCGGCGAAGGCGGCGACGTCGAGCGTGTAGCCCCGATCGGCGAGGCGCTTCGCGACGCCGTCCAGGTCTTTGCGGAGGAGTTGAATGTCGAGCATGGCGGGGCTGCGTTTGTTGAGTATTCGGAAACGCCGATTCTAGCGCACGGGCTCAGGCGTTCGCGGGCATCGCGGGATCGCTTCGCGAAATGCGCGTCGTGCCGCCGCGAAACGGCGCTTAACGCTTCTTCGGGTCCGGATGCTCGCGGCGCCAGGCTTCGTCGAGCTCGGAAAGCCGCGCGAGCTTTTCGCCGATCTTCCCTTCGAGGCCACGCGGCGTCGGCTGATACCAGTGCGGATCGCGCATGCCGTCCGGCAGATACGTTTCGCCCGCGGCGTACGCGTCCGGCTCGTCGTGCGCGTAGCGGTACTCGTGACCGTAGCCGAGTTCTTTCATCAGCTTGGTCGGCGCGTTGCGCAGATGCACCGGCACGCCGCGCGACTGGTCCCGGCTGACGAAACGCCGCGCCTCGTTGTACGCGTTGTAGCCCGCGTTCGATTTCGGCGCGACGGCGAGATAAATGAGCGCCTGCGCGACCGCGAGTTCGCCTTCCGGCGTGCCGAGACGCTCGTACGTTTCGGCGGCGTCGAGCGCGATGCGCGCGCCGCGCGGGTCGGCGAGCCCGATGTCCTCCCACGCCATGCGTACAATGCGCCGCACGAGATAACGCGGGTCCGCGCCGCCGTCGAGCATTCGGCAGAACCAGTACAGCGCAGCGTCCGGATTGCTGCCGCGCACCGACTTGTGCAGCGCGCTGATCTGGTCGTAGAACGCGTCGCCGCCCTTGTCGAAACGGCGCAGATTTTCGGCAAGCGCGCTGCCGAGCAGCGCGCCGTCCACCTCGGTCTTCTTCTGCTGCGCCGCCGCCCGCGCGACGATCTCCAGATTGTTCAGCAGTTTGCGGCCGTCGCCGTCGGCCGAACCGACGAGCGCCTCGCGCGCTTCGTCCGTGAACGTCAGTCCGCCGAGCTCGGCCGTCGCCCGTTCGAGCAGTTCCTTCAGCTCGTCGGCATCGAGACTCTTCAGCACATATACGGCCGCGCGCGACAACAACGCGCTGTTCACTTCGAACGACGGATTCTCCGTCGTCGCGCCGACGAACACGAAAAGCCCCGACTCGACGTGCGGCAAGAACGCATCCTGCTGGCTCTTGTTGAAGCGATGCACCTCGTCGACGAACACGAGCGTCTGCCGCCCGTTCGCGCGATGAATCTGCGCCGTCTCGACCGCCTCGCGGATGTCCTTCACGCCGGAGAGCACCGCCGACAGCGAGATGAACTCGGCGTCGAAGGCTGCTGCCATGAGGCGCGCGAGCGTGGTCTTGCCGACGCCGGGCGGGCCCCACAGAATCATCGAGTGCGCCTCGCCCGACTCGAACGCGACGCGCAGCGGCTTGCTCGGCCCGAGCAGATGCTTCTGCCCGATGACTTCGTCGATGGTGCGGGGACGCAGACGCTCCGCGAGCGGAACGGTGCCACGGTTTTCTTCGAACATGTGCTGTGGACGCAATTGGAGCGATTGAAGCAAATGGATGCGGGCTCTCCCGCAGAATCCGCAGGCGGCGATAATGTTGCGCTTTTTACCGGGCGCTTGGCATCGGCCGTTCGGCCTAGTTTTCAAGCCGAGCGACGGCAGGCACAATCGCGCACGATTCGGGTGATTATGACAGCCGCGCGCCGGGCGCGAACGGCGCCGCTCCAACCGACTTCCATAGGAACTACTCGATGCAGCAAGAGAACGACTCCACCTACGCGCCGCTCGTGCCGGTGCCCGCCGAGCGCCGCGCCTTCGGGGTGAGCGATGCCTTCGCTTTGTGGTTCTCGCTCGGCATCGGCCTGCTCGTCGCGCAGGCGGGCGCGCTTCTGGTGCCGGGCCTCTCGCTGCCGCACGCGCTCGCCGCGATCGCCATCGGCACGGTGATCGGCGTCGTGCTGCTGGCGCTCGCGGGCGTGGTCGGCACGGATACCGGGCTCGCGGCCATGTCCTCGCTGCGCCCGACGCTCGGCGTGCGCGGCGCGTCGGTGCCCGCCGTGCTCAATGCCGTGCAACTGGTCGGCTGGGGGTCGTTCGAGATCATCGTGATGCGCGATTCCGCCGACGCGCTCGCCAAACAATCCTTCCATCTCTCGATGCCGCTCGTCTGGACGCTCCTCTTCGGCGCGCTTGCGACGCTGCTCGCGGTGAGCGGGCCGCTCTCGTTCGTGCGGCGCTTCTTGCGCACATGGGGCATCTGGCTCCTGCTCGGCGGGGCCGGCTGGCTGACGTGGAATCTGCTGTCGAAGCACGATCTCGCCGCGCTGATGGCGCGCCCCGGCACCGGCGAAATGGCGTTCGGCGCGGGCATCGACCTCGTGGTGGCGATGCCGCTGTCGTGGCTGCCGCTCATCGCCGATTACACGCGCTTCGGCCGCAGCGCGAGCGGCACGTTTCGCGGCACGCTGCTCGGCTACGGCATCGCGAATCTTTGGTTCTATGCGCTCGGCGCGGTGTATGGGCTGGCGGCGGGCGGCGGCGACACGCTGCTCACCGTCGCGCTCGCGCAGGCGGGCGGCGGCATTGCGCTGCTGCTGATTCTGATCGATGAAATCGACAACGCCTTCGCCGACATTCACTCGGCGGCCGTGTCTACCGGCACGTTCTGGGCGCGCGCGAGCGTGCCGATGCTGTCGGCGGCGTTCGGCGCGCTGTGCACGCTGGTCGCGCTCGTCGTGGCGATGGGCAAGTATCAGAACTTCCTGCTCTTGATCGGCTCGGTGTTCGCGCCGCTTTTCGGCGTCGTGCTGGCGGACCACTTCATCGTGCGGAAGCGCCGCGTGGATGCCGCCGCGGTCGGCCGTATAGACGGGCGCTACGGCTACTCGGGCGGCTGGCACGTGAGCGCGTTCATCGCGTGGGCGGTCGGCATCGCTGTCTATCACGCCATCAACGCATGGTTGCCGAATCTCGGCGCGACGCTGCCGGCGCTCGCGCTCGGCGCGGTGTGCTATCTGCTGCTGGTATCGACGCGGCGGGCTGCGGTCGCTTCGTGATCTCAACGCCAGCGCGCGCGGATTCGGCTCGCGAATCAACGCGCTAGGCGACTTATCAGGCGCTTTTCCACAGGGCGCTGCACAGAAGCTGTGGAGAAGTGCTTGGGTGCGCTGTGATTTCCGTTGAGGCGGTTGAGAAGCGATGCCTCCATCGCGAGTCTAGCGACGGCGCTCGCGTATCGTGATTGCAGCTTCTTAGCAGTCGAAACTATCTAACATCTGCCTGGGCAACACGCACCGCACTTTTTTCAACCGTGCAAACGAAAAGTCATTGCCGAATCAATCGGAGTCCTCTTATTATCGTCTGACGCATTGAAGGATCGAGTAAGGCCGTATCCGCCGATGCGCGTCGTATCGAACCGCGATAACACGACCAATAAGGGGAACACGATGAGCAACATGACGCTGCGCAGAGCGGGAAACTGGCGAATCGCAATGGCGGGCATGACGGCCTGCTTCGCCCTATCGGCGAACGCGTACACGATGCCGGGCGGCACGATCACGTTCCGAGGCGCGCTAGTGTCACCGCCGTTCGCAGTATCGGCCGGACCAGCTATGCACGCAGGCGCATCGACCACGGTGAGGCAAAACGGACGAACAGCCACCGTCGCGTTCGCCGCTTTTCCGAACAGCACCCCGAAAGCCGTCGTTTCGCTGATGGTCGACAACCATCATGCAAAACCGGATGCCTTAGTCGCGGATTTCGTGGACGGCAACGGCCATCGCATCGCGGCAGCGAGCGACGGCGCATTTCGCGTCGGCGCCTCGGGCGGACTGTTGTCGATGCAAAACAGAGCGCCGTCCGCGATGCGCGTGACGCTCGTCACGGAATATCGCTAGACGCGGCGCAAACGACGCGCGGCTCCGAAGAGCCGCGCCGCGACATCATCCGTTGATGACATCCGCGCCTTTCGGCACGCTGAACTTGAAGGTGTCGGCCTTGACCGGCGGATTCTTCTGGATGTTCGAGAACGTGAGCAGCGTCACATTGCCGAATACGTCGTGCAGTTCCATCGCTTCGAGATTGCCGTCCTTGAAGCCGATGCCGACCGTCTGGAACTGCGTGTCCTTCGCCTTCGGCGTGAGTTCGAGCCAGTCGATGCCGCCCTTCATGCCCGCATCGCGCAACGTGAAGTTCTTCTCCAGATCGTTGCTGCCGAAGAGAATGGCCGCCGGGCTTGCGCCGAGCGCGCCGCCGAGATTGCGCACCGTCACCTGGTTCAGGTCCTTGTCGTAGACGTAGAGCTTGTCGCCGTCAGCCTGCAACAACTGCGAATACGGCTTTTCGTAGGACCAGATGAACTTGCCGGGCCGCGCGAACATGAACGTGCCGCTCGATGTCGCGCCCTTGGTCGGCGTCGTGGTGCTGCTCGCGCCGTTGTTGACCTTGCCGGGCGCCTTCACTTCCTGCTGCGTGAAGTCGCCGCGCGCCGCGTGAACTTGCGACACGAACATCTTCAACTGCTCGGTGCCGCTCGCGAATGCGTGCGATGCAAACAGCATCGACGCCGACAGCAGCGCCGCGCCGAGTGCCTTCTTCCCCGTGTACTGCTTCATGCTGTTGTTCTCCTTCCGTAGCCGCCCGCGCTATTCCGACTCGCGCGCGGGCGTGAGGATCTCGCGGTTGCCGTTCGACGACATGGCGGACACGAGACCCGAATTCTCCATTTGCTCCAAGAGGCGCGCGGCGCGGTTATAGCCGATGCGCAAGTGCCGCTGCACGAGCGAAATCGACGCGCGCCGGTTCTTGATCACGACCTCGACCGCCTGATCGTACAAAGGATCGGACTCGCCATCGGTCGAGCCGGTTCCGCCCGCGCCCGCCGCGCCTTCGTCGCCCTCGCCCGCCAGGCCGCCTTCAAGAATGCCTTCGATGTAATTCGGCTCGCCGTGCTCCTTCAGCTTGTCGACCACGCGATGCACTTCCTCGTCCGACACGAACGCGCCGTGCACGCGCACCGGCAGGCCCGACCCCGGCGGCAGATAAAGCATGTCGCCCATGCCGAGCAGCGATTCGGCGCCCTGCTGATCGAGAATCGTGCGAGAGTCGATCTTCGACGACACCTGAAACGCCATGCGCGTCGGCACGTTCGCCTTGATGAGGCCGGTGATTACGTCCACCGACGGGCGCTGCGTCGCGAGAATCAGATGGATGCCCGCCGCCCGCGCCTTCTGCGCGATACGCGCGATGAGTTCTTCCACCTTCTTGCCGACGACCATCATCAGATCGGCGAGTTCGTCGATCACCACGACGATGTTCGGCAGGCGCGTGAGCGGCTCAGGATCGTCGGGCGTCAGGCTGAACGGATTCGGGATCTTCTCGTCGCGTTTCTTCGCTTCGTCGATCTTCGAGTTGAAGCTCGCGAGATTGCGCACGCCCATCTTGCTCATCAGCTTGTAGCGGCGCTCCATCTCGGCGACGGCCCAGTTCAGCGCGTGACCGGCCTGCCGCATGTCGGTGACGACCGGGCACAGCAGATGAGGAATGCCTTCGTAGACGCTCATTTCGAGCATCTTCGGATCGATCAGGATGAGCCGCACCTGCTCCGCGCTCGCCTTGTAGAGCAGCGAGAGGATCATCGCGTTGATGCCGACCGACTTGCCCGAACCCGTCGTGCCCGCGACGAGCAAGTGCGGCATTTTCGCCAAATCGGCGCAGACCGGATTGCCGCCGATGTCCTTGCCGAGGCCCATCGTGAGCGGCGAGGCCGCCGCCGCGTAGACTTCGGAACCGAGAATCTCGGAGAGCTTGACCGTCTGGCGGCGCTGATTCGGCAACTCCAGCGCCATGTAGTTCTTGCCCGGAATCGTCTCGACCACGCGAATCGACACCAGCGACAGCGAGCGCGCCAGATCCTTCGCGAGCCCGACGATCTGGCTGCCCTTCACGCCCGTCGCCGGCTCGATTTCATAGCGCGTGACGACCGGCCCAGGATACGCCGCGACCACGCTCACTTCGACGCCGAAGTCCTTCAGCTTCTTCTCGATCAGGCGCGACGTGTATTCGAGCGTATCGGCGGCAATGGTTTCCTGCGTCTTCGGCGGCGGATCCAGCAACGCGATGGCCGGCAACGTGGAATCGCCCGGCAAATCGGCGAAAAGCGGCACCTGCTTTTCCTTCTCGACGCGCTCCGAGCGCGGCGGCGTCGCGACCGGCGGCACGATCACGATCGGCTCGTGATCCTCGCTCTTCACGCGCGAACGCACGACCTTGCCTTCGCGCTTCGATGCGGCTTCTTCGCCGAGCTTGCGATCGCGGCCCGCTTCGCGGCGCAGTTGCGCGCCGGTAATGGCATTGAGAATGCCCTCGCCGACCTTCTCGCACACCGAGAGCCACGAGAAGCGGAAATACAGCGACAGACCGATGGCGAGCGCAATCAGCAGAAACAGCGTCGCGCCCGTGAAGCCGAGCGCATGCGACACGTGACGCGCGATCATGTCGCCGACCACGCCGCCCGGCGCGCGCGGCAGCGGCACCTTGAGCGACCACATGCGCAGCGCCTCGATGCCGTCCGTTGCGAGCAGCACGAGCACGAATGCGAACGCTTCGGCAAGCCAGGTGCGGTCGCGCGGCGCGTTTTCATCGTCCGACGATGCTTGCGCCGCCGGCTCCGCGATGCGCCGGTAATTCGCGACGATGCGCCGCCCGAGCAGCACGACGAGCCAGTACGACGACAGCCCGAACACCAGCAGCAGAATGTCCGACGTGTACGCGCCGACGCGCCCGGCCCAGTTGGAAATGTGATCGACGCTCACCGCGTGCGTCCAGCTCGGATCTTTCCGGCTGTACGAAATGAGCGCCATGACGAGGAAGAGCCCGAGGGCGACCTGGAGAATCCAGCGAATCTCGGTGAAGAGCCGCGACATGCGGTGCGGCAACGCCTGCGGGCTCGCGGAATAGGATGCTTTGGCCATTGATTCGGTGTCGCTTGTCGCGGCCTTCGTCAGTTAGATCGGGGCCGCATGAACGGTGACCTATTGTAAACGCTGCATTGCGGTGAAAGGCGCAAAAACGGCCGCGTTCTTGCAACCTGTAACACTCCTCACATGCCGTTCATCGCCCGTTTCTGCGTGAAATCTGCGACGCGCGCCTATCAAAGCGATTGAAAGGTTCACTGGGAACGCTTTCGCAGCGGCCTTTATAATCGAGGTTTCGCATCCAACTACGGGTCATCGGCGGC
Source organism: Caballeronia sp. M1242 (assembly GCF_017220215.1). Classification (NCBI taxonomy): domain Bacteria; kingdom Pseudomonadati; phylum Pseudomonadota; class Betaproteobacteria; order Burkholderiales; family Burkholderiaceae; genus Caballeronia; species Caballeronia sp. M1242. The sequence continues at coordinate 701,286 of NZ_CP071129.1, read as the reverse complement.
ACGCATCGGGTGCCGAACTTGCTGCGCGAAGCAGAGCGCATGCACTGCCGATCCGACCATCCATAACGGACCACCATCATGTCATCACCGCAACCCGCGCCCAAACACGCCAAAGTGCTGATTCTCGGTTCCGGCCCCGCCGGCTATTCCGCCGCCGTCTACGCGGCCCGGGCGAATCTGGCGCCGCTGCTCGTCACCGGCCTCGCGCAAGGCGGCCAGCTGATGACCACCACCGACGTCGAGAACTGGCCGGGCGATCCCTCGGGCGTGCAGGGTCCGGAACTGATGCAGCGCATGGAAGAGCACGCGCGCCGGTTCAACACCGAAATCGTCTTCGACCACATCCATACCGCAAAGCTCAACGAGCGTCCGCTGCGGCTGATTGGCGACGCCGGTGAGTACACGTGCGATTCGCTCATCATCGCGACGGGCGCGTCGGCGCAATATCTCGGCAATCCGTCGGAACAGGCGTTCATGGGCAAGGGCGTGTCGGCCTGCGCGACCTGCGACGGCTTTTTCTATCGCAACGGCGAAGTCGCTGTGATCGGCGGCGGCAACACGGCGGTCGAAGAGGCGCTGTATCTGTCGGGCATCGCGAAGAAGGTGACGGTCATTCACCGCCGCGACAAGTTCCGCGCCGAGCCGATCCTGATCGACCGCCTGCTCGCGAAAGAGAAGGAAGGCGTCGTCGACATCAAGTGGAATCACGTGCTCGACGAAGTGACCGGCGACGAATCCGGCGTCACGGGCCTGCGCGTCAAGCACACGCAGACCGGCGAAACCACCGACATTCCGCTGCAAGGCGTGTTCGTCGCGATCGGCCACAAGCCGAACACCGAGCTCTTCGCGGGTCAGGTGGAAATGAAGAACGGCTACATCATCACCAAGGGCGGCACGAGCGGCAACGCGACGGCAACGAGCATCCCCGGCGTGTTCGCCGCGGGCGACGTGCAGGACCATATCTACCGCCAGGCCATCACCAGCGCGGGAACCGGCTGCATGGCCGCGCTCGACGCGCAGCGTTATCTCGAAGCCATCGACGAAACGCCGACGCCGCACTCGATGAGCCACGAAAAGGATCGGTAAGCACGAGGGCGCGGCGCGCCTTCACCCTTGACGACCCATTTCGTCGAAGAACGGGCCCCGGTTCGCGCCGCGGCCCGTTTTTTGTTTCCAGCATTGTCGAAGGCTATTTCCCGCCGGCGCATTCGGCGACGACCGCGCCCGTGGCACAATCGGCGCGCTGCGTCGGATCGCGTCTCCCGTCCGCCGCTGCCCGCGCAGTCGTACTTTCTGGCCGAACGATGCCGAAAAATCATCCTCACCCGAACGAACCGAAGCCTCGCCGTCCGCAGACGCCGCGCGCGGCCGCTGTCGAAAAGCCGCCGGCCGCCGATCCGCGCGATGTCAAGGACGCCGTCAAGCGCGACGGGCTCGCGGGCCTCGCCGGGCTGAAGGACGCGCTGAAGGCCGACGCCGACAAGCGTGCCGCCGAACGCGCGGCGGCGGCGCTCACCGAGCGTGAAGCGGCCGCGCACGCGGACGAGTTTCGCCGGTCCATCGGCCAGATCGAGCCGCTCAAGACGCCGCCGCGCATGACCGTGACGCGCGTGCCCCCGCCGCCGCTTCCGCTGCAAAGTCGCCGCGACGAGGAAGCCGTGTTGCAGGAGGCGCTCTCCGATGAGTACGACCCGGAAAGCCTGCTCGATATCGACGAGACGCTTTCTTACTGCCGGCCGGGCATCAGCCAGGAAGTCGTGAAGAAGCTGCGGCGCGGCGCGTGGATCGTCCAGGCGCAGCTCGATCTGCACGGCATGCGGCGCGAAGAAGCGCGCGAGGCGTTGGCGGAATTCATCCGCGAATCGGTGAAGCGCGGCCTGCGCTGCCTGCGCGTGATTCACGGCAAAGGGCTCGGCTCCATCGGCAAGGAACCGATTCTCAAAGGCAAGGTGCGCGCGTGGCTCACGCAAAAGGCGGAAGTGATTGCCTTTTGTCAGGCGCGCCCGCACGACGGCGGCGCGGGGGCCGTGCTCGTGCTGTTGCAGCCGGGCGGCACGCCGCGGCATCTCAATCATCCCCAAGACAAGACCCGCTGACTGAACGACCGTGCATCCGAGACTCACCCTCGCCATTTCCATCATGGAGGCGTTCGCGATCTTCGCGTATGCGCTCTCCGGCCTCATCGAAGCGAGAAAGCGGCGGCTGGATGCCGTGGGCGCGTTTCTCGTCGCGCTCGCGACCGCGTTCGGCGGCGGCACGGTGCGCGACGTGCTGCTCTCGCGCCGCCCGTTCTACTGGGTCGAGCATCAGGATTACGTGCTCGCAATCTTCGCGATGGCGATCTTCGCGCCGCTCTTTCTGCGCCTGACTTCGCGCCTGTTCGACCAGCGCGCGCTGCTCGTCACCGATGCGATCGGGCTCGGCCTTTTCAGCGTGTCGGGCACGTCCATCGCGCTCGATGCGCAGATGCCCGCGTTCACCGCGACGATGATGGGCGTCACGACCGGCGTCTTCGGCGGCATCATGCGCGACGTGCTGTGCAACGAGATTCCGCTGATTCTGCGCGATTCGCGGCCCTACGCGGTGTGCGCGTTCGCGGGCTGCTGGATCTATCTCGGCCTCGCGCAACTGGACGTCGACACCATCTACAACGTGCTGCTTTCGACTGCGTTTATCCTCGTCGCGCGGCTCGCCACGTTCAAGCTGGACATTCGCCTGCCGCATTAGGGCGGGCGGGAAAACCCGTCCGTTTGCTACAATCGCGAAGTCAATCCGCCCCGTCCGGCCGCTCGCGCCGGGGCTTCGGGGCACCGGTTTCCTGTCGTCAACACGCACACAGAACATGAACATCGAGCAAGCGCGTTTCAACATGATCGAGCAACAGATTCGTCCCTGGGATGTGCTGGACCTGGACGTGCTCAACCTGCTGTCGATCGTCAAGCGCGAGAACTACGTTCCCGCCGCCTATCGCAACATCGCTTTCGCGGACCTCGAAATTCCGCTGCCGGGCGGCGAGCGCATGCTGGCCCCGAAGATCGAAGCGCGCATCCTGCAAGAACTAACGGTGCACAAGGGCGAAACGGTGCTCGAAATCGGCTCGGGCTCGGGCTACATGGCCGCGCTCCTCGCGCATCGCGGCCGCAGCGTGACGACCGTCGAGATCTCGCCGGAACTGGCGGAATTCGCGAAGCAGAATCTCGCGGCCAATGGCGTGACGAATGCTGAAGTGGTCGTCGGCGACGGCGCGCGCGGCTGGAGCCAGGGCGCGCCGTTCGACGTGATCTGCGTGTCGGGCGGCCTGCCCGTGATGCCGCAGGAATTTCTGGAACTGCTGAACATCGGCGGGCGCATCGCGGCCTTCGTCGGTACGGCGCCGGTGATGGAAGCGCAGATCATCACGCGCATCGACGAGAAGCAGTTCCGCGTGTCGGCCGTGTTCGAGACGTTCGTAGCGCCGCTGAAGAACGCGCTGCATCCGCCCGCGTTCAAGTTCTGAGCGTTCGACTTTCGCCACCGGGCCGCCGGGGTTTCCCGCGCCCGGCGTCCGCTTCGCCCACATCCTCCGCGCCCGATATTCCATGCAAAACCTGACCGCATCCGAACTCGCCGCGTGGCTCGCGGATTCTTCCCGCCCCGCTCCCGTTTTGCTCGACGTGCGCGAGCCGTGGGAACTGCAAACCGCGAAGATGGAGAACGTCGTGTCCATTCCGATGCGCGACATTCCCGCGCGCAGCGAGGAACTGGAAGACGACGCGCAGATCGTCTGCATCTGCCATCACGGCGCGCGCAGCGCCCAGGTCGGCATGTTTCTCGAATCGCGCGGCTTCACGAACATCTTCAATCTGTACGGCGGCATCGACGCGTGGTCGCGTCAGGTGGATCCTTCGGTTCCGACGTATTGAAGCTCGGCGGGCGTCCTCGCCCGCGTCTCATACTGCTATTTCGGCGCTCCACAAAACTAAGGCCGCATACGCTCTGACGCATGCGGCCTTGTCACGCTGAACCCACGCCCTAGACGACGTTCATCGCCAGCGCGCTCGCCCGATAATGCTCGGCGGCCTTCTCGGCATCGCCCAGTTGCTCATGCAGGCGCGCGAGCGCGCGATGCGTCCGGATCTTGAGCGGCTCGTTGTCGGCCAGTTTGAGCGCCGACTCCAGAAACGCCTGCGCCTTGCCCCACAACTGCTGATGCAGGCACAAGCGCCCGAGCGTGAAAAGCAGGTCCGCGTCCTCGGTGCGCTCCTTCTGCCACGCCTCGGCGCGCTGAATGAGCGGGAACGCATCGCCGCCCACCACGCAATCCGGATAGCGCCGCAGCAGGCGCGCGTCCCAGTTATGCGCGAGCGCCTCCTCGACGATCTTCCTCGCCTCCGCGCGGCGGTCCAGCGCGATCAGCAGTTCCGCAGCGAGATCCGCGAGACGCGGCGACTGGCGCTCCGTCGCGGAGAGCGACTGCCAGAATTCGAGCAGCGCGTCCGGATTGTGCCGCCGGTCACGCAGCAGATTCTCCGCCGCCACCTGCCGCAAACGCACGGCGACCGCCGGATGCAACGCCTCGCGCTTCTCCAGCATGCGCACGAGCTTCAGCACTTCGGCCCAGTTCTTCAACTGCTGCTGCGCGCGCAGCGCGATCTGCTGCGCGTGAATGCGCCGCCCGCCCTGCGCCTGAATCTCCGTCAACGCGACGAGCGCGCCGTCCGCGTCGCGGCCATCGGCGCGCATGTCGGCGGTAGCCATCAGACGCGCGTCCTGCCAGTCTGCGCCGCTGATCTGCGCGAGCCATTCGTCGCGACGCCCGTACTCATGCAGCCGATGCGCCGCATTCGCGCCGATCAGCCCCGCCGCGCCCTGATTCTCCGCGACGGAAAGCGCATCGCGCGCGGCCTTCTCCGCCTTCGAGAAACGCCCGGCGTACAGGTGGCCGATAGCATCGCGCAACGAAGCGTTCGCCTTCGCGAGCCGGCTGCGAGCGCGGTAAGCGGCCACGCGCTGCGGCATTTTCCAGACGCCGCGCGCCGCCCGAATCAGCGCGTACAGCGCGATGAACAGCACGACGAGCGCCACCGCGAACAGATTGAGCGACACGTCCACGCGATACGGCGGAACGACGATCAATACCTGCCCGCCATTGAAGCCGCCGACCGTCGCGACGATCACCGCGACCGCGAACAGCAGCGCGAGCCAGATGAGTCCTCGAATCGTCATCATCCGCCTCGCTTGAACTGATGAACGGCGGCAAGGCTCGCGTCCAGGTTCGGCACGGCGACCGCGAGCGACGCCTGATCGACCTGCTTCACGAGATCGCGCACGGCGGCGACCTTTTTGGACGACGGATCGAAGTAGCGGCCGAGCGCGGCATCCGCTGCCGCGAGATCCGACTTCAGCGTGGATTCGCTGCGCGAAAGCAGCGACAGACGCGCCGACAACAGGCGCAGCTTCACGTTCTCCCGCACGAAGTAGCCCTGATCGGGCGACGTCAGCATGGCGTCCGCATTGTCGATGCGCCGCACCGACACGAGACTCGACAACTGCTGTGCGATGCCGCTCGTGATCTGCCGCCACAGCACCTTCCAGCGCGGCTCGCCGGTGGCCGCCGCGATCGACGCGCTGTCGCCCGGCGCGGCGGCCTGCGCCCGCGCGCGCTCGATCGGCGCCTCGCCCGCGAGCGGCAAGCCGTCGATCTGCTCGATGGCCGTGTCCAGCTTGATGGCGAGACCAGTGAGGTCGGTGGTTTGCGTCGACTTCAGCTTGTCGATGTCCTGCGCGATGGCCTTGCGGATCGTCACGACTTGCGGGCCGGTCGTCGCGGCGAGGCGCGTGTCGGCGCTTTGCAGCGCGAAGAGCGCGAGCTGGACATTGCCGGTCAACTGCAACTGCTGGCTTGCGCTGGAGAGAATCTGCTCGACTTCCGCGATCGTCCAGTCGTCGCGGTTGCTCGCGAGATCCTGATACTGCTGCTGCAACGCCTGGCTGTGCGCTTCCGCATCGGCGAGCTTGCCCTGCAACTGGATCAGCTGCGTGTTGAGCGCGGACGTGGCGCTCGCCGCCTGGTCGGCCTTCGCGCGGAGCGTGGCGTTCTGCGCATCGGCTTCTTCGACGCGCTGCGCCATTTCCTGTTCCTTGCGGTCCATTTTGCGGTTCAGCGCGTAGCCGCCCGCGCCCGCCGCCACCGCCAGAATGACGACGAGAAACCACAACAACACAGTGCCCGCGCCGCCGCGCCGCTTCTGCTGCTCATACGGCGTAAAGGGCGTGTTCGGCGGCAAGGGCGGTGTCACGTTCGGCTGAGGTGAAGCTTTCTTGGAATCGTTCGAGTCAGTCATGCGTGATTGAGCCGTTTGGTGGGCCGGCGGCGTGGCCGGCGATGTGTCGGTCGCTCGAGAGAATGCGCCGGCCGTCGCCTGCGCGTCGGGCTCCCGATTCGCTGCCGAGGCGTACGGAAACAGCGCCTCCAGCGTATGCACGATGCGTTCGTCGCCGGCGCCGGACACCGTAATCCTATCAAAACCCGTTTGGCGCGCGGCTTCGGCAATGCGAGGGTGTGGGCAGACGACGGGCGCGTGCTTGAGCCGCGCGATCTCGTCGGCGGTGAGATGCTCACGGGCGAGCTCGTCCAGATTGCGCACGCCTTCCGAACTGGTCAGCAGCCACGCGTGATCCCCGCCAAGCAGCGCGTGGATGCGCTCCCACTTTCGCATCGACGGCTCGGGCAGCAGACGCCGGTAGGCCGCGACCTTCGTCACCCGGGCGCCGGCCTGTTGGAGCCGTTCGGCGAGCCACTCGCGCCCGCCGTCGCCGCGCACGATCAGGACGCGCCGGCCGTCGAGCCCGTTGGCGCCAAAGTGCGACTCGATGGCGGCGTAGAGCGCCTCGGAATCGAAACGTGGATCGTCTGCTTCTTCCGACGGGCTGATCACGCGATGCGCCGGCGCATGCACGCCTTGCCGCGCGAGCGCCGCGACGCTGCCCGGGCCGACGACCGCCACCGGCACGTCCGCCGGCCACGGCGCGAAGAGGCGGCCGAACGCATGATCGACCGCGTTCGGCGACACGAACACGACAAGCGCGTAGCGCTCGGGCGCGTACAGCTCGTCGAGCGCGGCGCGAAGGGGCGCGTCGTCGGCGACCGGCGCGATGTCGATCAGCGGAAACTCGAACGCATTGAAACCGGCGCGAGCGAGCCGCTCGACGAGCGCCGACGACTGCCCGCCCGGACGCGTGATGACGACGGTGGCGCGGATCGCGCTCGCCATCAGATTGCGTTCGCCGCGGGCGGCGGCTGGTTGGGCGCGTCGGCGCGGCTCATCGTCGAAAGCGCGTTGACGATGTCGGCCGCGCCTTGCGCTTCGAGATCGGCCGACACCCGCTGACCGAGCGCGAGCGCGCCGGCCAGATCGGGCGCGCGCACCGCTTCTTCGGCGCGCAGCATGCGTTTGCCGTCAGGCATGGACACCGCGCCGCGCAAGAACAGCGCGCCGTCGCGCCATTGCGCGAACGCGGCGAGCGGAACTTCGCAGCTTCCGCCGAGCGCGCGCGACACCGCGCGCTCCGCTTCGACGGCGAGCGCGGTGGCTTCGTCATGCAGCGGCGCGAGCCACGCCGCGAGTTCCGGGCGATCCGCGCGAATTTCGATGCCGAGCGCGCCCTGCCCCGCCGCCGGCAAGCTCTCCGATTCATCGAGCAAAGCGCGAATACGCGATTCGAGCCCGAGCCGCTTCAGACCCGCCGCCGCCAGAATGATCGCCGCGTAATCGCCGCGATCGAGTTTGGCCAGGCGCGTGTCGAGATTGCCTCGCAGCGGCCGCACGTCGAGATTGGGGAAGCGCGCGCGGATCATCGCTTCGCGGCGCAGGCTGGACGTGCCGACGACACTGCCCGCAGGCAACGCATCGAGCGATTCGAAATGCGGCGACACGAACGCATCGCGCGGGTCTTCGCGTTCGAGAATGGCGCCGAGCGTGAAGCCTTCGGGCAACTGCATCGGCACGTCCTTCAGCGAATGCACCGCGAGGTCGGCGCGGCCTTCCGCGAGCGCGGCTTCCAGTTCCTTCACGAAAAGGCCCTTGCCGCCGACCTTGGACAGCGTGCGGTCCAGAATCTGATCGCCACGTGTCGTCATTCCGAGAATTTTGACGTCGCAAGATGGATATAATTTGTGCAGCGCACACCGCACATGCTCGGCTTGCCACATCGCGAGCCGGCTTTCCCGCGAAGCGATGACAAGCGTGGCGGGCGGTGTCGTTGAATGCGTCTCGGAATTCATTGATGCTCGATCGAATGACGGGATGAAATAACAAACAATGGTAGCACGCACGCCACGGTCCATTCGGGCATGGGCGGCGCGCGAGAGCCTTGTCCGGCGCGCCTTTCCGAGCGCCGGGAAGCGGGCTCGGCGCATGGGGAGACACATGCGCCGGGCGCGGACGCCTCGCACACGTTCATCTTGCTGGTCCGCATGACTTGCTTCGCGCGGCGCCGCACAGGCCGCCGTTTCGCCGATGGTCCCTGGCTTCGCCTATCAGAGAGCAGAGAGAGGAACTCAACGTGACGTCTTCCGCATCGGCCCGCCCGGCGCGCCGCAACGCCGCATCGCCCGACTCATCCTCCGACACGTCCATCACGGCTGCGTCGCCTTCCATTCCGAAGACGCGGGCCGCAGGCGCCGCGAAAGCGTCCACGGCGGCCGTCGCCGTCCAGGAGAAGCCGGGCGTCGAAGTGCTGGTGAAAGCGCCGAAGCCGGCGAAGGCGTCGAAGAAGGCGAAGGCCTCTTCGCCCGCCGATGACAGCGCCGCCGTCGAGTTCGCCGATTCCGCCGACCGCGCGAAGCCCGCGAGCCGCGCCCGCGACGACAAGGATCGCCCGCTCTTCGAAGACATTCGCTTTCTCGGCCGCGTGCTGGGCGAAGTGCTGCGCGAGCAGGAAGGCGACGCCGTGTTCGACATGGTCGAGGCGATTCGCCAGACCGCCGTCAAGTTTCGCCGCGAGGACGACGTGGACGCCTCGCAGACGCTCGAAAAGCGCCTGCGTGCGTTGTCGCCGGAGCAGACAGTGTCCGTCGTGCGCGCGTTCAGCTATTTCTCGCATCTCGCGAACATCGCGGAAGACCGTCACCACAACCGCCGCCGCCGCATTCACGCGCTCGCGGGCTCGGCGCCGCAGCCGGGCACCATCGCCTATGCCATCGAGCGCATGCGCGAGCAGAAGAACGTCAGCGCCACGCGCAAGATGCTGCAGAAGTTCTTCGACGACGCGCTGATCGTTCCGGTGCTCACCGCGCATCCGACCGAAGTACAGCGCAAGAGCATCCTCGACGCGCAGCACGACATCGCGCGTCTGCTCGCCGAGCGCGATCAGGAACTGACCGCCCGCGAACGCGCGCAGAACGAGGCGGTGCTGCGCGCGCGCGTGACGTCGCTCTGGCAGACGCGCATGCTGCGCGACGCGCGCCTGACTGTCGCCGATGAAATCGAGAACGCGCTCTCCTACTATCGCGCGACTTTTCTCGCGGAGATTCCCGCGCTGTACGCCGACATCGAAGCCGCGCTCGCCGAGCACGGCCTGCCCACGCGCCTGCCGCCGTTCTTCCAGATGGGAAGCTGGATCGGCGGCGACCGCGACGGCAACCCGAACGTCACGGCGGAAACGCTCGACGCCGCCATCACGCGGCAGGCGACCGTGATCTTCGAACACTATCTCGAAGAGGTGCACAAGCTCGGCGCGGAGCTGTCGGTGTCCAATCTGCTGGCCGGATCGAGCGATGCGCTGCTCGCGCTCGCCGATGCGTCGCCGGACCACTCGCCGCATCGCACGGACGAGCCGTACCGGCGTGCGCTGATCGGCATTTACACGCGGCTCGCCGCGAGCGCGCGCGTGCGGCTCGGCGAAGGCGTGGTGGCCGTGCGCAGCGCCGGGCGCGGCGCGGCCCCGATCCGCGCGACGCCGTATGCCGACGCCGCCGAATTCACGCGTGATCTGAATGTGCTGATCGAATCGCTTGCGCAGAACCACGGCGCGTCGCTGGCGGCGCAGCGCCTGTCGCCGCTCGCGCGGGCGTCCGAAGTGTTCGGCTTTCATCTGGCGAGCATCGATTTGCGGCAAAGCTCGGATATTCACGAGGCGGTCGTCGCGGAACTGCTCGCGCGCGGCGGCGTCGTCGCCGATTACGCCTCGCTCGACGAAGCGCAGAAGCGCGACGTGCTGCTGAAGGAGCTCGGCCAGCCGCGGCCGCTGCGCCTGCCGTACGCGCAGTATTCCGATCTCGCGAAAAGCGAACTCGGCGTGCTGGAAGCGGCGCGGGAAATCCGCGAGAAGTTCGGCGCGCGGGCGGTGCGCAACTACATCATTTCGCACACGGAAACCGTCAGCGATCTGCTGGAAGTCATGCTGCTGCAGAAGGAAACCGGCGTGCTGCAAGGCTGTCTCGGCAGCAAGGACGACGCCGCGCGCGACGGCCTGATGGTCATTCCGCTCTTCGAAACCATCGCGGATTTGCGCAATGCGCCCGTCATCATGGGCGAATTCTTTGCGCTGCCGGGCATCGACAAGCTGATCGAGAATCAGGGCCAAGAGCAGGAAGTCATGCTCGGCTATTCGGACAGCAACAAGGACGGCGGCTTTCTCACGTCGAACTGGGAGTTGTATCGCGCGGAACTGGCGCTCGTCGCGCTGTTCAAGGAACGCAAGACGACGCTCAGGCTCTTTCACGGGCGCGGCGGCACGGTCGGGCGCGGAGGCGGTCCCACGTATCAGGCGATTCTTTCGCAGCCGCCCGGCACCGTCGACGGCCAGATTCGCCTCACCGAGCAGGGTGAAGTGATCGCGAGCAAGTTCGCGAACGCGGAAATCGGACGGCGCAATCTGGAGACGGTCGTGGCCGCGACGCTCGAAGCAACGCTCTTGCCGCACGAAAACGCGCCCGCGCAACTGCCGCAGTTCGAAGCGACGATGCAGACGCTTTCGGATGGCGCGATGTCGGCGTATCGCGCGCTCGTCTACGAGACGCCCGGCTTCACCGACTACTTCTTCTCCTCGACGCCGATCGCGGAAATCGCGGAATTGAACATCGGCAGTCGGCCGGCGTCGCGCAAGCTGCAAGACCCGAAGCATCGGAAGATCGAGGATTTGCGCGCCATTCCCTGGGGCTTCTCGTGGGGCCAGTGCCGGCTGCTCTTGACCGGCTGGTACGGCTTCGGCAGCGCCGTGACCGCTTATCTCGATGAAGCCGGATCGGATGCCGAGCGCAGCCGGCGTCTCGCCGCGCTTCGCAAGATGCACAAGACCTGGCCGTTCTTCAAGAATCTGCTTTCGAACATGGACATGGTGCTCGCGAAGACCGATCTCGCGGTGGCGTCGCGTTACGCGCAGCTCGTCAGCGACAAGAAGCTGCGCAAGCTCGTGTTCGACAAGATCGTCGCGGAACACGAGCGCACCTGTCACGTGCTCACCGAGATCACCGGCCGGAGCGAGCGGCTCTCGGACAACCCGCTGCTCGCTCGTTCGATCAAGAACCGCTTCCCGTACCTCGATCCGCTGAATCACTTGCAGGTGGAACTGCTCAAGCGCCACCGCGCGGGCGATCAGAACGTGCGGCTGCGGCGCGGTATTCACTTGACCATCAACGGTATCGCGGCGGGCCTGCGTAATACCGGCTGATGGTCGCCGCGAGGCAAGGCGGCTTTCAGTCGCGCCGCTTTGCCTCGATCATCAACGCGTCCAGCTCGAACGAGAAGTCTTCTTTCACGCCGAAGTACTGGCGCACTTCCTCGGGCGCGCTCGTCCACATCGACTTGATCGCCGTCACGCGCTCGGCCGGCGTGCGCATTCTCGTCACCCATGCTTCGAATCCCAGCGGAAGGCGCCAGCGTTCGGTCACGCGCGCGTCGAAGCCGGCGGCGTCGAGCATCGCAATCCACTCGTCCGCGCGATAGTCGCGGATATGCGATGCGTCGCGCAGCACTTCGATCGCCTGAATGTGCGTGTCGAAAAGCGGATCGTCGATGCCCGCGATGTCGATGAACTTGAGCCGCCCGCCCGGCTTCAGCACACGATGCACTTCAGCGAGCGCCTTCGGCACGTCGCGCCAGTGATGCGCGCTCATGCGGCTGATCGCCCAGTGAAACGAGGCGTCGTCGAAAGGCAGCGTTTCGGCCGCGCCCTGCTGCGTGCGGATGGTCGTCAGCCCGCGCTCTTTCGCGGCGGCTTCGACGGTGGCGAGCATCTGCGGCGCGATGTCGTAGGCCACGACTTGCTTCACATGCGGCGCGACCGCGAAGCTCGCGTGACCCGCGCCGCAGCCCATGTCCAGCACGGTCGCGTTGCCGCACGTCGCGGCGAAGGTCGCGGCGAGGTTCTGCAAATCGGCGCCGGTCGCGTGAACCTGACTCGTGAGATACGCGGCGGCAGTGCTGCCGAACGCGTCGGCGACCTGTTCGTGGTGTTTCATCGTGACTCCGCATGGTGGACGTGTTGTGCATCGGATACCGGTCGTCGCAGCGCCGGCCTGCCGATACAATAGAGCCCGCCTTGTACCGGTACAAGTTGACTGGTTATCCTGGTATCCGAAACACCCGTCGCGCGCCGACGTTTGCGTCCGAAGTCCGCATGAACCGAACCGAAAACAAGCCCGCCGAACCGCTCGCCGGACCGCTCCCTGATACGCCCGCCCGCGCGCTCGGCGATTTCATCCGCACGCATCGCGAGCGTCTGTCGCCGCTCGCGGTCGGCTTGCCGCCGGGTCCGCGCCGCCGCACGCCCGGCCTGCGCCGCGAGGAAGTCGCGCAACTGTGCGGCGTGAGCCCGACCTGGTACACGTGGATCGAGCAGGGCCGGCCGGTGTCCGCCTCGGCCGACGCACTCGCGCGCATCGCCGTCGCGCTGCAACTGTCGCGCGCCGAACGCGCGTATCTCTTCGAACTCGCCGCGCAGCGCGATCCCGCCGAGCCCGATCCCGCCGCGCAGGACGTGCCCGCCGCGCTGTTGCAGACGGTCGGCCTGATCGACGCGCCCGCCTACGTGCTCGACCGCCAGTGGAACGCGCTGCGCTGGAACGCGCCGGCGGCGGACCTTTTCGTCGGCTGGCTCGACGGCGAGCACGACCGCAATCTCTTGAGCTACACGTTCACGTCGCCGGCGGCGCGAACGCTCATCGTCGACTGGGAAACGCGCGCGCGGCGCCTCGCCGCCGAATTTCGCGCCGATTCCATCCGCCATCTGAACGATCCGCCGACGCGCGCATTGATCGACGCGCTGAGCGCCGCAAGCGATGCCTTCGCGCGCTACTGGGCCTCGCAAGACGTGTTCGAGCGCGAAGGCGGCGAGCGCGCGTTCGACCATCCGTCGCGCGGGCGCGTGGTGTTCAATCAGATCACCTTCAAGCCGGCGCATCGCGAAGACCTGAAGCTCGTGATTCTGGTCGGGGACGCGTAGCCCCGAATGTTAAAATTCTCGTCTTTCTGACGCCTCGAACGCCGAAAACACACCATGACGTCCCAACTTCACAAAAAAGGCGAAGCCTGGTCGGCTCGCTTCTCCGAGCCGATGTCCGAGCTCGTCAAACGCTATACGTCGTCGGTGTTCTTCGACAAGCGGCTCGCGCTCGTCGACATTCAAGGCTCGCTCGCGCATGCGTCGATGCTCGCGGCGCAGAAGATCATTGGCGCGGACGACCTCGCGGCCATCGAGCGCGGCATGGCGCAGATCAAGGGCGAAATCGAACGCGGCGAGTTCGAATGGAAGCTGGACCTTGAGGACGTGCACCTGAACATCGAGGCGCGGCTCACCGCGCTGATCGGCGATGCGGGCAAGCGGCTGCACACCGGCCGCTCGCGCAACGATCAGGTCGCGACCGATATCCGCCTGTGGCTGCGCGGCGAGATCGACCGCATCGGCGAGTTGCTGAAGGACCTGCGCCTCGCGCTCATCGACATGGCGGAGAAGCACGCGGACACCATCATGCCCGGCTTCACGCATCTGCAAGTGGCGCAGCCGGTGACGTTCGGGCATCACCTTCTCGCCTACGTCGAAATGTTCACGCGCGATGCCGAGCGCATGCGCGACTGCCGCCGTCGCGTGAACCGGCTGCCGCTCGGCGCGGCGGCGCTCGCGGGCACGAGCTATCCGATCGACCGTCACGCGGTGGCGGCCTCGCTCGGCTTCGACGGCATCTGCGCCAATTCGCTCGATGCGGTATCCGACCGCGATTTCGCGATCGAATTCACGGCCGCGGCCGCGCTCATCATGACGCACGTCTCGCGCTTCTCCGAGGAACTGGTGCTGTGGATGAGCCCGCGCGTCGGCTTCATCGATCTGGCGGACCGCTTCTGCACCGGTTCGTCCATCATGCCGCAGAAGAAGAACCCGGACGTGCCGGAACTCGCGCGCGGCAAGACGGGCCGGGTGAACGGGCATCTGATGGCGCTGCTCACGCTGATGAAGGGTCAGCCGCTCGCGTACAACAAGGACAATCAGGAAGACAAGGAACCGCTGTTCGACACGGTCGATACGGTCGCCGATACGCTTCGCATCTTCGCGGAAATGGCCGCGGGCATCACGGTGAAGCCGCAGGCCATGCGCGCCGCCGCCCTGCAAGGCTTCGCAACCGCCACCGATCTCGCGGACTATCTCGTGAAGCGCGGCCTGCCCTTTCGCGATGCGCACGAAGCGGTGGCGCACGCGGTGCGCATCTGTGACGAGCGCGGCTGCGATATCGCGGACCTCTCGCTCGACGCGATGCGCATCGAACTGCCGAACGTCGCGCATCTCATCGGCGAGGACGTGTTCGACTATCTGACGCTCGAAGGCTCGGTCGCGAGCCGCAATCATCCGGGCGGCACCGCGCCGGATCAGGTGCGCGCGGCGGCCAAGGCGGCACGCGAGGGGCTCTGAACGCCGTCATCTACCACGCATCGGAAGTGACATGACCCGCGCAACGCGGGTCTTTTTTTGGCGGCATTCGCGCAACCGAGCGCGCCTTGCCATGCGCGCGATTGCGTTTCGCAGGTTCGTTGTGCGATTGCATTCACGTGTATATCGACGTGTTCCGAATCCGCCAACCTGCGCCTTCGCCATAAGATCGAATCGATAAACGGATGCGCGGTACGTGGCGCGTCGACGCTTGGATTCGAATTCCAGCGATGCCTGTTCTTCTTTTGAAACTTGCTTAGCGTAGGTCGTTCGGCTATCAATACATCGCACGATCTTGCGCCGGCGATCCGCATATCAAGTCGAACACCACGGCTAACTCGAAGATCGAAACGAACAACGCAGAATAAAGTGGCAGGGGCGTTCCATGAATCGTCTTGTTAAGCAATCCAAACTTTTATCGCTGATCTTGTCTGCGCTCGTCGCCTACTCGGGGCCCGCATCAGCTGCCGAGTGGCAAGAAGGTGCTACCTATCCGGCAGGCACGACGGTCACATACAACGGCCACACGTATCAGGCGCTGCAAACACACACGGCTTATGCAGGCGCCGGGTGGACGCCGTCTTCCACGCCGACATTGTGGAAAGACCTGGGGACGTCGGGCGGAACGCCTGCGCCTGCGCCTGCGCCAACGCCAACGCCAACGCCAGCGCCAGCGCCAACGCCAACGCCTTCTCCAACGCCAGCGCCAACGCCCACGCCAGCGCCAACGCCTACGGCGTGCTTCACGGCTTGGTCGGCATCGCAGGTTTATGCGAACGCGGGCAGTCGTGTGACGTACAACGGGCGCAACTATCAAAACAAGTGGTGGACCCAGGGCGAAAACCCGGCACAGTCGGGGCAATATGGCGTGTGGCAGGACATCGGCGCATGCTCCGGCAGTTCGACGCCGACGCCAGCGCCAACACCAACGCCAACACCGACGCCAACCCCAACGCCAACACCAACACCAACACCGACACCAGCGCCGACGCCGACGCCAACACCGACGCCAACGCCAACGCCAACACCAACACCAACACCGACGCCGACGCCAACACCAGCACCAACACCAACACCGACACCAACCCCAACGCCGACACCAACTCCGGCCCCCGCTCCCGCCCCTGTCGGCGGCCGTGAAATCGGTGCGTACTTCGCGCAGTGGGGCATCTACGACCGCAATTACAAGGTGAGGGACGTCGACGCGTCCGGCTCCGCGAAACTGCTCACGTTCATCAACTACGCGTTCGGCAACATCTATCAGAAGAACGGCGGTTTCGAGTGCGGAATCGTCAACAAGGCAGAACCCGGCGCGTCGAATCCGAGCGCGCCGGATGCAGGTACCGGCGGCGATGCATGGGCCGACTATCAGAAAGGCTTCTCCGCCAACGAAGCCGTCAGCGGCCAGTCCGATGCCTGGGACTTCCCGCAAAACGATCCGCGCTACGGCAGCGGCAAGGCGGGGCCGCTCAAGGGCAACTTTAACCAGCTGAAACAGTTAAAGGCCAAATACCCCAACTTGAAAGTCATCATCTCGATCGGCGGCTGGACGTGGTCGAAGTGGTTCGGCAAGGCGGCATCGACCGATGCGATGCGCAAGCAACTCGTCGCCTCGTGCATCGATGTCTACATCAAGGGCAATCTGCCGTTCGATGCCGGCTCCAACGCGGGCGGCGAAGGCATCGGCGCGAACGTGTTCGACGGCATCGACATCGACTGGGAATTCCCCGGCGGCGGTGGCCAGCCCTACAACATCGTCGATCCGAACGACAAGAAGAACTACACGCTCCTGCTCGCCGAATTCCGCAAGCAGCTGGATGCGATCGGCTCGCAGAACGGCAAGCACTATTACCTGACCGTGGCCATCGGCGCGGGCGGCGACAAGATCGCGATGACCGAACCCGGCGAGTACAGCAAGTCGCTCGACTGGATCAACATCATGTCCTACGACTTCCACGGCGGCTGGGAAGCGAACGGCCCGACGGACTTTCAGGCGCCGCTCTATGGCGATCCGGACAGCCCGAGCTACAAAGCCGGCCAATACGCGCCGACCTACAACGTCGACGGTGCAGTGAAGAATCTGCTCAACGCGGGCGTGCCGACCACGAAGATCGTCGTCGGTATCCCGTTCTACGGACGCGGCTGGTCGGGCGTGAGCGCGGGACCGTCCGGCAACGGTCTGTATCAGAAGGCGACGAAACCCGCGCCGGGAAAGTACGAGGAAGGCATTCAGGACTACCGCATTCTGAAGAGCGCGGCGGGCACACTCTACGAGCACCCGGTCGCGAAGACGTCCTACAAGTTCGACGGCAACAACTGGTGGTCCTACGACTCGCCGACTGCCGTGCGGCTGAAGATGGACTACGTCAAGGCGCAAAGCCTGCGCGGCTCCTTCGCCTGGGAACTGGACGGCGACGGACCCAACGCTGAGTTGCTGAAGATCATGAGCGACGGACTGAAGTGATTCGTCGCGGAAAGCGCGCGTCTCGCACGCACTGACGCGGCGGCCGCGCGTATTGCGACGATGTATCGCGATGTATCGCGACGCATCGCGCCGTATCGAATTCTGCCGGGAGCAGCCATGCACGGACCTTCTTTCAATATCGCAGGCGCGACGGCGGCGGGTGCGCGCGCGCGGCTCGCGCATCGCGCAACCGGCTGGCGGCAGCGCGGATTCACGCTGCTCGAACTGCTCGTGGTGCTGCTCATCATCGCGCTGCTGGCGGGGTATGTCGGCCCCAAGCTCTTCGGCGAAGTGGGCAAGGCTCGCAGCAAGACGGCCGCCTCGCAGATGAAAGGCATCGAGAGCGCGCTCGACCGCTACCGGCTCGACACCGGACACTTTCCGGGCACGGACGCCGGCCTCGCGGCACTCATGACCAACGTGGGCAACGCGACCGGCTGGGAAGGCCCTTACATGAGCAGCGCAATTCCAAACGATCCGTGGGGCAAGCCGTACATCTATCGCTCGCCGGGCGAAGGCGGCAAGGACTACGACCTGATGACTTACGGCGCCGACGGCAAGCCCGGCGGCTCGGGCGAGGACGCGGATATCGTCAACAAATGACGAGCGCACCGGTCATCATGCGATATCGCGCCCGGGTGGATACCGAAAGCGGCCCGCAGGATCTCGAACTCGACGCCGACGACGAGGCGCAGTTGCGCATGCGGCTCGCGGAGATGGGTCTGTCGCTCGTCGATGCCACGCCGCTCGGCGCGAAGAAGCGCGGCTTCTCATTGCGCAAGCCCGTGTTCGAGCGCGCGCTCTTCACGCAGGAACTCATCGCGTTGCTCGAAGCAGGACTGAGCCTCGTCGAAACAGTGGAAACGCTGCGCGACAAGAGCAAGGAAGGGCTGAACCGGAACGTGCTGCAAGGCATCGTCGCTGCGCTTTACGAAGGCGAGCCGCTCTCACGCGCGCTCGAACGTCAGCCGGACCACTTTCCGCCGCTCTACGTGGCGACAGTCGCATCGGCGGAGCAGACAGGGCACCTCGCCGAGGCACTCAGGCGTTATCACCACTACGACGCGCGGCTCTCCACCGTGCGCAAGAAAGTCGTGTCGTCGATGGTGTATCCGTGCATCGTCATCGGAACGGGCGCCATGATCATCCTCTTCATGGCTTTCTACGTGATCCCCAAGTTCAGCCAGGTGTTCGCGACAATGAAGGACATGCCCTTCACGGTGCGCTTGATGCTCGCGTGGGGCAATCTCGTGGAAGCGCACGGCGGCGTGCTGCTTGCGGCGCTCTTCGCGGCGATCGTCGGCGCGGGTCTCTCGCTGCGCAGCGCGGCAGTGCGCGAGCGGCTGATGTCGGCGCTCTTCAGCCTGCCGAAGCTCTCGGATTATCAGCGCCTCTTCGGCCTCACGCGTTTCTATCGCACGCTCGGGCTGCTGCTCGCGGGCGGCATGTCGATGGTGACGTCCCTCGAACTGGCCGCGCAGGTCTTGCCCGCGCAGTTGCAAAACGCACTGTCGCAGGCGCTCGACGAGATTCGCGCAGGCAAGCCGCTGTCCGGCGCGCTGCCCGCCGCGAACCTGACGACGCCCGTCGCCGAGCGGCTGATTCGCGTAGGCGAACAGAGCGGCGAACTCGCCGGCATGGTGACGCGCTCGGCCGAGTTCTGCGACGAGGAACTGGACCGCGCCATCGACACGCTCATGCGAGTGGTCGAGCCGGTGCTGATGCTCGCGGTGGGCGGCATCGTCGGAACCATCATCTTCTTGCTGTACATGCCGATCTTCCAACTGGCCGGCGCCGTGGGGTGACATCATGAACGAGGTCGCAAGCGCACCGGCTCGCCCGCGGCAGCAACAGGTCTGGGACGACGCCGGGCACGACTCCGCCGACTACCTGGCGACGGTCGCGCGCATGTTGCACCTGCGCGGCTTCGACGCCGCCGCGCTCGAAACGCTCGAGCCTCGCTTCGACCTGCTCGCTTTCGGCGACGCCGTATCGCGCAAATGCGTGCTCGCTGCCGATTCGCAAAGCACGGAAGCGAAACTCTGGCTGGTGCTTGCCGATCCCTTCGATCCGCTGCTGCGCGCCTGGGCGATGAACCGCGTCAAGAAGCCGTTCGCGTTCGCTTTCTGCGTGCCGTCGGAGTTGATGGCGTTCCTCGCGCTGCACGAGTCGGCGCATCAGGCGCTCACGCAGATCAGCGTCGAAGGCCAGCCGGCGGCCATCGCGGATGCGGGCGTCGAGATCACGCTCGCGACGCTCGCCGCCGACGTGCATCCGGTCATACGGCTCGTCAATTCGTCGCTGTACGACGCGCTCAAGGCTCGCGCATCGGATATTCACATCGAGAGCACGGCGACGGGACTCGTCATCAAATACCGCATTGACGGCGTGTTGCAGGAGACCGCGACCGCGAGCGGCATCGACACGGCGGAACAAGTGCTCTCGCGCCTGAAGGTGATGGCGGACCTCGACATCGGCGAGCGCCGCATTCCGCAGGACGGGCGCTTCAAGGCGATCATCAATAAGCGCGAGATCGATTTTCGGGTGTCCATCATGCCGTCGATTCACGGCGAGGACGCTGTCTTGCGCGTGCTCGACAAACAGCGCGGCGAGGCGAGCGCGAGCGCGCTGCGGCTCGATTCGATCGGCCACGAGCCGGAGATCGTCAGCGCGATCCGCCAGATCGCGCGCGAGCCGTACGGCCTGCTCCTCGTGACCGGACCGACCGGCTCCGGGAAGTCGACGACGCTCTACGCCACGCTCACCGAGATCAACACCGGCGACGAGAAGATCATCACCATTGAAGATCCGGTGGAGTACGAACTCGCGGGCGTGCTGCAGATTCCGATCAACGACAAGAAAGGACTGACGTTCGCGCGCGGGCTGCGCTCGATTCTGCGCCACGATCCGGACAAGATTCTCGTGGGCGAGATTCGCGACGGCGAGACGGCGAACATCGCGGTGCAGGCGGCGCTCACCGGACACCTCGTGCTCACCTCCGTGCATGCGAACAACGTGTTCTCCGTGCTCGACCGTTTCCTGCACATGGGCGTCGACATGCACAGTTTCGTCGACGCCCTGCTCGGCGCGGTCGCGCAACGGCTCATGCGCAAGAACTGCCCGCATTGCATTCGCGACGACGATCCGCCCGACGACGCGCTGCTGCGCGCCTCGGCGCTTACCCGGGAACAAGTCGCGCACTGGCGCTTCAGGCGCGGCGCGGGCTGCGACATGTGCCGGCGCACGGGCTACCTCGGGCGTCAGCCGATCGCGGAGGTGCTGCGTCTGAACGATGCGATCAAGCAGTGCTTCGTCGAACGTCGCCCGATCATGGAACTGAAGCGGCTCGCGCTCGACAGCGGCTTCGTGCCGATCCGGCAGATCGCGTTGCGCGCGGTGGCGGACGGGCGCACGACGCTCGCCGAAGTCAATCGCGTCACGATCGTCGAAAACTAGGCGAAAAGGCGCAATGATGACGCGTTTCTCCGATCACATCGATTCCCTGCGCGCGAAGGCGGCGGCATCGACGGCCGCCGCTTCCGGCCTTTTCAGCCGCACGACGATACTGCTCGAAGGCGGTCGTGCGCGCGTGCCCGGCACGGCCCGCATCGCCGGTCCGTTCACGCCGGGCGATGCCGCCGCAGCGCTCAAGGCCATTGAAACACTGGCGCCGAAGCCGGCGGGTTTCGGCGTGCATATGCTGCGCGTGGTGGCCGGCGCGCCGTTCGCCCGCTATCACGCCCTGCCGTGGCAGCCGCTCCCGAAGCCGCAGGACTGGGTAGCCCTCGCACGCGTGCAGGCGATGCAGACCGGCGCCGGCAACGAAGCATCGCGCTTTGCCGTGACGGACGAAAACTGGCAGCGCGGACGCCTCGCCGCCGCGATGCCCGAGGCTCTGTGCTCCGGCATCGAGAAGACATGCAAGACCCGCAGGCTGATGCTGAGCGGCATCGAGCCGGCTTACACGTTCGCGCTGCAGCGGCACGCCGCGCGGATTCGCGACGGCTCCATCGCCATCGTCACGCTGGACACGGTGGACGGCGGCGCGGCCATCGCGCAGATCGGACTACGAAACCGCGGCGGCTGGACCGGATTCATCGCGCTGCCGGTCGCGGGCACGCTCGACGACGTGCTGCGCGATGCCTTCGCGCTCTGCGCCGATGCGCCGCCCGAGCGCCGCTACGTGATCGGCCCGGGCGACGGCGCGCGCTGGCTGGCGCAGGCGCCGGGCATCGAATGGCTCCGCGTTCCGTGGGACGACGCGCCATGAAAGCGCCGCGCATGGACCTGCATCGCGCGAATCGTCCAGGGGCGGCGGCGGGACTGCTCGCGCTGATCGTGGGCGCCGCCGCCTTGATCGCGGCGATGCAGGTGCGCGATGCGCTTCACGCGCAAGGCGAGACGCTCGACGAACGGGAGTCGGTCATCGCGAAGAAGGAGGCGCACTTCACGCGCATCAGCAACGCGCATCGCGGCGGCACCGACGCGCGCAGCGCCGCGCTCATGGCTCAACAACGCTATGCGGCCGAACCGGCGCGCGATCTGATCGAAGCGGGATGGCATCCGAATATCGCGTTCCTCACCATCGACATCGTGACGGCATCGCGCCAGATCAACATGCAGTTCGAGACGCGCTCGGTGCAGGAAGCGATCTCTTACGCCGACTGGTTTCAGGCGCAACCCCAAACCGAAAGCGTGACGCTCAAGCGGCAGACGCAGAAGCCAGGGCCGCCGGCGCCGTCGGTGCAGACGTCGTTGCAGGTGATATGGAAGCCTTTCGGCGGTGCCTTTGCGGCGCTGCCCGCGCCGATATCTTCCACGACTGCCTCGCCGGCATCTTCCGCGAGCGCCTCGCCGGCATCTGCGCCGGCTTCTTCTCCCGCATCCGCGCCAGTGTCCGCGTCACCCGCGCCAGTGTCGAACCCGCCCGCCCGGCAGCCGCCCATGGGACACACATCCGGAGGACGTCGATGAACCGCTGGCTCTGGGAACTGCGCCGCCTGCAATGGCGTCTTGGCACGTTCGGGCTGATCGCGCTGCTGCTGCTCGGCGGCGCAGCAATGATCGCGCTCGCGGACATTCTGCCGCTGCGCCGCGACATCGCCGCGCGCGAAGCCGATCTGAACGCGCGCGCAGCGAAGCTCACGCAACCGCCGCCGTCGTCGCCCGACGAAGCCGTCGCGCCCGTTAGCGCCGAGCAGCGTTACTTCGTATTCCTGCACAGCATGCACGCCATCGCCGCCAGGAACGGCCTGTCCATTCCGCAGGTCACGTATCAGCTCTCCGCGCAGGACAAGGAATCGTCGCTGCGCCGGTATGTCGTGGAGGCGACGTTCACGAGCCGCTATCTCCCGCTGCGCGATTTCGTCTTCGAGATGCGGACCTTGCCGGGCATCCGCTGGGAGCGCGTCACGATCTCGCGGCCCAACATCGGCGCGACGGATCTGGAAGTGCGTCTGCAATGCGCGTTCGTCGTGGAAGCGTCGAAATGAATGCACGCGACGTCCGCGCCTTGAAAGTCTCGACGCCGGTCTTGCTGCTGCTCGCGCTGACGCTCGGGCTGATGGTGTTCGTGCACTTTCGCGGCGAAAGAGACGAAGCCGCGCCGCCATCGACGCCATCGACGCCTCATGCAGCCGCGCCGGCGTCCGCCGCCAGCGTGCCTGACGCCAGCGCGCCTCAAACCGTCGCGGATGCCGCGAGCGCGCCGGTCGATCTGTTTCCGAGCCAGAACTGGCAACCGCCTCCTCCCCGCCGCCGCCCCCGCCGCCGCCCGGTTCGGTCAAGCCGCCTCCACCGCCCGAACCGCCGCCGCTGCCGTTTACCGTGCGCTCGCTGTGGCTGGATTCGCGCGGCGTCTTTTATGTCGTGCTCGCCGGCACCGGACGCGAGTTCCGGCTCTGCGCGGACTGCCAGAACAAGGGCTTCCTGCACCGTGGCGACACGATTCTCAACGCCTACCGGATCGACGAACTCGATCGCAAGCAAGTCCGCTTCACGTATCTGCCGCTCAAACGACAGCAAACGCTGCCACTCGGAGACATCAAATGATCCGGCTGAAAGACGTGGCCGTATGGCTGCTGCTGCCGCTTCTGACCTCGTGCGCGGGAGAACTGCATCGCCAGGGCCTTCAGAATCGGCTCGCCGGCATGCCGCCCGATGCGCAGCTCGATCTGCTCGCGCAGCAGACGGCGGAATATCCCGACGATCTGGAGATCAGGAACTGGTACATGGGCCTGCGACGCCGTCTGTCGGCCGAATACCTGCAACGCGCGACGGTCGCGTACCGCGCGGGCGACTCGGCGCAGGCGCTCGCGTGGGCGCGCCGTGCGCAGGCCGCCGCGCCCGGCGACGATCAGCCTCGCGAGCTGATCGAGTGGATAAACCGGCAGGCGGCTATCGACGGCGCGCTGCGATACGCCGAGTCGATCTGGATGGAACAGCCGCAGGCGGCACTCGCCATCGCCACGGACACGCTCGCGAAGCAACCGGAAAACGCCCGCGCCGCGCGCCTGCGCGACGAACTGCTCACGCCGCGAGCAGCCGATCTCGCGCCCAAGCTGAACAAGGACATGGATCAGCCGATCACCGTGCAATTTCGCGATCAGCCGCTCATCAGCATCTTCGAACTGATGTCGAACATCACGGGGCTCAACTTCACCTTCGACCACGACGTGCAGTCGAGCGCGCCGACCACCATCTACGCCAGCAACACGCCCGTCAAACAGGTGCTCACGATGGTGCTCCAGGCGAACCAGCTTTCGAGCAAGGTCGTGGGGGACAACGCGATCCTCATCTATCCGAAGCGGCCGGACAAGGAAACGGAGTACCGCGACCTCGTCGTGCGCACCTTCTATCTCACGAACTCGTCCGCGGCGCAGGTGCTCGGCGTGCTCAAGCAGATGGTCAAGACGCGCGATGCCGTGCTCGACGAGCGCACCAACGCCATCGTCATGCGCGACGCGCCGGAGACACTCAAGGTCGCCGAGCGCATTATCCGCGCGCTGGACGTGACGCCCGCCGAAGTCGTGATCGATGCGCAGATTCTCGAAGTGTCGTCGTCCGACTTGCTGCATCTGGGCATTCAGTATCCGGACAGCATCGTGTTCGGATTGCAGTCCGGCACCGCCGCCGATCAGACCACGCTGCCGCAGAACACCGTCACGCTCCAGCAACTGCATAACCTCAACAGCAGCGATGTGCTCGTGCGCATCGGGCCGGTGGGCATCGACTTTCTGCAGACGCAGGGCAAGACGCGCACGCTGGCGAATCCGAGCATTCGCGTGAGAAACCGCGAGAAGGCGAAAGTGCTGATCGGCGATCGTCTGCCGGTGGTGACGACCACGCTGTCGAGCAACTTCAGTTCGGAGAGCGTCAACTATCAGGATGTCGGGCTGTCGCTGGAAGTCGCGCCGGTGATCGCCGGCAACGACGAAGTGCAGGTGAAGCTGCACATGGAAGTGTCGAACGTGACCGATACGATCACGACATCGACTGGACTCGTCGCCTATCAGATCGGCACGCGATCGGCGGATACGGTGATGAGCGTGCGCAACAACGAAACGCAGATGCTCGCCGGGCTGTTACAGCGCAACGAGCGCGCCGCCGCGAGCGGGCTGCCGGGACTGAGCCGCATTCCGGTGCTCGATCGTATCTTCGGCGACCGCACCAACGACGCTCACGAGACCGAGCTCGTGCTCTTGCTCACACCGCGCATCGTGCGCGGTCAGGCAATGCCGGCGGGCAATGTCGTGCAATTCGATTCAGGCACGGAAAGCCGCATCACGACCGAGCGCGATGTCGTCGGTGGCAATGCGGCCGCGCGCCTGCCGCCGCCCGTCGCGCCGCAGATGCCCCCGCCGCCTCAGCCTCAGCCGCCGCAGCCGCCGCAGCCGCCGCAGCCCGCGAGCGTGTTGCCGCCGCCTTTGCCGCGCGTATCGCCGGCCGACGCGCCCGATGCGCCCGACGCGCCCGATACGCCGC
Source organism: Caballeronia sp. M1242 (assembly GCF_017220215.1). NCBI lineage: Bacteria > Pseudomonadati > Pseudomonadota > Betaproteobacteria > Burkholderiales > Burkholderiaceae > Caballeronia > Caballeronia sp. M1242. Next base: position 675,938 of record NZ_CP071129.1, on the reverse strand, counting down.
GGCCCACGCAGCCTTGAACTCCGACATGAGCCGATGACGATGCAACGAGGCTTCACGATCATCGAACTGCTGGTGACGCTCGCGATTCTCGCCGCGCTCGCGATGGTCGCGGCTCCGCTCGTCCAGGTCGCGGCCCAGCATCAGCGGGAAGACGAGCTGCGTCGGGCGCTGTGGAGCATTCGTGACGCGATCGACGCGTACAAGAAAGCCGGCGATGAAGGAAAGATGGATCGCGCGCCGGGCGATTCGGGCTATCCGCCGAAACTCGAGACCCTCGTCGAAGGCGTGGTCGACAAGACCAATCCGACGCACGCGCGCATCTACTTCCTGCGGCGCGTGCCGCGCGATCCGTTGTGCGACTGCCCAAGCCGTTCCGACGAAGCGACGTGGGGCAAGCGCAGCTACGCGAGCGACGCGGAATCGCCCGCCGAAGGCGACGATGTCTACGACGTCTATTCGCTTTCGGAAGGCACGGGGCTCAACGGCGTCCCCTACAGGAGATGGTGATGCTCGGAAAGCTGCGTCGCGCGTTCACCCTCATCGAGCTGCTCGTCGTGCTGGCGATCATCGCGACGCTGCTCACGGTCGTCGTGCCGCGCTACTTCGGCCAGGCGGACAAGGCAAAGGAAACCGTGCTGCACGAGAATCTCGCCGCCATGCGCGATTCCATCGACCACTTTCGCGCGGATCAGGGCCGCTATCCGCAATCGCTCGACGAACTGGTGCAGAAGCACTATCTGCGCGAGATTCCGCTGGACCCGGTTTCCATGAGCCGCGCGACGTGGACGGTCGAGCAGCCCGCCGACGGCACGCCGGGCGTCTACAACGTGCGAAGCGGCGCGAAAGGCAAGGCGAAAGATGGGACCGATTACAGCGCGTGGTAGGCAAGGCGGCTTCGGCATGTTGTGGGCGCTCATGTCCGTGGCGCTCATCAGCATCTGTCTGATGAAGGTCGGCGAGGTCTGGAGCACGCAGGCGCAGCGCGCGAAAGAAGACGAGCTTCTGCGTCGCGGCGACGCGATACGCGCGGCCATCGAAGCCTATGTCAAGGCGGACAAGGGCGGTGCGTTCCCGAGGGATTTGAAAGACCTGACGCGCGATCCGCGCGCGTCGTTCGTGCGGCGCTATCTGCGCCAGGCCTATGACGATCCGATGACCGGCGGCGAGTGGCAGACCGTGCGCGGGCCGGGCGGCGAACTGTACGGCGTCTACAGCGCATCGACGGAAGCGCCGCTCAAGAAGGACGGATTTTCCGACAGCGACGCGAGCTTCGCGACGCAGACGAGCTATTCGGAGTGGAAGTTCACCCACTTCCCCGACAGAGGCATGACCCGGCGTTGATGGACGCCGGGCGTTCGCGTGTGGAGGACCGAGATGTCATCGATTGGAAGAAAACTGGCCGTGCTGCCCGCCGCGTTGCTGCTCCATGCCGGCGCGGCGCTTGCACAGGAAGCGTGGCGCGAGGGCGCGACGTATCCGTCCGGCGCGACCGTGACCTACAACGGGCGCGTGTATCAGGCGTTGCAGACGCACACGGCGTATCCCGGCGCGGGATGGACGCCGCCGTCGACGCCGACGCTATGGCGTGATGTCGGCGCTGCGGGGGGGACGCCAGCGCCCGCGCCAGCGCCCACGCCAACGCCAACGCCGACGCCGACGCCGACGCCGACGCCGACGCCGGCAGGATGCTATGCGGCGTGGTCGGCGAGTCAGACGTATGCGCAACCCAACATGCGCGTGACCTATGGCAGCCGGAATTATCGCAATAAGTGGTGGACGCAAGGCGACAACCCCGCGCAATCCGGCGCGTATGGGGTCTGGGAAGACCTCGGCGCGTGTGGTGGAGCACCGGCGCCGGCGCCTGCACCTGTCCCCGCACCTGCACCGGCGCCTACGCCCGTGCCGACACCATCGCCAACCCCGGCGCCTGCGCCGAGCCCGGCTCCAACGCCCACGCCCGCGCCCGCCCCAACCGCCGCGTACAAACCGAAGATCACCTACATCCCCGAACCTGCGGGCTATCCGACGCCCGCCCAGTTCAGCGCGACCGAGAAAAAGCTCGTCGATCAGACCAACGGCCTTATCGCGATCGTGCGCGACGCCCTGCGCGTCCTGCCCGACGACGACGTCAACGCTGTCGTTCCGGGCCGCGCGGCGAATCCGTCGAACGTGCGGCGCGTCGAGTCGATCGTCGACGAGCAGAAGTTCGATCAGCTCTTTCCCGTGCGCGACATCCACTATTCGTATGTAAACTTCCTGCGCGGTGTCGCCAAGTTCCCGGCGTATTGCGGCGACTATTCGGACGGACGCGATGCGCTCGCCATCTGCCGCAAGCTGCTCGCGACGTCGTTCGCCCACTTCACGCAGGAAACGGGCGCGAACTGGCCGTCGCTCACGCCCGCGCAGGTGCGCTCGGGCTATCCCGATCACAACAACGCCGTGCTCTCGAAGATGCCGCAGGACACGCCTATCCCGTTCTGGCAGCAGGCGCTGTGGTTCCTGCGCGAGTCGGGCTATCAGGAGGGCTCGGCGGTCGGCGCGTACCAGCAATGCGAGCCGGGCTCGCATGCGACCAACTGGATCTTCTACGCGTGCGCGAAGAATGCGGCGGGCCGATATCTCGATTACTTCGGACGCGGCGCGAAACAGTTGTCGTGGAACTACAACTTCGGGCCGTTCTCGCAGGCGCTCTATAACGATCCGGCCATCCTGCTCGACAACCCCGGCCGCGTCGCGGACACCTGGCTCAACTTCGCGTCGGCGGTGTGGTTCGCGGTGACGCCGCAAACGCCCAAACCGCCGATGACCTGGGCCATCGACGGCACGTGGAAGCCGAACGCCGTCGATCTCGGCAACAACATGAAGCCCGGCTTCGGCGCGACGGTGTTCATCATCAACGGCGGCATCGAGTGCGGCAAAGGCGGCGCGGAGCAGCCGCAGGTGACCAACCGCATCAACGCGTACAAGGAGATGGCGCGCGAACTCGGCGTCACGATCCCGCCAGACGAACCGCTCGGCTGCGCCAACATGCGCGGTTTCAACGAAGGCTCGGCGGCGGCGCTCAAGGCTTATCTCGACAAGGACTACGCCTGGGCCGACGGCAAGCCCGTGACCGCATGCAAGGTCGTCGATTACGGCATGCCCTTCTCGCTCGTCAATCCGGGCGACTACAAGGCCTGCACGGACTACTTCTTCCGCGGCAAGGTCGAGTACAACGGGCAGATCGTGATCGACAACACGAAGTAAGACGCGACGCGCCGCGCGTTCGAGAAGACGAATCGGAAGTACGGCTAGCGCGCGGCGCGATAACGATCCACTAGAATTTTCACGCGCGACACGTACGCCTCAGTCTCGGCGTAAGGCGGCACGCCGTCGTAACGCGCGACCGCGCCCTCTCCGCTGTTGTACGCGGCCAGCGTCCGGTCGATGTCGCCGTGAAAGCGCCGCAAGAGCCAGGCGAGATAGCGCACGCCGCCGCGAATGTTCTGCGCCGCGTCGAACGCGTCTTCGACCTGGAAGCGCGCCGCCGTCGCCGGCATCAGTTGCATGAGACCCTGCGCGCCTTTTCCCGAGATGGCGTCGGCGCGATACCCGGATTCCGCGTGAATCACGGCTCGCACCAGCGCGCGATCCACGCCGAACGATGCCGCCGCCGCGTCGATCTCGCGTTCGTATGCACGCGTGTCGAGCGAAAGCGCGGCGACGTTCACGTCGGCGGCCTCGCACAAGTTGCAGGTCTCGATGAAATGCAGCTCGATCACCGACACGCTTGCCTCGATACCTTCCGGCTTGCGCGTGAGATAGTGCCGCACGCCATTCTCGATGTAGCTGTAGATGCGCGCCGTGGCTTCGCGCCGCCGCAACGCGACGGGGCGCGGCACGACAGGCGAAGACGCGCTCGGCGCCGACGACGCCGGCTCGCGCCAGTTCATCGGCAAACGCGTGCATCGCGCGTGTTCGATGCGCTCGGTGACGTAGCTCACCGCGTTGTCGTCGGACTCGCAGCGGAGCATGCTCGCCGCGTGCGCGTGGCAAGCGCACGTCGCGCAGGCGACCACGCACGCTCGAAATATGCCGCGCGCTGTTTCAAGAGGATCGTTGTGACGCGCGCGCTTTTGTGCTTCGATGAATGGGCGTTCCGTCATTCCCGACAGGCTGCCATGAACTCCCTTCCCCGCTTCGACGCCGCGTGGAAAACGTGGCTGGACCAGAACATTCATCGCGGTTGCACGCATCAATCGCTGATCGACGCCATGGTCGCCGCGGATTTCCATCCGAACACCGCGCGGCTGATTCTCGCGCGTCATCTCGCGGGTGATGCGTTCGACACGCCCGCTGCCGACGCTGCCGCCGCTGCCGCCGATGCCGCCGACGCCGCCGACGCTTCCGGCTACGTCTACGGCACGCCGATGCTGCCACCCGGCCGCGTGCTCGTGGCGAGCGACTGCGAAGCGCCCAAGCTCTTGAGTTGCGCACAGCCCGTCGTCGCGCTGCTTGCCAATGTGCTCACGCACGACGAATGCGACCGTCTCATCGAGATCGGTCGCGAACGGGTGCGACGCTCGTCCGTCGTCGATCCGGATTCGGGCAACGAAATCACCATCGACGAACGCCAGAGCGAAGGCGCGTTCGTCAATGCATCGACGGATGCGCTTGTCGGCACCATCGACCGGCGGCTCGCGGAACTGTTCCAACAGCCCGCCGAGAACGGCGAGGACCTTCATATTCTTCGTTACGGCGTCGGCGGCGAATATCGTCCGCATTTCGACTATTTTCCCGAGGAGCAGGCCGGCAGCCGGCACCACATGCAGCGCGGCGGACAGCGCGTGGCGACAGTCATTCTCTATCTCAACGAACCGGCGCGCGGCGGCGACACCACATTTCCGGCCGCCGGACTCACGATACATCCGCGGCGCGGCTGCGCGCTCTATTTCGAATACCTGAACGAATTGGGCCAGAGCGATCCGAAGACGCTGCATGCCGGCACGCCCGTCGAACAGGGCGAGAAATGGATTGCGACGAAATGGATTCGACGCGAACGCTTTCGGGCGCAGCAGTAAGCGCATCGCGCGGGACGCTTCCCCCGCGCGCCGCGCCCTTCGGATTCACTTGCACGGTCCGATCTTCTCCCATGCGCCGTCGGAGTTCGTCGCTGGATCGATATTGGCCGACCACCACTTGTTGCGATAGTTGGAGCCGTTGTAACTCACGGTGGTTCCGGCGTTCGCGTAGGTCTTGCTCGCGCTCCAGGGCGCCGCGCACGATAGTGACGTTTGTCCCGAACATGTGCCGAGGTCCTGCCAGGCCTTGCCGCTGCCGGAGTTGGTAACCGGGTTGTCGCCGTTTTCCCAGCGCGCGGTGTAGTTGTGTCCGTTGGCCGAGACCTGTTCCTTCGACTTGTAGATGGTGCCCGCCTGCCACGGCACCGCGCATGTGCCGCCCGCGCTCGGCGAAGGTGCGGGCGTCGGTGCTGGTGCGGGTGCTGGTGCTGGTGCCGGCGCCGGTGCGGGCGTCGGTGCCGGAGATGGCGTCGGTGTCGGTGCCGGTGCTGGTGCCGGTGCGGGTGCCGGAGATGGAGATGGAGATGGAGTCGGTGTCGGAGACGGCGCGGGTGTCGCCGAGCCGGTGTAGTCCACCATGAAGGTGTAGTCCGTCGGACCATCGACATAGATCCGGTTAGCCGACGGCTCCTTCTGCGGCACGATATTGCCGTTGTTATCGATCAAACCCACGTGCACTCGCTTCGACTGGTTGTTGATGGTCGTTGCCATCGCATACATCCAGTCCGCGGCGTTCGTGGTCTGAGTCGTGACGGTGTAGCTGATCGATTCGAGATCGTGACCGTCCGGGTCGAATACGCGCAGGGTGATCTTCATGCCGGCCGGCTGGTTCTGCGCGGTCGTGGGCACGGGGCGCAACTCGCGCCACGTCGACTTGACTCCGTTGATGACCACGTCCGTGCATGCATAAAACGCCTCTGCGCTGTCGTTGCGCTGCCAGATCACGTAGACGATGCGCTTGCCCGTCTTCCCCGCTGGCAGTTTGCACTGCATCTTGTAGCGGCCGTTGTCGAGCGTGACGTTGTTGATTTCGCAAAACGGCTTGCTGTCGAGATCGGACCATTTCAGCGGCTGATTGAAGTCGTAGTTGTCGTTCGTCATGTAGAACTGGAAGTACCGCGTGACGTGCGGCGCCGTTGCATTCCAGACGAACGTGAAGTTGCCGCTGAGATCGGCGGCGATCGAGGTCGCAGGCCAGTCGTTGCGGGCGAGGTCCAGTCCGTAGTAGTTGGACTTGTTGCCGCTGCATAGATGCCCATCCGGCACGAACGCCTTGTGATCGCCATTAGGTAACTGGTTGACGCCCGCCCAGTCGTACAGGAAAGCCGGCCCCGCGACAGCCACTGCCGCCTGGCATGCGGCGGACTTCGGATTTTCAGGCCCTTCGAGGTAGCACGAATACACGCGGCTCAGCGGCGTCTCGAGTGTCCCGTGCGCCGATACGGCACACGGAACAGAAAGGGGAACCAGCACCAGAAACACGTTGCGCCTGACTGCGAGCATGAATGCCTCCTTGTTGTTGTCGGCAGAATGGCTTCTCGAAAGGTGTCGCGATTCGTTCATCGCCGCAATCATCGGCGAATTTATTTCGAATACCTAACTTAATAGCTGCAGCTGAATTTGGCTGCCTTTCATTCTAGTAGGTGCTCGAACGAGGCGTTAGCACGAAGACGTCGAGAAGGACCGTCATCGACTCGCGCGGCGCATCAGTCGCGCGGTATCGCGCCGCGAGTCGATTCATTGCAGGCGAACGCACTCGGGACCGATAGTTTCAACATCCCGATACGGCGGCGCGCTGACTTAGAATGGATGTCCCGCTGCGCCAGGCCGCGTCGTCATTCATTCCGAGAGTTGACCCCAAACATGATCATCCGCCCCAGGCTCAACTGGTTCCGACTCCTGTTCGTGTGGCGCGGCTCGGTGCTCCCGCAACTGCTGCCGCGCCTTGCGCTGATCTTCGCGCTGTCGGTGGCGGCGATCTTCATGCACGATCACATGCGCCACTATCCGATCGGGCTCGGCACGCCGCCGTTCGCGCTCGTGGGTATCGCGCTCGCCGTCTTTCTCGGCTTTCGCAACAGCGCGAGCTACGAGCGTTGGTGGGAGGGCCGCAAGCTCTGGGGCGCGCTGCTCAATACGTCGCGCGCGCTCGCGCAGCAAGTGCTCTCGTTGCCGGAGCCACGCGAGCCCGGTCATTCGCGTCGTTTTCTCGCGGCGCTCGGGGCCTTGGCGCATGCGCTTCGACATCAACTGCGCGGCACCGACGCGCTGACGGATCTCGCGCTGCGACTGCCATCCGATTTGCATGCGCGCGCGGCGGCAGCGAAGTATCGGCCTGCGCTCATCCTGCTCTTGCTCGGCGAATGGGTGGCCGAGCGCAGGCGGGAAGGCGCGATCGACGGTTATGCGATGCTCGCGATTCAGCACAACCTGAACGCGCTTTCCGACGTAATCGGCGGGTGCGAGCGCATCGCGACCACGCCGCTGCCGTTCTCGTACTCGGTGATGATTCACCGCACGATCTATCTGTTCTGCGTGCTGCTGCCGTTCGGCCTCGTCGATGGCGCGGGCCTGTTGACGCCGCTCTTCTCGCTGCTGGTGGCGTATGCGTTCATGGCGCTGGAGGCGATTGCCGCGCAGATCGAAGACCCGTTCGGGCAGGAAGAAAACGACCTGGCGCTGAATGCGATGTGCGCGACGCTCGAAGCGGCGCTGCATGACATGGCCGCCGATCCGGAGTTTGCTCTCGCGCCGAAGCCGGTCTCGCCTTCTCGCCACTTCATTCTCGACTAACGAGCGTCTGACGCGCTTCAGCCGGTAGGCGTTTCGCAACGCGATCTTTCGCCGAACGAGATAAGTCGTTTCGTCGCCCAGGATATTTTGGGCGCCGGGGATCGGTCATAATGTCCCGCGGTTCAACCTGGAGAATCTGACTTGAAACTGTTTTACAAAGCCGGCGCCTGTTCGCTTGCCTCGCATATCGTCCTCGAAGAATCCGGTCTGCCTTACCAGATCGAAGCCGTCGACCTGAAGACGAAAGTCACCGCAAGCGGCGCCGATTTCATGGCGATCAATCCGAAGGGCTACGTGCCCGCGCTTCAGCTCGATAGCGGCGACGTGCTGACCGAAGGCCCGGCGATCATGCAGTACATCGCGGATCAGGTGCCGGCGAAGCATCTGGCGCCGCTCGCCGACGCCATGTCGCGCTACCGCCTGCAAGGGTGGCTGACGTTTATCGGCACCGAGTTGCACAAGAACTTCTCGCCGTTCTTCAACCCGGCCGCGACGAGCGAGTGGAAAGCCGCCGCGATGGCCAATCTGGAGCGCCGTCTCGCGTACGTGGCGAAGCATATCGACGACAAGCAGTATCTGTTGGGCGACGAATACGGCATCGGCGACGCGTATCTCTTCACCGTGCTTGGCTGGGCGCCGTTCATCGACCTCGATCTGAACAAGTGGCCGGCGTTGACCGCGTATCAGGCGCGCGTCGCGGCGCGCCCGGCGGTGCAGGCGGCGATGAAGGCGGAAGGGCTGATCTAAGCGATCGGCGCTTGCCCCGAACGACAAACGGCCCTATGAAGGGCCGTTTGTCTTTGCAGCAGCGAATCACGCGCTATCAATCGCGCACGCAATCGACAAAATACTCGATGCGCCCGTTGATCATCTCACCGACGAGCCCGTGAATATCCGTGTGGAAGCCCGGGAAACGCTCGTTGAACTCCCGCGCGAAACGCAGGTAATCGACGATCGTGCGGTTGAACCGCTCGCCCGGAATCAGCAACGGAATGCCCGGCGGATACGGCGTCAGCAGAATGCTCGTGACGCGTCCCTCGAGTTCGTCGATCGGCACGCGATCGATCTCGCGGTGCACGAGCTTCGCATACGCTTCGGACGGTTTCATCGCGGGCTCCATGCTCGACAGATACATCTCGGTCGTGAGCCGCGCGATGTCGTTCGCGCGATAGACGCTGTGGATCTGCTCGCACAGATCGCGCAGGCCGATGCGCTCGTACGACGGATGCTGCGCGATGAACTCCGGCAGCACGCGCCACAGCGGCTGATTGTTGTCGTAGTCGTCCTTGAACTGCTGAAGCTCGGTGACCATCGAGTTCCAGCGGCCCTTCGTGATGCCGATCGTGAACATGATGAAGAACGAGTACAGCCCCGTCTTCTCCACGATGATGCCGTGCTCGGCCAGATACTTCGTCACGATGGCGGCCGGAATGCCCGTTTCACCGAATTCGCCGTCCACGTCGAGCCCCGGCGTGATGATCGTCGCCTTGATCGGGTCGAGCATGTTGAAGTTCTCGGCGAGCGCGCCGAAGCCGTGCCACCGGTCGTTCGGCTTCAGCATCCACTCCTCACGGTCGCCGATGCCCTCTTCGGCCAGCGCGTCCGGGCCCCAGACCTTGAAGAACCAGTCGTCGCCGTATTCGGCATCGACCTTGCGCATCGCGCGGCGGAAATCGAGCGCCTCGGCGATCGATTCTTCCACGAGCGCGGGGCCGCCCGGCGCTTCCATCATCGCGGCGGCCACGTCGCACGACGCGATGATCGCGTATTGCGGCGACGTCGACGTGTGCATCAGATACGCCTCGTTGAAACGATGGCGGTCGAACGTGCTGTTCTCGCTGTCCTGCACGAGAATCTGCGATGCCTGCGAGATGCCGGCGAGCAGCTTGTGCGTCGAGTGCGTGGCGAACACGAGCGCGCCGGTGCGCGGCCGGCCCGCGCCGATCGCGTGCATGTCCTGATAGAACGAGTGGAACTCGGCGTGCGGCAGCCACGCTTCGTCGAAATGCAGCGTGTCGAGCATGTCGCCGAGCAGATCCTTGATCATCTCGACGTTGTAGATCACGCCGTCATACGTGCTCTGCGTGATGGTCAGGATGCGCGGCTTGACCTTCGGGTTCTTCGCGAGCGCCTCGCGCGCAAACGGATTCGCTTCGATCTTGCGGCGAATGTTCTCGGGCTTGAACTCATCGCGCGGAATCGGCCCGATGATGCCGAAGTGATTGCGCGTCGGCGTGAGGAACACCGGAATCGCGCCCGTCATCGTGATGGCGTGCAGAATCGACTTGTGGCAGTTGCGGTCCACGAGCACGATATCGCCCGGCGCGACGGTCGCGTGCCACACGATCTTGTTCGACGTCGACGTGCCGTTGGTCACGAAGAAGAGATGATCCGCGCTGAAGATGCGCGCCGCGTTGCGCTCGGAGGCCGCGACCGGCCCGGTGTGATCGAGCAGCTGGCCGAGTTCATCGACCGCGTTGCACACGTCCGCGCGCAGCATGTTCTCACCGAAGAACTGGTGGAACATCTGCCCGAGCGGATTCTTCAGAAACGCGACGCCGCCCGAGTGCCCCGGACAGTGCCACGAATACGAACCCTCTTCCGCGTACTGCACCAGTTCCTTGAAGAACGGCGGCGCGAGCGAATCGAGATACACCTTGGCTTCGCGAATGACGTGACGCGCGACGAACTCCGGCGTGTCCTCGAACATGTGGATGAAGCCGTGCAGCTCGCGCAGGATGTCGTTCGGCAAGTGCCGCGAGGTGCGCGTTTCGCCATACAGGAAGATGGGGATGTCGGCATTGCGGCGGCGCACGGCGTTGATGAACGCGCGCAACGCGACGATGGCCGACGCCAGTTCGGGCGTGTCGCCTTCCACAACGACATTGTCGGCGTAAGGCAGCAGCTCGTCGTCGTCGATCGACAGAATGAAGCACGACGCGCGGCTCGACTGCTGCGCGAAGGCGGCGAGATCGCCGTAGCTCGTGAGACCGAGCACTTCGGCGCCTTCGCCCTCGATCGCCTCGGCCAGCGCGCGAATGCCGGAACCCGAGATGTTCTCGGAGCGAAAGTCTTCGTCGATGATGACGACGGGGAAGCGGAACTTCATGAGGCGAATCTCCAAATGGAACGACCGCTGCCCGAGACTTTTTCCCGGAGCCAGCGGTCCTTCGACAAGCGCGTGCCGTGTGCGGTTCTAGGGACGCTAAGCGATCAGGTTTTCGGCAGCGTCACGCCGTGCTGCCCTTGATACTTGCCGCCGCGGTCGGCGTAGGACGTCTCGCAGATCTCGTCGCTTTCGAAGAAGAGAACCTGCGCGACGCCTTCGTTCGCGTAGATTTTGGCGGGCAATGGTGTCGTATTCGAGAATTCGAGCGTCACGTAGCCTTCCCACTCCGGCTCGAACGGCGTGACGTTCACGATGATCCCGCAGCGCGCGTAAGTGGACTTGCCGAGACACACGGTCAGGCACGAGCGCGGAATGCGGAAATATTCGACCGTGCGCGCGAGCGCGAAGGAATTCGGCGGAATGATGCAGACATCGCCCTTGAAGTCCACGAACGATTTCTCGTCGAACGCCTTCGGATCCACGATGGTCGAGTTGATGTTCGTGAAGATCTTGAATTCGTCAGCCACGCGGATGTCGTAGCCGTAGCTCGACGTGCCGTAGCTCACGATCTTGCGGCCGTCCTCGGCCACGCGCACCTGATCGCGCACGAACGGCTCGATCATCTTGTGCTCTTCGGCCATGCGCCGAATCCACTTGTCGGACTTGATGCTCATAGGGGACGTACCCAACGTTGCGGCGTGAAGTCGCGCACTTGGCGCGACTGCAGGCCTGCGGTGAAACGGCGCATGGCCTCGTGCGGCCAGACGAAAATGGAAGCGCGTATTTTACGCGGAACGACGCCCGCCGCGAGATCGGCCGTTCGGACGATGCCGTTATCGCCTGATGACGCCGCACGCAAGCGTCGGACCCACGTTGTGCGGACTCAGCGCGTAGGGGTCGGCCGCTTCCCGGTGCAGCATGATCGCGCGGGAGATGACCGAGCGCACGCCGTCGAGCGACACGTCCGTCGCCACCATGAAGCCGGTGGCCGCGCCCGTGGCGTCCGCGTGAATGTTGCCGAGTTCGCCTTCGAGCCGGCTGCCTGCGCGTCCGCGGTCGGAGGGCAGCGCGAAGACCGGGCTAGCGTCTCCGTTCACCGCGATGCAGTCGCCGCGTTCGTGGACTTGCAGAGCGTGGTCGCTGTTGGGCGGCATGTCGACGAGGTTGTACGAAATCTGCACGCCGTCGGCGCGCTCGATGAGCGTCACCGTGCCGCGCGCGGTGTTGCCGGGCGTGGGCGTCAGCGTGGCGTCCGCGCGTTTCTCGTGATTCTGGAAGACGATGCCGCAGCCGCCGAGCAGCACGCTGCACACCGCCGCGGCCACGGCGAACAAGGCGAACCAGGCGGAGCGCGTCCGCCCGTTGACTCTGTCTCTCATGCGATCCTCTCGGCGGCCCGCCGACACCCGTTGCGTCGACGCTGCCGCGTCTCGAAGGCGACATGATACCGCGAGCCGCGCTGCACAAGGCTCGCGCGAGAGGGCCGCTTTGCGGCGGATCAGGTGTTCTGCACGACGATGCTCGGGAACTTCGAAGTCATGTCGCGCTGACGCTCGGCAACCGAAATCGCGACGCGCCGCGCAATCGCGCGATACGTCTCCGCAATCCTGCTTTCCGGCTGCGATACGACGGTCGGCTGGCCGGCGTCGGTGCGCTCGCGGATCGAGATGTCGAGCGGCAAGGAGCCGAGAATCTGCACGCCATATTCTTTCGCCATGCGCTCGCCGCCGCCCGCGCCGAAGATATGCTCCTCGTGGCCGCAGTTCGAGCAGATATGCGTGCTCATGTTTTCGACGATGCCGAGAATCGGAATGCCGACCTTCTCGAACATCTTCAGGCCCTTCTTCGCGTCGAGCAGCGCGATGTCCTGCGGCGTCGTCACGATCACGGCGCCCGTCACCGGCACCTTCTGCGACAGCGTGAGCTGGATGTCGCCCGTGCCCGGCGGCATGTCGACGACGAGGTAATCGAGATCCTTCCAGTTCGTCTGGCGCAGCAGTTGTTCGAGCGCGGACGTGACCATCGGGCCGCGCCACACCATCGGGTTGTCCTGCTCGATCAGAAAGCCGATCGAGTTTGCCTGGATGCCGTGGCCGGTCAGCGGATTCATCGACTGATTGTCGGGCGATTCGGGCCGGCCGGAAATGCCGAGCATCATCGGCAGCGAGGGGCCGTAGATGTCGGCGTCGAGCATGCCGACCGAGGCCCCTTCCGCCGCGAGCGCGAGCGCGAGATTCGTGGCTGTCGTGCTCTTGCCGACGCCGCCCTTGCCCGACGCCACCGCGATGATGTTCTTGACGTTAGGCAACAGCTTCACGCCGCGCTGCACCGCATGCGCGACCACTTGCGAAGAAACGTCGACGGCGGTATCGGTGACGCCTGGCACCTGACGCAGCGCGTCCTCGACGAGTTTGCCGATCAACGCAAACTGCGTCTTGGCCGGATAGCCCAGCACGACGCTCACCGACACCTTGCCGCCTTCGACCGATACGTTGCGGATGCTCTTGGTGTCGACGAACTTGCGGTTGGTGTTGGGATCGGTCAGGTTAGCGAGTGCAGTGTCGATCTGCGCGCGGTCAATGCTCATTGATACTCCGTGGAACGAGGGTTGCTGCCGTGCGTCGCCGTGCAACAAACTGAGGAATTTGCAAGTAATTGTTAGCGCCGTTGCGCGCGACTTGCTTCGCGCTGCACTATGCCGCTGCTGTCGTTTTCCGGGGACGTATCGCCGCGGGAAAAAGGACGTTTATCAATATTGTAGAGGCTCGTCCGAAAGCCCGTCCGAAGACCCTTTCGCACTGTCGGCGCGTGCGCGTCGAATCGCTTGTTGAATTAAGGAGATCAAGATGAAGATGAAGATGTTGACCCGTTTGTCCGTGTTCGCCGTCGCGGGCGCGCTCGTCGCAGGCTGCGCGACGCAGCAAGGCAATAACGCGGCGGTCGGTACGGGCGTCGGCGCGGCCACGGGCGCGGGCATTGGCGCGATTTTCGGCGGCGGCAAGGGCGCGGCGATCGGCGCGGCCACGGGCGCAGCGGTCGGCGGCATCACCGGCTATAACTGGCAGGCCATCCGCAACAAGATTTCCGGCGACTCGAAGGGCACCGGCACGCAGGTGACCGAGCAGCAAGACGGCTCGCTGAAGGTCAACATCCCGAATTCCATCTCGTTCGATACGAACAGCTACGCGATCAAGCCCTCGTTCGACCCGGTTCTGAACTCGGTCACGCAAACGTTGCAGCAGCATCCTGAGTTGATCGCGAGCGTCATCGGCCATACGGACAACACCGGCACGGCCGCGTACAACCAGACGCTGTCGCAGAACCGCGCGCAGAGCGTGGCGTCGTATATTTCGAGTCACGGCGTCGCGGCGCAGCGTCTGTCGGCGCAGGGCATGGGCCAGAACCAGCCGATCGCCGACAATTCGACGGAAGCCGGCCGCGCGCAGAATCGTCGCGTGGAAATCTATCTGCGCGCGACGGCGCAGCCGGGCCAGGTTCAGTAAGGCTCGAATATGAGGCGACGACCGACAAGCGCGTGATCTGACACCGTTTCAGAGGCGAGTGAAAAATTTTTGAAACTTGCCGGCGCGCCGCTTGTCTGTCGTTATGGTGGGTGGATGGCTGGGCCATCGCCTGCCATTCTCCTCTTGTCGTTGTTGCTCCGGGGCCCGATTGGACCCCGGTTTTTTTTGGGCGGCGAATTCTGCCCACTTTCGTTCGTCGATCCCGGAGCGGAGCGAACGAAGCAATCCGCTGGCCGACGACAGATAATCGCGCCTGCGCACCTTCGCAGACTGTCTGTTTGGCCAGCAAGACTTCGGCTCGATCACCACGCACCGCTGTTGCCTTCGCGAAGCACATGGCGCTTTTATTCGTCGCTCTTCCTGCACGGACTCGCTACTGGCAGTGCGTGCCGCAGCGGCGCGTGCTGCCCGCCCTGCTAAAATCGACATTCCCCTTTTCATCCGCTTCCAGCACTCCTCCGGGCCGCGCCTCCATGTCAGCATCGTCAGCACCGATTTCCGCCACCGCGTCCGCCGCTTCGGCCAACGAAGGCGGCCGCCGCCAGATTCTCGTCACGTCCGCGCTTCCGTATGCGAACGGCCAGATTCATATCGGCCACATGGTCGAGTACATCCAGACCGACATCTGGGTTCGGACGCTGCGCATGCACGGCCACGAGGTCTACTACGTCGGCGCGGACGACACGCACGGCACGCCGATCATGCTGCGCGCCGAAAAGGAAGGCATCACGCCGAAAGCGCTGATCGAGCGCGTCTGGAAGGAGCACAAGCGCGATTTCGACAGCTTCGGCATCTCGTTCGACAACTACTATTCGACCGACGCCGAAGAAAACCGCGTGCTGTGCGGCTCCATCTACACCGCGCTTCAGCAAGCCGGGCTGATCGAAGCCCGCGATATCGAGCAAGCCTACGATCCAGTCAAGGAAATGTTCCTGCCGGACCGCTTCATCAAGGGCGAATGCCCGAAATGCGGCGCGAAAGACCAATACGGCGACAACTGCGAAGTCTGCGGCTCGACGTATCAGCCGACCGAGCTCATCAATCCGTATTCGGTGGTGTCCGGCGCGACGCCCATCCGCAAGACGTCGACGCATTACTTCTTCCGCCTGTCCGATCCGCGTTGCGAAGACTTCCTGCGCGGCTGGGTCGGCGGACTCGCGCAAGCGGAAGCGACCAACAAGATGCGCGAATGGCTCGGCGACAAGGGCGAAGCCAAGCTCGCCGACTGGGACATTTCGCGCGACGCGCCGTACTTCGGCTTCGAAATTCCCGGCGCGCCGGGCAAGTACTTCTACGTGTGGGTGGACGCGCCCGTCGGCTATTACGCGAGCTTCAAGAATTTGGCGGATCGCATCGGCGTGGATTTCGACGCCTGGGTGAAGCCCGGCTCGAAGGCCGAGCAGTATCACTTCATCGGCAAGGACATTCTGTATTTCCACACGCTGTTCTGGCCCGCGATGCTCCAGTTCTCCGGCCACCGCACGCCGACCAACGTGTTCGCGCACGGCTTTCTGACCGTGGACGGCGCGAAGATGTCTAAGTCGCGTGGCACGTTCATCACCGCGCAAAGCGTGATCGACACGGGCATTAATCCGGAGTGGCTGCGCTATTACTTCGCGGCGAAGCTGAACAGCACGATGGAAGACATCGACCTGAACCTCGACGACTTCCAGGCGCGCGTGAACAGCGATCTGGTCGGCAAGTACGTGAACATCGCGAGCCGCGCGGCGGGCTTCCTCATCAAACGCTTCGATGGCCGCGTGCAGGACAGCGCGATGCAGCATCCGCTTATCGCGCAACTGCGCGGGGCGATTCCGCAAATCGCGGCGTTCTATGAATCGCGCGAATACGGCCGCGCGCTGCGCACGACGATGGAACTGGCCGATGCCGTCAACGCGTACGTGGATACCGCGAAGCCGTGGGAACAGGCGAAAGATCCCGCGAATGCGGTCGCGCTGCATGAGACGTGCAGCGTGAGCCTCGAAGCGTTCCGGCTGCTTTCATTGGCGCTCAAGCCTGTGATGCCGAAGCTCGTCGAATCCGTGGAAGCGTTCCTCGGCATCGCGCCGCTCGCATGGGCCGATGCCGAGCGCCCGCTCTCGTCCGCGCATGCGATCAACGCGTACAAGCATCTCACCACGCGCGTCGATCCGAAGCAGATCGAGGCGCTGCTCGCGGCGAACCGCGAATCGCTGCAACCGGCCGCGCCGGAAGCGAGCGCAGCTGCGCCGAAGGCCGCGGCAACAAAGGAGCCGAAGCAACAGGACAACGGCGTCATTTCCATCGACGATTTCGCGAAGGTCGATCTGCGCATCGCGAAGATCGTCGATTGCAAGGCAGTGGAAGGCTCCGACAAGCTGCTGCAACTGACGCTCGATATCGGCGAGGAGAAGACGCGTAACGTGTTCTCCGGAATAAAGTCGGCATATCAGCCGCAGGACCTCGTCGGCAAACTGACGGTGATGGTCGCCAATCTCGCGCCGCGCAAGATGAAGTTCGGCATGTCGGAAGGCATGGTGCTCGCCGCGTCCGCCACGGACGAAAAGGCGGAACCGGGCCTCTACATTCTGGAGCCGCATAGCGGCGCGAAGCCGGGGATGCGGGTGAAGTAACGCGTATCGGCAGACAACAGGCAAAGGGCACGCGAGCGATCGCGTGCCCTTTTGTTTTGGTTCTTCGTGGATTTGCGGGGATGGACGCAACGCGACCATGCACGGCCAGTCAACTCGTCTCGAGATAGGCGGTCATTTCAGGTTGAAGCAGTCATTCGCCGGGTCGCGAGCAAGCGCAATGGAACGCCCCGATAACTGAAACAAGCAAATATTTCTAAAGTTTTCCGTCGAAATGTCGAAAAGACGGGCTGGAAGAAAAACTCCTGAGGTCAATCTTGCTCAACATCCGAGGATTCGCACTCGCATTGGTCGCCGTTTCGGCGCTCTCTGCATGCGCACCGACAATTCAGGTTCAGACATCGCAATTGACGGCTCAGAGTACGCCGCAGCAGGTGATTCGCATCGTCAGGCCGGCAGTCGTAAGGCTCGCGACCGGATACTCGCGCAAGCTGCGTGCGGGTTCCACTTGGCGTTCCGTCGGGGTGCTGCCGCAAGGTTCGGTCTATCGGCCAGTGGGCTCCGAATTCACCATCGAAGGACGTCAGGTGCATGAAGCGTATCTCGTCATCGACGCAGATCGGCTGGTGGGTTTCTACTTGCCCGGCGAGTCCAATTTCTCCGCGTTAGAACCACCTCAATCCATACAAATCGAGAAAATGAATGGCTAAGCTGTTTCGTGCATTGTTGACCGGCTCCTTCGTGGCGCTCGTAGCATCCGGGTGCGCCAGCGGTCCGCAATACAAGGAGCTCGCCTCGTCGATTCCGACATTGAAGGAATCGCAAGGCCGGATTTACTTCTACCGCTCGAATTCGATGGTCGGCTCGGCCATGCAACCGAACATCCGACTGAACGGCACGGTAGTGGGCGAATCGAAACCTGGCGGCTTCTTTTATGTAGATGAGCCCGCCGGCACGTACGTCGTGTCGACGGCAACGGAGACCGAAAAAACCGTCACGTTCACGCTTGATGCAGGCGAGACGAAATACGTGAGGACGCGCATTGGCTTAGGCTTGCTCGTTGGACGCATCATCCCTTCGCTGGAATCCGCCGAGGAAGGCGAGAAGGCCCTGCAAGACTCGCATTACATCGGCACGCCGATGACTGCTGCGTCGAAGTAATCACGTAGATGCCCTCGTCGCGAGGGCATCTACCACGCGTCAGCTTCAGCGGCGAGTCGGTCGACAACGTCACGCTCTCCCACGATCCGCGCGCCTCCTACAACGCCGCGAGCGCGACGCGCGCCGCTCACTCCGAATCCACCGCCGTCGCCGATGCCCCGAACGGCGCCGACACGCCCGACGCGCCCGATGCCGCCGAAGGCTGCTCCGCCGAACGCGAGTCCGACGAGCTCGACGCAAAGAGCCGCATCCACGAATTGAAGCGCCGCGTATAAGACAGATCGACGCCCTGATACGTGCCGCCATACGCCGTCACGGACCAGAAGCGCGACAGGCTCAACGTCGCCTTGACCGCGTTGGCCGCCGACTGCAGCCCCTGCTCGTAGCCGATCACGAGCCGCTCGTTGATCGCTTTCGAAATCAGCACGACCTGCTGGTCGGTCAGGCCGACTTCGCTCGATCCGATGGAGAACTCGTCCAGCCCGAAGGTCTGCGCGATGCGCTTGCCGCTCGACCCGCCGAGGAGCGCGAGCGCGCTCGTCATCGCGCTTTGCTGACCGATGTTGTTGCCTTGATCCGTGCCGTGGCCGAAGAGCAGCCACGAGAGCTTTTCGTTGTCCGGCACGTTCGGCTCCGAAATGAGCTTCGCCACCGGCGACTGCACGGTGCCCGTCACCTGCACGCCCGCCTCGATTTCCTGATTGCGGCGCATCGCGAGAATATTCAGGCCGGGATTCGTCACCGGGCCGTTGAACGTGAAGAAGCCGTTCTCGATGTTCAGCTTGCGGCCAAACGCCGTGTAGGTCGATCCGGGCGTCACGCGCACGTTGCCCACCGCGCGCAGCGGCATGTTCGGCGCGCTCATCGCGGTGATCGTGCCGGCAAGCCCGAGGTCGGCGCCCGCGCCCTTGAAGCGGAACCGCTGCCCGAGGTCGATATCGATATTCGCGCGCGGCGTGAACGGCCCAACCGGTTTCTCCGTCGCGGCTTCGAACGATTTCCCGTTCTCGCCCTTCACCGTGCCGTCCGGACGCATGACCACGACGTCGTCGCCGAGCGCTGGCGCGGAGCTTTCCGGCAAGTCGAACAATCCGTGATCGACGGTGAACTTGCCGTTGATCGCCATGCCGCCCTGCAGGCCCGCATTCGCGATGCTCGCGCTGCCCGAGAGCATGAGTTGCCGGTCCGGCGACGCGAAGAGTTCGAGCTTGTCCGCGATGATGCTCGCCGTCAGATCGGGCTGCTGCTGATCCAGCCGCACCTTGCCGGTCGCGCGCAAGGTGCCGCTCGCGCCGTGGAACTCCACCTGCCGGAAGTCGACGAGATTCTCCGACAGCGCAATCCGGATGATGCCGTCCTTCAACTGCACGCCCTGATCCACGACCGTCGCCGACACGTTGTCGCCCGTCAGCGAACCGGAGAGCGTGGGCTTCGCGACGATGCCCGCGATCGTCAGTTTCAGCGCGAGTCTGCCGCCGAGCAGATAGTTCGCGCCGAGCAAGCCGCCGGTCGTGCGCAATTCGGGAATGTTCGCGTCGATGGCGCCGGTGAGCGGCGCTTCGTCCGCGACGGTGAGCGCGCCGTCGCGGTTGACGAGCGTCGTGTGCGCGTTCGCGTCGATCACGCCGATGCGGCTCGCCTGCGCGTGCAGCGTCGCGTTCAGGCGATTGCCGCCGGTGAAATCCGCGCGCGCGACGATATCGGAAATGCCGAGCGCCGCGACGCCGCGCGTGCCGTCGATGGTCACGTCGCCGGCGCGGCGTTTGATCTGCGCGTAGCCGGTCGCCGTCGAGCCGAGCGAGAAGTTCCAGTCGCCGTCGAAAACGAGGTCCGTGCGCAGCGACGATTCCTCGCCGGTCATCTCGCGCCGCACTTCCATCAAACGCGGCACCGAGAGATTCGTGAGCGTGCCGGCCGATTGCATGCGCCCGTTCTCCAGCGCGAACGACTTGAGATCGAGCACCGCGCCCTCGGCGACGAGCCGCGTCGCGCCGAGCACGATGCGCTTCGGCCCGTAGCTCACCGCGAGCGGCGCTTCGAGATTCACCGACGGCGTGCCCTTGTTCGACAGCTTCGTGATGGTGCCGTCCCAGTGCGGGCCGTCGGCGGCGTCGGTGAACTTGCCGTTCGCGCCGAGCGCCAGGTTCACGGCCTGACCCTGAACCTTGCCGGTGGCGGTGACCGCGAGCGTGTGCTGCATGCGCGTGCCGTTCAGATTCGCGTCGAGCGTGGCGACTTCGATGCCCGTCGTGCTCGCGTCGCGCGCCTTCAGCGTGAAGTTCAGCGCGCCGTTTGCGCCGTCGCGGATATCGGCGCGGCCTTCCGCGTGGCCGAGCCGGTTGGCGCCGAACACCACGCCATCGGCCTGATAATTCGCGGCGACATTCGGGTGCGCGAGCGAGCCGGTGAGATCGCCGTCCGCCTTCACGGTGCCCGCGATGCCGAAGCCGAGCCGCTCCAGCTGCGGCGCGTCGACGCGAAAGCGCAGCCGGTCGCCCGGCGCGCCGAAACTGCCGTTCAGATCGACATCGTTGCCCGCAATCGAAAGCTGCGCGGTGCTCGGCAGCAGGCGCATGCCCGCCACCTGCACCGTGCCTGCGCCGGTGAGCGGCAGGTTGTCGTATGTGCTGTCGTTCAGCTTGAACGTGGCTTTCGTCGCGAGCGTCGGCGCGAGCATGCCCGTCGCCGCGAGCGTGCCGTTCACGCGGGCCTCGATCGCGCGCGGCGGCGGTCCTTTCTTCGCGGCGGGCTTCGGCTGAATGAGTTGCTGCGTCAGTTGCAGCGGATTGAAGTCGATGAACTTCGCTTTCACGTCGTAGCTCGAATTCGCGTCTTTCTTCAGCGCGCCGCTCGCCTCCACGCGGCCTTTCCCGACGATGAGCTTCACGTCGTCGAGCGTGGTCGCTTTCGGATCGAGTTTCACCTTCGCCTGCGCGCGGATCGCGGCGCGCGGATCGTTCAGATCGGCGGTGACGGTTTGCGTATCGCCCGCCAGCACGACGCGCACCGGACCCGCGAAGTCCGTCGGCCGCACGCTCGGCTCGATGGCGTTCAGGTCGAGCTTCGCCACGTTGAGGTCGAACTGTCCGTTGCCGCCCGATAGCGCGCCGCCGCCCGTGATCGTCGCGTTCTTCAGAAGGCGCACGTTCAGGTCCGCGATGCGCTGCGCCGACGCGTCGAGCCGCACGTTCGCCCGCGCGTCGATAAGCGGCAGCAGTTTCTTGTCGATGGAACCGGGCTTCGCATTGACGATCGACACCGGCCCGCTCACCACGAAGGTTTTCGCGTCCGGCTCAGGCTTCACTTCGGCGCGCACGGCGAGATCGGCGGCGGGCGCGCCGGCGCTGAACGCCTGCGGATTGATGTGATCGGCGGTGACGATGGCGAGCTTGAGCGGCACGTCGGCGAAGGGCGTCGCTTCGACGTGCGCCTGGCCCGCGAGCTCCAGGCCGCTCGCATTCACGTCGGCGACGAGGTCTTCGAGCGAACCGGAAAGGCGCGCGCCGACCTGCACCGTCTCGCCGCTGACCTTGCCCGCGTAGGTCACGTCGCCCGCGAGCGGGAACGGCCGCGCGCCGCCGTCGAGCTTCGCGGCCGCCGTCACCGCGCCGAACGGCGTGTCGAGACGCTGCACCGTCGCCTCGTGATGCCGGCCGTCGCTGCGCCCGTTGAAGAGCAGGCGCGAGAATTCGGTGGTCGTCGTCCCTTGATGCAGCCGCAGCTTCTCGACGCTCAGATCGCGGACCACGAGCTGGATCGGCAGGCGCAAATCCTTCGGCAGTTCAGTCTTCTTGCTCGGCTCATTCGATGGCGCGATGCGCGCGTCGATGGTGCCGACATGCAGATAGTCGATCGTGAAGCGCAGCGGTTCGCGCGTGAGCGACCAGCGGCCCGAGACGCTGTCGACGGCGATGTCGGTGCCCTTGCCGTCGAGACTCTTCCAGTGGACATCGCGCAGTTGCAGGCCCGTGGCGACCGCGCCGCCGTCCAGCTTGCCGGTGAGCCGGCCGCCGAGGAGCGAGGTCGCCGCCTCCCACAAATAGCGCGTGCCCGGCTCGGTCGTGAGCGCGAAAAAGACCGTGCCGAGCGCCAGCACGACGACGATCAGAACGACGAGCACCAGCGCCGCGAGCCAGCGCAGCGCGCGCCGCCCGCCGCTGCGGCGCGGCGGCGTTTTCGGAGTTTGCGGCGCGTTGTCAGGGTCATTGCCGTTGCCGGCGGCCTCCGCGTCGGGTTCCGTCATGCGTTCGTTGTCGGGAAGATCGCTCATGGCGTGCTCAGAACGCGATGCCGAGCGTCAGATACGGCTTGATGCTCTTGTTCTTCAGGCCGTATGCGACGTCCACGTTGACCGGCCCGACCGGGCTGCGCCAGCGCGCGCCGACGCCCACGCCCGGCTGGAACACGCGCTCGTGCCATGTATCGGTCGCCGTGCCGATGTCGAAGAACACCGCGCCGCCCCAGTCGTGCGTGAACCAGTGCTGATACTCGCTGCTGCCCGTCACCATGTACTTGGTCGGCAACACCGAACCGGACACATTGTGGCCGATACCCAGATAGCTATAGCCGCGCACCGAATTCGCGCCGCCCGCGCGGAACAGCAGCGACGCCGGCACGCCGCTCGACGGCCCGGTGGTGAACACGCCGCCGAACTCGGCGCGAAACACCAGCAGATCGTTCTTGCCGAGCGGCAGGTACTGCTGCGCGTTCGTGTAGAGACGCGCGAACGTCTGATCGGTCATGACATTCTTCACCGCAAATCCCGCTTCCGCCCGTATCACGTTGCCGCGGCGCGGGAACAGCGGATCGTCGACGTCGCGGCGCACCCACGTCCACGCCGGCACGAGCGCGCGCGCGGTCGACGGGTTCGGCTCGTTCTGCGTGAGACGGTCGTCGTAAAAGGTCAGCGAATACGTGGTGTCGATGTTCTGCGTCGAACGCGAACGCTGCACGCCGACGCGCGCGCTGTAGATCTTCGTATCGGATACGTCCGTGATCGTGTAGGAGCCGAACACGGCGTTGACCCAGCCGCGCGAATCCGGCGGCATGGCGAGCTGCACGCGGCCGTACTGCTGCGTCTGGTCGAGGCGTCCGGAAATGGTGAACGGATACGCCGCGCCGAACGTATTCAGATAGCTGTAAGCGCCCTGAATGTGAAAGCCCGTGTCCGTCGCGTAGCCGACGCCGTAGCGCACGCTGTTGTACGGATACTCGCTCACCTTGATATGCAGCGGCGTCTCGATAGGCTTCGTGACGTCGTTGCTCGCGTCGATCGCGACGCTCGCGTAATACGGCGTGTTCTGCACCTGCCGCTGAAGCTCGTTGACGCGGGCGATGTCGTAGATCTCGCCTTCGTGGATCGGATTCACGTTTTCGATGATCTTCTGCGGATAACGCTTCGTGCCGCTGATATCGAGCTTGCCGAAGGTGAAAGTCGGGCCGCTGTCGAACGTGACCGAGAGATCCGCCATCTGCGTGCGCGGATTGATGCGCGCCTGCGACCGCACGATGCGCGCGCCGAGATAGCGGCGCGATTGCAGCGCGCGCAGCGCCGCGCTCTTTGCGTCGTCCCAGGCGTGCTGCGAGAAGGCGTCGCCTTCGTTGACCGAAAACGCGAAGCGCGCGGCGTTTTCCTGCGCGCGGTCTTCCGTCGTCACCGCGCCCGTGAACTTCAGCTCCACCGAAGCGACTTTCGTCTGCGGACCGGGATCGACGCTGACTTTCACCGAACGCTTCTCGCCCGCCGTGTTGACGTCCGTGCGCACGACCGGCGTGAAATAGCCCTCGGTCGCGACGAGATCGCGCACGTCTTTCGGCGTCGCGGTGACGAGGAACTGGAACTGGTCGTCGCTCACGTCGTCGCGCTTGGCGAAACGCGCGAGGTCGAGATGATCCTGCAACAGCTTCTTGATGCTGCGCGGGGCGTCGATGTCCACGTCGTATTTCGCGAAGGCGGGCGTCGCGGCCGCGAGCAATGCAAGCACCGCGAGCGCAGCCGACGCCAGACGGAACCCGGCGACGGCGGCCGGGCGATGGCGGCCAGGAGGCGCAAACGGTTTCGCTGTGCGCGGGGTTGCGGCCAGGTTGCGCAGCGCGCGCAGCGAATCAGACAAACGCCCCGCCAAACGTGACCTCCGGCATCGGGATGAGTGGGAATCGAAAGGTGAAGCGGTCCAGCGAGTGCGGCTTCGGCGCGGTTCGCGCGGCTTCGGTGCGGCTCGCGCCGCACGGCGCAGGCGCTATTTCACCACATCGATGCGCGCAGGCGACGTAAAAAAGCACGGTACGGCGCGAGAGCCGTGCGCCGTTGGACGGCGCGAGACCCCGGCGGGTTCCGTACGCGAGCGCGGCAAGCGCCGATATGCGTGGACCGCGCCTCTCCTTGCGGTAAAATCGCCGACGAACTCGCGCGCCCGTTTGCCGGGGCGCGCCGCCCTCATCGAACCGAATCGACTCAACGGAAGCCGGATCATGTATCAGTCGGACATCACCCAGTTCATCAGTCAGCTGAAAGCGCAGAAACCCACGCTGGAAGACGAACAGCGCCGCGGCCGCGCGCTCCTGTGGGACAAACAGCCCGTCGATCTGGACGAGCGCGCGCGTCAGCAAACCTCGCGCGTGAAGCAGACGCCTTACGTGTACTACCAGAACTTCTGAACGTGAGCGCCGGCCAGGAGCCGCAAGCAGCGCGGGAAGGTGCACGCGAAAATCGCGACGTGGCGCTCGCCGCGCCCGCGACCGATTCGACGCCCGACACCATCGACGGCGTCGCGATCGCGCATCTGTACGGCGAGCCGCTCTGGAAGCTGCCGACGGATCTCTACATTCCGCCGGACGCGCTCGAAGTGTTTCTGGAAGCGTTCGAAGGCCCGCTGGACCTGCTGCTCTACCTTATCCGCAAGCAGAATTTCAACGTGCTCGACATTCCGATGGCGGATGTCACCGCGCAGTATCTCGGCTACGTGGACCAGATTCGCCAGTCGAATCTGGAACTGGCGTCGGAATATCTGCTGATGGCGGCCATGCTCATCGAGATCAAGTCGCGCATGCTGCTGCCGGTCAAGAAGGCCGACACCGGCGAGGACGCCGAAGACCCGCGCGCCGAACTCGTGCGCCGCTTGCTCGAATACGAGCAGATGAAGCTCGCGGCGCAGCGCATCGACCAGTTGCCGCAACTCGGCCGCGACTTCCTGCGCGCGGAGGTGTATATCGAGCAGGCGTCGGTGCAACGCTTTCCGGACGTCGACATGAACGACCTGCGCGCCGCCTGGGCCGACGTCATCAAGCGCGCGAAGCTCGTGCAGCATCACAAGATTTCGCGCGAAGAGCTTTCGGTGCGCGAGCACATGAGCATCATCCTGCGCCGCCTGCAAACCGCGCGCTTCATGGAGTTCACGGAGCTTTTCGATACGTCGCGCGGCGTGCCGGTGGTCGTCGTGAACTTCATCGCGATGCTGGAATTGTCGCGCGAATCACTGCTCGAAATCACGCAGGCCGAGCCGTATGCGCCCATCTACGTCCGGCTGGCGTACTCTCCTGCCTAAGAACCCGCTTTTCTCCCACATTTGCCTCGGGGCAGCCGATTTTCACGCCGCCCGCCAGGAGACACCCGCTCGATGAAAGTCATCAGCTCGATCCATGAACTGCGCGACCAGTTGCGCGGCCAGAACCGAACCGCCTTCGTCCCGACGATGGGCAATCTTCACGAAGGCCATCTCTCGCTGATGCGGCTCGCGCGTCAGCATGGCGATCCCGTGGTCACGAGCATCTTCGTGAACCGCCTGCAATTCGGGCCGAACGAAGACTTCGACAAGTACCCGCGCACGTTGCAGGACGACATCGAAAAGCTGCAACGCGAGAACGTCTACGTGCTTTTCGCACCGACCGAAAAAGACATGTACCCGGAGCCGCAGCAGTATCGCGTGCATCCGCCGCACAATCTCGGCGACATTCTGGAAGGCGAATTCCGCCCCGGCTTCTTTCATGGCGTGTGTACCGTCGTGATGAAGCTGATGTCGTGCGTGCAGCCGCGCGTCGCGGTGTTCGGCAAGAAGGACTATCAGCAGCTGATGATCGTGCGGCAGATGTGCCACCAGTTCGCCCTGCCGACGGAGATCGTCGCTGCCGAGACCGTGCGCGACGAAGACGGCCTCGCGCTGTCATCGCGCAATCGCTTTTTGTCGCCTGCTGAACGCGCCGAAGCGCCGCAGCTTGCCGCGCAACTGCAGCGCGTGCGCGAAGCCGTGTTGTCGGGCAATCGCGATATCGCCGCGCTCGAACGCGACGCCATGAACGCGCTCGCCGAGCGCGGCTGGAAGCCCGACTACGTGAGCGTGCGCAAGCGCGCCGACCTGCTCGCGCCGGGCGAGGCGGACGCGGATGCGCCGCTCGTCGTGCTCGCGGCGGCGAAGCTCGGCGCGACGCGCCTCATCGACAATCTGGAAATCTGAAGGAAGTCCGCAACATGCAACGCACCATGCTCAAATCGAAGATTCATCGCGCGACGGTCACGCACTGCGAGCTGCACTACGAAGGCTCGTGCGCCATCGACGAGGATCTGCTCGAAGCGGCGAATCTCCTGGAGAATGAGCAGATCGACATCTGGAACGTGAATAACGGCGAGCGCCTGACCACGTACGCGATCAAGGGCGAGCGCGGCAGCGGCATGATTTCGCTGAACGGATCGGCCGCGCGGCGCGCGCAACTGGGCGATCTCGTCATCATCGCGGCATTCGCGCAGGTGGACGAACAAGAGATCGCGGCGGGCTGGAAGCCGAATCTCGTGTTCGTCGATGAGAACAACCGCATCAAGGGCAGCCGCGACCACGTGCCGACGCAGAACTGGACGTAAATCGTCGGAGCTTTGCCCGCACGAAGCCGGCGCATCCGTCATGGAGCGCCGGCTTTTTCATTTCTTCTGCGCCCAGTCGATGATCGGCTGCCACTGCTCCAGGTCTTTCTCGACGCGGCTTTGCGCGACATCCCAGATGGTGAGACCGTGCGCGGCGAGCTGCACGTAGTTCTGCGTGTCGCGCAGAAACGCCAGCACCGGCAGATCGAGCCCTTCCACGAAACGATGCAGCTGGTCTGCCGAGCGCGTGCGCGCATCGACGCGCATGCCGACCACGCCTACCTGAATCGAGCCTTTGCGCACCGCCTTTTCCTTCGCCAGCTTCGCGAGAAAGTCCTGCGTCGCGAGAATGTCGAACATGGACGGCTGCAACGGCACGATGACCTTGTCGGCCAGTTGCAGCGCGAGCGCGAGCCGGTTGCCGTGCACGCCGGCCGGTGTATCGACGATGGCTTTTTCCAGACCTTTCGGCGGCTTCGTAGGGGCATCGGGATTCACGCCCCATTCCTCGATTTTTGGCAGGGTGTCGACGCGCAGCGAAAGCCAGCCGTGCGCCGAGCGCTGTTTGTCGAGATCGGCGAGCGCGACCCATTCGCCGTTCGCGGCGAAATAGCCTGCCAGGTTCGTTGCGAGCGTGCTCTTGCCGACGCCGCCTTTCGGATTTGCCACCACGATCACGGTCATGGAATGTCCTGATATTTGTACGGCGCGCGAGAAAGTGCGGAAGCCGCGCGCACGGTTTCGTCGTTATAGAACGGATACATGATTCGAGCCGTTGATAATATCGGCAAACGACACGCGCGGCACGCTGGCCGGTTGGCCAATGGCGCGCGCTTTCTCTACTCGACCGGATGACCGCTCATGCCCCTTCGCCCCGACGTCACGCTCGATTTCCTGCGCAACCGCCAGAAAGGCCGTCTGCCCGATCTGCTCGGCATCCAGTTGCTTTCGCTCGATGAAGGCGCCCTCACCGGTGAACTCGTGATTCGCCCGGAACTGCTCGCGCCGAACGGCTTTCTGCACGCGGCGACCGTCGTCGGGCTCGCGGATACGTGCTGCGGCTACGCATGCATCGCGCATCTGCCGGAGAAGGCGCAGAACTTCACGACGCTCGAACTCAAGAGCAACCACGTTTCGACGGCGCGCGAGGGGAAGATCGTCGCGAAGGCGAGCGCCGTGCATCTCGGACGCAGCACGCACGTCTGGGACGCGACGGTGACGAACGGCGACGGCAAGCTGATCGCGATGTTTCGGTGTACGCAGATGATTTTGTATTGACGCGTTCAGGCGAACAACGCCGCCACCGCATCCAGATCGAGCGACTTCGCGAACGCATCCGCGAGCCGCTCCAGCGACGCCTCGCGCAGCGCGGGATAGTCGAGCGGCACGGCATCATCGACGCCCGCCCACGCGAGCAGCGCGGCGCAGGCTTCGGGCGTATCGAAGACGCCGTGCAGATACGTCGCGGCGATTTGTCGATCGTCCGATACGGCGCCATCGACGCGCCCCGAATCCAGCGCGACCAAAGGCCGGTCCAGCGCCGCGCCGCTCGTGCGGCCCATGTGAATCTCGTAGCCGCGCACGGGCGCTTTCATCGTGCCGATCAGGAGCCGTCCAGTGACGTTCTCCAGCTGCTTCTGCGGCGTGAGCACCGTGTACAGATCGAGCAGGCCGAGACCCGCAACACGCCCCGCCGCGCTTTCCACGCCATCCGGATCGTCGATCTCGCGGCCGAGCATCTGCATGCCGCCGCAAATACCGAGCACTTTCCCGCCGTATCGAAGATGCCGGGTAATCGCGCGATCCCAGCCGTGCTCGCGCAGCCACGCGAGATCGCGCTGCACGCTTTTCGACCCCGGCAGCACGATCAGATCCGCAGGCGGCGGCGCGACGCCCGCGCGCACATACTCGAAATCGACCTGCGGATGCGCCCGCAGCGCGTCGAAGTCCGTGTGATTGCTGATGCGCGGCAACGCGGGCACGATCACCTTCAGCGCCGTGCTTTCGCTCGGCGTATGGGAATCACGCGGCAGCATGTCTTCGGCATCGAGCGTGAGGCCGTGCAGATACCGCAGCACGCCGAGCACGGGCTTGCCAGTCTGCGCTTCGAGCCAGTTGAGCCCCGGCTTCAAGAGGCCGATATCGCCGCGAAACCGGTTGATGACGAAGCCGCGCACGCGCGCCCGCTCGCTCTCCGACAAGCACGCGAGCGTGCCGACGAGATGCGCGAACACGCCGCCGCGATCGATGTCCGCCACCAGCACCACCGGACAATCGACGCGCTCGGCGAAGCCCATGTTCGCGATATCGCGGTCGCGCAAGTTGATTTCGGCGGGACTGCCCGCGCCTTCCA
The DNA here is from genome assembly GCF_017220215.1 of Caballeronia sp. M1242. Classification (NCBI taxonomy): domain Bacteria; kingdom Pseudomonadati; phylum Pseudomonadota; class Betaproteobacteria; order Burkholderiales; family Burkholderiaceae; genus Caballeronia; species Caballeronia sp. M1242. Next base: position 646,517 of record NZ_CP071129.1, on the reverse strand, counting down.
CGATCACCGCGTCGAAGTCGGCCTGCAAGCGCGCGTAGGACTGCAAGACGGCATCGAAGGCAATGCTCTTGTACGCGTGGTAAGCGCGCGCGTCGAGATTGGCGTGCGCGTGGCCGTGGATGATGACCTGCGCGCCGCGATCGCTCGTCGGCTTGAGCAGCACCGGATTGAAGTCGATGCGCGCCGGCACGCCCGCCGCCACCGCCTGCAACGCCTGCGCGCGGCCGATCTCACCGCCGTCAATCGTCACCGCGCTGTTGAGCGCCATGTTCTGCGGCTTGAACGGCGCGACGCGCGCGCCGCCGCGCCGCGCGAGACGGCACAGGCCCGCGACGAGCGTGCTCTTGCCGGCATCGGAGGTGGTGCCCTGAATCATCAACGTGCCGCGCGGAGTGAAGGGCATCGGAGGATTCCCATGAAGAACGACGCGCTATCTTAGCCCGTCAGTACAATATTGCGATGATCCCCGACATCACGTTCATCCTCGGCGGCGCCCGCTCCGGCAAGAGCGCGCACGCCGAACGCCTCGCCGACGAAAGCGGCCTGCCCGTCACCTACATCGCGACGGCGCGTATCGGCGATGCCGAGTTCGCCGAGCGCGTGCGGCATCATCGCTTGCGCCGGCCCGCGCACTGGACGCTCGTCGAAGCGCCGCTCGACCTCGCGGGCGCGTTGCGCGAGGCGGATCGCGCGGGACGGTGCGTGCTGATCGACTGCCTCACGCTCTGGCTCGCCAACTTGCTCTGTCCTCCCGATTCCTCCTTCGACGAGCCCGCCACGCTGCCGCCCGCCGCCACCCAAGCATTCGATGCCTTCGACCGCGCCCTCGCCGATGCGCGCGGCAAGGTCATCGTCGTGAGCAACGAGATCGGGCTCGGCGTGGTGCCGCTCGGCTCGGTCACGCGCCTTTACGTGGACGAGCTCGGCCGGCTCAATCAGCGCGTCGCGGCCGCCAGCACGCGCGCCATGTTGATGGTCGCGGGCCTGCCGCTCGCGCTCAAAGGCTGAAGGGCGGAACGTCATGCTTCTTCTTTCCGTCTACGCGATGTCGCTGCTCGCCGTGCTCGGCGTGATCGTCGATCGCATCGTCGGCGAGCCGCGCGGGCGGCATCCGCTCGTCGCGTTCGGCCAGTTCGCGACGAAGCTCGAGGCGCGGCTCAACACGGGGCGTCGCGCGCGGCCGGCGGGGATTCTCGCGTGGATCGTCGCGGTCGCGCCGCCTGTTTGCATCGCGTGGCTCGTCGTGAGCGTGCTGCCGTTCGCGTACGCATGCATCGTTCACGTGATGCTGCTGTGGTTCGCGCTCGGCGCAAAGAGCCTGCGCGAACACATCGCGCCGATCGCGCGGGCGCTCAGTCTCGGCGATCTCGACAGCGCGAGAACGCTCACGTCGCGCATCGTGTCGCGCGATACGTCGCAGGCGGACGAGCTGGCGTTGTCGCGCGCGGCGGTCGAATCGGCGCTGGAGAACGGCAACGACGCCATCTTCGGCGCGCTCTTCTGGTTCGCGATCGCGGGCGGTCCCGGCGCGCTCGCGTTCCGCCTTGCGAACACGCTCGACGCGATGTGGGGTTATCGCACGCCGCGCTATCTGCGCTTCGGCTGGGCGGCGGCGCGCTTCGACGACGTGCTCAACTTCGTTCCCGCGCGTCTCACGGCCGCGAGCTACGCGCTCACCGGCGACACCGGCATGGCGTGGCATTGCTGGCGCACGCAGGCGCGTTCGTGGGACAGTCCGAACGCCGGCCCGGTGATGGCCGCGGGCGCGGGCAGCCTGAACGTGCTGATCGGCGGCGCGGCGATCTATCACGGCGTGCTCGAAGCGCGGCCGACGCTCGGCGCGGGCCATAACGCGACGCCACGGCATGTCGTGGCGGCGCTGCGGCTCATCGACCGTTCGGTGCTGCTGTGGCTCGCCGTGTTTCTGGTCCTCCCCATCCTGAGTGTGACGACGAATGCCTGATCCGATTCCGCACGGCGGCAATTTGCGCTACGCCGCGCGCCGCTATTCGATACCGCTCGACGACTGGCTCGACCTCTCGACGGGCATCAATCCGCGCGGCTATCCGGTGCCGCCCGTGCCGCCGGACGCCTGGCGACGCCTGCCCGAAGACGACGACGGCGTCGCCGATTGCGCCGCGCGTTACTACGGCGCGCCGCTCGCGCTGCCGGTGGCGGGCTCGCAAGCGGCGATCCGCGCGCTGCCGTATCTGCTCGATCGCGGCACGGTGGGCGTCGCGCCGCTGACGTACGGCGAATATGCGCCGGCGTTCGCGCGCGCGGGGCATCGCGTCGTGCCGCTCGATATCGCTTGCGCGGAGTTGCCTGCGTCGCTCGATCACGTGATCGTCGCCAATCCGAATAACCCGACGGCCGAGCGGCTCGACCGGGAGACACTGCTGCGCTGGCACGCGCGGCTGGCTTCGCGCGGCGGCACGCTGATGGTCGATGAAGCGTTCGCCGACGCCGATCCCGCCGCGTCGCTCGCCAGTGACACCGCCCGCGATGGTCTCATCGTGCTGCGTTCGGTCGGCAAGTTCTTCGGGCTCGCGGGCATCCGCGCGGGCTTCGTGCTGGCCGCGCCCGCGTCGCTCGACGCACTGCGCGACATGCTGGGCGCGTGGACGGTCGGCGGGCCGGCGCGGCATGCGGTGATGGCCGCCTTTGCCGATCATGCGTGGCAGGCGGAGACGCGCGAGCGTTTGCAGCGCGACGGCGCGCGACTCGCTGCAATCCTCGCGCGACATGGGTTCGAGGTGCGCGGCACGCCGTTGTTCGCATGGACGCAAACGCCGCGGGCGCGGTCGCTGCAACACGAACTGGCGATGCGCGGAATCTGGACGCGGCTGTTCGAGCCGTCCGATATGACGCCGAGTGTGCGCATCGGTTTGCCGGGCAGCGAAGGCGATTGGGCGCGGCTCGAACGGGCGCTTGCGGAGATCGTCGGATGAACGTACGGCTGTATCTTTGCGCATGCGCCGCCCTCTTCGCGATGAATCACGCGCACGCGTCCATAACCGTCACTGACGACACGGGCGCTCCCGTCACGCTGCCTGCGCCCGCGACGCGCGTCGTGAGTCTCGCGCCGCACGTCACCGAGTTGCTGTTTGCGGCGGGCGGCGGCGCGCGCATCGTCGGCACGGTGAGCTATAGCGATTATCCGAAGGAAGCGCAGTCGATCCCGCGCGTCGGCGACAACAAGGCGCTCGATCTCGAGCGAATCGTCGCGCTGCATCCGGATCTGATCGTCGTGTGGCGGCATGGCAATGCGGCGCGTCAGACGGATAAGCTCAAGGCGCTCGGCATCCCGCTCTTCTTCAGCGAGCCGAAGCACCTCGCCGATATTCCCGCGAGCATCGACAAGCTGGGCGCGCTGCTCGGCACGGAAGACACGGCGCGCGCCGCATCGACGGCTTTCACTCGCGATATCGCGGCACTGCGCGCGCAGTACGCGCAACTGCCGCCGGTGCGCGTGTTCTATCAGGTCTGGGACGATCCGCTGATGACGCTCAATCGCGACAATGTGTTCAGCGAAGTGATCGCACTATGCGGCGGCGTGAACGTGTTCGCTGCCGAAGCGCCGCGCGTGCCGACCGTTTCGACCGAAGCCGTGCTCGCGGCGAACCCCGAAGCGATCGTGACCGCGACGCCCGGCGCGACGAAGCCCGAGCGCCCGTTGCCCGCGCTCGACCGGTGGAAGCAATGGACGTCGCTGACGGCGGTCGCGCATGGCAATTTGTTCGGCATCGACGGCGATCTGATCAATCGGCCGACACCGCGTCTTGCGCTCGGCGCGGCGCAGCTTTGTCGTGATCTGGATTTGGCGCGGAAGCGGCGTTAGCAAAGCGCTACACATTCCACCGCACGAGCCCCCACCCCATATCAAACCGCCGAAGCTGCACGATCCCACCGAACGCGAGCGGCCATTGCAACACGCTCGCCCGATCTACGCGCAGCAGATACGCCGCGAGCACCCGCACCACGCCCGCGTGCGCGACCACATGCACCGCATTCGACGCGTTCGCGCACGTCTCATCGAACCAATTCGTCAGGCGCTCGCTGAACTGCGCGAGACTTTCCCCGCCGTGCGGACGCGCGTGCTCGATATCGGCGGCCCACGCGTCGATGAGCGTGCGGTCGATATCGTTCCACGCGCGGCCTTCCCATGCGCCGAAATGCAGTTCGGAGAGCCGCGTGTCGATGCGGGCCGCGCCGAGCGCCTCGGCCAGCAAAGCGCATCGACGCAAAGGACTCGTGTGCCATCCATCGACGCATGCGGGAACATCGAGCGAACGCATGCGCGCGTCGATTTCATGCGCCGAAGCGCGCGCATCGCGGGCAAGCGGCACATCGGTTTGCCCGTAGCACGTGCCTTCATCGACCGCGACGGCCGGGTGACGAATCAATACGAGGTCCATGCGAGCCCGACGAGATAGATCGCGATTTCGAAAACCTGCTGCGCGCAGCCGAGGCAATCGCCCGTATAACCACCGATGCGCCGCACGAAGTACCGCCCCGCGACCGCGCGCAGCAACCCGAGCACGGCAATCGCGACGCAGGCGAACGTCCAACCGAAGCACAAGAGCCACGGCAAACCGAAGAGCATCGCGGTCGCGAAGGACATCGCGCTCATGCGCTGCGCGACCGGCTTCGCCTTGCCTTCGGCGCGCACGTAATCGAGCGTCAGGAGATAGCTGATCGCGAACGCACGGCTTGCGGCGTGCGCCGCGATCATCAGACCTACTGCACGCATCGGCGACAACGCGGCGAGGCTTTGCCATTTCAGCGCAAGCGCGATGACGAGCGCAATCGCGCCAAACGCGCCGATGCGCGAATCGTGCATGATGCGCAGCACGTCGTCGCGCGTGTAGCCTCCGCCGAAGGCATCGGCGCAATCGGCGAGTCCGTCTTCGTGGAAAGCGCCGGTGAGGGCAAGCGTCGCGGCCATCGAAAGCAGCACCGCAATGCCTGCGGGAAACACGCGCAGCGCGGCGAGATACACGAGCGCCGCGACGCCGCCGACCATCGCGCCGACGAGCGGAAAGTAGCGCGCCGCCGCGTTCAGATAGTCGCGCTCGAAGCCGACCCAGCGCGGCACCGGCACGCGCGTGAAATAGCCGAGCGCGGTAAAGAAATAGCGCAGTTCGTCGAGCGGCCGGTTCATGTCAGGCTTGTTTGTTCGAGACGCCCGCCGCATCGAAGCTCGCCATCTCATCGACGAAAGCCACGGCCGCGCGCAGGATCGGCAGCGCCAGCGCCGCGCCCGTGCCTTCGCCCAGACGCATGTCGAGTTGCAAGAGCGGCGCGGCGTTCAGATGCGCGAGCATGCGCTGATGCCCCGCTTCGTTCGATGCATGCGCGAACACGCAATACTCGCGCGCGTCCGGCGCGATTCGCGACGCGACGAGCAGCGCGGACGTCGCGATAAAGCCATCGACGAGAATGGTCAGGCGCGCTTCTGCCGCCGCGAGATACGCGCCCGTCATCATCGCGATTTCGAAGCCGCCGAACGTGGCGAGCGTGTCGATCGCGTCGCCGCTCGCCGCATGGGATGCGAGCGCGCGCCCGAGCACGTCGCGTTTGTGCGCGAGGCCGCGATCGTCGAGGCCCGTGCCACGGCCGACGCATTCGTCGATAGGCAGCGCGCACAAGCGGCTCATCAGACACGCCGCCGCCGACGTGTTCGCAATGCCCATTTCGCCGAAGCCGATCACGTTCGTCCCGAGCGACGCGTGGTGTCGCACGCGCGCCGCGCCCCGCGCGATGCCTTCGAGCGCCGTCTCGCGCGACATGGCCGGTTCGCGCGCGAAGTTGCGCGTGCCGAGACCCAGCGACAAGCGCTCGTAGCCGTGATCGACCGGAATCGGCGTCGCGACGCCCGCATCGACCACTTCGAGCGCCATGCCGACCGAGCGCGACAACGCATTGATCGCCGCGCCGCCCGCCAGAAAATTCGCGACCATCTGCGCCGTCACTTCCTGCGGATACGGGCTCACGCCTTCGGCCGCGATGCCGTGATCGCCCGCGAAGACGATCATCGCGGGACGCTCGATGCGCGGCTTCGTCGTCTGCTGGATCAATCCCATTTGCAGCGCGAGCGTTTCGAGCCGGCCAAGGCTGCCGGGCGGCTTCGTCTTCATGTCGATGATGCGGCGCAGCTCCGGTTCGATGCTGCGATCGAGCGGGCTAGGCTTGGGCAGCGCGTGGGCAGTGGACATCGGCGTTCCTCGTCAGAAAGGGTGAAGCGAAGGCACGAGCGCTTCGTGCTCGCCATCGCGGATCAAGACCAGCGGATAGCCGAACGCCGCGCTCGCGCGCGCGGGCGTCAGCACGTCGGCGACAGGACCGACATGCGCGCCGCCCTTGCCGTCGAGCAAGAGCGCATGCGTGGCGAAGCGGCGCGCGAGATTCAGGTCGTGGCACGAAAAGACGATCGCGCGTCCCTCGTCGCGCGCGGCGGCGGCGAGCGCATGCAGGCAGTCGATCTGATGATGCAGGTCCAGATGCGCGAGCGGTTCGTCGAGCAGCAAGAGCGGCGCTTGCTGACACAGCGCGGCGGCAAGCGCCACGCGCTGCCTTTCGCCGCCCGACAACGTGAGCACGTCGCGCGAAGCCAGGTCGGCGAGACCGAGCGCATCGAGGGCGGCATGCGCGGCGGCGCGGTCGTCTTCGCTCTCCCAGCCCCAGCCCGTCAGATACGGAAAGCGGTTGAGCAGCACGGTGTCGAGCACGGTCGCGCTGAAGGCATCGTGCGTGCTTTGCGGCATCAGCGCGCGTTCGCGCGCGAGGTCCGCCGCGCGCCACGACGCGAGCGCGCGGCCGCCGAGCGTGATCGCGCCCGAGGCCGGCTTCGCGAGTCCCGCGAGCACGCCGATGAGCGTGGTCTTGCCCGCGCCGTTCGGCCCGGCGATACACCAGACTTCGCCCGCCGCGATGGTCGCAGAGAGGCCATCGACGAGCGTTCGGGCGCCCGCGCGCAACACGAGATTGTCGATCGAGAGCGGCTTCATCGCGGCCTTCGCAGCAGCATCCACAAGAACATCGGCACGCCGATCAGCGCCGTGACCACGCCGACCGGCAACTGCGCCGGCGCGATGACCGTGCGCGCGGCGAGGTCCGCGCTCATCACGGCGAGCCCGCCCGCGAGCGCGGCGGCAGGCACGAGCATGCGCTGGTCGTTGCCGAACGCGAGCCGCAGCAGATGCGGCACCACGAGCCCCACGAAGCCGATAGTCCCCGCCGTCGTGACGGCCGCCGCCGCCGCGAGCGATGCCACGAGATACACGCGCAGCCGCACGCGTTCCACCGGCACGCCGAGCGAACGCGCCGTGGCTTCGCCGCGCAGCAGCACGTTCAGTTGCGGCGCGCACGGCACGATCAACGCGAGCGCCACGCCGAGCGCGACCATCGCGGGCCACGGCGTCGATGCGCCGTTGAGGTCGCCGGTCAGCCAGAAGATCATGCCGCGCAGCCGGTTCTCGGGCGCCACGCTGAGTATCAGCGTGATGAGCGCGCCCCAGCCCGCCGCGACCACGACGCCCGTGAGCAAGAGCCGTGGCGATGCGTCCTGTTCGCCGTGCCACACGTGCGTGCGCGCGAGTCCGAGCACCAGAACGATGGATGCGAGCGCGCCCGCGCACGCGGCGAGATCCACGCCCCACCACGGCATCGACGCGAGCATCGCCGGAAGTGCGAACGCCGCCGCGCCGCCGGAGACGCCAAGCACGTAGGGTTCAGCGAGCGGATTGCGCAGCAGCACTTGCAGCAGCGCCCCGGCGAGCGCGAGCAGCGCGCCCGACGCGAAGCCCGCGAGCGCGCGCGGCAATCGCAGGTTCAGCACGATTTCATCGGCGATATCGGGCGTGGCCGCATGCGCATGCAGCAGCGCGGCGATGGCGCGTGATGGCGGCAGCGCGACGCTTCCGAGCGCGAGCGACGCCGCTAGCACGCCAAGGGCCGCCGCCGCGAGCGCGAGCCAGATCGCGGCGGCGCGCGTTGCGTGCATCGCCTTCATCGGGCGGCGCGCGTCAGCGGCGTGGCTCACGACGGATGCCAGCCGATCGTGACGTAAGCGCCGCGACGCGGCGTGTTGTACGAGTAAGCCAGTTCATAGTTGCGGTCGAACAGGTTATCGATGCGCGCATTTACGTACCACGACTTCGTGATGTCGTATTGCGCCGAAAGATTGACGACGCCGTAGCCCGCGAGCGTGGAATCGTAATCGCTGCGCGCGCCGCTCACGATCCACTCGCCGCCCACGCGCCAGCGCCCGATCGACCGATGCGCCGACAGCGACGCAAAGCGCCTTGCGCGACGCGTGAGGTCTTCGTGATTCGTCTCGTCGACGGGGTTCTGGAACGTCACGCTCGCGCGCACGTCGGTTGCGCCCACGTGTCCCGCCCACGATCCCTCGACGCCCTGCACCTTCGCGCGCCCGACGTTCTGCGCGGTATAGAAGCCGCTGCTGTCGCCCACGTAGTCGATCAGATTCGAATAGCGCGTCTCGAACGCCGTCACGCGCACCACGCCGATCTGGTCCGATGCGTACTGCAACGCGGCCTCGGCCGAATGGCTGCGCTCCGGCTGTATCGACGGATTGCCGCTGAACGGATAGTAGAGATCGTCGAAGCTCGGCGCGCGAAACGCCGCCGCGTAGCTCGCGCTCGCGCGCCAGTGCGAATCGAAGTTGTACGTGTAGCCCAGATAGTAGCTGTTCGCGCCGCCGAAGTCGGAATACTGGTCGCGGCGCACGTTGGCCTGCACTTCGCTCGGACCGAAGCGGCCGACATAGCCCGCGAAGACCGAGTTCACATGCCGGTCGGGCGCGCTGAACTGGTCCGAATCGAGCGACTGGTCGAGATGCTCGTAGCCGAACATCAGCTTGTGCGCCTCGGTGAGGCGGAAGTCGTTTTGCCACAGATACTGATGATTCTCCGAGTCGAAGCGGCTCGTATAGACGCCGTTGTGTTCGATGTTCGCGCGGTCTTGCCCCTGCGCGACGGTGAAGTGCGTCGTCCAGTTGTCGGTGAGCTTGCCGTTCGCGAATACCGACGCCGAGCGCACGCGATCATGCGATTCATTGAGATCGGTCGGCACGCCGTACGGATCGTCGAAGCTGTTCACGCCGTTCGATTGCAGAAAGCGCACGCCTGCGTCCCACTTGTCGCTGAACTTGTGGCGCAGCGTCGCGGCGACGCTTTCGTTCAGATAACCGTTCGCGTTCGGATTCGCGGCGGGCGCGAGCGCGGGATCGATCGCCGAGAAACCGTCGGTCTTCTCGCGCGAGACGTTCACGCTGAACGTGGTGCGGCCCTCGGCATCGAGCGCGCCGTCGACGCCCGCCGACTGCCGCTGCGTGTGATAGCTGCCGTATTCGGCTTCGAAGTGAAAGCGCGGCGGATGTGCTTCGCCCTCCTTCGTGAAAATCTGCACGACGCCGCCGATCGCGTTCGATCCATATAGCGCCGACACGTTGCCGTTGACCACTTCGACGCGGCCGGTCTGATCGAGCATCAGTTGCGACAACTGCGCCGCGCCGAGCGACACCGATTCAACGCGCACGCCGTCGATCAGCACGAGCGACTGCGTCGACGACGCGCCGCGTATGAACACGCCCGAGGTCGCGCCCGGCCCGCCGTTGCGCGTGATCTGCACGCCGGGCGCAAGCGCGATGAGCCCGAGCACATCGTTTGCATTGCTGTCGGCGATGTCCTGCGCGTCGAAGAGCGTCGCCTGCGGGATGGAATCGGCGAGCGGTTGCGCGCCGCGCGTCGCCGTGACGACGACGGGCGCGAGTGTCTGCGACGGAGAATCGGAATCGGCGTGCGCGACCTGGACAAGCGGCGCACTCGCGGCGGCGCACATCACGACGCGCGCCGCGCGACGAATGAGGCCCGACGAAGGCAAGAGCATGGGTGAAGCGTTTCCGTTGGAGACTGGCGCGTGCCCCGCTCCCCGCGAAGTCTGTGCGCGACGCACGCGCCGACTTGCAAAGCATCGGCGCGCTGGACGATTGGCCGGTATCCGGGCTGGCGACGCATCGTCCCGCCTTCCCGCGCTTCGAAGCGCAGTGGCGCCGACACGTTTCTTGCAGTCGCGAGTCCGATGGCAAACGACCACGGAGCAACACGAAGAAACGCGCGAGGGACGACTTGCAACTTGCGTTGCGGTCGCTTACCGTTGCGGGGGCAGCACAGGTTGGCGAGCCGCGCGAGGCGAGACAGCGCTTCCTGTTTCCCGTTTGACTGCGCCGCAAGAAAGGCGGCGCGAGCACCAAAAGTGCGGCAAGTGTAGGAGCGCGCATGGGGGCCGTCAAGAAGGCGCGCGCCCGTCATCGCGAGGCTTGAGCGACGAGCGAGCAACGAGCAAGCGTCGCCATCCGCGCATCCGAGTGCGTCACGCGCGGCCATTCCGCACATGAATACGCGGCGATGCGCGCAAGATCGCGTGTTGTTACGTCTCGAAACGAGACAATTATCGGAAGCACCGTTGAACCGCGCTAAAATGCCAGGTCTTTAGAGGACGCAGCACATGCTCAACGAACTCGAATCACTGTCAGGAAACATCGGCCGGCTGATCAAGATCAGCGAGCGCCACAATCAGGCGCGTCTCGCGCTCGAAGCACAAATCGAACAGCTGCGCGCCGATTACGCCGGCGTTCAGGCCGAACTCGCGCAGGTTCGCCACGAGCGCGACACGCTGCAAGGCGAACGCGATTCGCTGTCCGCGAAGATCGACGACGCGCAAGTGCGCCTCAACGCGATCCTCGAAAAGCTGCCGCGCGGCAAAGCGCATCATGCCGAAAGCGACAATCAGCTCGATCTTCTGAACGCCGAATCCAGCGCGTCGCGCGAAGCGCAGCACGAACATGCGCACGCGGAAGAAGTGCACGGCGAGCACCATCAAGGAGAGAAGGCATGACGACCACGCAGATCGAAGTATCCATTCTCGGCCAGCAGTATCGCCTCGCGTGCTCGCCGGAGACCGAGGCCGCGCTGCGCGAAGCCGTGGCCCGCGTCGATGCCGAAATGAACAAGGTACGCAACGCAAGCAGCGTGCGCGGCACGGACCGCATCGCGGTGATGGCCGCGCTTTCGCTGGCGTCCGAACTGCTCAAGCTGCAGGAAAGCGTGCGTCACGGCGAAGCGTTCCCCGCCGAGGAAATCCGCCGCACCATGCATTCGATGAACGAGCAGCTCGGCGCGGTCATTGCGCAATATGAAGCGCACTGAGCGAAGCGCACTGACGGTCATGCGCTGATCTAATCAGCGTTGCGGTATCCATCAAAAAAAGATACCGCGAGAAACGCAGGCAAGGGCTGCAAGGACCAAACGTTTGGTGTACAGTGAGGTCTCCCTGCCTGGTACGCCAAGGTCATATATTCCTTGAACCAATGCTACATTGGCACGGTTGCGGAACGTTGCAGCACGGGCGCGCGCGTCACTCTGTCTGATGTACCCGAAGTGTTGCTTACCGCGACCAATCTTGAACCCAGGTTCAGGATGCCGGCCTAGCGGCTGAGGCGGGGACCTTATTTCTGGAAGCACGAACGGCATCGGTTCTTACCGGTGCCGTTTTTGTTTGCATCGCCCAAAACCGCACGCACACTCCTTCACGCCGAACTCATGCGCTACTGGCTGATGAAGTCCGAACCGGACGAAGCGAGCATCGATCATCTCGCGCACGCGCCCAAGAAGACGCTGCCGTGGACCGGCGTGCGCAACTATCAGGCGCGCAACTTCATGCGCGACCAGATGCAGATCGGCGACGGCGTGCTCTTCTACCATTCGAGTTGCCCCGAGCCCGGTATCGCGGGAATCGCGAAGGTCTGTTCGACGGCGTATCCCGACCCCACGCAGTTCGATCCCAAGAGCGCCTACTACGATCCCAAGTCCAAGCAGGACACGCCGCGCTGGATGCTCGTGGATGTGAGCTTCGTGAAGAAGACGCGGCTCATTCCGCTCGCCGAACTGCGCGAGCATCCGGAACTCGCCGGCATGCAGGTGCTCGCGCGCGGCAACCGCCTGTCGATCACGCCGGTCACCGAGAACGAATGGCGCTTTATTACCGAACGCCTCGTCTAGAGCAGGAACTAAGGACTGGAGGCGGACGCCTAAGTGCGGTCGCGAATCACGCGACGCCTTGCGTTGGAGTCCTTCGATGATGAACAAGAAAATCGCCGCCGCCCTCGCCCTCGCGATGTCGAGCGTCACCCTCGCCTATTCCGCCTCCGTCGCCGCGCAGACGGTCATCGCCAATCCGCAGCCCGCGGGCGTGCTTTCGCTTTCGGCGCAGGCGAGCGCGCAAGTGCCGCAGGATGTCGTCACCATCACGCTCTTTTACGAGCAGGAAGCCGCCGATCCTTCATCGCTCACCGCGACGCTCAATCAGCGCGCCGAAGCTGCGTTGCGCGAAGCGAAGGGTGTCGATGGCGTCACCGCGAAAAGCGGCTCGTTCACGGTGTATCCGTCCACCGACCGGGACGGCAAGATATCCGCATGGCGTGGGCGCACGGAGATCGTGCTCGAATCGCACGACTTCGCGGCGGCCTCGAAGCTCGCGGGCAAGATGAGCTCGTCGATGCAAGTTGGCAACGTCACGTTCTCGCTGTCGCCGGAAGCGCAGCGCGCCGCGGAGCAGAAGCTCTCGACGCAGGCCATCGATTCGTTCCGCAAGCAGGCGCAAGCCGCCTCGCAGGCGTTCGGCTACAGCAGCTATTCAATTCGCGAGGTGAACGTCGGGCATAGCGGCGTGGCGCCGCGCCCGGTGATGATGATGCAGTCGCGCGCCATGGGCGCCGATGCCAAGATGGCCGCGCCGATGGCGCTCGAAGCCGGCACGACGACCGTGACCGTCGATGTGTCCGGCTCGGTGCAGATGGGCCGCTGACCGAGCGAGGCCAAGCGAACCCAAGCGGGACCGCAAGCGCGGCCCCGCGCGAAATCACGCCGCGTTCGCCGCCACGCGACGATGCCGCTTGTACGCCCACACCATCATGATGACGCCGGCGACGATCATCGGCAGCGAAAGCCACTGGCCCATCGAGAGGCCGAGCGCGAGCAGGCCGAGATAGTCGTCCGGTTCGCGGGCGAATTCGACCGTGAAACGCGCGAGTCCATAGCCAATCAAAAAGAGCGCGGAGATGGCGCCGACCGGGCGCGGCTTACGCGAGAACGTCCAGATCACGATGAATAGCACGATGCCTTCCAGCGCAATCTCATACAACTGCGACGGATGGCGCGGCAGCATGTGATAACGCTGGAAGATGTCCATCAGATGCCACTTCGCGTCGAGTTGCGGGTTCTTCGCGAGCCAGATGGCGTCGTCGTTCGTCGAGTTCTGGAACAGCATCGCCCAGGGCGCGGCCGGGTCGGTCACGCGGCCCCACAGCTCGCCGTTGATGAAGTTGCCGAGACGCCCCGCCGCTAGGCCGAGCGGCACCATCGGCGCGACGAAATCGGTCACTTGCAGCCACGTGCGTTTGCGCTGGTACGCGAACAGCACCATCGCGAAGGTCACGCCGAGAAAGCCGCCGTGAAACGACATGCCGCCTTCCCACACCTTGAAGATATCGAGCGGATGCGCCGCGTAATAGCTCGCCTTGTAGAACAGCACATAGCCGATGCGCCCGCCGAGAATCGTGCCGAGCACGCCGTAGAACAGCATGTCGTCGATGTCCTTCGCGCTCCAGCCTTGCGCGGCGACATACGGCAGCCGCAGCCGCAGTCGTCCGATGACGATGGCGGAAATGAACGCGACCAGATACATGAGGCCGTACCAGCGCACGGCGAGCGGTCCGAGGTGAATCGCGACGGGATCGAAATTGGGGTGAATGAGCATCGTAGAGTTCTAGAGCCAAGCGAAGTCAGGCACGAATCATAAAGCAGAGACGGCGGCGGCCCGCGCGCGCACGATCTCGATGAAGCCGGCGAGCACCGGGCTCACCTCGGCCGCGCGCCACACGAGGCCGGTTTCGACGACCGGCGCATCCGCCACCGGCCGCAGCGGTCGATACACCACGCCCGTGCGCCGCAAATGCCGCAGCGACTGCGGCACGAGCGCGACGCCCATGCCGGCGGACACGAGGCTCACGATGGTCTGCATCTGGATCGCCTCCTGCCCGATGCGCGGCGTGAGTCCCGCCGCGCCGTAGCAGCCCATAATGATGTCATACAAACCCGGCGCGAGACGCCTCGGAAACACGACAAGCGGCGCGGCGGCGAGATCGCGCAGATCGACGGGCGTGTCGGCCCATTCGGCCGTGCCCTGCTGCAATTGCTCGGCGGCGTCCGAGGACATCGCGACGACGAGCGGCTCGCGGGCAATCGCAAGATACGACAGCGACATCGCGTGCCGCGGCGGCAGCGGCGGAATGACGAGCCCCGCGTCCACGCGACCGGCGACAAGTTCTTCGATCTGCACGTCGCTCGTCGCTTCGGTCAGTTGCAGGCGCACGCCGGGATAGCGCGCGCCGAAGTCGCGCAGCAGCGCGGGCAACAGGCCGTAGTCCGCGGTGGACACGAACGCCAGCGACAGCACGCCCGCCTCGCCACGCGAAAGCGACTGCGCGAGCGGACGCAGCGCATCGGCGGCGGCGAGAATGCGCCGCACCTCTGGCAGCAGATCCTTGCCGACCGGCGTCAATTCGACGGTCCGTTTCGTGCGCGCGAACAGCGCGACGCCAAGCGCGTCTTCGAGCGCGCGAATGGCCTGCGAAAGCGGCGGCTGCGTCATCGCGAGACGCGCGGCGGCGCGGCCGAAATGCATCTCTTCGGCCACGGTCACGAAATAGCGCAGCAAACGCAGTTCGATCGGCGCGTTTCGCTCGTCCATCAATATCTTCTCCGACCTAATAGACCCTGAATAATATATTGGACAGATACAAGCCGACGCTGCATTCTTGCGCCACTAGACAAAAGAATCTTCAAGGAGCCCCAACATGGCCTTCAATCGCCGCTCGAAAAACGTGACGCAGGGCGTCGCGCGTTCGCCCAATCGTTCGATGTACTACGCCCTCGGCTACAAGGAAGAGGATTTCGACAATCCGATGATCGGCGTCGCCAACGGCCACTCGACCATCACGCCGTGTAACGCCGGCCTGCAGCGCCTCGCCGATGCCGCCATCGCGGCGATCAAGCAGTCGAACGCGAATCCGCAAGTGTTCGGGACGCCGACGATCTCCGACGGCATGTCGATGGGCACCGAAGGCATGAAGTACTCGCTGGTGTCGCGCGAGGTGATCGCGGACTGTATCGAGACGGCCGTGCAGGGCCAGTGGATGGACGGCGTCGTCGTGATCGGCGGCTGCGACAAGAACATGCCGGGCGGCATGATCGGTCTCGCGCGCATGAACGTGCCGGGCATCTACGTGTACGGCGGCACCATTCGTCCGGGCAACTGGAAGGGCAAGGACCTGACTATCGTGTCGTCGTTCGAGGCGGTCGGCGAGTTCACGGCGGGCCGCATGTCGGAAGAAGACTTCAAGGGCGTCGAGAAGAACGCGTGCCCGTCCACCGGCTCGTGCGGCGGCATGTACACGGCCAACACCATGAGCTCGTCGTTCGAGGCGCTCGGCATGTCGCTCCTGTATTCGTCGACCATGGCGAACCCCGACGACGAGAAAGTGGACTCCGCCGCCGAATCGGCGCGCGTCCTCGTCGAAGCCGTGAAGAAGGACCTGAAGCCGCGCGACATCATCACGAAGAAGTCGATCGAGAACGCGGTCGCGCTCATCATGGCGACGGGCGGCTCGACCAACGCCGTGCTGCACTACCTCGCCATCGCGCACGCGGCGGAAGTGGAATGGAGCATCGACGACTTCGAGCGCATGCGCAAGAAAGTGCCGGTCATCTGCGATCTGAAGCCCTCGGGCCAGTATGTCGCGACGGACCTGCACAAGGCCGGCGGCATCCCGCAAGTGATGAAGATCCTGCTCGACGCAGGTCTGATGCACGGTGACTGCATCACGATCACGGGCCGCACGCTCGCGGAAGAACTGAAGGACGTGCCGAGCAAGCCGCGCGCGGATCAGAAGGTCATCTACCCGATCGAGCAGGCGCTCTACAAGGAAGGCCACCTCGCCATTCTGCGCGGCAATCTCGCGGAAGACGGCGCGGTCGCGAAGATCACGGGCCTCAAGAATCCAGTCATCACCGGCCCGGCGCGCGTGTTCGACGACGAGCAAACCGCGATGGAAGCGATTCTCGCCGACAAGATCAAGGCCGGCGATGTCGTCGTGCTGCGCTATCTCGGCCCGCAGGGCGGCCCGGGCATGCCCGAGATGCTGGCGCCGACGTCGGCGATCATCGGCAAGGGACTGGGCGAATCGGTCGGGCTCATCACCGACGGGCGTTTTTCCGGCGGCACGTGGGGCATGGTGGTCGGCCACGTCGCGCCGGAAGCGTACGCGGGCGGCACGATCGGGCTGGTGCAGGAAGGCGACTCCATCACCATCGACGCGCACAAGCTGCTGCTTCAACTGAACGTGGACGACGCGGAAATCGCGCGCCGCCGCGCCGCCTGGAAGAAGCCCGCGCCGAAGTACACGCGCGGCGTGCTGGCGAAATTCGCGGCGCTGGCGCTGCCGGCAAATCGCGGAGCGGTGACGGGCTGAAGCTGACCGGCATTCGGTGATGCAAGCAAAAGGGGCGCTCGATGCGCCCCTTTTGTCGTTCCTGGCAACGGGAGACTCAGCCGCCCCGCTGCCGCTGCAACTCTTCCTCGACCGCCACGGCCACCCACTCGCGCATCTTGCTTTCGAGCGCCAGCGACACTTCGCGCGTGATCTCCTGCACCATCTTCGCCGAATGCTCGCGCAGCACGTCCTGGCAACGCGCCTCGATGATCGCGCGGGCATCGCCGCTCAGGAACTGCGTGACACGGCCTTGCAGCCGCTCGCCGACGCGTTGCGCTTCGTAGGCCGCAGCGGCGTCGTTGACGCCCGCGGCGCGCGCGAATTCCGGCTTGCCGGGCACGACGACATCGGTGAGAACGGGAATGGACGAATCGAACGATTCAGGCGTGTGCGTGTTGTCGGTCATGATGTCGGAATGGTCTTCAGTGGTCTCCACGCGCCGATGCTAACGCGGCGCGAGATTACGCACTGTTCGCTCAACCGCCTTGCTTGTGCGTTTCGATGGCGTAGCCGCGATCGCGATAGAAGCGAAAGCGCTCGCGCCCCGCCGCGAGTTCGTCGGCGTCGTCGCCGATGATTTCCACCAGACGCTCGAAGCGCGCGAACTGCGCGGGCACCGGCGCGCCCAGATTCACGAGCACCTGATGATGCGGCACGTCGTCGAGATCGGCGGCGAGCACGACCGGCGTTTCCTGCGCGAGCGCGCTCTTCGCCATGCAATGCGGCACGAACTCGAGCGGCGCGAAGGTCCACAACTGTTCGTCGAACGCGGCGAGGCGCGCCGGGTCCGCGAGCACGACGAGCGAGCGCCCGCTCGCATACGCCTTGCGCGCGAGGCGGCAGGCATAGGCGAGCGGATCGCCGACGTTCGTGTGAAAGTCGATGCGCGTCATGGCGCGATCACTGCCCCGCGCGGTCGATCAGGAACTGCGAGAGGAGCGGCACCGGACGTCCGGTCGCGCCCTTCGCCGCCCCGCTCTTCCACGCGGTCCCGGCGATATCCAGATGCGCCCACGGATAGTTCTGCGCGAAGCGCGACAGGAAGCACGCCGCCGTCACGCTGCCCGCCGGACGCCCGCCGATGTTCGCGACATCCGCGAAATTCGACTTGAGCTGATCCTGATACTCCTCGTCGAGCGGCAGACGCCACGCCGGATCGACCGCCTCGCGCGATGCGTCGAGCAGTTCGCCCGCGAGCGCGTCGTCTTTCGAGAAGAGGCCGGTGTTGTGATGGCCGAGCGCGATGATGCACGCGCCCGTCAGCGTGGCGATATCGACGACCGCAGCCGGCTTGAAGCGGTCTGCGTAAGTGAGCGCATCGCACAGAATGAGGCGGCCTTCGGCGTCCGTGTTCAGCACTTCGATGGTCGTGCCGTTCATCGCGGTGACGATGTCGCCCGGTTTCAGCGCGTTGCCCGCAGGCATGTTCTCGCACGTCGGCACGATGCCGATCACGTTCAGCTTCAGGCCCATTTCGGCGACGGCGCGCATAGTGCCGAAGACCGAGCCCGCGCCGCACATGTCGTACTTCATCTCGTCCATTGCCTCGCCGGGCTTGATCGAGATGCCGCCCGAATCGAACGTGATGCCCTTGCCCACGAGCACGATCGGCGCGTTCTTGTTCTTGCCCTTGCCCGATTCGCCCGAAGCCGCGCCCGCGCCCTGATACTGCATGACGATGAACTGCGGCGGCTGCACCGAGCCCTTCGCCACGGAAAGGAACGAGCCCATGTTGAGCGCCTCGATCTGCTTGAGGCCGAGCACGTCTACTTTCAGCTTCCAGTCGCGGCCGAGCTGCTTCGCGGTCTGGCCCAGATAGGTCGGCGTGCAGACGTTCGGCGGCAGATTGCCGAGATCGCGCGTCAGGTCCATGCCGTTCGCGATCGCGACGCTCTGCTTGATCGCGGTGCGGCCGGCTTTCTCGTCCGCTGCGTCGATGCTGAAGACGATCTTCTTCAGCGAGCGCGCGCCGTTTTCGGGCTTGCTCTTCATCTGCGTGAACTTGTAGGTAAGTTCACGCAGCGCGAGGATGGCGGCGCGCACCGCCCAGTCGCCGCTGCGCTCCTGGATGGGCAGTTGCGCGAGCGTGAACGTGACTTGCGCGATCTTCGTGCCGAGAATGAGGCGCCACGCGGCGCGAACCGCTTCGCCATACGCTTTCTGATTAAAGGCGTCCTGCTTGCCGAGGCCGACGAGCAGCACGCGCGCCGCGCCGATGCCCGTGACTTCCGGCACCAGCAGCGTGGTGCCCGCGCGACCGTTCATGTCGCCTGCCTTCACGATGCGCGAAATCAAGCCTTTCGTCGCGAGATCCAAGGCGAGGGCCGCGCCCGAGAGCGTCTGCGCTTCGAAGACGCCGAGCACCACGACATCGGCCTTTCCGGTCAGGAAACCATTTGACTCGCCTTTGCTCCAATCACAGGCTTTTATGCTAAAGTCCATCGCGCTTATCCTCGGTAAAATCCAGGCTGAAGGATGAAAGCCGCAATTATCCGCTATTTTTACCGCGGCGGTCACAGGCTCGCGGCGCCGGGGAACGAAGCTGCGTTTCCCGGGTCAGTCAACGCGTAGCCGCATCGCCGCCGGCCTCAAGCAGAAATCAATGATCTTCGAACGCTCCCTGCAGCGCGAACTCGCGTATACGGCCGGCGCCGTATTCATGGTGCTGCTCACGATCATGCTCACGACGATGATGATCCGCATCGTCGGCTTCGCGGCTCAAGGTCAGGTCGACCCGCGCGATGTCGTCGTGCTGATCGGGCTCACCGTCATCGGCTATCTCGCCGTCATGCTGATCGTGACGCTCTTCGTCTCGATTCTTTTCGTGCTCACGCGCTGGTATCGCGATTCGGAGATGGTCGTGTGGCTCGCCTCGGGCGTGAGCCAGACCCAGCTCATCAAGCCGATCGCCGTTTTCTCCACGCCGATCATCATTCTCATCATCTTCTTCGCGTTCATCGGCTGGCCGTGGTCGAACCAGCAAAGCAAGCTCATCAAGGCGCGTTTTCAGCAGCGCGACGAAGTGTCGCTGCTCGCGCCCGGCCAGTTTCGCGAGTCGCCGTCGAGCCATCGCGTGTTCTTCATCGAGAAGATGTCGCCGGATCAGGGGCACGTGGAAAACGTGTTCGTCACGAGCACCGAAGGCGGCAAGGTCAACGTGATCGTGTCGAAGAACGGCCACACGGAAACGCGCGCGGACGGCGACCGCTTCATTGTGCTGGAAGACGGACGGCGCTACGACGGCACGCCCGGCCAGCCGAACTTCCGCATCACGGAGTTCGCGCGGTATGGCGTGAAGATCATGAGCCATCAAGTGGTCAATACGCCGACCACGACCGGCATCTCCACGCCCGATCTTCTCGCTAATCCGACCAAGGAAAACCTCGCGGAATTCGCCTGGCGCATGGGCCTGCCGCTCATCGCCATCAACCTGATGCTGCTCGCCATTCCGCTGTCTTATCAGAACCCGCGCCGCAGCCGGACCATCAATCTCGTGATGGCCGTGCTGATCTATCTCACGTACTCGAACTTGCTGAACGTCGTGCAGTCGTGGATCGAACAGGGCAAGCTCTCGTTCGGCGTCGGCATTGTCGGGCTGCATGTGCTGGTGCTCGCGCTCGTCGCGTTCATCTTCTGGCTGCGCGTGCGCAACCGGCCGCTCTTCACGCGAGCGAGTTTCACGCGCTCGAAGGGAGCCTGAGCCCATGCGCATCTACGAACGATACTTCGCGCGCCAGATTTACCTCGCCTTCATCTTCATTCTGTTCGCGTTCTCGGGCCTGTTCTTCTTCTTCGATCTGATCAACGAACTGAACACGGTCGGGCACGGCAACTACAAGTTCACGCTCGCGGTGCTGCGCGTGGCCTTGCAGACGCCTTCGCGCTTCTACGAAATCATTCCGGTCGCCGCGCTCATTTCCGCCATCTACGTGTTCGCGCAGATGGCGGCGGCCTCCGAGTTCACCATCTTTCGCGTGTCGGGGCTCTCGACCGGCGCGGCGCTGCGCTCCCTGCTGAAGATCGGCGTGCCGCTCGTGCTGGTGACGTACATCATCGGCGAAGTGGTCGGGCCGTATGCGGATCAATTGTCCGAGCGCGTGCGGCTGGAGGCGCTCGGCTCGTCCGTGTCGTCGAATTTCGAGTCGGGCGTGTGGGTGAAGGACACGCTCTCCGCGAAGGAAAACGGCGAACAGGTGACGCGCTTCGTCAATGTCGGCACGCTGAACCCGGATACGACGATCGCCAACGTGCGCATCTACGAATTCGATTCGAAGTTCCGGCTTTCGAGCGTGCGCATTGCGAAAAGCGGCGTGTATCAGCCGCCGGGCCACTGGAAGCTGACGGGCGTAACGGAGACGCAACTGGTCGATGCGCAACCGCAGAGCGCGAACGCCGGCGACGCGCTCAACCCCGTGTATCGCGCGAAGGAGACGACACTGCCGCAGTTCTCGCTGCGCTCCGAGCTGACGCCGCAGATTCTTTCGGTGCTGCTGGTGTCGCCGGATCGCATGTCGATGTTCAATCTCTTCCGCTATATCCAGCACTTGACGGAGAATCATCAGGACACGCAGCGGTATCAGATCGCGTTCTGGCGCAAGATTTTGTATCCGTTCGCGGTATTCGTGATGCTGGTGCTGTCGCTGCCGTTCGCGTATCTGCATACGCGCGCGGGCGTGGTGGGCGTGAAGGTGTTCGGCGGCATCATGATCGGCATGAGCTTCCAGTTGTTCAATACGCTGTTCTCGCATATCGGCACGCTGAACACATGGCCCGCGCCGATTACGGCGGCGGCGCCGGCGCTGGCATACCTGGCAATCGGCTTGCTGGGTCTCAAATGGGTCGAGCGGCACTGACGGCCGCTTAGCGGAGGACAACGCGATGGGCAGACACGGCATCATCCTCTTCGGACACGGCGCGCGCGATCCGCGCTGGGCTGAGCCGTTCGAACGCCTCGCCGTGAAGCTGCGCGCGTTGCGGGGCGATCCGGTATCGCTCGCGTTTCTCGAATTGATGACGCCGGATTTGCCCGCAGCGGTCGCCGCGCAAGCTTCGGACGGGTGTGATGCGATCACCGTCGTTCCGGTGTTCTTCGGGCAAGGCGGGCACGTGCGGCGGGATTTGCCCGAAGTGGTGGCGAAGTGCCGGGAGGCGCATCCGGGTGTGGTCATCCACTGCGCGACGGCGGTCGGCGAGGATGATGCGGTGCTGGATGCGGTGGCTCGATATTGCTTGAAGCAGACTTAAGGCCGCCTTAACCGCCGCTCTTAGCGCGATCAAGGAAAGATTCGGATTGCGGCAGTTATTTAGGGATGCAGACGATGCTAGGATCGACTACCAGATGTCGACGTTATCACTGCGTCGACGAAACAGCCGTTTCTGATCACTGTTCCCTACTCGCATGGAACGTTTGCTTTACAACTGCTTCGTCCGAGTCTTCACGTACACGCTGCCCTTCTGGCTCGGCGTTTTCGAACTCACTGTGCACCAGGCAATGAAAGAAAGAAGCCCGGCAGCGTTTCTTCCGCCGGGACTCATGCTCAGTTCCATTGCAATGCTCATCCCGCTTTGTCTCGTCGGGGCTGCGCCAGGACTCTGCGCGACGCCCGTCGACAAGTTCCGATACCGGTGCGACGTTGCGCTCATCGCCGTTGCGGCGAGTCTGGCGGTGGGAGGGATGCCTCTCTGGCACCGCATGCTGGGCGCCTCGTTGTCCGAGGTTCAGGACATTGGCATACCCTTCTCCCTGTTCGGTTGGGGAGCGGCCAAGACCGTCGCGGTCGTGTATTATTTTCTAACGGTCGGCTTGTCCGAAATTAAACGTCTGACGACATGATCGATATTCTGGCATCGCTTCGGCAAGGCTACGGCGTCTTCGTTATCGCTAGCGTCACGCTTTTGACGGTTTGGAGCGTCGCTTATTTCTTTCGAAGACAGGTAGCGCGGTTAGAGGCTTGTCGCCCGGCCACGCAGACGGCATCACTGTCCGAGATCTGGCGGGATGAACAGCATGTGGTGATCGGCGACCTTAGCCAGAAGTTGCAGGAAATGACTCGCCTGCAGAACGACCTGCTCAGCTTGCGGGATGAGTTGGTCGGCGTCGAAGCGCGATTGGAAGCCGAAGCTGTCTCGTTCTCAAGAAGCGGCGCAAAGACGTCCGCGGCGACAACAAAAAGTCGATATGTCGGCGCTCTGCGGCATAAGCGAACCCGCGTCTCCTCAGCCGGCTAGCGTCCCCACAACTTAAGCCGCCGCCTGCATCCCCTTAAGATGCACCTTCGGCTTTCCCGCCGACGCCCTTTCCTTGAACGCCTCGCCGATCATCAACAGACTCGGCTGCGACGGGTCCAGCCACGCCTGCGCCTCGCCGAGCGCCATGCGCGCGAGCGTCAGCGTGAGCGTGCGTTCGCGCGGCGTGCTGCACGCCTCCACGATCGCCACCGGCGTCGAACCCGGCCGCCCCGCGTCGATCAACTGCTGCGCGATATCCGCCGCGCTGTCGCGGCCCATGTAGAAGACGAGCGAATCGGCCTTCGCCTGCTCGCGAATGTCCTCGCTGTCCGCCGCGCGGCTGTGCGTGGCGAGCGCGACACTGCGCGACACGCCGCGCAACGTCAGCGAGCGCCGCAGCGTCGCAGCACTCGCGAGCGCCGCCGTGATGCCCGGCACCACTTCGTACTCGATGCCAGCCGCTTCGAGCGCGCGCATCTCCTCGTCAGCACGGCCGAAGAGCATCGGATCGCCGCCCTTCAGCCGCACGACGACGCCATGCTCGCGCGCCGCATCGACGATCTGCTTGTTGATGAAATGCTGGGCGGTCGACCGCTGTCCGCAGCGCTTGCCGACCGCGATCCGCTTCGCATTCGGCGCGTAGTCGAGCATCGCCGGCTCGATCAGCGCGTCGTGCAGCACGACATCCGCCTGTTCGAGCAAGCGCATGCCGCGCACGGTGATCAGATCCGCCGCGCCCGGTCCCGCTCCGATCAGATAGACCTTACCCATGTGCATTTCGTCCGTCATCAAGCATCAAGCCGCGATTTCGCGAATCATACCGGCCGCAACCGTGTGATGCGTCGCCTCGTCGATCAGCACGAACGCGCCGGTGCCCTGATGCGTATCGTACTCGTCCGCCACGATCGGCTTTTGCAGCGTGAGCGCCACGCGGCCGATGTCGTTCATCGCGAGCGTCGTGCGGTCCACCGAGTGCGACAGCGTGTGCACGTCCAGCACCTCTTTCACCGCACCGATGCGCGCGAACACGGTGTTGGTCGTCTGCTTCAGCAGATACTTGCGCTGCGGCGAAAGCGGCTCTTCGTCGAACCAGCACAGGTCGGCTTCGAGCTTTTTCGCCGGAGTCACAGCAGCCGTCGCCGGGACGAACGTATCGCCGCGCGACACGTCCACGTCTTCCGTGAGACGAATGGTCACCGTCTGCCCCGCGAACGCGCGATTCACCGACGCCACGCCGCCCGGCACCGGCGCGATGATTTCCGCGACCGTCGCCTGGCGATTCGCCGGCAGCACGTTGATCGCATCGCCCACGCGCACCTCGCCCGCCTCGACGCGGCCCATGTAGCCGCGGAAGTCGTCGGCCTGCGAGCCGTCCTGACGCGCGACCCATTGCACCGGGAATCGCAGCGCCTGTTCGTTCGGCTGCGCGACCGGCAGCGATTCGAGCAGATCGAGCAGCGGCTCGCCCGCGTACCACGGCATGCGCTCGCTCGCGCTCACGATGTTGTCGCCCTTCAGCGCCGACACCGGCACGAAGCGCACATGCTCGAGACCGAGTTGACGCGCGAGCGCGACATACGCGTCGCGAATCTCGTTGAAGCGCGTCTCGCTGTACTCGACCAAATCCATTTTATTGATCGCGACGATCACGTGCTGCAAGCCCAGCAGCTTCACGATGGCGCTGTGGCGCTTGGTCTGCGGCAGCAGTTGCGCTTCGCCGTTTTCGAACGTGACGCGCGTCGCGTCGACGAGAATGATCGCGGCGTGCGCCGTCGATGCGCCCGTCACCATGTTGCGCGTGTATTGCTCGTGGCCCGGCGTGTCCGCGATGATGAACTTGCGCTTGGCGGTCGCGAAGTAGCGATACGCGACGTCGATGGTGATGCCCTGCTCGCGCTCGGCTTCGAGACCGTCGGTCAACAGCGACAGGTCGATTTCATCGCCGACGGTGCGCTTGTTTTTCGCGCGCGAGATGGCCGACAACTGGTCCGAGAGAACCGCCTTGCTGTCGTACAGCAGGCGGCCGATCAACGTGCTCTTGCCGTCGTCGACGCTGCCCGCCGTGATGAAGCGCAACACGCCCAGGTCTTCCGCTTGATAGATGCTCATGATTCGTTGGTTCCTCGGAGCGTGATGCTTAGAAATAGCCTTGCTTCTTGCGCTGTTCCATCGCGGCTTCGGACGCTTGGTCGTCCATGCGCGTGGCGCCACGCTCGGTAATCTCGGTCACGGCCGTTTCGGCGATGATCTTCTCGACGTCGTCGGCGTCGCTCGCCACCGGGCACGTGCAGCTGATATCGCCGACGGTACGGAAACGCACCTGCGCGATCTCCGGCGTCTCGCCTTCGCGCACCGGCGTGAGCGGCGTTACCGGCACGAGCAGCCCGTTGCGACGCACGATTTCGCGATCGTGCGCGTAGTAGATGGACGGCAGTTCGAGCTTCTCGCGCGCGATGTACTGCCACACGTCGAGCTCGGTCCAGTTCGAGATCGGGAACACGCGCAGATGCTCGCCCGCATGCAGACGCGCGTTGTAGATGCTCCACAGTTCCGGGCGCTGCGCCTTCGGGTCCCACTGGCCGAATTCGTCGCGGAACGAGAAGATGCGCTCTTTCGCGCGCGCCTTCTCTTCGTCGCGGCGCGCGCCGCCGATCATCGCCGTGTAGCCGTATTGCTCGATAGTTTCGAGCAGCGTGACCGCTTGCGCGGCGTTGCGCGAATCCGTCTCGCGGCGCAGGCGCACGGTGCCCTTCTTGATCGAATCCTCGACGTGGCCGACGACCAGTTCCGCGCCGATTTCGGCCGCGCGACGGTCGCGGAAGTCGATGACTTCCTGGAAGTTGTGGCCCGTGTCGATATGCACGAGCGGGAACGGCAGCACCGTCTTGCGGTTGCCGCCGAGGCCGAACGCCTTCAACGCGAGCGCCAGCACGACGACCGAATCCTTGCCGCCCGAGAACAGCAGCGCGGGCTTGCTGCACTCCGCGACGAGTTCGCGCAGGATGTGGATCGACTCGGCTTCGAGCCAGTCGAGGTGGTCCATCCGCGTCGCCTGATTGACGATCGGGGCGGTGACGTTGGGGTCGAGCGTGGTGCTCATGTTCGTCGATCCTTTTTTGTGCGGCATGGTTCGCCAAGCCGCGTTCAGTAACAGGGTTCAGGCGGCGTCTGTGCGCCTTGTCAGATCGCGGAGCTCGGCGCTTCCTGGACGATCTTGATGCTGCTGATGTTGGTCATGTGCAGACCGCATTCCTTCGTATCGCGCGATTCCCACCACCAGCGGCCCGCGCGGCTGTCCTCGCCGGGGCGCACGGCGCGCGTGCACGGCTCGCAGCCGATGCTCGGATAGCCGCGCGCATGCAGCGGGTTCACCGGCACGTCGAAGGCTTTCAGGTAGTCCCACACGTCCGCTTCGGTCCAGTCCGCGAGCGGATTGAACTTCGCGATGCCGCGCGGCGCGTCGTGCTCTTCCTCGTGCAGTTCGGCGCGCGTCACCGACTGCTCGCGGCGCTGGCCCGTGACCCACGCGGAGACATCGGCGAGCGCGCGGTTGAGCGGCTCGACCTTGCGGATATGGCAGCAGCTCTTGCGCAGGTCGATGCTCTCGTAGAACGCATTCAGACCATGATCGCGCACGTATTCATCGACAGCGGCTTGCTGCGGATGAAACTGCTCGATGTCGTAGCCGTAGCGTTCCTTCACGCGGTCGATCATGCCGAGCGTTTCCGCATGCAGACGGCCCGTGTTCAGCGAGAAGATGCCGATGCCGACCTTGCGCGAAAGAATGGCGTGCGTGAGCACCATGTCTTCGGCGGCGAGGCTGCTGGCTAGCTTGACGCGCTCGTGGCGCGCTGCGATCGAATCGAGCAGCGCGTCGAGGCGTTCAACCTTGGCTTGCAGTTCTGGCGTCATGCCTCAGGCTCCGAGCGTGGCGAGCACCGCGGCGCGGCGGCGGAACAGCGGTTCCCGATTGTCGGTCGCGCCCTGATACAGCTCGCTGAATTCGTTGAACGCGTTGAGCGCGTCGTTGATGTCCTTGTCCGCGCGCACGGCAAAAGCGTCGAAGCCGCAGCGGTAGTGGAAGAACACCTGATCGCGCAGCACGTCGCCAATGGCGCGCAACTCGCCCTTCCAGTTGTAGCGCTCGCGCAGCAGGCGGCCGATGGAAAAGCCGCGGCCATCGCGAAACACCGGGAAATCGACCGCGATTACTGCGATCTTGTCGAAATCCGGCGTGAGGTCGGCGGGTTCGTCGTCAGGCGCGAGCCACACACCGATCGATTCCTTCGCGCGCGATGCCACGAGCGCGTCCTTCGCGTCCTTCCACAGCGCGAACGGCACGATCACCTTGCCTGCGGGAAGCGCATCGACTGTCGGCAGCGCGCCGTCTTCAGCAGCGCGCACGACGGTGAAATCGTCTTCGACGACCGCGCGGTTTTTGATAATCAACGTCATCTGCAGATCCTTAAGCGTGGGCTTGGCGCGATGCGTACACGCGCTCCTTGAACGGCGCGATGCCGATGCGGCCGAACGTCTCGATGAAGCGCTCGCCTTCCAGGCGGTTCTCGACGAAGGTGTCGATCACGCTCGAGACGACGTCCGGCATTTCATGCGCCGAGAACGACGGCCCGATGACCTTGCCGAGGTGCGCGCCGGTCGCGCCCGAGCTTTGCTCGCCGCCGAGCGTCACCTGATACCACTCGGAGCCGTCCTTATCGACACCCAGCACGCCGATGTTGCCGACGTGGTGATGACCGCACGCGTTCATGCAGCCCGAAATGTTGATCGACAGGTCGCCGAGGTCGTAGACATAGTCGGCGTTGTCGAAGCGTTCCTGAATCGCTTGCGCGATCGGAATCGACTTCGCATTCGCGAGCGAGCAGAAATCGCCGCCCGGGCACGAGATGATGTCCGTCAGCAGGCCGATGTTCGCCGCCGCGAGACCGATCGCCTTCGCGCGCTCCCAGACGGCGTACAGATCGCGCTTCTTCACGTTCGCGAGAATCAGGTTCTGCTCGTGCGAGACGCGGATTTCGCCGTAGGAGAACTCATCGGCGAGATTGGCGACTTCGTCCATCTGTTTGTCGGTGGCATCGCCGGGCGCAACGCCCGTCGGCTTCAGCGACAGCGTGACCGCCGCGTAGCCGGCAATCTTGTGCGGGCGCACGTTGCGCTCGACCCAGCGCGCGAACGGCTTGCTTTCGATCAGATGCTTCTCATACGAGGCGTCCGTGTCGGACAGCTTTTCATAGATGGGCGGCGCGAAGAACTTCGACACGCGGTCCACTTCGTCCTGCGTGAGCGTCGAGGGACCATCCTTCAGATGCGCCCACTCTTCTTCCACCTGCTTCGCGAACTTCTCGGGCGACAGCGCCTTCACGAGAATCTTGATGCGCGCCTTGTACATGTTGTCGCGGCGGCCGTAGCGGTTGTACACGCGCAGCACGGCTTCGCAGTACGTCAGCAGATGCTGCCACGGCAGGTCTTCCTTGATGACCGCGCCGATGATCGGCGTGCGGCCGAGCCCGCCGCCCGCGAGAATGCTCGCGACGACTTCGCCCTGCGCGTTCTTCTTCAGATAAACGCCGAGATCGTGAATCTGCACGGCCGCGCGGTCTTCAGCCGAGCCGCAGACGGCGATCTTGAACTTGCGCGGCAGCCACGCGAATTCCGGGTGGAACGTGGACCACTGGCGCATGATTTCGGCCCACGGACGCGGATCGACGGTTTCGTCCGGCGCCACGCCCGCGAACTGGTCCGCCGTGATGTTGCGGATGCAGTTGCCCGACGTCTGGATCGCGTGCATCTGCACCGATGCCAGCTTGCGGAGGATTTCCGGCGTTTCTTCCAGCTCGATCCAGTTGAACTGGATGTTGGTGCGCGTGGAGAAGTGGCCGTAGCCGCGGTCGTGCTCCCGCGCGATGGTCGCGAGCATGCGCAACTGGTCGCTGCGCAGGTTGCCGTACGGAATCGCGATGCGGTGCATGTATGCGTGGCGCTGCATGTACAGGCCGTTTTGCAGCCGCAGCGGACGGAATTCTTCCTCGCTCAACTCGCCCGACAGACGCCGGCGAACCTGATCGGCGTACTGCGCGACTCGTTCGTCAACGATTCGCTGGTCGATCTGATCGTATTGGTACATTCGGGGGCCCCAAGTTTTTGTTTAGCCGCCGGCGCCCTAGGTTGCGCCGCGCGTCAGATATCCATTGATTCGCCGGCGCGCACAGCGTTCAGACGGAACGCTCATTTGCTAATGACGAAAACAGCTATGGATATTGGAAAAATTGGACTGATAGTAATAAACCTGCTATATGTTGCAAACGACTGAAAAATTACTTTGATATGCGCGTGGGTTATAAATGAATCTGCATCAGTTCCGCTTCGTGCGCGAGGCCGTGCGGCAGAACTTCAACCTGACCGAAGCCGCGAAGGCGCTGTATACATCGCAGCCGGGCGTGTCGAAGGCGATCATCGAGCTGGAAGACGAGCTGGGCGTCGAGATCTTCACGCGGCACGGCAAGCGCGTCCGGTCGCTGACGGAGCCGGGGCGCATCATTCTCGCTTCCGTCGAGAAAATCCTGCAGGAAGTGGAAAGCCTGAAGCGCGTCGGCAAGGATTACGCGGCGCAGGATCAGGGCAATCTCGTGATCGCCGCGACCCACACGCAGGCGCGCTACTCGCTGCCGTCGGCCATCGCGGAATTCAAGAAACGCTTCCCGAAAGTGCATCTGTCCATCCTGCAAGGCAGCCCGACGCAGGTCGCCGAGATGGTCATTCACGATCAGGCGGACATCGCCATTGCCACCGAAGCCATCGCCAACTATAAGGAACTGGTGTCGCTGCCCTGCTTCCAGTGGCAGCATCTGGCGGTCATGCTGCCCGAGCATCCGCTCCTCGAACGCAAGCTTCTCACGCTCGACGATCTCGTGCAGTACCCGCTCATCACGTACGAAGCGGCGTTCGCCGGGCGCACGAAGATCAACCACGCGTTTCAGCTGCGCAATCTGACGCCGGATATCGTGCTCGAAGCCATCGACGCGGACGTCATCAAGACTTACGTCGAACTGGGGCTCGGCGTCGGGATCATGGCGGATATCGCGTTCAATCCCGAGCGCGACCGCCATTTGCGCGCGATGCCGGTCGGGCATCTGTTCGGCACGAACGTCACGCGGCTCGCGCTCAAGCAAGGCGCTTATCTGCGCAGCTATGTGTATACGCTCGTCGAGCTGCTTTCGCCGTCGATGAACCGGAAGCTGATCGAGCAGGCGCTCTCCGGCGAGCACGAAAGCTACGAACTCTGACTCTGAAGGCGACGGCGCAACGCCGATCACAAAAACACGAACTTCCCTGGAGAGCTTTCCGATGACGTTGTCGAAATTCACGCGCCGGCTCTTCGCCGGCGCCGCGCTGGCTGTGCTGTCCGTGTTGCCCGCCGCCGCGCACGCGCAGATCAAGGTAGGCGTGGACTTGTCGAGCACGGGACCTGCCGCCGCCATCGGCATCACGAGCAAGAACGCGATGCTGATGTGGCCGAAGACCATCGCGGGACAGGACGCGCAGTACATCATTCTCGACGACGGCTCGGACCCCGGCGCGGCAGTGCGCAATATCCGCAAGCTGATCACCGAGGACAAGGTGGACGTGATCGTCGGGCCGAACATCACGCCGGCCGCGCTCGCGGCGCTCGATCCGGTCGCGGAATATCAGACGCCGATGATTACGCTGATCGGCTCGGCGTCGGTGGTCGAACCGCAGGAAGGCAAGAAGGTCTGGGCGTTCAAGATGGCGCAGACCGACCGCGCGATGGCCGACGTGATGACGCGCTACATGTCCAACCACGGCGTGAAGACGGTCGGCTTCATCGGTTTCGCGGACAGCTACGGCGATAGCTGGCTCTCCGAATTCACGAAGTTCGCGGATCTTCGCCACATCAAGATAGTCGCGACCGAACGCTTCAACCGGACGGACGCGAGCGTCACCGGCCAGATTCTGAAGCTGATGGCCGCAAAGCCCGACGCCGTCTTGATCGCGGGCGCGGGCACGCCGACCGTGCTTCCGCAGCGCACGCTCGTCGAGCGCGGCTACAAGGGCGCGATCTATCAGACGCACGGCATCGCGACGCCGGAGTTCATCAAGCTCGGCGGCAAGGACGTCGAAGGCACGCTCTTTCCGACGCAGCCGGTGGTCGTCGCGCGCACGCTGCCGGCCGATCATCCGTCGAAGAAGGCCGCGCTCGCATTCGTCGATGCTTACGAGGACAAGTACGGCAAGGGCACGGTGACGCAGTTCGCCGGCGACGCGGCGGGCGTGTATCCGCGCTTGCAGGACGCGGCGACGCGCGCGCTGAAGGCGGGCAAGCCGGGAACGAAGGAATTTCGCGTCGCGCTGCGCTCGGAACTGGAGCACGCGCATGAGCTGGTGGTGCCGAACGGCGTCGTCAATACGAGCGCCAGCGACCACGTCGGACTGGATCAGCGCGCGAGCGTCATGGGCATCGTCCGCAACGGGGCGTTCACGTATCTAAGCCAGTGATCCGCGGACAACCGGCGCTGCTTGCCGAGCGCGCGGTTTTGGGTCATAATCGCCGACTCAGCGTGCCCAGGTGGTGAAATTGGTAGACGCAGGGGACTCAAAATCCCCCGCCGCAAGGCGTGCCGGTTCGATTCCGGCCCTGGGCACCATCCTCTTAGAGCCTTGCGCCGTAAGGCTTCTACAGCGTCAGTAGCTTCTCGCGCTTTGCACTGTTTTCCCCTCGCTTAACCTTTCCGCTTTTTTAGCAGACTGCGAAGGCGCGACTATGTCCGACGCGCTCGTGCAGCGTTCGTCATTCGCCTACTTGCGGCGTAAATGTTGCCGCGTGCCTGTCTATCCCTGCGATACGGACGCGTCGGCGGCTTGGAACGGTACATTCCGGTCGTTCGTCGCCCTTGCACGCACACGGTATCCGTGAACGTCGATATGGGCCGTTGTTTCTCGCAACCTTCTTCAGCCTCGGGATTCCGCCGATGACGTTGGCATGACAGTCGCTAAAGTATTTACAACCGCCTGAATGTGTATCGGGCTTCAATGAAACGCGGCGTATTGGAAAATCGCAAGATCACGTTATCGCTCTCATTGAATCGAGGTAGATCTTCTTCAAGTGCGACAGCGGTGATGCGGCCTGAAATAACTACCTTCAGCACCTGAGCGATACGCGAGAAATCGAAACGCCGGCATGCGCGAGAAGAAAGGCCGCATATTGACCGTGCTGAGACTTGAAATACCGGCATTCGATGTTTCAATGGCGGGTGCTCACCGAACGGTTGGTCGCACAGGGAAAGGTTGGAATTCCAGTCACGACTTGTCGGAATGCATTAGAGTGTTCCTCGTATTGGCTGAAAGGTTGACGCAACTCGATTCTCACACGCTTCGACCGCCAGGCAGTGAAAACGGGCGGGGTGTGGAATAACCGCTGAGCCCAAATAGCCGGAGGCGCGCAAGAGTCGGGACTCGAATCAACAAACGGTGCCAGTCGTCGGTCCTAGGGCGGCCAGAAAGCGCCATCACAAAAAGGACCGTTATCCCGCCGGAAGCTGGCATTCTTAATACTGGAATATCAGCAGCAATCACTCCGTTTCGTGCGCCATATATCAACGGTCACATTATTGCAAGATGCAGCCGTTGCTAAAAGGCAGTGCATTTCGCGTTCGGTGTCGAATTTGGCACGCTGGTCTCGCACAGTAAGATGCTCAAAACTCGACGACCGTGCTTGCGTTTCACAAAACGTTTGCTAACCTATATTGGCTAATTCAGATGCCGCGACGGCTTATAAGCGGCCCGCTAACTTTTTGAATCTGGCAAATGACGGCATTTCATTGCGCAAGATTGTGAATAGTGGCGATGACCATTGCCGGTCGACCTCTTGAACGCGTGTCAGTCGGATCGGGGATACGGCGGCGTCAGTGCCGCGCATAGTGGTTTGACTGGCCAAAGGGCCATCTACATTCGTCGCGTCGGAGGGCTCAGATGACATCCAGCAGCGTTTTGCTTAGCAGAAGCTCATTCGCACCTGCTTTGGCGCAACATCCAGCCGCCTATTCGGCCTGCGGGCAAAGCGTGCAGGCTCAACAGGCGAACGACGGCACCTGCCGTCCAAGGGCGGAACAAGATAGCGACGGTGGCCCGGCAGCCGTGGCAAACGCCCCAGCGGTACGCCATGGACTCATGGGCGCGAGCGTAGGCGCCATCATCGGTACCGGGAATCGTCACTATTCGGGGCGCGGTGTAACGGTAGGCGCCACTGCGGGCGCTGTCGCGGGTGGCGAGCGCAGTCGCCGCGAACGCGTCGCGCAGGCTCGAGCAGCCCAGTCGACGAAGCAATCTCTCTGAATATGTGTAGGCGCTGA
The DNA here is from genome assembly GCF_017220215.1 of Caballeronia sp. M1242. Classification (NCBI taxonomy): domain Bacteria; kingdom Pseudomonadati; phylum Pseudomonadota; class Betaproteobacteria; order Burkholderiales; family Burkholderiaceae; genus Caballeronia; species Caballeronia sp. M1242. The sequence continues at coordinate 613,271 of NZ_CP071129.1, read as the reverse complement.
TCACCGCCTACATGCGGGGAAGGAAACACCGGCCGAACGGCAGCCAGTCGAAGCAGCGCCGCTAACAAGAAAGCGGACGGTTCGCGACGGCGCCTTCGCCGCCTCGATATCACACTACGCAGGTAACTTCACGAGGTGACGGATGTGCGTGCGTCTAACCATGGAAGCATCAGCGCCCAATACCGCGACTCGCTTCGCGGCCGCGATGCTGGCCGCAATGATGAGTTGGCCTGCTGTTGCGACGGAGGGCGGACTCGGAAGGTCCGTCACCGGCATGACAGTCCTTCCCGATGCGGGCATTGTTCCGTCCGAGCCTTTGACGATCTTTAGCGTTGAGCAGATCTACATCGACGGATCTATCGGCGCAAGTCGTCAGGTTCCCGTCTCCGGAAGAACTTCGCTGGGCATTGAGGGCGAAGTCGCCTTCACCTTGGCATCTGTGCTGCGTACATGGGGTTCTGTTGGAGGATGGAGTTTCGCATCCGGCATCACACTCCCATACGTCTGGTCGGAGGTGACCGGCTCCCTATCTGCCGGACCCGGGGCGAGATCGGCCACTGACAGAACATCCAATCTTTTCGACCTGTACTTCACGCCAGTGCTCGCTGGCTACCACCTGTCCCAGACCGATCACGTGGCCCTGAGCTTTAATTTCTGGGCACCCACTGGTGAGTACGAAGCTAACGCGCTCGCCAATCCGAGCCTGAACAACTGGACGTTTGTGCCGCAGATCGCCTACACGAAGCTCGTACCAAAGTACGACATGGAGTTCGATGTAACGCTAGGCCTGCAGCTCTACACGCGCAATACCGCGACGGACTACCATAACGCTCCACTGCTGACCCTTGACGTGATGGGACTGAAGAAGTTCAACAATGGGCTCGGTGTCGGGCTGGTCGTGGGAACAACGCAGCAACTTGGCAACGATAGCGGCCCGACAGCCGACCGGCTCAATGGTTTTGTCGGTCGTGACGTTTCGGTCGGACCCGTCGTCACCTTGAACACCAAGCTATTCGGCAAGAACGCCCTGTCCGCGTCCCTGCGCTGGGTGCCGAACGTCATGAGCGTGAATCGCCTCAAGAGCACGAGGAGCTTCCAGGCTGGAGCCACGGTCGCCTTCTAGATTCAGCCTGAAAGGGGCAGCCAGTGCGCGGACGCAGTAATCGCAGGCCCGGAGACACGCATCGCGTGAGGCTTCTCATCGTTGGCTCGGATGCTATGTCGCAAGAACGAAGTCTTCTTTCGCGCCCCCCCAAACCGAGGGGGGCGAGCACGCTTCCAAGCTTTAGAGTGACAGCTAACCGTTTTTGTCAGGCGACGCAGTTTTCAGCGGCACAGACGACGAACCACCGCAGACAGCGCTTGATTAGACCTAGCCCGCGTCGTCAGGCAAGCAGTCGTGACTAGATCGGGAGAGGAGCGTAAGAAAACTGATGCACGCTGCCCTGGCCTCGAGTCGCATCTGTGCGGCCGAGGCACACTGGCACCGGTCATCGTCGCGCATGAGCTTTACACGTCGTTCGATTCCGAGACTCGTCTTCAACAGGGGAACCCAGGCCATGAAATCGATTCGGGCTTCAGTAATAGTGATCGCAGCAACGGCGCTAGCATTCGCTTTGCAGGCGCAAGGTGCTACGGCGCAGAACAATGCCACGGATGGCACGCATTCCGCACAGGCGCCCAGCGCGGGCCCGCTGTCCGACGAGCAGATCAGTCAGGCTTACATCTACCTCCTTGCCCGGTTGTTCGTGACACGCCAGGAACAACTGGACTTTCAGGAAGGTTTCCACTGGAACCAACTCAACCACCGAAAGCCTGGGGCGGTGGACTGGCCGAATCCGAATCTCGATGTGGCCTATTCGGAAGCGTGGGTCGCCGTGGACGACAGCAGTTGCACGGTCGTAACTGTCCCACAGGTCAAAGGCAGGTACTTCACCGTCCAGGTGCTGAGCGGATGGGGCGAAACGCTTGCCAATATCAATGAGCGCGTTTTTCCCAGGAAACCCTATGGCGACTTCGCGTTGTGCCTGAATGGTTCGAAAGTGCCGACCCCCACGGGTGCCACGCGGATCGACCTTCCAGTCAAGTACTCCCGGATTCTTACGAGAGTCGCGCTCGGCAGCGACGTTGAAGGTGCGGTCGCGCTACAGCATCAGTTCCGCTTGACGACAACTGGATCACCCGCGCTTCCTTCGATCCCGAAGACTCCCCTTTTCGGGCTGGAAGACTTTCCCGGCGTCGAGGCTTTCGACGCGGCTGCCGTGGCACTGGATAGCGACCCAGACCGCAACGCGGGGCTGGAAGGCATGAGCGCGCTTGTTCGGCACGTTGCGAACGCAGCGAGAGATCCGTCGCAGCGGAAGCGGATCGATCATGTGGTCCGTACGAAGGCGCTCGCTGAAATCGCGGAGGCGGGCGAGATCATCGGGCATGGAACCGCGCAGAGCGGCTGGGCTCGGCCAGGGGTGGTCGGTGAGTACGGGACTGACTACCTCACGCGTACGCTCGTGAACTACCGCGGCATATGGGCGAATATCAAGCCGGAGGTCCTTTACTATCGTGGCGCCAAGGATTCGACGGGCGCGGAGTTGAACGGCGATAACGTCTATACGTTGACCTTTCCGAAGGATGCGCTGCCGTCGCGCTTCGCCAACTATTTCTGGTCCGTGATCGCAGTGGACAGCGCCCGGTTCCGCGTCTTGCCCAATGCACTGAACAAGTACCTGATAAACGAGGCCTCTGGTCTCACCTACGCTGACGATGGCTCCTTGACGCTCTACTTCGCCGCCGAAAAGCCGGCGAATGCCCCTCAGGGCAACTGGCTACCGACGCCACGCGGCTCGAAGTACCGCTTGACGTTCCGCTATTACGGGCCAATTGACGCAGTAGCGAATGGAACCTATTTCCCTCCCGCATTGAAGCGTGTTCCCTGATCACTGCGCTACGTTCTGCATCGACATGGCAACTGCGGCGGGTTCGCGCTACTGCGGCAGCTTCGCCGAGAGTAGCGCGTGATGAGACAGTCGCCTCCGACCTCTCAAACGGTCAGCAAGACATCGGACGCTTACGGACCGCTTTGGGTCGGGTGCCGACTTTCGCCACCTGCATGGGGTCGGCAGCCCTCACCGGATCTGCCGCATTTGTTCGATGACGTCTTGACTTATACGGTTCAGCCGCCCTTGACTTTTGCCTTGGGGTACTCCCGCGACGTTCCGAAGGCTGCTGCGGCTTGCGTAAGGGTATCGGGATGCCCGCCTGCCTTCGATCATGACATCGCGACGAACGAGACGCGTGCAGGTTCTAGTTCGCCAGAGTCCATCGACACTGTCCCGGCACGACTAATCGCTGCCCGGATCGCCGCCACTTCGACGCACGACGACGGCGCCCCGTCGGCGCGACGTTCCCGACGCGCGTGTCCCCATCCAGCAAAGCGAAGGCGTACTCATCGTATCCGTCCGGTCGTGCGATCGATCCACACTACTGACGCGCGACCTCCAGAACCGCACGCACCGCCGTATTCCGTGACGCGAACATTACGCTAATGTGCGCAATCGCTTAGACGTACGGCACCCGGCGTCGCAAGAATGGGCTTCGAATCGGCGTCGCGGCATCCCGGCGCGGGGCGCGTCACGAGGACGCGCGCCCGCGCGGCAATCCGGCTTCGGGTTGCACTGGATGCACCACTGCCGTGACTTTGCTTCGCGCGCTGCGCAAGCCATAAATCTAACGAGTGCGCCATGACGCAACCCGAATCTTCGCTGACGCTGGATGCCGTCATCTGCGGCCGCTGTCACGCCATTTCGCCGGCCGACGAGCACACCTGTCCCTACTGCGGCGCGGACCGCCACGGCGCAGTGTTCACCAGCGTGGCCGACGCGGCGGCTATTTCGCCGGTCGAGGAACCGTACGATATCGTTGATCTTCGCGACACCGGGTGGCTCACGCGGCTCGCGCGCCGCAAGATGGTGACGTCGTATCCGAGCCTCGTCGAACCGGGCGATGAGCTCGCCGCCCCGGTGCGAACGCCCGCGCGCAAGATACTCGCGGTGCTGGTGGGTGGCGTCGTGGCGGCGGCGGCCGGTGCATACTTTTATGCGCAGCAAGCCGCGGTCATCGTGCCGACGAAATCGGGCGCCACGGCGGGCGTTGCCGGTGACGGTGCCTTGCTGGCGGCGCAGGGCCGTGGCGACGCGGGACGTCCGACGCTGGCGCGTCACGGTAGCGATGCATCGAGCGACGACGCGCGCGACGACAACCAGGCGCGCACGTCGGTTGCAACTCCGGGCGCGAGGAGCGACGCATCGCCGGGCGCGTCGGCGGCGGCGACTGCGACCGAAGGCGCACAGGCATCGCAAGGCGATACCGCGACCGGGCGCGTCGTTTCGCAGACACGCTCGCCGGCGACATCGGCGCGCGCTCGCACGTTCGCATCGGCCAGCGCCGTGGCGGCGGGGCAGTCTGCGATTCCGCAACAGACGGACAAGAGTGCCGCCATATCAACCGCCGCGTCGCCGACGATGACAGCCACCGCACCGCGCCCGCCCTCGCAAACAACGGTGGCCAACGTGGCTACGGCGACCGCTTCGGGCATCTCCGCACCCGCCGCCGTGCCGGTGACTCGTGCCGCTCCGACTGCCTCCGCGCAATCCGCGCCGGCGGCATCGGCACACGCGGCCAGTGTTCCGATGGGCCTGGCTTCTAGCGATCCGGCGCAGGCAAAAGCCAGTCCGACGCCGATCCTCTCGCCGCAGCCGAAGGCCGCGACGACGACGCCGACGCCGACGACGGCGACAGTCGCGACCGACAAGTCGCCACCCTCGTCCGCCACCGCGACCGCGACCGCACGCCCGAATGGCAACCCGCCGCAAGCATCCACGTCCGTCGCCCAGACGGAACGAACGACTCCGCCAGCAGTGGCGCGAAGCATCGTAGCGGTGAGGCAGGCCCTCGCCGCTCACGACCTTTCCGCTGCGCGCCGCCACCTGCGCGGCCTGTACGCGAATCAGGCCTCGAGCCCGGAAATCGCGCAGCTCGCCGCCGATGTGTCGCGTCAGGAACGCGCACGCGACAGCGCGATAGCGAGCGCCCGCGCCTGTTCGGCAAAGCAGGAACCCGCCTGCGCCGTGCGCAACGCCCGCCGCGCGGTGGCGCTCGATGCGCGCAATCCGCAGGCGCAGACGCTGCTGCGTCAGGCCATGGCCGCGCAAGCCGAAGCCAACACCGCGTACTTCCGTCAGGCGAGCGCCCTGCCCGCGCCCGTGCCGGCGGCCATGACCTTCGACGGACGCTGGAGCGCCGCAGGCAGGCACGGCGCCACGGCGAGCCAGCAGGACCGCTCGCCGTCGACGTTCACGATCTTCGGCTTGGGCGTGCCGACGGTGGCGAAGGGGCGCGGCGACGCGCATTAAGGGGAGCCGCGGTTCGCGCGCCTGTTCGACGCGGACAACTGCCGCCGCGGGGCTTCGCCGACAAATACGAACGCGCATGCCATGCGGCGACGGTCGTGCGCGCGCCTGTTCGACGCGGACAACCCGCAGCCGCGCGGCTTAGCCGACAGATCCGAACGCGCATTGCCAAGCGGCGATCGGCCGTCCGCGCGACTATGCAACGGGGGCCAACTGCCCGCCGCGCGGCTGCACCGAGAGCTTTGAACGCGCATGCGATGCGGCGATCGGCGGTACCTGCGCCTGTTCGACGCGGGGAACTGGCCGTCGCGCGGCTGAGCCGACAGCGCATGCCGGTGACGGAGCTCGCGCGTTCACGACTTCCCGCTTGCTAAAATGCGCCCTCCGTCCCCATTCGTCCGATGGACCTCGAATCACTCCTCTTCTCGCAAGGCTTCGGCTCGCGCCGTCAATGTCGCGGCATCATCGCGGAGGGCCGCGTGCGCATAGGCGGTGACGTTTGTAACGATCCGAATGCCAGCATCGCGGTCGCCGAATCGCCGGCCTTCGAAGTCGACGGCACCGTCTGGACGTATCGCGAGAAGGCGTATATCGCGATGAACAAGCCCGCGGGCTACGAATGCTCGCGCGATCCGCAACATCACCTGAGCGTGTTTCACCTGTTGCCGCCGCAGCTCATCGAGCGCGGCGTGCAGCCGGTCGGCCGGCTCGATCAGGATACGACCGGCCTCCTCCTCTTCTCCGACGACGGCGCGTTCGTCCACGCCTTCACTTCGCCGAAGCGCAAGGTGCCGAAGGTCTATCTCGCGACCCTGCGCCACCCGCTCGACGACGCCCAGCTCGCCAGCCTGCGCGACGGCGTGTTGCTGCACGGCGAAACGAAGCCCAGCGCTGCGCTCGCCGCGCATCGCCGCGACGAACGGCTGCTCGAACTGACGGTGCTCGAAGGCAAATACCATCAGGTCAAGCGGATGGTTGCGGCAGCGGGCAATCGCGTGGAGAAGCTGCATCGGGAGCGCGTGGGCGGCTTCGCGTTGCCGGCGTCTCTCGCGGAAGGTGAATGGCAATGGCTCGGTGACGAGGATCTCGCTGCACTGCGCGCGCAGGGCTGAGGCGCTGCGCCGCAGCGATAGTAGCTGCACCCGGAGCGCGTGGGCGGCTATGCGCTGCCGGCGTCTCTCTCGCGGAACGCGCAAGGCGCTGGCTCGCTGGCGGGCTCTCGGTGAACTGCGCGCCCAGCGCGAAGGCAATGCCCGCCGGCCGCAGCAGATAGAACTGTATCGGGAACGCGTGGGCAGCTATGCACTGCCGGCGTCTCTCGCGAAAGGCGAATGGCAATGGCTCGGTGACGACGATCTCGCAGCATTGCGCGCGCCGCAGCAATAGAAGCTGCACGCGGACCGCGTGGGCGGGTCTGCGCTGCCGGCATCTGTCGCCGAGGGAGAATGGCAATGGCTCGGTGACGAGAATCTCGCTGCAATGCGCGCCCAGCGCTAAGGCGATGCCCGCCGGCCGCAGCAGATAGAAACTGTATCGGTAGCGCGTGGGCGGCTATGCGCTGCCAGCATCTCTCGCAGAGGCGAATGGCAATGGCTCCGTGACGAGGATCTCGCAGCACCGCGCGCAAGACTAAGGCGATGCCCGCCGCCCGCAGCAAATAGAAATTTGTATCGGGGAGCGCGTGGGCGGTATTGCGCTGCCGGCGTCTCTCGCGCAACCCGCATGGCGCTGGGGCGGCGACAGCGAACTGGCTGCACTGCGCCCAGCGCTGACGCGCCCCGCTCCGCCCCGCAGCAACAAAAGCTGCATCGGACCGCGCGGGCGGCTTTGCATTCTCGGCGTCTCTCGCGGAAGGCGAACGGCGCCGGCCCGGCGACAACACCTCGGTGCCCTGCGCGCCCCGCAGCGATCAATCTTCACGCCAATCGGTACAAGCCCCGATGCCTCGCCGCTGCGCCGCAGCATGCCTTCCGCGCGCGGCGCTCTTATACTCGTCTTACGGATTCAAAATCACTAGAAGAAAGCAGGAGGGCATCATGGCTTCCCACATGAGCGTCGCGCTGATCGCGTTCGTGGCGTTGAGCGCGGTCGTGATCGGGGTATTGGGTGTTGTCATGCACGTGCGTCACCGCTACTCGCCGAACCTCATCGGCGCATTGATCGGCGCGCTGATGTGCTTCGTCCTGCTCGAAACGATTCCCGCGCTGATCTAGCGCCGCGTCGTGCCGACGCGCGAGCGCAAGAAGTCGTCCACGGTCGGATGACGCAGCGCGTAGCCTAACTCGTGCTTCATGCGTGCGTTGCACAGACGGCGCGACTCGCGCATGAACGAGAGCGTGAGCGGTTCCAGACGCGTTTCCGCCTCCTCGCGCGTGATGCGCGGCACGCGCGGCAAACCGTACGCGTCGGCGACGCGATCGAAATAGTCGGCCATGCGCAAATCCGTGTCGTCCGACGCGTTCACGACGCGCTGCGCCCGCCCGCGCCCGAGCGCGCGCATGAGAATCGCGGCGAGATCGTCGGCGTGAATGTGATTCGTGTAGACGTCGTCGCGTTCGATGAGCGCGGGCATCGCCCGTTCGATGCGCGCAAGCGGCAGGCGATTCTCCGCGTAAATGCCGGGAATCCGCACGATGGAAACGCGCCAGCCGCTTCGCGCGCCCACGTGGCGCAACTGCTCTTCGGCCGACACGCGCCGCCGTGCGCGCTCGTTGTCCGGCCGCGCGGGCCGCGTTTCGTCGATCAGCGCGCCGCCGCAGTCGCCGTAGACGCCCGTCGTGCTCGCATACACGAAGCGCACAGGCACAACGCGCGATGTGGCTCTCGATGTGGCTCCAAAAGGGGCGTCGGGTACAATGAAAGTCGATGCGCGCCAGGTACGATGCCGGGCAACGGCGGCCTGAGCGCCACGCGCAACCGAACGGCGCGGCGCGCGCAAGGCCGCGAGCAACGCACGCGTGCGGCGGTCGGTGTCGCCTTCGCGCTGAGGCGGCGCAAGATGCAGCACATGCGGCGCGATGCCCGCGAGCCTGCGAAGGCTGCGCTTCGCATCCAGGTCGCCGGCGATCGGCGAGGCGCCCGCTGCGCGGAGTTCAGCGGCGCGTTCCGGATGATGCGTGAGGGCGATCACGCGCGGCGACGCGGCGCGCGAACGCAAGAGCGGCAGCACGCGCAGCCCGACATCGCCGCATCCGACGATCAGCACGCGCGGGCGGCGCAAGGTTCGAGTGGCGATCATGCGAAGCATTGTATCCGCCGCTTGCGTGACGCGTTCCGGCGTCATCGTAAGACACATTCACACATCGCAAGAAATCGATCTATGGCATTCAACGTAACGCTCCGGCAAAGCGGCCGGCAGTTTCAGGTGGAACCCGACGAGCCGGTGCTGACCGCGGCGCTGCGCCAGGGCATCGGCTTGCCTTACGGCTGCAAGAACGGCGCGTGCGGTTCCTGCAAGGGCGCGGTCGTCGAAGGCGAAGTCGAGCAGGCGCCGCATTCGTCGTCCGCGCTCTCCAACGACGAAAAAACGCGCGGCATGGCGCTCTTCTGCTGCGCGACCGCGCAGAGCGATCTCACGATCGACGTGCGCGAAGTCGCGGGCGTCGGCGACGTGCAGGTGAAGAAGCTGCCGTGCCGCGTGAACGCGCTTCAGCGCAAGGCCGACGACGTCATCGAAATGAAGCTGCAACTGCCCGCTAACGAGCGCCTGCAATATCTCGCGGGGCAGTACATCGAATTCATTCTGAAGGACGGCAAGCGCCGCAGCTATTCGATGGCGAGCCCGCCGCACCACGAAGGCCCGCTCGAACTGCACATTCGCCACATGCCGGGCGGCACGTTCACGGACCACGTGTTCGGCGCGATGAAAGAGCGCGACATCCTGCGTTTCGAAGGTCCGCTCGGGACGTTCTTCCTGCGCGACGAATCGGACAAGCCGATCGTGCTGCTCGCATCGGGCACGGGCTTCGCGCCGATCAAGGCGATCATCGAACATGCGGTCTTCAAAAACCTGAACCGCCCGATGACGCTCTATTGGGGCGGACGCCGAAAGAAAGACCTGTACATGATGGACCTCGCCGAGCAATGGGCGAAAGAAGTGCCGAACTTCAAGTTCGTGCCGGTGCTGTCCGAACCCGATCCGCATGACGGCTGGACCGGCCGCACGGGCTTCGTTCATCGCGCTGTCATCGAAGATCTGCCAGACTTGAGCGCGTATCAGGTCTATGCGTGCGGCGCGCCCGTGATGGTGGAATCGGCGCAGCGCGATTTCACGCAGCATCACCGCTTGCCGGAGGACGAGTTCTACGCGGATTCGTTCACGAGCGCAGCGGACCTCGCGCATCCGGTCTGACGGCCTGCGCGGTTCACGCATGCCGCCGGCGCGCAACAAATCGACGCCGGCGGTTTACATGCACGAACGTCATCACGTATCCTTCGCGAATGAACCGAATCGCAACCATCGTCCGACGCCGCCGCTCGCCGCTTCCCTAGGGATGCCGCTGGCTCGTCATGCATTCGCGCACATGTTCGGTTAGTCTGAAGCGCAGAGAATGAAGCCACGGAAACACCGTGGCTTTTGTTTTTTGCGCGCCGTTTTTTTCACCTGAGTCCACGCCCGGAGCCTGCTGTCATGAATTTCAATGAGTACCCCGTCGATTCGCTGATGTACATCACGAACCGCCCCGAGATCGTGTTCACGCACGGCAAGGGCTCCTGGCTTTACGACAACACCGGCAAACGCTATCTCGACTTCATCCAGGGCTGGGCCGTGAATTCGCTCGGTCACTGCAACGACGGCGTGATCGAGGCGCTCGAGAAGCAGGCGCGCACGCTGATCAATCCGTCGCCCGCGTTCTATAACGAGCCGATGGCGAAGCTCGCCGCGCTGCTCACAAAGCACAGTTGCTTCGACAAGGTGTTCTTTGCCAACAGCGGCGCGGAAGCGAACGAAGGCGCGATCAAGCTCGCGCGCAAGTGGGGCCGCAAGTTCCGCAACGGCGCGTACGAGATCATCACGTTCGACCACAGCTTCCACGGGCGAACGCTCGCGACCATGTCTGCGAGCGGCAAGGCGGGCTGGGACACGATCTACGCGCCGCAGGTGCCGGGCTTTCCGAAGGCGGATTTGAACGATATCGCATCGGTCGAGAAGCTCATCAACGAGAAGACCGTGGCCGTGATGCTGGAGCCGATTCAGGGCGAAGGCGGCGTGATTCCCGCGACGCGCGAGTTCATGCATGAGTTGCGCGCGCTGACGAAGCGGCACAACATCCTGTTGATCGTCGATGAAGTGCAAAGCGGCTGCGGTCGCGCGGGGACATTGTTCGCGTACGAGCTGTCGGGCATCGAGCCGGACATCATGACGCTCGGCAAGGGCATCGGCGGCGGCGTGCCGCTCGCGGCGCTGCTGTCCACGGCGGATGTGGCGTGCTTCGAAGCGGGCGATCAGGGCGGCACGTACAACGGCAATCCGCTGATGACGGCGGTGGGCTATTCGGTGATTTCGCAACTGACGGCACCGGGCTTTCTCGAAGGCGTGCGCGAGCGCGGCGAGTATTTGCGTTCGGAATTGCTGAAGCTATCGGACGAACGCGGTTTCAACGGCGAGCGCGGCGAAGGTCTGTTGCGCGCGTTGCTGCTGGATCGCGATCAGGGGCCGCAGATCGTCGAGAAGGCTCGGCTGATGCAGCCTGATGGACTCTTGCTGAACGCGGCACGGCCGAATCTGCTGCGCTTCATGCCCGCGCTCAATGTCACCAAGGACGAGATCGATCAGATGATGTCGATGCTGCGCTCGGTGCTCGATTCGCTGTGATCATCCGCACGTTCGATGCGAGCGATCGCGATGCCGTGATCGCTCTGTGGCGCGATGTGTTTCCGGAGTACGCGGATGCATCGCGGCCGCAGCGCGATCCGGCGTTGTCGATTGCTAATAAGCTGCGCACGCAGCCGGAGTTGTTCTTTGTCGGAGCGCTCGACGGGGATGTCGTCGGCACTGTGATGTGCGGGTATGACGGGCATCGCGGGTGGATTTATTCGCTCGCCGTTTCGCCTGCCATGCGGGGGCGCGGGTATGGGCGCGCTTTGATGCTTCATGCGGAAGCGGCGCTTTCTCGTGCTGGATGTCCTAAGGTTAATTTGCAGATTCTTTCTGCTCGGCGGGATCTCTTGCCCTTTTATGAGCGGCTTGGGTATCGCGTTGATGAGGTTGTCAGTCTCGGGAAGCGGCTTTAGTTTTGTCTCTTCGTTCTCCCGTTTCCGTCTATCAGCGTGCCCCTTCCCGGGGCGGGGTTGCTGGCTGCTTTCTTCGTGGAACTTGTTTTCGTCTCGGTCTATTTGCTTTGCCCCTCCCCGGGGCGGGGGTGCCCGCTGCTTTCTTCGTGAAACTTGTATTCGTGTCGGTCTATTAGCGTTGCCCCTCCCCGGGGCGGGGGTCACTTTCTTTGCTGCTGCAAAGAAAGTAACCAAAGAAAGCAGCTTTTTTCTGGCCCGCAGCATCAAGAGCGTGATCACTTCGCAGAAAAGCATTGGCACTCAGTTTAAATCAACCCTGAATCACCTTCCACGCCCACTAAGCACCACGTCCTCCGAGCCCCTTGGCTCGTTAACACCGAACGTTTGCATAGGTACGCGCGCTTGTCCGCGCGAATGCGCGTCCGCATAACGTTAGTATTCCGAACAGCGTTTGCGCGGTCGTCAACTAAGCCTGGATCGCAGGCGGAGCATAAAACGGGGGGTGTGGTGTTGACGAGCCAAGGGGCTCGGAGGACGTGGCGCTCAGCGGGCGCGGAAGTTGATTCAGGGCTGCCGATTAGCTGAGTGCCACGGTTCTTCTGCGGAGTGCCCACGCTGTTATTGCTGCGGGCCAAAAAGCTGCTTTCTTTGGTTACTTTCTTTGCAGCAGCAAAGAAAGTGACCCCCGCCCCGGGGAGGGGCAACGCTAATAGACCGATACGAATACAAGTTCTACGAACAAGCAAGAAGACCGAAGAGAGCGGGAGCAAACAAAACCCCCGCCCCGCGAGGAAAGAAAAAGACCCTCACTCGCCCAAATAAGCCGCCCGAACCTTAGGATCATCGAGCATGACCTTAGCATCGCCGGACATGGTGACGGTACCCGAATCCATCACATACCCGCGATTAGCGGCCTGAAGCGCCAGCCGCGCGTTCTGCTCGACGAGCAGCACCGTCAGCCCTTCGCTAGAAATCTCCCGAACGACTTCGAAGATCTTCTCGACCATAATCGGCGAAAGTCCCATCGAAGGCTCATCGAGCAACAGCAGCTTCGGACGCGACAACAACGCCCGCGCCATCGCCAGCATCTGCTGCTCGCCGCCGGACAGCGTACCCGCATACTGCGACGCCCGCTCCTTCAGGCGCGGAAAGAAGCCGAACATCCGTTCGGTGTCCTTCTGAATGCCATCAGAATCGTTGCGCAGATACGCGCCCATCTGCATGTTCTCGAGAATCGACATGCGCGCGAAAATGCCGCGGCCTTCCGGCACCATCGCGAGGCCGCGCTTCAACAGCTCGTGCGTTGGCACGCCCTTGATCGACTGGCCCATGTACTCGATATCGCCGCCCGAGAACGGCTTCAGGCCCGTGATGGCCTTCATCGTCGTGGTCTTGCCCGCGCCGTTCGCGCCGATCAGCGTGACCAGTTCGCCCTGCCCGACTTCCAGATCGACACCCTTCACCGCCTGGATGCCGCCGTAGTTCACCTGCAGACCCTTGACCTTCAACATTGCGCTTGTGGTCGCCATTTAGTGCACCCCCGCACCCAGATATGCTTCGATCACCTTCGGGTCCTTCTGCACGTCCTGCGGCAGACCCTCGGCGATCACCTTGCCGTAATCGAGCACCGTCATGCGGTTGCACAATCCCATCACGAGTTTCACGTCGTGTTCGATCAACAGAATCGTCTTGCCGTCCGCGCGAATCTTGTCGAGTAGGCGCGTGAGTTCGACCTTCTCCGTCGCGTTCATGCCGGCTGCGGGCTCGTCGAGCGCGAGCAGCTTCGGATCGGTCGCCAAAGCACGCGCGATCTCCAGACGACGCTGGTGGCCATACGACAGATTGCGCGACGTGTAGTCCGCGTATTGCAGCACGCCGACGTACTCCAGCAGTTCCAGCGCGCGCTCCTTGATTTCCTTCTCTTCACGACGTTCGGCGGGCGTCTGGAACACCGCGCCGATCAGGCCATGCTTCGTGCGCACATGGCGGCCGACCATCACGTTCTCCAGCGCGGTCATGCCGCCGAAGAGGCGAATGTTCTGGAACGTGCGCGCGATGCCCGCCTTCGCCACCTGATACACGGCGGTCGGCGTGTAGGCTTCGCCGTCGAGCTTGAATTCGCCGGAATCAGGCGTATAGAGGCCCGTGATGACGTTGAAGAACGTCGTCTTGCCCGCGCCGTTCGGGCCGATCAGGCCGTAGATTTCGCCTTCCTTGATTTCGAGGCCCACTTCCGACAGCGCCTGCAAGCCGCCGAAACGCTTGTTCACGCCCTTCACGGACAATCGAGTACGTTTGTCGCTCATTTTTGATTCCCCCGCTTAGGCGCGCACCGGCTTCTTGCCGTTGCGCTTCGCGATCTTCGCGATCTTGTCTTCGTGTTTCGCGGCGGGCCACAGGCCTTCCGAGCGATACAGCATGATCAGCACCATCGCCAGACCGTACAGCAACTGGCGGATGACTTCGGTATCCACGATCTGATGGCCGAAGACGGCGTTTTGCAGCGGGCCCATCGTCGAGCGCAGGAATTCGGGGAACACGGCGAGCAGCACCGCGCCGAGAATCACGCCCGGAATGTGGCCCATGCCGCCGAGCACCACGCACGCCAGCACGACGATCGATTCCCAGAACGTGAACGATTCCGGCGACACGAAGCCCTGGAAGGCGCCAAACATCGCGCCCGACAGGCCGCCGAACGATGCGCCCATCGCGAATGCGAGCAGCTTCACGTTACGCGTGTTGATGCCCATGGCCTTCGCGGCGATTTCGTCTTCGCGGATCGCGGCCCATGCGCGGCCGATACGCGAGTGTTGCAGGCGCGTACAGACCCAGATCACGATGAGCGCGCCGAGCACGAACAGGTAGTAGTACATGTACACCGACGGGAACTTCATGCCGAACAGCTCGTGCGTCTGCGACAGATTGAAGCCCGCCACCGTCACCGGATCGATGCCCGTGATGCCCTTCGGACCGTTCGTGATGTTCACCGGACGGTCGAGGTTGTTCATGAAGATCCGCACGATTTCACCGAAGCCGAGCGTCACGATAGCGAGGTAGTCGCCACGCAGACGCAGCGTCGGTGCGCCGAGCAGCACGCCGAAGGTGGCGGCGAGCGCCATCGCGACCGGCACGATCAGAAGGAACGGCACATGCAGCCCGCCCGGCGCGAGATGCGCGATCCATTCGAACTGCGAGGTAAGCTGCGGCGAAGACAGGAGCGCCGCGACGTACGCGCCGACTGCATAGAACGCGATGTAGCCCAGGTCGAGCAGGCCGGCGAAGCCGACCACGACGTTGAGGCCGAGCGCGAGCATCACGTAGAGCATCGCGAAGTCGAGCACGCGGACCCAGTAGTTGCCGCCGGCTGCGCCGATCACCATCGGCGCGGCGATCACGAACGCGGCGACGATGATGCCGACGACGAGCGTCTTGCCCGTGTTCTTCTCGGGGATGAGCGTCGTGGACGGCTCAATCGGTTGAATCGAAGTCATTTTGTAGAGCTCCTCACACGGTCTTTAAGCGCGGTCCGCGACACGTTCGCCGAGCAGACCCGACGGACGGAACACGAGCACGATGATCAGCACGACGAAGGCGAACACGTCCTGATAGTTGCTGCCGAAGACGCCGCCCGTCAGATTGCCGATGTAACCGGCGCCCAACTGCTCGATGAGGCCGAGAAGCACGCCGCCGACCATCGCGCCGCCCAGGTTGCCGATGCCGCCCAGCACCGCCGCGGTAAACGCCTTCAGGCCGGGAATGAAGCCCATGTAGAAGTGCGCGTTGCCGTATTCGGACGCGATCATCACGCCGGCGAGCGCAGCAAGCGCCGAGCCGATCATGAAGGTCGCCGAGATCACGAAGTTCGGGTTCACGCCCATCAGCGATGCGACGCCGGGGTTTTCCGCGATCGCGCGCATCGCGCGGCCGAGCTTGGTCTTGTGCACGAGCAGCAGGAGGCCGCCCATCACGAGGAACGCCACCACGATGATCACGATTTCCGTCATCGAGATGACCGCGCCGGGACGCGTTTCCGTCGCGGTGATGACGTTGATCGGGTCGGTCGGCAGCAGCTGCGGGAACGCGAGCGGGTTGCGGCCCCAGATCATCATGGCGACCGTTTGCAGCAAGATCGACACGCCGATTGCGGTGATGAGCGGCGCGAGACGCGGCGCCTTGCGCAGCGGCCGGTAGGCGACGCGTTCGATGGTGTAGCCGACGATCGCGCAGACGATCGCCGCGACGATAAGCGCGATCGTCAGCATGATCGGGCCGGGCATCGAGGGAAAGTGGTTCTGCATGACGCCGATGGCTGAAAGCGCCACCATTGCGCCCACCATCAGCACGTCGCCGTGCGCGAAGTTGATGATGCCGAGAATGCCGTACACCATCGTGTAACCCAACGCGATGATGGCGTAGACGCTGCCAAGCACCAGACCGTTGAGGATCTGCTGGATGAAAATATCCATTTAAAGCTCCTTAGCCCCGTGCGACCGGATGACGCTTTTATCACCGGCCGATAAACCGGTGTGAAGCGAAATCTGGAGCGGCACTGCGCGTACTTTTAAAAAAACCGGTAAGGGTTAATCGCCTGTCGTTGCGCCCGCCGCCGGATAGGTGCGGGCGTCCGCCAGACGGATGCGAAACGGCGCTTGTCGGATAGGCGCCGCAAGACTGCAAACGCCTGCTGCTACTGCTTCACGACGTCGAGCACATCCTTCTTTTTGTCCTTGAAGTCGTAAAGCGTGATGGTGCTGGTCTTCAGATCGCCTTTGTCGTCGAAAGCGATATGCCCCGTCAGACCGTTGAAATCCGTCGTGGCCATCGCCGCGAGCACCTTGCTCGCTTCGATGGAATTGGCGCGCTTCATCGCATCGACGATCACGTACACCGCGTCGTACGTGAACGGCGCGTAAATCTGCACTGGCGTGTGAAACCGTGCCTCGTACTTCTGCGCGAAGTCCGCGCCCTTGTCCATCTTCGCGAGCGCGGGTCCCGCTTCCGAACACACGACGTTCTGCACCGCGTCTCCCGCCAGTTCGGGCAGTTGCTCCGTGCAGACGCCGTCGCCCGCCAGAATCTTCGCCTTCACGCCGAGCGCCGCCGCTTCTTTCGCGAACGGGCCGCCCGTTGCGTCCATGCCGCCGTACATCACGGCGTCCGGCTGCATGCGCTTGATCTTCAAAAGGATCGCCCTGAAGTTGCGCGCCTTCTCCGATGTCGTCTCGCGCGCGGCGACCTTCACCCCGCCCGCCTGCGCCGTCTTGGCGAACTCGTCGGCGAGGCCGCGGCCGTAGGCGGTCGCGTCGTCCACGATCACCACTTTCTTCGCGTGCAGCGTCTTGATCGCGTAGCCGGCCAGCACGGGGCCTTGCAGCGCATCGGTTGCGACCACGCGGAAGGTCGTCTTGTAACCCTGCTTCGTGTATTGCGGGTTCGTCGTCGACGGCGAAATCTCCGCGATGCCCGCATCGCTATAAATCTTGGACGCCGGAATCGATACGCCCGAATTCAAATGGCCGATCACCGCGACCACATGGTCATCCACCAGGCGCTGCGCGGCTTCTTCGCCGGTGCGCGGGTCGGCTGCGTCGTCCTGGCTGTCTAGCACGAGGCGAATGGAGCGGCCGTCGATGGTGAGACCCTGCGCGCTGATTTCCTCCAGCGCGAGCCGCGCGCCGTTTTCGTTGTCTTTCCCTAAATGCGCCTGCGTGCCGGACAACGGCGCAACATGGCCGATCTTCACCACCGTCGCTTCGCTCGCCGGTGCCGGCGCAGCCGTCGCCGCCGTCGGGGCGCTTGCCGCCGGTGCTGCTCCGCTCGCTCCGCCTTCGTCCTTCTTGCCGCATGCGGTTGCCATTGCAACCGCAGCCGCGATGGACACGGCGTAAGCAAACTTGAATCGCATCAAATGAGATCTCCTGCGCCTTTCAGAACCGTTGCCAGAGGCCCTTCCGGACTCAGGACGCGCGAATTGTAACGCTAAATATGAGACGAGCAATATTCTTGCGTGGCGGGGTTTTCCAGCATTGCAACCCGCATTTTTCGGCGATTTTCGCGAAAAAGCGCAACCCGGTTGCGATCCGGTTTTGTGCAGCAGTTGCACCATTCCGGGAGCGGGGTTTTATCGAGGCTCGGCCGAACACGTTTGCGGCGCTTTGCGACGATGCACTGAAATGGTTCACGCGCCGCCGGCCGCATGTGCCTGGGCGAAAAAAAAGCGCCCGCAGGCGCTTTTCGAAGGTTTCGTCTAACTTATTGCGGCAACGACAATCCGCGCGGCAGCGGAAAAGAAATGGTCTCTTCGATGCCTTCCAGCGAGCGCACGCTGCGCACGCCGAGTTCGCGAAGCCGCGCGATCACAGCCTGCGCGAGCACTTCCGGCGCCGACGCGCCCGCCGTCACGCCGATGCGCTTCTTGCCTTCGACCCAGTTCGGATCGATCTGCGTCGGCGAATCCACCATATAGGCGGGGATGCCGCTGCGCTCGGCCACTTCGCGCAGCCGGCTCGAATTCGAGCTGTTCGGGCTGCCGACCACGATCACGACATCGCACTGCGGCGCAAGGAACTTCACCGCGTCCTGGCGATTCTGCGTCGCGTAGCAGATGTCCTGCTTCTTCGGCTCCTTGATCGCGGGATACTTGTTCTTGAGCGCGTTGATGATGGCGGAGGCGTCGTCGACCGAGAGCGTCGTCTGCGTCACGTACGCAATGCGGTTCGGGTCGGGCAGATCGAGCTTCAGCACGTCCTCGATATCTTCGACCAGATGCATGCCCTCGCCGGACTGCCCCATCGTGCCTTCGACTTCCGGGTGTCCCTTGTGGCCGATCATCACGATATCGAAGCCTTCCTGACGCATCTTCGCGACTTCCATGTGCACCTTGGTCACGAGCGGGCACGTGGCGTCGAACACGCGCAGCCCGCGCGTTTCCGCTTCGACGCGCACGGCTTTCGAGACGCCGTGCGCGCTGAAAATCAGCGTGCTGCCCTCGGGCACGTCCGACAGTTCCTCGATGAAGATCGCGCCCTTCTTGCGCAAATCGGCGACGACGTACGCGTTATGCACGATCTCGTGGCGCACATAGATCGGCGCGCCGAACAGCTTGATCGCGCGCTCGACGATTTCGATCGCGCGGTCCACGCCCGCGCAGAAGCCGCGCGGCTGCGCGAGCAGGATTTCGACGTCGGTTTCGATATCGGTGAGGCTTTCGATCAGGCTCATGGCTACAGAATTCCGATGATTTTCACTTCGAACGCCAGCGTCTGGCCGGCAAGCGGGTGATTGAAGTCGAAAAGCGCCGACGTCTCGCCCACTTCCTTGAGCACGCCCGCGTAGCGCCCGCCGTTGGGCGCGTTGAATTCGACGAGATCGCCGGGAGAAAAATCCTCGCCGACCATGCTGTTTTCGCGCAGCGTCGCGAGCGACACTCGCTGCAGCAGCTCAGGGTTGCGCGGCCCGAACGCCTGTTCCGGCGTTAGCCGAAAGGTCGAATGGTGGCCGACCTTGAGCCCGAGCAGAATTTCTTCGAGCGGCGGGGCGAGCTGGCCTGCGCCGAGCAGAAGCGTGGCGGGCTTGTCGGTGAAGGTGTTGACGATGTCGGCGCCGTCGGCCAGTGCCAGCCGGTAATGCAGCGTGACATGGGAGCCGGGCTTGACCTCGGAGATATCGATGATGCTCATGAGTATTGGATGTGGCGGTTCAGTCGAAAGCGCGGCGTGGGCCGGGCGAGCGGCGGCTCGTCGGCGCGAAGCTGCGAACCGCGGGGCGCAGGGTCGAAACGGGCGCCAAAACCGCTATTGTAAGACAGAGTGGTCCGGCGACGCGTCAGGCACGTGCGGCGTTGGTGCGGCGGCGCGCGGAACGCGGTCTCTTCGGAGCGGGCGATGACGGGCGTCGTCTCGCTGGATACTGCGCCGGAAGTCGCGCCGGTTTGTGCGCCGGTTTGTGCGTCGGTTTGTGCGTCGGTTGCCGCGACCGATGCGGTGCCGGTTGCAAGCACGAACGTCGCGCCTGTTGCGGAGTCCGTTCCCGCCGCGCCATCGGAGACTTCCGAAACCGTCCGGCTCGCGGCACTAGCCATCTCGAAATGGGAAAAGGCCGACCGGCCGCGTGAACGCCTGCTCAGTTCGGGTGCCGAGAAGCTAGCCGATGCCGAATTGCTCGCGCTTTTCTTGCGCACCGGCGTGCCGGGTCGCACCGCCGTCGATGTCGCCCGCGCGCTGTTGCGGCGTTTCGGCTCGCTGCGCGCCATGCTCGATGCATCCGCCGCCGAGTTGCAAGCCGAACGCGGCATCGGCGAGGCGCGCGCGGCGACGCTCATCGCGGTTTCCGAACTGTGCCGGCGCATGCTGGCGGAGAAAGCGCGAAACCGCATGCTGTTGAATTCCCCCGGCGCCGTCGAAGACTTTCTGCGCCTGAAAATCGGCACGCGTCCGAACGAAGTGTTCATTTGCATCTATCTCGACGCGCGCCACCAGTTGCTGGACATTTGCGAGGAGGCGCGGGGCTCGCTCACGCGCGTGGCCGTGTATCCGCGCGAAATCGTCAAGCGCGCGCTGGCGCTGAACGCGGCCGGACTGATCGTCGCGCATAATCATCCGTCCGGCGGCATCCAGCCGAGCGCGGGCGACCGCAAGCTCACGCGCACGCTCCAGGACGCGCTCTCGCTCATCGACGTAAAGCTGCTGGATCATATGGTCGTCGCGTCGAATGACATTTTTTCGTTCGCGCGCGAGGGTTGGCTGTGACGCTGGCTTTGAGGTCGGTCTGCCGAATAGGAAAAGGAGCAAAACGCCTTGATAACGCACGGCTTTTCCTGCTAGAATCCGCGTTTGCTTTTCTCAACCCACCTGTTCTGAGCTTACGCGGTCCTCATTGGCATAACCGTGCTGCCAAGTTCCCGGTAAAGGCAACCAGGGAAAAAGAGGTCGGCTTGCAGCATCCGCTGCGCCGAGCGTAGGAATCAGACTGTATTAGGAGTGCTCGCATGGCACGCGTATGCCAAGTAACTGGGAAAGGGCCGATGTCCGGCAACAACGTTTCCCACGCCAACAACAAGACCAAGCGTCGTTTCCTGCCGAACCTGCAGAACCGCCGTTTCTTCGTTGAAAGCGAAAATCGCTGGGTCCGTCTGCGCGTTTCGAACGCCGGTCTGCGCCTGATCGACAAGAACGGTATCGACTCCGTGCTCGCAGATCTGCGCGCACGCGGTGAAATCTAAGGAGCACGCACATGGCCAAGGGCGCACGCGACAAGATCAAGTTGGAATCGACCGCAGGCACGGGTCACTTCTATACGACGACCAAGAACAAGCGCAACATGCCGGAAAAGATGCTGATCAAGAAATTTGATCCGGTCGTCCGCAAGCACGTTGAGTACAAGGAAACCAAGATCAAGTAAAGCGGCGTTGTTCCGCTCACGCGGAAGACGTACCGCACTTGAGATTGAGTGCCTGACGAAGACAGCAAAAAGCCCCGCTCATGCGGGGCTTTTTGTTTTGCGGCGCGGTTTTCATGCGGGTTTCACATGGTCGTGCATGGGTTTTCGCGGTTTTCCGGCGCTCGCGCGTTATGCTTGCCGGCTATCGACAACGACAGCGACGGAGACACGGCGGCATGAACTTCGATGTAGCGATCGTGGGGAGCGGACTCGCGGGCCTGAGCGTCGCGCTGAATCTCGCCGAGACGCGGCGCGTGGCGATCATCGCGAAGCGCGCGGCGAGCGAAGGCGCGAGCGACTGGGCGCAAGGCGGCATCGCGGCGGTGCTGGACTCGGCGGACAGCGTCGACGACCACGTGGCCGACACGCTCATCGCGGGCGGCGGCCTGTGCGACGAAGCGGCGACGCGCTACATCGTCGAAAACGGGCGCGCCGCGATTCAATGGCTCATCGACGAAGGCGTGCCCTTCACGCGCGATGTCTCCGCCGAACTCGGCTTCCATCTGACGCGCGAAGGCGGGCATAGCCATCGCCGCATCATCCACGCTGCGGACGCCACCGGCCACGCGGTCGTCACGACGCTCGGCGAGCGCGTGCGCAATCATCCTAATATCACCGTTCTCGAAGACCACTACGCGATCGACCTGATCACGTCCGACCGGCTCGGGCTGCCGGGCCATCGCTGCCACGGTCTGTACGCGCTCGACCTGAAAAGCGGCCGCACCGTCACGATCGAGGCGCCGCACACGGTCCTCGCGACGGGCGGCGCGGGCAAGGTCTATCTCTACACGACCAATCCCGACACCGCGACCGGCGACGGCATCGCGATGGCGTGGCGCGCGGGCTGCCGGGTCGCGAACATGGAGTTCATCCAGTTTCATCCGACCTGCCTCTTTCACCCGTACGCGAAGTCGTTCCTGATCTCGGAAGCCGTGCGCGGCGAAGGCGGCGTGCTGCGCCTGCCGGACGGCACGCGCTTCATGCCCGCGCACGACGAACGCGCCGAGCTCGCGCCGCGCGATATCGTCGCCCGGGCGATCGACTTCGAGATCAAGAAGCGCGGCATCGACTGCGTGTATCTCGATATCAGCCACCAGCCGCGCGCGTTCCTCGAGGAACACTTCCCGACAATCCTCGCCCGCTGCCGCGAGTTCGGCATCGATATCGCGAAAGAGCCGATTCCGGTCGTGCCGGCCGCGCACTATACCTGCGGCGGCGTCGTGACCGATCTCGCCGGGCGCACCGACCGTCCCGGGCTGTATGCGGTCGGGGAAACGTCGTGCACGGGGCTGCACGGGGCGAACCGGCTGGCGAGCAATTCGCTGCTGGAATGCATCGTGGTCGGCCGAGCGGCGGCGGCGGCCATCGAAGCGGACGGTTTCTCCGCCGGATGCCACGCGCCCCTGCCCGACTGGGACGAAAGCCGCGTGTCGGATCCCGACGAAGAAGTCGTCGTCGCGCATAACTGGGACGAGTTGCGGCTTCTGATGTGGAACTACGTCGGCATTGTGCGCACGGACAAGCGGCTCGCGCGCGCCCGGCATCGCATTGCGCTCCTGCGTGACGAAATCCACGAGTACTACGCGAATTTCAAGGTGAGCCGCGACCTGCTGGAACTGCGCAATCTGGTGGATGTGGCGTCACTGATCGTCGAAAGCGCGTGTTCGCGACGCGAAAGCCGCGGCCTGCACTACAGCCGCGACTGGCCCGAAACCTTGCCGAAGGCGCTGCCGACCGTGCTGACGCCGCCGGCGGCGCGGCGGCGCGCGGTCTGACGGCTAGATAAGGCGCATCGAATAATCGGTGGCGCGCACGTCTTTCGTGAGCGCGCCGATCGAAATGCGGTCGACGCCGGTCTTCGCAATCGCCCGCACGGTTTCGAAATTCACGCCGCCCGACACTTCCAGCAATGCGCGGCCCGCCGTCACCCGCACGGCGTCGCGCATGGCGTCGAGCGTGAAGTTGTCGAGCAGAATGGACTCCGCGCGGTGCGCGAGCGCCGTCTCGAGCTGCGCGAGCGTCTCGACTTCGATCTGAACCGGCACGCCCGCGTTCAGCGCGAGGGCCGCGTCCATGGCCGCGCCGACGCCGCCTGCCGCCGCGATGTGGTTTTCCTTGATCAGAATGCCGTCGTAGAGCGCGAGCCGCTGGTTCGCCCCGCCGCCCACGCGCACCGCGTATTTCTGCGCGAGCCGCAGGCCCGGCAGCGTCTTGCGCGTATCGAGAATGCGCGCGCGCGTGCCTTCGATCGCGTCGACGTAACGGCGCGTCGCGCTCGCCACGCCCGAAAGCAATTGCAGGAAGTTGAGGCCATTGCGCTCGGCCGTCAGCAGCGAGCGCGCGGGGCCGTGCAGCAGCGCGACGGGCGTATCGGCGCCCATGCGCTGCCCTTCGCGATACTGCCATTCCACTTCGATGGACGCGTCGACGCGCCGCATCACCTCGTCGAACCACGGCGCGCCGCACAGCACGGCTTCTTCCCGCACGATGATCCGCGCCGTGCGCCGCGCATCCGCCGGAACGAGGCGGCCGGTCACATCGCCGGGGCCAATGTCTTCGGCGAGCGTATCGGCGACATTACGCGCGAGCGCCGCGTCGAATGCTTCGCCGTACTGCGATCGGACTTCGTCGAAAATCGGTGAGTACGGCATCATGCGGCTCCCACGTTCGAGAACAACGCGCTGTCCTTCGCCAGATCGCCGCTCGCCTGCACGCGCTTCTTGTGACGCGCGGCGAAATCGAGCATGCGGTCGATCGGCACGCGCGCGCGTTGCCCAATGGCGGCGTCGACGTGAATCTCGTTATGCCCACGCTCGAGGACGTCGGCGAGATTGGCGAGACCGTTCATCGCCATCCACGGACAATGCGCGCAGCTCTTGCACGTGGCGCTGTTGCCGGCCGTCGGCGCTTCGATGAACGTCTTCCCCGGCGCGGCGAGCCGCATCTTGTGCAGAATGCCAAGATCAGTCGCGACGATGAAGCGGCTCGCGTCGAGGCGCACGGCGGCGTCGATCAGCTGCGTGGTCGAGCCGACGACATCGGCCAGCTTCACAACCGCTTCCGGCGACTCCGGATGCACGAGGATCTTCGCGCCCGGATACTCCGCGCGCAACAGGTCGAGTTCGATGCCCTTGAACTCGTCGTGAACGAGACAGGAGCCCTGCCACAGCAGCATGTCCGCGCCCGTCTTCTTCTGAATGTAGCCGCCGAGGTGACGATCGGGCGCCCACAGAATCTTCTCGCCGCGCGCGTGCAAGTCCGCGATGATCTCCAGCCCGATGGACGACGTGACCATCCAGTCAGCGCGCGCTTTCACGGCGGCGCTCGTGTTCGCGTACACGACGACCGTGCGGTCCGGATGCGCGTCGCAGAACGCGGCAAATTCGTCGGCGGGACAGCCGAGATCGAGCGAGCATGTGGCGTCCAGATCCGGCATCAGCACGCGCGTGTCCGGGCTCAGAATTTTGGCGGTCTCGCCCATGAACCGAACGCCCGCGACAACCAGCGTTCTTGCCGCATGATCCCGGCCAAAGCGCGCCATTTCGAGCGAATCGGCGACGCAGCCGCCTGTTTCGTCCGCGAGTTCCTGTAGCTCCGCATCGACGTAGTAGTGCGCGACCAATACGGCCTGTTCCCGCCGCAACAGCGCGCGAATGCGCTCCTTCAACGCGCGCTTTTCCTCCGGCGACGGCGCCTGCGGCACGCGCGCCCACGCCTCGCCTACTCCACACGTCAGCCCTTGCGGCCGGTCGTACTCGACGCTTTTGATCGCCTGCATGTCCCCTGTCTCCTGCCGAATCCAGCGAAAATCCGTCGCCCAAAAACAAAAACCCCGCCAGAGCGGGGTCTTGTGACGTCTTCGAATTTTAGCGGATATCGCTTACAGGGCGTAGCGGCGCAGACGCAACGCGAAGTCCTGCAACGCCTTGATGCCGCTTTGTTCCGCGCGATGACACCAGTCCTGCAACTGCGCCAGCAGTTGCTCGCGCGATGCGTTCGAGCGGTCCCACATCGCCGCCAGATCCTTGCGCAGTTCGATGTAGGTGCGCAGCTTCTGGTTGTCCGAGAACAGTTCCGGCAGTTGCTGACGCTGCGGTTCGTTCAGGCCGTCTTCGTCCTTGTGGAACCACTTGCGCGCGCCGCGCATCAGCTGATACTTCTCGCGCGCGCCGGCTTCCTTCAGCTTGACGAGTTCCTGCTTGTACGCACGCTTGAGCGCCTTGCCGTAACGCGCCATGACTTCGTAACGGTTCGCGAGCACGGCTTGCAGGGTATCGTGATCCGGCACCGACTTCGATTCCGACAGGCGCGGCGTGGGCGCGAGCTTCTTCACCTTCGCGAGCCCAACTGCCGACAGAATGCGGATGTACAGCCAGCCGATATCGAACTCGTACCACTTGCTCGAGAGCTTCGCCGACGTCGCGTACGTGTGGTGATTGTTGTGCAACTCTTCGCCGCCGATCAGGATGCCGAGCGGGAAGATGTTCGTGCTCGCATCGCTCGAATTGAAGTTGCGATAACCCCAGAAGTGCGCGAGACCGTTGACGACGCCCGCCGCCCAGAACGGAATCCAGATCATCTGCACGGCCCACACCGACAGCCCGACGATGCCGAACAGCGCCACGTCGATGACCATCATGATGCTGATGCCGAGGATCGGATAACGCGTGTACACGTTGCGCTCCATCCAGTCGTTCGGCGTGCCGTGGCTGAAGCGGCGCAGCGTTTCTTCGTTCTTCGCTTCCGCGCGATACAGTTCCGCGCCTTCCAGCAGCACCTTCCAGATGCCGCGCGTCTGCGGGCTGTGCGGATCTTCTTCGGTCTCGCACTTCGCATGGTGCTTGCGGTGGATGGCCGCCCACTGGCCGGTCAGCATGCCGGTGGTCATCCACAGCCACAGGCGGAAGAAGTGGCTTGCGATGGGGTGCAGGTCCAGCGCGCGATGCGCCTGGCAGCGGTGCAAATAAATGGTGACGCCCGCGATGGTGACGTGCGTCATCGCCAGCGTGAACAACAGAATCTGCCACCAGGAGAAGTCCAGCAATCCGTTGGCGAGAAATTCGAGGGAGGAATTCAGCAAGGCAATTTACCTATGTAGCTGTGAAATTCGGAAAAAATGGCCGACGAAGAATGTCAAGAATCGACTTATCGCCGCATGTCGGGCGCGTGAAAGGTCAGCGCCGAAGTTCGATCGCATTCTACTGCATGCGTTCCAAGTCGTTGTCGTAAAGGTGAATTTTTTTGAATCTCGGCCCTACGAGAAAAATCTCACGCGGCCAAAACTTGCGTCACCCTTGCAAAAACGGAAGGAATGGCGCACTGCCGTTGCTTCAGGCGGCGCTTCCAGCCGTTGACGAGGGTGCATCGCCAGGAAAACCGGCATTTCCTACCGATTCGCTTGCCGCACCGCCGACGATTCGCACTTCGCGCTGCGCGTACGGAATCTCGATGCTATGCTCGCAGAATAAACGCCACACGCTGCGATTGACTTGCGACTTAACGCCGCCCGTGCCCTTCGCCGCGTCCTCGATCCAGAAGCTCAGTTCCAGATTGATGCCGTCCGCGCCAAAACTCGCGAGCAGCGCCGCGGGCGCCGGATCCTGCAACACACGCTCGACGCCGTACGTTGCTTCGACGAGAAGTCGCATCGCGCGTTCCACGTCCGAGCGATAACTCACCTGCACCGCGATTTTCGCGTTGCCGCGCGTCAGATACGACGAGTGATTCTGTACGACATCGGTAATCAGCTTTTCGTTCGGAATCAACGTTTCGATGCCGTCCAGCCCGCGCACGACGGTGTATCGCGTCCGAATCTGCGTGACGGTGCCCTGAAAGCCGCTGACGTTGATCATGTCGCCGAGCCGCAGCGACCGGTCGAGCAGAATGATGAAGCCCGACACGTAATTGCTGGCGATCTTTTGCAAGCCGAAGCCGAGCCCGACGCCGAGCGCGCCGCCGAACACGCCGAGCACCGTGATGTCGATGCCGACGATAGACAGGCTCACGAGAATCGCCGCGAGAATCAGTAGTGCCCGCGCGACGCGCCCGAGCACCACTTTGAGATTCGCGTCGAGCGAGCGCGAACGCATGAGGCGGTCGTCGAGCAGCGCGCCGGCCCACATCGCGACGATCAGCGTCACGCACACCCAGAGCACGCCCGAGGCGAGCGAGAGCAGCGTCATGTGTGCGTTGGCGAAGTTGAAGCGCACGCTCGCCATCCAGCGCACGACGTCGTCCTGAATGCCCATCACCGTGAGCAGCATCGCGACCCAGACGAGCACCGTCACGACTTTCTCGAACAGAAACAGCAGCGCGCCGGCCTCGTGGTCCGCGCCGCCCGTGGCGCTCTTGCTGAACACGCGGCGCACCGCGTAGAACATCGTGTAAATCACGGTGATGCCGCACAGCGGCACCAGCGCGAGTTGCCGCAGCGCCGTGTGCATGATGGGCGCGAGCGCCAGTCGCGCGACGGAGACGAAGACGGTCCCGAGCAGCGGAAACAGCGCCTTGTTGAGACTCTCCGCGCCGAAGCGGACGGCTTCGAAGCGCGACTGCCGCCGCGCGTCGAGCTGTTTGCGCAAGAAACCCGCGCACCACCACGCGATGGCGACGAGCGCGATCAGCGCGCCGACTTGCCACAGCACTTCCGGCTCGCCGAAGTCCCGGACGAGCCGTTCCGACAGGTGGCTCAGGAAGCGGTTCTGCATCGCGCGCTTAAGCGCTTACTTCCCCGGCGCCTTCTTCTGCCGCTTGCGCCTTCGCACCGGGCACGCGCTCCAGCACGGCCGCGAAGAAGCCGTCCGTGCCGTGCTTGTGCGGCCACAGCGACAGATACTCGCCCGTGTCGAGTTCGATGCGCTGCTCGGCCAGCACGTCGCGCGCGGGCACCACGCGGAAGTTCGGATGCGTTTCCAGGAACTGCGCGACGACGCCTTCGTTCTCCGCTTCGAGCATGCTGCACGTCGCGTAGACGAGACGGCCGCCCGCCTTCACGAGCCGCGCGGCGCTCGTGAGAATCGAAAGCTGCTTCGGCGTCAGTTCCGCGACGGTCGCGGGCGACTGCCGCCACTTGAGGTCGGGATTGCGGCGCAGCGTGCCCAAGCCGGAGCACGGCGCATCGACGAGCACGCGGTCGATCTTGCCCGCGAGGCGCTTGATCTTCGCGTCGTGTTCGCTGTCGATCAGCACCGGATTCACGTTCGACAGCCCGCTGCGTGCAAGACGCGGCTTCAGCTTCGCGAGCCGCCGGTCGGACACGTCGAAGGCATACAAACGGCCGGTGGAGCGCATCATCGCGCCGAGCGCGAGCGTCTTGCCGCCCGCGCCCGCGCAGAAATCGACGATCATCTCGCCGCGTCGCGGGGCCACCAGCGAGCACAGCAACTGGCTGCCCTCGTCCTGCACTTCGATCCAGCCTTCCTGAAACGGCTGCAGGCGCGTGAGCGCGGGCTTGCCTTCCACGCGGATGCCGAACGGCGCGAACGGCATGTCGAACGCGTCGATGCCCGCGTCGATGAGCGCCTTGCGCACGACGTCGCGGCTCGCCTTGATCGGATTCGCGCGCAGGTCGAGCGGCGCGGGATAGTTCAGCGCGGCGGCAAGCTGCGCGAGCTCGTCCGGCTCGAAGCGCTTGGCCATCGCGTCGTAGATCCACTGCGGCAGGTTCGTGCGCACGCGCACCGGCAGGCTCGCCGGATCGATCTTCGACACTTGCGCGAGCCACTGATGCTCGTCCGCCGAGACGAACGGCTTGAGCGCGGTGAGGCCCGCGGTCTGCATCAGCCCGAGCAGCGCGAGACGCCGCGCCTGATTGCCGGTGCCGCTTTCCGCGAGATGCGAGAACTCCATCTTCCGCCGCAGTACGGCGAAGACCGCCTCGGCAATCACGCCGCGCTCGCCGTGACCGAGCTTCGGGTGCGCGCGGAAGAAACGGCTCGTCGCCGCATCGGCGGGACCGGAAAAGCGGAGCACGTCCGCGAGCAACGTTTCGGTTTGACCAATCAGAAATCCATGCAGCCTCATGCGCCCTCCCCGGCAATGTCGGCAAAGAGCCACTGCGGCTCAGACGGCGTGAGGGCGACTCGTTCGCCCTCGATAGAAAGACGCCCTTCCACGAACCAGCGCACCGCGCGCGGGTAAATGATGTGTTCGACAGCGAGCACGCGCGCGGCGAGCGCAGCGGCGTCGTCGCCCGCGATGACCGGCACCGCGCCCTGCGCGACGATCGGCCCGTGATCCAGCTTCGCCGTCACGAAATGCACGCTCGCGCCGTGCACGCGCACGCCGGCATCGAGCGCCTGCTGGTGCGTGCGCAGACCGGCAAAGCACGGCAGGAGCGACGGATGCACGTTCAGCATGCGCCCGGCGTAGCGCTCGACGAACGCATCGGTTAGCACGCGCATGAAGCCGGCCAGCACGACGCAATCCGGTTCGAAGCGATCGATTTCACGCGCGAGCGCGGCGTCGAACGCTTCGCGGCCGTCGAATTCGCGATGATCGACGACCACAGTCTCGATGCCGTTCGCGGCCGCGAAGCCGAGCCCGGCGGCATCGGGCCGGTTCGAAATGACCGCACAGACGCGCGCCGGCCAGCCCTCGCGCGCGCAAGCACGCACGACGGCCTCCATGTTGCTCCCGCGTCCGGAGATCAGAATGACGATTTTTTTCATCCGCGGATTTTATCATTCCGAGGACGGCGAAAATCGTGCCAGTAAGACGACGGCGGCGCGCCGGGCGCTCCGGCGCCGCTGCCCGGCACGCGCGCCCGTGCATCCGTGCGAGCGTTTATAATCGAACGCTTTGCAGCATCAGCCCTCCCACCGACCAACGCCTATCGTGAGAGTCTTTCGCGGCCTCCCCAATGCCGAAAGCCGGGCGCCCTGCGCACTGACCATCGGCAACTTCGACGGTGTCCATCGCGGGCACCAGGCGCTGCTCGCGCGCGTGCGGGCCGCTGCGGACGCGCGCGGGCTGCCGGTCTGCGTGATGACCTTCGAGCCGCATCCGCGCGAGTTCTTCAATCCGGCCGGCGCGCCGCCGCGCATCGCCATGCTGCGCGACAAGCTGGAAGCGCTGCGCACGAACGGCGTCGACCGCGTGGTGGTCGAGCATTTCAATCACACGTTCGCGAGCCAGCCGCCGGACACGTTCGTGAAGAACGTCATCGTCGACGGCCTGCACGCGCGCTGGGTCATGGTCGGCGACGACTTCTGCTACGGCGCGAAACGCGCGGGCAATTTCGATTCCCTCAAGGCCGCAGGCGACAAGTACGGCTTCGAAGTCGAGCAGATGGCCACCGTCGCGCATCCGAACGGCGCGCGCATTTCGTCCTCGTCGGTGCGGGCGTCGCTCGTCGCGGGCGATCTCGACGCCGCGAACGTCGCGCTCGGGCGTCCGTACATCATCAGCGGCCACGTCGTGCATGGCGCGAAGCTCGGCCGCGATCTCGGCTTTCCCACGCTCAACCTTCCGATTGCCCACAAGCGCCCGGCGCTCGCGGGCATTTTCGTCGTGCGCGTGCACGGCCTGGCGGACGAACCGCTGCCCGCCGTCGCGAGCCTCGGCCTGCGTCCGACCGTGGACGATTCCGGCCGCGTGCTGCTCGAAGTCTTCGTGCTCGACTGGCACGGCGACGCGTACGGCAAGCTCGTGCGCGTGGAGTTTCTGAAGAAGCTGCGCGACGAGGAGAAGTACGTCGACCTCGAAACGCTGTCCGCCGCCATCGCGAGGGACGTCGACAACGCGCGCGCCTACTTCGGCCTGCCGCCCGCCAGCAACGCCGGCAGCCGCGCGACGGGCTTCGCCATTTCGGCCACCGACCGAATTAGGTGAGCGCGCCGTGCCGCATGATCCATGCGCGCATCGCCCGCTGCCCCGCCTCCGAATCATCGCGCGCCAACGCGCCGTCTCACCGAATTCACTGAGTCACCCATGAGCGACAAGAAAGAGAAAGCCTCCTCGAAGTACCCGGTCAACCTGCTCGACACGCCGTTCCCGATGCGCGGCGATCTGCCCAAGCGCGAACCCGCGTGGGTCAAGGAATGGCAGGAGAACAAGGTCTACGAGAAAATCCGCGCGGCGAGCCGCGGCCGCAAGAAGTTCATCCTGCACGACGGCCCGCCGTATGCGAACGGCGACATCCACTTGGGCCACGCGGTCAACAAGATCCTGAAGGACATGATCGTGAAGGCGCGCAATCTCGCGGGCTTCGACGCCGTGTACGTGCCGGGCTGGGACTGCCACGGCATGCCGATCGAAATCCAGATCGAGAAGCAGTTCGGCAAGTCGCTGCCCGCCGCCGAAGTCATGCAGAAGGCGCGCGCCTACGCGAGCGAGCAGATCGAGAAGCAGAAGGTCGGCTTCCGGCGTCTGGGCGTGCTCGGCGACTGGGACAATCCGTACAAGACGATGAACTTCGTCAACGAAGCGGGCGAAATCCGCGCGCTGGCGAAGATCATGGAAAAGGGCTTCGTGTTCCGTGGCCTGAAGCCCGTGAACTGGTGCTTCGACTGCGGCTCGGCGCTGGCCGAAGCGGAAGTCGAGTACAAGGACAAGACCGATCCGACGATCGACGTGCTGTTCCCGTTCGCGGAACCGGAAAAGACCGCGCAGGCGTTCGGCCTGCCCGCGCTGCCGAAGACGGAAGGCGGCATCGTGATCTGGACGACGACGCCGTGGACCATCCCCGCGAACCAGGCGCTCAACGTCCATCCGGAGATCGTGTACGCGCTCGTCGATACCCCGCGCGGCTTGCTGATTCTCGCGGCCGAGCGCGTCGAAGCGTGTTTGCAGAACTACGGTTTGCCCGGTGAAGTGATCGCCACGACGACCGGCGCGAAGCTCGCCAACGTGCGCTTCCATCATCCGCTCGCGGCGGCGCATCCGGGCTACAAGCGCACGTCGCCCGTCTATCTCGGCGAGTACGTCACGACTGAAAGCGGCACGGGCGTCGTGCATTCGTCGCCGGCCTATGGCGTGGAAGACTTCGTATCGTGCAAGGCGCACGGCATGGCGGATTCGGACATCATCAACCCCGTGATGGGCGATGGCCGCTACATCGAATCGCTGCCGCTGTTCGGCGGCTTGTCGATCTGGAAGGCGAATCCCGAAATCGTGGAAGCGCTCAACAACGCCGGGTCGCTGCTCAAGACCGAGAAGTACACGCACAGCTACATGCACTGCTGGCGTCACAAGACGCCGATCATTTATCGCGCGACGTCGCAATGGTTCGCGGGCATGGACGTCACGCCGAAAGACGGCGGCAAGACGCTGCGCGAAACCGCGCTCGAAGGCGTCGAGAACACGGCGTTCTATCCGTCGTGGGGCAAGCAGCGCCTTTTCAGCATGATCGCGAACCGTCCGGACTGGACGCTCTCGCGTCAGCGTCAATGGGGCGTGCCGATGGCGTTCTTCGTGCACAAGGAAACGGGCGAACTGCATCCGCGCACCATCGAATTGCTGGAGGAAGTGGCGAAGCGCGTGGAGCAAGGCGGCATCGAGACGTGGCAAACGCTCGACGCGCGCGAGTTGATCGGCGACGACGCCAACATGTACGAAAAGAACCGCGACACGCTCGACGTCTGGTTCGACTCCGGCACGACGCACTGGCACGTGCTGCGCGGCTCGCACAAGGACGAGCTGCAATTCCCGGCTGATCTGTATCTGGAAGGCTCGGACCAGCATCGCGGCTGGTTCCATTCGTCGCTGCTCACGGCTTCGATGCTCGACGGCCGTCCGCCCTACGACGCGCTGCTCACGCACGGCTTCACCGTCGATGGCGAAGGCCGCAAGATGTCGAAGTCGCTCGGCAACGGCGTCGATCCGCACGAAGTGGCGAACCGCCTCGGCGCGGAAATCATCCGCTTGTGGATCGCGTCGACGGACTATTCCGGCGAGCTCGCCATCTCCGAGGAAATTCTCAAGCGCGTGACGGAGACGTATCGCCGCATCCGCAACACGCTGCGCTTCCTGCTCGCGAATCTCTCGGACTTCGACTTTGAGAAGAACGCGGTGCCGGTCGCGGATTGGCTCGAAATCGACCGTTACGCCGTGGCGCTCACGCGCAATTTGCAGGACGACGCGCTCTCGCACTACGAGAAGTACGAGTTCCATCCGGTCGTCGCGAAGATCGCGACGTTCTGCTCGGAGGACCTGGGCGGCTTCTATCTCGACGTGCTGAAGGACCGTCTCTACACGACGAAGCCCGATTCGCGCGAGCGCCGCAGCGCGCAGACCGCGCTCTTCTACATCGCGCATGGCTTGCTGCGACTCGTCGCGCCGTATCTCTCGTTCACGGCGGAAGAAGCGTACAAGGTGCTGAAGCCCGGCCAGGACACGATCTTCGCCGAGGTCTACGCGACGTACCCGGACATTCCGAACGGCGGTGAGTTGCTGGACAAGTGGTCGCTGATCCGCTCGGCGCGCGGCGACGTGACGAAGGCGCTGGAAGAAGCGCGCACGGCGAACCTGATCGGCTCGTCGTTGCAGGCGGAAGTCGTGGTCCGCGCGAGCGGCGCGCGTTATGACGCGCTAGCGAGCCTCGGCGATGCGCTGCACTTCGTGCTCATCACGTCGCAGGCGTCGGTCGAGCGTGTGGCGAGCGAAGCCGAAGAAGGCGTCGATGTGGCCGCGTCCCGCTACCTGAAGTGCGAACGCTGCTGGCACTACTGCGCCGACGTCGGCTCGCACCCTGAGCATCCGGGTCTCTGCGGCCGCTGCTTCTCCAACCTCTTCGGCGCTGGCGAAACGCGAGGCGCAGCATAATGGCAAGGACTATGGCGAAACAAAGTACTTCGAGCGGTTCGCTCGCGCCGTGGATCGGCGTTGCGCTCATCGTGATTCTGTTCGACCAGTTGACGAAGATCGCAGTGCAGAAGGTGTTCGCGTACGGCGAGCCGCACGCGCTGGCGCCCTTCTTCAATCTGCTGCTCGTCTATAACCGCGGCGCCGCGTTCAGCTTTCTCGCGGCGGCGGGCGGCTGGCAGCGCTGGGCGTTCACCGCGCTGGGCGTCGTGGCGGCGGCCGTGATCTGCTATCTGCTCAAGAAGCATTCGGCGCAGCGGCTCTTCTGCACGGCGCTCGCGCTCATCATGGGCGGCGCGATCGGCAACGTGATCGACCGGCTGGCTTACGGTCATGTGATCGACTTTCTCGACTTCCACGTGAAGACGTGGCACTGGCCGGCGTTCAATCTCGCTGACAGCGCGATCACGGTCGGCGCGGTGCTGCTGATTTTCGACGAACTGCGGCGCGTACGCGGCTCGAAGTGATGTGCTCAGGCGCGGCTCCCTTTGCGGAGCCGCGTTTTTTTTGCGACGGAGGCAAGTTGGAACTCGCAGGCAAACATCTCGTGCTGGGACTGACCGGCGGCATTGCGTGCTACAAGATCGCGGAGCTCACGCGGCTACTCGTGAAGGCAGGCGCGACCGTGCAGATCGTGATGACGGAAGCGGCCACGGAATTCATCACGCCCGTCACCATGCAGGCACTGTCCGGCCGTCCCGTGTATGTGTCGCAATGGGATGCGCGCATGCCGAACAACATGGCGCATATCGATTTGTCGCGCGAGGCGCATGCCATCGTCATCGCGCCCGCCTCGACCGATTTCATCGCGAAGCTCGCGCACGGCATGTGCGACGACCTGCTCTCCACGCTCTGCGTCGCGCGTGATTGTCCGCTGCTCGTCGTGCCCGCAATGAATCGCCAGATGTGGCAGAACCCGGCGACTCAGCGCAACGTCGCGCAGATCCGCGCGGACGGCGTGGAAGTGCTCGGGCCGGATTCGGGCTCGCAGGCGTGCGGCGAAGTCGGCGACGGTCGCATGATCGAGCCGGAAGCCGCGTTCGAAGCGATCTGCGCGTCATTTCAGCCGAAGATTCTGCGCGGCCGCCGCGTGCTGATTACCGCCGGCCCGACGTTCGAGCCGCTCGATCCGGTGCGCGGCCTCACGAATCGCTCGTCGGGCAAGATGGGCTTCGCGCTCGCGCGCGCGGCGGCGCAGGCGGGCGCGGACGTGCATCTCGTCGCCGGGCCGGTTGCGCTGCCCACGCCGTGGGGCGTCTATCGCGAAGACGTGCAGACCGCGCAGCAGATGCACGATGCCGTCATGCAGGCCGCGTCCGATGCCGAGATTTTCATCGCGGTGGCGGCGGTGGCGGACTGGCGCGTCGATCACGCGAGCGAGCACAAGATCAAGAAGTCGGGCGATGCGTTGCCGGCGTTCAACTTCGTCGAGAATCCGGACATTCTCGCTTCGGTCGCAAACCTGCCGAATCCGCCGTATTGCGTCGGCTTCGCGGCCGAAAGCGGCGACCTCGACTTGCACGGCGAGGAAAAACGCAAGCGCAAGAACGTGCCGCTCTTGATCGGCAATCTCGGGCCGCTCACCTTCGGCCGCGACGACAACGAAGTCGTGCTCTTCGAGGCATCGGGCAGAACGCCGTTGCCGCGCGCCGATAAACAGTCGCTCGCGCGCACGCTGATCGCGGAAATCGCCAAGCGCGCGCCGAGCGGCGGCTCGCTTCTCTCGTAGGCTCGACATGACGAAGTTATCCGTTCTCGACCAGACGCCGGTCATCCACGGCCACACGACGGCGGACGCCATCGCCGCGACGCTGGACCTCGCGCAACTCGCCGACGATCTCGGCTACACGCGCTACTGGTGCGCGGAGCATCACGGCCTGTACGGCGTGTCGAACCCGTGCCCGGAAGTGATGCTCGCGCGTATCGGCAGTCTGACGAAGCGCATTCGCATCGGCTCGGGCGGCGTCATGCTGCCGTACTACAGCCCGTTCAAGGTCGCCGAGCAGTTCCTGATGCTGGAGGCGTTGTTCCCGAATCGCGTCGATCTGGGCGTCGGCCGCGCGCCGGGCGGCGACATGCGGACCGCGCAGGCAGTGGCTGCCGGGTCGTACAATCGCGGCGATATCTTTCCGCAGCAAGTGGCCGAACTGATCGCGCTCTTCGACGGCAAGATTCCCGACGATTCGCTCGCCAGAGGCGTGCTGCTGCAACCGCAGATCGACACGCGCCCCGAACTGTGGATGCTCGGATCGAGCGATTTCGGCGGTCTGCTCGCCGCGCAACTCGGCATCCGTTTCGCGTTCGCGCATTTCATCAACGCGCACATGGGGCATCACGTGGCGGAGGCGTATCGCGAGCGGTTCGTCGCGGGTCACGAAGAGAAGCCGTATCTCGCGGCGGCGGTGTTCGCCATCTGCGCCGATACCGAAGACGAAGCCGTGGCACTGGAGAAGGCCGTCGATCTGCGTCGCGTGCAGATGGCGTATGGCCTGAACCAGCCGATTCCGTCGATCGCGCAGGGCGTCGCGCAGCAATACGGCGAGCGCGAGCGGGCGGTGATCGCGCATGAGAAGGCGCGCAGCATCATCGGCACGCCGGAGCGCGTCACCGAAAAGCTTCACGCGCTGCAAGAACAATTCGACGCCGACGAACTGATCGTTCTGACGGTCGCCGGCAGCTACGCCGCACGCACGCGGTCCTATCAACTCCTCGCCGACGCGTTCGCGCTCGGCCGTTCAGCCTGACCATGAAACTCGACGTCAAGATTCTCGACGCGCGCATGCGCGATTTCCTGCCCGCTTATGCTACGCCCGGCAGCGCCGGCCTCGACCTGCGCGCGTGTCTGGATGCGCCGCTCGTCATCGAGCCGCATCAGACGGTGCTCGTGCCCACCGGCCTCGCCATCCACCTCGCCGATCCCGGCTATGCGGCGCTCATTCTGCCGCGCTCGGGTCTCGGTCATAAGCACGGCATCGTGCTGGGCAATCTGGTCGGCCTGATCGATTCCGATTATCAAGGGCAACTGATGGTTTCGACGTGGAATCGCGGCGACACCGCGTTCAGGCTGAATCCGATGGAACGGCTCGCGCAACTGGTCATCGTGCCGGTGGTGCAGGCGCAGTTCAATATCGTCGATGACTTCGAGGCGAGCGAACGCGGCGCGGGCGGATTCGGCAGCACGGGCAAGCACTGAGCTTTCCGAAGCCCAAAAAAACGGCGCGTTCTCGAAAGAACGCGCCGTTTTTCTTTGAGGCTAACTCACGATCAGTCGACTTCGATCGCTTCCGGATTCGGATTACGCGGCGGCGCCGAGTTCTCGTCGAACGTCAGCTGCACCTTGTCTTCCGCATCGACGTCCACGGTCACGCGGCCGCCGTTGAGCAGCTTGCCGAAGAGCAACTCGTCGGCGAGCGCGCGGCGAATCGTGTCCTGAATGAGACGCTGCATCGGACGCGCGCCCATCAGCGGATCGAAACCGTGCTTCGCCAGGTGCTTGCGCAGCGCATCCGTGAACACCGCATCGACCTTCTTCTCGTGCAGCTGATCTTCCAGTTGCATGAGGAACTTGTCGACCACGCGCAGGATGATTTCCTCGTCCAGCGAGCGGAAGCTGATGATCGCATCCAGACGGTTGCGGAACTCCGGCGTGAACATGCGCTTGATGTCGGCCATTTCATCGCCCGACTCGCGGCGCGACGTGAAACCGATCACCGCCTTGCCCATCGCCTCGGCGCCCGCGTTCGTCGTCATGATGATGATGACGTTACGGAAATCCGCCTTGCGCCCGTTGTTATCCGTCAACGTGCCGTGGTCCATCACCTGCAAGAGCACGTTGTAGATGTCCGGGTGCGCCTTCTCGATTTCGTCCAGCAGCAGCACGCAATGCGGCTTCTTCGTGACGGCCTCGGTCAGCAGGCCGCCCTGATCGAAACCGACGTAGCCCGGCGGCGCGCCGATCAGCCGGCTCACCGCATGGCGCTCCATGTATTCGGACATGTCGAAGCGCAGCAGTTCGATGCCGAGCGTGAACGCGAGCTGCTTCGCCACTTCCGTCTTGCCGACGCCCGTGGGGCCGGAGAAGAGGAACGCGCCGATCGGCTTGTCCGTCTTGCCGAGACCCGCGCGCGCCATCTTGATCGACGCCGACAGCGCGTCGATGGCCGGATCCTGACCGAACACGACGGCCTTCAGATCGCGGTCCAGCGTCTGCAGCTTGCTGCGATCGTCCTGCGACACGCTTTGCGCCGGCACGCGCGCGATCTTCGAGATGATCTCTTCGATCTCGCTCTTGCCGATGGTCTTCTTCTGCTTCGACTTCGGCAGAATGCGTTGCGCCGCGCCCGCTTCGTCGATCACGTCGATCGCCTTGTCCGGCAGATGACGGTCCGTGATGAAGCGCGCCGACAACTCAGCCGCCGCCAAAAGCGCACCCGACGAGTACTTCACGCCGTGGTGTTCCTCGAAGCGCGACTTGAGACCGCGCAGAATCGCGACCGTCTGCTCGACGGAAGGCTCGGTGACATCCACCTTCTGGAAGCGCCGCGACAGCGCCGCGTCCTTCTCGAAGATGCCGCGATACTCCGTGAACGTGGTCGCGCCGATGCACTTCAGCTGCCCCGACGACAACGCCGGCTTCAGCAGGTTCGAAGCGTCGAGCGTGCCGCCCGATGCCGCGCCCGCGCCGATCAGCGTGTGGATCTCGTCGATGAACAGAATGGCGTGCGGACGCTCCTTCAGTTCCTTCAGCACCGTCTTGAGACGCTGCTCGAAATCGCCGCGATACTTCGTGCCCGCGAGCAACGCGCCCATGTCGAGCGAGTAGACCTGCGCATCCGCGAGGATGTCCGGCACTTCGCCGCGCGTGATGCGCCAGGCGAGACCTTCGGCGATGGCCGTCTTGCCGACGCCCGCTTCGCCCACGAGCAGCGGATTGTTCTTGCGGCGGCGGCAGAGCACCTGCACCACGCGCTCGACTTCCAGCTCGCGGCCGATCAAAGGATCGATCTTGCCGTCCTTCGCCTGCTGGTTCAGGTTCTGCGTGAATTGCGCGAGCGGCGTTTCCTTCTGCGCGGCGGCGTCTTCCGATTCCGGATTCGCTTCGCTGTTCGCCTTCGCGGCGTCGCCGCTGTTCGTCTTCGCGATGCCGTGCGAAATGAAATTCACGACATCCAGACGCGTCACGCCCTGCTGCTGCAGGTAGTAGACCGCGTGCGAGTCCTTCTCGCCGAAGATCGCGACGAGCACGTTCGCGCCGGTCACTTCCTTCTTGCCGTTCGAAGTCGATTGCACATGCATGATCGCGCGCTGAATCACGCGCTGGAAACCAAGCGTCGGCTGGGTATCGACGTCGTCCGTGCCGGGCACGGTCGGCGTGTTGTCATGAATGAAATTGCGCAGGTTCTGACGCAAATCCTCGATATTTGCTGCGCAGGCGCGCAGCACTTCAGCCGCGGTCGGATTGTCCAACAAGGCCAGTAAAAGATGCTCGACCGTTATGAACTCGTGCCGCGCCTGACGTGCTTCCATAAACGCCATGTGCAGACTGACTTCCAGTTCCTGGGCAATCATGCTTCCTCCATCACGCACTGCAGCGGATGCCCCGCTTGCCGTGCATGGCTAACGACTTGCTCAACTTTGGTCGACGCAATATCCCGCGTGTAGACCCCACAAACTCCCCTGCCCTCGCGATGAACCTTCAGCATGATCTGCGTCGCAGTCTCACGATCTTTATTGAAGTATTCCTGCACGATCATCACGACGAATTCCATCGGCGTGAAGTCGTCATTCAGCAGCACCACCTTGTACATCGCCGGCTTTTTGAGCTTCTGCTCCTGCCGCTCGAGTACCGTGCCATCCTGCTTGTTGGGATTTATCGCCATACACCCATTCTAAACAACACGGACGCCTTCGCAATTGCCGCTCCAGCACTGGCCGCACGGCCCTATGGTATGGCTGGAAAACACGCGTCGCGCAGCGACCGTCCATCGAATCCTGCCGGCGCCCAACCTTCGGCGCGGCCCGCTTGCACCTCGTCGAATCCAGTATCGCACAGCTTCAAAAAAAACAAACCGCACGACGGTGGCGCGCTGCCGGGCGTATCACACAAGTGAGACGATTATGCGACTTTTCAAGATGCCTTGCTTGGACGGCGGCGCACACGGGAAAGCAGGAATTACCCTACGAATGTGGACTTTGCAACGAGCTTAACGGCCATCCCAAAAATTCCTTGACACTCGATTTAAGAGATTTAACAATCAAACTGGCACTTTTTTCCGGGGACATCGGGCAAAAAAGGCCGAGGGGAGCAGTGAGGAGGAGGCGGTTCGCTGTGGGGTGGGCCGTCGAGCTTTTCGAGCGTGCTCTGGTTGCGACGAGAGTTAGAGGGGAAGTACGAATGTCTACTGGTACGGTCAAGTGGTTCAACGACGCGAAAGGCTACGGATTCATCACGCCCGACGAAGGCGGCGAGGATCTGTTCGCACATTTCTCGGCGATTCAGATGAACGGTTTCAAGACGCTCAAGGAAGGCCAAAAGGTCACTTTCGAGATCGTCCAGGGGCCGAAGGGCAAGCAGGCATCGAACATCCAGGACGCAGCCTGACCGTTCGGGTGCCATGAGCCCGTAAAACCCGGCTTCGCGCCGGGTTTTTTTATGCTTGCTCGACCGTCGAATGTGCGCGGCCAGGACGGCGTCACATGTTCTCGATCATGACCTCGCCGAATCCCGAGCACGACACCTGCGTCGCGCCTTCCATCAGCCGCGCGAAGTCGTACGTGACGCGCTTCGAAAGAATCGACTGCTCCATCGACGCGATGATGCGATCCGCCGCCTCGGTCCAGCCGAGATGGCGCAGCATCATTTCGGCGGACAGAATTTCCGAGCCCGGATTCACGTAATCCTTACCGGCGTACTTGGGCGCGGTGCCGTGCGTGGCCTCGAACATTGCAACGGAGTCCGACATGTTCGCGCCCGGCGCAATGCCGATGCCGCCGACCTGCGCCGCGAGCGCATCCGAGATGTAATCGCCGTTCAGGTTGAGCGTGGCGATCACGTCGTATTCGGCCGGACGCAGCAGGATCTGCTGAAGGAACGCATCGGCGATCACGTCTTTCACGACGACATCCGCGCCCGTCTTCGGGTTCTTCACCTTCATCCACGGGCCGCCGTCGATCAGTTCGGCGTTGAACTCCTTTTGCGCGAGGGCGTAGCCGTAGTCGCGGAACGCGCCTTCGGTGAACTTCATGATGTTGCCCTTGTGCACGAGCGTGACCGAGCGCCGGTTGTTGTCGATCGCGTATTGAATCGCCTTGCGCACGAGCCGCTCCGTGCCCTCGCGCGACACCGGCTTGATGCCGAGCCCGGACGACTCCGGGAAGCGGATCTTCTTCACGCCCATTTCATCGCGCAGGAACGCAATCACCTTCTTCGCTTCCGCCGATTCGGCCGGCCATTCGATGCCCGCGTAAATATCTTCCGAGTTCTCGCGGAAGATCACCATGTCCACCTTGTCCGGCTCGCGCAGCGGCGACGGCACGCCCTTGAAGTAGCGCACCGGGCGCAGGCAGACATATAGGTCGAGTTGCTGCCGAAGCGCAACATTCAGCGAACGGATGCCGCCGCCGACGGGCGTCGTGAGCGGTCCTTTGATCGAAACGACGTATTCCTTCACGACGTCGAGGGTTTCGTCCGGCAGCCAGACGTCCGGACCATAGACGCGCGTGGCCTTTTCGCCCGCGAAGATCTCCATCCAGTGAATCTTGCGCTTACCGCCGTACGCCTTCTCGACTGCCGCATCCACCACCTTGAGCATGACCGGCGTGATATCGACGCCCGTGCCGTCGCCCTCGATGTACGGAATGATCGGCTGATCCGGAACGTTGAGCGAGAAATCCGCGTTGACGGTGATTTTTTCACCGCCCGCCGGAACCTGGATGTGCTGATACGACATGGTCGACTCCAATGAAGGCCGGACTTGATGATTGGTTGCGCGGACGCTCGCTGCGCCAGCGCTTTCATTTTATCCACGGCGGGCGGACGGAAGGCCCTCGCCGGCGCGGCAATGAGAGAAACGGATCGCGATCCATTATGCATTAAGATGCCGCATTCACGCCCCGGCGCCTTGCCGCGCGGCGTGCCTCGCCTGCCACCCGTTCCGCATGTCTGCCGATGCCGCTCATCGCTCTGAATAAACCGTTCGGCACGATCTGCCAGTTCTCCGCGCACGAAACGCGCGCGTCGCTCGGCGACTTCGTGTCGGTGCCGGGCGTCTATCCGGCGGGCCGGCTCGATGCGGACAGCGAGGGCCTTCTCCTGCTCACCGACGACGGCGCGTTGCAGGCGCGCATCGCGGAACCGCGCCACAAGCTCGTCAAGCGATATTGGGCGCAGGTCGAAGGCGCGCCCACTGGCGATACGCTCGCGCGTCTCGCGAAAGGCGTCGATCTCGGCGATTACGTGACGCGGCCCTGCAAGGCCGCTTTCGTCGCGGAGCACGACGCCGAGCGGCTGTGGCCGCGCAATCCGCCGATCCGCTATCGCGCCGCCATCCCGACGACGTGGATCGAGCTCGCCATCACCGAAGGGAAGAACCGCCAGGTCCGGCGCATGACGGCGGCAGTCGGCTTTCCGACGCTGCGGCTCGTGCGCGTGTCGATCGGCGCGCTCGACGTCTTCTCGCTGCGGCTCGCGCCCGGCGAAAGCGTGGAAGTGCCGGCGCAATCGCCATGGCGTTGAATCGCATTCAAGTATCGTCGACGGCGCTTTGCTGTAAACGCACGATTAGCCGCGTACCTACCCGCGAAGATTTTTTGCATCTCGGCAGCGAATCCCTGCGAAATCGCGTCAACCGACTCTTTCGGCGACGCGTTAAGGGCCACAGATGCCGCACAAAGCTATCCGGCATGAACGAAACACCCTTTCGATTAACCTGTGTGCTCCAGGCTTTTTGAAAGGAACAAGCGTTCACAGCCGTATCGAGTTTTTGCCGATACGACTGTCAACCGAAAGGTGGATGGCTCGTTTACCGACATGACTCATTGACCGGGTCGTTTGGTTAATTAACTCAAGCTGAGGATTCACAAATGAACAAACTGATCGCTGCTCTCGTCGCTGGCCTGTTCGCAACGGCTGCATTCGCACAAGCTTCGGCTCCGGAAGCCGCTGCTCCGGCTGCTGCGTCGGCTGCTTCGGCACCGGCTCACAAGGCTGCCAAGAAGCACTCGCACAAGAAGTCGCACAAGAAGTCGCACAAGGCTGCCGCTTCGGCACCGGAAGCTGCTTCCGCAGCTCAGTAAGTTCGTTGTAAGACGCGGTATAGCGAAGCTAAAAACGAGCATTACCGCCGTCTTCACGGCGTTAAAGGGCAGATCGCCGAATGGCAATCTGCCCTTTTGTTTTGCATGCGGCCTTTGCGTCGTTTCGTATTTGCGCCACGAGCTACATTCGCCGCCTTCGCTCGCGCTTTTTACATTCGCGTCGTGCTTCAAGTAACATGCGCGGGGCTGCTGTTTCTTTCTTAGCGCGGACGACCGATTTCTAAGGAGCATCGTGTGAATTCGCTGTTGCTTTCTCTGCGCGCGTTGCGCGCGCCATTCCCTTTTGCTGAATCGATTCGCCGCGCGACTGCCATTCGACGACTGCGCGCGCTCGTCATCGCCATTTTGCTGCCGTTCGCCGCGCTTTCGCTCGCGCAGGCCCAGACGATGCCGCCCGGCGCGAAGCAGCCGTCGGAGTTTCCGCGCGCGAAGCTCACGGCCGGCATGTTCGTGATCGACGCCGCCGTGGCCGCCAACGACGCGGACCGCGAGCAAGGTCTCATGTATCGCACGCAACTCGCCGCGAACGAAGGCATGCTTTTCGTGTTCGACGAGAACGCCGTGCATTGCTTCTGGATGAAGAACACGCTGATCCCGCTGTCGATCGCGTTCATTCGCGCGGACGGCACGATCACCGACATCGACGAAATGGATGCCGAAACCACGAATAACCATTGCCCGCGCAACAACGGCGTGTACGCGCTGGAAATGAGCAAGGGCTGGTTCACGGCCAAGGGCATCAAGCCGGGCATGAGAATCAAGGGACTGCCGGGCGCGCACTGAGCGCAAGTCTGGATGAACGATAGAAACGGCGTGTCGCCTGACGCGCCGTTTTTTTTCGCCCGTGCGGGGCGGCGGCGGGACAATCCGGAAGCGTTTGTCGCAACGTTCGGCAGGGCTGGCAAGATTCCTGCAAGAAGCTGGTCTACGCGCTATCCTAAAAAGATTGCATGGGACCGCAGCAAGGGCTGAAGCCCGATACGGTCGACAGCTTTGCATGGGACCGCAGTAAAGGGCTGAAGCCCTAACTGCGGTCGCAATTACCCACAGGAGGTTCACGTGCCCCGCAAGACTCCCATCGAGC
This sequence comes from Caballeronia sp. M1242, assembly GCF_017220215.1. Taxonomy (NCBI): domain Bacteria; kingdom Pseudomonadati; phylum Pseudomonadota; class Betaproteobacteria; order Burkholderiales; family Burkholderiaceae; genus Caballeronia; species Caballeronia sp. M1242. Next base: position 568,994 of record NZ_CP071129.1, on the reverse strand, counting down.
GCTATCGCAATATCGGTATTAGCGCCCACATCGATGCCGGCAAAACGACCACTACCGAACGCATCCTTTTCTACACCGGCGTGACGCACAAGATCGGCGAAGTGCACGACGGCGCGGCGACGATGGACTGGATGGAGCAGGAGCAGGAACGCGGCATCACGATCACGTCCGCCGCGACGACCGCCTTCTGGAAAGGCATGGCCGGCAATTATCCGGAACATCGCATCAACATCATCGATACGCCGGGACACGTCGACTTCACCATCGAAGTCGAGCGTTCCATGCGCGTGCTCGACGGCGCGTGCATGGTCTACGACTCGGTCGGCGGCGTGCAGCCGCAGTCCGAAACCGTGTGGCGTCAGGCGAACAAGTACAAGGTGCCGCGCATCGCGTTCGTCAACAAGATGGACCGCGTCGGCGCGGATTTTTTCCGCGTGCAGCGGCAAATCGGCGAGCGTCTGAAAGGCGTCGCGGTGCCGATCCAGATTCCGATCGGCGCGGAAGAGCATTTCCAGGGCGTGGTGGATCTCGTGAAGATGAAGGCCATCGTCTGGGACGACGAGAGCCAGGGCATCAAGTTCACGTACGAAGAGATTCCCGACAATCTCAGGGACGTCGCGCATGAATGGCGCGAGAAGATGGTCGAGGCCGCGGCCGAATCGAGTGAAGAACTGCTCGAAAAGTATCTCGAAGACCACGAAAGCCTGACCGAAGAAGAGATCAAGACGGCATTGCGCCAGCGCACCATCGCGAACGAAATCGTGCCGATGCTTTGCGGCAGCGCGTTCAAGAACAAGGGCGTGCAGGCGATGCTCGACGCGGTGATCGACTATCTGCCCTCGCCGGTGGATGTCCCCGCGATTCTCGGCCACACCGAAGACGACCAGGAAGCGGAGCGCCATCCGAGCGACGACGAGCCGTTCTCCGCGCTCGCGTTCAAGATCATGACCGACCCGTTCGTCGGCCAGCTGATCTTCTTCCGCGTGTATTCGGGCGTCGTGAATTCGGGCGATACGGTCTACAACCCGGTGAAGGAAAAGAAAGAGCGGCTTGGGCGCATCCTTCAGATGCACGCGAACGAACGCAAGGAAATCAAGGAAGTGCGCGCGGGCGATATCGCGGCGGCGGTCGGCCTGAAGGAAGCCACGACCGGCGACACGCTGTGCGATCCGGGCAACATCATCATTCTCGAACGGATGATCTTCCCGGAGCCGGTGATCTCGCAGGCCGTCGAGCCGAAGACGAAAGCCGACCAGGAGAAGATGGGCATCGCGCTTAATAGACTTGCGCAGGAAGACCCGTCGTTCCGCGTCACGACCGACGAGGAATCCGGCCAGACCATCATCTCCGGCATGGGCGAGCTGCACCTCGAAATTCTCGTCGACCGCATGAAGCGCGAGTTCGGCGTGGAGGCGACGGTCGGCAAGCCGCAGGTCGCGTATCGCGAGACCGTGCGCAACAAGGTGACGGATGTCGAAGGCAAGTTCGTCAAGCAGTCGGGCGGGCGCGGCCAGTACGGACACGCCGTCATCACGCTGGAACCGGACCCGGGCAAGGGATACGAGTTCGTCGACGCCATCAAGGGCGGCGTGATTCCGCGCGAGTACATTCCGGCGGTGGACAAGGGCATTCAGGAGTCGCTCAAGTCGGGCGTGCTGGCGGGCTATCCGGTCGTCGACACGAAAGTGACGCTGACCTTCGGCTCCTATCACGATGTCGATTCGAACGAAAACGCGTTCCGCATGGCCGGCTCGATGGCCTTCAAGGAAGCGATGCGCCGCGCGAAGCCCGTGCTGCTCGAACCGACGATGGCCGTCGAAGTGGAAACGCCCGAGGAATTCATGGGCAACGTGATGGGCGACTTGTCGAGCCGGCGCGGCATCGTGCAGGGCATGGAAGACATCGCGGGCGGCGGCGGCAAGATCGTGCGCGCCGAGGTGCCACTTGCCGAAATGTTCGGCTACTCGACGTCGCTGCGCTCGCTGACGCAAGGCCGCGCGACCTACACGATGGAGTTCAAGCACTACGCCGAGACGCCGAACAACGTGTCGGAAGCGATCATCAACTCGAAGGGGAAATGATCGCCGCCCGCTTTGGGCGCTTCGCCGTGTAATATCGGAAGTCCGTTGCTCGCGCGGTGTCGGCGGCAACGGACTTTGTCTATCCGAGAGACCAGAGGCACCATGAGCGACGCACATCATATCGATTGGCGCGAGAACGGCGTCAAGGTCATCAAGGGCGATCAGCTCGACACCAACACGCCGCAGACGCCGGGCATGAACCGCGCGGCCGCCATCGACGCCGCGCGCGTCGGGGCGCAGAAGATCTGGGCGGGCACGGTCACCATTCATCCGAATGCGAAGACCGGCGCGCACCATCATGGCGCCCTCGAAAGCGTGATCTACATCGTGCGCGGCCAGGCGCGCATGCGCTGGGGCGAGCACCTCGAATTCACGGCGGAAGCCGGTCCGGGCGATTTCATCTTCGTGCCGCCGTACGTGCCGCATCAGGAAATCAACGCGAGCACAGACGAGCCGCTCGAATGCGTGCTCGTGCGCAGCGACAACGAAGCGGTCGTCGTGAATCTGAATATCGACGCGGTCGAAACGCCGGAAGAAGTCTTCTGGGTCGATCCCATTCACAAGCATCCGCACGAACATTGACGCGCCGCCGAACGGAGCGGCGCGTTCCTTGCTTCCACGCCGAGACGCGCTGACTTCGCGTCACTTCGGCGAAGCGCGGCGAACAACGACAACACGCACAGGAAACGATCACCGATGAAGAAAGCATCGACGGACGCGCATCACCTGGAGCTTGCGCGCGGCAACGCGGGCGAGCTGGGCAATCACGCGATCGACGAGTTCATGGCCGGCCGCCTCACGCGGCGCGAACTGCTGCGGCACGCGAGCGTGCTCGGCTTCGCGCTGTCGGCGGGCGGGCTCTTCGGCATGCCGGCGGCGCGCGCGCAGAGCGCGGGCAAGCCCGGCGGCACGATCCGCGTCGCGCACATGACGCCTGCGGGCGCGGTCGATCCGCTCACCGTCACCGATGCGGCCGGTCTCGTGCTCATCAATCAGACGGGCGAATTCCTGATCGACGACGACAGCGAGACGCTCACGCTGCGCCCTGCCCTCGCGCTCTCGTGGTCGTCGAACGCAACGGGCGATGTCTGGACCTTCAAACTGCGCCCGAACGTCAAGTTCCACGACGGCCAGCCGATGACCGCGAAAGACGTCGCGGCGACTTTCAACCGCCTGGCCGATCCGGGCGCGGGCTCGGCGGCACTCTCGGTGCTGAAGGGCGTGCTGTCGAAGGATTCGGCGAAAGCGGTAGACGATCACACTGTCGAGTTTCATCTCGACGCGCCGAACGGCAATTTTCCGTACTACGTTTCCTCCGACAACTACAACGCGGTGATCCTGCCCGCGAACTTCAGCGGCCCGTACGAGAAGTCGTTCATGGGAACGGGCGCGCTGAAGCTGGAAAAGTACACGCCGAAGGTCGGCGCGTCGTTCGTGCGCAATCCGGACTACTGGGGCGACAAGTCGCTGCCCGACCGCGTGCAGTTTTCGTTCTACGCCGACCAGCAGGCGCAACTCCTCGCGATGCAAGGCCGCCAGGCCGACGTGATGGGCGACTTCACCGTGCAGGGCGGCGTCTCGATGCTGTCGAACCCGCAGTTCAAGGTGCTGGGCGCGAAGTCGAGTTCGCATCGGCAGATTCACATGCGCTGCGACATGGGCGCGTTCAAGGACAAGCGCGTGCGTCAGGCGCTCGCGCTCGCGATCAATCGCGAAGTCATCGTGAAGGGCCTGTTTCGCGGGCGCGCGGTCGTCGGCAACGACAGCCCGTTCGCGCCGGTCTTCCCGTCGAGCGATCTCACCGTGCCGCAGCGGCATCTCGACATTGCGAAAGCGAAGCAGCTGATGAGCGAAGCGGGCGTGGCCAACGGCTTCGACGTGACGCTCACGACCGAGAAGTACATGGAGATTCCCGATCTCGCCGTGGTCGTGCAGAACGCGGCAAAGGCAATCGGCATTCGCATCGCGCTGAAGGTGGAGAGCCAGGACCTGTATTACGGCTCGGGCACGTTCGGCAAGTCGGACTGGCTGGATTCGCCGCTCGGCATCACGGATTACGGACATCGCGGCGTGCCGAACGTGTTTCTGAACGCGCCGCTCACGAGCAGCGGCACGTGGAACGCCGCGCATTTCAAGAACGCGGAATACGACAAGCTCGTCGCGCAGTTCGTCGCGGCGCTCGACGTGGCCTCGCAGAAGAAGCTCTCCGGCCAGGTTCAGCGCCTTCTGCTCGACGAAACGCCCGTCGTGATTCCGTACTTCTACGACCAGTTGATCGTCACGCGCGCGAACGTGTCGGGCGTGCGCTTCAACGCCATTTCGCAGATGTGGTTCGACCGCGCGACGGTGGCCGCTTGAGCACGATCACGTCACCGGCGGGAATCGGCGGCAAGCGCAACGGCACGGCGAAGGCGCGGCGCGTGCTGCGCTTCGTCGGCGTGCGGGTGCTGCTCGCGCTCGTCACGCTGTGGCTTCTGTCGATGATCGTCTTCGCGGGCGGCCAACTCTTGCCCGGCGACGTGGGCCGCGCGATTCTCGGCCCGCTCGCCGATGCGCGCGCCGTCGCGGCGCTCAATCATCAACTGGGCGTGGACCGGCCGCTTCTCACGCAATACACCGGCTGGATCACGCACTTTCTGCGCGGCGACATGGGCGAGTCGTATGCGTTTCGCGCGCCGGTCGCGCCGTTCATCGGCGGCGCGCTGTGGAATTCGGCGAAGCTCGGCGCGCTCGCGTTCGTGGTCGTGGTGCCGCTCGGCATCGCGGGCGGCGTGTACGCGGCGCTGCACGCGGGGCGCTGGATCGACCGGTTCATCAGCATCGGCGGACTCACGGCGACGGTCGTGCCCGAGTTCGTGTCGTCCATCGTGCTGATTCTCATCTTCGGCGTGTGGCTGCAATGGCTGCCGATCGAAGCGAGCGCGCCCGCCAATGCGAGCGCGTTCGTGCAACTGAAGCATCTGATTCTGCCGGTGCTGCCGCTCGTCTTCGTCTTCTTCGGCTATATCGCGCGGATGGCGCGCGCAGGCACGGTCGAGGCGCTCGACGCCGACTACACCCGCACCGCGATACTCAAAGGCTTGCCGCGCCGCGTCGTGATTCTGCGGCATGTGCTGCGCAATGCGCTTCTGCCGACGGTCACGGTCGCCGCGACGCAACTCGGCTATATGATCGGCGGGCTCGTCGTCGTGGAGACGCTCTTTCACTATCAGGGCATCGGCTCGTTGATCTACAACGCCGCGAAGGCGAAGGACTTTCCGATGCTCGAAGCCGGCGTGCTCACCATCGGCGTGATCTACACGGCGGCGAATCTCATCGCGGATGCGCTCTACGTCGTGCTGAATCCGCGTCTTCGCACCGGAGGCGCGCGATGAGCACGGTCGCCGCCGTCAAACCGAAGCGGTTCGACGCCCTCGGTGCGCTCGCGCGCTCCGCCACGTTCGATGTCGGCGTGCTCATCCTGCTGTTCTGGGTTGCGTGCGCGCTGTTCGGGCACTGGCTCACGCCGCAAGACCCGTACGCCTCCGATCCGTTGAACTCGCTCACCCCGCCTTCCGCCGACCACTGGTTCGGCACGGATCAACTCGGCCGCGACGTGTTCGCCCGCGTGATCGTCGGCTCGCGCGACATTCTCACGATTGCGCCTTTGGCGACGCTGCTCGGCACGGCGGCGGGCACGGCGCTCGGGCTCGTCGTCGGCTATTTCGGCGGCTGGGTGGATGCCGTGGTCGGCCGCGCGATCGACGCGCTGCTCGCGTTGCCGCTCGTGATCGTGGCGCTGCTCGCGCTGGCCGCCGTCGGCGCGAGCAACACGACGGTGATTCTTGTCATCGGCCTCACCTTCGCACCGATCACCGCGCGCACGGTCCGCGCGGCCGTGCTCGGCGAGCGGCATCTCGACTATGTGCTCGCGGCGCAACTGCGCGGCGAAAATGCGTTCTACATCATGTTCGCGGAGATTCTGCCGAACGTGCTGCCGCCTATCATCGTGGAAGCGACGGTGCGCCTCGGCTACGCGATCTTCGCGGTCGCGACGCTGTCGTTTCTCGGCTTCGGCATTCAGCCGCCATCCGCCGACTGGGGCCTGGCGCTCTCAGAAAGTTACACGCTGATGGCGGGCGGCGCGTGGTGGACGGTCGTGTTCGACGCGGCGGCGATCGCGTCGCTCGTCGTCGCCGTGAACCTCGTCGCGGATGCCGTGCAAGGAGTGCTTGACCGATGAACGGACCGCCGCCATCGGCCTTCCCCGCGTTCGGCGCGGCCAAGGGCAGCGAGACGGACGCGCTGACGGTCGTCGGCCTGACGGTCGCGTATCGCACGCGCTGGCACGACCGCGATGTCCTGCAAGACGTGACGCTGCGCGTGCGGCGCGGCGAAGCATACGGGCTCGTCGGTGAATCCGGCTGCGGCAAATCGACGGCCGCGCTCGCGATCCTGCGCTATCTGCCGCGCAACGGCCGCGTGAAGGCGGGCCGCATCACGGTCGGCGGACACGATGTGGCGTCGCTGCCCGCCGAAGCGCTTCGCGTGCTGCGCGCCAACGCCGTGTCGATGGTCTATCAGGACCCGGGCCGCGCGCTCAATCCATCGCTGACGATTGCGCGTCAGGTGTCCGAAGCATTCGAAGCGGCGGGCGCCTCCGCCGACGACGCGCTCGCCCGCGCCGCCGACATGCTGCGCCGCGTGCGCATCGCGTCGCCGGAGCGGGTGATGGAGAGTTATCCGCATCAATTGTCGGGCGGCATGCAGCAGCGCGTCGTGATCGCGATGGCGCTCGCGTGCAATCCCGAACTGCTGATTCTCGACGAACCGACGACCGGACTGGATGCCACCGTCGAAGCCGAAGTGCTCGATCTGATCGCGCAGTTGCGCGCGGAACTCGGCACGGCGGTGCTGTTCATCAGCCACAACCTCGCGGTGATCGGGCGCATGTGCGACCGCGTCGGCGTGCTGTACGCGGGCCGATTGGTGGAAGAAGGCGCGACCGCCGACGTCTTCGCGAAGCCGCGCCATCCGTACACGGTCGGCCTCTTGCGCTGCCTGCCGACGAGCACGCGCACGAAGGAAACAGGCCGCCTCGACACGATTCCCGGCTCGCTGCCGCTGCCGGGATCGGTCGCGCAAGGCTGCATCTTCGCGCCGCGCTGCAAGATGGCGGACGAACGCTGCGTGAAGGAAGCGCCGCCGCCGTATCGCGTGGCATCGCTTCACGGCGATCAGATGTCGCGCTGTCATTACCACGAGCGCGCGCACCTGTTGCCTCGCTCGACCGACGAAACGCCGCCGCCCGCGCCGCCGCCCGAGGACGCGCCGCTCGCGCTGTCGGCCCGTCACGTGTCGAAGACCTTCCGTGTCGGCGATGAAGACGTGCGCGCCGTGCACGATGTGTCGCTCGATCTCGCGCAGGGCGAAACGCTCGGGCTCGTCGGCGAATCCGGCAGCGGCAAGACGACGCTCGCGAAACTGCTACTCGGCCTCGTCTCGCCGGATGAAGGCGCGACGCTCGAACTCGACGGCCAGCGCCTCGCCGAGCGCGTCACGCGGCGCAGCGGCGAGCAGGTCAAGTCGCTGCAAATCGTCTTCCAGAATCCGGATTCGGCGCTGAACCGCGCGCATTCGGTGCGCAGGCTCATTGCGCGGTCGCTCGCGAAGCTCGGCGCGTTGCACGGCGAAGCGAAGGAACGGCGGCTGCATACGCTGACCGAAGCGGTGCGGCTGCCCGAGCGTTATCTCGGCTCGCGCACGCGGCAACTGTCGGGCGGACTCAAGCAGCGCGTCGCGATTGCGCGGGCTTTCGCGGGCGATCCGCGCGTGGTGGTCTGCGACGAGCCCACTTCCGCGCTCGATGTCTCCGTGCAGGCCGCGATACTTAATCTGCTCGCCGACTTGCAGCGCGAGCGGCGCGTGAGCTATGTGTTCATCTCGCACGATCTGCATGTGGTGCGCTATCTGTCGGACCGCATCGCCGTGCTGTATCTCGGGCGCATCATGGAAATCGGCCGCGCCGCCGATGTGTTCGACGGGCCGCAGCATCCGTACACGGAAGCGTTGCTGTCGTCGGCGCCATCGCTCGACGACGCGCACGCGGCGCATCAGCGCATCCGGTTGTCGGGCGAGTTGCCGAGCGCGGCGAATCCGCCGTCGGGCTGTGTGTTTCACACGCGCTGTCCGCGCAAGATCGGCGAGATTTGCGAGCGCGAGACGCCGCCCAACCGCGATGCGGGCAACGGTCACGTCATCCATTGCCATATTCCGGTCGCTGAACTGCGAGCGCTGCGATCGCGCGAAAACGTGACCTGAAGCAAACGGTCGCCGGAACCAAAGCGCGCCGCTTCGCCTCTCAACGGTTCACTGTTCATACAAGAGGATACTCACGATGAAACGCGCTCTCTCGCTCGCCGCTTCCCTCGCGCTTTGCGCAGCCACGGCCGCTCACGCGCAATCCGCGCCGACGCCCGGCGCATCCGATCCGAGCTTTTCCGCGTGGTCGCTCGCGCAGCAGTGCGGCCAAAAAGGCGACAACGCCGCGCAGGGACAATGCGTCGGCGCGGTGCGGGGCATCGTGCGCGGGTATCAGTACGGCGTGCTGTTCCTGTCGCAACGCGCGTCGATGCCGGCGAACGAAACGCGGCGCGTGTCGCTGTGTTTGACGGATACGACGGTGTCGTCGATCGTCGATGATTTTCTCGCGGACGCGAAGCAGGTCAGTGAGGCGGATCTAAGGCGCACGCCGGCCGAAGTGGCGGTGCTGGGGTCGGTGCATGCGCATCATGCGTGCTCGTGAGTAGGAGCGGTTAGCGGGCGCTCTTGAAAAGCCCGCTGAACCCAACAAGGTGGTCACGTCGCATTGCTGCCTGCGAGCAATAATCTGGATGACAGACTGTTCTGCTCGCTGCCGTTCTTCAGCAACGCCACTAAAGCATTTCCAATCCCCTCTTTCTCGTGGGCGGCGCGAACTCCCCATCGATCTCCGCCAGTTCCTCCGCCGACAACCGCAACTCCGCCGCCGCGCGATTCTCCCGCACATGCGCGAGATCCGCGGCCTTCGGAATCGCGAAGACGTCGGGCTGTTGCAGCACCCACGCAAGCGCCACCTGAAACGCCGACACGCCGCGCGCCGCCGCGATCTTCGCGAGCACGCCGCCGCGCGGCAGCCGCGCATGATCGACGGGGCTGTACGCCATCGCGGGCAGCCGGCGTTGACGCAGCCACGGCAGCAAGTCGAACTCCGGCCCACGTCGCGCGACGTTGTAGAGGATCTGATTCGTCGCGCAGGCATCGCCGCCATCGAGCGAGAAAAGCTCCTCCATGTCGTCGGTGTCGAAATTGCTCACGCCCCAATGCCGAATCTTGCCGTCGCGACGGAGCTTCTCGAAGCCCGCGACCACGCCCTACAAGTCTTCGCCGCCGCGCCAGTGCAGCAAGTACAGATCGATGCGATCGGTCTTCAGCCGCTTCAGACTCCGCTCACACGCCGCCTGCACGCCGCGCTCGCTGCCGTTGTGCGGATACACCTTGCTCACGATAAACACGTCGTCGCGCACGTCCGACAGCGCCTCGGCGATGAGCTTCTCGCTTTCGCCGTCGCCGTACATTTCGGCGGTGTCGATGAGCGTCATCCCCAGTTCGACGCCTTCACGCAGCGCCGCGATTTCCGCCTTGCGCGCGTTCGGACGCTCGCCCATTTCCCATGTGCCCTGACCGAGTTTCGGGATCGCTTCGCCGTCGGGCAGCGTCACGACGGGTAAGGTATTCGCCATGAAATGCCTCCTTGTTCGCCCGCCGATTACGGCGCAAGGAGCACGCCCGAGCCGCTACACCAGCCCCTTACACCGGCCCAACCACGAGCGGCCCGAGCAGCGTCAACAGCACGTTCGCGAGCGCATACGTCACCGCGAAGGCGGCCGTCGGGACCGGGCTTTCCGCCTTGTCGAGCACGCCGCCGAACGCCGGGTTCGCGCTGCGCGAACCGGAAAGCGCGCCCGCAAACACCGCCGCGTTGTCGTAGCGCAGCACGTAGCGGCCGAAGAGCATCGTCAAGAGCAGCGGGAACAGCGTGACGAACACGCCGAGCAGGAAGATCGTGAGGCCGCTCTGCTTCACGGTGACGACGGCCTGCAAGCCGGAGTTCAGCCCGACCACCGCGACAAACGCCGCGAGTCCGAAATCCTTCAGCAACTGCGACGCGGCAGGCGGCATGACGCCGTACATCGGATGCTTGCCGCGCATCCAGCCGAAGACGAGGCCCGCGAGCAGGCAGCCGCCGCCCGAGCCGAGCGTGATCGGAATGCCGCCCACGCGCACGACGACGAGCCCGAGCAACAGCCCGATCACGATGCCCACGCCCATATAGATGAAATCGGTCTTGTTGCTGTACGGCAGTTCGTAGCCGGCTGCGTCGACGGCGCGCTTCGTGTCCTGCGGCGAGCCGTAGAACGTGAGCACGTCGCCATGTTCGAGCCGCGTTTCCGGCAGCACGGGCAGCGGCATGCCGGCGCGCGAAATCGCCTGCAAATAGACGCCGTGGCGCATGTCGCGGTCGACCGTCGCGCGCACGTCGGCGATCGTCGTGTGATTCATGCCGCGTCGCGCGAAGACGCCCTGGCGTGTTTGCATCACGATGCTGATGCCGTCGCTGTCCGCGACTTCCTCGCCGATGTGCGACGCCGCGCCGGCCATCGCCTCGCGTCGCCCGACGACGAGCACGATATCGCCCGCTTCGAGCATCACGTCCGGGCGCGGTTCCAGCGCGTGGCCCGCGCGCCGCACGCGCTCGACGGTGATCAAGTCCTGATGCGTCATCTCGATCTGCGCGACGGTGCGCCCCGCCGCGCCGGCCGCCGTCACGCGATACGCGCGCCCGACGAGCGGCGGCAACGCGGAGACTTGCCCCGGCGCGGGACCGGCATCGCCCGCAAGCGACTTCTCCGCCTCGATCGACGCGTCCTTCAGGCTCTGCCCCATGAACTTCGGCAGGATGTTCACGCACACGATGATCGCGCCGAGCGAGCCGAACACGTAGGTCACCGCGTAGGCAATCGCGACGTCGCCCTGCAGCGCCTTCGTTTCGGCCGCGGGCAAGCCGAGCCGCGCGATGGCGTCGCCCGCGGTGCCGATGATCGCGGATTGCGTGAGCGCGCCGCCCGCGAGTCCCGCCGCGAGCCCTTTGTTCAGGCCGAACACCTTCGCGCAGACGATCACCGTGACGAGCGCCGTCACCGCGAGAAAAACGGCCATCGCGATTTCGCGCAAGGTCCGCCGGTTCAGTGAGTTGAAGAACTGCGGCCCCGAGTCGTAGCCGACCGCGTAGATGAATACGGCGAACATCACGGACTTCACGCCGTTGTCGATCTGCACGCCGACCTGACTCACGACGACCGCCGCGATGAGCGAGCCGCCGACGCCGCCCAACTGGAACTTGCCGAAGTTGATCTGGCCGATCAGATAGCCCGCCGCGAGCGACAGAAACAGCGCCGTTTCGGGCGACTTCGCGAAAATCGCGTGAAGCCAGTCCATTGAACCCCCGATGTTCATCGTTCTAGCCGAGCTTGCTCACCAGTCCGACGACGAGCGGCCCGAGCAGCGGCAGCAGCACGTTCGAAATGGCGTAGGTGATGGTGTAGCCGATGACGGGCGTCGCGTTGCCCGTCACGCCGACGAGCGCGCTGATCGCCGGCGTGCTGCACTGCTGGCCCGCGATCGCGCCGAGCAGCATCGGCACGTCGAGCTTGAGCAGCACGCGCCCGACGACGAGCGACGCGAGCGCCGGCACGAGCGTGATGACGATGCCCGCCAGCGGCAGCGCGATGCCGAATTCGCGAATCAGCCGCAGCGCATCCGCGCCCGCCGACAGCCCGACCGCCGCGATGAACGTGCATAGCCCGAAGTCCTTCAGGATTTGCGCCGCCGCCGACGGCAGCGAGCCGATCACCGGATAGCGCGAGCGAATCCACCCGAACACGAGCCCCGCGAGCAGACAGCCGCCGCCCGTGCCGAGCGACAGGTCGATGCCGCCGATGTGCGCCGACAGCCGCCCGATGCCGATGCCGACCAGCACGCCGAGCCCGAGGAACACGAAGTCCGTCTTCTGCGTCGCGCGGATGATGTAGCCGAGCTTCGTCGCGCCGCGCGTCACGTCCTCCTTGCTGCCGACGAGCGTGAGCACGTCGCCGCGCTGCACCTGCGTGCCGGGCAGCGCGGGCACCGTGCTGTCGAGACGCGTGACGGCCGCGACGAACACGCCGCGTCCATCCGCCGGATTCGCGCGGGCGCGCGCCTGCGCGAGCGTGAGTCCGTGCAGCGCGCGGTTCGTGAGCATCACGTCGACTTTCTCGACGAAGTAATCGGAGCCGCCGCCGTTGAACACTTCCTCGCCAATCCACGGCATGGCTTCGACGAGCGCCTCGCGCCGCCCCGCGATCACGATGCGATCGCCCGCCTTCAGCGTCACCGAAGGCTGCCCTTTGATGACGGAGCGGTCGCGCACCACGCGCTGCACGCTGATGTTGTGGCCGAAGCGCTTTTCCAGCTCACCGATGCTGCTGCCGGCCGCGGCCATCACTTTCAGTTCGCGCGCGGCAAGCGGCATGATGGCGGGCGTCTGCCCTTCCGCGAGCGCGCCGTCGCCGCCGAGCTTGCGCCAGACGCGCTCGGCTTCGTCGCGCAGATTCACGCGCAGGATGAGCGGCGCGAACTGGCTCGCGAAAAGCACGATCGTCACGAGCCCGAAGAGATAGCTGACGCTGTACGCGGTGACGATATTCGCCTGCAGGCGCGCAGTCTCGGCGGCGGGCAAGCCGAGCCGCGCGACCGCTTCGGACGCCGTGCCGATCACCGCCGACTCCGTCGCGCCGCCCGCGAGCAGGCCGGCCGCCGTGCCCGGGTCGAGCTTGAGCATCGCCGCGATGCCGAGCACGAGCGCGACTACGACAATGACCTCGACAAGCGAGAGCGCGCCGTACCGCCAGCCGCGCCCGATGTTCGCGAAAAATTGCGGACCGCCCGTAAAACCGAGCGCGAATATGAACAACGCAAACGCAATGTTCTTAAGGTCCGGCGATATACGCGCGCCGCTCTGTCCGAGAATGAGCGCGACGATCAGCGTGCCGCAGACGCCGCCAAGCTGAATTGGACCAAACTTGAACGAACCGATAAAGAACCCAATAGCCAGGCTGGCGAAGAGTGCAATCTCGGGTTGTGTCCCAAGCAGATTCCATAACATAAGTCGGGCTATCCTTTCGGGTTTTTCGAACACGTTCGCGGCCTGCGCCTTATTCCTGAAATGTTAATGACTTCTGAAATGACGGCGCCTAAACCGGAATACACTCATTTTTTAAAATCTCCTATTTCGCGAAGCGAAATATCGCGACTTGATAAGGCGTTTGCTCGACGGCACAGCGATGCAATTAAGTACGTCCGTATAGAATCAACTCTTATATCGTTTTCCCGCATGAAACAAGCGCTAACTGACAGCCGTTTCGCAAGACATACCGTTGTTTCGTTCCATTATTCTTCAAATTTCTAGCATACCGTTCTCTTCAAATGCCTTTCGGAAGCACGCAACTTGTCATTCGGAAACTATTTCCTCGGCACGACCAATTATTTATTCTGATATTGCAGTTTCTTCATTCTGTCAATATTATGCAGTAGTGGTACCTCAAAAGGTGAGCACGCCACGCGGGGTTTAGGCCAGCTCACATCACCGTGGCACAACAGAGAGAGGGCATTCAGATGAACCAGATTCATGCTATACGCGTCTTTGTACGGGTCGCCGACACCGAAAGCTTCAGACGTGCCGCGCAGCAACTCGACGTTTCGAATGCGCTCGTTACTCGCGCAATTGCGATGCTCGAAGCACATCTCAGGACACGCCTCATTAACCGCACGACTCGGAACTTATCATTGACTGAAGCCGGTACCCGTTATCTCGAGGGATGCCGCGCATTACTCGAAGAATTGGATCATTTGGAATCCGCCGTTACGCATACCGAAGGCGAACCGAGCGGAACACTGCGTGTTGTCGCATCCAGCGCGCTTTCGCTTCTTACTTTGACGCCGCTCATCGACGGCTTCCGCCAGCTTTATCCGAAGGTAAATGTGCGCCTCACGCTCGCCGAACGTCACGTCGATCTTGTCGAGGACGGATACGACGTGGGTATCGTCGCGGCGTTCATGGTGTCGAGCACGGCGCTCGTCGAACGGCCCATCGGCGTGAGCGCGCTGATTCCGGTCGCCACGCCCGCGTTCCTGGCCGAGCACGGCATGCCCGCGAGCCCGTCGGACCTGCAAGGCATGCCGTCGGTCGCGCTGCCCAACGACATTCGCAGCTCGTCGTGGCATTTCAGGCATCGCCTCGGCACGTCGGAACAGGTGACGCTCTCGGCGGTCTACTCCGTCAACAGCGCGCTCATGGTGCGTCTCGCGACGCTGCGCGGCATGGGCTTCTCGATTTTGCCGGAAGGTATCGTCTCGCAGGACATCAACGACGGCACGCTCGTGCGGCTTTTGCCCGACTATTCGGTCGACGACCCGGAGATGAAGTTGTCGATCGTCTATCCCGGGCGGCAGTATCTGCCCGCGAAGACGCGCTTTTTCATCGACTACGCGCTGGAGAGACTGACGAAGGAAGTGAACGCCGCGAACACCAGGCCCGACGATATCTATCGCAAGACGCCGGCTGCTTTTCAGACCTCCGGCGCAAACGTTAGCGTGACCTCGGGCAGCCCCACGACGCACTGACGCGCACCGCCGGCTCCGGGCATTCCGGGCCGGCGCGCGTTCCCTCAACCTGAACGCTGCCGGCCCGCCATGACACACGCAGACCATCGCTCAGACTCCCAACGCCTCATTCTCTTCAGCGCGCGCCCGTACGACGCGGACACGTTCCGCCAGGCGAACGAAGCCTTCGGCATCGAACTCGACTTTCAGGAAGCGCATCTCGACGCGCAGACGGCCGTCCTCGCGCAGGGCTACACGGCCGTGTGCCCGTTCGTGAACGACAGCGTGGACGAAGCCGTGCTCGAAAAGCTGCACGCGGGCGGCACGCGCCTTCTCGCGTTGCGTTCGGCGGGCTTCAATCACGTCGATCTGAATGCCGCAAAGCGCCTCGGCATCACGGTCACGCGCGTGCCCGCGTATTCGCCGCATGCGGTGGCGGAACACGCCGTGGGCATGATTCTCACGCTCAATCGCCGGCTGCATCGCGCGGTGGCCCGCACGCGCGAAGGCGACTTCTCGCTCAACGGCCTGCTCGGCTTCGATCTGCACGGCAAGACTGTCGGCGTGATCGGCACGGGCATCATCGGGCGCGTGTTCGGCAATATCATGGCGGGCTTCGGCATGCGAGTGCTCGCGTACGATCCCGGCCCGCCCGCGCAAGACCTGCTCGCGCGCGGCGCGCGCTACGTGCCGCTCGACGAACTGCTCGCGAACTCGGACATCGTGTCGCTGCACTGCCCGCTTCTGCCTTCCACGTATCATCTGATCGACGAACGCGCGCTCGCCAGCATGAAACGCGGCGCCATGCTCATCAACACCGGGCGCGGCGGGCTCGTGGAAAGCAATGCGCTCGTCGGCGCGCTCAAGAGCGGCCAGCTCGGGCATCTGGGCCTCGACGTGTACGAGGAAGAAGGCGGCCTCTTCTTCGAGGACCACTCGGACCGCCTGTTGCAGGACGATGTGCTCGCGCGGCTACTCACGTTTCCGAACGTCATCATCACCGCGCATCAGGCGTTTTTCACGCGCGAGGCGCTCATCGAAATCGCGACGACGACGCTCGGCAACGTAAAAGCGTGGGCCGAAGGCGCGCCGCGCAATGTCGTCGACGCGTCGCCTTCCTGACACATCGCTCAGGCATCACACCTCGCCGTACTCCGCGACCGCATCGCCCGGCGCGGCGCACATCGCGCGCAAAAGATCGGCTTCGCGCTCGTGCACTTCCACCGGCATGCAAAGCGCGCCGGCGTGCGCCATATAGCGCGCGCGATGCTGTCCGTTGCGAAACGCGACGACGCCTTCCCGATGCACGCCGATCAGCCCGAGCAAACCTTCCGCGCGCCGCACGCTGATGGTCACGTACGGCATTTCGGGCACGCGCGGGTTGTCCGGATCGAGGAATTCGCGGATGCCGCGCACCTTGCCCGCGTGCCAGTCGTCGACGGCCTTGAGCACGTAGTCGGTGTCGTCGCGGTCGGCGCATTGCAAAAGCCGCCTGACATCGACCAGGACGACCTGATGGCGCGAGCCGGGCTCGGCAAACACCCGCTTCAGACGCACGAAGTCATACTGCGGATGGCTCCTGAGCCTGACAATCCAGACCGCCTCTGCGGCAGTCGGCGCAACCATCGTGTCCATATTCGGCTTCATTCCAAAACACCAGCGGAAGATCACGTGAGACAAGGCACTGCAGCGAAGCTCGCGGCTCGAACCGGCTCTTTCGTTCTCGGACGAAAATAAGACGATGCTGAACAAACCTTTTACACCGTAGTCGCTCTTCATGAAAGCGCCATGACGGGCATGTCACGTGCTTTGTTGCCTGCACGACACTTCTCAGGAGCACGACAGAAAAACCCGTGAACACATCCGCCGATCTCATCGTCGCGCGTCCCGAGGGCCTGTACTGTCCGCCGGGCAACTTTTATATCGATCCGTGGCGGCCCGTCGAGCGCGCGGTCATCACGCACGCCCATGCCGATCACGCGCGCTTCGGTCACGCGCGCTATCTCACGGCCGAAGCGGGACTCGGCGTGCTGCTCTCGCGGCTGCCGGGCATCGACGTGCAAGGGCTCGCTTACGGCGAGCGCATCGACGTGAACGGCGTGCGGGTGTCGCTGCATCCGGCGGGTCATGTACTCGGCTCGGCGCAAGTGCGCGTGGAGCACGGCGGGCGCGTGTGGGTCGCGTCCGGCGATTACAAGGTCGAGCCCGATCCGACCTGCGCGCCGTTCGAGCCCGTTCGCTGCGATACGTTCATCACCGAATCGACCTTCGGCCTGCCGATCTACCGATGGGAACCGTCGCGCGCCGTGTTCGAAGGCATCGACTCATGGTGGCGGCACAACGCGGCAGAAGGCCGCGCGTCGGTGCTCTTCTGCTATTCGTTCGGCAAGGCGCAGCGGCTCTTGGCGGGCATCGACGCGGGCATCGGCCCGATCTTCTGTCACGGCGCGGTGGAGCCGCTCAATCGCGCGTACCGTGAATCCGGCGTCGCGCTGCCGGAGACGCGGCTCGTGAGCGAAATCGCCGCGCGCGACAAGGCGGCGTTCCAGGGCGCGCTGATCGTCGCGCCGCCGTCCGCGCAGGGCAGTACGTGGATGCGCCGCTTCGGCGATTACAGCGATGCCTTCGTCTCCGGATGGATGCGCCTGCGCGGCACGCGGCGGCGCAAGGGCGTCGATCGCGGCTTCGTGCTGTCGGATCACGCGGACTGGCCCGGCCTGCAAACGGCCATCGGCGCGACGGGCGCAGAACGCGTAATCGTCACGCACGGCCAGATCGAGCCGATGGTGCGCTGGCTGTGCGAGCAAGGGCTCGACGCGGGCGCGTTCAAGACGGAATACGGCGACGACGCCATCGAGGCCGACATGCCCACCGAAACCACGACGGAGACGCCGTCGCAATGAGACGCTTCGCGACGCTCTATGCCGCGCTCGACGCGACGACTTCGACCAACGAGAAGCTCGAAGCCCTGATCGCGTATTTCTCCGGCGCGGAACCGGAAGACGCGGCGTGGGCCTCGTATTTTCTCGCGGGCGGCAAGCCGCGCCAGTCGGTGCCGACGCGTCTTCTGATCGAATTCGCACGCGAGCGCGCGGGCTTGCCGGAATGGCTCTTCGAAGAGTCGTATCAGGCGGTCGGCGATCTCGCGGAAACCATCGCACATGTGCTGCCGCCGCCGCAACGCGAATCGGAGCTGGGCCTCGCGCAATGGATCGAGGATCGCGTGCTGACGCTGCGCGGCGCGAATCCCGTCGAGCTGCGCGAGCGCATGCTCGGCTACTGGGACGAACTGAACTGGAGCGAGCGGTTCCTGCTGATCAAGCTGATCGGCGGCGGCTTTCGCGTGGGCGTGGCGCGGCAACTCGTCGTGCGCGCGCTCGCGCAAGTGGCGGGCGTGGATCACAAGCGCATCGCGCAACGGATGGTCGGCTGGACCGATTCGCGGCAGGCGCCGAGCGCCGCGCGCTATCTTCGGCTGATCGCGCCGGCGGCCGAGGGCGACGACATCGACACGCCGCATGAGAGCGACATCGGCTTGCCGTATCCGTTTTTTCTCGCGCATCCTTTGCAGGCCGATCCGGCGACGCTCGGCGCGCCCGCTGACTGGATCGCCGAATGGAAGTGGGACGGCATTCGCGCGCAACTCGTGAAGCGCAGCGGCCGCGTGTGGATCTGGTCGCGCGGCGAGGATCTGCTGACCGAGCGCTTTCCCGAACTCGCGTCGCTCGGCGCGGCGCTGCCGGACGGCACGGTGATCGACGGCGAAATTCTCGCGTGGGAGCCGGGCGCGACCATGCCGTTGCCGTTCGCGCGCCTTCAGCCGCGCATCACGCGCAAATCGCTGACGAAGAAAGTGCTCGCCGATTCCCCGGCCGCGCTGCTCGCCTACGACCTGCTCGAAGCCGATGGACGCGACCTGCGCACCGAACCGCTGCACGCGCGCCGCGCGAAACTCGATGCGCTCGCGCATACGCTTTCTTCGACGCTCGCGGTCGATTTGCTGCGCGTGTCGCCGGTTGTCGAAGCTGCGGACTGGGACGCGCTCGCCGCGTTGCGCGACGAGAGCCGGGCGCGCGGCGTCGAAGGGCTGATGTTGAAGGAGCGCGCGTCGATGTACGGCGTCGGCCGCACGAAGGCGTCCGGCACGTGGTGGAAGTGGAAGATCGACCCGTATTCCGTCGATGCCGTGCTGCTCTACGCGCAGCCGGGCCACGGCCGGCGCGCGAGCCTTTACACCGATTTCACCTTCGCGGTCTGGGACGAAGCGGACGGCGTGCGCACGCTGGTGCCGTTCGCGAAGGCGTACTCGGGCCTGACCGACGAGGAGATGCGCCAGGTCGACGCCATCGTGCGCAAGACGACCGTCGAAAAGTTCGGGCCGGTGCGCAGCCTGACGCCGACGCTCGTCTTCGAGATCGGCTTCGAAGGCATTCAGGCGAGCCCGCGCCACAAGTCGGGCATCGCGGTGCGTTTTCCGCGCATGTTGCGCTGGCGGACGGATAAAAGCATCGACGATGCGGATACGCTCGACATGCTCAAGGGCTTTTTGAACGAGGCGATGGCATGAGCGGGCGCTGTTCATGTGACGAGGCGGGGAAGCGCGGAAGGTCGTCGCATGCGACGGGATCGGGCGGCGGGGTTCGCATTGGCGGTGGGCTTGGCGTTTGGGACTGCGCTCGGTTTCGTGGCGGCTTTCGTGTTCGTGTCGGTCTTCGCATTCGCGACGGCTATCGCGTTCCCGGCAGTTTTCGCATTCGCGACGGCTCTTGCGTTCGTGGCGGGCTTCGCGTTCGCGGCGGGTCTCGCATTCGCGGTTGCGCTGGCGTTCGTAGGGGGCTTTGCGTCCGCGACGGCTCTCGCGTTGGCGGCGGTCTTCGCGTTCGCGACGGCTTCCGCATGCGCGATTGCTCTGGCGTTCGCCGTGGCCGTCGCGTTCGTGGCGGTATTCGCATTCCCGACGGCTCTCGCGTTCCCGGCGGGTTTAGCATTTGCGGCAGCTCTTGCGTTCGCGACGGCTCTCGCGTTCGCGAGTGCTTTCGCGTTCCCGGCGACCGTCGCGTTTCTGATCGCTTCGACTGCGCAAGCGAGGCGGCCGCATGAACCGCGACGATCAACTCTCAACCGAATATGGCGACGAGCAACCGCCCGAACCGGCGGCCCGCCCCAAACGCCGCGCCCCGCGCCCCCGCCGCGTGCCGCGCACGCAGGCCGCGCAAGCCAAGCTCGATGCCGCCGCCGAGCTCTTCCGGCCCGCGCCGTTCGTGTACGACGCGATAGAAGCCGCCAAGCCGATGGACGAACGCATCGCGCGCTGGTTCGATGCACGCGGCTGGCAGCCGTTTCCGTTTCAGCGTGAAGTGTGGCGCGAGGTCGAGCGTGGCGCGAGCGGCCTGCTGCATGCGACCACCGGCGCGGGCAAGACATGGGCGATCTGGCTCGGCGCATTGAGCGCGTTCGCCGGCCCGCCGAAGGGGAAGGCAAACCGCAAGCGCCGCCAAGATGCGCATGCCACGGACGACATCGCCGACATCGCAAAGACGCCGCTCCCCGCCCCGCTCACCGTGCTCTGGATCACGCCGATGCGCGCGCTCGCCGCCGACACCGCCCGCGCCCTGCAAACCGCGGTCAGCGCGCTCTCGGTGCCGTGGACCGTCGGGCTGCGCACGGGCGACACGTCGTCGACGGAACGCGCGCGGCAGAACCGCCGCATGCCATCGGCGCTCGTCACGACGCCCGAAAGCCTCACGCTGATGCTCACCCGCGCAAACGCCCGCGAAGAACTCGCGCACGTGCGGCTCGTCGTGATCGACGAATGGCACGAGCTGCTCGGCAACAAGCGCGGCACGCAGACGCAACTGGCGCTCGCGCGCCTCGCGCACTGGCGGGCCGATCTGCAAATCTGGGGCTTATCCGCGACGCTCGGCAATCTCGCCCTCGCGCACGACGCGCTGCTGCATCCGGTGAAGACGCCGCGCGTCGTCGTGCAGGGCGCGCAGCCGAAAACGCTCGTCGTGGATACGCTGATTCCCGAGACTATCGAACGCTTTCCGTGGGGCGGGCATCTCGGCGTACGCCAGGTCGGGCCGGTCGCCGATGAAATCGAACATGCGCAAAGCTCGCTCGTCTTTACCAACACGCGCTCGCAGTCGGAGATCTGGTATCGCGCGCTGCTCGATCTACGGCCGGACTGGGCGGGGCTCATCGCGCTGCATCACGGCTCGCTCGACAAGGAAGTCCGCGACTGGGTCGAACTCGGGCTCAAGAACGGACAACTGAAGGCGGTCGTCTGCACGTCGAGTCTCGATCTCGGCGTCGATTTTCTGCCGGTGGATCGCGTGTTCCAGATCGGCTCGCCCAAAGGCGTCGCGCGCCTGATGCAGCGCGCCGGGCGCTCCGGACACGCGCCGGGCCGCGTGTCGCGCGTGACCATCGTGCCGACGCATGCGCTCGAACTGGTCGAAGCGGCGGCGGCGCGCTGGGCGATCGGCGAGCATCGCATCGAAGGGCGCGACATGCCGCTCAAGCCGCTCGACGTGCTCGTGCAGCATCTGGTCACGGTGGCGATCGGCGGCGGGTTCAAAGCTGCCGAGATGTTCGACGAAGTACGCACCGCGTACGCGTATCGCGATCTGACCCAAGCCGAATTCGACTGGGCGCTCGCGTTCGTCGAGCGCGGCGGCGCGTCGCTGGCGGCGTATCCGGACTATCACCGCGTCGTTCTGGGCGATGACGGCGTGTATCGCGTGCCGCGCGAAGACCTCGTGCGACGGCATCGGAACAATGTCGGCACCATCGTCGCTAATGCCACGATCAACGTTGCGTATATGACGGGCGGGCGCATCGGCGCGATGGAAGAATCGTTCATCTCGCGCCTGAAGCCCGGCGACGTCTTCACCTTCGGCGGACGCGCGCTGGAGCTCGTGCGCGTGCGGGACATGACCGCTTACGTGAAGCGCGCGACGTCCTCGCGCGGCGCCATGCCGCAGTGGGCAGGCAGCAAGATGCCGCTCTCCTCCGAACTGGCGGAAGCCGCGCTCGTGATGCTCGCCCGCGCCAACGACGGCATCTACGACGAGCCCGAGATGCAGGCCGTCAAGCCGCTCCTCGACTTGCAGGCGAAGTGGTCCGCGCTGCCGGGACCGGGCGTGCTGGTCGTGGAGACGGTGCGATCGCGCGACGGGCATCACTTCTTCTGCTATCCGTTCGCGGGGCGCATGGCGCATATCGGGCTGGGATCGCTGATCGGCTGGCGGGTGGCGCGCGATCAACCGAGCACGTTTTCCATCTCGATGAACGACTACGGCTTCGAGTTGCTGTCGGCGCGTCCGTTCGACTGGGAAACGCTGATCGCGGAAGGACTCTTCTCGCCCGACAATCTGGAGCACGACATTCTCGCGAGCCTGAATGCATCGGAACTCTCGGCGCGGCGCTTTCGCGAGATCGCGCGTGTGTCGGGGCTGATCTATCAGGGCCACCCGGGACAGCAGAAAAGCGCGCGGCAATTGCAGGCGTCGAGCGGGCTCTTCTACGAAGTCTTTCGCAAGCACGACAGCGGCAATTTGCTGCTCACGCAAGCCGATCAGGAAGTGATGCTTCAGGAGCTCGAACTCAGCCGCCTGCGCCACGCGCTCGTGCGGATGAGCGAAAGCCGCCTTGCGCTCACGCATCCGAAGAAGCCGACGCCGTTCGCGTTCCCGCTGATCGTCGGGCGGCTGCGGGAAAAGGTGAGCACGGAGAAGCTCGCGGATCGCGTCGAGCGGATGCTGGCGGAGTTGGAGAAGGCGGCGCAAGCCTGAAGCATCGCGCGGACGGTCTTTGACCCGGCCGCTGCGAGACATTTCGAACTCCTTCGAATGACGTGCGACGGCATCGGCCTTTATGCTGTCGCGCTGGCCGCTTCGGCCGTCTGCCGACATTCGAGCCGCGGCTTCTCAGTCGAACCACGCATCATTCAACATGAAAAGAACAATACGTACGCTCGCTCTCGCGCTCACCGCTTTAGCCACCGCCGCCTGCGCCAGCGATCCGCGCCTGCTGGATCAGCACGCGCTCTATGAATCCGCCAAGAGGCCCGCGACGAAGGTGCTCATCGTCGTGGATAGCAAGCAGTGAGCGATCCGACGCTGACCGACGAAATCCACGCTTACACGCAGTACATGAGCGAGGCCGTGCAGGAAGCGCTCACGCCCATGCGTACCCAACTGGTCGACGTCACCGCGACGACGGACAGCCGCCCTCCGGCGAAAACGCTCGTCGATGTGCGCCCGAGCCATCTCATCCGCATCGCGCCATCGGCGAGTTCGTCGGTGAATGGGATGCCGGTCCGCTACACTTGGGTGCTCGAAGTCGCCGATGTGTCGATCAGGCGATTCGCGGCCATCGACGGAAAGCCGTCCGGCACGAGCATCAAGACGATCCCGATCTACGAAATGCACGCCGAAGGCGACGCGTGTTTTCTGACCGCGCGCCGGGCGCAGGAATGCGGCGCGGCAATGGGCAAGCTGCTCGGCGAGACGCTGCGCACCGCGCCCGAGTCGCCGTTCCGTTCCGGCTCTTGAATCTACGAGGACAATGGCAGTAGAAGCCCTGACCATCGATGTGAACGGCCACGCGCTCGTGCTCTCAGCCGAGCGAGCCGCGTTCGATCCGCTCGAAAAGAGCCTCTTCATCGCCGATGCGCATTTCGGCAAAGACGCCGTGTTTCGCGCGCGCGGCATTCCGGTGCCGGCGGGCGCCACAGCCGACAACCTGACGCGGCTCGATGCGCTCATCGCGACGCATCGCCCGGAGTCGATCGTCTTTCTCGGCGACTTGCTGCACGCACGCGAATCTCACGCCGATGAAACCCTCGCCGCGCTCGATGCGTGGCGCGCGACGCATCGCGCGTTGCGACTGGTGCTCGTCGAAGGCAATCATGACCGTCATGCGGGCCAATTGCCGTTGCGCTTCGGCGTGGAACTGGTGCAGGAGCCGTATCGGCTCGGACCGTGGGCGCTGTGCCATCACCCGCAAAACGTGGACGACGGCTACGCGCTCGCCGGTCACGAGCATCCGGTGTATCGACTCGCGACACGGGTCGACAGCGTGCGGCTGCCGTGCTTTCGCTTCGGCCGGCGCGCGGGCGTGCTGCCGGCGTTCGGCGCGTTCACCGGCGGCTTCGAAGTCAACGACGCCGTGCGCCGCGCGAACGAAGCCGTGTACGTGGTCGCGGGCGAGCGCGTGTTCGGCGTGCGGACCTGACCGCGTACGCTCAGTGATACGTCTTCGTCGATGATTGCAGCTTCGTGAGCGCCCCGCGTTCCAGCTTGTACCAGCCCGCCGTGGTCTGCATGACGACTTCGTCGCCTTGCCAGAATACGCGCTGCACCGTCATGCGCTTGCCCGCGCGCTGAACCAGCGGCGGATTGCGGCGGAAGTCGTAAAGCACCGGGCCGGTGTCCGTTTGCATCAAGGCGCGCGTGATGGAACCGTTGCTGCCCGCTTCGTCGAAATGCGCGAGACGGCGGGCGTCGAAGCGGTCGAACGCCTGGGTGCCGAGCATCGCGGCAAAGCCGGACTCGTCGCGCAGGAAGTAGACGGTGCCCGCTTGCGTCGCGACGGGACCGGCGGCATCGCTCTGGGCGTGAACGTGCGTGACAAGCAGGACCGCGCAGGCGATGGCCGCGCGCAGGCAGGTTTTCAAAGGCGACATATCTCTTCAGTCAGTGCTGTGTTTTTCCAACACCCGCGCCGCGCAACGAATGGCGCGTGTCGGGCAAAAATGCGAAGCGTGAGCCGCGCCGCTAACGTGAATCATGAAAGATCCCAGCGCCGCGCGGGCCGATCATAAAAGGAACCGCCCATGATCCGGCATTGTCGGCGCGGCGCAATCTCAGGGTTTCTACCAGCACCAAAAATCACCTTTCGGTAGAATTCGAGCCTTCCCTGCGCCCGATTCAGGCCGGCGCGCCCATTTTCCCCGCCTTTTGCCATGCCCTTGCCTCTCCTCGCTCTTGCAATTGCCGCGTTCGGCATCGGCACGACCGAATTCGTCATCATGGGCCTCTTGCCCAACGTCGCGCGTGATCTCGCCGTGTCGATTCCCGCCGCCGGCATGCTCGTCTCGGGCTATGCGCTCGGCGTGACCATCGGCGCGCCGATTCTCGCCATCGTCACCGCGAAGATGCCGCGCAAGAAGGCACTGATGGGCCTGATCGGCGTGTTCATCGTCGGCAATCTGCTGTGCGCGCTCGCGCCGAATTACTGGGTGCTCATGGGCGCGCGCATCGTCACGGCGTTCTGCCACGGCGCGTTCTTCGGCATCGGCTCGGTGGTCGCCGCCGATCTCGTCGCGCCGAACCGTCGCGCGCAAGCCATCGCGCTCATGTTCACGGGCCTCACGCTCGCCAACGTGCTCGGCGTGCCGCTCGGCACCGCGCTCGGTCAGGCGGCCGGCTGGCGCGCGACGTTCTGGGTCGTGACGCTCATCGGCATCGCGGCGGCGGGCGCCCTGGCGGTGTGCCTGCCCAAGCACATCGAGATGCGCGAAACCAGCATCCTGCGCGAATTCAACGTGCTCAAAAACCCGCAAGTCCTGATGGTGCTCGGCATCAGCGTGCTGGCTTCGGCGAGCCTCTTTTCCGTTTTCACGTATATCACGCCGATCCTCGAAGACGTGACGGGCGTTTCGCCGCACGCGGTCACGTACGTGCTGCTGCTCTTCGGCCTCGGGCTGACGGTCGGCAGCACGCTCGGCGGCAAGCTCGCGGACTGGAAGCTGCTGCGCTCGCTGCTGTCGTTCCTGCTGTCGATCGTCGTGATCCTGACGGTGTTCGCGGCGACGATGCACGAATCGATCTCCGCGATGATCACCATCTTCCTGTGGGGCGTGCTCGCGTTCGCTATCGTGCCGCCGCTGCAAATCCTGATCGTCAACCGCGCGAGCGATGCGCCGAATCTCGCCTCCACGCTCAATCAGGGCGCGTTCAATCTCGGCAACGCGACGGGCGCGTGGCTGGGCGGCTGCGCGATCAGCGCCGGCGCGCCGCTGACCTCGCTGCCGTGGGTCGGCGTCGCGATGGCGTGCGGCGCGTTCGGGCTGACGCTGCTCTCCGCGACGCTCGACAAGCGCGCGCGCCGTCTCGCCATCGGGCAGGCTGCCTGAGTCTCGCTGGACGCAGTCGATGAGAGGCGTCCTCTCGCGCGACTTCTTCGCGCTGATTTCGAGCGTCGCGGTGGTGGGCCTGGGTCTCGGCGCGACGCTGCCGCTCACCGCGCTCGCGCTGACGCAGGCGGGCTACGGGTCGGACGTCGTCGGCATCATGACGGCGATGCAGGCCGGCGGCGGACTCGTCGTCGCGCCTTTCGCGAGCCGCATTGCGTCGCGATACGGCGCGCGCGGCACGATCATGGGCGCGGTCGTCGTCGCGGCGCTCGCGACCATCGCGATGCAGTTTTCCATCGACCTGCGGCTCTGGGCCGCGCTGCGTTTTGCGTGCGGCGCGGCACTGATGCTGCTCTTCACCATCGGCGAGGCGTGGGTGGCCGCGCTCGCGGACGATTCCACGCGCGGCCGCGTCGTCGCGCTTTACGCGACGAATTTCACGCTGTTTCAGATGGCCGGGCCGGTGCTCGTGAGCGTGGCGGGCGGCTGGCAGTCGACGCGCTTCGCCCTCTGCGGCGCGATCTTTCTTCTTGCCTTGCCCGCGCTCGCGACGATCCGCGTGTCGCCACAGGGGCTGGCTGCCGACGGCATCGAGCACGCGGGACACAGCGACTGGCGGCGCGTGCTGCCGCGCATGCCGGCGCTCGTGATCGGCACGGGCTTCTTCGCGCTCTTCGACACGCTCGCGCTTTCGCTGTTGCCGCTGTTCGCGATATCTCACGGCGTGAGCGCGAATACCGGCGTGCTGTTTGCCTCCGCGATCCTGCTCGGCGACACGACGATGCAGTTCCCGATCGGCTGGCTCGCCGATCGCATGGGGCGCGCGAAGGTGCACATGGGCGCGGGCGTCGTGGTCGTCGCGCTGCTGCCGGCGCTGCCGTGGGCCGTCGCCTATCCGTGGCTCTGCTGGCCGCTGCTGTTCGTGATCGGCGCAGCGGCGGGCAGCGTCTACACGCTGTCGATCGTCGCGTGCGGCGAACGCTTTCGGGGCGCGGCGCTCATATCGGCGACGGCGATCGTCGGCGCTTCGTGGAGCGTCGCGAGTTTCGGCGGGCCGATCGTCGCGGGCATGCTGATGCGGCGCGCGGGCGCAAACGCGCTGATCGCGGTGCTGGTCGCCGCGGCGCTCGCGTTCGTGGCGGCGGCCGCGTGGGAACGGCGAGCGGCCGCCAGCGTCAGTTGATGCGGCCCTCGCGACTCAAAGCGGCAAACCGGCCGGATAGATCAGCCCGCTTGGCAACTGAACGCGAATGAAGCCGAGAATGCCGTTGAAGAACAGATCGCCGTCCGGCAGAAACTCGATCGGCGCATACATTCCGTTCCCGTAAATGCTGGTGCCGAGAATCGTGCGATGCACGGTCTGCCCGGTGTTCCAGTCGAGCCCCGCGATTTCCCATCCGCTATTGTTCGTCCGGTAATAACCGCTGACAAACACCGTATTTGACGCGATGCTCTTTCCCGGAATCATCGTATTGGACGAGATATCGCCGCGCGCCCAAACCGAAGCCCAGTTATGCGTCGACGGATTCCACTCGAATCGCTCGACGCCCAGCGGCGAATCGAGAATCGGCCCGCGCGCGATCGCATCGGGAATGATGGTGCCTATGCTGTCTCGCAGTCCGCCCGGACCCACGTTATTCACGACGAAAGCGCCATAACCATCCACCGTGACGGATTGATCGGACTGGATGGTTTGCGTATCGGGCGGCAAGCCTGCCGTCACCGAAATTTGCCCCGCAATGCGATTAGTGAATCCTGAAGGAATGGCATCTCGCCAGAATGCGACGAGACTCATGCGCTTGAGGCCGTCTGTAATGACGACGAGTTTGTCCGGATCGCTGCCGAATCCCATCAGCGTGGGCGTCGAACCGGAGCCTGAACCGAATAGCGTGGGATACGTGTCGCCGGTCGGATACGGCGATTCCCACGCGCCGTCCGTCGACTGATTCGACAAGACACTGCCGGTCCAAATGACCTTGTGCATCTTCTTGTCGCTGACGATATAAATGCCGTTATTCTCGTCGATGGCCAGTGAATTGGAGATGGTTTCGTCGTTGCCGAAGCGAAGCGTTTGCGGCGTCGAATTGAAATTGCGATCCACCACGGAAACGGAGCGCGTTCCCTGCACGACGAGTTTGCCGTCGTAAGTCAGCGAAAGCCCCGTGACGGACTCGCCCGACTGAACGAATGCGGATGACGGCATCGAGCGCAATATGCGGACGCCCAACGCGGGCACGTCCGGCGAAATCAGGCCCACGGCGACAATGCTGTTGACCGCGCCGGAATACAGCACGTTGTCCGCATCCACGAGGCTATAAGCCGGACCGAGGGATTGTCCCGCGGTCAAAAGCCCGAGCGACTGAAGCGCGGCCTGAACCTGCTGCACGGTCGTGAAAGGCTGCGTTAAAACGGCCGTCAAAAGATTTTGCGCAACGAAGACGGCTCCCGGAAAAACCAGCGTTGCGCCCATTTGCGTCACGGCGTCGTTCGCGACTTTGAGATAAGACACGCCTGTGCTCGACACCGCCCACACATAATCGGGCGAAGTCGATTTGAGCGTGACGAAGTTCAAAAATCCATTCGATGCTTGCGGCGTGACGCCGAGCGGTCCATAAGCGGTGCGCGTGCCGGCGGGTATCGCTTGCGTGAAGGCATCGGTTTGCGCGGGATCGAAGTGTGTCATTGCGCCTTTGGGCGCGGATAAATACGGATTCGGTGTGGGATTGCCAGCCATGCCGCTTATCGGCATGAACGCCGTGCCGACGACAGCCGCAGCCATAATGAGCGCCTTTCTCATGCGGTCGGTTTTCATTTTCTTCCTTATGGGTGTGATTCGACGAGGCATTGCCATGCAAGACCTGCGTACTACTAAACGAACGCCGAAGATCGCGTTCGATATTCACTTTCCGGAAAGACCGATGTTGAATTGGCGACTCAATGCATCGCGTTCATGCGCTCTTGCTTGCGCATGTTTCGCGTTGAATCACGGCATGGCATTGATATGACGCAGCCGGGTCTGGCGCCCGGCTGTCAAGATGGCTTTATTGTTGGCTACCGACCGTGCGTTTTCAAGCACGAATCGGCGTATCTCTGGGCTGTCTTTTTCGATTGATGGAATAGCGCTTCGGGTTCAGGCTGCCGTCACCACTCCACGCTTTTCTCTGCGCACCGCGGCCAGCGCCACCACCAGCAGCGCCGAACAAAACACCGGCACGGCCGCCGCGTGAAACAGTTCGACGTTGCTCCATCCGAGCGCGATCATCTGCCCGCCGACGAGCGGCCCGATCACAGATCCCACGCGCCCGATGCCCAGACTCCAGCCGATGCCGGTGGAACGCAGCGTCGTCGGATAGTAATGGCCGGCGAGCGCGTTGACGGCAGGCTGGCCGCCGACGATGCAAAAGCCCGCGGCGAACACGGCCACGAAGAGCCACATCTGAACGTGCGCGACGCCGCCGATCACCCCAACGCAAACCGCGCCGACACCGAAGCACCCGAGCAGCACGCGCACGAAGCCGAAGCGCTCGATGAACCAGCCGAGCAGCAAGGTCCCGAGCACGCCGCCCGTTTGCAACAGCGTGCCGACGAGCACCGCCATGCCGGGCGAATACCCCGCATCGCGCATGACGGTCGGCAGCCAGTTAGACAGGAAGTACAGGTCGATCAGGTTCATAAAGCTGATCGCCCACAAAATCAGCGTAACGGGCGTGCGCCCCGCGCGGAAGAGCTCGGCCACCGGCGCGCCTTCGCCGCCCTTTTCTCGCACGATAAGGCGCGTCGTGGAATCGATGCGCAGCGACGGATCGAACTTCGCGAGCCACGCGCGCGCCCGGGCTTCATGCCCCTTCAGCACGAGAAACTGCAGCGATTCGGGCAGCCCGACGAACATGGCGAGCGCGAGCACGATCGGCACCGCGCCGCCGACCCAGAAGACCGAGCGCCAGCCGAGCGACGGAATCAGCGCCGCGCTCAGGAAACCGCCGAGCGCCGCGCCGAGCGTGAAGCCGCAGGAGACCAGCATCATGCGCTTGACGCGGTGCTGAGTGCTGGAGAATTCGCCGACCAGCGCCATCGCGTTCGGCATGATGCAGCCGAGCCCGAGGCCGGTCACGAAGCGCAGCGCGGTCAGCACCGGCAGGCTGTGCGTGAAGGCGGTCGCGATCATCGTGAGTCCGAAGAACAGCGTCGCGCCGATCAGCACCGGCCTGCGCCCGATGCGGTCGGCCAGCACGGACAGGCCGAGCGCGCCGAGCAGCATGCCGAAGAGGCTCGCGCTGAACACCGGCCCGAGCGCGGACTTCGGCACGCCCCATTCGGCGATGACGGCCGGCGCGACGTAGCCCATCGCCTGCGCGTCGAAGCCGTCGATCACGAGGCACAGCCCGCACAGCGCGAGCAGCATGAAGTGAAACGCGGGCCGGTGCGCATCGCCGAGCGCGCGCTCGACGTCGATTGTCGTCTTTGTCATGTTCTATGCCTCACGTCAAGGAACGCGCCGGGAGGATGCGCCCCACGCAGTCGCCGAAGCCCACGCGATAACCGTCGCCCTGACACCAGCCGCGTAGCGTGATCTCATCGCCGTCCTGAAGGAACGCGCGCTCGCCGCCTTCTTCCAGTCGCACGGGTCGCTGGCCATTCCATGTCGCTTCCAAAAGGCTGCCGCACGAGTCGGGCGTCGGCCCGCTGATCGTGCCGGAGCCCAAGAGGTCGCCCACGCGCGTGTTGCAGCCTGACACCGTGTGGTGCGCCAACTGCTGCGCCATCGACCAGTACATCAGCCTGAAGTTGGTGCGCGAGATCGTCGTCGCGGTGGCCGCGCCTTCGGGCCGCAGGTCAACGGACAGCTCGATATCGAAAGCGTGATCGCCCGCGTGTCGCAGATACGCGAGCGGCTCCGGCTCCTGCGCGGGCGTCGCGGTGCGGAACGGTTCGAGCGCATCGAGCGTGACGATCCACGGCGAGATGGTCGTCGCGAAGGTCTTCGAGTTGAACGGGCCGAGCGGCACGTATTCCCATTGCTGAATGTCGCGCGCGCTCCAGTCGTTGAGCAGCACCATGCCGAAGATATGCGCCTCGGCTTCTTCGCACGCAATCGGTTCGCCGAGCGCATTGCCTTGCCCGACGATAAAGCCCGTCTCCAGTTCGATATCCAGCTTGCGGCATGCGCCGAAAATCGGGCGCGGCTCGTCCGGCAGCTTTAACTGGCCGTTGGGCCGGCGCACCGGCGTGCCGCTCACGACGACCGACGACGCGCGTCCGTTATAGGCGATCGGCATTTCGGACCAGTTCGGCAGGAGCGCGTTCTTCGGATCGCGGAACATGGAGCCGACGTTCGTCGCGTGCTCCTTCGACGAATAGAAGTCCGCATAGCCGGGAATCTCGACCGGCAGATGCATCGTCGCGGTCTCGCGCGGCACGAGCGCGCGGCGGCGCAGCGCGGCATCGTCGCGCAGCGTCGGCGTATCGCGTGCGAGCAAGACGGAGAGCGCGACACGCACCGCGCGCCACGACTCGCGTCCCTGCGCGATGAACGCGTTCAGGCGCGGCTCGCTGAATGTGCCGTCAGCGTCGATCAGCCGCGCGTCTTCCAGCGCCGCCAGATCCACGATCCAGTCGCCGATCGCCACGCCCGCGCGCGGCCGCTCGTTCACCGCGTCGCTGAAGACGCCGAACGGCAGGTTCTGAATCGGAAAGTCACTTCTGGGATCGTTCGCGGATTCGATCCAGCTTTTCAGCGTCGGGGCGAGCGTCGCCTTGAGCGCATCGTTCATCGTTGCTCCGGGTTGAAGTGTTTCTTGAGGCCCTGCCAGCACTCGTAGTAATGCGCCTGCAACTGCGCGGTCTTCAGCGCGAACTGCGTGGGCTTGATGAGCGTGCGCGTTTCGAACATGAAGGCCATCGTGTCGCCGACTTTCGCGGGCTTCGACGTATCGCTCGCGGATGCCTTCTCGAACGTATCCGCGTCCGGCCCGTGACCCGACATGCAGTTGTGCAGGCTCGCGCCGCCGGGCACGAAGCCTTCCGCCTTCGCGTCGTACACGCCGTGCACGAGGCCCATGAATTCGCTCGCGACATTGCGGTGAAACCACGGCGGCCGGAACGTGTCCTCGGCGGCGAGCCAGCGCACCGGAAAAATCACGAAGTCGATGGAATCGACGCCCGGCGTGTCGCTCGGCGATTGCAGCACGAGAAAGATGGACGGATCGGGATGATCGAAGCTGATCGAGCCGATGGTGTTGAAGTGCCGCAGATCGTACTTGTACGGCGCGTAGTTGCCGTGCCACGCGACCACATCCAGCGGCGAATGGCCGATGTCCGCGCGCCACAGCACGCCGTTCAGCTTCGCGACGAGTTCGAAGTCGCCCTCGCGGTCCTCGTAGGCGGCATGCGGCGTGAGAAAGTCGCGCGGATTCGCAAGACCGTTGGAGCCGATCGGCCCGAGATCCGGCAGTTGCAGCAACGCGCCGAAGTTCTCGCAGATGTAGCCGCGCGCTTCGCCGTCGGGCAGCGTGACGGCAAAGCGCACGCCGCGCGGAATCACCGCGATCTCGAACGGCGCGATATCGAGGCGGCCGAGTTCCGTCGCAATCGAAAGCCGCCCTTGCTGCGGAACGATCAGCAGTTCGCCGTCCGCGTTGTAGAAGAAGCGGTCGCTCATCGGGCGGTTGGCCGCGTACAGATGAATCGCGCAGCCGGTCATCGACTCGGCCGCGCCGTTGCCGGCCATCGTCACCCAGCCGTCGATGAAATCCGTCGGCGCGTCGGGCATCGGCAGCGGGTCCCAGCGCAATTGATTGGGCGGCGTCGGCGGAACGTCGGCGAAATTGGCGACGAGCCGCGCCCGCAACGCATCCCCCATCACGCGCGTGAACGGCTTGTGAACCGCCGCCGGCCGGATGCGATACAGCCACGAGCGCCGGTTGTGCGCGCGCGGCGCGGTGAATGCCGTGCCCGACAACTGCTCGGCGTAGAGACCGTACGCCGCGCGCTGCGGCGAGTTACGACCGATAGGCAGCGCGCCGGGCAGCGCCTCGGTGGCGAAGTCGTTCACGAAGCCGGACTGATAGTGCCGGCTCGCGTCGGTGTGCGTGTCGAACGGGGGCATCGTCGGATCTCCTCGACAAGGTTTTACGAATGTTAAACGGATTACGTTTAGTGAAATAGCTCGTATACCCTGATTCGATGCGACCCGGCGGCATATCAATATGTCAGTTCGGTGCAAGCGGCCATCGCGCGCGCTGATACCATCCAAATAATCACAAGCGTCCGGTCGGCCCGCACCCGAACCCACATCCATGATCTCCCCGTCCCTGCCGGAACTCGTCGCCCGCGCCGCCGAACATCCGTTTCTCGGCGCGCATATCGTGCTGGACGGCGACGGACAGGCGCGGCAGGCCATCGCGCGCTACGGCGAACTGACGGTGGCGAGCGCGTACGAACCGATCTTCGATGTCGGCACACACAGCTTTCCGCAAACGCTGTCCGCGTCGGCCGAAAGCGCGCAACGCTTCGGCGACGAACTCGGTTTGCAGGCGCTGACGTTGATCGAAGGCGACATACCGCGCGATCCGTTCGCGCACCTCGAAGACGACAACGAGCTCGTCACGCTGGACCGGCTGTCCCGCGCGCTGCATGCGTTCAATTTCTTCGGTCCGCAGCGGCCGGGCTTGCTGTTCCTGCGCGTGCACGAGCGGCTGCTCAAAAGCGTGAAGTACGACCACGGGCTGGTCTTCTCGTCCGTGCTGCGCAAGTTCGGCATGAATCCGGCGCGCGTCGTGATCGAGCTGCCCGCGGCGGCGGTCGCGCACAAGACGTTTCTCGGCTATCTGACCAAGAGCTATCAGCGCTACGGATTCAAGGTGGCGGGCAATCTGCCCAATGCCGGGCAGATCATGGCGGTATCGGAGATGGCGCGGCTCGATTTCATCAAGATGGATGCGGGGGCCGCGTTGCGCGATTCGGTCGTGAAGCATCTCGTCGCGTATGCGCACCGGCTGAAGATTCCGCTCATCTTCTCGAACGTGTCCGACGAAGCGCAGTTCGACGCGCTTCAACAGTTCGATGTCCACTTCGTGCAGGGACCGGTGTTCGACGCGCATCCGACGCAGATGCGCGAGCCGTGAACGTGAAGGCCGGCGTCAGGCGTCGCGCAGCCGATGCATTGCGTCCTTGAGCGCCGGATAAAGGTCGAGGTACACGCCGAACCGCGCGTCGTACACGCGTTGTCGCGCGGCATCGGGCGTCGCGCGCTCGACGAGCGTGACCCAGCCGCCCTCCGCCGTTTCGCGCGAAATCAGCCCCGCGCCGAGCGCCGCGAGCAGCGCCGCGCCCATCGCGGCTTCCACTTCCTGTTCGATCGACAAGACCGGAAAGCCCGTCACGTCCGCGATGATCTGCATCCATAGATCCGAATGCGCCGCGCCGCCGACGACGATCAGCCGGTCATCCAGCGACTGCGCGCCGCGCCGCCCCGCCTCCATGTTGTGCCTGAGCGCGAACGCGACGCCTTCCAGCACCGCGCGATACAGCGTGGCGCGCGTATGAAAGAGATTCAGGCCGACGAACGTGCCGCTCGCATGCGCGTCCCACACGGGACTGCGCTCGCCCATCAGATACGGAAGGAACACGACGCCGTCCGCGCCCGCCGCCACGTTCGCTGCTGCTTCCTCCAGCAGCCGATGCGGGTCGCCGTGCGGCGTCGCTTTCGCGGCTTCGATCTCCGCCTGACAGAACTGGTCGCGATACCACGCCACACACGCGCCCGCCGTGCTCGCGCCGCCGAACACGTAGAGATCGCGCTTGCCGTTGTAGACGTGCGGCATCGAAACGAGGCCGTGCCGCGCATCGACGCTCTGGTTGACGTAGCCCCAGCACATGCTCGTGCCGATCATCGCGACGTGATGGCCCGCCTGCGTGACGCCCGCGGCGAATGTCGCGACGGCCGCATCGACGCCGCCCGCGACGACCGGCGTGTTCGCGGCGAGCCCGAGCTTCTCGGCCCATTGCGGCAACAGGCCGCCGACCACCTCCGACGATTCGACGAGACGCTCGGGCATCATCGAAACAGGAATGCCGAGCATCTCCAGTGCTTCATGCGACCACGCGCGCGCGTTGACGTCGTACACGCCGCCGAGATTGCCCGCCGAACTGTGATCGACGGCGAGCTCGCCCGTGAGCCGCTGGATCACGAAGGCGTTGGGCGGCAGCAGATAGCGCGTCTTCTGCCAGACATCGGGCTTGTGCTCGCGCAGCCACAGCATCTTCGTGAAGCCGTAATAGCTGTCCACGCCGTTGCCGGTGATCGCTTCGAGGCGCGGCACGTCCACTTGCTCGCGCACCCACTTCACGTCGGCGGTGGCGCGGCGATCCATCCAGATGAGGCACGGATGAAGCGCCTCCATGTGCTCACCCACCGGAATGCCCGAGCCGCCGTACAGACTGCTCACGCACAGCGCCTTGATCTGCCCCGCGTCGATGCCCTGCGCCTTCGTCTTCTCGACGCATCCGGCGATGCACTCGGTCACCGCATCGAACCAGACGGACGGCCATTGCTCGGCCCAGAGCGGCTTGGGCGTATCCGGATGATAGGCGCTCGAATGCTGCGCGACGATCGCGCCTTCCGTATCCACGACGAGCGCCTTCGTGCTCTGCGTGCCGATGTCGATGCCGATCACATAGTCCATGTCCGTGTCTCGCGTTATGGTTGTGCTTGCCGCTGCCGCTGCCGTTGGTTTCGTCAAAGCCGCATGCACCTTCCGTCAATGCGAGCCGCGTTGACTATCCGGGTATGTCCCAATCCGTGTGCCCGCGTTCGATGCTGCATTGCAACGCGCCCCGCGAAGCTCGCGTGCAAGGCGTAGCGCGGCGATTCGCGCCGCACCGCAGCGACGACGCGCCCGCCGCGCGCCTTGACTTTCAACCGGCCGAATACGATCATTCGACCACCCATCGAGCAAATGCTCACGAACCGTCCGCGCAGAACGGGCGCATCAGCCAATCAGAGGAAGACAAGACATGAGCAGCGTATCCAGCGAAGGCACGGCGAGCGCGAACGTGATCCTGCATATCGGCGCGGGGTCGTTTCATCGCGCGCATCAGGCGTGGTATCTGCACAAGCTGATCGAATCGGGCGATGCGCAGTGGTCGCTCGCCGTCGGCAACATTCGCGGCGACATGAACGCCGTGCTCGACGCGCTCGCCGCGCAACACGGCGAATACACGCTGGAGACGGTCACGCCGCAGGGCAAGCGCGAGTACGAAGTCGTGCGCTCCATCAAAAAGGTCGTGCCGTGGTCGGCTGATCTCGGCGAACTGATCGCGACCGGCGCGGCGCCCGCGTGCAAGATCGTCTCGTTCACCGTAACCGAAGGCGGCTATTACCTCGACGAGCACGACAAGCTCGACACCGCCAACCCCGATCTCGCCGCCGACCTCAACGGCGCGAAAACGACCATCTACGGCGCGCTCGCGGCGATTCTCGAAGCCCGCATGCAGAACAATGCGGGCAAGGTCTCGCTGCAAAACTGCGACAACCTGCGCAGCAACGGCGACCGCTTCAAGGCCGGCATGCTCGAATTCCTGCAACGGCGCGGACAGACGGCGCTGCGCGACTGGATGATCGCGAACACGTCGTGTCCGAACGCGATGGTCGACCGCATCACGCCGCGCCCGACGCCCGATGTCGCCGAGCGCGTGAAAGCGGCCACCGGCTTCGACGACCGCGCGCCGGTGATGGGCGAGAAGTTCATCCAGTGGGTCATCGAAGACAACTTCTGCGCGGGACGTCCGGCGTGGGAGAAGGTCGGCGCGGAGATGGTCTCGTCGGTGCATCCGTATGAAGAGGCGAAGATCCGCATTCTGAACGCGAGCCATAGCTGCATCGCGTGGGCGGGCACGCTCGTCGGCCTGCAATACATTCACGAAGGCACGCAGGACATGGAGATTCGCGCGCTCGCCGAAGCCTATGTCACCGAAGACGTGATTCCGAGCCTCACGCCGAGCCCGATCGACCTCGCGAAGTATCGCGACGTGGTGCTCGACCGCTTCAGCAATCCGTATATCAAGGACACGAACCAGCGCGTCGCGGCCGACGGCTTCTCGAAGCTGCCGGGCTTCATCGCGCCGACGCTCTCGGAATGCTTCGCGCGCGGCATCGATCCGAACGCGACGGCCATGCTGCCCGCGCTCTTTTTCCGCTTCCTCGAACGCTGGCACGAAGGCAAGCTGCCGTACACGTATCAGGACGGCGTGATGGACCCGGCCGTCGCGCACGGCTTCTTCACGGCAGCCGATCCGATCAAGGCGTTCACCGGCGACAAGCTGCTCTGGGGCAGCATGGCGCAGAGCGAAAGCCTCGAACGCGTGATGCGCGCGGCCATCGCGCGCGTCGATGCATGGCTCGCGAACCGTCCATAAGTTCATCCGCAAGCACCTGAAGCTCCGGTATTGTGCTCATGGCGCGCAGCCGCGCCGGGCGGTAAATTCCACGTTTTCGCCGGACATGCGCTCCGGCAACGACCAAGGGCTCGTTCATGTACTTAGGCATCGACCTCGGCACCTCCGAAGTGAAAGTGCTGCTGCTCGCGAGCGACGGCAGCGTCATCGGCACGGCGGGCACGCCGTTCACCGTCTCGCGTCCGAAGCCGCGCTGGTCGGAACAGAATCCGCTCGACTGGTGGGAAGGCACGCGCGCCGCGCTCGTCCAGTTGCGCGAGAAGTTTCCGTCGGAGTTCGCGCAAGTTCGCGGCATCGGCCTGTCCGGTCAGATGCACGGCGCGGTGCTGCTCGATTCGAGCGATCGCGTGCTGCGTCCCGCGATTCTCTGGAACGACATGCGCAGCGACAAGGAATGCGCCGAGTTGTACGAACGCGCGCCGAACCTGCATGAAATCGCCGGCAATCTCGCGATGCCCGGCTTCACCGCGCCGAAGCTGCTGTGGGTCGCGCACAACGAACCCGCCATCTTCCATCAGACGGCGTGCGTGCTGTTGCCGAAGGACTATCTGCGCATGCATCTGACGGGCACGAAGGTGTCCGATCCATCGGATGCCGCCGGCACGCTCTGGCTCGATGTCGCGCGCCGCGACTGGTCCGACGAGCTGCTCGCCGCGTGCGGCATGTCGCGTCAGCAGATGCCGTCGCTCGCGGAAGGCAGCGAGCCGTCGGGCACGCTGCGGCCCGAGCTTGCGGCCGAACTCGGCTTGCGCGATGACGTCGTCGTGGCGGCAGGCGGCGGCGACAACGCGGCGAGCGCGGTCGGCATCGGCGCGACCGAACCGGGCGATGGCTTCCTGTCGCTCGGCACGTCCGGCGTGCTGTGCGTGGTCGGCGACCGCTTCCGGCCGAATCCGGCGTCCGCCGTGCACGCGTTCTGCC
Organism: Caballeronia sp. M1242; assembly: GCF_017220215.1. Classification (NCBI taxonomy): domain Bacteria; kingdom Pseudomonadati; phylum Pseudomonadota; class Betaproteobacteria; order Burkholderiales; family Burkholderiaceae; genus Caballeronia; species Caballeronia sp. M1242. The sequence continues at coordinate 530,678 of NZ_CP071129.1, read as the reverse complement.
ACGCGATTCCGGACCGCTGGCATCAGATGAGTGTGGTGTTGTCGGCGGCGAGTTGCCTGCGCTGGGTATGCAAGCTGACGTCAACCGACGAGCCCACGCTGCTCGCCGAAGTCGAGGCCTTGCCTCCCGACGCGCTCGCGACCGCCCCGCTCTTTCTGCCGTATCTCAGCGGCGAACGCACGCCGCACAACGACCCGTACGCGCAAGGCGTGTTCTTCGGCATGACGCACGCAACGGACCGCGCGCTGCTCGGCTATTCGGTGCTCGAAGGCGTGACGCTCGCGCTCACGGACGGGCTCGATGCACTGCAATCGGCGGGCACGCAGACGCGCGCATTGTCGATGCTCGGCGGCGGCGCGAGAAGCGCATACTGGGGCCAAATGTTCGCCGATGCCTTCGATACCCCGACGCGCACGCACGGCGGCGGCGAAACCGGCGCGGCGCTGGGCGCGGCGCGCCTCGGCTGGCTGGCGGCGGGCGGCGATCCGTCGGTCGTGCTCGCGAAACCGGCGGTGAAGCAGGAGTTCACGCCGAACGGCGAACGGCATCAGGCCTTGCGACAGCGGCTGAAGAGCTTCCGGGAGCTGTATCAGCACGTGCGGCCGCTGTTCGATCCGGCGCGCCCTCGCCTGGCGTAGCTGACGCACGGCAACCGCCACGCCGCGCACTGACGAACCAGCGAAATCGCGAAGGAAAAGAAAAGATCTCAGTGCCTAAATCAACCGAAAAACTCGACCTGGCGACCCGCGCGGCGTGGCTGTACTACGTCGCCGGCAACACGCAGAACGAGATCGCAGAAAAGCTCCAGATCTCGCGTCCCGTGGCGCAGCGGCTCGTCGCGTTCGCGGTGGAGAAGAACCTGATCCGCGTGCGGGTGGATCACCGCATCGCGGATTGCCTGTCGCTCGCAAAGCAACTGTGCGACCGCTATGGCCTCGCGATGTGCGAAGTCGTGCCCATCGACGGCGATTCGAAAGAACAAGTCGACCGCAAGCTCGCCGTCGCGGGCGCGCAGGTGATGGAGCGCTATCTGGTCGATGAGAAGCCGATCGTCGTGTCGATCGGCAGCGGGCGCACGCTGAAGGCGGTCGTCGAGCAGATCGGACAGATCGACCGCCCGCAGCATCGTTTCGTGTCGATGGTCGGCGCGATCGCGCAGGACGGATCGTCGAACCGCTACGACGTCGCGCAGCAGCTATCGGAGAAGACCGGCGGCAAGCACTTCATGCTGCCCGCGCCGCTCATGGCCGACAACGAAGCCGAGCGCGCGCAATGGGTCAATCACCGGCTGTACCGTATCGTCGATGAACTCGCGCAGAAAGCGGACGTGGCGTTCGTCGGCATCGGCAATGTGGGCGTCAATTGCCCGCTGCATCAGGACGGCTTCATCACGCGCGCCGAAGTGGACGAGATGATGAAGGCCGGCGCGATCGCGGAATGGCTCGGCTTGCCGATCGACGTGAACGGCAAGCGCGTGCAGTCGAAGACCGGCGCGCGCGTCACGAGCCTGAAGCTCGACGCGCCGCCGAAGCGGCCGACCATCGGCTTCGCGGGCGGCGAGCGCAAGCGCGAAGCGTTGATCGCGGCGCTCAAAGGCCAGTGGCTGTCGGGACTCGTGACCGACGAGCTGTGCGCGAAAGCCGCGCTCGACGCCTGAGCCTTTAGAACGCGACCTGCGCGTCAACGGCCTGCCCGGTTTCGAGCATCGCGCCTTCGCCTTCCACCACCACCGCGTTCTTGCCGAACGTGAGCTTGCCGTCGTGCTGCGCGCTTGCGCGATACGTGGTCATGGTGTCGAGCGGTTCGTGCGGCCAATCCGGATTCGGCGCGCCGGTCGACTGATCGATGGTCGGCACCGGGCAGCGCGTGCAGAGCTTCACGAGCCGCAGTTGCACGTCGCGGCCGTCCGCGCGAATCAGCATGTCTTCGACGAAATCTTCCTCATAGGCATCCAGCCCGCCGATCACGAGATTCGGGCGGAAACGGTTCGCGGCAATGGCGGGCGCGCCCTTCTGCGCGAGCCGTGCGTTGAGATCATCGAGCGATGCCTGGCCGAGCAGGAGCAGCGGAAAACCATCGGCGAAACGCGTGTGGGTGGTGAGCGGCGCGGTCCACTTTTGATCGACGTTGCGCCGCGCCTGCGGTGCGAAGCGCGCGAGGCGCGTCGGCATGCCGAGCAATTCGCTGAACCACTGCGCGGTCTGCGCGCCGGTGTCCAGCGCATCGACGGTGTCGCGCCAGACGGTGGCGCGCATCGGTTCGGCGTTCGACAGAGCGGCAGCATCCAGCGGCGTGCGCAGCGTCGGCATGCCGGGGGCGTCGATGACGAGATCGCCACCATCGAACGCGGTGCGGATCAGCGCCATGCGCGGATGCGTGCGCTGCGTCAGCATGCCGCCCGACGCGTCGGTGACCATCCAGTTGCGGTCGTATTCGAGACCGGTTTCCCGCAGCATCGCGCGTTGCAGCGCGATGCCGGCGCAGGACTTGATCGGATAAACGTAGAGCTCGTTCAGAACGTGCATGGCGCGTGTCAGTGCGGTGGCGGGAGGAGCCGCATTATCGCCTGCCGACACGCGAAGAAACTACGCGTCGCGTCAGGCCTACGCGCTTTGCACGCGCGGCATCTTCACCTCGGGATGCTCCGCGAGATACGCCTGCACCGCATTGCGCGCGAATGCCTGCCCTGCTGCGTCGAACATATGGCAGTGGTCCGGCTCCGCGCCGAGCTTCAGCTTCTGGCCGCGCGCGTGCTTTTCCAGCGGCGGAATTCGCGAGATGAGGCCATCGGGCGCCACTGATGTTTCCGCATAGAGATAAGCGGCATCGCCGAGTGTTTCGACGGTCATCGTGCTCGCGGACACGCCGTAGTCGCTCGTGGCGGGCATCGGCTGCAAGTGCTCCGGACGAATGCCGACGGTCACCGCATCGCCCGGTTTCGCGTTGCCCGGCAGCACGCCGACCAATTGCGTCTCGCCGGTTTCGTACCTGACGAGCACGCCGTCGCTCTGAACCTGCGCGACCGTGCCCGACAGGAAGTTCATTTTCGGCGAACCGATGAAACCCGCGACGAACTTGTTCGCCGGCGCGTGATACAGCGTGTTCGGCGTGCCGACCTGCTCGACGTTGCCCGCCGACAGCACGACGATCTTGTCCGCGAGCGTCATCGCTTCGACCTGATCGTGCGTCACGTAGATCATCGTCGTCTTGAGATCATCGTGAAGGCGCGCGAATTCGAGGCGCATCTTTACGCGCAGCGCGGCGTCGAGATTCGAGAGCGGCTCGTCGAAGAGAAAGACTTTCGGCTTGCGCGTGATCGCGCGGCCGATCGCCACGCGCTGGCGCTGACCGCCGGACAGTTGCTTCGGCTTGCGGTCGAGCAGATGGTCGATATGCAGAATCTTCGCGGCCTGCTTCACGGCTGCGTCGATGGCGGGCTTCTTCTCGCCCGCGAGCTTCAGGCCGAAAGCCATGTTGTCGTACAGCGTCATGTGCGGATAGAGCGCGTACGACTGAAACACCATCGCGATGCCGCGCTTCGCGGGCGGCAGGTCGTTCACGCGCGCGCCGTCGATCATCAGGTCGCCGCCGCTGATGTCTTCGAGACCCGCGATCATGCGCATGAGCGTGGACTTGCCGCAGCCCGACGGCCCCACGAACACGACGAACTCGCCGTCTTCGATATCGAGGTTGACGCTGCGCATCACCTCCGTGTCTTCATAACGCTTGTTGATGTTGCGTAACGTCAGGCTAGCCATGATGTGTCTCCTGTCGGCCTTGCTTTCGCCGAGTCATGTGCGGCGCACGGTCGCCGTGCGCGCTAATTCGTTTCGAACGACGCGTGTTGCAGCCAGCGATCGACGAGCGCGGGCAGGCGCGCCATGTCGTCGAACACGATCGCCGCGCCCGCGCGCCCGAGCGTGTCCACCTGGCCTTCGCTCGCGTGCCCGCCGCCGATGAAACCGAGCACCGGCATGCCCGCCGCCCGCGCCGCCGTGACGCCGGTCACGCTGTCTTCGACGACGAGGCACATCGACGGCTCGACGTTCATTGCGCGCGCCGCCGCCAGATAGACGTCCGGCGCGGGCTTCGGATTGGCGACCATGTCCGCGCAGAAGCGCCGCTCGCCGAAGAAGCGCACGAGGCCGGTGCGTTGCAGCGCGGTATCCACGTACGACGAGAAGCTGTTGCTCGCGCAGGCTTTCGTGAGCGGCACGGCGGCCAGCGCCTCGGCGATGCCCGCGACGGGCGGCGCCTGCACCGCCGCTGCCTCGACCGAACGCCGGATCGCGACAACCTGCTCGGGCGTCAGCGTGCGGTTGACGCTGTCCGCGGCGCTCGCGAGCACGGCTTCGATGCGCAGCCCAAGCAGCGGCAGCACCACCGGCTCGACATCGACGCCCGGCCACAGCGCCTGCAATTCGGTGACGAGCATGCGCGCCGCCACGGCTTCGCTGTCGATCAAGACGCCGTCGCAATCGCAGATCATCAGGCGGTCGTGTGGAAAAGTCAGGTTCACGAGCCCGCCCTCACTTGACCGCGCCGAACGTGAGACCGCGCACGAGCTGCTTCTGCGAGAGCCAGCCGACGATCAGGATCGGCGCGACCGCGAGCAGCGAAGCCGCCGAGAGCTTCGCCCAGAAGAGCCCTTCCGGACTCGAATACGACGCGATGAACACGGTGAGCGGCGCGGCATTCGAGCTCGACAGGTTGATGCTCCAGAACGCCTCGTTCCACGAGAGGATCACGAGCAAGAGCGCGGTCGATGCGAGGCCCGGCAGCGCCATCGGCATCAGCAGATAGACGATCTCCTGCCATGTCGTCGCGCCGTCGATACGGCCGGCTTCCAGAATGTCCTTCGGCACTTCGTTGAAGTACGTGTAGGCCATCCACACGGCAATCGGCAGATTGATGAGCGTGTACACGATGATGAGACCGCTCACCGTATCCAGCAGCCCCGAGTTCTTCCACAGGAGGTAGATGGGCACGAGCACGCCGACCGACGGCATCATCTTCGTGGAAAGCATCCACAGCAGCAGCTTTTGCGTCTTGCGCGTGGGAAAGAACGCCATTGCGTAAGCGCACGGCACCGCGAGCAACAGGCAGACCACCGTCACGCCGAGCGAGATCAGCACCGAATTCCACGCGAAGCCGAAGTAGTTGCTGCGCGCGAAGACTTCGCGAAAGCTGTCGAGCGTCGGCGAAAAGATGAGCGACGACGAATACGCCTGCTGCTCGGTCTTGAACGCGGTGATCGTCATCCAGAAGATCGGGAAGAACAGCAGGATGGAGACGAGCCACGCGAGGACGCCGGGCACGATGCGCTTTACATGATCCAGCACGGGCACCGAAGTCGTGGAGGTAACGGGATGCGTGCTCATGACTCGTACTCCCCTTTGAGGTTCTTCGCGAGCATTCTCACGAGGAAGAACGCGACGATATTGGCGAGAATCACCGCGAGAATGCCGCCCGCCGATGCCAGGCCGACGTCGAACTGTTGCAGGCCGAGCGCGTAGATCAGGTACGACAGGTTGGTCGTCGCGGTGCCGGGGCCACCGCCCGTCGTCGTGTAGATCTCCGCGAAAATCGAGAGCAGAAAGATGGTTTCCATCATCACGACGACCGCGATCGCGCGCTTCAAGTGCGGCAGCGTGATGAAGAAGAACATCGCGAACGGACCCGCGCCGTCGATGCGCGCGGCTTCCTTCTGTTCCTGATCGAGCGACTGAATCGCGGTGAACAGAATGAGGAACGCGAACGGCAACCACTGCCACGCGACGATCACGATCACCGCGAAGAGCGGATACTCGGCGAACCAGTCGATAGGCTGCATGCCGAGCGATCGCATCAGCGAGGCGACGAGGCCGTACACCGGATGCAGGATCATGTTCTTCCAGATCAGCGCGGAGACCGTCGGCATCACGAAGAATGGCGCGATCACCAGCAGCCGCGCGATGCCCTGCCCGATGAACTTGCGGTCGAAGAGCACCGCGAGCAGCACGCCGCCGATGACCGTGATCGCCAGCACCGACGCGATGAGCGTCAGCGTATGCGCAATGGACGGCCCGAACGCGGGATCGGTGACGAGGAACTGGAAGTTGTCGAGTCCCGCGAAGCCTTTGACATCGGGATTCAGCAGGTTGTAGCGCGAGAACGAGTACCAGATGGTCATCGCGAGCGGAATGGCCATCCACAGGAACAGCAGCCCGGACGACGGCGTGATCAGCCAGCGGACCGACTTCGCGCGCTTTTTGTCGCGCTCGGCAGCGGACACGTCGAAGTGATCGGCGATGGGGGGATTCAGTTGGCGCATGATCGTGTCACCTCTCGATGATGCCGGCGGGCCGATCTGTGTGAACGGCCCGCTTGCTTGCTGCTTATCTGCTGCTTACTTCTGATAGCCGGCCTGTTTCACCGCGCGATCGGCGGTGGCGTTGGCGGCCTTCAGCGCATTGTCGACGCTCGTCTGTCCGGCGACGACGCCCGCGATGGACTGCCCGACCACCGTGCCGAACGACTGGAACTCCGGAATGCCGACGAACTGGATGCCGCTATACGGCACCTTCTTCTGCGTCGCGTCATTCGGATTCGCGGATTCGATCGCCTGCAACACGAAGTCGCCGAACGGCGCGGCCTGCTTGTACTCGGGGCGAGCGTAAGTCGACTTGCGCGTGCCCGGCGGCACCGAGGCCCAGCCTTCGTCCTTGCCGACCATCTCGATGTATTCCTTCGACGTCGCCCATGCGGCGAACTTCTTCGCGGCGTCCTGCTGCTTCGACGTCTTCGGAATGGCGAGCGACCACGACCAGAGCCAGTGCGAGCCCTTCGGCGTGACTTGCGTCGGCGCGGCCGCGAAGCCGATCTTGTCGGCGACCTGCGACTGCTGCTTGTTGTAGAGCATGCCCGCGGCAACCGTCGCGTCGATCCACATCGCGCACTTGCCCGAAGACATCAGCGTGAGGTTTTCGTTGAAGCCGTTGGAGCTCGCTCCCGGCGGGCCGTCGTTCTTCAGCAGGTCTGCATAGAACGACACGGCCTTGTGCCATTCCGGCGTGTCGAGTTGCGCCTTCCACTGCTCGTCGAACCAGCGGCCGCCGAACGTGTTGACGACCGTCGAGACGTACGCCATGTTCTCGCCCCAGCCCGCCTTGCCGCGCAGACAGATGCCGTACTGGCCTTTCGACTTGTCGGTGAGCTTGTCGGCGAACTGCTTGATCTGGTCGTAGGTCGGCTGATCCGGCATCTTCAGGCCCGCGGCCTGGAACAGATCCTTGCGGTAATACGTCATCGAGCTTTCGACGTAAAACGGCAGCGCGTAAAGCTGGCCGTTGTACGAGAGACCGTCGCGGGCCGTCTTCACGACATCGTCGAGATCGTAGTTCGAAGGCAGATTCGACATCGGCGACAGCCAGCCGCGCTTGCCCCACTGCGGCGCTTCGTACGTGCCGATGGTCAGCACGTCGAACTGGCCGCTATTGGTCGTGATGTCCGTGGTCGCGCGCTGGCGCAGCACGTTCTCTTCGAGAATCACCCACTTGAGCTGAATGTCGGGATTGGCCTTCTCGAACGCCGGCGAGAGCTTTTTCAGCTCGATCATGTCCGGATTGTTGAGCGTGGCGATGGTGATGGTCGTCGCGGCGTGCGCGCCGAGCGGCGCGAGCGCGGCGGCGGCAAGCGCGGCCGAAACCGCCGCGATGGAACGCCGCGTGCGCGGCTGGGGCTGGACGGTGCGTCGGGTGCGTTCGGTGCGTTTCATTGGTTCGTCTCCTTTTTCGTTTGCACGGTGCAGCGGATCGTGCATGCATGGCGCACGTGCCGTCTGTGCCGCTGCCTGATTCTGCTGCGCTGGGAACCGCGTGGTTGCTCGTTTTCGTAGGCGTGCCCGCGTATGCTTCACCGCGACGCCGTTTCACTATAGACGGTGCGCCTCATGCTGCAAGGCGCGCGCGCCGGGTCAACTCATCCAGTTGCCGCCATCGACGTTGATCGTCTGCGCGGTGATGTAATCCGAATCCGCCGATGCGAGAAAGAGCGCCGCGCCCGTCAGATCGTCCGGCACGCCCATGCGTCCGAGCGGCACTTCCTCGCCGACGATGCGTTTCTTTTCGCCGAGCGGCCGGTTTTCGTAACGCGCGAAGAGCGCATCGACCTGTTCCCACATCGGCGTATCGACGACGCCCGGCGCGATGCCGTTCACGTTGATGCGCGATTTCGCGAGCGCGAGCGCCGCCGATTGCGTATAACTGATGACCGCCGCCTTGGTCGCGCAGTAGTGCGAGACGAGCGCTTCGCCGCGCCGTCCGGCCTGCGACGACATGTTGATGATCTTGCCGCCGCGCCCCTGCTCGACCATGCGCCGGGCGACCGCCTGCATCAGAAAGAACATGCCCTTGACGTTGACCGCGAAGAGGCGGTCGTAGACGTCCCAGGACTCGTCGAGGATCGGGCGCATGTCGAAGAGCGCCGCGTTGTTGAAGAGAATGTCGATGCCGCCGAAGCGCTCCACGGCGCTCGCCACGATGCGCTCGATGTCTTCGCGGCGCGTGACGTCGGCTTCGAGCGCGAGCACGCGGCCGGCGGCGTTCTCATAACGCTGCGCCATGCCTTGCGCGTCTTTCACGTCGACCACGACGAGCTTCGCGCCTTCGTCGAGATAACGCCGCGCGACTGCCTCGCCGATTCCGCTCGCGGCGCCTGTGATGACCGCGACCTTGTCTTTCAGTCTCACCGATGTCTCCGATTCTCTGCCCGACCGGCGCGAAAGTGAGCGAACGCTCGACGGCCGATCAATTGCTCTATGTTTGATCGAATGATCGGTGTTGCGGAGGCGCGTGTCAAGGCGTGGTTTCGCGGTTTCGATGCTGCAATGCGCAACGCGTTTGCGGCGCATCAACGATGCAAACCACCGTGATACGTTATATCATCGCCCACTCGCTCGTATGAAGCCGCCTCGCGCGGCCACGATCACATGACCGCATCCGTTGAAACCATGCTCGCCCGCGCCGAAGCGTTAGCCGACGAGCGGGGCCTGGCGCTCACGCCGCTGCGCCGCCACGTGTACGAACTCGTGCTGAAGGCGCACAAGCCCATCGGCGCATACGACCTCATCGACGCGCTCGAACCGCAGCGCGGCGCGCGCGTGCCGCCGACCACCGTGTATCGGGCGCTCGACTTTCTCGTCGAGAACGGGCTCGTGCATCGCATCGAGTCGAAGAACGCGTTCGTCGCGTGTTGCGACGCCGGTAGGCCGCACGAAAGCCAGTTTCTGATCTGCGACGAATGCGGCGCGACGCTCGAAATTCAGGGACGCGAACTCGCGTCGTCGCTGTCCGCGAGCCCGCCCGCGCACGGTTTCCAGTTGCGGCATCAGGTCGTGGAACTGAGCGGCCTGTGCAGCGACTGCCAGCGCAAGCATCACGCGAACGAGCACGCTCACACAGAAGGAAGCCGATGAAACGCGCGTACATCCTGAGTTGCGTGGTGGCCGCGCTTTGCATCGGCCAGAGCGTGCTGGCGCATGCCGCTGGCGTGCCGGTGGTCGCGGCGGAGAACTTCTATGGCGACGTCGTGCGCCAGCTCGGCGGCGATCACGTAGAGGTCACGAGCATTCTCAACAATCCGGATGAAGATCCGCATCTCTTCGAAGCCAGCCCGAAGACGGCGCGCGCGCTGCAGCATGCGGCGCTCGTCGTCTATAACGGCGCGGACTACGATCCGTGGATGGACAAGCTGCTCGCGGCATCGAAAAGCAACGGCAAGAGCAGCGGCAAGCGCACGGTGATCGTCGCGGCGCATTTGACCGGCAAGAAGTCCGGCGACAATCCGCATCTCTGGTACGACCCGCCGACGATGCCCGCCGTCGCCAAAGCGGTGAGCGCGTATCTGGCGAGCGCGGACCCGGCGCACAAGAGCGATTACGACGCGCGCCTCGCCGCGTTTCTGGCGTCGCTCAAGCCTATTGACGCGCGCATCGCGCAGTTGAAGTCGCGCTATCGCGGCGTGCCCGTGACCGCGACCGAGCCGGTGTTCGGCTATACGGCCGATGCCATCGGCTTCGAAATGCGCAACCAGCGGTTCCAGACCGCCGCGATGAACGAGACGGAGCCGAGCCCCGCCGATATCGCCGCGTTCGAGAAAGACCTGCGCGAACGGCGCGTGCACGTCCTGATCTACAACAGCCAGGCGACCGGCGCGCTCACGCGGCGTCTGCTCGGCATCGCGAAAGACGGGCATGTGCCGAGCATCAGCGTGACGGAGACGCTGCCCGCCGGCAAGACGTATCAGCAATGGATGGAAACGCAGCTCGACGCGCTCGCGGGCGCGCTGCAAGGATGGCAGCAATGATCCGCGAGTCGAAGGCCGCGCTGGAAGTCGATCGCGTGACGCTCGAGCTCGGCGGACGCGCGATTCTGAACGATGCGAGCTTCGCCGTTCACACCGGCGAATTCATCGGCGTGCTCGGGCCGAACGGCGCTGGCAAAACTACGCTGATGCGTGCGCTGCTCGGCCTCGTGCCCGTCGCGTCCGGCGCGATTCGCGTGAACGGCGAAGCGGTCGTGCGCGGCAATCCGTCCATCGGCTACATGCCGCAGATTCGCGCGGGGCTCGCCAATCGCCGCGTGCTCGGGCGCGATTTCGTCGCGATGGCCGCCGACGGGCATCGCTGGGGCCTGCCGCATCGCGACGCGCGCACCCGCGCCGATGTCGAGCGCGTGCTCGATCTCGTCGGCGCGCGGCAACTCGCGGCGCGGCCGCTGTCGGAGCTATCGGGCGGCGAGCGCCAGCGGCTCTTGCTCGCGCAGTGTCTGCTCGGCAACCCGCGTCTGTTGTTGCTAGACGAGCCGCTCATCAGCCTCGATCCGCGCCATCAGACGAGCGTCGTGGAACTCGTGCGGCGCGTGCAGCGCGAACTCAATATCACGGTGCTTTTCTCCGCGCACGAACTGAATCCGCTTCTGAATTCGCTCGATCGCGTGCTGTATCTCGGCAACGGGCGCGCGGCGCTCGGCACCGTCGATGAAGTCATCACGAAGCCCGTGCTTTCGCGTCTCTATGGCTCGACCATCGACGTCATGCGCGTGAACGGCCGCATTTTCGTGATGTCGGGCGACGTGGAAATCGACAAGCTCGATCACGCGCATGAAGAAGGCGGCGAGCATCAGCACGAACATGAGCACGAGCACGACCACGCTCATACGCACAGCCACGGCAAGAAGGGAACGCACACGCACGATGTTTGAATACGACTTCATGGTGAACGCCTTCGCGGCGTCGGGCATCGTCGCGGTGCTAGCGGGAATCGTCGGGTATTTTCTGGTGATGCGCGGGCAGACGTTCGCGGGACACGCGCTGTCGCACGTGGGCTTCACCGGCGCGACGGGCGCGGTGCTGCTCGGCGTGCCGCCCATCTGGGGCATGGTCGGCTTCACGCTCGCGGCGGGCGTCGGCATGGGCGCGCTCGGCGAGCGGCTGTCGGGGCGCGACGTCGCCATCGGCGTGATTTTGTCGCTGTCGCTCGGCTTCGGGCTGCTGTTTCTGCACTTCTTCACCGCGTACGCGACGCAGGCCACCGCGCTTCTCTTCGGCAACGTGCTCGGCGTGAGTCACGAAACGCTCGTGGTGCTCGCCGGACTCGCGGCGGTGAGTCTCGTTGCGCTGGGCGTCATCATGCGGCCGCTGCTCTTCGCATCGTTGCAGCCGGAACTGGCCGAAGCAAAAGGCGTCTCGCTGCGCCTCGTCTCTGTGCTGTTTCTCGCGATCACCGCGCTCGCGGTGGCGGCGTGCACGCAGATCGTCGGCGTGCTGCTGGTGTTCGCGCTGATGGTCGGGCCGGCAGCGGCCGCGCAGAACGTGACCACGCGCCTGTCGACGGGCCTGCTGCTCGCCGCGCTATTCGCGCTGGGACAGGCGTGGGCGGGCCTCACGCTCGCCTATTACACCGACTGGCCGACGAGCTTCTGGATCACGATGCTCGCCGCCGTGGTCTATGCGGCGAGCCTGCTGGCGCGGCGTGGAAGCTGACCGACCGCTGCCGCAACCGCGCCGCGCTCAACGGCAGAGCACCCGCGCATGATGCGCGATGTGCTCGCCGATGAACGTCGAGATAAAGAAGTACCCGTGGTCATACCCTTGGTGACGACGCACCGTGACGCTATGCCCCGCCTCGCGCGCGTTGCGCTCGAACACATCGGGATGCAACTGCTCGGCGAGAAACTGATCGGCTAGTCCTTGATCGATCAGAATGCCGCCTCCGAAGCGTGACGCTGCATCGCCCTTCACGAGTTCGCTCGCGTCGTACTGTTTCCACGCGTCGCGGTCGTCGCCGAGATAGCCGGTGAACGCCTTCACGCCCCACGGACATTGCGAGGGCGCCGCAATGGGCGCGAACGCGGACACGCTGCGGTACATATCCGGATTGCGCAGCGCGAGCACGAGCGCGCCGTGCCCGCCCATCGAATGCCCGAAGATGCCGAGCCGGTCTTCGCGTACCGGCAAGTCCGCCAGCACCGCTTCGCGCAGATCCTGCGTCACGTACGAATACATGCGATACCGCTCGCGCCACGGCTCGCGCGTCGCATCGACATAGAAGCCCGCGCCGACGCCGAAATCCCACGCGTCCTTCTCGCCGGGAATGTCCGCGCCGCGCGGCGACGTATCCGGCGCGATCAGCGCGATGCCATGCTCGGCCGCGTACCGCTGCGCGCCGGCCTTGATCGGAAACGTCTCTTCGGTGCACGTAAGACCGGCGAGATAGAAGAGCGCCGGCACTTTCGACGCCGACGCAGCAGCGGGCAAAAACACCGAGAAGCGCATCGGCAGGCTGATGGACCGCGACTCGTGCCGATAGATGCGCTGCACGCCATCGAAACAACGGTGTTCCTCGACGAGTTCGAGCATGGCGTCCTCCGCGCTCAATAGATGACGACCGAGCGGATGGACTCGCCCTTTTTCATCAGGTCGAAGCCGTCGTTGATCTGATCGAGCTTCAGATGATGCGTGATGAGATCGTCGATATTGATCTTGCCTTCCATGTACCAGTCGACGATCTTCGGCACGTCCGTGCGGCCGCGCGCGCCGCCGAACGCCGAGCCTTTCCACTCGCGGCCCGTGACGAGCTGGAACGGCCGCGTGCTGATTTCCTCGCCCGCCGCCGCCACGCCGATGATGAACGACTGTCCCCAGCCCTTGTGCGTGCATTCGAGCGCCTGACGCATCAGCTTCACGTTGCCGACGCATTCGAACGAATAGTCCGCGCCGCCATCGGTCAATTGCACGATGCGATCGACCACGTTCTCCACTTCGTTCGGGTTGATGAAGTCCGTCATGCCGAACTTCTTCGCCAGCTCGACGCGGCCCGGATTGATATCGACGCCGATGATTTTGTCCGCGCCGACCATCTTCGCGCCCTGAATCACGTTCAGGCCGATGCCGCCCAGCCCGAACACGACCACGTTCGCGCCGGCTTCGACCTTCGCCGAATACACGACTGCGCCGACGCCCGTCGTCACGCCGCAGCCGATGTAGCAGATCTTGTCGAACGGCGCGTCCTCACGAACCTTCGCCACCGCGATTTCCGGCACCACGATGTAGTTCGAGAACGTGGACGTGCCCATGTAGTGAAAGAGCGGCTTGCCGTCGAGCGAGAAGCGCGAGGTCGCATCCGGCATCAGCCCCTTGCCCTGCGTCGCGCGAATCTTTTGGCAGAGATTCGTCTTGCGCGAGAGACAGAACTTGCACTCGCGGCATTCCGGCGTATAGAGCGGAATCACGTGATCGCCCTTCCGGAGCGTGCCGACGCCCGGCCCCACGTCCACGATCACGCCCGCGCCTTCGTGGCCGAGAATCGCCGGGAAGATGCCTTCCGGGTCCGCGCCCGAGAGCGTGTAGTAATCGGTGTGGCAAATGCCCGTCGCCTTCACTTCGATCAGCACTTCGCCGGCGCGCGGCCCTTCGAGATCGACTTCCTCGATGGTGAGCGGCTGGCCTGCTTTCCATGCGATTGCGGCTTTTGTCTTCATCGTTCGGTTCCTCATTTCAATGGCAATGTTTGGTTCAGCGCACGACGTTCAGGACTTCGTAACATGCGCCCATCGTGTGATAGTCGGTCTTGCCGGCGGGGCTTTTCTCGTCGCTGTACTGGCGGTTGTCGCGCGTCAGGATGCGATACCACGCGCCGTAATGATGATCGACGAAATGCGCCCAGCTATAGTTCCACAAGCGGTCGTAATCGCTCCAGTAGCGCGCGGCGGCCGACTGATCGCCATCGCGAGCCGCGCGATCGGCGAGCAGCGCCGCCGCCGCGAGCGATTCCGCCTGCACCCAGAAATACTTGTCTTCGTCGTAGAACTTGCCGTCCGGATCGAAGCCGTAGACCATGCCGCCGTGCTCGTGATCCCATGACAGTTCGAGCGCGCGATCGAACAGCTCCCTCGCGCGCTCTGCATGCCACGCTTCCGGCCGATGCCGGTCGAGAATCAGCAAGAGCTTCGCCCATTCCGTCTGATGTCCCGGCTGGAATCCCCACGGGCGAAAGATGTTGCTGCGGTCGCCCTTGTTGTAGTCCCAGTCGATCGACCAGTCCGGCTTGTAGTGCTCCCACACGAGACCGCCCGCGAGCGCGGCCTGACGGTTCACCATGTTGTCGGCCAAAAGCGCCGCGCGGTCCAGATAACGCGTCTCGCCGGTCGCTTCGAACGCGGCGAGAAACGCCTCACACGCGTGCATGTTCGCGTTCTGCCCGCGATAGTCGGACACGTTCCAGTCCGCGCTCGCCTCGTCTTTATAGAGCCCGTGCGGCGCGTCCCAGAAGTGCGTCTCCATCAGGTTCCACGTTTCGTCGAGATAGGCGCGCGCCTCGTCGAAGCCCGCTTCCACCGCCTTTGCATACGCGAGCACGACGAACGCGAGGCCGTAGCAATGGTTGGTCGCATCCGTCACTTTGCGGCCGTTGAGCGTCCACGCATAGCCGCCCGTTTCCGGATTGCGATGAACCTCGCGCAAATAGTCGATGCCGTGCCGCACGCCGCCGCGATATTCGTCGAGACCGTAGTGCTTGTACGCCATCGCGTAGTTGAAGACGAAGCGCGTGCTCGACACGAGATGACGCAACTTGCGGTCGTAGATGGTGCCGTCGTTCTTGTAGAAGTGATAGAAGCCGCCTGCCGGGTCCATGCAGTGCGGGTGATAGAAGATCATCGTGCGCAGCGCGTGATCCAGCAGAAACTGGCGCGAGCGGAAATCGGGTTGCGGCGTGACGGATGCGGACATAGCGGATGTCGTTGATGTTGTGATGAGCCGACGGCGCGGCCCTTGCCTGATGCCGATGTGAATCGCACGTCAGTTTAAGGGCTCGCGCGCAAGACGTCAGAACCAGTCTTCGACGCGCTCGTAAAGAGCGATGAAACGCGCGTGCCTTTCGTCAAGCGCGGCGTTGCTTTGCGGGCTCGCGACGCGCGTGCTGGCGGGCACTAGCGACGAGAGGTCATCCGCGCGCCAATGCCCCGCCGCCATGCCGCCGATGATCGCCGCGCCGCGCGCCGCCGCGTTCGGGCAATCGCAGGCGTGCAGTTCGACATGCAGCGCATCGGCGAGCAGTTGACGCCAGCGCGCGTCGATGGAGCCGCCGCCCGCAAGCCGCATCGACGACAAGGGCGTGCCGCTCGTCCGGATAGCGTCGAGTCCCGCCCGCAATGCGAATGCCACGCCTTCGAACGCCGCACGCATCATCGAGCCGCGTGTGTCGTCGAGGCCGAGGCCGAGCCAGCCGCCGCGCGCGGCCGGGTTCAGCCACGGAGAACGCTCGCCGCTCAGGTACGGCAGAAAGCTCACGGACGCGCTTGCATCCGATGCGAACGCGTCCTCGTAAGCGGCGGGCCACGCTGCATAGCCGAGCCAGCCGCGCACCGTCTCCAGCGCGACGCCCACGTTCTGCATCGCCGCCATGCGATACCAGCGCGCGCCAGTGTTGGCCGCGCCGCGATACGTGTGCAGTCCGCGCACCGGCGACGGCGCTTCGTCGCTCATCACGACGATCTGCCCGCCGCTGCCCGTGGTCAGCAGCGCGTCGCCATCCGCGATCAGGCCGCTGCCGAGCGCGGCGCATGGGGTATCGCCCGCGCCGATGGCCATCGGAATGCCCGCGCGCAGGCCGAGCGCCGAAGCAGCTTGTGCCGACAACGCGCCCGCCGGCGCATCCGATGCCGCGAGCGGCGCGAACCACTCGCGCGACAAGCCGAGCCTCTCGATGAGCGCCTCGTCCCACTCGCCCGATGGGGCAGCGAGCGCGGTCGCGCACGCGTCCGACGGATCGGTCACGAACGCGCCGCCGAGCTTCGCGCGCAGCCAGTCCTTCGGCTGCAACGCCCAGCGCATGTCGGCGGCAAGCGCGGGTTCGTGCGTCGCGAGCCAGCGCAGGAGCGGTCCGGCCATGCCCGGCGCGACCGGGTTCGGCTGCGGCTCCGGCCACGCGTCGAGCAGCGCGCGGGCGCGCGTGTCCGGCCAGAGCATGGCGGGACGCAGCGCGCGGCCATCGGCGGCGGTCGGCACCACGCCGTGCATCTGCCCTGAGAAGCCGATCGCGCTCACGGCTTCGCGTTCGTGCGCGGGCAGGCGAGAGGCGGCATCGACGACGGCGGCATACCACGCATCGGCGGATGTCTCGGCCCAGCCCGGCTGCGCGCTCGTCACCGCATACGCCGCGCTCGACGCTGCGACTTCGCGCGCGTGTTCGTCGACGATAGCCAGTTTCACTGAACCCGTGCCGAGATCGATGCCGAGAAAACGCATGGATGAGCCGCTCGAAAAGACGTTAGGGAAAACGCGGAAAGCGTGGAATAACGCGGGTTAACCCCGCCGCTCGCCGCGATGAACGAAAAACGGACTATACGCGCGCCGTGATGAACATCATAACGACGCGCCCCTTCAGGCGGCCTTGCAGCAGCCGACAAAAATCCCTCGCGATGCGTCAAGTCCCTTGCAGCAAGGGCCTCCGCGCGGTTCGGCTCCGCTCTTCGCGCTGTTTCCATATCGCCCCGCGAACGCGACGTATAGCGCCGCGTGGTCTTGTTCGCGCTTTTTGTCGCACTTACCTTGGAGGCCATTCAAATGGAAAGGCAATCAAGGAGACACATATGGCATCGAGCACGAGCCACCCGAAGGTTCATCCGTGCGACGAACGGCTGCCGACCGGCCAGTTGCTCACGCTCGGCATACAGCACGTCCTCGTGATGTACGCGGGCGCCGTCGCGGTGCCGCTCATTCTCGGCGCGGCCATGCATCTGTCGAAGGATCAGGTCGCGTTCCTCATCAGCGCGGACCTGTTCTCTTGCGGTGTCGCGACGCTGATACAAACGCTCGGCCTGTGGATCTTCGGCATCCGGCTGCCGGTCATCATGGGCTGCACCTTCGCCGCAGTCGGACCGATGGTCGCTATCGGCACGAATCCGTCGCTCGGCATTCTCGATGTGTTCGGCGCGACGATCGCGGCCGGCGTCATCGGCATCTTTCTCGCGCCGATGATCGGCAAGCTGCTGCGCTTCTTTCCGCCGGTGGTGGTCGGCACGGTGATCGCGGTAATCGGCCTGTCGCTGATGGGCGTAGGCATCAACTGGGCAGCGGGCGGCGTCGGCAATCCCGATTACGGCAATCCGGTGTATCTGCTGCTGTCGCTCGTCGTGCTCTCGCTCATTCTGCTCATCAACAAGTTCGCGCGCGGCTTTATCGCGAACATCTCGGTGCTGCTCGGCATCGTCGCGGGCTTCGTGATCGCCGCGATGCTCGGGCGCGTCAACATGGACGGCGTCGCGCATGCGCCGTGGGTCGGCATCGTGCTGCCGTTTCACTTCGGCATGCCGCACTTCGATGCGCTCTCCGTCGCGACGATGGTCATCGTCATGTTCGTGACGTTCATCGAATCGACGGGCATGTTTCTCGCCGTCGGCGATCTCGTCGAGCGTCCGGTCGATCAGAAGGCGCTCGTGCGCGGCTTGCGCGTGGATGGTCTCGGCACGCTGATCGGCGGCGTGTTCAACTCGTTTCCGCATACGTCGTTTTCGCAGAACGTGGGCTTGATCGGCGTGACGGGCGTGAAGAGCCGCTTCGTCTGCGCGACGGGCGGCGTGATTCTCGTCGTGCTCGGCCTCTTTCCGAAGATGGCGCAGGTGGTCGCTTCGGTGCCGCCGTTTGTGCTCGGCGGCGCGGGCATCGTGATGTTCGGCATGGTCGCGGCGAACGGCATCAAGGTGCTGTCAAAAGTGGACTTCGTGAAGAATCACCACAACTTGTTCATCGTCGCGGTGAGCGTCGGCCTCGGGCTCGTGCCGGTGGTCGCGCCGAAGTTCTTCTCGCAACTCCCGCACGCGCTGGAGCCGATTCTTCATAGCGGCATCCTGCTGGCGTCGGTGTCGGCGGTCGTGCTCAATATCGTGTTCAACGGCGTGCGCAAGGAACGCGAAGCGCGCTGCGAGATTCGGCAGGCCGGACATGACTTCGACGGAGCGGCGCGCGCTTCGGAAGCGCAATGATGGCTTGAAGGAAGCTTGCGGGTTGTGATGGGTTGGCGCCGCGGTGGGAATCGCGGCGCTTTTTTGTTTCTCGCTCCGCGGGTCGATGCGCGACGAAGCCGGCAACTTAACCGCTTGCAGATTGATTCGGATTACCGATTACCGAACGGTCGATGCCACTCGAACGAATGACTCTGACGACGCGGGTAGCCGTTGCGATACATCAGGAACGCAGCCGTCTTTCTCGCGTCGACTGCTCTGACGACGCGCCGAGGTTGTCAAGATCCACCGCCGAATACTGCGCGATGCTCATCACCAGACCGTTCCAGACGGCACGCTGTCTAACGTACTCGTCGGCTCCGCCGTCATCGATCAGCTGCTTCAGTCCCGCGCCGCGCAGCTTTTCCGCCGCGCGACCGTAGTGCTCGGCCCATGCGGCACGCGTGTCATCGTCCAGGTCTGCATCGGCGCGTCGAATGCGGCGGCCCGAGCGTACGTACGCGCCATCCAGTGTGTCCAGCGTGGACAACGCGGCCCGCCAAAGCAGTTCGACGGCACCGCCATGCTTCAGCAAGTCGGGCGCGTCGTCGCGCAGGCAGGCTCTGAGCAGTGACACGGTTTCGAGCGCCATGAACGAAATCGCAGCGAGTGAGAAGTGCGGCTCGGGATACCGGAAGAAGAAAGTGATCGGGTAAATCCTCAGCGACTCGTGCACCGATGACAGCGACTGGGCAGCGTCGGCGAGCATCGAATAGGCCGTCTCCGGATGCTGCCCGACCGCGAGCCCTCTAATGAGCTCGACTGCATCGCCTGTTTCTCGCGTGAGGAAGAAAAGCTGCTGCCCCAATGTATTCTGCCGCTGCAATGCGCCGTATAGTTGCAGCAAGTACGATAGCGTCAACGTCACGACCGCCGTGCCGATGAACGAGCCGACGAGGTAGATCATCCTGTAGCCGTTGGTGTGCGGGATGAAGTCGCTAGACCCGGTGATCGACAGGCTCGTCGCCGCCGCGTAGACGGCTGCCGGGAATCCCGTCGGCGTCGGGCCCGAACTGGAGCGCACGCTGTCTCCGAGGGCGGGCCACAACAGCAGCGCATCGCCGAGCGTCAGGCAAAGCGTCCACGTGACGAGCAGCAAGACGAGAATCAGAGGACCCGCGAATGACAGCGTCTCCTGTTTGGGGCCGTCCTTCAAGGGCAGACGACGGAACGCAGCCCAGACTCCCTGTGCGATGGCAAGGCTGATGAGTCCCGCGCCGAGCCGCTTCGCTCGTCCCCGGCCGACGCGCGCGTACAGGATCGTGAGAAAGATGTCGGCGAGCGTGCAGATCATGATCGCAGCGCCCACGAGCTGGCCGAACAACCTCATATGCGCACCACCGTGAGGTAGACCCGCTACGAGAGCGTCGCGGGACAAGAGATGGCAGCAACCGATGTGCCGCCGGTGTTCGCTTCGTAGCCAGCTTCTGCGCGTCGATGATGGCACGCGACATGCTGCCGACCCGTTTCATCACCCGCTTCATGGATGCTCCGACGAGTGGATGCCAGCACCTAAAACACTGAGGAAGACGCGGTCGTCGAAAGGCGACGGGAGCGACGCTCCGACGGGCTTCGTGCGTGTCCGTGGCGCGCGCGAGCACAATCTAAAGAACGTCGATGTCGATGTTCCCCGCGATGCGCTCGTCGTCTTCACGGGCGTATCGGGCTCGGGCAAGTCGTCGCTTGCGTTCGGCACGTTGTACGCCGAAGCGCAACGGCGTTACTTCGAATCCGTCGCGCCTTATGCACGCCGTCTGATCGAGCAAGTCGGCGTGCCGCAAGTCGGGTCGATCGAAGGTCTGCCGCCTGCCGTCGCACTCCAGCAGCAGCGCGGCGCACCGAATGCGCGTTCGTCGGTGGGGAGCATCACGACGCTCTCCAGTCTCGTGCGCATGCTCTACTCCCGCACGGGCAGCTATCCGGCCGGGCAGCCGATGCTCTACGCCGAAGACTTCTCGCCGAACACCGTACAGGGCGCGTGCCCGGTCTGTCACGGCCTCGGCCGCGTCTACGAGGTCACGGAAGCGTCGATGGTCCCCGACGATACGCTGACCATCCGCGAGCGCGCCGTGGCGGCGTGGCCGCCCGCGTGGCAAGGGCAGAATCTGCGCGACATCCTCGTGACGCTGGGTTACGACGTGGACAAGCCGTGGCGTGATTTGCCGAAGAAGGATCGCGACTGGATTCTCTTCACCGAAGAACAACCGACCGTGCCGGTCTATGCGGGCCTCACGCCGAAGGAGACGCAAGCGGCGCTCAAACGCGGCGCGGAGCCGAGCTACCAGGGCACGTTTACCAGCGCGCGCCGTTACGTCCTGCACACCTTCGCTCACACGCAAAGCGCGCTGATGAAGAAGCGCGTGTCGCGTTTCATGGTGGGCAAGGATTGCGCCGCGTGTCACGGCAAACGGCTGAAGCAAGAGGCGCTGTCGGTGACGTTCGCCGGACTCGATATCGCCGAATTTTCGCGGCTGTCGCTCAACCGGCTGGCTGAACTGCTCGAACCGATCGCACGCGGCGCGTGGCCCGAGATAGACCGTGACGGTCATGTGCTCGACGAGCACGCGCGGCGCGCGGCGACGGCGAAACGCGTGGCCGCCGGCGGTTCGGCGCACAAGGCGGCGCCGGACGTGCGGCGAACGCCGAACCTCTCGGACGAAAAACGCGCGGCCGCCGAGCGCATCGCCGCCGATCTGCTGGAGCGCCTCGTCACGCTGACCGATCTGGGCCTCGGCTATCTTTCGCTCGATCGCGCGACGCCCACGCTCTCGTCGGGCGAGTTGCAGCGCTTGCGGCTGGCGACTCAGCTTGCGTCCCAGCTCTTCGGCGTCGTCTATGTGCTGGACGAACCTTCCGCCGGTCTGCATCCGGCCGACAGCGAAGCGCTCTTCGTCGCGTTGCAGCGCTTGAAGTCGGCGGGCAATTCGCTCTTCGTGATCGAACACGATCTGCACATGATGCGGCGCGCAGACTGGCTCGTGGATGTCGGCCCCGCAGCCGGCGAAGCGGGCGGCGAAGTGCTGTATAGCGGACCACCTGAAGGTCTGGCCGCGATAGAGGCATCGCAGACGCGAAGGCATCTGTTCGCCGACGGTTCGCCCTCCATGCGCCGGCCCCGTGCCGCGCGCGACTGGTTGCGGCTTGCGGGCATCACGCGGAATAACCTGCATGACATCGATGTCGCGTTCCCTCTCGGCTGCTTTACGACAGTGACGGGGATATCCGGCTCCGGAAAGTCGAGCCTCGTGAGTCAGGCGCTGCCCGAACTCGTCGCCGCGCGGCTCGGCCGCCTGCTCGACGACGACGGCGATGAAGAGCAGGACCCGCTGCTCGCGCGCGTGGAAGCGCCCGCGGACGGACATATCGCGGCAGGCATGGAGACCGTGAAGCGACTGGTGCGCGTCGACCAGAAGCCGATTGGCCGGACGCCGCGCTCCAACCTCGCGACCTACACCGGCCTCTTCGATCACGTGCGCAAGCTCTTCGCCGATACGCCTGCCGCGCGCAAACGCCGCTACGGCGCGGGCCGCTTCTCGTTCAACGTGGCGCAGGGGCGTTGCCCGACGTGCGAGGGCGAAGGGTTCGTGAGCGTCGAGCTTCTATTCCTGCCGAGCGTCTTTACCTCGTGCTCCACATGTCACGGATCGCGTTACAACCCGCAGACGCTGGAAATCGAATGGCAAGGCAAGAACATCGCGGATGTGCTTGCGATGAGCGTGGATAGCGCATGCGCGTTCTTCGCCGCCGAGCCTGCCGTGATGCGCGCGCTCACCGTGCTGCGCGACATCGGGCTCGGTTATCTGCGTCTCGGCCAGCCTGCGACGGAACTCTCGGGCGGCGAGGCCCAGCGCATCAAGCTCGCGACCGAACTACAGCGGGCGCATCGCGCGGACACGCTTTACATTCTCGACGAACCGACCACCGGCCTCCACCCCGCGGATGTCGACCGCCTGATGGCGCAACTGCAAGGGCTCGTCGATGCGGGCAATACCGTGGTGGTTGTCGAGCACGACATGCGCGTCGCGGCCGACAGCGACTGGGTCATCGACATGGGTCCGGGCGCGGGAGAAGATGGCGGCAGGATCGTCGCCGCGGGCGAACCGCGCGCGGTTGCGCGTCACGAGGAGAGCCGCACGGCGCGGTATCTGCGTGAAGCCATTCGACCGATGCGCGGGGGGTAATCGACGCCAGGCGGTCGACCATATTTCCACGGAAGGTCGAAGCGCTTGCAACACCGCCTCGGCATGCAGTAAGTCGTCTCGCCAATGCGCAAAGACGGCACCTGAATCTGCAACGAACCTCAGGCGTCGCGGCCGCTTTGTTCCGGGCAAACACGATCGTTCGAGCGCATGCATTGCGACCCATACGGCGACTCTGTACCTTCCAGCGAGTGCCGCGTTCTTGCAGAGACCGCTGAATGCGCCCCTAGACAATTTCGTGCGCAGTGCATCGACCGGGAGGCTATTCGCGAACAACAAAGACAGTGGCTACGAGTGCCAATTCGCGCATCCCTGAGTGATTGCGGTGATCGCCCTTCGAAGCGAAGCCGGATGTCAGGCCCACATGTGGGGCGTCGTTAGCGAGGTTAACGGCTGTCGAAAGCGGCGCCGGCGCGCGGCAAACGAAGGAACCGCCGCGAGGCCGCACATGCCGCGTTTAAGATAGCAAGCACACTAACGATTCTCGCGAAGCGGAGCTCTAGCGAGGCGGTCAGCGGCGGCATCTCCGAGAAGTGTCTACCGGCTCATCACCGAGGTAATTCGCGCCGCGTTCGTTCGTCGTCCTTAACACTCATCGAAATAAGTCGCGTTCAGCAACCTGATTCAGCTAGCGCGTTTGCCGAAGGTTTCAATCCACCGGCAGAGCAATTCTTTCCCGAAGCTCGATGCGTGCACCATGTTGGCCGGTCATTCACGGACGCAGAGAACGGAAGCACCAACCGCACTTATGTAAGCGTGCACGACTCGAGTCGCCTGACATTCATTAGCTAGTTCACTATGCACGCGGGCATGCGGATCGCTGCAATGAGGGCACGCACCTCAAGCAACGCGCAATCGATGCTTCGATAGTTTTTTAGTAATCCTAGATTTCTCACCCACGAGATTATCTATGTCGTGGACAGACAGGAAGAGCAGGAACGCACGCCGACGCGTTAGCGCCAGAAAGGACGTACCGATAGATCAGGAGACCACTCGTCCCACGGGTACGCCTGTGGGTTCATCGACGCCGTCCACCGCGAAACGGTGCGAACGGCTCAGGCTTTCAATCGCCCTCTTTAGGAGAAGAACATGAAAGCAGTTGTATATCGCGGCCCGCACCAGGTCGCCGTAGAGGATGTACCTGATCCGAAAATCGAACGTCCAACCGATGCCATCGTCAGAATCACCAGTACCAACATCTGCGGGTCCGACCTGCACATGTACGAAGGCCGAACCGACTTCGAGCAAGGCCGCATCTTCGGTCACGAGAATTTGGGCGTGGTCGAAGAGGTAGGACCCGCCGTGGAGCGAATCAAGCCCGGCGACTGGGTGTGCCTGCCGTTCAATGTGAGTTGCGGCCACTGCGTGAACTGCGAGCGCGGCCTCACCGCGTTTTGCCTTCACGCGAACGGGCCGGGTATCGCGGGCGGCGCGTTCGGCTTTGCGGACATGGGACCGTGGCCGGGCGGACAGGCCGAGTATCTCAGAGTGCCCTGGGCGGATTTCATGTCTCTGAAGCTGCCGCCGGGCGCCGAGGAGAAACAGACCGACTACGTGATGTGCGCCGACATCTTCCCCACCGGTTGGCACGCCACTGAACTAGCCGGCATGCGGCCCGGCGATTCGGTCGTAATCTACGGCTCGGGACCGGTGGGCCTGATGGCCGCGCATTCGGCCATGATTAAAGGAGCGCGCAGCGTCATGGTGGTGGACTGCCACCCGGACCGGCTGAAGCTCGCGGAGTCGATCGGCGCCATTGCGATCGATTATTCCAAGGACGACCCGGTGCAGCGAGTGATGGACCTGACACACGGAATAGGCGCGGACGTGGGCTGTGAATGCGTAGGTTACCAGTGTCACGATCCGGCTCCGCAACGCCATGAACATCCCAATCTGACGATGAACAATCTGGTGTCGTCGGTCAAGTTCACTGGCGGGATCGGCGTGGTCGGCGTGTTCGTTCCGCAGGATCCGGGCGCGCAGGACGAACTGGCGAAGCAGGGAAAGATTGCGTTCGACTGGGGCAAGTGCTGGTTCA
The DNA here is from genome assembly GCF_017220215.1 of Caballeronia sp. M1242. Classification (NCBI taxonomy): domain Bacteria; kingdom Pseudomonadati; phylum Pseudomonadota; class Betaproteobacteria; order Burkholderiales; family Burkholderiaceae; genus Caballeronia; species Caballeronia sp. M1242. Next base: position 505,902 of record NZ_CP071129.1, on the reverse strand, counting down.
AAGGCCAGCACATTGCCACGGGTCAGTGCAACGTCAAGGCGTACAACCGGCAGTTGCGCGATCTCATTTCAGTCGACCGCGCGAAGCCATCGTTCATCGTGTCGCATGAGTTGAAGCTTGACGAGGCGCCCGACGCCTATCAGCACTTCGACGTGCGTGACCACGGCTGGACCAAGGTTGTGTTGCACCCCGGAGGCTAGTGCAGCGACGCGGCGATCGGGGCCGCAGGAGCATCCATCGACACCCGGATAGAGACGCGAACCGGCTAGCTGAGTCTTGGCGATGCAGACACGGTGCAGTTCCGCGTTTATGGGAACGTTCGGGTGAGCGCACGTGTCGCGATCGACTTAGCCTCCCGCCTGCGCACGCATGAGTGCGCATCTTCCTGACCCGGCCGCGTGTCTGCGGTCAGTAAGGCGGCTCGCAGATAAAGCCATGCAACGTCGCTGGAGGCGAGTGCTACGTGAGCATGGCTCTGCGAACTCGCCGCGGCCGATGCAAAAGGCTACGCCTTCCGCGCGGCCCTTCAGGCACCTCAGCGATTCAACAGAATTCGTAGAACCACAAAGTTTCAGACGTGCCCTCCGACCCCTTTGAACTTCTCGACGAATGCTGCGATCTTTTGAAATACGCTCTGCTTCTTAGTGAGGTATTGCGGATTAAGCGGGCTCATCTTCGGAAGAACGGCGTTAAGTTCCGTCCCGTTGTCGCTGGCGTACTCCCGCTTCAGTGAGTTGGTGATATAGCGCCTGGCCGCCTCGGCGTGCAGGTTCTCGGTGCTGATCAACTCTTGAGCCTCACGCTGCTGTTCCGACTGCGCAAAAGTGAAGAAGGCGTCGATCACACTCGCTTTATCGCCAATCTGGTCTAGATCGGTCTGGTTGATGAAGTCCACGACTAAGCTCTCTTTGGCGCGGTTGCCGAGGCTGGCGCGAATCACCCGGCGCACTTCATCCACTAGCTCCGATTTGCTCTTGGTCTTCTTGTTGTGCTCAAAAATCAACTCCAGGATGTAATCCAAGTTGATCTCCTGAGACCTAAGCAGATCCACCTCGAAGACCACGTCATCCCAATCAATCGTAGACTTTTCTCGCCCGCCAGAATCCTTTTCCCGACGCAGCCAATCGCGCACGTCGTTGTAGGTCGAACGGTAATCTTGAATCTTCCGCTCAGCGGGAAGCGTGATGGCTTGCATTTCGGCTAGATCGTCGTCGCTCACATAGTACTTTGACTTGAACGCCTCCACCGCCGCAGCGTCATCCATATCAAGATCTTGCAAGGCCTTGAGGCTGGCGAACTCGTCATAGTTTTGCAGCAGGTTTTCCACGCGCAAATATTCGCCAAACAGTTTCGCGAAAGCCTTCTTGTCAGCTTCCTTCTCAATGGCAGCGGGGTCGGGAAAGCGTGATTCCAACTCCTTCACCACGTCCACGAAGCCACGCCGCGCTTCACCGGTGGCCACGTCGGTGTAGCCCTCCATGTATTCCTTGTAGCTCTTCTCCAGCACCACATTCTTCGTGTTCTTGTCGCCAAAAAGGGTAATGGCGTCGATGGTCGCCTGCTCCAGGTCGCGGAAGGTAACGATATTGCCGAACGTTTTAGTGGCGTCGAAAATGCGGTTGGTGCGCGAGTAGGCCTGCATCAAACCATGGAAGCGCAGGTTCTTGTCGACGAACAAGGTGTTCAGCGTGGGAGCATCAAAGCCTGTCAGAAACATGCCGACCACAATCAGCAGGTCGACTTCCTTAGCTTTGACTTGCTTGGCCAGATCACGGTAATAGTTCTGGAAGCCATTGCTGTCCACGCTGAAGTTGGTTTTGAACATCGCGTTGTAGTCAGCAATGGCTGCGCTCAAGAACTCCTTTGCGCTGCTGTTCATGGCGGAGACATCGAAGCTCTCGTCCTGTATATCGCCTACCGCGTCCTGCTCTTCGTTGGCCGCATACGAGAAAATGGTGGCGACTCTCAGCGGCTTATCGCTAGTCTTCTGTAAGTCCTTGAAGCACTCGTAATACAGCTTGGCTGCATCCACGCTGCTTACCGCGAACATGGCATTGAAACCCTTATTGCCCGGTTGAAGCCGGTGGGTCTTCTGCCGGAAGTTCTTCAAGATGTATTGAGTGATCTCGCGGATACGGTCGGGGTGCAACAGGGCCTGCTTATTCTCGGCCGCGCTCAGCTTCTTCTCGTCCTGCTCGGTTTCAATCGCCTTGAACTGCGGTCGTACGTCGTTGTAGTCCACCTTGAACTTCAACACTTTTTCGTCCCGAATCGCATCTGTGATCACATACGAGTGCAGTTCACGGCCAAACACGCTGGCCGTCGTATCCGCGCCCAGCGCGTTCTGCGGGAAGATCGGCGTTCCGGTAAAGCCAAACTGGCAGAACTTCTTGAACTTCTTCTTCAAGTTCTTCTGTGCCTCGCCAAACTGGCTGCGATGGCACTCGTCAAAAATAAAAACGACCTGCTTGCCGTAGATAGGCAGGTCCGTCTCACTCTTCATGAGGTTGTTGAGCTTTTGGATGGTAGTGACGACGATCTTGTTGTCGTCCTTGTCCAGGTTGCGCTTGAGACCAGCAGTGCTGTCCGACCCATTCACGCTGTCCGGTGAGAAGCGTTGATATTCCTTCATGGTCTGGTAATCCAGATCTTTCCGGTCTACCACGAAGAACACCTTGTCGATGAAATCCAGCTCAGTGGCAAGACGCGCCGCCTTGAAACTGGTCAAGGTCTTGCCCGACCCAGTGGTGTGCCAAATGAAGCCACCACTTTCCGTATTGCTCCAGTTCTTACCTTGATGGCTACTTCTGATCTTCCAGAGAATGCGTTCCGTGGCAGCAATCTGGTAAGGGCGCATCACCAGTAGCGTGTTGCTGACATCAAACACCGAGTAGTTGAGGAGCACATTGAGCAGCGTGTGCTTCTGAAAGAAGGTGGCCGTGAGGTCCTTCAGGTCTTTGATGAGCGTGTTGTCCGCCTTCGCCCAATTCATGGTGAAGTCGAAGCTGTTCTTGTTGCGCTGGGTGGTGTTTGCGAAGTAACGGCTATCCGTGCCGTTGGATATCACAAACAGTTGCAGGTACTTGAACAAGGAACGCTCAGTGTTGAAGCTTTCCTTGCTGTAACGATGCACCTGATTGAACGCTTCGCGAATGGCAACACCGCGCTTTTTCAGTTCCACTTGCACCAGTGGCAAGCCATTGACCAGAATCGTCACGTCATAGCGATTGGCGTGCGTGCCGGTCTGCTCGAACTGCTTGATCACCTGCACTTTGTTGCGAGCGACGTTTTTCTTATCCAGAAGGTAGATGTTCTGGATACGACCGTCATCGAACACGAAGTCGTAAATGTAATCGTCGTGGATCTTCCGCGTTTTTTCGACAATGCCGTCGCTGGGCTTGTCCAACCACGTTTCCACGAAGCGCAACCATTCGCCTTCGGCAAACTGCACGTTATTGAGCGTTTGCAGCTGGACGCGCACGTTGGCGAGCAGGGCTTGGGGCGAATTCAGGCCGGGCACGTACTCATAGCCCTGATCCTGCAAATCCTGAATGAACTCTCGTTCCAGATCACCTTCGGTCTGGTAGCTTTCCGCGGCACTCCATTCCTGGACGTATCGGTCCAGTACGATGAAGTTCTTCGACTCGGCGATGGTGTTGTATTCGATCATTTTGTTTTTCTCCTGCCAGAATCGATGGCGGTCGATGACGTGCTTGAGCAATGTCATGAGACCTGTGTCCCGGTCATCTTTTACGCCATCGGTTCAGGCGTGACGGCTGCTTGAGCTTGCGCGACAGGCGTGCGCCTTCCGTGCCGTTGCAGGCTTAGATAAGCTTGACCGTTTATCCGCAAGACTCGGTTGCCGGCCGTATATCGTCAGCGTCTTCATCACACAACGCCTCCATCTCTGACGGCTTCGGGAAGCTCAACAGGAGGTTGCGGTAATACTCGTATTGCTTCTGACGCAGTTCGATCTCGCGCGGTAAGCCCTCGCTGATGGAGTTCGTCAGAGCGTCGAATTTATCGAGGATAGCGACGATGCGAGCTTGTTCGGCGAGTGATCTTTCAGGGTCGTCGGCGTATGGAATCGGGATCTTGAAACTTTTTATGATGCTTGAATTGAGGTCGCCTCTGGCCCCCTGACCAAGCGACTTGATGTTCTCATAGTTGTAACTTACCCAGTGAAAGACATAGCGATACAGTGCCTTCGCTTCGTCTATCTCCAAGCAACCACAGTGCTGATTAGTTGTCAAAGGTATCTTGTTGATCGCGGATCGACCAGCGGTTGCACCGGATATCGCAATGATCACGCAATTCCGCGGAATCCACTTGGCAGCCGAATTTCTTAACGCCGATTGGGTGATTCGCACTTCTGTGTTATGAATGTCATTGAACTTTACCTCTTGGGTCCTCAACCACGGAATGTCGCCACCATCGTAGAATTCCGGATTGCCGGCTGTTGGCGTGCCGCCTGAGTACCACTTTTTAGTTACGTCCCCCAACGTCTTCCACTCCACACCCCTTTCGTCGAAATTCAGCAACTGATCCCGATAGTAGTTGTATTGTTTCTTACGAGCGGTGAGCTCGGCGGTGAGCTCGGCGGTGAGCTCGGCGAAGCTATCTAAAACGCGGACAATTTCGGCTTGAATTTGCAGCGACCTTTTCGGGCTCTTTGGGCAAGGCACGGGAATTCTTATTTTCGCCATGTCAGTCGCTGAGACATCAATCACCTTTGTCCCTTTGGCGTACTTTCTTTTTTCGCTTGCAAATATTTCTGTCTGCGTGAAATAGGCAAAGTATTTACCCAATAGGCATTCGCCGGGCTTCAGAATAGTTGCATGCCCCCCAGTGACAGCCTGACGTTCACCGAGATACACCAAAGCCTTGCCTACATCTTCAAGGTTTTCGCTCGTGTTAGTAACTACAACATCACCTTTGTCGACCTTGCGCAACTGCTTGGCCAATTCCGGTGACACGAAAGACTTTGTTGTTGTGGTAGATAGATCGTAATACGTATAAATTTGACCATAGTGAATGGCAGGCACCCCTGTTTCTGTGAAGTCTTTCTTTTGCAGCCCGTTGCCGCGAACCAGCTCGCCAAGTTGGCCTAGCGTTCTCCACTCAACCGCCACTTCACCCAGCAGCTTTTGCAGAAAGTTCACGTTGCTCATGCCCCCGCCCCCTCTCCCTCAATCTCCGCGACAATGGCATCAATATCATTCCGAAGTTGGTCAATCTTGGCCACGGTTACTTTGATCTCGGCATTAAGCTGCGCAATGTCCACCACTTCGCGATCGTCCTTCGCTTCAACATAGCTGCTGACCGACAGGTTGTAATCGTTGCCGACGACCTTCTCAAAAGGTACCGACTGTGCAAAGTGATCGACATTCTCCTTGCTATCGAACACCTTCATGATCTGTTCGATATGCGCATCCAGCAGCACGTTGTTGTTTGTCTCTTTCTTGAAGAGGCCACTGGCGTCGATGAACTGCGTATTGGTATCGGTCTTGTGCTTGGAGAGCACCAGAATATTCACCGCGATGGTGGTGCCAAAAAACAGATTGGGCGCGAGTGAAATAACGGTTTCAACATAGTTGTTATCCACCAAGTACTGGCGGATCTTCTGCTCAGCTCCGCCGCGATAGAAGATGCCCGGAAAGCACACAATGGCCGCACGCCCTTTACTGGAAAGGTAACTCAACGCGTGCAGCACGAACGCAAAATCGGCCTTGGACTTGGGAGCCAACACACCTGCCGGGGCAAAGCGCTCATCATTGATCAGCGTGGGATCGTCCGCGCCAATCCACTTAACCGAATAAGGCGGGTTGGAGACGATCGCATCGAAGGGTTTGTCATCCCCAAAGTGCGGGTCGGTCAGCGTATTCCCGAGTTGGATGTTGAACTTGTCGTAGTTGATGTTGTGCAAGAACATGTTCATCCGCGCCAGGTTGTACGTGGTGTGGTTGATCTCTTGCCCGAAGAAGCCTTCTTCGATGATGTGCGCATCAAAATGCTTCTTGGCTTGCAGCAACAGCGAGCCGGAGCCGCAGGCCGGGTCATATATCTTGTTGACGCTGGCCTGCTTGTGCATGGCGAGCTGGGCAATCAGCTTCGACACATGCTGCGGAGTGAAGAACTCGCCGCCGGATTTGCCGGCATTGGCGGCGTAGTTGGAGATAAGAAATTCGTAGGCATCGCCGAACAGGTCGATATGGCTGGCGTCGAAATGCCCAAAATCCAGTTCCGCGACACCCTTGAGCACGGCGGCCAGACGGGCGTTTTTGTCTTTGACCGTATTGCCGAGACGATTGCTGGTCGTGTCGAAGTCCGCAAACAGCCCTTTGATGTCGTGCTCGGAGGGGTATCCGTTGGCGGATGACTCGATTGCGGCGAAGATGGTGGCCAGGTCGGTATTCAGGCTGTCGTTGGTGTTCGCGCCGGCTGCGATCTTGGCAAACAGTTGACTCGGGTAGATGAAATAACCCTTGGTCTTGATGGCGTCGTCTTTGATGGCTGGCGTGATGACGCTGTCGGGCAGGTCGGCGTAATGGACGCTGTCGTCGTCTGCCTCGATGTAGCTGGCGAAGTTTTCGCTAATGAAGCGGTAAAACAAGGTGCCGAGCACGTATTGCTTGAAGTCCCAGCCATCGACTGCGCCTCGGACATCGTTGGCGATTTGCCAGATTTGGCGTTGCAGGGCTGCGCGTTGTTGCGTGCTTGTCATAGTGTTATTTCTGTTCCGATACTGGTTTTCGCAATCATTCCGTTGCAGTTGGAAATGACTTAGATCGGGTTGATTGTGCGTGGCTGTGCCCGATGGCATAACAAGCTCGGAATTCTACGTGCCCCGCGAATGGATGTCGTACCCAAACAGGCGTCGTGGAACTAGAAAGCAACACCTAGCGACGCGACGTCGCGTTGTTATGGCATCACTGGGTGATTACGAATTGCACGCTGCCTTATGCCGGGAAACGAATGACTGTTCGTGCGCGCATGGTTGAGTCGTTACCTTCGAACGCCCTCGCCCGCCCGAGCCCGAACGCAAAGAAAGGCGCCAGCGCGCGTCGCCAAAGCTCGAGCGCGGAAATGGAGGAGCCGCTCCAACTGCCAAGGTCTTGCGCAAGCGGCTGTGAGTGGCCGGCTCAATCCTGTTCGCAAGCAGTCCCGCGATCCGCCAACCACCAAAAACAAAGCCCGGCACATTGGCCGGGCTTCGCAACAAAGCGACTGAGCAAATCACCCAGCCACAGCAGCCGACGCCGCCTGCGGCGTACTCGCCGCGCCGACATCGGCGGGCGCTGCGGGCGCTACGGGCGCTGCAGGCGCATCCGCCGGGCGCGGCGCATCGCCGGTATGCTCGATCCACCCGCCGCCCAGCGCCTGATAGAGATTGACGAGGTTGGCGAGCCGCTCGGTGCGCACAGTGATGAGCGTCTGCTGCACCGAGTACAAGTCCTGCTGCGCGGTCAGCACGTTCAGGTAGCTATCGACGCCCTGCCGATACCGCATCGTCGACAAATCCAGCCGGCGCTGCTCCGCCGCCGTGTCGCGCTCGAGCGCCCGGATCTGCTGATCGTAGGTGCCGCGCGCGGCGAGGCCATCGGCGACATCGCGGAAAGCGGACTGAATCGCCTTCTCGTACGCCGCGATCTGGATGTTCTTCTGGATGTTCGCCAGATCCAGATTCGCCTGATTCTGACCGCCCTGGAAGATCGGCAGTGTGATCGTCGGCGCGAAACTCCACGCCGCCGAACCGGGCTTGAACAAGCCGCCGAGCGTCGGACTGAGCGTGCCGAAGCTGCCGGTGAGCGAAATGCTCGGGAAGAACGCCGCCCGCGCCGCGCCGATGTTCGCGTTCGCCGCGAGCAGGTTCTGCTCGGCTTCCATGATGTCCGGACGACGCGTGAGCAGATCCGACGGCAAGCCAGCGGGAATGTCCGTCAGCAAGTCCTGCTCGTTGAGCGGCATGCCGGTCGGCAGATCGTCGGGAATCGGCTCGCCGATCAAGAGCGCCAGCGCGTTCACCGCCTGCGCCCGCGCGCGCTGCTGCGCCTGCAAGTTAGCCGCCGCCGTTTCCACCGCCGTCTGCGACTGCGCGAGATCCAGCTCGGATGCCGTGCCGTTGTCGAACTGCAGCTTGACGATGTTGTACGACTCCTGCGTCGTCTTAAGCGTCTGCTCGGTGACTTGCAGCAGGTCATCCGCTTGCAGCACCTGCAGATATTGCGAGGCCACCTGCGACACGAGCGAAATCTCGAATGCCTTGCGCGCGTAGGCCGTGGAAAAATACTGCGCGAGCGCCTGATCCTTCAGGCTCTGCACGCGGCCGAACAAGTCGAGTTCCCACGACGCGTTCAGGCCCACGGAATACGTGTTCGAAATGGTCCGGTCGAAGAACGACAGATTGCGCGGCGTGCGCTGCTTCGACTGATCCGCCTGCGCCGTGATCGACGGGAACAGCTCCGAGCGCACGATGCGGTACTGCGCCTGCGCCGCCTGAATGTTGAGCACCGAGGCGCGCAGATCGCGGTTGTTCTTCAGCGCGATGTCGATGAGCCGCTGCAAACGCGCATCCACGAAGAAATCGCGCCAGCCGATCTCCGCGCCCGCGACACCGTTCGCGCTGCGCGCGCCGGCATCCGCCGCGCCCGGCTGCGTCGAGTACACGCCGCCGGTCGGAAACGTCGACGAGACCGGCGGCGCGGGACGCTCGTACTTCGGGGCCAACGTGCAGCCCGCCAGCACGGCGACGGCCGCTGCAATCAAGGAAAGTCTACGCATTTCAATGTCCTTCGTTGGAGCCGCCGCCATCGCGCGGACGGTGCTCATCGGGATGATGCTGCTCGTAGTGCTCGAGCGCCGTCTCCGGATTTTCCTTCTCGCCGCTGAACTGCGCGCGGATCACGACGAAGAACATCGGGACCATGAAGATCGCGAGGAAGGTCGCGGTCAACATGCCGCCGATCACGCCGGTACCGATCGCGTGCTGGCTCGCGGAACCCGCGCCGTTGCTGATCGCGAGCGGCATCACGCCGAGAATGAACGCGAGCGAGGTCATCAGAATCGGGCGCAAGCGCAGCCGCGCCGCTTCCATCGCCGCTTCGATCGGGCCCATCTTCTCCGACATCTGCAGTTCGCGGGCGAATTCCACGATCAGAATCGCGTTCTTCGCCGACAAGCCGACCGTGGTCAAGAGACCCACCTGGAAGAACACGTCGTTTTCCAGACCGCGCAACGTGACGGCAAGCAGCGCGCCGATCACGCCGAGCGGCACGACCATGATGACCGAGAACGGAATCGACCAGCTTTCATACAGCGCCGCGAGACACAGGAACACGACGAGAATCGAGATGCCGTACAGAATCGGCGCCTGCGAACCCGACTGGATTTCCTGATACGACAGCCCCGTCCATTCGTAGCCGATGCCCGCCGGAAGCTTCGCCGCGATGGCTTCCATCGCCTGCATCGCCTGACCCGTGGACTTGCCGGGGCCGGCCGCGCCCTGGATTTCGACCGACGAGATGCCGTTGTAGCGTTCGAGCTTCGGTGAACCGTACGTCCAGTCGCCGGTGGCGAACGCGGAGAACGGCACCATTCCGCCCGATCCGTTGCGCACGTACCAGTCGTTCATGTTCTCCGGCGTCATGCGGAACGGCGCGTCGGCCTGCAGGTACACCTTCTTGATCCGGCTGTCCGTATCGAGGAAGTTGTTCACGTACTGCGAAGCCCACGCGATCGAGAACGTCTGGTCGATCGCGGCCGCCGTCACGCCCAGCGCGAGCGCCTTCTCACGGTCGATGTTCACCTTGAACTGCGGCGTATCGTTCAGGCCGTTCGGACGCACCTGCGCGAGCGTCGGGTCTTTCGCGGCCATGCCGAGCAGCTGATTGCGCGCGGCCATCAGCGCGTCGTGGCCCACGCCTGCGCGGTCCTGCAACTCGAAGTCGAAGCCCGCGGCCGTGCCGAGTTCAGGAATCGACGGCGGATTGACCGGGAACACCACCGCGTTCTTGTAGCCCGAGAAGCGGCCAAAGAGCCGGCCGACCAGCGCCTGCACCTTCTGGTCGCCCTTCTGGCGCTGCGCGTAGTCCTTCATGCGCACGAACACGAGACCCGCGTTCTGACCGCGGCCCGCGAAGCTGAAGCCGTTGACCGTGAAGGTCGATTCGACGATGGACGCTTCCTGATTCAGCAGATAGTCGGAGACGTCCTTCAGCGCGCGCGCCGTGGTTTCCTGAGTGGAGCCGGCCGGCGTCTGCACGAGCACGAACATCGTGCCCTGGTCTTCGTCGGGAAGGAACGACTTCGGCAGCTTCACGAACAGGAAGCCGACGGCGACGATCACCACTAGATAGATGACGAGCCAGCGCCCGGAGCGCCGGATCACGTGATAGACGCCCGAATGGTATTTCTCGCGGCTCTTGTCGAACGTGCGGTTGAACCAGCCGAAGAAGCCCTTCTTCGCTTCGTGATGCCCTTGCGGGATCGGCTTCAGAATGGTCGCGCACAGCGCCGGCGTGAGAATCAGCGCGGTCAGCACGGAGAGCACCATCGCGGAGACGATCGTCAGCGAGAACTGTCGATAGATCGCGCCCACCGAGCCGCCCGACAACGCCACCGGCACGAACACCGCGGACAGCACGAGTGCCACGCCCACCAGCGCGCCGGTGATCTGGCCCATCGCCTTGCGAGTCGCTTCGCGTGGAGATAAGCCCTCCTCCGCCATCACGCGCTCGACGTTTTCCACGACCACGATCGCATCGTCCACCAGCAAGCCGATGGCGAGCACGAGACCGAACATCGACAGCGTATTGATGGAGAAGCCCACCGCGCCCATGATCGCGAACGTGCCGAGCAACACGACCGGCACCGCGATGGTCGGAATGAGCGTGGCCCGCAAGTTCTGCAGGAACAGATACATCACGAGGAACACCAGCACGATGCCTTCGATCAGCGTCTTGACCACGTCCTCGATCGACAAGCGCACGAACGGCGTGGTGTCGTACGGATACTTCACGACGAGGCCGTTCGGGAAGTACTTCGAGAGCTCGTCGATCTTCTGGCGCACGGCCTTCGCGGTGGCGAGCGCGTTCGCGCCCGTCGCGAGCTGAATACCGAAGCCCGCCGCCGGCTGGCCGCTGTACTTGGTGTCGAAGTTGTAGTTTTCGCCGCCAAGCTCGATGCGCGCGACGTCCTTCAGACGCACCTGCGAGCCGTCCTGATTCACCTTCAGGAGCACGTTGCCGAACTGTTCCGGCGTGGTCAGGAGCGTCGCTTCGGTGATGGTCGCCTGCAGCAACTGACCCGGCACCGACGGCGTGCCGCCGAGCGAGCCGCCCGCGACCTGCACGTTCTGCGCGGTGAGCGCCGCTTGCACGTCGACCGGCGTGAGACTGTATTTGTTCAGCTTGTCCGCGTTGAGCCAGATTCGCATGGCGTACTGCGAGCCGAAGAGCGTCACCGTGCCGACGCCGTCCAGACGGCTCACCGGATCCTGAATGTGCGACGCCACGTAGTTCGCGAGGTCGTACTTGCTCATGCTGCCGTCCTGCGAGACGAACGCCAGCACGAGCAGGAAGCTGTTGCTCGACTTGGTGACCTTGGTGCCCAATTGCTGCACGATCTGCGGCAGGAGCGGCGTCGCGAGCTGCAGCTTGTTCTGCACCTGAACCTGCGCGATGTCCGGGTTCGTGCCCGGCGCGAACGTCAGCGTGATGGTCGCGGTGCCGGAGTCATCGGACGTGGAGGACAAATACAGCAAGTGGTCGAGACCACTCATCTGCTGCTCGATCACCTGCGTGACGGTGTTTTCCACCGTCTTCGCCGATGCGCCCGGATACGTCGCGCTGATCTGAACGGCCGGCGGCGCGATGGTCGGATACTGCGCGACCGGCAGCGTGAAGATGGACGCGATACCCGCGAGCATCAAAACGATGGCGATCACCCACGCGAAAATCGGGCGATCGATAAAGAACTTTGCCATGAGGCGGGCTCCTGGTTTTACGCGCCCGACGCAGCAGACGCGGGCTGCGCGGACGAGGCGGGCTGCGCGGCTTGCGCATCGCTCGCCTGCGACGCTCCGGCTGCGGGCGCTGCGGGCAGTTGCGCGGGCACGGTCTTGACTTCCATCCCCGGACGCACCTTGTCGACGCCCTGCACGATCACGCGATCGCCGGCGGCAAGACCGCTATCGACCACCCAGTTCTGACCGTAGGTGCCGGACGTCACGAGCTGGCGCAGCGCGACTTTGTTGTCCGCGCCGACGACGAGCGCGGTCGGCGTGCCCTTCTGATCGTGCGTGATGCCGATTTGCGGCACGACGATGGCGTTCGGATTCACGCCTTCCTCGATACGCGCGCGCACGAACATGCCGGGCAACAGCACGCGGTCCTTGTTCTGGAAGATCGCGCGGACCGTGACCGAGCCGGTGGTCGGATCGACGGTCACGTCGGTGAACTGCAGCCTGCCCTTCTCCGAATAGACGCGGCCGTCTTCCAGCACGAGCGAGACTTTGGCCGCGTTCGGGCCGCTCGTCGTGAGGCGGCCTTGCTGGATCTGCTGGCGCAGCTTCAGGCCGTCGAGGCTCGATTGCGTCAGGTCGACGTACATCGGGTCGAGCTGCTGGACGGTCGCCATGAGCGTCGCCTGGCTCGCCTGCACGTACGCGCCCGGCGTGACCTGCGAGATGCCGACCTGGCCGGTCACGGGCGCAACGACATCCGTGTAGCCGAGGTTGATCGCTGCGGTATCGACCGCGGCCTTGCCGGCGGCCACGTCGGCGGCGGCCTGGCCTTGCGCGGCGACGGCGTTGTCGTAGTCCTGCTTGCTGACCGCGTTCGCCGAGACCAGCACCTTGTAGCGATTCGCCTGCGCGGTCGTCGACGCGAGGTTCGCCTGCGCCTTCGCGAGCGACGCCTTCGCGTTGTTCAACTGCGCGATGTAGGGCGCCGAATCAATCTTATAGAGCCGCTGGCCCGCCTTGACGATGCTGCCTTCCGTGAACTCGCGACGCAGCACGACGCCGTCCACGCGCGCCCGAACCTGTGCGACGAGATACGCGCTCGTGCGGCCCGGCAATTCGGCCGTGACCGGCACGGCCGTCGACTGGATCGTCACGACGCCGACTTCGGGCGTCTGCGGCGGCGGCGCCGATTGTTTTTGTCCGCACGCCGCCAGTAGGATGGCAGCCGTCGCGGCACTGACGAGGTGAAACGGAACCCTTTCGAAGCGCATGGAGCGACCTCTGTGTGTGACTGATAGCGAAAAAAAACACGCGCATCGCCGGATCGGCGTCTCAGTGACGAGACGCAGTTCTCTTTACGACGGCGATGCACACATTAGCGAGCATCTGGCGCGCGTCCGAACGACGGCGGCGCCACACGCAAATCTGAACAACGTTGATGACGAAACTGACGAGCCGACGATTGTTGCGTCTTGACGGCGTGTGGGCTGGTATTATAAATACATTCACGAATGGATGTAAAAATAAGATACCGCGAAGATTACGGCCGTAACGAGACGTTCCCGCGCCGTCGTTGGACAAAAAAGGTACAGCTTTTCGTTCACCGCATTCACACCCCGCATCGCGATTTCGATTTGCAGCGGCAAGCCGTCAATCCCAGGATATGGTCAGACGAACCAAGGAAGAAGCGCAGGAGACGCGCAACCGCATTCTCGACGCCGCCGAGCGCGTTTTTTATGAAAAAGGCGTGTCTCGCACGTCGCTCGCGGACATCGCGGAGGCGGCGGGCGTGACGCGCGGCGCCATCTACTGGCACTTCGCCAACAAAGGCGATCTTTTCAACGCGATGTTCGACCGCAGCCTGCTGCCACTCGACGAGCTCGTCGCAGCCACACTCGATGGCAAGGAGCCCGACCCGCTCGCGCGCATCCGCGAGATTTTCATCTGGTGCATGCGCAATATCACCGAGGACGAAAAACGCCGCCGCGTGTTCGACATCCTGTTTCTCAAGTGCGAATTCGTCGAGGAAATGGGACCCGTGCGCGAGCGCCAGCAAAACAACATGCGCGACGGCATGGAACGCATCGCGCGGGCGCTGCGCAATGCCATCGACAAGGCGCAATTGCCCGCCGCGCTCGACGTGCGCCGCGCCACGACGCTCCTGCACGCGCTCTTCACGGGCATCCTGCACGATTCGCTGATGATGCCCGAGCGCGTCGATCCGTCGAAGGACGCCGAAGCGCTCATCGACGCCTGCTTCGACGCGCTGCGCGCGAGTCCCGCGCTGCTCACGACCGCCAGCGTCTGAGCGCTGCGCTCAGCGGCCACGCGCGCGCTGGTTCGACGCGTAGATGTTGTCGCGCGGCGGCGCCTCGCCGCTTTGGAGCGCCGCGATCCATTCGTCCGTCGTCAGCACGGCGGCAAAGCGCGACTGCATGACGACCGTGAACACGCGATGAATTTCCTCCGCGCTCGCCCGTCCCGCGCGGTTTTCGTACGGCACGGCGCCGGTGGCGTCGGTCAGGAATTCGACCGATAAGCCGGCGTGCACCGCGTGCCGCACCGTGGAATCGTCGCAATTGTGGGTCATGTAGCCGGCGATCACGATGGTGTCGATGTCGTGCGCGTTCAGCCAGTCGCCCAGATCCGTGCCGGCGAACGCGCTTGGCAGCGCCTTTTCGACATAGTGAGCGCGCGGGCGCGTCGCAACCGATTCGTGCAACTCCGCCATTCTCGAGCCGCGCGCGAAGATCGGCGCGGTCGCGGGCGCGAAGTTCTGCACGACGACGATCGGCACGCCGTGCGCGTCGGCGGCATCCATCGCGCGCGAAATATTGGCGAGCGACACGTTCACATCGGGATATTCGATCGGCAGATTGCCGGTGACATACTCGTTCTGCACGTCGATGACGATCAGGGCGCGGCGCGGCATGGTGGATTCCTTCCGAAAACGTCGGGGAGAAACGCAGCACTCTAGCGCCGATCGCCGTTCAATGCAGGCTTCCGCGCTCCGCGAAGAAGGCGAGCAGCGCGACGAACACGAGCATCGCGGCCCACGCCCAGCCCGGCAGCCCGAACGGATGCGGATCGTGCTCGCGATGGTGACTGTGATGGTGACTGTGATGCCCCTCGCGATGCGCGAACGGATGCCCGCCCAGCCGATGCCGCAGCACGCCGCTCGGCGCGGCATCGCCCGGCGCGCCGTGGACCGCCCGCGCGGTCGCCCCCGCGCGGCGCGAAAACGCCGCCGACATGCCGCCGGGGCGCAGGAACACGTGACGGCGCGCACGGTCGCCGGCCGCGCGCATCGACGGCAGCCCGTGCTTCGCGCGCACGACCTCGCAGAATTCCGCGAAGAAATCGTCGGCGCCTTCGCGCAGCGCATTTTCGATCTGGCGCGCAGGCAAGCCCGCGAGCGGCCCGGAGACCGTCGCCCAGACGGTGTATTCGATCCACGTCGACTCGCCGCCGTCGCCGGGATTGAGCGCCACGGCAATCTGTCCGCGCAACGAACCGACGCCCTCGCCGCGCGCCTTGAAACTGAGCGTGCGGGCGTAGTCGCGGTCGTCGTCCTGTTCGGAATCGCCCTGCCGCGTGCGCCCGGCCGGATGCGCGCGCACGTCATACCGGGCGCGCAGCGCGCCTAGCGGCACGACCAGCGTGAGCGCGTACTCGCCGGCCGGCGTGCGCGTGAAGGATTCGCAATTGTCGAGACTCGCGCGCAACAACGCGAGATCGCCGAGCGCGTCCTCGACATGTGCCGGCTCGAGCGGCACGCGCAACGCTTCGGTGACTTCCATCCGAGCCTCCGGGACAAGAAACGCGTCTGCGTGCTTTATCGCACGCCGGGGAGCATGCGTCTGTTGGCCGGGCCGCTAAGCCGTCTCGTCGATGCGGTCCACGCGCGACGGATAGAACGCGAGATAGCCTTTGATCTGCGCGGCAGCGTCGAACGGGTTTTCGTAGCTCCACGCCGCGTTTTCCACCGGACCGTCTTCCGTCAGCAGATGATAGTGCGTGGCCTCGCCCTTGAACGGGCAGTGCGTGGTGTAAGCGGAGCGTTGGAGCCGCGCCATGTTGACATCGGCGCGCGGGAAATAGTGAACGGGCTCGTGCCCGATTTCGATGAGCGTCATCGACGCATGCGTGTCCGCGAAGGTGACGCCCTGATGAATCACGCGGCAGCGCCGCGCGTTCGGCTTGATCTCGATGCGGCGCGCCTCCTGGCCGTGGTTCAGGTCCGTGCTCATCGTGCGTCCTCCGCGCTGCGGTCGAGAGAATCGCGGGCGCGGTGGCGCCTCGCTCACAAAAAAGCCACGAGCCGGGAGCGACTCGTGGCTTCATTATGAGACAAGTTTTCGCCGCGAGACAGAGGCGGCGTTCGATGCGCGGACTACCGCCTCATTGAATACTCCAATGGAACGCGGCCTTCGCCTTGCCCGGCCCGGACACGTTGACGGCCTGCTTCTTTTCCTGATCTTTGTACTTGGCGTACACGGTATAGCTGCCCGGCGGCAGCTTGACGAGCATGTACGGCCCCATCGATTCGGTGTTCAGCACTTCGCCGCCCTTGCCGCCGACGATGCGCACGGTCACGCCCGAGAGATAATCGGCGGTCGGTCCCGTGAAGCGCAACGAGAGCGGCCAGTGCGCCTGTTCGCGCAACAATGCGCGCGATTCGTCGAGCCCCACGCCGCCAGACGTGTACGACACATCGCCTTGTTGCTGGATTTGCGGCAGCCCGCCGCCGTTCGCGTTGCCGGCGCTGCCCGTATCGCTCGTGCCGGCGCTCGCTGCATTGGCCGAATCCGCGGACTGCTGCGCCCACGCGCCGCCAGCCAGCCCGGCGCTCAATGCGGCCGCGATGACAGTCGCGGCCAGTTTGCCCGTTTTGCTCTTCATCTTCTTGGCTCCTTTAACCGATGCCGCCGCGCCACGGCGCAGCGGCGTCACGCCCGATGCGCGGTGACACGCGATGGGGCCCCGGCGAGCGTTCGAGCATGCTCCGTGCCCGCATCGCGGGTCGCTGCGTCAGCCGAGGTCGACCGGAACGAAGATCTGCGCGTCGTCGCGCTGGATCAGAAGCGCGATGCTGTCGCCGGCGTGCGAGATCATCGACTTGAGCTGCTGCACGCTCGCGACCGGCTGGCCGTTGACCGCGAGAATCACGTCGCCCGGCTGGATGCCTGCGCTCGCCGCCGCGCCGCTCGCCTGCTGCACGACGAGTCCGCGCGAAAGCGAAGCCTGCTGCTTTTCGTCCGGCGTGAGCGGCCGCACCGCGACGCCGAGCCGCGCATCCTGCGACGCGCCGCCCTGATCGCCGTTCGCGTCCGCGCTGGCGGTCTTCGCGTCCTTGAGCGCGCCGACGGTCACGGTCAAATCCTTCGAGCTCTTGTCGCGCCACACCTGCACCTTCGCCGAGCTGCCCGGCGACAAGCCGGCCACTTGCGACGGCAGCGAGGTCGAATCCGTCACCGGCACGCCGTTCAGCGCCGTGATCACGTCGCCCGGTTGGAGGCCGGCCTTCGCGGCGGGTCCGCCCGGCTCGACCGAACTCACGAGCGCGCCCTGCGGCGACTTCATGCCGAAGGAATTCGCGAGCGTCTGGTTCATCGCCTGCACGGTGACGCCCAGACGGCCGCGGTCCACATGACCGGTCTTGATGAGCGCGTCCTTGACCTTGATGGCTTCGTTGATCGGGATCGCGAACGAAAGGCCCTGGAAGCCGCCCGTCTGCGAATAGATCATCGAATTGATGCCGATCACTTCGCCTTGCAGGTTGAAGAGCGGCCCGCCCGAATTGCCCGGATTCACCGGCACGTCGGTCTGGATGAACGGCGTGTAATTCTCGTTCGGCAGCGACCGCGACTTCGCGCTGATGATGCCCGACGTCACGGTGTTATCGAAGCCGTACGGCGAGCCGATCGCCACGACCCACTGCCCGACCTTGCTACCGTTCGGATCGCCGATCTTGACCGTCGGCAGGTTCTTGGCGTCGATCTTCAGCACGGCGACGTCGGACTGCTTGTCGGAGCCGATCACCTTCGCGCGATACTCGCGCTTGTCCGTGAGCTTGACGGTGACGACGTTCGCGTTATCGACGACGTGCGCGTTCGTCAGAATGTAGCCATCGCTGCTCACGATGAAGCCCGAACCGAGCCCTTCGCTCGGACGGTCCGCGCCGGGGCCGTTATCGCCGCCGCCGAAGCCCGGCATGCCGCCGAAGCGCTTGAAGAACTGGTAGAACGGGTCGTCCGGGTCCATCGGCAACTGGTTCTGGCTGCGGCGCGCGGATGTCTGCTTGACGAGATGCTTCGCGCTGATGTTGACCACGGCCGGGCCGTACGTTTCGACGAGGCCGGAGAAGTCGGGCACGCCTGTCTTGGCGGCGGCTTCGGCCGGCATCATCGCGGCCTGCGCGGGGGCAATGACTTGCGGCGCGGGAATGTTGTTGTGACCGGCGACATAGCCTGCCGACAAGGCAAC
This sequence comes from Caballeronia sp. M1242, assembly GCF_017220215.1. Classification (NCBI taxonomy): domain Bacteria; kingdom Pseudomonadati; phylum Pseudomonadota; class Betaproteobacteria; order Burkholderiales; family Burkholderiaceae; genus Caballeronia; species Caballeronia sp. M1242. Next base: position 487,454 of record NZ_CP071129.1, on the reverse strand, counting down.
GGCGACGGCGGCTGCGACGGCGCTGCGGGTAAGGATCTTCGCTTTCATCGTGTGCTCCTGACGGATTGCAATGCGCTTGAGAAGTTGGCGCAGTGGGATGAATGAAGATTACGGGGCGTGGCTTAAACGTCTCTTAAACGATGAAAGCGCGGCCACAGGCGGCGAAGCGCCATAGAAAACGGGCGGCTACCCTTCCGGATAGCCGCCCGTCCTACTGCTCGATTGCGCTCGAGCTTAGAACTCGTAGCCGACCTGACCGCGCACGCCGGCATCGCCGCGCTGTGTGATCGACGCCGCAGCGTTCACGAGCCAGCGGCTGTCGCGCGAACGATACGTCGCACCGAAGCCCATCGCGGTATAGCCCTTGTAGTTGCCGACGCCAGCGGCGACCACCGTCTTGCCCGGCTGGCTCGGCGTGAGGTTAGGCATGGCCATGGCGGCGGCCACGCCCGAGAACGCCTGGCGCGCCGTGGCGTTGACGCTGTTCTGAACCGCGTTCAACTGGTTCATGTTAGCCGCGTCCGTGCCGTTGACGCCCGGTGCGACGTTCGTCAGGCGACGTTCGTTACCCGCCGAGCCGATAGACACCGTGTTGTCTTCGTCGGCGACGGAACCGCTGCCGATCGCGACCGAATTGTTGCCCGTCGCTTTCGAACCGTTGCCCATCGCAGTCGAATTCGCGCCCGATGCGACCGCCGGTGTATCGGTGCTCTGCGATGCGAACGCCGAGCTGGCAGCCGCGACGTTGTTGATCTGCTGCGTCAAACTCGCGACGTTCTGGTTCGTGGCGTAAAGCTGCGAACCGTTGACCGCGTCGAGGCTGTCGGAGGAGAGCGTGCCGGCGGCGACGCCCGTCACCGTGCGCGCGCCTTGCGTGCCCGTCATGTCGACGACCGTGCCGTCGTTGTCCTTGGCGACCGTGATATTGCGCGTGGTCGCGTCCTGCTTCACCAGACCAACGTTGCCGCTGGAAATCTGCTGATTGATGTTGCTGATGTCGGTCGTGTTCTTCGCGATATCGACCGTGTTCTGCGCGACATTGGTGTTCAGGTTGGCGATGTCCGCGGTGTTCTTCGCGATATCGGCGGTGTTCTGAGCGATGTTCGCGGTGTTCTGCGTGACGGTCGTGTTCAGGTTCGCGATATCGGCTGTGTTTTGCGCCACGTTCTGGTTGGTCGCATAAAGCTGCGAGCCGTTGACTGCGTCGGTGCTCGTCGCGTTCAGTTGACCTGCCGTCACGCCGGTCACCGTGCGCGTGCCCGCCGTGCCCGTCATGTCGACCACGGTGCCGTCGGTGTTCTTGGCGACGGTAATGACGCGCGTCGTCGGGTCCTGCTGGACCAGACCGATTGATCCGTTGTTGAACTGGTTGACGATGTTGTTAATGTCGGACGTGTTCTTGGCGATATCGGTCGTGTTCTGCGCAACGGCCTGATTCGTTGCGTAGAGTTGCGAGCCGTTGACCGCATCGGTGCTGGTCGCGTTCAACTGCCCCGCCGTCACGCCCGTCACCGTGCGCGTGCCCGCCGTGCCCGTCATGTCGACGGTCGTGCCGTCGGTGTTCTTCGCGACCGTGATATTGCGCGTCGTCGCGTCCTGCTGCACCAAACCGATCGTGCCGTTGTTGATCTGCGTCGACATGTTGTTGATGTCGGTCGTGTTCTGCGCAACCGCCTGATTCGTTGCATAGAGTTGCGAGCCGTTGACCGCGTCCGTGCTGGTCGCGTTCAGTTGACCCGCCGTCACGCCCGTCACCGTGCGCGTGCCCGCCGTGCCCGTCATGTCGACGGTCGTGCCGTCGGTGTTCTTCGCGACCGTGATGTTGCGCGTCGTCGCATCCTGCTGCACCAGACCGATCGTGCCGTTGTTGATCTGCGTCGACATGTTGTTGATGTCGGTCGTGTTCTGTGCGACAGCCTGATTCGTGGCGTAGAGTTGCGAGCCGTTGACTGCGTCGGTGCTCGTCGCGTTCAACTGCCCCGCCGTCACGCCCGTCACCGTGCGCGTGCCTGCCGTGCCCGTCATGTCGACGGTCGTGCCGTCGGTGTTCTTCGCGACCGTGATGTTGCGCGTCGTCGCGTCCTGCTGCACCAGACCGATCGTGCCGTTGTTGATCTGCGTCGACATGTTGTTGATGTCGGACGTGTTCTGTGCGACAGCCTGATTCGTGGCGTAGAGCTGCGAGCCGTTGACTGCATCGGTGCTCGTCGCGTTCAGTTGACCCGCCGTCACGCCCGTCACCGTGCGCGTGCCTGCCGTGCCCGTCATGTCGACGGTCGTGCCGTCTGTGTTCTTCGCGACGGTGATTTTGCGGGTCGTCGGGTCTTGCTGCACCAGACCGATCGTGCCGTTGTTGATCTGCGTCGACATGTTGTTGATGTCGCTCGCGTTCTGTGCAACGGCCGTGTTCAGCTTGCCGAGCGCGCTGTCGACCGTCTGGAACGCCGATCCGACGTCGTTCGCGGCGCCGGTGGTGCCATCGATCGAATTGGCGTTAGTCAACGCGTAGCTCGGAGCGGAAACCGAGCCGTCGGCGTTCACCGACGCGCCGCCACCCAGCGCCGAGGCAGTCGAGCTCGCAAGCCCGAACAGTTGCGAACCGTTGACGGCGTCAAGGCTCGTGCTCGACACCTGACCAGCCGCGAGTCCGCTCAGCAACACGTTCGAACCCGAGGCCGTCGCGGTCATCACGTTGCTCGCCATCGAGCCGCTGCTGTTCAGATAGAACGTCGCCTTGCCGGAAGTCAGGGCCAGCGCGGAGTGACCGGCCGGACTGCCGTTGTCCAACACCGCGTACGGTCCGCTCAGACCTGACACCCAGCTCGTACAGCCGGAAGTGGCCGAGCCCGACGTTGAACCATAGTTGTATGTACCGTTTGCGTCGCTCAGACACATGACGCTGGCCGAGGCGGGAGCGGCATGAGCCAGAACGGCGGCAACGGCGCTTGCGCCAATCACGATTCCGCGGTGCGACTTCGGCTTGTTGTTGCAAATTACTTCAATGATTTTCGTCATAAAAATGCATGCCGGGAAAACAACACCGGCGGATTCTCGATGGGTTAGGGTGGCCCCATAGATTCGTAGTCCGAACGACTCGTCTGTAACAGCGAACCAACCGGCGCGGCCTTCGACTGTCAGGGAGCCGTCGCCGATGAGAAAGTATTCGAGCCCTTCTTCGCGGAAATCAACAATCTATGGATGAAGGCATGGTATGCAGATGTACGCATGCTTCAAAGCAGACACTTCCGAAAAGATATCGAAGGATTTCGAAAATTCGGACTGCGGGCAGGAAAGCTGGCCGGCGCGTTCTGAACGTCAACAAACGATTCGAACGAGCAAACCGCCAGCCGGCGATTCCCCAAGCGCGATAGAAAAACCGTGGCGGTCGGCAATACGCCGTACGATGGCGAGGCCTAATCCGCTGCCCGCCACGTCGGTGCGCTCCCTGTCCGCGCTTTGCCCCACGCGATAGAAGCGGTCGAAGACGCGCTCGCGCTCGGCTGCCGGAATGCCCGGTCCCGTGTCGGCGATTTCCACTACCGGACGTCCCTCTTGTACTTTTATTGAGACATCCACGCGTCCGCCGACCGGCGTGTACTTGGTCGCGTTGTCGATCAGATTGTTGAACATGACGCGCAGCGCATCCGCGTCGCCTTTGACGGTCGCGGGCTCGCTCTTCTCGATGCCGAGATCGACGCCTCGGTCCTGCGCGACGAGCACATAACCGCGCACGCACTCGCCGAGCAGCGCGCACAGGTCGACGGGCGCCCGCGCGACCTGCGTATCCGGCTCCGACCGCGCAAGCGCGAGCAATTGCTCCGCAAGCCGCGTCGCGCGCCCGATGCCTTCGTTCAGATCGGTGAGCGCCTCGCGGCGCGCGGCGTCGTCCTGTGCGCGCCCGACGAGTTGCGCTTGAATCTTCACGGCGGCGAGCGGCGTGCGCAGTTCGTGCGCGGCATCGGCGACGAAGGCTTTCTGCGTGTCGAGCGCCGTGGAAAGCCGCGCGAGCAGCGCATTGAGCGCGCGCACGAGCGGCCGCACTTCCTGCGGCAGACGCTGGTCCGACAGCGGATCGAGCGCCTCCGGATGCCGCGAGTCGAGCGCGCGCGTCACGCGTTGCAGCGGCGCGAGCCCCCGCCCGACGATGATCCAGATCGCGAGCCCGAGCAGCGGCAACAGCAGCACGAGCGGCCATAGCGTGCGCCACGCGACGCCCGCCGCGACACGGTTTCGGATCGACAGCGGCTGCGCCAACTGCACCACGTTATCGCCGACGATCGCGCTGTACACGCGCCATTCGCCGCGCGGCGTCATCTCGGTGGAAAAGCCCAGTTCGGCATGCGGCGCAAGCGGCACGCGCGGATGCGAGTAGTACATCAGCACGCCGTTGCGGTTCCAGATCTGGATGACGACGCCTTCGTCCGTCTCGCTGCGCGAACTGAGCACCGACGAGAACGGCTCGGAAGGCAGCGCCGCCGCGATCTGCTGGAGCTGGTAATCGAAGAGTTCGTTGGCTTCGGCGAGCGCCTGCCGGTAGATGAGCCATCCGGCGAAGCCCACGCCCACGATCACGAGCGCGAGCAGCCAGACGAGAAGCTGGCGGCGAATCGACCGCATCAGGCGTCCTTCGCGACCATGTAGCCGAGGCCGCGCACGTTGCGGATGAGATCGGCGCCGAGCTTCTTGCGCAGCGAATGGATGTAGACCTCGACCGTGTTGCTGCCGATTTCCTCGCCCCAGCCGTAGATTTTTTCTTCGAGCTGGCTCTTGGAAAGCACCGCGCCGGGCCGCGCCATCAAGGCTTCGAGGAGCGCAAACTCGCGTGCCGAAAGCGCGACGGGCGCGCCCGCGAGCGTCACCTGATGACCGACCGGATCGAGTGTCAGATTGCCATGCCGCACCAGCGATTCGCCCCGACCCGCGTGACGGCGGATCAGCGCGCGCATGCGGGCGCCAAGTTCGTCGAGATCGAACGGCTTGACGAGATAATCGTCCGCGCCGGCGTCGAGACCTTTCACGCGATCCGCGATGGCATCGCGCGCGGTGACGATCAGCACCGGCAGCGCATTCGCGCGGGCGCGCAGCGTCTTCAGCACGTCGAGGCCGTCGCGTTTGGGCAGGCCGAGGTCGAGCAGCATCAGGTCGTAGGCTTCGCCGCTGACGGCCGTGAGCGCCGCTTCGCCGTCCTGCACCCAATCGACCGCGAAGCCGTCCGCGCGCAGCGCCTTGCGCACGCCCTCGGCGATCATCCGGTCATCTTCGACTAGCAGGATTCGCATGTTATTTCGGGAAGATTGGTGTGCGGCTCATTTTAGCCGCGCGGCTCGGCGGCAGGCTTAAACCGGACTTAACGCAACGAAGCACGCCGCCCCGCCCGCCGCGTACGATTTCCGCAAGCCGGCTTGTCTACAATAGCCGCTTCGCCCGCGCGGCCCGGCCCAGCCGCGCGGGGCAGTCTCAGAACTCACACCAAGAACGCACGTCCGTATGCCGCTCTTTTCCGCTATTCCTCGTTCACTCTCCGCGCGTCTGTCGACGCTCGCTTTCGCGGCGGCGCTCGCCTGCGCCGGACTGTCCCACGCACCGGACGCGCACGCCCGCGGCGGCACGCGGTCCGACTCGCAGAAGCACGCGCCCGAGCGCGCGGCGCGCGGCGCTTTCGGCGCGAAGAAAAGCGCCAAGGCGGAGAAGGTTGCACGCGTCGCGCCGGCCGGTCCGCTGCCCGCCTCCGTGATGAGCGCGCTCGCCCGCGCGCACGTGCCGCTTTCGTCGATCAGCGTCGTCGTGCAGCGAATCGGCGCGCCTGAGCCGCTCGTCGCGATCAACGCCGACCGGCCGATGCTCCCCGCCTCGACGATGAAGCTCGTCACCACGTATGCGGGCCTTTCCCTGCTCGGGCCGGACTACCGCTGGAAGACGACCGCCTACGCCGACGGCGATGTCGACGCGCAAGGCGTCTTGCACGGCAACCTGTACATTCAGGGCACCGGCGACCCGAAGCTCGTGCCGGAAGAATTAATCGATCTCGTCGAGCAGATTCGCAAGAACGGCATCACCGGCATCGACGGCGCGCTCGTACTTGACAAGCGTTACTTCGACGCCTCCACGCGCGATCTGCCCGCCTTCGACAGCGACGAAGCCGCGCCGTACAACGTCGGCCCCGATCCGCTGCTGTACGCGTTTAAGTCGCTCTCGTTCACGCTGACGCCGAATCCGGACGGGCAAGTGTCCATCGACGTGCTGCCACAGCTCGCGCAGCTTCAGATCGACAACGAACTGCGCGTCACGCGAGGCGCGTGCGCGGGGACGCTGCCGGCGGCGTCGCCTAGCGTCGCGCAGACGCAGGGCGGCTTCGTGCAGGCGTCGTTCATCGGCGACTATCCGCTGCGCTGCGGCTCGCGCACCATCAACGTCGCCGCGCTCGATCACTCGACGTTCTTCGCGGGCGGCTTTCTCGCGCTGTGGAAGCAGGCGGGCGGCACGTTCCAGGGCGCGACGCGCGAAGGCCCGACGCCTTCGAGCGCGCGGCTCGTCGGCACGCATCGCAGCCCGGTTCTGTCGGACATCGTGCGCGACATCAACAAGTTCAGCAACAACGTGATGGCACGCAACCTGTTCCTGACCATCGGCGCAGTGCAGTCGAAACCGCCCGCCACGACCGCGAAGTCCGCGCAGGCCATTCAGACCTTCCTGCGCCGCAGCGCGCTGCCGATGGACGGTCTTTCGCTCGACAACGGCTCCGGACTTTCGCGCGACGAAGCGATCTCCGCGACCTCGCTCGCCGACGTGCTTCAGGCCGCGAACGCCAGCCCGGTCGCGCAGGTCTTCGTGGAATCGCTGCCGATCGCGGGCGTGGACGGCACCATGCGCAACCGCCTCACGAACGCGGGCGCGGGCGGCAACGCGCACATCAAGACCGGCACGCTGCGCGATGTGCGCGCCATCGCGGGCTACGTCGGCGCCGCCAACGGCGAAAGCTATGTCGTGGTGAGCTTCATCAACGATCCGCGCGCGGAAGCGGCGCGCGCCGCCCACGACGCGCTGCTGGAATGGGTCTACGAAGGCGCGCGCAAGCCGGGCATCGAAGACTAAGCGGGCATGCACGCCGTCGCAGGCGCGGCAATCCTGCAAAACCCGCGTTTTTTGCGAACGATCGTGCGCGGGAGCCGAAGATTTCTTCTACGAAGTCGCGCCCGCCAAGGCTCGCGCGCCGTGTACGCTGTCGGAACGGCGCGTCGCCGGCCGCGCGTCTGGCTGAGCGGCTGGCCGCATCGCTCGACAAGCGCCTGCTTTGCGGCACAATGAGACGCGGCAGTGACACAGCAGTAACGCGGCCGCGAGCGCCGCGAGAAACGAATACAAAACACCGAAAACGGAGACGAGGTCCATGAAGAAGCAACTCTCGATGCGCGCCGCCGTGGTGCGCGCCACGCGCATTGCGGCCGCGAGCGCGGCATTCGCCCTCATCGCAGCGTGCGGCGGCGGCGGCGACGACAACAATTCGACGCCCGCGGGCGGCATCAAGCTACAGGTCGTGTCCTTCGGCGACAGCCTCTCCGATGTCGGCACCTATTCGCCTATCGCGGCAGCGAACTTCGGCGGCGGGCGCTTCACGACGAACCCCGGCGAGATCTGGGTGCAGGACGTCGCGAAGTATTACGGCGACACGCTCACGCCCGCGATGAGCGGCGGCTTCGGCGCGCCGCCGACCACGCTCACGGGCTTGGGCTACGCGCAAGGCGGATCGCGCGTGACCAATCCGATCGGCGTCGGTCATCAGAGCACCGACCCGGCGAACTACGCGGGCGCGCTGACGGTGCCGGTCGTGCAGCAGGTGACGAACTATCTGTCGTCGCATGGCAGCTTCAATTCGAATCAGCTCGTGATCGTCAACGGCGGCGCGAACGACATTCTCTATAACCTGACCGCGGTGCAGGCCGGGCAGATCACCGCCGCGCAGGCGCAGGCGGCGATCGGACAGGCGGCGATCGATCTCGCGGGCGTGATCGGCAAGATCGTGCAGAGCGGCGCGACGCATGTGCTGGTGTCGAATGTGCCGGATATCGGCGCGACGCCGCAAGGCGTGGCAAGCAACGCGTCGACGCGCGCGCTGCTCACGCAGGCATCGCTCGGTTTCAATCAGGTGCTCGCGGGCGCACTCACGCGAGCCGGACTCATGTCGAAGGTGATTTACCTCGATATCGTGCCGGCGCTCGCGAATATCACGGCGAACTATCAGCAGTACGGATTCGCGGTGTCGAACACCGGCACGGCCTGCAATCTACAGGCGATGGCCGCGGCGGCGCAGAAGTTCGGCGAGCCGAATCCGCAGGCGTTCGCCACGTCGCTGTTCTGCTCGCCGCAAACGCTGACCGTCGCCGGCGCGGACCAGACGTACATGTACGCCGACACCGTGCATCCGACGACGCATCTGCACGCCCTCTACGCGCAGACCGCGGAGCAGACGATCGCGAAATCGGGACTGGGCAAGTAACGCTTCGCGTTAATGCACGGTTTCGGAGCCGCCCGGGTTATAGCCTGGGCGGCTTTTTTGCTTCACGCTTTCCTTTTTCAACGTCTGCCTAAGCGTACAGACGCCAAGTCAGCGACGCCTCACTGCAAGCTGCTTTTTGTCAGTATTACTAAACGAAGCAAGCCGAAGAACGCGCCAATGCGTGCCTCCGCTTACCAGCGGTATCCGACTTGCGCCTTGATACCCGCCGATCCGCTATCGGTCGTCGAAACGCCCATCCCGACGTTCAGGTTCGCCGTCGCCTGATACGCCGCCGCGACGCCGACCCCGACACGACTGCCATACGCGCCCACGCTTGTCCCGACCCACTTTTCGCCCGCCTGAAGCATCGGAATGCTCGGCATGGAGAGAACCGTCGCCACGGCTTTGTCGGTGTAGTTCTTCGACTGCTGAACGCCGGCCGCAACCGCTTTGTCCGTGTACGCGTTCGCGCTCGACACCGCTTTGTCCGTATAGACGTTCGCTTGCTGCACCGCGCCGTTCAACTGGTTGACGTTCACCGCATCCGTGCCTTGTGTCCCGGCCGCAACATTGACGACCTGTCGTTCGTTACCCGACGAGCCGACGGAAACCGTATTCGCGCGATCGGCAGACGAGTTCGCGCCGAGCGCCACCGAATTATCGGCGCTTGCCGTCGCGTTCGCGCCCATCGCCGTCGAATGCGCTCCGCTTGCGACGGCCGCTTCGGTGGCCGCGTTCCCGTCGGCCGCGAAGAGCGGATTCGTGCCTCCCGAAACCGATATGTTCGCGATCTTATTGGTGATGGTCGACATCGCCGAATTGAGCTGGCCGACATTCACGGCATCCATGTCGGCCGAACCGGCGGCGAGGTTGTGAAGCGTCGTGCCGTTCGCGCCACCGAGCGTCACGTTGTCGAGATCGAGCGAGCCGCCCTTCGTGTCGTATCGCACGGCAGCCGGATCGGTTGCGCCGCCCGTGTTGTTCGCAATGTTCGCAATGGTCGTGTTGATGTTCGTGAGCGAGCTGTCGACGCCGTTCAGTGCGCTGCCGACATCGTGATACGTTACGCCGTTGATGACATACGACGGCATCAGAATGCTTGCATCGGGCAGCGCGGCAGCGCCGCCGCCCAGTGCCGACGCCGTGCCGCTCGCCAGAACTTTCAGCTGGCTCAGGTTCACCGCGTCAGTGCCTTGCGTGCCGGCCGCCACGTTGATGATGCGTCGCTCGGATCCGGCACTGCCGACGCTCACCACATTGCTCTGCCCGCCGTCGAAACTGCTTGCGCCGATGACCACGGAGTTATCGCCTTTCGCATAAGCATAGTTGCCGATGGCCACCGAATCCTGACCGCCCGATGTCGTACTATTGCCGATGGCCACCGACGTGCTGCCCAGCCCCACCGCATTGCTCCCGACTGCCACGGCGCTGTTGCCGCTTCCGCTCGCGTTGCGCCCAATCGCGACCGCGGCGTTCGCCGCGGTGCTGCCTCCACCGGCCGCCACGGCCGCGTCTGCCGCTGACGAATCGATGCCCAGGGCCACCGCGCGAAAGCCCGCGTTGGCGTTATCGCCGATCACGGTAGCCTGGTTGTTCCGGGCGAGTGCGTTTCGGCCGATCACCACACCGTTCTCTTGCGACTGGGCACCGAAGCCGATCGCCACGGAGGCCTGTTCTGCTGCCTGATTTCCGCCGTTCACGACTGCACCATCACCCACAACGACGCTTTCCTCGATATTGTTATGCGCCCCGTCATTTCCAATCAGGACGCCTGTGCTCGCGGAGGTCGTTCCATTGCCTTCGACGATGGCTTGCCCGCAAGCCGAGTTCATGGCCAGCCCGGCGAGACTGGCGGCGATAGCGGCGATAATCGGTTTGAGTCGGAATTTCGCTTTATTCATGCTAAGTTGTCCTTATAATATTAAACGTGTTGCGTACCTCATCGTTTCACTGCGTCTCGGTTTCCGGCGAAGGTGCCCGGTTGCAGTCGAAATATCTTGGGCGAAAGACTATTGGGTCAGTCGTTCGTTGCCGAATCTGACTTCGGCTCGAAATGAAGCCACGTCATCGGCTTGGCTCGGCCTTCCGAACATAAAAGCCAGCGGTCCGAGTCGGTCCAGTTATCGGCGATCAACGGAATTTGCGACAAGTCGCGTGCGCCGGCTTTTATCTCGGTGACGTTGAAATATTCGCTCGCGCGGGCGACGAGGTCGGGGAGCCACGTATGACGGTCCGGGCCGACAATCATGAAATCGTGAATTTCCACGATGACGTGAGCATGCCTCAGCGTGCGAAGGCAGCCTCGCGTGAGCGTCTCGAACTCGTGTCCCTCGATATCGCAAAGCACAACGCAGTCTTTGAAATCGACGCCATGCGCAGAGAGTTCATCGGCGAAAGTGGAAGTCGCGGCACCCAGAATATCCACACGGTCTCCAACGCCACGTTCACTCGCGAGATTTCTTAAGTTGTCGCGACTGGCTTCGTCAATCTCGTAACAAATCGAGCGTTCGAAGACGCCCGTCGAGACCAGACCTATTCCGTAGAAGCCGTCGGCCGCGCCGAGGTCGATAAACGTGCTGCGCCCGCGATGAACCCTGCGAATGAGTTCGCATACTTCGAGTTCATAGAGACCGACGAGCTTCGTTCCTGTGTCCTCATAGCGCCACGTGGCCCGTTCACCGAGGAAATATCCTTTGAGAAGCCCATGCTGCACGACGCCGTTCGTCGCTCGCCAAAGCCGGCGCCCGTTATACATGCGTCGCGCCTCTACCACTTCGGCACTCATCTTGATGAAATCCGGGGAGTCCAAAAATGAGTCGGCAGGGTTCATCGTGAATTCTAGTTTTGATTGCGAGCAATTGATTGGGAAGGAAGCGACTGACGCCGGTGAATCGCCTCAACGCCGACACTCTTCTGGCATCACTCGAGAAGAGCCGGCGCATTCATTTTTATTTGCAGTGCAGAATTCTAACGCGCGACGCCTGGACTTATTTAACGCAGACGCGGGTTTTTACTCATCATTGCGCTTCCGGGAGAAGTCGTCGCAATGAATAGGCGGAGGATTAATACTTCACGCCAGGACAACCGGCCATACGAAAAATCCGATAAGCACCGGATAATTCGACGGCCGATAGTATTTGATATTCAGACAGGCAACAGTTTGCTCAAAAGGCGTTCGCACGGCCGCCTTCACTCTTCGTTCTCGAACGCCGCAGCCGCCCTTCCGAGCCGATCATTCACCGCGACCCACTCGGCCGTTTCCGGCAGCTTTTCGATCAATATGCGCTCGACATTCGCCCGATCCAGCGCCCGCAGCAAGCCGTATAGCTCCCGCGCGTAAGTCTGTGGATCTTCCGGCGCCGCGACGAAATGCACGTGCGGCGCATGCGCCCACTCGCCCGCGCTCGACGGCCGCGCGACCAACGCGAGCTTCCCGCCACCCGCGCGGTCGAACGCCGCGAGCAACGGCTCGATCGACGCGAACGGCAACAGCGCCAACGGCGTGCGCGGCGCGTAATGCGCCTTGAGCGTGCCGGACGCGCGCGGCGCGGTGGCATCGCCGCCATCGGGCAGACGCGGCGCGGTGCCGATCACGTCGGCAATGGCCTGCGGGCTCACATGCCCCGGCCGCAGCAACGCCGGAAAGCCGCGCGACAAATCCAGAATGGTCGATTCGATGCCGACATCCGCCGCGCCGCCATCTAGCACATGCACCGCGCTGCCGAACTCGTCGCGGACGTGTTGTGCCGTCGTCGGGCTCACGTGCCCAAAGCGGTTCGCCGAAGGACCCGCCACGCCCGCTTGCCTACCAGTTCCTTGACGCCGCGCATGAAACGCCGACAACAGCTGCTGCGCGACCGGATGCGAAGGACAGCGAATCCCGACCGAGTCCTGCCCGCCGCTCACGGCCGCCGGAATATGCGCGGCACGCTTCAAAATCAAGGTCAACGGACCGGGCCAGAATGCGTCGATGAGCTTCTGCGCATCGGCGGGCAACTCGCGCACCCAGTAGCCGGGATCAGCCTGCGGCGCGAGATGCACGATCACCGGATGATTCGCCGGTCGGCCCTTCGCGGCATAGATTCGCGCGATCGCCTCCGGGTTCTCGGCATCGGCCCCGAGGCCGTACACCGTTTCGGTCGGAAACGCGACGAGTTCGCCCGCATCGAGCAGAGCCGCGGCTTCGTCGATCTGCGCGGCGCTCGGGTAAATGATGGTCATTGCCTAACTACTGCTTAAGGGTTGCCTGAGAGTTCAGTCGATCGCGATATGCAGCATGCGCGCGCAGTCGCGCGCCGCCGTGCGCGCTTCCTCGAGCGTCGCCGCCGTGAAGTTGATGTGCCCCATCTTGCGGCCCGGACGCGCTTCCTCCTTGCCGTAGAGGTGCAGCCGTGCCGCCGGCATCGCCACGACCTCGGCCCACGCGGGCGGGCGCGGCTTGTCGTCCTGGCCAGCGTCGAACCAGATATCGCCGAGCAGGTTCAGCATGGCGGCCGGCGAATGCTGGCGCGTGTCGCCGAGCGGCATGCCGGTCATCGCGCGGACCTGCTGCTCGAACTGGCTCGTGGCGCAGGCATCGACCGTGTAGTGGCCGGAATTGTGCGGACGCGGCGCCATTTCGTTCGCGATCAGCGAGCCGTCTTCCAGCACGAAGAACTCGACGCACAGCACGCCCACGTAGCCGAGCTTCGCGGCGATGGTGAGCGCCGCGTCCTGCGCCTGCGCGACGAGCGCGTCCGACGCGTCCGGCGCGGGCACCACCGTCTTCGCGAGAATGCCGTTCACGTGCGAGTTCTGCGCGAGCGGAAACACGGCGGACTTGCCGTCGCCGCCACGGGCGATCAGCACGGACACTTCGTATTTCAACGGCATGCGCTTTTCCAGCACGCACGGCACGCCCGACAGCGAGCCGTACGCCGTGCGCACTTCCTCCACGTTGCGCACGCTGACCTGGCCTTTGCCGTCGTAGCCGAGGCGCGCGGTCTTGAGAATGCCCGGCAGCACGGCGGCGATTTCATCGTCGGGGAGCGCGGCGAGTGCTTCCGGCGATTCGATCACCACGTGCGGCGCGACCGGCACGCCGGCTCCCGCGATGAAACGCTTCTCGGCGACGCGATCCTGCGCAATCGCGACGCAACTCGCCGCCGGACTCACAAAGGTGAGCGACGCCAGAAAATCGAGGCTCGCGGACGGCACGTTCTCGAATTCCGTCGATACCGCCGCGCACAGGCGGCCGAGTTCTGTGAGCGCCGTTTCGTCGTCGTACGCCGCGCGGATATGGCGATCCGCCACCGCGCCCGCCGGACTCGTTTCGTCCGGATCGAGCACGGCCACGCGATAGCCCATGGATTGCGCCGCGAAGCAGAACATGCGGCCGAGCTGGCCGCCGCCGACCATGCCGAGCCACGCGCCCGGCAGAATGGGGGAATTCGGGGAGTGTTGTGGGTTCATCGTGGGACTGGCCGATAACCTGTATGGGGAGTTTCGCCGACGCCGCGCACGAGACGCGCGGCCCGGCCGACGGAACGCTCAGAGCGGCGGCAGCGTCATGGCGTGCGCGGCCTGATTCTGCTTCACGCGAAACGCGGCGAGCGCTTCGGCATAGCGCGCATCCGTCACGCTCAGGATGGACACCGCGAAGAGCGCCGCATTCGCCGCGCCCGCTTCGCCGATTGCAAACGTCGCGACAGGCACGCCCTTGGGCATCTGCACGATCGAATGCAGCGAATCGACGCCCTTCAGATACTTGCTCGCCGCCGGCACGCCGAGCACCGGCACCGTCGTCTTCGCAGCGAGCATGCCCGGCAGATGCGCCGCGCCGCCCGCGCCCGCGATGATCGCGCGCAGTCCACGCTCGCGCGCGCTTTCCGCGTAGGCGAACATCTCGTCGGGCATGCGGTGCGCGGAGACGACCTTCGCCTCGTACGGCACGCCGAAATCCTGCAGGATCGCGACCGCGTTCTTCATCACGTCCCAGTCGGAACTGGAGCCCATCAACACGCCGACGAGCGGCGCATCGTGCGCATGCGCTCCGGTCTGTACTTCGCTCATTGCTTTTCCCTCGATCCGAGCGCGCCGGGTCGGTGTCGGTGCCACGGCGCGCGTGCCGACATTACGACAGCGTCTTGCCCGTGATGCGTTGCAGCGCTTCCTGATACTTCTCCGACGTCTTCGCGATCACGTCGTCCGGCAGCTTTGGCGCGGGCGGCTCCTTCTTCCACGGCTGCGTTTCGAGCCAGTCGCGCACGAACTGCTTGTCGAACGACGGCGGATTCGTGCCGACCGTGTAGCCGTCCGCCGGCCAGAAGCGCGAGGAATCGGCGGTGAGCACTTCGTCCATCAGGAACAGTTCGCCTTTGTTGTCGAGGCCGAACTCGAACTTCGTATCCGCGATGATGATGCCGCGCGTGGCCGCGTACTCGGCCGCTTCCTTGTACAGCTGGATGGAGATGCGCTTGATGGTCGCCGACAGTTCCGTGCCGATGCGGCGCTCCATCTCGTCGTAGGTGATGTTTTCGTCGTGATGGCCCATCTCGGCCTTCGCCGCCGGCGTGAAGATCGGCTCGGGCAGCTTCTCGGCGTTTTGCAGGCCCGGCGGCAGTTGCACGCCGCAGACGGCGCCCGTCGCCTGATAGTCCTTCCAGCCGCTGCCCGCGAGATAGCCGCGCACCACTGCTTCGACGAGAATCGGTTCCAGGCGCTTCACGACGACCGCGCGGCCCTTCACTTGCTCGGCCTCGTCCGGCGCGACCACCGAAGCGGGATCGATGCCCGTGTTGTGGTTCGGCACGATATGGCCGAGCTTCTCGAACCAGAAATCGGCCATCTGATTGAGCACGCGGCCCTTGTTCGGGATCGGCTCGCCCATCACCACGTCGAAGGCGGAAAGGCGGTCGGTCGTCACGATCAGCAGCTTGTCGTTGCCGACGGCGTAGTTGTCGCGGACCTTGCCACGGCCGAGCAGCGGCAGCGATTTGATCGTGGATTCGTAGAGCGTGGACATCGTCATGTACCGAAGAGGTGCCGAAAAAAGTGAATCGCCGCCACGAGCCTTGCGCGGCGGCGATGGAAAAAAGCGAACGGGTCCCGTCGCCGGAACCCGTTGATTTTACTTTACAAATGAAGCGAGCTTAATCCACACCTGCGCGCTCACCGGACAATCTGCGCGAGTTCGCCGGATTTGTACTTCTCGGCCATCTTGTCGAGCGTGACGGGCTTGATCTTGCCCGCCATGCCCTCGCAGCCGAACTGCATGTACCGCTGACGGCAGATCTCCTTCGCTGCCTCGCGCGCGGGCTTCAGATAGTCGCGCGGATCGAACTTCGACGGATTTTCGAACAGATAGCGACGGATCGCGCCGGTAATCGCGAGACGCAGGTCCGTGTCGATGTTCACCTTGCGCACGCCGTGCTTGATGCCTTCCTGAATCTCCTTGACCGGCACGCCGTAGGTTTCCTTCATGTCGCCGCCGAACTCGCGGATTTCGGCGAGCAACTCCTGCGGCACCGACGACGAGCCGTGCATCACCAGATGCGTGTTCGGAATGCGCTGGTGAATTTGCTTGATGCGATCGATCGCAAGAATATCGCCGGTCGGCTTCTTCGAGAACTTGTACGCGCCGTGCGACGTGCCGATGGCAATCGCGAGCGCGTCGCACTGTGTGAGCTTCACGAAGTCGGCGGCCTGCTCGACGTCGGTCAGCAACTGCTCGCGCGTCATCGTGCCTTCCGCGCCGTGGCCGTCTTCCTTGTCGCCCTTCATGGTTTCCAGCGAGCCCAGCACGCCGAGTTCGGCTTCGACCGTGACGCCGATGGAATGCGAGAACTCGACGACCTTACGCGACACCTCGACGTTGTACTCGTACGACGCAACGGTCTTGCCGTCCGCTTCCAGCGAGCCGTCCATCATCACGCTCGTGAAGCCCGAGCGGATCGCCGCCATGCACACGGCCGGCGACTGTCCGTGATCCTGATGCATCACGACGGGAATGTGCGGATACGACTCCACCGCCGCTTCGATCAGATGCCGCAGGAACGCTTCGCCCGCGTACTTCCGCGCGCCCGCAGACGCCTGCATGATGACGGGCGCGTTGACTTCGTTCGCCGCCGACATGATGGCCTGCACCTGTTCCAGATTGTTCACGTTGAATGCCGGGAGACCGTAGCCGTGTTCGGCTGCGTGATCCAGCAATTGACGCATTGATACGAGAGGCATTGAGAAACTCCGGGATGTGAAACGAAATCCTTCGCGCGCACGGTTCTGCTCTCTGCTTCTTGTCAGCATCTTTGGCAGCTTCCGGCCTTCTTCGTGGCGACGACTTGCGTTCGAGTCGTCCAGCGCGCTCTTCGGCGTTCGCGGACCGGACCGCGAACGCCTTGCCATGCGTCGAATCGCGCCGATCAGAAATGATCGCCGACGCGCACGATCTTCAGCGTGTTCGTGCCGCCCGCCTGTCCCATCGGCTCGCCGACGGTGAGCACGACCATGTCGCCGCGCGCCGCATAGCCTTTGGACACGACCACTTCGAGCGCCTGATTGAGCGCCGTGTCGCGGTCCATGTTGGTGTCGAGATGCAGCGGCGTGACGTTGCGATACAGCGCCATCGTCCGCTCGCTGCCCACGCGCGGCGTCAGCGCGAAGATCGGCACATGCGTCCAGTGGCGCGACATCCACAGCGCGGTCGAGCCGGATTCCGTCAGCGCGACAACGGCTTTCGCGCCCAGATGGAATGCGGTGAACAACGCGCCCATCGCGATCGACTGGTCGATGCGCGTGAACGTGCGATCCAGGAAATCGCGGTCCAGTTGCGATTCCTCGGACTTCTCGGCTTCGATGCACACGGCGGCCATCGTTTCGATGGTCGTCACCGGATACTTGCCCGCCGCCGTTTCGGCGGAAAGCATGACGGCGTCGGTGCCGTCGAGCACGGCGTTCGCCACGTCGGAGACTTCGGCGCGGGTCGGCACGGGCGCGTGGATCATCGATTCCATCATCTGCGTGGCCGTGATCACGAGCTTGTTCGACTCGCGCGCCATGCGGATCATGCGCTTTTGCAGCGCGGGCACCGCCGCGTTGCCGACTTCCACCGCCAGATCGCCGCGCGCGACCATGATGCCGTCGGATGCGTCGAGGATGCCTTGCAGCGCCGGAATGGCCTCGGCGCGCTCGATCTTCGCGATCATCTTCGGCTTGATGCCGTACGGCGCGCCCGCGATGTTGGCCAGTTGCCGCGCCATTTCCATGTCCGTCGCGTTCTTCGGGAACGACACCGCGACGAAATCCGCGCCGAGCGACATCGCCGTCTTGATGTCCTCCATGTCCTTCTCGGTCAGCGCGGGGGCGGTGAGCCCGCCGCCCTGCCGGTTGATGCCCTTGTTGTTCGACAGCTCGCCGCCGACCTTCACGGTCGTGTGAATCTCCTCGCCGATCACGCGCGTCACGTCGAGCACGATCAGGCCGTCGTTCAGCAGAAGCACGTCGCCTGCGCGCAGATCGCGCGGCAGATCCTTGTAGTCGAGGCCCACGCGATCGTTGTTGCCCATCTCGCAGTTCGCATCGAGGATGAACGTGTTGCCCGCGACCAGCATGGTCTTGCCGTTCTCGAACTTGCCGACGCGAATCTTCGGGCCTTGCAGGTCCGCCATGATCGCGACTTCGCGGCCGACCTGCCGCGCCGCCTCGCGCACCCACTCGGCGCGCTGGCGATGATCGTCGGCGGTGCCGTGCGAGAAGTTGAAGCGAACGACGTCGAGCCCGGCCTGCATCATCTGCAGCAGGATTTCCGGATTACTCGACGCCGGACCGATGGTGGCGACAATCTTGGTGGCGCGATGCATGTCTTTCCTCGTCTCTTTGGGAACGGCCGTAACCAGGCTGCGAGCACGTTGCGCTTGCAGTGATGTGTTGCTCACTGGCTGCGCGCGCGCGCCGGTTCGTGCCGGCGTCGCTTTATCGATGGGCTGCGCGGCATGAACGGGCATGCCGCCGATGGTGACGACAGGAGCCGTCTGTTCTTCCAGATGCGGCTCTTCGCTCAGAGCCGCCTCCGCGATGATCGAAGCAGCAACGGCGGCGGCATCGGGTTGACTGCCGCTTTCGATCACATCCGCTTGCGCGCCGCCGGCTGCTTGCGCGCCCTTCCTTGCTGCTTTCGCCGGATTGTCTCGGGCCGTCACCGGGCGTTACGCCCGCGACTCGAGCACTTCCACCGCCGGCAGCGTCTTGCCTTCGAGGAACTCGAGGAACGCGCCGCCGCCGGTCGAGATATAGCTGACCTTGTCGTGAATGCCGTACTTTGCGATGGCCGCGAGCGTGTCGCCGCCGCCCGCGATCGAGAACGCCGACGAAGTCGCGATGGCCTGCGCCAGCGTCTTCGTGCCGTTGCCGAACTGGTCGAATTCGAACACGCCGACCGGGCCGTTCCACACGATGGTGCCCGCCGTCGCGAGTTGCGCGGCGAGCGCGTTAGCGGTGTCCGGGCCGATGTCGAGAATCATGTCGTCGTCGGCGATATCGGCGACGGGCTTCGTTTCGGCCTTCGCGGTCGCGGCGAATTCCTTCGCGGTCACGACATCGCTCGGAATGGGCACCGAAGCTCCGCGCGCGCGCGCCTCTCCGATGATCTCCTTCGCCTCGCCGACGAGATCGGCTTCGGCGAGCGACTTGCCGATCTTGAGGCCCGACGCCAGCATGAACGTGTTCGCGATGCCGCCGCCGACGATCAGTTGATCGACCTTCTCGGCGAGCGACTTCAGAATGGTGAGCTTGGTCGACACTTTCGAACCGGCGACGATGGCCACGAGCGGGCGCTTCGGGTTGCCGAGCGCCTTGCCGAGCGCGTCGAGTTCGGCGGCGAGCAGCGGGCCGGCGCACGCGACGGGCGCGTACTTGGCGATGCCGTGCGTGGTCGCTTCGGCGCGGTGGGCGGTGCCGAAGGCGTCGTTGACGTAGATGTCGCAGAGCTTCGCGAGCTTCTGCGCGAGGCCGTCGTCGTTCTTCTTCTCGCCCTTGTTGCAGCGGCAGTTTTCGAGCAGCACGACATTACCCGGCTGCACGTCGACGCCGTCCACCCAGTCGGCGACGAGCGGCACGTCGCGGCCGAGCAGTTCCGACAGGCGCGCCGCGACCGGCGCAAGCGAGTCTTCCGGCTTGAACTGGCCTTCGGTCGGGCGGCCCAGATGGGACGTGACCATCACGGCCGCGCCGGCATCGAGCGCTGCCTTGATCGCCGGCACCGAGGCGCGCACGCGCGTGTCCTCGGTGATGTTGCCGGCGTCGTCCTGCGGCACGTTGAGGTCCGCGCGGATGAACACGCGCTTGCCGGAGACTTTGCCTTCGGCGATCAGATCGGTGAAACGCAGTACTTTCGTCATGGGAGTCAACGTTAGTCAGAAAAGCGGTTCGGGCGAAGATGGCCGGACGAGCGCCGGCCGGTTCGTTGAGAGTTTGGCGCGAGGCCTGAAAACCGAAACTGGGAACTGAAAGACGCGCAAGCGAAACGAGCGGCCGGCGCGTGCAGCGCAAACGTGCCGAGGGTCGAGTGGAGTAAGACGCGGAGAAAGATACGCGCCAAGCGCGCAGACACGGACGCAGCGGACAAGCCGGAGGCGGCGAGCTTCGGAACCGTTGCGGTGACTGCCGGACTCACTTTCGACCTCGCTCCATGCGACAGGAAAGACCGACATTTTAACCGATCACCCCGCCCGCTTTTAGCCGGTGTTTCTTGATGATGCGTATTTGGGGCGCAGCGCGGCTCACGCGGCGAGGCGCAGCAGCGTGAAAACGATCATGCCGACCGCGATGGTGCCCATCATGCCGCGCCGCCACACGTAATACGCGAGGCCGGCGAGCGACGCCCACACCGCATGATTGGAGAACGCGATCGAGAAACCGGCGGACGTTTCGAGCAGATCGGGCACGACGACGCCCGCCAGCGCGGCGGCCGGCGCGTAGCGCAGCACGCGTTGCACGCGCGGCGGCAGCACGGTGCGCTCGCCGCCGATCAGGAAGAACGCGCGCGTCGCCGCGGTCACCACGCCCATGCCGAGAATCGCGAGCCAGATCTGGAGCGTGGTCATCGCGCGGGCCTCGCGGGCTCAGGCTGGACGTCGGCCGCTGCATCCGGCGCGGCGGGCGCTTCGGCGTCACTGGAACGCAGAGCCGCCGGGCGCGCCTTTTCCGCGATCAGATCGGCGAGCGTGCCGGCCAGCAGCGCGGCGAGCACCGCGAGCGGCAAGCCGAAGCGATACGGCAGATGAAACGCGAGCAGCGCGACCACGCTCGCGACGACGACCGCGGCGAGCGTCGAACGCGTGGCGATGGCGGAGACGATCAGCGGAATCAGCGCCAGCGTTCCCGCCAGTTCCAGCCCCCAGTTGTCGGGAATGAGGCTCGCGAGCAGAATCCCCGCCACCGACGACGCCTGCCACGCGAGCCAGCACGTGGACGCGAGTCCCCAGAAGAACGCTTCCTTGCCGGGCTGCCGGCCGACGGGAAAGTTCCGCGCGGAGAACATCAGGTAGATGATGTCGCCGTTGAAGTAGCCGATCGCGAGGCGCCGCCACATCGGCAGATACGAGAAGTGCGGCGCGAGCCCGGCGCTGAAAATGACGAAGCGCAGGTTTACCATCGCGGCGGTGAGGAGCACGGTCCAGAGCGGCAGCTTCGCGGCCAAGAGCGGCAGCACGGCGAGTTGCGACGACCCCGCGTACACCGCGAGCGACATGCCGAGCGCCTGCGGCACCGTGAGCACCGATTTTGTCATGGCGACGCCGGTGACGAGTCCCCACGAGAACGTCGCCATGACGGCGGGAGAGAAAGCGCGGGCACCGTCGAGAAATGCGCGGCGATTCGTGTCGGATAGCCGGTGGAGCATGCAAGGTGCGCGGCCGAGTGGCCGCGATGACGAAATGGGGAAACGCCGCGCGCCGGCGTCGCGAAAAGCGGACGACTCGGCGCAGCTTGCCGCTTGCCCGGTCGGCACGACGCTTTCGGGCGGCTTTGCCGGTTCGCGGCGAAAGGCAAAGTATAGCCGCGTGAAAGGCGCTTCCTATCCGGTCTGATCACGAAAAGAAGCTAAAATGACGAACTTTGACCGCTCCTGCAGCCGGCAGCGCCGGCAACGCGCGGAATGGGAAGATTCACCCCGAGATTCACCCGGATTCATCGAATTTCTGAACGAGACAGCTAGGAGAACCGTATGTCAATGGCCGACCGCGACGGCAAGATCTGGATGGATGGCAAGCTCATCGACTGGCGAGACGCCAGCATCCACGTTCTGACGCACACGCTGCACTACGGCATGGGCGTATTCGAGGGCGTGCGCGCGTACAAGACCGCCCAGGGAACGGCCATTTTCCGCCTGAAGGAGCACACCAAGCGCCTTCTGAACTCGGCGAAGATCTTCCAGATGGAAGTCCCGTTCGATCACGCGACGCTCGAAGCCGCGCAACTCGAAGTCGTGCGCGAGAACAAGCTCGAATCGTGCTATATCCGCCCGATCATCTGGGTCGGCTCCGAGAAGCTCGGCGTTTCGGCCAAGGGCAACACCATTCACGTGGCCATCGCCGCGTGGCCGTGGGGCGCGTATCTCGGCGAAGACGGGCTCGCGAAGGGCATCCGCGTGAAGACGTCGTCGTTCACGCGCCATCACGTCAACGTGTCGATGGTGCGCGCGAAGGCGTCCGGCTGGTACGTGAACTCCATTCTCGCGAATCAGGAAGCCGTCACCGACGGTTATGACGAAGCCCTGCTGCTCGACGTGGACGGCTACGTGTCCGAAGGCTCCGGCGAAAACTTCTTCCTCGTGAACAACGGCAAGCTGTACACGCCGGACTTGTCGTCGTGCCTCGACGGCATCACGCGCGACACGGTCATCACGCTGGCGCGCGACTTCGGCATCCCGGTCATCGAGAAACGCATCACGCGCGACGAAGTCTATACGTGCGACGAAGCGTTCTTCACCGGCACGGCCGCTGAAGTCACGCCGATCCGCGAACTCGACAACCGCACGATCGGCGAGGGCAAGCGCGGCCCGATCACGGAGAAGCTGCAAAGCGCGTTCTTCGACGTGGTCGGCGGCAAGAACGAAAAGTACGCGAGCTGGCTCGCGAAAGTCTGACGCCGCGAGGGCCGCGCTGCCCTCGCGCGACAGACGACAGCAACGAACGACATTGAAAGAGATAGCAATGAGCGACCTGAAGGAAATGCCGCTGGTGGAATTGTCGGCGAAAGATATCCCCGCGTTCTGCCCGAATCCGAAGATGCAACGCTGGAGCGCGCATCCCCGCGTGTTCCTCGACGTGACGCACGGCGAAGCGCGCTGCCCGTATTGCGGCACGCGCTACAAGCTGAAGGACGGCGAAGTCGCCAAAGGGCACTAAGCTCGCCGAAGCAACCTCCGAGCGTCGTCGATGCGCGCGTTCCGGTTCATCCGAGCGCGCGCTTTCGTTCGCTCTCGCTTGTTTTTGCCGCATGGCCGCCGCGCCATGACACCACAGGACCGACGCCCCGCCGCCCGAGCGCGGCGAGCCGCTATATTTTGAGATCGGAAAACGACTGATGCGCCGTGCGCTGGTTATAGCACCGAACTGGATCGGTGACGCGTTGATGGCGCAGCCGCTGTTCACGCTTTTGCGAAAGCTCCATCCGCGCATCGCGATCGATGCCGTCGCGCCGAGCTGGGTCGCGCCCGTGCTCGAACGCATGCCGGAAATCCGCGACGTCTACGCGACTGATCTCGCGCACGGCAAGCTGCAACTGCTGCGCCGCTGGCAGCTTGCGAGCGACCTGCGCGATGTCGGCTACGACGCCGCGTACGTGCTGCCCAACTCCGCCAAGTCCGCGCTGATTCCGTGGATGGCGGGCATCCGGCTGCGCATCGGCTACAAGGGCGAGGCGCGTTACGGGCTCTTGAACGTGCGCCACCCGAATCCGCCGAAGACCGAGCGCCCGCCGATGACCGCGCAATACGCCGCCCTCGCCTATGCGCCGGGCGCGAAGCTGCCGTTCATCGACCGATACGCGCAAGCTCACGACGCAGCGGCAAGCGACGCGCCGCTCTTGCCCGTGCCGCGCCTCGAAGCCGATCCGAACGAAGCGGCGCGCGTGTCGGCGCGCTTCAATCTGGATACGCGCGCGCCGCTCGTCGTGTTCTGCCCCGGCGCGGAGTACGGCCCGGCCAAGCGCTGGCCGCCCGAGCACTTTGCGTCGCTCGCGCAGTTCGTGGCGCAGTCGTTTCCGTATGCCCGCATCGTCGCGCTCGGGTCCAAGAAAGATTCGGCGGTCGCGCAGGCCATCGCGGAGCGCGCGCCGAACGTGCGCAATCTGTGCGGCCAGACATCGCTCGGCGAAGCGTGCGCGCTGATCGCCCGGGCGAGCGCCGTCGTCACCAACGACTCTGGGCTCATGCACGTGGCGGCGGCGCTCAAACGTCCGCTCGTCGCGGTGTACGGCTCCACCGATCCGCGCCACACGCCGCCCTTGTCCGACGTCGCAAAGGTACAATGGCTTCACCTTGAGTGCAGTCCGTGCTTTTCCCGCGAGTGTCCGCTCGGCCATCTGAACTGCCTGCGCGAACTCTCTGCCGAACAGGTTTTCGCCGATCTGCGCGGCATGTTGCTCGCGCATCGCTGAGGCGTCGCTCCTGCCCGGCGTCACGCCGCCGCCTGATCGCGGCGGCTTTGCGGCGGCATCGGCATTTTCGTGTGCGGGCGCGGACACGCGAGTGTCTCCGAACGGAGGCATGCTTTGAACCATGACCGATGCGGCACGCCATCGTGACACGGCGTTGCGCGCGAATGCCAGAGACCCACGAGCCCATGCCACGTTTCGCCCGCCTATTCGAAGCCGCCGCCGACACTCTCAACGCTTACTATCAGGCTGTCGCGGACAACAGCATCGACGCTGTGATGTCGCTTTGGATCGACGAGGAGTTCGCCACCTGCATCTGCGCGGACGGCACGCATCTGCATGGCCTCGAAAGCATTCGCGCGGGCCTCGGCAAGCAGTTCGGCGCGCAGGCCGTCAGCATCGAGCCGCTCGATATTCGCGTGTACGACAGTCTCGGCACGGTCGTGTATGCAATCGCGGAGGCGCATCAGCCGGCCGGGACCGCCGCGCCGCGCATGATTTTCTCGACTTACGTGATGGTTCACGAACGCGGCGAATGGCGCATTGCGCATATTCACGCGAGCGAGATGCCGATGGAAGCGGCCGGCCAGTTCGCCGCGAAGCTGCGTCACGGGCAGGGACCGTTGCACTGAAATACCGCAGTCACGAAGCATAGAAAGACGTTCGCCGGGGAGAAGGCCATGAAGCGCGATCCGTTGTTGAAACACGATTCGTCGTTCGTGGACAAGGCGCCCGCCGTCGCGCTGAAGGAAACCGCGCAGGCCGCGGGCAGCGTGCTCGCCGAACCCGTCTCGCAATGGCTCTACAGCGCGCCGCGCTGGCTGCCGACGAGTCACGCGCAAACCATCGTGCCCGCGCTCTTCGGGCGCAAGCCGGCGGTGCGTTACCGGCGCGAACGCTGGGATACGCCGGACGGCGACTTCATCGACGTGGACTGGCTCGCGCACGATGACGCGGCGCGCCCGGCATCGACCGCGCCGCTTTTCGTGCTGTTTCATGGCCTCGAAGGCAACTCGGACTCCCACTACGCCCGCACGATGATGGCCGCCGCGCACGCGCGCGGCTGGCACGGCGTGGTGCCGCACTTTCGCAGCTGCAGCGGGCCGATGAACCGGCTGCCGCGCTTTTATCATCTCGCGGATAGCGCGGAAGTCGACTGGATCCTGCGGCGACTGCGCGAAAGGCACGCGGGCCCGATTGTCGCGGCGGGCGTGTCGCTCGGCGGCAATGTGCTCTTGCATTGGCTATGCGAGCGCGGCACGGACGCTTCGATTATCAGCGCCGCCGCCGCCATTTCCGCGCCGCTCGATGTCCACGCGGGCGGTCACGCGATCTCGCAAGGCTTCGGCATGGTCTATACGCGCAGCTTCCTGAAGTCGCTCAAGAAGAAGGCGCTCGCGAAGCTCGACCAGTTTCCGGGTCTGTACGACCGCCATGCCGTGCTCGCCGCGCGCACGCTCTATGAATTCGACAACGTCGTGACCGCGCCGCTGCACGGTTTTCGCGATACCGATCACTACTGGACGACGGCGACCATCCGCGCGCATCTGAACCGCATCGAAGTGCCGGCGCTCGTCTTGAACGCTCGCAACGATCCGTTCCTGCCCGAGCGCGCGCTGCCATCGCAGGCCGAAGTGTCGGCGTCCGTCACGCTCGATCAGCCGAACCACGGCGGCCATGTCGGCTTCATGACGGGGCCGTTTCCGGGACGCATCGACTGGCTATCGTCGCGCGTGTTCGGCTACCTCGAACATTTTCTTCCGGGCGAATGAATCATGGATGAGATCGTCAAGCAGGCGCTGGCCAAGTGGCCGAACGTGCCGCATTGCACGGGCTGGCTGTTGCTGGACCGGCGCGGTCAGTGGCGCATGCGCGACGAGGCGGCGCAGGCCGCGGGCGCGCTCGGCGATGCCATTCGCCACGAAGCGCTGATCGGCTTCATCAACCGCAACTACGAGCGTGATGCCGACGGTCAGTGGTTCTTTCAGAACGGGCCGCAGCGCGTGTATGTCGAACTGGCATACACGCCGTGGATCGTGCGTCTTTCCGAGACGAACGGCGAATTGCGGTTGACCGACCACACCGGCGCGCCGTTCGAGCCGGCGCACGCATTTCTCGACGACGAAGGCGCCCTGCTCTTTTCCGACGATGCCACGCCGCCGCGCGTAGCCGCCCTGCACGATCACGATCTCGATCTGTTCTCGAGCCACGCGACGTTCGATGACGCGTCGGGCGGCGGCGTTTTTCATTGGCGCGATGGTGTCGATCTGCCGTTACAGCGTATCGCGCGCGCCGACGTCGAGACGCGCTTCGGTTTCGTCGCGAGTCCGGCTGCGCGCGCGGCGTCGAAAGCCTGAGGCGTCAACTCTTTTTCTCCTCGTCGCGCTCTTCCTTGTAGCGTGCTTCGAAGTCGCGCAGCCGCGCGGAAATCGTCGAGAGGTCGTAAAAGCTCGCGGTTTTGACATCGCGTGCTTCCTTCAACTGGCGAATGGCGGACGGCCATGCGCCGTCGAGCGCCAGTTTTTCGGCCATCGCCTGATGCTGGCGCAGCGGATCGTTCATGCCCGCGCTCGCCTGCGCCAGATACAGCCACCAGTCCGCGCGCTGCGGTTCCGCGCGCGTTTCGCGGCGCGCGAGCGTCTGCGCTTCCTCGTAGCGATGCGCGGCCATCAGCGATTGCAGATGCGCGTCGATCGCCGCGTGCGAATTCGGCCAGCGCGTCTGCGCGAGGTCGGCGAGGCGCACCGCGTCGTCGTAACGGCCCGAGCGACGCGCGATGTCGGCGGCGAGCACGTCAAGGCTCGGCGTGCTGCGGGCGGCTTGCTGGGCGGTCACGCGCACGGGCGGCAGCGCGATTCCCGCGCTGGCCGCGGCGGGCGCGGTGCTGTCGGCGGGCGCGGCGGTCAGTGCGCCGTGTGCGCTGCTGCTCAGGAGCGAAGACATCGAGACGGCCGGGGCGGAGGGGTTCGCGATCTGTGGCGTCGAGTGCGGGTTGGCGTTGTTCGTCGACGCATCTTTCAGCGCAGCCGCTTGCGCAGATAGCGGTCGGCCGCTTCGCGCAGGCGGGGCTTCTATCCCGGCGCGGGCGGTCGTCGCTGAGGCGGGCGTGCTTTGGGTATTGGCCGGTTGTGAAGATCGCGCTTCGTCGCGACCGGCACGTGCAGCTCCAACGCCCGCTCGAGCGTTCGCCGATGAACCCGACACGCCACGCGGCGATGCGCTGAGTCTTGCGCCCTGCGCCTTCGACGCGCCCTTCTGCTGCTGCGCGTGGCGCTCGTCATCGGAACGCGCATCGCGGCTTTGACCGCCTTCGACCGTCTGCGCCAATTCGCGCCGCGCCTGCATCGAAGCCGCCGCCGCGCTCGCCTCCTCGCTTTCAAACAGCCGCCGCGCGTTGGCGAGCGCATCGTTGGCGGCGGCGTAATCGCCCGTCAGCGAACGCGCGAGCGCGATGCCGTACCAGTTCGCGGCGGGATTGAGCGCGGTCTGATCGTCGATTTCGGACTTGAGACGGCTCGCGACCTCGCGATAGTCGCTCGCATAATTCACCTGAAGCACGCGCGAGCGCGCACGCACGAACGCATATTCCGGCGACTGCCGCGGCTGCCGGTACGGCACGCGTCGCGCGCGGTCCTCCATGTCGGCGATGCGCTCGGTCGTCAGCGGATGCGTGCGCGCGTAAGCCGGCACGCCGTTATCGGCCATCGACGCGCGATCGAGCCGCTCGAAGAACGCGGTCATCGCGTACGGATCGTAGCCGGCGGCCGCGAGCATCTGAAAACCGACGCGGTCGGCCTCGTGCTCGGCGGCGCGCGAGAAGCGCAGCTGGTTGTCGACGGCGAAGGCCTGTCCGCCCATCGCGATGCCCATGCCGAGATCGCCGCTGTGCGTCATGACGCCCGCCAGCAGCCCGGCGAGCATGGCCGCGAGCGCCGCGTACCCGCTCTTTTCCTGCGCGCCGATCATGCGCGCGATGTGGCGCTGGAGCACGTGCCCCATCTCGTGGCCGACGACGGACGCCAGTTCCGATTCCGTCTGCGTCGCCGAGATCAGCCCTGTGTTGACGCCGACGAAGCCGCCCGGCATCGAGAACGCGTTGATCTGCGCATCGCGCACGGCGAAGAGTCCGAAGTCCGGACGATAGCCGCCGAGGTATTGCGTCGCGGCGGCTGCAGAGAGCTTCGATGCGATGGAATTGAGGTAATCGCGGATCAGCCAGTCGTCGAGGTAGTCGGGATCGGCGCGGACTTCGCGCATCATCCGCTCGCCGAGCTTGCGCTCCGCCTGCGGCGAAAGCGTGCCGCCGGAGCCGTCGCCCAGATCCGGCAGTTGCACGGACGAAAGCGGCGCGCGCAGACCGGCCATCGCGCCGGGACGATTGGCGAAGCGGCTTTCGGCGCCGCCGTAGACGCCGAATATGCCGTCGGCGACGGTGTTGGGGGGTGTGCTGGCGGTGGACGTTGCCGGTGAGTTGGTGGTTGCGCTTGCCGAAGTTGCTCCGTTCGTCGCGTTCGTTGCGTTCGCGCCATCTTCCCCGTTCAATCCGCTTGCTGCGTCTGTGACGGTTGTTAGTTTTGCTGCGGCCGTCGTGTTCGTCGCGGTCGTCGCGACCGCCACGTTCCTCGAATATTTCGTGTTGGTCGGATTTGCCGCGTTTGCCCCGTCGGTCGGACTGGTCGCCTTCGTCGCGATTGACACGTTCAGCGGATATTTCGCGTCGGTCGGCTGTGCCGCGTTTGCTCCGTTGGTCGAACTGGTCGCGGTCGTCGCATTCGTCGCATTCGTCGCATTCGTCGCATTCGTCGCATTCGTCGCATGCGTCGCATTCGTCGCATCCGTCGCATCCGTCGCGATCGACACGTTCCGCGGATATTTCGCGTTGGTCGGCTGGGCCTCATTCCCCCCAGCACCCACGGACACGCCTCCCTGCGCCGCAGCGAACGGCGGCATGGCGAGACTGAGACACAACGCGAACACGAGCCCGCGGCTCGGACGATTCAGGAACATGGCGCGAAGCCGGAGGGTCGCCGGCGGTCAGCGTGAGGACGGGAACGCGCTTATCGTATCAAGTGTTGCGCGCCCGGCGGTACCTGTGGACACGGCTTCGCGCCGTTTTCGCCGCCGGCCCCGCTGGTAAGATAAGCGCCCACTGCAAGGAGACGCTATGTCCGGACTCACACATTTCGATGCCTCCGGCGAGGCGCACATGGTTGACGTCGGCGGCAAGAACGAGACGCGACGCATCGCGGTAGCGCGCGGCTCCATCGTCATGCGCGACGACACGCTCGCGCTGATCCGCGAAGGACGCGCTAAGAAGGGCGATGTGCTCGGCGTCGCGCGCATCGCGGCCATTCAAGGCGCAAAGCGCACCGCCGATCTGATCCCGCTGTGTCATCCGCTTGCCCTGACGCGCGTGGCCGTCGAGTTTTCCGTCGATGACTCGCTGCCCGGCGTGCAATGCGAAGTGCGCGTCGAGACCGTGGGGCGCACGGGCGTCGAAATGGAAGCCCTCACCGCCGTGCAAGTCGGCCTGCTGACCATCTACGACATGTGCAAGGCGGTCGATCGCGGCATGACCATCACGAACGTGCGCGTGATGGAGAAGCACGGCGGCAAGTCGGGGGACTGGGTGGCGGACTCTCAGCCGTCCGCCTGAATCGCGCCCGAACCGGGTGCTTACTGCTTACTCGTCGGCGTCATCGTCCGCGTGGGCATCCGCTCCGGCAGGCGGCCCGTAGCGCTTAACGAGATCGGCCCTGAAGTCCGTCAGCGGCGCGCCGATTTCATCGACCGACTGATACAGCGACGCGAGTTGCGTCGGCCAGTCGTTCAGTTCCGTCGCGAAAATCTGCAGGCGCGCCACGGTATCGAGCGCCTCTTTGCGCTGACCCGCGATCGCCTGCAACACCGCGTAACGGCGCAACACCGTCTCGCCCGGCAGCAGCGCAATGGCCTGCCGATGCGCCGCCAGCTTCGCTTCGATGTCCTGCGCGTTCATCGGCAACAACGTAGCGGCGCCATACTGGCCCCATGCGCCGAAGAGGAACGACGGATCGTCGCGATACTGCTCCGCCGGCCGCGAGCCGTAATACAGCACTTCGGCGCGGTTGTAGTCGCGCATCGTCGGATACAGCGCAATCAGACCCGCCACGACGAGAAAGACGTAGCCGCCGTACGACACCGGGCGCGCCACGAGCCGCAGCGGCCGCGTCTCCAGAAGACCGATCACGAGCATCGCGGGCATCAGAAAGAACATGTACTGCTGCGGATACTCGACGAGCGCGTGCATCATCAGCACGCCCAGCAGCGAGAGCGCAAAGATGCGCGCGGGCGTATGCGGCGCGCGCAGCACGCGAATCAGCCACAAGACGATGCCCGCCACCAGCACCGCGACCCCGAGCAGCCCGGTTTTTGCGAGCAGGTCGATGAAGATATCGTGCGCGTTGTTCGCGATCTCCACGCCGCCGAGTTCGCGCACCATGTCGAACTGATAACGCGGAAACTCGCCCCAGCCGACGCCGAGCAGCGGATGCGTCTTGAACATGGTCCAGCCGTACTTCCACAGCGCAAGACGCGGCGCGATCTGATTGGCGTCCTGCATGCGCTCCGCCGCCGACTGCGCGAGACCGAGCCCATACCGCACGTTGGCCCAGCGCACCGCGGCGTTGACCAGCAGGAACACCGCCGCGAGCGCAAACGGCATGATCCAGGCGCGGATGTCGCGTCCGCTGGTCGCTATCGGGCTGTCGAAGTCGTCGGCCGCGCCGGGGCGTCGGCGGATGAAGGCCATCCAGAGTCCGGCGACGACGATCACCGCCGTCTGCAGCCACGGCCCACGCGACACCGTGAGCGCGAGGCCGAACGACAGCACCGCCGA
The DNA here is from genome assembly GCF_017220215.1 of Caballeronia sp. M1242. Classification (NCBI taxonomy): domain Bacteria; kingdom Pseudomonadati; phylum Pseudomonadota; class Betaproteobacteria; order Burkholderiales; family Burkholderiaceae; genus Caballeronia; species Caballeronia sp. M1242. The sequence goes on along the minus strand of NZ_CP071129.1, from coordinate 456,453 downwards.
CACCACGAGCCACACCACGACAGGCATGCGGCGCGTCTGCACGAAATACATCGCGCCCGCCACGGCGAATGCGATGACGGTCGCAAGATGATTCGCCTGCGCCATGTTCCCGAAAGGGCGCCGTTTGATGGCGACGTTGTATGCCACGACGAGCGGCGCGAATTTGGCCTCCATGTGCAACAACTGCACGGTCTGGCAGAACACCGCGAAGAGCCCGCCCGCGAGCAACGCGGCAGCGCCGATGCGCAACGCCTTCTCCGACAGTCCCGCGCGCACCAGCCCGAACCCCGTATGCACGGCCACGAACGATGCGAGCAGATAGGCGCCGCCGAGCCAGTTCATCGAAGGCTGCGCGACCGGCAGCAGCACCGTCTGCGCGACGAGCACGATGCCGAACGCGAGCGGCATCAGCGCGACCACCGGCGACGCGAACGGCACGCGCGGTTCCGAAACGCGCACGAGTATGGCGACCGTGGCTCCGAGCGCAAGATACAAGGCCAACGCGCTGTATTCGGCGTAGAACGTCGGGATCGGATACGTGTGGTTGACGACGCCGAACGGAATCGTCAACGCAAGACACAGAACGGCGAAGCAGAGGTAGCGCGCGAATTGGGAAGGCATGAGGGGCTGGGAACGTCGGGAACCGGCGCACTATACAAAACTTTGCGTCCGCTGTGCGCCGCGCACCCGCAAATGCTACGAAATCCACAGGTTCCCGCGCGGCGCTCATGCCTCTTGTTCACTGCGTGCAACTCGCTCAGGCGCGGCACTCCGGCGGCGCTAGATTCGCCGGCAGGGTGGCCGCTTGCGCCGGCACGGGTCCTGCGCCCGGCGCAGGCAGCGACGAAGCCGCCTTGCCCGCCGCGAAGCATTCCCACGTGATCGTGCCGGCTTGCACCGAGCCACGCGTCAGCGCGACGCGAGCCGTCGGCGTATCGGCGTTATCGGGCGCGGAAGGCACGAGCACGAGCGTGTTCGATCCGGCCGGCGCGACGCGCGTCGTATAGGCGATCGCGATCTGCCCGGTGTCGCTGTCGACGTGAATGGATTCGATGTTGCGCGTGGCCGGCGGCGACGCATACGCGCTCGCCAGATCCGCGCCGCTCGCGGCATTCTCGGCCACCGCGAGCCGAGCGGATGACGCGAGCGACATGCCCTCGCCCACGCGGCTGCGCGACAAATAGTCCTGATACGCGGGAATCGCGTAAGCCGCGACGACGCCCACGATCGCCAGCACGATCATCAATTCGATCAGCGTGAAACCGCGCGCGCCCGCCTGCGCGCGTTTCAGCCATGCACCGAAGCCGTCGCCGTCGCGCGGCGCATTTACATTCGAAACCATGCTCGTCATTGCCACTCCCTGAAAGACACGAAGCGTCGGCCGCGATATGCGAACCGAACGCTTCGATGGTAGGGAGGGCGCGACGGCCGCGACAGTCGGCCATTCGGCTAACGCCTGCGTCCGTGGCGGTCAGCCCGTGCTCGCGAGCGCGCGGCGCTTCATCAGCCAGCCCGCCGCGATCACGAGCGCCGCGCCCGCGAGGCGCGCGGCATACCCCGCCGCTTCGGTGTTGAGCGCGGGCCAGCGGTCGATGAACGGATCGTCGATGATGAGTCCGCCCGCGATCCACCCGAGCAAGCCCGCGCCGAGCAGCACGACGATCGGAAAGCGGTCGAGCAGCTTCAGCACCAGCGTGCTGCCCCACACGATCAGCGGAATGCTCACGACGAGCCCGAAGACCACGAGCACGAAGCGGTGCTGCGGGTCCGCAGTCTCGGCCGCGCCCGCGATCGCGATCACGTTGTCGAGACTCATGACCGCGTCTGCGACGATGATCGTCTTGACGGCCGCCCATAGCTTGTCCGACGAACTGATGTCGGGCTCGTCGTGGCCGGGTTGCAGGAGCTTCATGCCGATCCACAGAAGCAGCAAGCCGCCGAGAAACTTCAGGAACGGAATATCGAGCAGGAACACCGCGAACGCGATCAGCACGACGCGCAGAACAATGGCGCCGAGCGTGCCGAGCACGATGCCGCGCGTGCGCTGCGTGGCGGGAAGATCGCGGCAAGCAAGCGCGATCACGACGGCGTTGTCGCCCCCGAGCAGAATGTCGATGACGATGATTTGCAGGACCGCGCCCCAATGGAGCGTCGAGAAGAATTCGAGCATGGGCAGAACGAGCTGTGACCGGAAACAAAAAAGCGAGGAAGCCAACGCTCCCTCGCTTTTTCTTCGGCCTGAACGAAAGGAATCAGTAAGAGTACCAAACCCTCGCGTTGTGTGCCCGACTGCCTTAGATCACCGACTTCAGCAGGCGGCCCATCTCGGACGGGTTCTTCGTGACCTTGATGCCGCACGCGTCCATGATTTCGAGCTTGGCGTCCGCCGTGTCCGCGCCGCCCGAGATCAGCGCGCCAGCATGGCCCATGCGCTTGCCCGGAGGCGCCGTCACGCCCGCAATGAAACCGACGACCGGCTTCTTCATGTTGTCCTTGATCCAGTAAGCGGCGTTCGCTTCATCCGGACCGCCGATCTCGCCGATCATGATGACGGCGTCCGTTTCCGGATCGTCGTTGAACATCTTCATCACGTCGATGTGCTTTAGACCGTTGATCGGATCGCCGCCGATGCCGACCGCCGACGACTGGCCGAGGCCGAGCGCCGTCAGTTGGCCGACCGCTTCGTACGTCAGCGTGCCCGAACGCGACACGACGCCGATGCGACCCTTCTTGTGAATGTGACCCGGCATGATGCCGATCTTCAGTTCGTCCGGCGTGATCGTGCCGGGGCAGTTCGGTCCGAGCAGCAGCGTCTTGCGATTTTCGCGGCGCATGCGGTCCTTGATTTCGAGCATGTCGCGAACCGGAATGCCTTCCGTGATGCAGATGGCGAGATCGAGATCGGCCTCGACGGCTTCCCAGATCGCGGCGGCTGCGCCCGCGGGCGGCACGTAGATGACCGAAACGGTCGCGCCGGTTTCCGCCTTCGCTTCCTTGACGGACGCGTAGATGGGAATGCCTTCGAAGTCTTCGCCGGCCTTCTTCGGGTTCACGCCCGCGACGTACGCTTCACGGCCGTTCGCGTATTCGCGGCACGCGCGCGTGTGGAACTGGCCGGTCTTGCCGGTGATGCCCTGCGTGATGACCTTCGTGTCTTTGTTGATCAGAATCGACATGTAGTGACCTCTGTTCGTTTGGCGTCGCCAAAGCAGTTGCTGGCGCCGCCATTCGTATCTGGTGGAACGCTCTCTTAGGCTCGGTAAGCGAAGCGCGCTTACTTGCCTTCGGCAGCCGCGACGACCTTCTGCGCGGCTTCTTCCATGCTGTCGGCCGAAATGATCGGCAGTCCCGACTCCGCCAGCATCTTCTTGCCGAGGTCTTCGTTGGTGCCCTTCATGCGCACGACGAGCGGCACCTTCAGGTCCACGGCCTTCGACGCCGCGATCACGCCTTCCGCGATCACGTCGCAGCGCATGATGCCGCCGAAGATGTTGACGAGAATCGCCTTCAGGTTCGGGTTCTTCAGCATCAGCTTGAAGGCTTCCGTGACCTTTTCGGTCGTCGCGCCGCCGCCGACGTCGAGGAAGTTCGCCGGCTCGCCGCCGAACAGCTTGATGGTGTCCATCGTCGCCATCGCGAGGCCCGCGCCGTTCACGAGACAGCCGATGTTGCCGTCGAGCGAGATGTACGCGAGGTCGAACTTCGACGCTTCGACTTCAGCCGGATCTTCTTCGTCCAGATCGCGATACGCGACGATCTCCGGGTGACGGAAGAGCGCGTTCGAATCGAAGTTGAACTTGGCGTCGAGCGCGATCACCTTGCCGTCGCCGGTCAGGATCAGCGGGTTGATTTCGGCGAGCGATGCGTCGGTTTCGTAGAACGCCTTGTACAGACCTTGCAGGATCGCGCGCGCTTGCGGGATCGATGCGTCCGGAATGCCGATCTTGCGCGCGAGGTCGTCCGCGTCTGCGTCCTGCAGACCCGTCGCCGGCTCGACGGCGAACTTGTGCAGCAGTTCGGGCGTCTTCTCCGCGACTTCCTCGATGTCCATGCCGCCTTCGCTCGACGCCATCACGACGATCTTCTGCGAAACGCGGTCCAGCACGAGGCCGACGTACAGTTCCTTCTTGATGTCCGCGCCTTCTTCGATCAGCAGGCGGTTCACCTTCTGGCCTTCCGGACCGGTCTGGTGCGTGACGAGCTGCATGCCGAGGATCTGGTTCGCGTACTCGCGAACCTGTTCGATCGACTTCGCGACCTTCACGCCGCCGCCCTTACCGCGGCCGCCCGCGTGAATCTGCGCCTTGACGACCCAAACCGGGCCGCCCAGCTCTTCCGCGGCCTTGACCGCATCATCCACCGAGAACACGGGTTTGCCGCGCGGGACCGCGACGCCGAATTTCCGCAGGATTTCCTTACCCTGGTACTCGTGAATCTTCATGCGTGATTCCTTCAGTCTGAGAGTTGGAGTGAACTTCTTCGATTTCGAATTGCTTGAACCGCTGATTGTTTGATTCTTGACCGGTTGCCGGGAGCGTTCCGCGTTGGGAACGCGCGCGCGTCAGGTGTCCGGCTTTTCGCGTTCCGCCTGGCCACGATCTTCCGCACGCGATGGCTCATGGCCGAACCAGCGCGGATAGTATTCGCGCACGGCGGGGCCGTCGAAGCGCAGCGCGTGGCAGCGGCCGAGCTGGAACGGCGGCTGGACCGGCGTCGACTCGGGTCCGCCTTGCGCGAAAGGACTGCCGCTCTCGATGGACCACACTTCGCCGGAGAACGCCTGGATAGCGGCGGTCGGCAACACGGCGCACAGCTCGGTGAGATGCGTGCAGCCCGCCGTTCCGCGCAGGCGCGCGCCGGCTTCGCGACGAAAATTCTGGAGCAGATTGAGTCCGATGAGCGCGCGATACGCGGAATTCGACTCGGCGCACAACGCCGCATAAGGCGCCCATTCGGAAGACGCCTCGGCGTCGACGATGGTGAGCTTGCGGTCGATGGTGATGCGCAGCCAGAGTTCATGGATCGGCAGGCCTTGCGGCCGGACGCCCGCCGCGAGCGGAAAGTCGCGGGGCTTGTCATCGGTTAGACAGGCTTCGATGTCCCACAGGCCGTCGTCCCGCTCGAACGCTTCCAGCCGAATCGCGCGACGATGGCGCAACTGTCGGGAAACGGGCGGAGAAAGAGGCATGGGACCAAAGCCGGAACGGGGAAACCGTTGAATTTTAGCATAGCGAGTATTTCGGGCCGTGCATGCGCCTGATGATTGGCGAATGCCGGCGCACGGCGCGTCGCATGGCGGTCAGGGGTGCGTTAATCGTCGCTGGGCTCCTCGATCCAGTCTTCGTCGCCGCCTTTCAGAATTTTTCCGATGGTGCTGGCCGAGAAACCCCGCGCCGCAAGGAAGCGAGCCTGTTTCGCGCGCTCGGCGGGCGTCTCGGGCACGACGCCGTACTTCTTCTCCCACACGGCCTGAGCACGCGCGGTTTCGGTTTGCGCTAGCTTGTCCGCCGTCTCGCCGATCAACGCCTCGCCCACCGCGTGCCGCTTCAGTTCGTTAATGATCCGGCTGCCGCCCATGCGCGGCGCCCGACGATGAACGACGCTCTCCACGAAACGCTCATTGGACAACCAGCCGTCGCGTTCCAGGCTGTCGAGCGTATTCTCGAGCGAGTCGGCTTCCTGCACGTACGGACGCAGTTTGCGCGACAGTTCCGCGCGACTGTATTCGCGGCGCGAAAGGTAGGCCAATGCGCGGCCTTTCAGCGAGCGCTGCGGTCGTCTTGGGTTGCTCGCGTCCGGTGTCTTGCGCTGGCGTTCCGTCGAGCGGCTGTAGGACGGGTTTGATGGTGGTTCGGGCGCGCACTGCTCGAATGGCTCGAACGGATCGGCGTCTTCGAAGGGATTGGACAAGGGATCGGCGCTGTCGTCCGGTAAGCGGGCCCCTTTCGGCGGCTTGGGCGGCGCGTCGAACTTCTGGACGGGTTGCGTCGTGGCCTGAGCGAGAAGCGAACGCGCCTGCGCGAGACGAGCGGCGCGGTCGGGGTCTTGCGCCGCGAATGGCTCACGTGCGGCGTGTGATGGCGCGTCCGGATTCGCATCGAGCGTCGGGTTTGCGGTCTCTGACGAGTCAGCAGCCGAGCGCGGCGACTGGACCGTCGCGAATGTTTCTGTCGACGATGCCCGCTCGGATTCGTTCACGAGCCGTTGCGCCGCTCCAGAAACACCACGCGCCGTCGCGAATGGCTTCGCGTCGGCGCGTGATGTGATGCTTCGGGTAGACCAGCGAGATTTCGTCGATACCGCGCGCCGCTCGCTGCTGCGCTCGTAATGGTCTGTGCCATTGTCATGGTCGGCGGACTCACCGACGCTGCGCGCAGACGATCCGGACCCAGCATCGTCGCCCGACTCACCCGCGCCGTCAGACCGACCCGCACGGCCCCGCCGAACATCGGCGCTGCCAGCCTTCGATCCGAACCGGCGCTTGAACATCGACCGTGCGGCGGGACGCTTATTCGTCGTCCGCGACTGCTGCGCCCGCGGCGACGCCATCTGCCAGCGCCGCCACACCCAGCGATTCGCGGATCTTGTTCTCGATCTCGCGTGCAATGTCCGGGTTCTCGCGCAGGAATTCCCGCGCGTTGTCCTTGCCCTGACCGATGCGATCGCCGTTATAGCTGTACCACGCGCCCGCCTTGTCGACGAGCTTGGCCTGCACGCCCAGGTCGATGATCTCGCCCTGACGCGAAATGCCCTCACCGTACAGAATGTCGAAGATGGCTTCGCGGAACGGCGGCGACACCTTGTTCTTCACCACCTTCACGCGCGTTTCGTTGCCGATCACTTCGTCGTTCTTCTTGATGGACCCGATACGGCGAATGTCCAGACGCACCGACGAATAGAACTTCAGCGCGTTACCGCCCGTGGTGGTTTCCGGGTTGCCGAACATCACGCCGATCTTCATGCGGATCTGGTTGATGAAGATCACGAGGCAGTTCGTGCGCTTGATGGTGCCGGTGAGCTTGCGCAGCGCCTGCGACATCAGGCGAGCTTGCAGACCCGGCAGTGAGTCGCCCATTTCGCCTTCGATTTCCGCCTTCGGCACGAGCGCCGCGACGGAGTCGATCACGATCATGTCGATGGAACCCGAGCGCACCAGCGCGTCCGCGATTTCCAGCGCCTGTTCGCCCGTGTCCGGCTGCGAGATCAGCAGTTCCTGCACGTTCACGCCGAGCTTCTGCGCGTATTGCACGTCGAGCGCGTGTTCCGCGTCGATGAATGCCGCCGTGCCGCCGATCTTCTGCATTTCGGCGATCACCTGCAGCGTGAGCGTGGTCTTGCCCGACGATTCCGGACCGTAGATCTCGACGACGCGGCCGCGCGGCAGGCCGCCCACGCCGAGCGCGATATCCAGTCCGAGCGAGCCGGTGGACACAACCTGAATGTCTTCGACCGCCTCACCCGCGCCGAGCCGCATGATCGACCCTTTGCCGAATTGCTTTTCGATCTGCGAGAGCGCGGCAGCGAGGGCCTTGCTCTTCTCCGCAGTCATGCCAGCCGGGCCTTTCTTGCTTTCTTCCATGAATCGTCCTTTGCTATGATGAACGGCGTCTGAGACTTGTGCGCGCGGGCTTCGATGCGGATTCCGCATACTTTCACCCGCTTTTCGCACAGATGCAGACACTGTATAAAAAAACAGTAGTTTTTGCAAGCCCGATTGCGGCGCGCGTGGCTTTTTTCCACGTCGCCCGAACCGCGCAAAAACCGCACAACACCCTGGAGACCGCCGCGCCGGGCGAAATGCGGTGCCGGCAATGCGCTACCGCGCATCAGGCGCACACACGATGCGAATCCTCATTGCCGAAGACGACAGCATACTCGCGGACGGCCTTGTCCGATCACTCCGCCAATCGGGATACGCCGTCGACCATGTGAAGCATGGCGTCGAGGCCGACACCGCGCTGACGCTCCAGCCTTTCGACCTCTTGATTCTCGATCTCGGGCTGCCGCTCATGCCCGGTCTCGAAGTGCTGCGCCGGCTGCGCGCGCGTAATTCGCAGATGCCCGTGCTGATCCTGACCGCCGCCGACAGCGTCGACGAGCGCGTGAAGGGCCTCGATCTCGGCGCGGACGACTATATGGCCAAGCCCTTCGCGCTCAACGAACTGGAAGCGCGGGTGCGCGCGCTCACGCGGCGTGGCGCGGGCGGCGGCCCGACGGTCGTCAAGCACGGTTCGCTGTCGTTCGATCAGGTGGGACGCATCGCGCATATCGGCGATCAGGTGATCGACTTGTCGGCGCGCGAGCTGGGCGTGCTCGAAGTGCTGCTGCAGCGGACCGGGCGCCTCGTGTCGAAGGAACAGCTCGTCAATCACCTGTGCGAATGGGGCGAGGAAGTCAGCAACAACGCGATCGAGGTCTACGTCCACCGGCTGCGCAAGAAGATCGAGCCGAGCGGCGCGCGCATCATCACCGTGCGCGGGCTCGGCTACACGCTCGAAAAAGCGTCGAACGGCGCGTCGGCGAGCGCGCCGATGCCGCCGAGCCATCACTAGGCCGGGCCAAGCATGGCCTCGTCCGTTTCCAGCAAACGCGCACACGAGCCGCCGCGCACGCCGCCTGAACCCAACGCAGCCACCGCCGATTCCGACGCGCTGCGCGACGCGCGCTACGCCAATCCCTTCGCCCCGCCGGACGAGCTGGAACCGGACAGCGAGACGCATCCGCGCTCGCTCTTCGGCGAGATTCTCGACTGGATGCTCGCGCCGCTTCTGCTGCTCTGGCCGATGAGCATTGCCGTGACCTATCTGGTCGCGAAGTCCATCGCGAACGGACCGTTCGACCGCGCGCTAGAAGCGGATGCCTACGTCATCGCGCGTCAGATTCAGCCGGTCAACGGCGTCGCGGAACTCAGGCTGCCCGACGCAACGCGCGATTTTCTGCGCGCGGACAACGTCGACAGCGTTTTCTTTCAGGTGCTCGGCACGCGCGGCGAACTGGTCGGCGGCGACCGCGACATGCCCTTGCCGCACGAAGACGACCGGCCGCAGCCGGGCATCGTCGAGTTTCGGGACGACGTGCTGCGCGGCAACGATATTCGCGTCGCCTATACGACCGTGGACCTTCCCGCACTCGACGCGCAGAACGCGCAGCCGGTGCTCGTGCAAGTGGCCGAGACGCTCGACAAGCGAAGCCAGCTCGCCAACGACATCATCAAGGGCGTGATCCTGCCGCAGTTCGTGATCCTGCCGCTCGCCATCGTGCTCGTCTGGTTCGGGCTGTCGCGCGGGCTCGCGCCGCTGCACGCGCTGCAATCGAATATCCGCGCTCGCCGCCCCGACGATCTCTCGCCGCTCGAAGCCGGCCGCGCGCCGCCCGAAATCGCGCCGCTCGTCGCCTCGTTCAACGATCTGCTCACGCGGCTCGAACAGAACATGGAGTTCCAGAAGCGCTTTATCGCCGATGCCGCGCATCAGATGAAAACGCCGCTGGCCGGCCTGCGCATGCAGGCGGAACTCGCGCTGCGGCAGGACGTGTCGAACGAAGTGCAGCGCTCGCTCGAACAGATCGCGACCAGTTCGGAACACGCCGCGCGGCTCGTTACGCAACTGCTGGCGCTTGCCCGCGCGGAAAATCGCGCGAACGGGCAGATCTTCTCGCACGTCGAGTTGACGGATCTCGCGCGCCTCGCCGTGCGCGACTGGGTGCAGGCGGCGCTCGCCAAGCGCATGGACATCGGCTATGAGGAGCCGCCGTATCCGGTCGAAGTGGAAGGCAACGCGGTGATGTTGCGCGAGATGCTGTCCAATCTGATCGACAACGCGATCCGCTACACGCCGACCGGCGGGCGCATCACCGTGCGCGTGCGGGCCGACGACACGAATCTCGATCTCGTGCATCTGGAAGTGGAAGACACCGGCCTCGGCATTCCGCCGGCCGAACGCGAGCGCGTGGTGGAGCGTTTCTATCGCATTCTCGGCCGCGAAGGCGATGGAAGCGGCCTCGGCCTTGCCATCGTCAAGGAGATCGCGACGATTCACGGCGGCACGCTCGCCATCGAGGATCACGTCTATCAGGAAGCGCCGAGGCTCGCCGGGACGCTGGTTCGCGTCAGCTTGCAGCGGGTTTATCCTGCCCGGGACAAACCCTGAGCGCGCACGCGGAAGCGCGCCGATGATTTAGCGCGATAGGCGCAGTTTGTTTGCCGATCTCAGCGCCTTATAGACGAGTTAGCAGAATTTCAACCGTCCGCCCACGTCGAGAGCCCAAATAGCCCGAGTCAGAACGCCGTAAGTTTTCGTTCCAATAATCCTTGCACCGGCGCCGCGCGTGCGGCCCGATGGAATCGGGAATCAGACGGAAAACCTAAGGAGACGATTCATGGCAACGGTCGAAGGGCGCATTTCGCACGCGCCGATGACGAACGAGGAGCGGAAGGTCATCTTCGCCTCGTCGCTCGGCACCGTGTTCGAGTGGTACGACTTTTATCTCGCGGGCTCGCTTGCGATCTACATCAGCAAGACGTTCTTCTCGGGCGTCAACCCGACGGCCGGCTTCATCTTTACGTTGCTCGGCTTCGCGGCGGGCTTCGCGGTGCGTCCGTTCGGCGCGATCGTGTTCGGGCGGCTCGGCGACATGGTCGGCCGCAAGTACACGTTCCTGGTGACGATCGTCATCATGGGTCTTTCCACGTTCCTGATCGGCTTTTTGCCCGGCTATGCGACCATCGGCATCGCCGCGCCGATCATCTTCATCGCGATGCGGCTGTTGCAAGGGCTCGCGCTCGGCGGCGAGTATGGCGGCGCCGCGACGTACGTGGCCGAACACGCGCCCGCCAACAAGCGCGGCGCGTGGACTGCGTGGATTCAGACGACCGCGACGCTCGGCCTCTTCATCTCGCTGATCGTGATTCTGGCCGTGCGCACGGCGACCGGGGAGGAGCAGTTCGGCGCATGGGCGTGGCGCGTGCCCTTCCTCGTGTCGATCCTGCTGCTCGCCGTGTCGGTCTGGATTCGCATGAAACTGCACGAATCGCCGGTGTTCGAGCGCATCAAATCCGAGGGCAAGACCTCGAAGGCGCCGCTCACCGAAGCGTTCGGCGAATGGAAGAACCTGAAGATCGTGCTGCTCGCGCTGTTCGGTCTGACGGCGGGCCAGGCAGTGGTATGGTACACGGGCCAGTTCTACTCGCTTTTCTTCCTGACGCAGACGCTGAAGGTGGACGGCACGAGCGCAAACATCATGGTGGCGGTCGCGCTGCTCATCGGCACGCCGTTCTTCGTGTTCTTCGGTTCGCTGTCGGATCGCATCGGGCGCAAGCCGATCATCATGGCGGGCTGCCTGATCGCGGCGCTGACCTTCTTCCCGCTCTTCAAGGCGCTCGCACACTACACGAACCCGACGCTCGAAGCCGCGACGCAGAAGTCGCCGATCACCGTGATCGCCAACCCGGACGAGTGCTCGTTCCAGTTCAATCCGGTGGGCACGTCGAAGTTCACGTCGTCGTGCGATATCGCGAAGAGCGCTCTGTCGAAGGCCGGCCTCAACTATCAGAACGTGGCCGCGCCCGCCGGCACGCTGGCGCAGATCAAGGTCGGCGAAACGGTCGTGAACACGTACGACGGCAAGGCCGCCGACGCCAAGGCGCAAGGCGCGGCGTTCGACAAGACGCTCGCCGGCACGCTGAAGAGCGCCGGCTACCCGGCGAAGGCCGATCCGGCGCTCATCAACTGGCCGATGGCGATCGTGATTCTGACCATCCTCGTGATCTTCGTGACGATGGTGTATGGCCCGATCGCCGCGATGCTGGTCGAGATGTTCCCGGCGCGGATTCGCTATACGTCGATGTCGCTGCCGTATCACATCGGCAATGGCTGGTTCGGCGGCTTCCTGCCCGCGACGGCTTTCGCGATCGTGGCGGCGCGCGGCGACATCTACTCGGGCTTGTGGTATCCGGTGGTGATCGCGCTCGCGACGTTTGTGATCGGCATGTTGTTCGTGAAGGACACGCGCAAGTCGAACGTGTATCACGAGGATTGAAGGCGCTGGTTTAATCTGCCCTGCCGCCGTGTCAGGAAAAACGCGCGGCAGGGGTTGACAGACGTTTCAACCGCCGCCATAATCTCGGCTTCTTTCGGCGAATTAGCTCAGTCGGTTAGAGCGACGGAATCATAATCCGCAGGTCCGGGGTTCGAGTCCCTGATTCGCCACCAGCTTCAAGAAAAAGCCGCTGCTCCGCAAGGACAGCGGCTTTTTTGTCGTCTGCATCCGGTTCAACGCCGCCCTTTCCTCGCAGAATCGGCCGAAGCGTCTTAATACGCCGCTAAGTCTTCGATGCCATCATGGTTCGAAAGTCAAGCAGCCAGCGGCCCGCGCAGCCATTCGCATCGGTCCGCATGCAACTTCTTCGGGAGCTTATCCGTGAGAAAGACATCGTCGATCAGCCACGCCGCGCGCCCTACCTTGTCACCGCTTATGCGAGCGCTCAGCCAGAGCCGAACTGCCCGCGAGCCGGTCATCGATCTGATGCTGTTGAAGTGCTACGCCGCTCTCGACGCATTTTGCCGCGGGCACGGATCACATGCGCTTTCGACGACCCTGCGCAGTCATGTGCTGATTGCGCGCGAACTTGCTCGCATCGGTTATGCGAGCGAACGCGTGGACGAGCTCGAACGCGCGGAAGAAACGCTGACGGCGCTCGACGCCTTTCGCGCCGCGACTTCGCAGTGGAGCCTCGACGCCGCCGCGCATCGTCGCCTGTGCGATGCGCTCGCGCTCTTCGCAGCACAGCTCGACGCGGCGTCGCTCGAACACATCGCCCGGGCGCAAGCGAGCGCCGTCACTCAATCGCTAATGACCGCCCGCGCAACTCCCCACGAACTCGCCCCATCCCCAACGTGATCTGGCACGAAATGTTGCTCACCGTACATTCATACAATTCGCCAGGCGCGATACTGTTTTTGCGCACGGGGGTGTTTCAGCGCAACGAGAGACCAAGAAGACGGGCGGCACTCGACCGAGCCGTGGGTAAAGAATGGGCGCGATGTCTCGCGCAGGTCTTTGCCAACGTCCCGGCGAGTAGCAGGCGAAGAAGTGAACAGCCATCGCCCCGACAATGAAGTTAAAAGCCGGCAAATCGCCGGCTTTTTCTTTTTCGCGAGCCGTGCGCTCAGCGGTAACGGGCGAAGATGGTGCGCGCGCACTCGTCGCACCAGCGACGCTGAGCCGCATCGGCATCCGCTTGCCAGACGTGCCCGAACGCGCATTGCCACGTCAGCGACGACGCCGCGCCCGAATGACGCGACGGCACGAGCGCGCCGCCACGGACTTCTGCAATTGCGCGCGCCCGGGCCATTTCGGCCTCGCGCCGCTGCGTCGCGCAGTTCATGCAGCGCACGTTCTGCGACGCGTCCAGCGCGTCATCCCAGTCATGCCCGCGCGTGCACGCCCAGCGGACGAATGCGTCGTCGTTCGCTTCCGCGGATGCGCGCTCGCGGTATCGCAACGCTTCGTCCATCAATGCGCGTTGTCTCTTGCCGATATAGTTTTCGCTCATTGCCTCAACGCCTTTGCCGCTGCTGCCGCCCTGTCGTCAATGCCGTCCGCCGCCCTCCGCCTCCGAACGGGAGGTCGTGACCACCGTGCCGTCCGGGCCGAAATGCGCGTTGAACATGGCGTCGCGATTCACGCCGTCTTCAAGCCAATGCCAGCTCCACACGCGCTCCTGCTTCAGCCGGTATTCGGCGACCGTCGTCGGCTTGCCGAGCAGTCGCCGCACTTCGTCCTGCGTCATGCCCGGCCGCACTTTCGCGATGTTCTCGGCAGTCAGCACCTGGGTGACCGAGACGAGCAGGCCATCCGGATCGAGATCCACCATGTAGGTGTTCGTGCCGGCCGGGCCGCGCGGATACTCGAGGCGCTTCGAGCCGTCCGTATAGGTGCGCTCGGTTTCCGGCTCGCCCATCTGTTTGCGAATTTGCGCTTCGTTCGTGACGCCGGGCTTGAGGTCTTTCAGCAGCAGCACGTCCGGCTTCACCGAGTTGAAGAACGAGCTGAGTTTGTTCATCGCTTCCCCGCTCTGTTGCTGATCGCAGCCTGCGAGCAACGACGCCGCGACGAGCGCCGCGCATATGATTCTCTTCATACGGCTCCTTCGACTCAACTGCCCGCGCCGAGCAGCGGCACGGGATCGACGGCGGCGCCCGCCTTTCTGATCTCGAAATGCAGCACCGGCGACCCGCTCGGGCCGGTTCCCATATCGGCGATCGTCGCGCCCTGTTTGACCGTATCGCCTTCGCGCACGAGGAGCTTGTCGTTGTACGCGTAGGCGGTCAGATAGTCGTTGCTATGCCGGACGATGATCATGCGCCCGTACGACCGCAAGCCGCTCCCCGCATACACGACCTTGCCGGGCGCCGCAGCCTTCACGGGCTCGCCGACCTTGCCCGCGATGTCGATGCCCTTGCTGCCGCTCGCCCCGAAGCCGCGCACGATCTCGCCCTTCACCGGCCAGACGAACGTGCCCTTGCCCGCGGAAGCCGTCGCGGCGGGCTTCTCGGCAGCTTTCTCCGTTGATTTCTCGATCGTCTTCTCGCTCGATTTCTCTGCCGTCTGCTTGCCCGGCGTCGGCAGGAGCGGCGGCAGGTTTTTCGAAGACGAAGACGAACCCGCAGCCGCCGTCGACATGGACGCACCCGGCGGCACCACGCGCAACACCTGCCCGACGTTGACCTGCTTGCTCTCCGGCAGGTTGTTCCACGCAGCGAGATCGGCGGGCTTTTGTTTGTATTGACGCGAGATGCCGTAGAGCGTGTCGCCCGGCTTCACGCGATAAAAACCCGCCTCAACCGGCGCGGAAGCCGACGCACCCGGCGCCACCGGAACGGGCGCCGTGCTGACTGGCGAACTCACGACCACAGGCGGCGGCGAAATCGAATTGTCGACGATGGGCGCTGGCGTGCGCGGCGTCGACGTGCATCCGGCAAGACCTGCCGCGACGGATGCGGCGAGCCCGAAACTCGCGATGACCGCCCGAGTGCGTGGTCCCATGACAACTGTGTGCATCGACTGCAACTTTCTCATGCTCTTGTCTTGATCTAGTGCAACGCTCTTTGATTTTTCCGCCGCCGGCCGCCGCGCTAACACACGGTCAAGCCGACGCCATACAACGAGGTACCGACACATCCGACGATGCCGCAGCCCGGCAGCAGCGAAAGCGCCAGCGCGCAAAACGCTATGACCGCAAGCCGCGATCCGCGTCCGCTCACGCGTTTCACCTTCGGTTCGGACGAAACTCCGACAGCATAAAACATTCAGAATCCACTTCTTCAGGTCAGTCGACGAGACACTTTAGGCGAAACTTCGCCTGATCCTTTGGGATTCTAAATTTTTCACGATTCTGCCCGCCAGTGCGTTGGCGTCGCGGCACGCCCGAGCATTCACGCGTTGAGCCAAACAGACGATCCACAATCCTTGACACTTTGCGCGCTTTTGGCACCGCGCTTTCCGCTACATTCACGGCGCTCGAAAGCGGGAGCCTCCTGCAGTCCTGCAATTTCCTCATTTTCGCGGAGTACTAGCGCATGCACATCACGCATCTTGGAATCTTCACCAGTTTGATTATTGGCGGCATCGCGGGCTGGCTCGCCGGCCTCATCATGAACGGCACGGGCTTCGGCGTGTTCGTGGACATTCTCGTAGGCATCGTGGGCGGCGTCGTCGGCAATTGGCTCTTCGGCGTGCTCGGCATTTCGCTCGGCGGCGGCCTGCTCGGTTCGCTGCTGACGGCGGTGATCGGCGCAGTGGTGCTGCTTTTCGTCATCCGCCTGTTCCGGCGCGCGTAACGGCGCATCGGCATGTCGGGCCGCGCTTCTGGCGACACGCGAAGCGCCGGCCCGGCGAACTCCACTCACGTCGCCTTCACACCTTCGAGCCGCGACGGCTCATCTTCCACAGCGCGCCTAACGCAATCGGCACGATGGCGGCGCCAATGCCGACCAGCACGATCACGTTCAAATACTGCCGGATGAACGGGATATTCCCGAAGAAGTAGCCGAGCAGCACGAGAAGCAGCACCCAGATGGCCGCGCCGAGAATGTTGAAGAGCTGAAACCGCGTCGCGTTCATCGCGGACGCCCCCGCCACGAACGGCGCGAACGTACGCACAACAGGCACGAAACGCGCGATCACGATCGTCTTGCCGCCGTGGCGATCGTAGAAGTTATGCGTCTTTTGCAGCGCCTTGCGATCCAGAAAGCGCTCGAGCACCGGTATGTTCGTATCGAACACCTTCGGGCCGATGGCGCGTCCGATCCAGTAATTGACTGTGTTGCCGGCCACAGCCGCAATCAGCAGCAGCGCGATGAGCGCGCCGAGATCCATCTCGTGCGTGGCCGCGAACGCGCCGCCGATGAAAAGCAGCGAATCGCCCGGCAGAAACGGGAAGACCACAAGCCCCGTTTCGCAGAACACGATGAGGAACAGCACGGCGTACACCCACGCGCCATACGTGTGAATGAAGTCACCGAGCGATTTGTCGATGTGCAGGATGAGGCCCAGGAAATGCAGCAGCGTGTCCAAAAAACTGTCCTCGAAGAAGTGAGCCGGCAAAGAAGCGAAGGGTCGCGCCATGATACCGAAGTGACTCGGCGCGTCGGTTAAAAAGCACGTATCGAGCCGCCATCTGGCGACGCATTGTCGGAACGATGCGCCCCCGCGAGCGGCCGATGCGAATGGCTATAATTTCGGCATGGCCGACCTCAACGAACTCCCCGCCGGCGCTTCGACCGCCGCCGTCGCGCGCCGTTCGCGCGCCATCGCCCCGCTTCCCGACCAGCTCATCAGCCAGATTGCCGCGGGCGAAGTGGTCGAGCGACCGGCGTCCGTGGTCAAGGAACTGCTGGAAAACGCGCTCGATGCCGGCGCGCGCAGCTTGCGCGTGACGCTCGACGAAGGCGGCGTGAAGCGCATCGTGATCGCCGACGACGGCTGCGGCATGCCTCCCGAGGAACTCCCGCTCGCGCTCATGCGGCACGCGACCAGCAAGATCCGCTCGCTCGCCGATCTCGAAGCCGTCGCCACGCTCGGTTTTCGCGGCGAAGCGATCGCGTCGATCGCATCGGTGGCGGAGCTGTTCATCACGAGCCGCACCGAAGACTGCGCGCACGCCACGCGCATCGACGCGCAAACGGGCGTCATTTCCCCCGCGGCGGGCACGGTCGGCACGACCATCGACGTGCGCGAGCTTTACTTCAACACGCCGGCGCGCCGAAAGTTCCTGAAAAGCGAACAAACCGAGCTCGGGCATTGCCTGGAAGTCATTCGCCGCGTGGCGCTCGCGCGGCCCGACGTCGCCATTTCCGTGATGCATAACGGCAAGGCCGTCGAGCACTGGAACGCGAGCGATCCGGCCACGCGCGTCGCCAAAATTCTGGGCGAAGTGTTCGAGACCTCGCATCTGCCGCTGGACGAACGCGCCGGCCCGCTTGCGGTGTACGGTTGCGCGGGCCTGCCGACCGCGAGCCGCGGACGCGCGGACCAGCAGTATTTCTTCGTGAACGGCCGCTTCGTGCGCGACAAGCTGCTCACGCACGCGGTTCGCGCCGCCTACGAGGACGTGCTGCACGGGAACCGCTATCCGGCGTACGTGCTGTTTCTCGACCTGCCCCCTGAATCGGTGGACGTGAACGTGCATCCGTCGAAGATCGAGGTGCGGTTTCGCGACTCGCGCTCGATTCATCAGTACGTGTTCCACGCGGTGCAACGGGCGCTCGCGCGGCACGCGGGCGCGTCGCCGGAAACGACAGCGGGCGGGCACGCGGCGCAACTCGAACCGACCGGGCCGGCGTCGTTCAGCGCGCGGCCTGTCGCGAGCGCGGGATCGGTAGCCAGGAACGAAAACGGCACCACGTGGATGCGTCAGTCGCGCATGACGCAAGGGTCGCTGCCCGTCGCCCAGCCGCTCGCGCTCTACGACGCGTTGTTCGGGCGCAAAGACGCCGATGCGCCGGTAGCGTCTGCGGCAGAGGCATCGCCCGCCGTCGCGTGGGCCAACGACGACAGCGCGCCCGCCTACGCCGCCGCGAGCCACGCACACGCCGACGAGCAGCCGCTCGGCTTCGCCGTCGGCCAGATTCACGGCATCTACGTGCTCGCTCAGAACGCGCGCGGACTCGTCATCGTGGACATGCACGCCGCGCACGAACGCATCCTCTACGAGCAGTTCAAGCACGCGCTCGCGGACCGCTCCATCGCCGTGCAGCCGCTTCTGATTCCGGTCTCGATGACGGCGGATCCGGTGGAAATCGGCATCGTCGATGAAGAACGCGAGACGCTCGACGCGCTCGGCTTCGATCTCGCGGTGCTCTCGCCGACGTCCATCGCGATTCGCGCGGTGCCCGCGCTGCTGAAGGACGCGGACCTCGTCGCGCTCGCCCGCGCCGTGCTCGGCGACCTTCACGCGTACGGCGGATCGCGCGTGCTCACCGAGCGGCAGCACGAACTGCTCGGCACGCTCGCCTGCCACCATGCGGTGCGCGCCAATCGCCGCCTCACGCTCGACGAAATGAACGCCCTCTTGCGTCAGATGGAAGCCACCGAACGCGCCGATCAATGCAATCACGGCCGCCCGACGTGGTATCAGCTGACGCTCGCGGACCTCGACCGCCTCTTCATGCGCGGACAATGAGTAATTCTTTGCGCGTGGTCTGTCTGCTCGGGCCGACGGCGTCGGGCAAGACGGCGGCGGCGCTCGCGTTCGCGGCGGCCTCGGCGCGGCCGGTGGAAATCGTGAGCGTGGACTCGGCGCTCGTCTATCGCGAGATGGATATCGGCACGGCCAAGCCCAGCGCGGCGGAGCGGGCGGCCGCGCCGCATCATCTGATCGATATCATCGATCCGGCCGACGCTTACTCCGCTGCCCAGTTTCGCGCGGATGCGCTTCGGCTGGTCGGCGAAATCGTCGCGCGGGGAAACGTGCCGCTGCTGGTCGGCGGCACGATGCTGTACTACAAGGCGCTGACGCAGGGCCTCAACGACCTGCCGCCCGCCGATCCGTCCGTGCGCGCCACGCTCGACGCCGACGCCGCGCGCGACGGCTGGCCCGCGCTGCACGCGCGGCTCGCGGCGGTCGATCCGCAGACCGCGGCGCGCCTCGCGCCGAACGATTCGCAGCGCATCCAGCGCGCGCTCGAAATATATCTGCTGACCGGTCAGCCGATGTCCGCGCTGCTCGCCGCGCCGCGCGTGCTGGAGCAGGAAGCGCCGTATGACTTCGTGCCGATCGCGCTGGAACCGTCGGACCGCGCGGTGCTGCATGCGCGCATCGCGGCGCGCTTCGACGCGATGCTCGCGCACGGTTTCATCGACGAAGTGAAGCGCCTGCGCGCGCGGGGCGACCTCGATGTGTCGATGCCGTCGATGCGCTGCGTCGGCTATCGGCAGGCGTGGGAATACCTCGACGGCCTGACCGGCTACGACGAGATGCGCGACAAGGGCATCTTCGCGACGCGGCAGTTGTGCAAGCGCCAGTTGACATGGCTGCGCGCGATGCCGGAGCGCGTCGTGGTGGATTGCTGCGCGCCCGATGCGACGGAACAGGCGGTCGAAGCGATAAAGTCCCGAATAGAGAGGCCGAAGTCTCGCGGGCCGGCGTGACGAACGCCTATCACCGCACGCGGTCGCTCGATCTTGAGCACGCAACGCATCCAGCTATTGAGTCGACTGCCTTCGTGAGTCGAAACCCATACGCGACCGACGCGGCTTGAGAAGAAAAAAACCCTCGCGCAACGCGAGGGTTTCTGTCCTGGAAAGCGACTCCCGACGATTAGACCACCACCGTCTGCGCCTCGCCTTCACGGCTCTCGCGCACCACGCCGATCTTCCACACCTGCTCGCCCGCAGCGGACAGCAGGCCCGTTGCCGCATCGGCGTCCTCGGCCGCGACGATCACCGCCATGCCGATCCCGCAATTGAACACGCGATGCATTTCCGCATCGGCGACGCCGCCGTGCTTTTGCAGCCACGCGAAAAGCGGCGGCAGCGGCCACGCGCGATGGTCCAGCTCCGCCGTCAAACCCTCGCGCAGCACACGCGGAATGTTCTCGACGAGCCCGCCGCCCGTGATGTGCGCCATGCCCTTCACCGTGATGCTCTGCATCGCGCAAAGCAGCGGCTTCACGTAGATGCGCGTCGGCGCCATCAGCGCGTCGGCGAGCGAGCGGCCGTCGAAATCGGCGTTCAGGTCCGGATTCGCGCGCTCGATGATCTTGCGCACGAGCGAATAGCCGTTCGAGTGAATGCCGCTCGACGCCAGCCCGAGCACGACATCGCCCGGAGCGATGGTGCTGCCGTCGATAATCTTGCTCTTTTCCACCGCGCCGACCGCGAAGCCCGCGAGGTCGTATTCGCCGTCCGGGTACATGCCCGGCATTTCCGCCGTCTCGCCGCCGATCAGCGCGCAGCCCGCGAACTCGCAGCCCTGGGCGATGCCCTTGACCACGTCCGCGGCGGTGTCAACGTCGAGCTTGCCGCACGCGAAATAATCGAGGAAGAAGAGCGGCTCTGCGCCCTGCACCAGAATGTCGTTCACGCTCATGGCGACGAGATCCTGCCCGACCGTGTCGTGCCGGTTCAGCTGGAACGCGAGGCGCAGCTTGGTGCCGACGCCGTCCGTTCCCGACACGAGCACCGGCTCCTTGTACTTCTTCGGCACTTCGAAGAGCGCGCCGAATCCGCCGATCCCGCCCAGCACGCCATCGCGCAAGGTCTTCTTGGCGAACGGCTTGATCCGGTCGACGAGCGCATCGCCCGCGTCGATGTCGACACCTGCATCGCGATACGACAAACCTTGGGTGTCCGGGGCGGATTTCGGTTGATTCATGGGGGGAGAGCGAGAAGGTCGGTAAAATGCGATTTTACCCGATGATGATACGAGGACGGTCGCCCGGCAGCTTGGTCCGCCGCGCGGCAGCGCCTTTTCGAGACAGAACGGCCCGGCCGACGAAACGCGCCCGAGCGCCCGGCCGCTTGCCACAGGCGGCTTCGCGCGCATCGGCGAGCCCACGCCGCCTGTTTTCGAGAGAACGCAGCATCCAGCCGACGACATCCATTCCCCGTGCAACGCCAACTGACGCTCGACCTCGGCACGCCGCCGCCCGCCACCTTCGACAATTTCTTCGCCGCCGGCAACCACGAACTGGTCACGCGGTTGCGCGAGCTCGAAGGCGCGCTCGCGTCCGGCCCCGTCGCGGATCGCACGTTCTATGTCTGGGGCGAGCCCGGCAGCGGGCGCAGTCATCTGCTGCACGCGCTCGTTCATGAGGCGGGCAGCCGGGCGCGTTACTTGAGCCCGCAGAGCGCGTTGCACGCGTTCGGCTTCGATCCGCAGGTCGCGCTGTATGCCGTCGACGACTGCGACCGCCTCTCGCCCGCGCAGCAGATCGCGCTCTTCAATCTGTTTAACGAAGTGCGCGCGTATCCGGCGAGCGCGCTCGTCGCCACCGGCAACGCCGCGCCGATGACGCTCGCCGTGCGCGAAGACTTGCGCACGCGTCTCGGCTGGGGCCTCGTCTTCCATCTGCTGCCGCTTTCTGACGAAGCGAAGGCGTCGGTTCTCAAGCACGCGGCGCACGAGCGCGGCATCGTGCTCGCGGAAGACGTGCCCGCCTATCTGCTCACGCATTTCCGCCGCGACATGCCGAGCCTGATGGCGCTTTTCGACGATCTCGACCGCTTCTCGCTCGAACAGAAGCGCAGAGTCACGCGCGCGCTCTTGCGCTCGATGCTCTCGCAAACCGGGCGCGTGACGCCGCTCGTGGCGGTGTCGCCGGATACGCCGCAGGACGCGGACGATGAGCACCGCGCCGCCCCGCCTGCCGGCGCGCCCGACGCCGACGCCGCACCGGACAACGTTCCCACCCGCTTCAAGTAGAATGCGCTCCCATGAACCTTGCCCTCTTCGATCTCGACCACACGCTCATTCCCACCGACAGCGACCACGAATGGGGCCGCTTCATGGTGAAGCTCGGCATCGTCGACGCGACAGAATTCACGCGTCAGAACGACGCCTTCTACGCCGACTACAAGGCGGGCGTGCTCGACATCAACGCTTACCTGCACGCGATGCTCGCGCCGCTCGCGAAGTACTCGCGCGAGCAACTCGCCGACTGGCACGCGCAGTTCATGCACGAGGTCATCAATCCGCGCATCGTGCCGGCCGCGGTCACGCTCGTGCGCGAGCATCAGGACAACGGCGATCTGTGCTGCCTCGTGACCGCGACGAACGCGTTCATCACCGCGCCCATCGCGGAAGCGTTCGGCATCGACACGCTGATTGCATGCGAAGTCGAAACCGTCGGCGATCATCCGCAAGGCGCGTTCACCGGCAGGCCGCGCGGCACGCCGAGTTATCGCGAGGGCAAGATCGTGCGCGTGGAGGAATGGCTCGCGTCGCTCGGCGAGACGCTCGGCGACTTCAAGCGCAGCTATTTCTACAGCGACTCGCATAACGACATCCCGCTGCTCGAGCGCGTCACGGACCCCATCGCCACGAATCCGGACGACACCCTGCGCGCGCATGCGCAAGCCAAAGGCTGGCGCATCCTGAACCTCTTCGATACACGTGATTAAAAAACTCATCCGCAAGCTGTTCGGACAAGAGAGCGCCGCATCCAGCGAAGGCGCCTCGAACGACACGCCGGGCGCATCCGCTGACGACATTCAAGCCGCCGAAGCCGCTGAAGCAAAAGCCGCCCGCAAAAGCACGCGTGCCCCGCGCAAGAAAGCCGCCGCGCCGGTCAAGCGCGACCCGAATGTGCCGGTGATACTGTCGTCGGACATTCACGGCATCGATCCGTCGCTCATCTCGAAGAACGCCATCCGCGTGACCGAAGGCTTGCAGCAGGCCGGGCACCGCGCGTTCATCGTCGGCGGCGCGGTGCGCGATCTGCTGCTCGGCGTCGCGCCGAAAGATTTCGACGTCGCCACCGACGCCACGCCCGATCAGGTGCAGCGGCTCTTTCGCCGCGCGCGCATCATCGGGCGGCGGTTTCAGATCGTCCACGTCCAGTTCGGACAGGAGATCATCGAAACGTCCACGTTCCGCGCGCTCGTCGACGCGCCGCCCGAACCCGTCGCCGAAGCGCCGCGACGCTACCGACGCGGCGAGCTCGACATGCGCACGCACGCGGTGGACGCGAGCGGCCGCGTGCTGCGCGACAACGTGTGGGGCGAGCAGCACGAAGACGCCACGCGCCGCGACTTCACCATCAACGCGATGTACTACGATCCGGCCACGCAAACCGTGCTGGATTATCACGACGGCATGGCCGACATCCGCGCGCGCCTCTTGCGCATGATCGGCGATCCGGCCACGCGTTATCGCGAAGACCCGGTGCGCATGCTGCGCGTCGTGCGCTTCGCGGCGAAGCTCGGCTTCGAGATCGACGAAGCGACGCGCGCGCCGATCAAGGAACTCGCCGATCTGATGGACAACGTGCCGGCCGCGCGTCTCTTCGACGAGATGCTGAAGCTGCTGCTGTCCGGCCACGCGCTCGCGTGTCTCACGCGTTTGCGTCAGGAAGGGCTGCATCACGGTGTGCTGCCGCTGCTCGATGTCGTGCTGGAACAGCCGCACGGCGAGAAGTTCGTGACGCTCGCGCTCACGAGCACCGACGAGCGCGTGCGCGCGGGCAAGCCCGTTTCGCCGAGCTTCCTGTTCGCCACGCTCTTGTGGCACGACGTGCAGACGCGCTGGCAGAAGTACACCGCCGCGGGCGATTATCCGGTGCCGGCGCTGAACCGCGCGATGGACGATGTCCTCGACATGCAGACGGAAAAACTCGCCATTCACAAGCGTTATTCCGCCGACATGCGCGAGATCTGGGGCTTGCAGCATCGGCTGGAAAAGCGCGGCCGCAGCGCGATGAAGCTGCTCGAACACCAGCGGTTCCGAGCGGGTTATGATTTCCTGCTGCTGCGTTGCGAATCGGGCGAGCTGGATGCGGCCATCGGCCAATGGTGGACCGAATTCATCGAGGGCGATAACGCCACGCGCGAAGCCCTGCTCTCGCAAGGCGGCAAGGAGCGTGCAGCGCCGAAGAAGCGTCGCCGGCGCAGCAATGCGAAGCGCAAGGCTGCCGAGGGCGGCGAGAGCGGCGCAAGCACTGCGGCCGATGGCGAGCCCGAGTCCGACCGCTCCGACCGCATTGCGAACGAAGCCGGCGCGCCCCGGAAAATCGAAGGCGCGGACAACGAATAAAGCCGGTTTTCGCTAAAGTAGCGGATAACGGTTAGCACCCGGGCAATGTGCCGGCGTTTCGATGTGTTGATTGCCTCGACGCGCTTCGCCCAGGACCTACGCGTAGGACTTCTGCCATGACGATTGCTTATCTCGGCCTCGGAGCGAATCTCGGCGATGCGCGCCAAACGCTGAAAGACGCAGTCGTGTGTCTCGCGCAGCAGCACACGATCACCGTGCTCGCGAAGTCGAGCCTGTATCGCACCGCGCCCATCGACGCCTCCGGCGACGATTACTTCAATTGCGTCGTGAAGCTGGAAACGACGCTGCCCGCGCGTGCGCTGCTGCGCCTGTGCCATGTCATCGAAGAACAGTTCGGGCGCGAGCGGCCGTATCGCAATGCGCCGCGCACGCTCGACCTCGATATCCTCCTGTACGGCGCGTTCAGCATCGACGACATGGATCTCGTCGTGCCGCATCCGCGCATGACCGAGCGCGCGTTCGTGCTCGTGCCGCTCATCGAACTCGAACCCGATCTCATCATCCCGCAACGCGGCCGCGCCGACGCGTTCGTCGCGAACGTCGCCGATCAGCGCATCGAGAAAGTCGCCCTGTGCCAGTGCGCGGCGCCCGCCGCGCAGCCGGCAGCGGCAAAAGCTTCCAGCGCCTCCACCGTCTCCACTAAAGCCAATTGCCGATGAGCAATCCGCCTCTCACCGTCACGGCGCCGCAGTTGCGGCCGCCGCATCGTTATATCGCGATCGAAGGGCCGATCGGCGTCGGCAAGACGACGCTCGCCACGCGGCTCGCCGAACGCTGGTCCATGCGCACGCTGTTCGAGCGCCCGCAGGACAACCCGTTCCTCGAGCGTTTCTATCGCGACACGACGCGGCACGCGCTCTCGACGCAACTGAGTTTCGCGTTGCAGCGCGTCGCGCAAACGCGGGAAGTGGCGGACATGCTCACTCAGAACACGCCGCTCATCGCCGACTTTCTCACGCAGAAGAGCGATCTGTTCGCGCGGCTTACGCTGCCTGACGACGAGTACAACCTGTACCGCGATATCGCTTCGCGCATTGGCGCGAGCGCGCCTGCGCCGGATCTCGTCGTGTATTTGCAGGCGAGCCCGGAAGTGCTGTTCTCGCGCATTCAGAAACGCGCGCTGCCGATGGAGCTGCAAATCTCCGACTCGTACTTGCGCGCGCTCGCCGACGCTTACAACGACTTCTTCTATCACTACGACGCGACGCCGCTTCTCACGGTGAACGCGGAGCATCTGAATCCCGTCGCATCGGACGACGATCTCGAACTGCTCGTCGAGCGGATCGAGACCATGCGCGGGCGCAAGGAATTCTTTGTCAAAGGCGTCTCGGTGTGAGCTTGCGTCTCATGCTCGCGCGCCATTTCAACTGAAATCATCATGACGTATCTGCAGGAAACCAGCCGCTCGACGATCACCGTTCCGAAGCTGCAAGCCATGCGCGAGGCGGGCCAGCGCATCGCGATGCTCACGTGCTACGACGCGAGCTTCGCGGCGCTGCTCGACCGCGCGGGCGTCGATGTCATGCTGATCGGCGATTCGCTCGGCAATGTCCTGCAAGGCCACAGCACGACGCTGCCCGTGACGCTGGACGACATCGCGTATCACACGGCATCCGTTGCGCGCGGCAACAAGAGCGCGCTGATCGTCGCGGACATGCCGTTCGGCACCATCGGATCGCGCGAAGAAGCGTATGCGAATGCTGTGAAGCTGATGCGCGCGGGCGCGCACATGGTGAAGCTCGAAGGCGGCGAGTGGCTCGCGGATACCGTGCGCTTTCTCGTCGAGCGCTCGATTCCGGTGTGCGGCCACGTCGGGCTCACGCCGCAGTCGGTGCATGCGTTCGGCGGCTTCAAGGTGCAGGGCAAGTCCGAGGCGGCCGCGGAACAGATGCGCCGCGATGCGCTCGCGCTTCAGCAGGCGGGTGCGCAGCTGCTCGTGATCGAAGCGGTGCCGACGCTCGTCGCGCGCGAGGTCACGCAACAACTCGCGATTCCAACTATCGGCATCGGCGCGGGCATCGACTGTTCAGGACAAGTGCTCGTGCTGCACGACATGCTCGGCATTTTCCCCGGCAAGCGGCCGCGCTTCGTCAAGGATTTCATGCAAGGTCAGCCGAGCATTTTCGCGGCGGTCGAAGCCTACGTGAACGCGGTAAAAGACGGCAGCTTCCCCGGTCCCGAGCACACGTTCTGATCGTTTTAGTTTTGCGCCGTACCGCCTGCCCGTTTGCGCTGTCACGAACAGACTGGACGGGCGAGGTTCTTGCACACTAAGCTGAACACCTCAGCCCGAAGCGAGAACGACCATGTGGCACGTCCTTCCCGATGAAACCGTCCGCGCGCAGCTTGCCGTCGGCGCGTTCGTGGCGCTCGGCGTGGCGCGCGTGATCGCGGCGGTGCTGGGCGCGCAGCATGGCTGGCGCATCTCGATGGTGACGCGCGGGTTCGTCGTGCTCGCGGTGGCGTTGTGCTTGCCGCAGATCGTCGACGTGCTCTTCATCGCGGATTCGCATGCCGCTTTTGTCGAGCTTCAGGGCAAAGCGGCCGGATGCGCGCTCGCGCTCTTCTGCGCGCCTATCGTGAGCCATAAGCTCGGTTACGAGTGAGGCGGCGCTCAGCCCGCTGGACCCGCTCAACCGCTCAACCGCCCATTGCGAAACCCGGCAAGCTGTGCGACAGCACCGACGCCGCCACGAATACGCCCACCATCAGCACCGCTTCGACGCGCATCAGGTTGATGACCGTGTGCGCGTCCGTCGTCGATGCCGTGCGTTGCAGGCGCGGTAGCGCCGACCAGCGGTTGAGCGCGCCGAGCAAGAGCGCCGCCGCGACGAACGCGAGTTTCACGATCAACGCGTGACCCCAGCCGCTTTGCGTCAGCGCCTCTGCCGATCCGCCGGTGCCGCGCCATGCGTTGAAGAGACCCGTCGCGATGACGACCGCCACCGCGACCGTCGCCACGCTCGACATGCGCGCGACGACGCGCAGTAGCGCCGCGCGCGCAGTCGATGCGTCGAGCGCGGGCAAAACGACCGCGCCCGCGATGACGATGCCGCCCCACACGCCTGTCGCGAGCAAATGCAGCAATTGCACGGCTTCCGCGATGGAGAACGCGCCCGCATCGGCGGCATGGCCGATCGCCGCTTTGCCCGATGCCGCGATTAACGCGCCGAGCACGGCGACGGCCACGCGGGCAATGCTCAACGGACGGCTCGTCGCCATGGCGAGCGCGAGCAACACGCCGCCCGCGACCGACACCGCCCAGCCGATGCCCGCGTGCGTCGCGCTCGCGACGAGCCAGAGCGACAAACCCGCATCGGCGATCGACGTGCCGCTCATCGCGGCCGACTCCAGCCACAGCGAAACGAAGCCGCACAGCACGAACGCGAGCGCCCCCGCGATGCCGATACGCGATGCGCGCCGCCCGCCGCGCTGCGCCGGCGACACCGCCGCAGTCACGCGTTCGCGATGCAGCCACGCGCCCAGCAGCATCCCGCCGAGCGCGCACGCGAACGCCACATCCGACAGCGCGGCGAACACCATCTGCAAAAAGGACAACGAATCGCCGGTCATGATGCGGCGGCCATCGAGGCGTGAACGGGAATTGCTGTGAGGAGATCCGGGCGGGTCATCGGTGCGTCGGCAAGAAAGCGGCTCGCGAAGTCTAAACGAACGCACGCAAACCGGAGCGCGCATTGCATCGGACGCTACAGACTTCGGCGCGACGCGATGATGCTTCTGTCGATACTTTGTTGATAAGCAATGAATTCAATGCAATGTCAAAGTTCTTGTCTGTCGCGCGGCATATTGTCGCGATTCCGCCTCAGAGCGCCCGAAAAGTTGTGTCAAATAGTCACCATCAGGCATCGATGATAGAATTCCGCGTCGCATCAGAGGCTCATCGAGCCGCTGTGGCTGTGGTCCGCCACCCTCCGCCACCCTACGCGTGGCCGTGGTTCGCCACCTTCGCACCGAGCCGCACGAAGCTCGGCAGGTCCCCGAATTTCATGGAGTGTCGCGTGTTTTCAAGACGCATTTTCCGTCCGCTGCTCGCCTTGGCACTGATCGGCAGCGCCGGCGTTCTCAGCGCGGGCCAGGCGCTTGCCCAGGCGCAAAATCAGCCTATCGCGCCGGATACCATGGCAGCCCGCGTGCAAGGCTGCACCGCATGTCACGGCGTGCACGGCGAAGGCACGGACAATGACTACTTCCCGCGTCTTGCCGGCAAGCCCGCCGACTATCTGTACAACCAGCTCCAGAACTTCCGCGAAGGGCGGCGCAAGTACCCGCCGATGAACTACCTCGTCACGTATCTCTCGGACGACTACCTTCATCAGATCGCGAATTACTTCTCGCAGCAGCGTCCGCCGTATCCGCCGCCCGCGAAGACGAACGTGTCGGGCACGACGCTCGCGCGCGGCTCGCAGATCGTGCTGAACGGCGATCCGTCGAAGAACATTCCCGCCTGCGCGGCATGTCACGGCAAGGCGCTGACCGGCATGCAGCCGGCCATCCCCGGTCTCGTCGGCCTGCATTCGGACTACATCAGCGCGCAGGTCGGCGCATGGAAGTCGGGCACGCGCCACGCGAAGGCGCCCGACTGCATGCAGCAGATCGCTTCGCGCCTGTCGGATGACGACGTGACCGCCGTCGCCGCATGGCTCTCCACGCAAACCGCACCCGCCAACCCGGTGCCCGCGCCCGCTGGCTCGTTGAAGATGCCGCTCGTCTGCGGCAGCGAACCGCAATAAGGCGTCTGGAGCGACAACACAATGAAACGCAAGTCCCTGTTCGCACTTTCCTCGGCTGTCGTGGTGGCAGCCGTCGCAGCCGGCGCCGTCCTCTGGTCGGGCGGCGACAACCTCCATTCGGGCGGCGCGGTCGCGGCGACTCCGGCGGATCAGGCCGCGCTCGTCAAGCACGGCGAATATCTCGCCCGCGCCGGCGACTGTATCGCGTGCCACACGGTGCGCGGCGGCAAGCAGTTCGCGGGCGGCCTGCCCATGGCGACGCCCTTCGGCACCATGTTCACGCCGAACATCACGCCGGACGACAAGTACGGCATCGGCAAGTGGACCTCCGACGACTTCTATCGCGCGATGCACACCGGCCGCTCGAAGGACGGCAGCCTGCTCTACCCCGGCTTCCCGTTCACGAGCTACACCAAGGTGACGCGCGCCGACTCGGACGCGATCTACGCGTATCTGCGTTCGGTCGCACCGGTGTCCGAGCCGAGCCGTCCGCATGAACTGCGCTTTCCGTTCAACAACCGCAATCTGCTGATCGGCTGGCGCACGCTGTTCTTCAGCGAAGGCGAGTACAAGCCGGACCCGACCAAATCGGTCGAATGGAACCGCGGCGCGTATCTCGTCGAAGGTCTGGGTCACTGCGGCATGTGCCATACGTCGATCAACGCGATGGGCGGCCCGGTCAACTCCGCAGCGTTCGCGGGCGGCCTGATTCCGCTGCAAAACTGGTACGCGCCGTCGCTCACGTCGAACAAGGAGGCCGGTCTCGGCGACTGGGACATCAAGGACATCAACGACCTGCTGAAGAGCGGCGTGTCGCAGCGCGGCGCGGTGTTCGGCCCGATGGCCGAAGTGGTCCACAACAGCCTGCAGTACATGACCGACGCGGACATCAACGCGATCTCGACGTATCTCAAGTCGATCCCGCAGAAGAAGGAAGCGCCGGAACCGCTGCAACTGGAAACGTCCGAGAAGTTCGGCGGCGAGCTGCTGACCATGGGCAAGAAGGTCTACACCGAGAACTGCGCGAAGTGTCACGCGGAGAACGGTCTCGGCAAGCCGCCCGCTTACCCGCCGCTCGCGAACAATCAGTCGATCCAGATGCCGTCGGCCGTCAACCCGATCCGCATGACGCTCAACGGCGGCTATCCGCCGAGCACGGACGGCAATCCGATGCCGCACGGCATGCCGCCGTTCGCGCAGTCGCTGTCGGATACGGAAGTGGCCGCGGTCGTGACGTACATCCGTATGTCGTGGGGCAACCACGGCACGCCGGTGTCGCCGCAACAGGTGAGCAACCTGCGTTCGGCGCCGCTCGACTGACATTCGCGCGAGACAGCGTACAATACGTACGGGGCGCAGCCTTCATGTTGGGGCTGCGCCTTTTGTCTTTGGTGGACCAGTCATGCACGCAGGCGAGCGTTTCAACAGCATCAGCCATCTGATCGGCGTCATCTTGTCCGTCGCGGGACTCGCGACGCTCGTGACGATGGGCGCGCTCGATGGCGACGCCTACAAGGTCGTGAGCTTCGCGATTTACGGCGCCATGCTGTGCACGCTGTACCTGATCTCGACGCTGTACCACTGTGCGCGCACGCCGCGCATGAAAGCGGTCTTGCAAAAGTGCGACCACTCGGCCATCTACTTGTTGATAGCCGGCAGCTACACACCCTATACACTGGTGACCTTGCGCGGCCCGTGGGGCTGGTCGCTGTTTGGCGTGAACTGGGGGCTTGCTGTGCTCGGCATCACGCAGGAACTCACGCTCGGGCGAAGAACCCGCAGCGTTTCGATGGTGCTGTACGTGTTGATGGGCTGGCTCGCGCTCGTAGCCGTTCATCCGCTCTTGACGGCGCTGCCGCCCGCAGGCACTGCGTGGCTGGTGGCAGGCGGTCTGATCTACACCGCCGGCATCTGGTTTTTCATCAACGACGAGCGCATCCGGCACGGCCACGGTATCTGGCATCTGTTCGTGCTGGCGGGCAGTCTGTGTCAGTTCGTGAGCGTCGCGCGCTATGTCGCGTGAGCCTTGAACGGGGCAAAGCGCCCGCATCGCGAAGCAACGCGATGCAACTTACAGCCAGCCGGCGTGTCTTGATAGCGCGTCGAACCTTGCGGCACAGCCAGGCGGTCCAGGACCGCGCACCAAGGCCGCCGCCCGATTCATCGCGAGCGTCGTACATCATCGCCGCTGTTGCCAGCCGCCTGCACGCCGTTCGCCACAACGATTCGAACATCTATTTATGTCTTTTGATTCACTCGGTCTGTCAGAACCTCTCCTTCGCGCAGTCAACGAACTCGGCTACACGAATCCCACTCCGATCCAGCTTCAGGCCATTCCGGCCGTCCTGAAAGGCGGCGACCTGCTCGCCGGCGCGCAAACCGGCACCGGCAAGACGGCGGGCTTCACGCTGCCCATCCTGCAACGTCTCTCGCAAATGGCACCGGCCGCGGCCGGCAGCAAGCGCCCGGTGCGCGCGCTGATTCTCACGCCGACGCGCGAACTCGCGGCGCAGGTCGAAGAAAGCGTGCGCGCTTACGGCAAGTACCTGAAGCTGCGCTCGACCGTGATGTTCGGCGGCGTGGGCATCAATCCGCAAATCGACGCGCTGCGCCGTGGCGTGGATATCGTCGTCGCGACGCCGGGACGTCTGCTCGATCACATGCAGCAGAAGACGATCGACGTTTCGCAGCTCGAAATTCTCGTGCTCGACGAAGCCGACCGCATGCTCGACATGGGCTTCATCCACGACATCAAGCGCGTGCTCGCGCGTCTGCCGCAGAAGCGCCAAAACCTGCTGTTCTCGGCCACGTTCTCCGACGAGATCAAGGCGCTCGCCGACAGCCTGCTCGATTCGCCCGCGCTGATCGAAGTCGCGCGCCGCAACACGACGGCCGAGCGCATCGAACAGAAGATCCATCCGGTCGACCGTGATCGCAAGCGCGAGCTGCTCACGCATCTGATTCGCCAGCACGACTGGTTTCAGGTGCTCGTCTTCACGCGCACGAAGCACGGCGCGAACCGTCTTGCCGAGCAACTGACGAAGGACGGCATCAGCGCGCTCGCCATTCACGGCAACAAGAGCCAGTCCGCGCGCACGCGGGCGCTCGCCGAGTTCAAGGATCAGACGCTGCAGGTGCTCGTCGCGACCGATATCGCGGCGCGCGGCATCGACATCGACCAGTTGCCGCACGTGGTCAACTTCGATCTGCCGAACGTGCCGGAAGACTACGTGCACCGCATCGGCCGCACGGGTCGCGCGGGCGCGGAAGGCGAAGCGGTGTCGCTCGTGTGCGTCGACGAACTGCAATTGCTGAAGGACATCGAGCGCCTCATCAAGCGGCCGATTCCGCAGGAAGTGATTGCCGGGTTCGAGCCGGACCCGAACGCGAAACCTGAGCCGATTCAACGCCGCAGCCAGGGGCGCGGCGGTCCGCGCGAAGGCGGCCGCGCGCATGGCGGATCGCAGGATCAGGCGCGCGCCCCGAAAGCGGGCAACGGCGCCGGTCAGGGTCAGCGCGACGGCCGCGGCTCGAAGCCGGCCAGCGCTAAACCGGCCGGCCACGGCAACGCGGGCGTCAAGCCGGCGCCCCGCCGTCCCGAAGCCGCGCACGCAGCCGGCCACGCTCCGGCACCGCGCGCTAAAGCCGGCAATCCCGGCGCGCTGCTCGGCGGCAAGTCGCGCAACGACAACGGCGGCGCGCGCCGCGACGGCATGCGCACCGGCGGACGCGGGCGCTGAGCGTCAGCGACGT
Organism: Caballeronia sp. M1242; assembly: GCF_017220215.1. Lineage (NCBI taxonomy): Bacteria > Pseudomonadati > Pseudomonadota > Betaproteobacteria > Burkholderiales > Burkholderiaceae > Caballeronia > Caballeronia sp. M1242. The sequence continues at coordinate 423,675 of NZ_CP071129.1, read as the reverse complement.
CATGTTGAAAGCGAGCCGCCAACGCGAGCGGCTCGCGAAAGAAGCAACAATTAATCAGGCAGCGGCGCTCGCCGCTTGCTTCAGCCAGTCCAGTTGCTCGTGCCAGCGCGCGATGACCTGCTCGGTGTCCGTCAGTTCGAACGTGATGCCGCCTGTCAGCCGCGCGTACGGCACGCGCTGAATCTCCCCACTTTCAATCGTCCCGACGAAGCACGCGAGCGGCACGTCGTCGAGCGCGACGCGGCGCGCGTCGATCTGCACCTGATGGAACGCCTTGTCGAAGACGAAAGCGAGCGTTGCGCTCGCGCTCGAGGCGATCGCCCGCGCGGTACGCGACGACGGCCACAGCGCGAAGCACAGCGTACGCGCGTCCGGGGCGAGCAGTTCGCCCGCGCTCAACAGCGCGGTGCGAATGCGCCCTCCGTCGTCCACGGCGGACAGCGACGCCGTGAAGCCGCTCGGCGCGCCCGTCAGCGTACCGTCGAACAACGCGCGCAGATCGGAGGGCCATTCGTCGAAGACGGTCTGCAAAGACAGCGCCTTCGCTGCGGTCGAGTCGGTCATTGACGTAGGCTCGTTGCGTGAAACGGCATGCGCCGCCGCACGCATCTGGCGTTAGCGGAAGAAGAGTTGCGTGATTTTCGCGAGCGGATAGTGCACGCCCGGCTGGATGCGCGCGGGCAAATCGAGCGGCTTCAAGAGCATCTTGATGCACTGATCAGCCGACAAATTTCTCCGAACCAACGCATTGACCTGCGCAAAGAGTTCGCGATTGTAGGTCGAATCCTTGACGCGCTCCGGGTATCGAATGGCGAAGACGTGCCGCAGCGCGATCTCCGAGTCCTCGCTCTTCAGCTCGGCCACGCGACGCACCAGTGCGCCCAGCACCGCCAGCCGGCCATTGCCTTCGATCTTGTTCCACTTCTTGAAGAAGCGGAAGAAATGCTTGTAGTGGCGCACTTCGTCGACCCGGATGTTGTCCGTGATCTCCTTGAGCACCGGCTCGTCTGAACATTCGTTGATGGCACGATACAGCGTGGCCGTTCCCGTCTCGATGACGCAGCGCGCCACCATCTCCAGCGCGCGCTTCTTTTCGAACTGCTCGTAGGAACAGGTCAGCGAATATTCGGCGAAGAAGTTTTTGAACGCCGTATTCCAGTCGAACTCCGGCCAGACGTGGTTGATGTACGTCTTGAGCGCGCGGCCGTGCTGCATCTCCTCGGGCTCCCACTCGTTGTTGAGCCACGCCGCGATTTCCGGATCGTCGCGAAAGTAGGTGCTGAGGTTGCTCGTATAGAGATCCGTGCCGCTCTCGATGAACGAGCAGGCACACAGCAACAAAAGAAGATGTTCGTTGGACGCCGCCTTCTGTCGGTCAATCCGATTCAGATCGATATCTTCGATGCGCCACGGCATCACGTGGGTGCTATCTGTATGCATGTATCGCGCTCCCTGGCTGAACTGAACGCGCCACCGGCCAAAAAAGACGGTCGAGGTTCATACGACGCTGCGACGTCGTCCCAGCGTCTTCGAATCAAAGTGTTAGCGGCTTGTGCTTTTTCATCTTAGCCGTCCTGCAACGAGTTTGCAGACATGGGGACAGACTTGCGCCGCGCTGCGCGGTTCCATGCGCGCCTTGCCGTGCGTCAATTTTCTACGTCTCGCTGCGCGGCTTCGGTGGCGCAGCATAGAGCAGGAAGCGTGCCGCCGCGACGGATGCGCGAGGCGCGTCAAAAAGCACAACGGCGGCCGAAGCCGCCGTCGTAAGCTAGTTCACAGGAAGCAGATGCTATGCAGCGTGTCGCGCGCCGCCGCGCATGCGCCAGGCGACGATCGCAAGCGAGACGCCCGACAACACCGCCGCGAGCAGCACGTAGTAGCTCGGCGCGAGCTTGTCGCCGGTGACGTGGATGAACGCCTCGACGATGGTCGGCGCGAATCCGCCGAAGAGCGTCACGCCGAGCGCATAGCCGATGGACAAGCCCGTCGAGCGCACGCGCGTGGGAAAGATCTCCGACATCAGCGCGGGCATGGGACCGGAATACGCGGCTTTCAGGATGCCTGCCGCCGACTGAAGCACGACGAGCGAGAGGACCGTCGGGGAAGCCTGCAGCCACGCGAACATCGGATAGATGGCGACGCCCATGACGATGGACGTGCCGAGCATGATGCGGATGCGCCCGAGCCGGTCGGACAGCGCGCCCATGATCGGCGAGAAGATGAACTGCAGCCCGCCGTTGAGCACGACTACGGCGAACGACGCCGTGGCGGGCAGATGGAGTTGCTTGACGGCATACATCGGCATGTAGAGTTGCAGCACATACACGCCGACCGTCGATTGCGCGACGATACCGACCGCGAGCAGCAAATTGATCCACTGATTCGAGAACGAGACGCCCGGCGCGCGAGCGTCGGTGCGGGCCGGCCGGGACGCGAGGAACTCCGGCGTTTCGTCGAGGTGCGAGCGGATGTAATAGCCGACCGGCCCGATGAGCAGGCCGAACACGAACGGAATGCGCCAGCCCCACGACTCGAGTTGCGGTTGCGGCAGCCACGCGGTCAAGAGCGAGCCGAACGCGGCGGCCATGATCGCGGCGAGCCCCTGACTCGCGAACTGCCAGCTCGCGTAGTAGCCGCGACGCGCTTCACTATGCTCCACCATGAACGCCGTCGCGCTACCGAACTCACCGCCCACGGCGAAGCCCTGAATCAGCCGCGCAAGCAGGATCAGAAGCGGCGCCGCAATGCCAATGTGCTGATACGACGGCATCGCCGCCATGGTCAGCGTGCCGATCATCATCAGCAGAATGGCGAGCGTCAGCGCGGCCTTGCGGCCGTTGCGATCGGCGTAGATGCCGAGCACGATCGCGCCCAGCGGACGCATCAGGAACGAGATGCCGAAGGTGCCGATGGCGAGCATCGTCGAAAGCCATTCGTCGTGCGATGGGAAGAACGCCTTCGCGATGAGCGCCGCGAAATAGCCGTAGACGAGGAAATCGAACCATTCGAGCGCATTGCCGACCGACGACGAAAACACGATGCGGCGAACCATCGCCTTCGACAGCGTGGCGGCCGGCGGATGCGAGTTGTCGGCGCCATGGGCAACGGCCGAGCGGCCTGCAAGCGGTGTTTCGTGCACCGCTTCGTTCAAAGTTTTTTCGTGTTGCGTCATCTCGTGCTCTCGGCTCATTACAGCAATGCGCGGACGTGCGCCACCGTTCGCACGGCGCTTGGCGCACTGCGAGGGTGAAAACTCATGGAAGGCCGGCTGTCTGCGCGAACGCAGGCAGCCGTAAGCATTGCTAGAAGCCGGCGGCGAGGCCGTCGCGGCGGCTGTCGCTCGCTGCGACGTAACCGCGGTCGGGATCGTCGCGATCCAGCTTCCAGATGTATTGACCCGAGCCGAAGTCCATGTACGGATCGTCGATGGACTTGATCGTATGGCCCATGCCCTCGAGCGCGCGAGCCGTCTCGAGATCGAGCGTAGCTTCGATGTCGATGGTGAAATCGCGGTTCACCTTCCAGCGCGGCGCGTCGCAAGCCGCCTGCGGCTGCTGACCGTAGTCGAGCATGCGCACGATCGACTGCAGATGCCCTTGCGGCTGCATGTCGCCGCCCATGACGCCGAAGCTCATCACTGCGTCGCGTCGGCCGCCGACGTCCTGCGTGAGGAATGCCGGGATGATCGTATGGAACGGGCGCTTGCCGCCCTCGACGACGTTCGCCGATTTCGGGTCCATCGAGAAGCCGCAGCCACGGTTCTGCAGCGAGATGCCGGTATTCGGCACGACCACGCCCGAGCCGAAGCCCATGTAGTTCGACTGGATGAAGCTCACCATCATGCCGCGCTCGTCGGCCACCGACATATAGATCGTGCCGCCCGCCTTCGGCATGCCGAAGTCGAACTGCGTGGCTCGCGCCGGGTCGATAAGCTTCGCGCGCTCGGTGAGATAGGCGTCGTCGAGCATCTGCTCGGGCGTGACTTCCATCGAGCGCGGATCGGCGACGTAGCGGTAGACGTCGGCGAACGCGAGCTTCATGGCTTCGATTTGCAGATGCTGCGACTCGATACGATCGACCGTCAGCGCGCTGACATCGAACTTGTCGAGAATGCCGAGCGCGATGAGCGCCGCGATACCCTGCCCGTTCGGCGGAATCTCGTGGACGGTGTAGCCGCGATAATCCTTGCTGATCGGCTCGACCCACTCCGCGCGATAGTTCCGCAGGTCGTCCAGCGTCATCGCGCCGCCGCCCTCGCGTGCGAACGCCGCAATGCGTTCGGCGACTTCGCCCTCGTAGAACGCGCGTGGGCCGTGTTCCGCGAGCGCGCGTAACGTATTGGCGTGACCCGGCATGCGCACGAGCTCGCTGACTTCGGGGGCGCGGCCGTGCGGCATGAACACATCCGCAAAGCCGGGTTGATCTTTCATTTCAGGGACAGCCGCCGCCCACTTGTACGCGACGATGCTCGCCACCGCATGACCGCGCTCCGCGATTCCGATGGCCGGCTCCATCAGATCGGCGAACGGCAGCAACCCGAACTTGGCATGCAACGCTTCCCACCCGGCGATGACGCCCGGGACCGTCACGGTGTCCCATCCGCGCTTGGGCTGGCGTGCCAGGCCGTTTTCTTCGCCATACTTGCGGCGGAAGTAGTCGACGTTCCATGCCGCCGGCGCCACGCCCGACGCGTTGAGCCCGTGCAGCTTGCTGCCGTCCCACACCAGCGCGAAAGCATCGCCGCCCAGACCGTTCGATACCGGTTCCACGATAGTGATGGCCGCCGCTGCCGCGATGGCCGCGTCGACGGCATTGCCGCCTTTCCACAGCATGCGCAGACCGGCTTGCGCGGCGAGCGGATGCGAGGTCGAAACGATGTTCCGCGCGAACACGGGAAGGCGCGGAGTGGGATACGGGTTCTGCCAATTGAAGCGGTTCATGAATGAAATCCGAGTTACGGGCGGCGATACGCGTGCAAAGCACACTGACAGTTAATCGTTGATGCGGCAAAAGAAGCATATTGCATTGCCACCGTAAGCCGGAACAAATTCATTTATCGTATAGATTAATGAAACGTCAGCATGAGTTCGCGGCGAGCTCTTTCAGTGTGCAGTGCAGCGCAGTCTTCACGTGGATTCTGCAAATCGGCCTCTTTGACCAACCGCTTTCGAAGCCGCCAAAAGTCAAAGCCGAAATTTTCACCGGTATGATTGGCACTCCTCAGACGCTTGCCTACAATCCCAATTCCCGGCAGCGCATTGAAGAAATACACGTGCTGCCCGGCAGTTGCAGTTTTCCCGCGCAACGTTTCGAAGCGAGGAGCCGGTCGCCGCTGGCCGTCTGCGCTTCGGTCGTCATGGAGAACACGATGCTGAGTCCGCACGAATTTGCCACGCTGCTTTTGGTTCAGGAAGCGCCCAACCAGGTCGACATGGAACGCGAGGAACTCGACGCCCTGCTCGAACGCCAGCTCGTCCAGCTCGAACAACTCGCCTCCGGCCGACAGCAATGGCGGCTCACCGCAACCGGCGATTCCACGATCAAGGCCTTCAAGCGGTTCTCGTAGCAGCGTGGGGGACGCGTGCCGCCGGCCGCGTCCCTTCCCCCGAGCTTTACCCCCCTCGCAACGTCGGATCGACGGCCGCTCGCCAACTCAGCGCCTGCGCGCGCTGATCAAGCAGGAAGTTGGCCCATGCGCTCTGCGCTGTCGGACCCGGATTCGCGACATACGCGCGGTGCCGTTCCGCGATTCCCGCCTGAAACGCGCAGAAGCGATGTTTCGACAGCGCGCCGCGCCGCTCGGCGACGTACGCGTCGAAGAAGGCCGAGTACACGGACTGCGCGTCGGCGCCCCAATCCGTCGACGCCATCCCGCACATGTCCTGAAGCGCGCCGAAAGACGGCGCGCCGAATGATCCCTCCAGACTAGGCGTCGTTACGCAGCCGGCCAGTACGGCTGCCGCAACCGTGCCCGTCGCGATCCACTTTCGCATTGCAGTCACCCATCGCTCGATTGAGCCGCCAGTATCGGACGATCGCCGCGTCCTTGCCACTCGGCCGAATGGCATAGGCCGAATCACGGCGAGCATGGACCGTCCATTTTGCTTATGCCATTCGGCCAGGTTGTCCGCGCGCCGCGGCTCCGATAGATTGCGCATGCGGACTTCGCATGGCGGATGCCCGCTCAACCTCGGAGATGACCATGCAGGATCAAATCGTCCTCGCGCTCGACCAGGGCACGACGAGTTCGCGCGCCATGCTGTTCGACAGGAGCGGGAACATCGTGTCCGTCGCTCAGAAAGAGTTTCGGCAGATCTATCCTCGTGCCGGCTGGGTCGAGCACGATCCGCAGGAAATCTGGTCGACTCAGGCGGGCGTCGCGGCCGAAGCCGTGACGCGCGCGGGGCTGAGCGCATCGTCGATCGCGGCTTTGGGTATCACCAATCAGCGCGAGACCACCATCGTCTGGGATCGCGAGACCGGCAAGCCGGTGTACAACGCGATCGTCTGGCAGGACCGCCGCACCGCCGCGCTCTGCGATGAATTCAAGGCGCGCGGCCTCGAGCCGATGGTCCGCGCCAAAACCGGCCTGCCTATCGACGCCTATTTCTCCGCGACGAAAATCCGCTGGATTCTCGATAACGTCGAAGGCGCGCGGGACAAAGCCAGGCAAGGACGGCTCGCGTTCGGAACCGTGGATAGCTGGCTCGTCTGGAACTTCACGCGCCGGGGCATGCACATCACCGATATCACGAACGCGTCGCGCACCATGCTCTTCGACATACACGCGCGCCGCTGGGACGACGAACTGCTCGACGCCTTCGACATTCCGCGCAGCATGCTTCCCGAAGTGCACGCGTCATCCGAAGTGTACGGAACGACGCACGGCAGTTTTCTCGCCGCCGAAATCCCGATCGCGTGCATCGCGGGGGATCAGCACGCCGCGCTCTTCGGCCAGATGTGCACGGAAAGCGGCATGGTGAAGAACACGTACGGCACGGGCTGCTTTCTCGTCATGAATACGGGCGACAAACCGATCGAGTCGCGCAACAACCTGGTGACGACGGTTGCGTGGCAGATCGGGGATCGCGTCGATTACGCGCTCGAAGGCAGCATCTTTATCGCCGGCGCAGTCGTGCAATGGCTGCGGGACGGACTCGGGCTTATCCGAAGCGCGAGCGAGGTCGAAGGGCTTGCGCGCGCCGTGCCCGACAGCGACGGCGTGTATCTGGTCCCCGCCTTCGCCGGGCTCGGCGCGCCGCACTGGAATGCGCGTGCGCGCGGAACGCTGTTCGGCGTCACGCGCGGCACAACGTCGAGCCACATCGCGCGGGCGGCGCTCGAATCCATCGCGTATCAATCGCTCGACGTGTTGCGAGCCATGGAAGCGGACTCGGGCATGCCCATCGCGCAGTTGCGTGTGGATGGCGGCGCGTGCGCCAACGACTTGCTGATGCAGTTCCAGGCCGACATGCTGGGCGTCGACACGGTGCGCCCGCGCGTAGCGGAAACCACCGCGCTCGGCGCAGCCTATCTCGCCGGGCTCGCGGTGGGCTACTGGAAAGACCTTGGCGAACTGAAAGCGCAATGGCAGCTGGACCGGCGGTTCACACCGTCGATGCCAGCGTCCGACGTCGAACCGCGTCTTGCCGGATGGCGGCGAGCGGTCGCCGCAGCGAAGGCATGGGCGGATGCGTGATGGAAGCAGACCGTCTGACCGCTCTACCGGCCGGCGAGCGTCACAAGGCGCTGCGGGCTATAATATGCGGCTAACGCCAAGCGAAAGTTGCGCAGTTTCGCGCAAAACCGCTCAATTCCATCCGTTCTCAATACGCCCCCAGGTTAACCACTGCGACCGGCGACCATTCATGACCAAGAAAGTTTACGTAAAGACCTTCGGCTGCCAGATGAACGAGTACGACTCCGACAAAATGGTCGACGTGCTCGGTGCCGCTGAAGGACTCGTCAAGACCGACACGCCCGAAGACGCGGACGTCATTCTCTTCAATACGTGCTCCGTGCGCGAGAAGGCGCAGGAGAAGGTGTTCTCCGACCTCGGCCGCGTGCGCGAACTGAAGGAAGCGAATCCGAACCTGCTGATCGGCGTGGGCGGTTGCGTCGCGAGTCAGGAAGGCGCGTCGATCGTGGCGCGCGCGCCTTACGTCGATATCGTCTTCGGACCGCAGACGCTGCATCGCTTGCCGGCCATGATCGACAAGCGGCGCGCCACGGGCCGCGCGCAGGTGGACATCACCTTTCCGGAAATCGAAAAGTTCGATCATCTGCCGCCGGCGCGCGTCGAGGGTCCGAGCGCGTTCGTCTCGATCATGGAAGGGTGCAGCAAATACTGCAGCTATTGCGTCGTTCCTTACACGCGCGGCGAGGAAGTGTCGCGCCCGCTCGATGATGTGCTGACCGAAATCGCCGGTCTCGCCGATCAGGGCGTGCGCGAAGTGACGCTCCTCGGCCAGAACGTGAACGCCTACCGGGGCGCGTTGACGGCCGGCGCGCATGAAATCGCGGACTTCGCGACGCTCATCGAGTACGTCGCGGAGGTGCCGGGCATCGAACGCATTCGGTACACGACTTCGCACCCGAAGGAATTCACGCAGCGCCTCATCGACACGTACGCGAAGGTGCCGAAGCTCGTTTCGCACCTGCATTTGCCGGTGCAGCACGGCTCCGACCGCATTCTGATGGCGATGAAACGCGGCTACACCGTGCTCGAATACAAGTCGGTCATCCGGCGGCTGCGGGCGATTCGCCCGGATTTGTCGCTGTCGACGGACTTTATCGTTGGCTTCCCCGGCGAAACCGAGGACGATTTTGCCAAGATGATGGCCCTCGTCGAGGAAATGAGCTACGACACGAGCTTCTCTTTCATCTACAGCCCGCGACCAGGCACGCCGGCTGCAAACCTGCATGACGAAACGCCCCGCGAGGTCAAGCTCAGGCGCTTGCAGCATTTGCAGGCGACGATCGAGGAAAACGTCGTGAGAATCAGCAATTCGATGGTCGGCACGGTGCAGCGCATTCTGGTGGAAGGCCCGTCGCGCAAGGATCCGAGCGAGCTCGCCGGACGCACGGCGAACAATCGCGTCGTCAACTTCCCGGCGCCGCTCGCTTCGCATGCGCGACTCATCGGCCAGATGATCGATGTCGAGATCAACCACGCGTATCCGCATTCGCTTCGCGGCGCGCTCGTGCTCGCACCCGAGACGGCCGCCCCCGAGCTTGCCAATTAATCCTACGAGACCGGACAGGACACCCACCCCGCCTTGAAGAACGCTCCCCAGCAGCATCTCGAATTCACCGCTCCGCGCGAAGACAACGCGCGGCTCGCGAACCTCTGCGGCCCGCTCGACGAAAATCTGAGACAGATCGAACAGGCGCTCGACGTGACGCTGTCGCGACGCGGGCACAAGATTTCGATTCGTGGCCGGGGCGCCAAAGTCGCGCTCGCGGCGCTCGAAAACTTCTACAACCGCGCCCGCGATCCGATTTCCGTCGACGATATTCAGCTCGCGCTCGTCGAAGCAAGCCATGCGGCGCGGCTAGCGAAAGAAGCCGGCCAGAACGGCGAGGACGACGGGCAGAACGACCCGCGTTTCCGCGGCGACCCGGATCACCCGTTCGACGAGCCGAGCGCCACGATGGACCTCGGCGAGGACGAAGACCACGGCCCGACGCTGTACACGCGCCGCGCCGACCTGCGTGGCCGAACGCCCATGCAGCGCCAGTATCTGAAGCAGATCGTCGCGCACGACGTGACGTTCGGCATCGGGCCGGCCGGCACGGGCAAGACGTATCTGGCCGTCGCCTGCGCCGTGGATGCGCTGGAGCGCGATCAGGTCAAGCGCATCGTGCTGACGCGCCCGGCCGTCGAAGCGGGCGAGCGGCTCGGCTTCCTGCCCGGCGATCTCGCGCAGAAGGTCGATCCGTACCTGCGCCCGCTCTACGACGCGCTTTACGATCTGCTCGGCTTCGACAAGACCGCGAAGATGTTCGAGCGCCAGATGATCGAAATCGCGCCGCTCGCCTACATGCGCGGCCGCACGCTGAACCACGCGTTCATCATTCTCGACGAGGCGCAGAACACCACGCCCGAGCAGATGAAGATGTTCCTCACGCGTATCGGCTTCGGCTCGAAGGCGGTCGTGACCGGCGACACGACGCAGGTGGACCTGCCGCGCGGCCACAAGAGCGGGCTGATCGAAGCGCAGCACGTGCTGTCGGAAGTGCGCGGCATCGCCATCACGCATTTCACGTCGGCGGACGTGGTGCGGCACCCGCTCGTCGCGCGCATCGTCGAGGCTTACGACGCGCAGTCGCAAAAAGACGCCGCGCTCGCCGAGGCAGCGCGCGCGGCCCAGCAGTCGCAAAAACCTGCATGAAGCCGAGCCTCACGCTGAACCTGCAGTTCCCGGCTGCAAAGGCGTTTCCGTCGCACAAGGCGCTGTTGTCCCGCGCGACGGTCGCCCGCTGGATCAAGGCGTCGCTCTTTGCCGACGCCGAGTTGACGGTCCGCTTCGTCGACGAAGAAGAAGGCCGCATGCTGAATCGCACGTATCGGCAGAAGGATTACGCGACGAACGTGCTGACCTTCGCATATGCGGAATCCGAAGACGATCCCGTTTCGGGCGATCTGATTCTGTGCTGTCCGGTGGTCGAACGGGAAGCCAGCGAGCAAGGCAAGCCGCTCGACGCGCATTACGCGCATCTGATCGTCCACGGCACGCTGCATGCGCAGGGCTACGATCACGAGGTCGAAAGCGAAGCGCAAGAGATGGAATCCATCGAGACGGATATCATGCAGTCTCTCGGCTTCCCCGATCCGTACGTGCCATTGGTCTGACTTTCGCCGATCCGCTGCCCCGTCCGCACCGTGAACGACAAGACACCCGAGTCCACGCCCGCTATCGAGAGCCCGCCGCTCGATCCGCAGCAGCCTCGCCCGGACTATCCGCCCGCGCTACTCGACACGCCGCTTCTCACCGATGAGGAACTCGCCGCATCGCGCGAAGCGGCGCTTTCGCATTGGGACCGCGCGTCGGACCTGTGGCTCTTCGGCTATGGCTCGCTCATCTGGAATCCCGGCCTGCCGACGCTCGAAGCCGTGCGCGGCAAAGTGCATGGCTATCATCGCGGGCTGTATCTGTGGTCGCGCGTGAATCGCGGCACGCCGGAGCAGCCGGGGCTCGTGCTCGCGCTGGATCGCGGCGGCTCCTGCACCGGCATGGCGTTTCGCCTCGGCGGCCCGGACACGGAAGCGCATCTCGACGTGCTGTGGAGACGCGAGATGTCGATGGCCTCGTATCGTCCGGCATGGCTGCCGTGCACGCTCATCGACGGACGACGCGTCGAGGCGCTCGCGTTCGTCATGCGCCGCGACGCCACGTCGTACACAGGCAAGCTCGCCGATCCGGTGATCCGCACGGTGTTCGGCTGCGCGAGCGGCCGATACGGCACCACGCTCGATTACGTGAGCCGCACGGTAGAAGCCTTGCGCGAATGCGGCATGCCGGACCGCGCGCTCGAGGCGCTGCTCCGACGTTGCCAGGGCGGCGAGTGATCTTCTCGCGGGCCGAAGAGAGCGTGGGCCGATCGGCTAACGATGCCCGCCTGACACCTATTTTGCATATCGATCGGCTAGCATCGTGGAGCGTTTCGCTAAGCGCGCCGCACCACGCAGGCCGCGTTTTACCTTGGTGTATGCTTAAGTTTCTGTTAATTCGCGCCCGGGTCTTCCCGGGCGCTCCGCTATGAACGAACCCTATCCCAGTCGACGCCACGCCGACAAACCGCAGGAAAAACGCTCGCTGCTCGAGCGTCTGACCGATTTCATCTCGCACGAACCCGAGTCGCGCGACGAGCTTCTCGAAGTGCTGCAGGACGCCCACGAGCGCAACCTGCTCGACGCCGATTCGCTTTCGATGATCGAAGGCGTCTTTCAGGTGTCCGATCTCTGCGCGCGCGACATCATGATTCCGCGCGCCCAGATGGACGCCATCAACATCGCGGATACGCCCGCCGAATTCATTCCCTTCGTACTGGAGAAAGCGCACTCGCGCTATCCGGTGTACGAGGGCAACCGCGACAACGTCATCGGCGTGCTGCTCGCGAAAGACCTGCTGCGCTATTACGCCGAAGAAGAGTTCGACGTGCGCGGCATGCTGCGCCCCGCCGTGTTCATTCCCGAGTCGAAGCGGCTCAACGTGCTGCTGCACGACTTCCGCGTGAACCGCAATCACATCGCGATCGTCGTCGATGAATACGGCGGCGTCGCGGGTCTCATCACCATCGAGGACGTGCTGGAGCAGATCGTCGGCGACATCGAGGACGAATACGACTTCGACGAGGAAACCGGCAATATCATCGCGTCGCCGGACGGCAAGTTCCGCGTGCGCGCGCTGACGGGCATTCAACAGTTCAACGAAGAATTCGGCACCGACTTTTCCGACGAGGAAGTCGACACCATCGGCGGGCTCGTCACGCACCGCTTCGGGCGCGTGCCGCATCGCGGCGAGAAGGTGCGCATCGACGACTTCGTGTTCGAGATTCTTCGCGGCGACGCCCGCCAGGTTCACGTGCTGCTCGTGCGGCGCGTGCCCAATCTCACGCAGCAGCCGCGTCAGCCCGGCGACGACGAGAGCGAGCTGCGCGACTGACCGGCGGCGCGCGCGCCGCCCACCGCTTCGAGAATCACCCTTTCGCTTCCGCCGACTAGCAATCCATGGCCGATTCACCGTTTCGCTCCCTCTCGCGTCAACGCGACGTCACCGCTTCCGCTGCGCCTCGTGCCCTCCCGTTCTGGCATTACCTCGTCGCGGCTGTGCTCGGCGCGGCGAACACGCTGTCGTTCGCGCCGACGCCGCACGGCGGCTGGATCGAACTCGTCATCTTCGCGTGCTTCTTTGCGTGGCTGTCGCGCACGAGCGGCTGGAAAAGCGCGGCGGCAACCGGCTGGGCCTTCGGCTTCGGCAACTTCGTCACGGGCGTCTGGTGGCTGTATGTGAGCATGCACGACTATGGCGGCATGGCCGCGCCGCTCGCCGCCGCCGCGGTCGCGCTGTTTTCGCTTTATCTCGCGGTGTATCCGGCGTTGTCGAGCCTCGTCTGGTCGCTCGTCGCGGGACGCGCCCGCTTCGGCGACGAAGACGCGGTTACCGCCCGCGAGATCGACGCATCGCCGCGCTACGCGCCCACCTGGCACGGCGCGTTTGCGTTCGCCAGCGCCTGGGCGCTCGGCGAATGGCTGCGCGGACTCGTGTTCACCGGCTTTCCGTGGCTCGCGAGCGGCTATGCGCAAGTGGACGGCCCGCTCTCCGGGTTCGGCGCGATTGCCGGCGTGTACGGCGTCGCGTGGGTGCTCGCGCTCGTGGCTGCGTGCATCGTGCAGGCGGTGGTCGCGTTTCGCGGGATGCGGCGGCGCGCGCTGGCGCCCGCATTGACGGCGCTTGCGCTGATCGTCGCCGGCATGCTGCTCTCGCTCGTGCAATGGACGACGCCCGCGAACGCGCCGCTCGACGTGCGTCTGCTTCAAGGCAATGTAAAGCAGGAGATGAAGTTCGAGCAGGCGGGCGTCGACGAATCGCTCGCGCTGTACAAGCGGCTCATCACCGAGAAGCCGGCCGATCTGATCGTCACGCCGGAGACCGCGCTGCCCGTGCTGGCCGTTCAGGTGCCGCCGGCGTTCGCGAGCGCAATCCGCAGTTTCGCGGACAGCACGAATTCGTCGATTCTTTTCGGCGCGATCGGCGTCACGATTCAGCCGAACGGACGCCCGACCGACTTCACGAACAGCCTCTTCGGCATCACGCCGGGCGTGAACGATGTGTATCGCTACGACAAGCATCATCTCGTGCCGTTCGGCGAATTCGTGCCGCTCGGCTTTCACTGGTTCGTGAACCTGATGGGCATTCCGCTCGGCGATCTCGCGCGCGGTCCCGTCACGCAGAGGCCGTTCTTCGTGCATAACCAGCCGGTCGCCGTCGATGTTTGCTACGAGGACATCTTCGGCGAAGAGATCGCGCGCACGCTGCGCGAGCAGGAAACGCCCGCGGGCATTCTCGTGAACTCGACGAATCTCGCGTGGTTCGGCAATACCATCGCGCTCGATCAGCATCTGCAAATCGCGCGCATGCGTTCGATCGAAACCGGCCGGCCGACGCTGCGGGCGACGAACACGGGCATGACGGCGGTGATCGCGGCAAACGGCGATGTCGTGTCGCGGCTGCCGACGTTTGCGACCGGGGTGCTAGAAGCACGCGTACAGGGCACGTCGGGGCGCACGCCGTATGTGACGAGCGGTAATGCGACGGTGATCGTGGTGTCGCTGCTGTTGCTGGTGGTGGGGTTTGCGTTTGCGCCGGGGAGAAGAAAATAGCGGGTGAAGGCGTCGGCCTTGGCGTCGACGCCTTCACCCGCTCTAATCCGACCTTCTCGCGCACTGTTCGGAGTCCAGACAAAATTCATAGACTGTGCGCCGATCCGACCCATCAACCAACCGTCCCACCATGCACGCTGCCCTTACGCCCGCTGAAGTTTCCATCGTCATCCCATGTTTCAACGCTGCCGCAACGCTCGTTCGCGCGCTCAACAGTTGCCTCGCGCAGCCGGAAGCTGCGCAGATCATAGTCGTCGATGATGGCTCGGAAGACACATCACTAGATATCGCAAGAAGCATCGCACTCACTGACGCACGTGTTCAACTGCTGCAAACACCGGCGAACGGAGGGGCTGCACGCGCGCGGAATCTCGGCGCCCAATACGCTGCGCATCCGCTCCTCGCGTTCCTCGACGCCGATGACGAATATTGCCCGGCGCCCTTGCTCGAGCGGTCGGCACGCTTCGGATGGCGCCGGAACAACACGTCGTGCGGCTCAACGTGGCATTCGTGGGATATCCGCCCAACGTCGTCGGGTTCTCCGGGTTCGCGCACCATGCCGAGATCATGAACAACATGATCATCAGCAGTCTCCTCATTCGCCGGACCGCCATCCTGGCGTTGGGCGGCTTTCCCGAAGACGACGTGTATCGTCAGTACGGCGGCGAGGACGGCACGCTACAGTCGGCCATCATGGTGCTGTTTAAATGCATCAGACTGACTGGTCCAAAAAACGTGTTCAATCACTACCATTCCGATAGTCACGTGGCACTCTATTTCCGCCGCATGATGGGCGAACTCGACAGCCCGGTCGAGGCGGTGCACAAGTTGCGTCACGCGGTGGAGTCCTACGTGGCGCAGGCCCGCGCAGCTTGGAACAAGCACCTCGACGACACGAAGCAGGCCTCACTCGGACCGCGAGTTCAATGACTGCAGGCAGCCCACTCGCGCAATTCATGCGCGACGCGCTGAATGACCTCGTCCCATTCACCCGGTTGCTTCTGCCGAAATAGCCGCGCTGAGGGGTACCAAGGCGAGTCATCGCGATCGCGCAACCAGCGCCAGCACGCGTCGAAGCGCGACAGAATCCACACAGGCTTGTTCAGCGCGCCTGCAAGGTGCGCGACGGACGTATCCACAGCAATGACCAGGTCGAGCAGAGAGACGATCGCGGCCGTATCGGCGAAATCGTCGACGCTGTCCATTGGGTCAAATGGACGCCTGTCGTCGGGCAATTCTGCCAACTGCGCACGACTCGCCTCACCTTTCTGCAGACTCACGAACTCAATGCCTGCTACGTTCAATAGCGGCAGAAAGCTTCGTGCACGGATCGAACGCCGCCGGTCGACTTCTGTCATAGGCGGGCTGTGGAGTCGAGGATCTCCGGCCCAAACAAGGCCGACTCTTGGTCTACCGGCCGGCATGCGACGTTTCCAGCGCGGCACATCCTTCGCCAACGGCCGCAGATACGGCATCGTCCGCGGAATGGTGTCCAGGGTAGTTTCGAAGCGAAGCGGCAGGCTCATCGAGAAGCACCAGAAATCGTGAGGCGGCAGGCGATGAAACGCCTCGACACCGATGCATTCGCTAACGCTTTCCATTTGCTGGAACAGGCGCATGAGCGGTCGTGCGCAGACCACCGTGAGCTTGGACGCGCCGCGCATCGCGATGAGCGGGAAGTATCGGCTGAATTGAACGCCATCGCCCAAGCCCTGTTCGACGAGGACCACGATTGATTTGCCTAGCAGCGATTCCCCTTGCCACTGGGGATACTCGACAGTCGGCAGACAGGCCGTCTCACCTGGCAAACGCGGATCGAACCGGACCTCGTGCATCGGCCACCCTTCGGTGTAGCGTCCCTGACTAAGCAACAGCAATGACAGGTGAAACCTGGCGGTTGCGTGCTCTGGGTCGAGCGTCAACGCTTTTCGATACAGTGCCTCTGCCTCTTGAAGCCGCTCCAAATCGACCATTACCCCGGCAAGATTGCTCTGCACCGTAGCATCGTTCGGGCGCAAGCGGGCCGCCGCTTCCAACGACCTTAATGCGTCCGTGAAACGACGCAGCCTCAGTTGCACGTTTCCGAGGTTGTTATGCGCCTCGGCCAATTCCGGGCTTAACGCAATGGCCTCGCGATATGCTGCCTCGGCGTCATCGAGTTTGTGTTGTTGTTCCAGGGCCAGACCGAGCCTGAACCGCAGCCAGCCAACGTCGGGCAGGCGCGCCACCGCTTCCCCATAGGCTTGCTCTGCGCGATCCCACTTTACTAGCGCCAGTTCTATCTTCGCACGTTCCAAAAGGGCCGATACGTTCTGCGGACAAAGCGCGTACGCGCGCTCATAGGAACCGGCCGCTTCCTGTGGCCGACCCAACGCTTCTAGGGCCGCGCCACGGTGGAAGTGGATGTCCGCGATATCGTCGCGCAAAGCGAGCGCTCTGGACAACTCGATCTC
This sequence comes from Caballeronia sp. M1242, assembly GCF_017220215.1. NCBI lineage: Bacteria > Pseudomonadati > Pseudomonadota > Betaproteobacteria > Burkholderiales > Burkholderiaceae > Caballeronia > Caballeronia sp. M1242. Next base: position 406,836 of record NZ_CP071129.1, on the reverse strand, counting down.
GGCCTCGTGCCACCGCTTCTGCCGAACGAAGAGGAGCGCGAGGTTGAACTGCGCTTCCACGAACGTGGGATTGATCGACAGCGCTCGCTCGTAGGCTAATTGCGCTGCTTCATATTTTCCTTGCCGGGAAAGCAGAATAGCGTAGTTCGAATAGACACCTACGGAGTTCGGTTCAGCCCGAAGCGCCTTCTGCCACAGTGCTTCTGCTTCCTCTTCCCGATTGAGTTTGAGCGCGCAGATCGCGGCTGTGTTCAGAACTTCGGCATCGACCGCATCCTGTTCCAGAAGCGGCGCCAACGCCTTCAGCGCCTGGTCGAACTGGCCGCCTTCGTAATGCGCCAGCGCTTGCTGATAACTACTTTGGTCTTGCATCTTCGGCGGTTGTCGATTCGTGTTCTTGGTCGGCGGATCGTCATCTCAGCGATAGTCGAATGTGACGACGCGCGGATTGGATTTTTTAACACGACGATTCTTCAAACCGGGCGTCTGTACTGAAACATTACACAATGACACCAATGCCCAAGTTTCCTCAGAGCCAATCCCGAGTTTGCCCAATCGAGACGCCCCGGTCATCCCCGCGCCGCCGACGCTGCACGCCCGGCCAATACGCTAGAATCATGCGTTTAAGCGATGTGGCCGAGCCTGTTAGTCGCATCTGTCTCGACGATGGCCGCGCCGCGTCCGCCCCGAAAAAAGCAACCATGCTCACCTTTCAGCAAATCATCCTGACGCTGCAGTCCTATTGGAACGACAAGGGCTGCGCGCTTCTCCAGCCCATCGACATGGAAGTCGGCGCGGGCACCTCGCACGTGCACACCTTCCTGCGCGCGATCGGTCCCGAGCCGTGGCGCGCCGCCTACGTGCAGCCGTCGCGCCGCCCGAAGGACGGCCGTTACGGCGAGAACCCCAACCGCCTGCAGCACTACTATCAGTATCAGGTCGTGCTCAAGCCCGCGCCTGAGAACATCCTCGATCTGTATCTCGGCTCGCTCGAAGCACTCGGTTTCGATCTGAAGCAGAACGACGTGCGCTTCGTCGAGGACGACTGGGAGAACCCGACGCTCGGCGCATGGGGACTCGGCTGGGAAGTGTGGCTCAACGGCATGGAAGTGACGCAGTTCACGTACTTCCAGCAGGTAGGCGGCCTCGACTGCAAGCCGGTGCTCGGCGAGATCACGTATGGTCTCGAACGCCTCGCCATGTATTTGCAGAAAGTCGAGAACGTGTACGACCTCGTCTGGACCGAATGGGAAGAAGACGGCCCGAACGGCAAGGTGCTGCGCCGCCTGACCTACGGCGACGTGTATCACCAGAACGAAGTCGAGCAGTCCACCTACAACTTCGAACACGCGAACGTCGATCTGCTCTTCAACTTCTTCAACAGCTACGAAGCCGAAGCGAAGAAGATGATTGAGGCGAAGCTTGCGCTGCCTGCGTATGAACTCGTGCTGAAGGCCGGCCATACGTTCAATCTGCTCGATGCGCGCGGCGCCATTTCCGTGACCGAGCGCGCGGCGTATATCGGCCGCATTCGGGCGCTCTCGCGTCTCGTCGCGCAGGCTTATTACGATTCCCGCGAAAGTCTCGGCTTCCCGATGCTCGGCAATCCGGTGCACGCCGCCGCAGAGCTCGTCACCGATCAGCAGGAAGCCGCGCGTCCGGCCTGGGCGCCGCCGCTGAAGGTGGAAAGCGCGCCGCCGGGCGAAACGCGCAACAACGATCAGGTTTGACGAGGCAAGACAGAACAATGACGCAATCCAATCACGCTTCCCTGCTCGTCGAGCTGCTCACCGAAGAACTCCCGCCGAAAGCCCTCGCGCGTCTCGGCACCGCGTTCGCCGAAGGCATCGTCGAGCGGCTCGCCGCCCGCGATCTGATCGAAGGCGCCGTATCGTTCGAACAGTATGCGACGCCCCGCCGCCTTGCCGTGTTGATCCGCAACGTGCGCGATGTCGCGCCCGAGAAGCAGGTCCGCGAAAAAGTGCTGCCGGTCTCGGTCGCGCTCGACAAGGAAGGCAATCCCACGCCGCCGCTCGCGAAGAAACTCGCCGCGCTGGGCTTCCCCGACTTCCCGCTCGCCGAACTCGAACGCGCGCAGGACGGCAAGGCCGAGGCGTTCTTCCTGCGCTATGCCGCGCCCGGCGCGACGCTCGCCGACGGCCTGCAAGCCGCGCTCGACGAAACGCTCACCAAGCTGCCGATCCCGAAGGTCATGACGTATCAGCGTCCGGACGGCACCAACGTGCAATTCGTGCGTCCGGTGCAGCGCCTTGTCGCCATGCACGGCCGCGACGTCGTGCCGGTGAGCGCGCTCGGCGTCGATGCGGGCGATACGACCATCGGCCATCGCTTTCTGTCGCAGGGTTTCATCGCCATTCCGAGCGCCGACGACTACTCGGAAACGCTGCGCACGAAGGCGCATGTCGTCGCGAATTTCGATGACCGCCGCGAATCCATCCGCACGCAATTGCAGGCGTTCGCCGGTGAAGACCGCGTCGTGATGCCGGAGTCGCTGCTCGACGAAGTGAACGCGCTCGTCGAATGGCCGGTCGTGTATCAGTGCCGCTTCGACGAGGAGTTCCTGCAAGTGCCGCAGGAATGTCTGATCCTCACGATGCAGACGAACCAGAAGTATTTCGCGCTCACGGACCAGAACGGCAAGCTGCGCTCGCGTTTCCTGATCGTGTCCAATATCGATACGCAAACGCCCGCCGAGATTATCGAAGGCAACGAGCGCGTGGTGCGTCCGCGTCTCGCAGATGCGAAGTTCTTCTTCACGCAGGACAAGAAGAAGCGCCTCGAAGAGCGCGTGCCGCTGCTTGCAAACGTGGTCTATCACAACAAGCTCGGCTCCACGCTCGAACGCGTGCAGCGTCTCGAAGCGCTCGCGGGCGAAATCGCCCCGATGATCGGCGTCGATGCCGCGCTCACGCGCCGCGCCGCGCGTCTTGCGAAGGCCGACTTGCTCACCGACATGGTCGGCGAATTCCCCGAGTTGCAAGGCACGATGGGCACCTACTACGCGCGCCACGACGGCGAGCCGGAAGAAGTCGCGCTCGCGTGCTCGGAGCACTATCAGCCGCGCTTCTCCGGCGACGACACGCCGTCCACCGGCGTCGGCTCGGCGGTCGCGCTCGCGGACAAGCTCGAAACCATCGTCGGCATCTGGGGCATCGGCCTCGCGCCGACGGGTGAGAAGGACCCGTTCGCGCTGCGCCGTCATGCGCTCGGCGTGCTGCGCATCCTGCTCGAAAAGAAGCTGCCGGTCGACCTGCGCGATCTCGTCGCCGCCGCGCAGCGCCAGTTCGCCGGCATGCCGCAAGTCGCGGATTCGACGGAAGCCGTGTATGCGTTCTTCCTGGATCGTCTGCGCGGCCTGTTGCGCGAACGCGGCTTCGAAGCCAACGACATCGAGGCCGTTCTCAGCCTGAATCCGACGCGTCTCGACGATATCGTCGCGCGTCTGGATGCCGTGCGCGAATTCGCGGCGCTGCCGGAAGCGGCATCGCTCGCGGCGGCCAACAAGCGCATCACGAACATTCTCAAGAAGTCGGAGCAAGGCGCGCCTTCGTCGGTGAATCCGGAACTGCTCGTGGAGCCGGCCGAGAAGAATCTGTACGCGCAGATTCAAAGCGTGACGCCGCGCGTGCAAAGCCAGCTCGCCGCGCGCAACTACACCGAAGCGTTGAGCGCGCTTGCCGCGCTGCGCGAGAGCGTCGATACGTTCTTCAACGACGTGATGGTCAACGCGGAAGACGCGGCGCTCAGAAACAATCGCCTCGCCCTGCTCGGCGCGCTGCATCAGCAGATGAACTGCGTCGCCGACATCTCCAAGCTCGCGGCGTAAGTCATGAACAGACGACTTGTGATTCTGGACCGCGACGGCGTCATCAACGTCGATTCGGACGCGTTCATCAAGTCGCCGGACGAATGGGTCGCCATTCCCGGCAGTCTCGAAGCCATCGCGCGGCTGAATCAGGCGGGCTACCGCGTGGCGATTGCGTCGAACCAGTCGGGCATCGGGCGCGGTCTCTTCGACATGGCCGCGCTCAACGCCATGCACCAGAAGATGAACCGCGCGGCGGCGGCGGTCGGCGGACGCATCGACGCCATCTTCTTCTGTCCGCATACGGCCGAAGACCAGTGCGATTGCAGAAAGCCGAAGCCCGGCATGCTGCAGCAGATCATCGACCGTTTCGAGATCGATCCGGAAGACACGCCCGTCGTCGGCGATGCCCTGCGCGATCTTCAGGCGGGCGCGGCGCTCGGCTTTCCGGTGCATCTCGTGCTGACCGGCAAGGGCGAAAAAACGCTCGCGCAAGGCAGCCTGCCCGAGGGCACGCAGGTTCACAAGGACCTGCGGGCGTTCGCGCTCGACTTTCTCGCGCGGCACCACGACTGACCGCTTTTCGTCACGCACTCTCGGGGCTTCATGCGCTTCATCCGTTCTTTGCTGCTGATGCTGTACTTCGTCGTGTACACGGTGCCGTACGCGACCGCCTGCTTCATCGCGTTTCCGTTCATGCGCGCGCACAACCGCTACTGGATGGCGGCGGGCTGGTGCAAGTCGACGATCGTCGTGCTGCGGTATCTCGTCGGCATTCGCTACACGATAGAAGGCATGGAGAACCTGCCGAATGGCCCGGCCGTGCTGCTGTCGAAGCATCAATCCGCATGGGAAACGCTCGCCTTTCCGGCGCTGATGCCGCGCCCGCTCTGCTATGTGTTCAAGCGCGAGTTGCTGTACGTGCCGTTTTTCGGCTGGGCGCTCGGCCTCCTGAAGATGGTGCACATCGACCGTTCGCAGGGCCGCGACGCATTCGCATCGGTGACGCGCCAAGGCCGCGCGCGCATGGACGAAGGTGCGTGGGTCATCATGTTTCCGGAAGGCACGCGCACGCGCGTCGGCGCGCAAGGCAAGTACAAGACGGGCGGCGCGCGCTTCGCCGTGGCCACGGGCGCGCCTGTCGTGCCGATCGCGCATAACGCCGGGCACGTCTGGCCGCGCAATTCGTTCATGAAATATCCGGGTATAGTCACGGTGTCGATCGGCAAGCCCATCGATACCGCCGGACTCTCGCCCGAAGAAGTGAATGCGCGCGTCGAGAGCTGGATCGAAACGGAGATGCGCCGTATCGATCCGCTCGCTTATGCCGCGCCGGGCGACGAGCCGCATCGAGCCGGCGCTGCGGGCGCGGGCCGCTGACGCGGCCTCGCACTCGAAAGTCAGAGCCGCGGCGTGCCTTATTCGTTCCTGTCGTCATTTCTGCGCCGCGAGCGCAAAGCCGACCCGATGCAGAAGACTCCCTCGCGACAGCGCCCCGCCGTCGCGCTCGATACACTGCAACTCGATCTTCCGTTCGAGCATGCGCCCGCCGCCGCGCCCGCGCCGCTGCGCGGCGAGCTTCCCTCTTCCGAGCCGACTGCCAAGCCGGCGCCGCTGCCGGAAGGCGTGCGACTGCGGCGCATCGTGCTCGGCGCGCGGGCGCTGGACTACCGCTTCAAGCGATCGGCGCGCCGCACCATCGGCTTTTGCATCGACGCCACCGGACTCACGATCACCGCGCCGCGCTGGGTGACGATCGCGGATATCGAAAGCGCCATCGTCGACAAGCAAAGCTGGATTCTGCGCAAGCTCGCCGAGTGGCAAACGCGCGTCGAGGAACGCGCGCTGCCGCGCATCGAATGGAAGGACGGCGCAGAGTTTCCGTTTCTCGGCAAGACGATTCGCGTGTCGCTGAACGCGGCCGCGAGCGCGCTGTCCTTCGATGCCGAGACCAACGTGCTGGCGCTCGCCCTGCCCGCACTCGCCGACGCGCAGCAGATCAAGGACCGCGTGCAGAGCTGGCTGCAAAGCGAAGCGAAGCGCATCTTCGGCGAGCGGCTCGCGGTGTATGCGCAGAAGCTGGGCGTCGAATTCCGCGCGTACGCGTTGTCGTCGGCGGCGACGCGCTGGGGCAGTTGTTCGAGCGACGGCAAGATTCGCCTCAACTGGCGGCTCATTCACTTTCCGATGTCGATCATCGATTACGTGGTCGCGCATGAGCTTGCGCACTTGCGCGAGATGAACCACAGCCCGCGTTTCTGGCGCACCGTCGAATCCATCTTCCCGGAGTTTCGCGAGGCGCGGCATACGTTGAAGCACCATCCGCCGGACCTGCTGCCGACGCTGTAAGCGCGCGTTCTGAGCGAACGGTACAATTTCGCGTACCCGCAATCGCGGCTTTGCGCCGCCGTTCATCACAACAGGACCCCCACCATGCGACTCCTCCACACGATGCTGCGCGTCGGCGACCTGCAGCGTTCCATCGATTTCTATACGCGTATTCTCGGCATGAAAGTGCTGCGCCAGAGCGAGAACCCGGAATACAAGTACACGCTCGCGTTCGTCGGCTATGGCGACGAGAGCGAGAACAGCGTGCTCGAACTGACGTATAACTGGGGCGTCGAAAAGTACGAAATGGGCACGGCTTACGGCCATATCGCTCTTGAAGTGGATAACGCGGCCGAGGCGTGCGACCGCATCCGCGAAGCGGGCGGCAAGGTCACGCGCGAAGCGGGTCCCGTGAAGGGCGGCAAGACGGTGATCGCGTTCGTGGAAGACCCGGACGGCTACAAGGTCGAACTGATCGAAAAGCATTCCTGATCGCTGTTTTAGCGACAAGGCAAGCGCGCCGCGACTTGTGTCGCCGCGCGTTTTTTTTCGCCTGCCGTCAGCCTTCGATACGGTCGCGTGTCACGCCGAGCAGATTGGCCATCGCGCGCCGCGCCGCCGGGGCGTCGCGAGCGGCGATAGCATCGAACACGGCCGTATGTTCGGCCAGCGATGCGTTGAACACGTCGGCGCGCTTCGCATTCAGGCGCAACTGGCCTTCGAGCGTTCGCGCGATCAACGCGCCCAGCGGCACCAGCAACTCGTTGCTGCACGCGGCCAGCACGCATAAGTGAAAGTCGAGGTCGGCGCGCACCCATTCGTCGACGTTGCGCGCTTCCGTCATCGCGCGATGCGCGCGTTCCAGCCGTTCCAGCGTGCCCGGCTCGTGATTGGCGGCGGCGAGCGCGGCCGCATACGGCTCGATCATCTCGCGCATCTCCTGGAGCTTCAGCGCAAAGAGCATGGGCGGCGCGACGCGCGAGTACCAGTCGAGCATGTCGGCGTCGAGCAGATTCCACGCGTCCTTCGGGCGCACCCGCGTGCCCACCTTCGGCCGCGATTCGACGAGCCCTTTCGATGTCAGCGTGCGCAGCGCCTCGCGCAGCACGGTGCGGCTCACGCCGAAGCGTTCGATCAACTCCGCCTCGCGCGGCAACGGCGAGCCGGGCGGGAAGTCGCCTCGCAGAATGGCCATGCCCAGTTCGTGCGCCACGCGGCCATGCAAATCGCGGTGAATGATTCACTCCTCGTCGGTCTCGTTGATTCGGGCGTGATTATGCTCGAACACCTGCGACGCCAAAAGCGCGCCCGCCGTCAATAGTACTATTAATACGACCAGACGCGCCGCTTTTTGCTACTATGGAGACCCTTGTAGGAGACGCTCACATGAAAATCACGAAACTCGAAACCTTCATCGTTCCGCCGCGCTGGTGCTTCCTCAAGATCGAAACCGACGAAGGCATCACCGGTTGGGGCGAGCCCGTCGTCGAAGGCCGCGCGCACACGGTGGCCGCCGCCGTCGACGAACTCGCGGACTATCTGATCGGCAAGGACCCGCGCCATATCGAAGACTTGTGGCAAGTGATGTATCGCGCGGGCTTCTATCGCGGCGGCCCGATCGGCATGAGCGCGATCGCGGGCGTCGATCAGGCGCTGTGGGACATTCTCGGCAAGCATCATGGCGTGCCGATTCACGCGCTGCTCGGCGGCCAGGTGCGCGACAAGATCAAGGTGTATTCGTGGATCGGCGGCGACCGTCCGAGCGATGTCGCGAACAACGCGCGCGCGGTCGTCGAGCGGGGCTTCAAGGCCGTGAAGATGAACGGCTCGGAAGAATTGCAGATGATCGACACCTTCGACAAGGTGCAAGGCGTGATCGACAATGTGCGCGCCGTGCGCGAGGCGGTCGGCCCGAACGTGGGCATCGGCGTGGACTTTCATGGCCGCGTGCACAAGCCGATGGCGAAGGTGCTGGCGAGAGAACTCGATCCGTTCAAGCTGATGTTCATCGAGGAGCCGGTGCTTTCGGAGAACGTCGAGGCGCTGCGCGATATCGTCAATCAGACGAGCACGCCCATTGCGCTCGGCGAGCGGCTGTATTCGCGCTGGGACTTCAAGCACATTCTCGCGGGCGGCTATGTCGATATCATCCAGCCGGACGCGTCGCACGCCGGCGGGCTGACGGAGTGCCGCAAGATCGCATCGATGGCGGAAGCCTACGATGTCGCGCTCGCACTGCATTGCCCGCTCGGTCCGATTGCGCTCGCGACTTGCCTGCAAATCGATGCCGTGAGCTACAACGCGTTCATCCAGGAACAGAGTCTCGGCATCCACTACAACACGGGCAACGATCTGCTCGACTACATCAAGAATCCCGAGGTCTTCAAGTACGACGACGGCATGGTGTCGATTCCGCAAGGGCCGGGGCTCGGCATCGAAGTCAACGAGGAGAAGGTGCGCGAGATGGCGAAGGGCGGGCACCGCTGGCGCAATCCGGTGTGGCGTCACGCGGATGGCAGCGTCGCGGAGTGGTGATCGGCTCTAGCGTTTGAACGTTGCGTTGACCGCGCCGCGCAGCGCATTGCTGAGAAGCAAGCCTTCGGCGCGGTCGATGTCTCGCACGGTCAGCGTGCGTTCCGACGCGCCGAGTTCCTCCATCAGCACCGCCCGCATGACGCCGGGCAGCACGCCGGCGCTCAAGGGCGGCGTCCACCACTTTCCGTCCAGCTTCACGAACACGCTCGAACGGCCGCCCTCGGTCAGTCCGCCGCGCTCGTTCGTGAACAGCATGTCGAACGCGCCTTCGGCTTCGGCGGCTTTCCACGCGCGGTCGTAGTCGGCGCGGCGCGTCGTTTTGTGGCGAAGCAATACGTCGGCGGATGACTGCGGCGCGAAGCCTCGGTCCGCAGCGAGCAGCACATCCACCGTATCCGACGACAACGGCGCAAGCGGCGCGCTCGTCAGCGTGAGGCGTCCGCTCTTGTCGAGCGCGATGCGCAGTCTATACGGCTTGCCCGCTTCAAAGCTCGCGCATTGCTGCGCGACATGGGCATCCAGAGCGCGCTTGTCGAAGGGGAAGCCCAAATACGCTGCGCTCGCTTCGAGTCGCGCAACATGACGCGAGTAGTGGCGCACGCCTTCATCGCGCGTGGCGTACGTCGTCTCGAAGAGTTCGAAACCGGGGTCCGCGCCGGTCAGAAAGCGCGCCTTGAGAAGACACTCCTCGTACTCGCTCTCGGCGATGCTATCCAGCACGATGCCAGCGCCAATCCCGAGCACGCCGCGCTTCTGATCAGCGTCGATCACGAGAGTGCGGATGGCGACGGAGAGGCAGAAATCGCCGCGTTGATCGAGCCAGCCGATTGCGCCGGTATAAAGCCCGCGCGGCGTGCTTTCGATCTGATCGATGAGTTGCATCGTGCGGTACTTCGGCGCGCCGGTGATCGATCCGCACGGAAAGAGCGCCCGCACGATCGCGGCGAACGACGTGTCCGGCGATACGCGCGCCTCGACCGTCGAGGTCATCTGCCAGACCGACGCATACGGCTCCACGGAGAAAAGCGCCGGCACATGGACGGAGCCCGTCGCCGCGACACGCGAGAGGTCGTTGCGCAGCAAGTCGACGATCATCACGTTCTCCGCGCGATTCTTCGGATCGCAGCGCAGCGCGGCGGGGTCCGAGTCGCGCGGCGCGGTGCCTTTCATCGGCTTCGCGCGCAGCAGGTCGCCATGCTTCTCGACAAAAAGCTCCGGCGAACACGACACGACCGCGCGTCCGTCCGGCAACGCGATCAACGCGCCGTACCTGACCGGCTGCCGCTCCCGCAGCCGTCGATACAGCGCGAGCGGCGAGCCGAACACATCGAAATTCAGCCGGAACGTGTAGTTGACCTGATACGACTCGCCTTCTTCCAGCGCTTGCTTGATGGCAGCAATCGCATGATCGAATTCGTCGCGAGTGATGCTCGGCTCGATGCCGCCGACGCCCGCGACCGAGGGCTCGGCGCTTCCGGCATCCTGCGACGCGAGCCATTCGCTCGCCTCATCGCGTGAAAGCAGCGCGCACGAGCGGAACATGAGCACGCGCAGCGCGTGATCGCCGCCGCGTCCGATGCTGCCGAACTGAAGGTTGCGCCCGAACTCGTAATCCGCGACAACGACTGCATGCAGTCCGCTTGTCAGATCGCGTTCGATGGCGGCGCAGACCGCATCGAGTTCGCGCCCGTCCTCGCACACATGCTCGTGCGAAAAGTCCGCGTACAAACGACTCGACCGCCTTTCGGCGGTCGCGTCGCAATCGTCGAGCAGCGCGAACACCGCGCTGCGTGCTTCGATCTTCATGGCAATGCTCGTATCGACTGCATCAGTCGAAGAAGCTCTTCACGCGGTCGAACCAGCTTTTGCTCTGCGGGCTATGCCGCGCGCCGCCTTCCGTCAGCGACTTCTCGAACTGCTTCAGCAGATCGCGCTGCTGATCGGTGAGCTTGACCGGCGTTTCCACCTGCACGTGCACGTAGAGATCGCCCGCGATGCTCGAACGCAAGCCCTTGATGCCCTTGCCGCGCAGACGGAACGTCTTGCCCGACTGCGTGCCTTCGGGCACGGTGAAGCTCGCGCGTCCCGCCAGCGTCGGCACTTCGATCTCGCCGCCGAGCGCCGCCGTGGTGAACGGAATCGGCATCTGGCAATGCAAGTCGTCGCCGTCGCGCTCGAACACCGAGTGCTGCTTGATGTGGATTTCCACGTACAAGTCGCCGCTCGGCCCGCCGTTGATGCCCGGCTCGCCGTTGCCCGCCGAACGGATGCGCATGCCGTCGTCGATGCCGGCCGGAATCTTCACTTCCAGCGTCTTCGTTTCCTTCACCTTGCCCGCGCCGTGGCAGTTGCCGCACGGGTCGGGAACGTAGGTGCCGCTGCCGTGACACTTCGGACAGGTCTGCTGGATGCTGAAGAAGCCCTGCGACATCCGAACCTGGCCCTGGCCGTGACACGTCGGACAGGTTTCCGGCTTCGTGCCGGGCTTCGCGCCCGAGCCGTGGCAGACGTTGCAGTTGACCCAGCTCGGCACGCGGATTTGCGTGTCGTAACCGTGCGCGGCCTGCTCCAGCGTGATCTCCATGCTGTAGCGCAAGTCCGCGCCGCGATACACCTGCGGACCGCCGCGACCGCCGCGCGCCGCGCCGCCCGCGGCCTGCCCGAAGATGTCGCCGAAGATATCGCCGAACGCATCGGCAAAGCCGCCGAAGCCTTGCGCGCCCGCGCCCGCCATGTTCGGATCGACGCCCGCGTGACCGTATTGATCGTACGCGGCGCGCTTCTGCTGGTCGGAGAGCATCTCGTAGGCTTCCTTCGCCTCCTTGAAGTTCTCTTCCGCCTTCTTGTTGTCCGGGTTGCGGTCAGGGTGATACTTCATCGCGAGCTTGCGATACGCCTTCTTGATCTCGTCGTCGCTCGCGTTCTTCGCAACGCCCAGAACGTCGTAGTAATCCCGTTTCGCCATGTCGGTTCCATGCCGCCGCGGAGTGACCGCGACGGTTCCTCTCGAATGCTTCGGACCAAACGGCCCGCGCGTAACCTCTGACGCCTCGCTGCAAAAACCCGCCTTCAGCAAGACGCCCCAAAAAAACAATGTGCCCGGTCGAGCCGTTCGGCTCGCCAGGCGCGTTTCACGTCAGACGCTCAACGCGTCCTGCCGCGGTGTTTTCGCGCGATACCGCCCGCGAAAAGACCGCGAGCGCGTGAACGTTGCCATCCACGCGCTCTGCGGCTTAGTCCTTCTTCACTTCCTTGAAGTCGGCGTCGACGACATCGTCATGCTGCTGGCTCGCGCCAGCCGATGCCGCTTCCGCGCCGGCCGCACCGGCAGCCGCACCCGCCGCGCCTTGCTGCGCCTGCATGTCGGCGTACATCTTCTCGCCGAGCTTCTGCGATGCGGTAGCCAGCGCCTCGATCTTCGCTTCGATCGTCGCCTTGTCGCTCGACGTGTTCTTCAGCGCCTCTTCGAGGTCCTTCAGCGCGGCTTCGATCTTTTCCTTCTCCGAAGCGTCGACCTTGTCGCCGTACTCGGCAACCGCCTTCTTGGTGCTGTGGACCAGCGCGTCGCCCTGGTTGCGAGCATCGGCCAGTTCGCGCAGCTTGTGATCTTCCTCGGCGTTGGCTTCGGCGTCCTTCACCATCTTGTCGATTTCGGCGTCCGTCAGACCCGAGTTCGCCTTGATGGTGATCTTGTTTTCCTTGCCGGTCGCCTTGTCCTTCGCGCCGACGTGCAGAATGCCGTTCGCGTCGATGTCGAAAGTCACTTCGATCTGCGGCACGCCACGCGGTGCGGGCGGAATGCCTTCGAGGTTGAACTCGCCGAGCAGCTTGTTGCCTGCGGCCATTTCACGCTCGCCCTGGAACACCTTGATCGTCACGGCGCTCTGGTTGTCGTCCGCCGTCGAATACACTTGCGAGTGCTTCGTCGGGATCGTGGTGTTCTTGTTGATCATCTTCGTCATCACGCCGCCGAGCGTCTCGATGCCGAGCGAGAGCGGAGTCACGTCGAGCAGCAGCACGTCCTTGCGGTCGCCCGACAGAACCTGGCCTTGAATCGCGGCGCCCACGGCCACGGCTTCGTCCGGGTTCACGTCACGGCGCGGTTCCTTGCCGAAGAACTCCTTCACCTTCTCCTGCACCTTCGGCATGCGCGTCATGCCGCCGACGAGAATCACGTCGTCGATTTCGCCGACCTTGACGCCCGCATCCTTGATAGCGATGCGGCACGGTTCGATCGTGCGCTCGATCAGGTCTTCCACGAGCGCTTCGAGCTTCGCGCGGGTGATCTTCAGGTTCAGGTGCTTGGGACCGGAAGCGTCCGCCGTGATGTACGGCAGGTTGATTTCGGTCTGCGCCGTGGACGACAGTTCGATCTTCGCCTTCTCAGCCGCTTCCTTCAGGCGTTGCAACGCGAGCACGTCCTTCGACAGATCGACGCCCTGCTCCTTCTTGAACTCGCTGATGATGTAATCGATGATGCGCTGGTCGAAGTCTTCGCCGCCCAGGAACGTGTCGCCGTTCGTCGACAGCACTTCGAACTGCATTTCGCCGTCCACATCCGCGATTTCGATGATCGAGATATCGAACGTGCCGCCGCCCAGGTCGAACACGGCGATCTTGCGGTCGCCCTTTTCAGCCTTGTCGAGGCCGAACGCGAGCGCGGCTGCCGTCGGTTCGTTGATGATGCGCTTGACTTCCAGACCGGCGATGCGGCCGGCGTCCTTCGTTGCCTGACGCTGGCTGTCGTTGAAGTACGCCGGAACCGTGATGACGGCTTCCGTCACCGGCTCGCCGAGGTAGTCTTCAGCGGTCTTCTTCATCTTGCGCAGCACTTCCGCCGAGATTTGCGGCGGCGCGAGCTTCTGGCCGTGCGCTTCGACCCATGCGTCGCCATTGTCGGCCTTGACGATCTTGTAGGGCATCAGGCCGATGTCCTTCTGCACTTCCTTCTCTTCGAAGCGGCGGCCGATCAGGCGCTTGACAGCGTACAGCGTGTTGCGCGGATTCGTGACCGACTGACGCTTGGCAGGCGCGCCAACGAGGATCTCGTTGTCATCCATGTACGCGATGATCGACGGCGTGGTGCGCGCGCCTTCCGAGTTCTCGATGACCTTGACCTGATTGCCTTCCATCAGCGCCACGCACGAGTTCGTGGTGCCGAGGTCGATGCCGATGATTTTGCCCATTTTTATACTCTCCTAGCTTTGATCGCTTTGGCGCTGCGGCCGGAAAACGCCGGCTTTTGCGGCCGATTCAACGGGCCGAACGCCCAAAATTCATACCTGTACGCAAGATAAGAGCGCCGGTTTCGTTTTCAAGACCCTGAATGCAATGCGGTCTATAACTTTTTGCGCTCCGGTTCGCGTCATTGCTTTGCTGCCGCCGCGCGGATTTTCTCGCGCGCCGCCGCGACTGCCGCCTCGAATTGCGCAAGACCGTGCCAGCCGGTCGCGCGGCCGAGCCGCTTGCCGCGGTGAAAGAAGAACCACGTCGGCACGCCATGCAACATGAAGCGGCGACCTAGCTCCCGATGCTCGTACACATTGCTGTGAAACCACCTCAGTCCGAGCGCGCGAATGGCGTCGGGCTGCGCGAGCATCGCTTTTTTCGCGATCTCGCAGTTGAAGCAGTCGAGGCCCCAGAAGAACACGACGGCCAGTTCGTCGCCCGCCGACGCCAGCCCGGCGTCGAAGCCGGCGGCGTCCAGTTCCTGCATGTCGAAGACGGAGAAAGCGATCGAATCGACGGGCACGTTGGCCATGATCGCGAACCTCGCGGGCTTACTTCGGCGCAGCGACGGTGACGAGCGCCGGACGCAGCACGCGATCGGCGATGATGTAGCCCTTCTGCAGCACTGCAACGATGGTGTTCGGCTCTTGATCCGCCGGCACCATCGAGATGGCCTGATGACGATGCGGGTCGAACTTCTCGCCGACCGGATTCAGCGCGACGACGCGGCCCTTTTCCAGCGCGCCCGTCAACTGGCGCAGCGTCAGTTCGACGCCTTCGCGCACCTTGGCGAGATCCGTGGACTGATCCGCGAGCGCGGCTTCGAGGCTGTCGAGCACCGGCAGCAGATTTTCGGCGAAGCTCTCGATGGCGAACTTGTGCGCCTTCGCCACGTCTTCCTGGCCGCGGCGGCGTACGTTTTCCGTTTCCGCCTTCGCCCGAAGGAATTCTTCCTGCAGCGCGGCCACGCGAGCCTGCGCTTCCGCCAGTGCGGTTTCGGTGGCGTTCGTGCTGTTGGTGGCGGCTTCCGGCGCAGCAGTGCCGTCTGCCGAGGCGGCCTGCCCGCCTGCCTGATTCAAGTCGGCGGCCTGGCGCGCGTTTTCGTCGGCGGGCGTGGGGTTCTGGCTCGCTGAATTCTCTTGCGTGTTTTCCATGTCGCTGAGTGTCATTACCGTGATTGGATGGATCGGGAATGCCGCCGGCCATTAAGCGGCCGACGCGCTTCCTCGCGCTAGCTGCCGAAATTGGGGCAGCGGAAAAGTTTTCAAGGGTTTGTCAGATCAAAATTGAACGTCAGTGTGCCAGCCCGGGCGCGCGCGAAATAAGCGGTAACGGACGTTTCGCCGCATCGCGTAAATTGAGATTGAGGGAATGCAGCGGCTCACCTACACTTCGATCAAGCACCGCAGGACGCACGTTTACCCTAATCCTACGATTGCTACAAACCGCTTACGCGTCGCCAATTTCCTGATCCTCGCGCGGTCGTCCAGCCGCCGTTCCCGTTTCCCGGGGGTACCATGAAACTGACCTTTGCCATCGCGGTGGTCGCCCTGGTACTCGTCGCGGGAACCACGACCATCTGCATGTCCGGCGCCCTGACCGCCCGCACCACCGAGTACGGCGGCGTTCACGCGACGGTCGAAGAATTCTTCAATCCGAACCTGAAAATCTGTCGATGATGCGGCGGTCGCGCTTCGTCGGCCTGCCCTGCATGCCGGCGGCCGGCTCGCGAAACGTCTTGCGCCGTTCCGCTTCCGCGAGCCGCTTGGTCCGGCCTTCGTCCGTCTCCGCATAGAGCGTCTGCGCGACTGGCGCGGGACCGCGCACGTCGCACAGGCCGAGCACCTGCACCTGCCAGACGATCCGCTCGATATCGATCTCGACGATATCGCCCACCCGCACGTCCTTCGACGGCTTCACGTTCGCGCCGCCGATCCTCACGCGGCCTTTCTCCACTGCGTCGCTCGCGAGCGAGCGCGTCTTGAAGAAACGCGCGGCCCACAGCCATTTGTCGATGCGCAGGCGCGCGCCCGGTTCCGTCGTGATCTTGTAATTCATGGTGATTCTCGTGCGATGAGCGGTTTCAGGCCGCCACCGTCACCGGTTGCGTGGCCTGTACAGGCCATCCTTGCAGATGTTGTGCCGCGATCTCGCCTAACGCCTTGATCCACGCCGGCGAAGCGTTCAGGCAGGCGATGCGGTGGAATTCCTTGCCGCCCGCCTTCAGAAATTCGTCGCGCACTTCGATGCCGATTTCCTCGATCGTTTCCAGGCAGTCCGCCGTGAAGCCGGGGCAGAACACGTCCACGCGCTTCACGCCGGCCGCGCCCAGTTCCGCGAGGGTCGGCGCGGTGTATGGCTGCAGCCACTCCGCGCGGCCGAAGCGCGACTGGAACGTCACGCGGCATTCCACCGGCGTGAGCCCCAGCGCGGAGGCGAGCAGCGAGCCGGTCAACTGGCATTGGTCATGGTACGGGTCGCCGAGATCCATGGTCCGCTTCGGCACGCCGTGAAAACTCAACACGAGCTTGTCGCCCGAGGCGAAGTCCGGCTGGCCGTGCAGCCGCCAGTAGTCACGCACCTGCTCGGCGAGCGCCGCGATGTACGCGGGATGGTCCGCGTAATGGCGAATGGTGCGGATCTCCGGCTGATTGCGCACGCGCTTGAGCGCAGTGAAGGCGTCGTCGAAAGCCGTGGCCGTGGTCGACGACGAATACTGCGGATACATCGGCACGAGCAGGATGCGATCGGCGCCTTCCAGCTTCAGCTGATTCAGCATGGCGCCGATGCCCGGCGTGCCGTAGCGCATCGCGTAATCGACGATGACGTGATAATCGTTCGCCGCAAAAAGCCGCCGCAAGCCTTCGACCTGCCGCTCCGTATAGACACGCAACGGCGAGCCTTCGGGCATCCACACCTGCGCGTATTTTTTTGCCGATGCCCGCCCGCGAAACGGCAGGATGATGCCGCGCAGAATGATTTGCCAGATAAACGACGGAATTTCGACGACGCGCGGATCGCTCAGAAACTGCGCGAGATATTTGCGCACCGCTCGCGGCGTGGGCGCGTCCGGCGTGCCGAGATTGATCAGCAGCACCGCGACGCGATGCGAGGCGCTGGGCTGCGAGGGCAACTCGAGGTCGAAACGCATAGGGCAAGGCGGCCGAAAGTCATCGAAAGGTGACGGCCATTATAGCGGCGCGTTCCAGCACGCTGCATCGGCCGAACGGCCTAGTGGCGGCGCGTTCGGCGGCGCGGCAAGATGCCCGCAAAGACGCGTTATTGCTGGCTGAGCGACATCGACAGCAGGCGCGCCGTGATATCGACGATGGGAATCACGCGGTTGTAGGCCATGCGCGTCGGGCCGATCACGCCGAGCGTGCCGACGATCTTGCCGTTCACTTCGTACGGCGCGGTCACGACGCTCATCTCCTCGATCGGCACGAGATTCGATTCCCCGCCGATGAAAATCTGCACGCCCTGCGCGTGACTCGAAACATCCAGCAATTGCAGGAGGCTCGTCTTTTGGTCGAAGAGGTCGAAGAGTTTGCGCAGCCGCGCCATGTCCGACGAAAGGTCCGCGACTTCGAGCAGGTTGCGCTCGCCGGAAATCAGCACGGTCTCGCCGGGATCGGTTTCGGCCGTGCTCGCGACGACCGCCGCTTGCATCAGCGTGGTCATGTCGCCGCGCAACTGGTCGATTTCCTCGCGCAGCCGGCGGCGCACTTCGTCGAAGGACAGGCCCGCGAAATGCGCGTTGATGTAATTCGAGGCTTCGGTGAGTTGCGAGGGCGAGTAGTCGCGCTGCGTGGCCATCATGCGGTTTTGCACGTCGCCTTCCGGCGTCACGATGATGAGCAGAATGCGCTTGTCCGACAGCCGCATGAACTCGATCTGCTTGAACATGTGGCTGCGCCGCGGCGTGAGGATCACGCCTGCGAACGAGGACAGGCTGGACAGCACGCTCGCCGCCGCAGCGACGATCTTCTGCGGCTCCTCGCCTTGCAGACGCGTCTTGACGGCCGTGGTCATCGCCTCGTCCTGCGGGGCTTCGACCGTGAGCATGGTGTCGACGAACAGGCGATAGCCGCGCGGCGTGGGAATGCGCCCAGCGGAAGTATGCGGACTGGCGACGAGGCCGAGGTCCTCGAGGTCCGACATCACGTTGCGGATGGTGGCGGGACTCAGTTCGAGGCCGGAGTGACGTGATAACGTGCGCGAACCGACCGGCTGACCTTCGGCGATGTAACGCTCGATCAACGTTTTCAGGAGGGTTTGTGCACGTGGGTCTAGCATGGGCAAATTTTAACGCAACGTGTCAAAGCGCGGCGACGGCTGCCGCCGCGGGCTCGCGCCGTTTCGGGCTGCGTCCGGCGGCGCGCCGATCGTTCAATGTCCGCTCCATTCTAGCGACAAACCGGAGCTACCTGAGACCGCGCGGCGCCGGTTCTTTTCGCCTTCGACCTATGGTGTAATGCCGGCATGGAAATTGGCCAATTCAAGACCGTCGCCCTGGTCGGGCGCACCAACACGCCCGGCATCGAGGCGCCGCTGCGATCGCTCGCGGAGCACATTGCGAACCAGGGCTTCGACGTGGTGTTCGAAGCCGGCACCGCCAAGGACGTCGGCGTGACCGACTATCCCGCGCTGTCCATCGCGGAGATCGGCGCGCGGGCGGATGTCGCTGTCGTTCTCGGCGGCGACGGCACCATGCTCGGCGTGGGCCGTCAGCTCGCGCCGTACAGAACGCCGCTCATCGGCGTGAATCACGGGCGGCTCGGGTTCATCACGGACATTCCGCTCAAGGAGATGCGCGAACGCGTGCCGCAAATGCTCGCGGGGCAATTCGAGCGCGAGGAGCGCAGCCTGCTCGAAGCGCGCATCGTGCGCAACGACAAGCCGATCTATCACGCGCTCGCGTTCAACGACGTGGTGGTGAATCGCAGCGGCTTCTCGGGCATGGCGGAGTTGCGCGTGTCGGTGGACGGCCACTTCATGTACAACCAGCGCTCCGACGGGCTGATCGTCGCGACGCCGACCGGCTCCACGGCGTACGCACTGTCTTCCGCCGGGCCGATTCTGCATCCGCAACTGCAAGGCTTCGTGCTCGTGCCGATCGCGCCGCACTCGCTTTCGAACCGTCCGATCGTGCTGCCCGACGACTCGAAGGTCACCATTCAGATCATCGGCGGGCGCGACGTGAACGTGAACTTCGACATGCAGTCGTTCACCGCCGTCGAACTGAACGACGCCATCGAGGTGCGGCGCTCCCGGCACACCGTGCCGGTGCTGCATCCGGTCGGCTACAGCACGTACGCCACGCTGCGCAAGAAACTGCACTGGAACGAGCATCCCTCGCAGGACTCGTCTGTCTGACCGCACAACTTTGCCGAACCCTTCCCGAAGCGTCCATGCTCCGTCATCTCTCCATTCGAGACTTCGTCATCGTCGCCGCGCTCGACATCGAATTCGATTCGGGCTTCACGGTTTTTTCGGGTGAAACCGGCGCGGGAAAGTCGATCCTGATCGACGCCCTCGCGCTCACGCTCGGCGCGCGCGCCGATGCGAGCGTCGTGCGCACCGGCGAGCCGCGCGCGGACATCACCGCCGAGTTCGGCACGCACGCCCAAGTAGTTCGCTGGCTCGACGAGCACGCGCTTTCGCAAGACGGCGACACGGTGATGCTGCGCCGCGTGATTGATTCGAGCGGCCGCTCGCGCGCTTTTATCAACGGCACGCCGGCGACGCTCACGCAATTGCGCCAAGTCGGCGAAATGCTCGTGGATATCCACGGCCAGCACGCGCATCAGTTATTGATGCGTCCCGACGCGCAGCGCGAACTGTTCGACACGCACGCCGGTCTGGTCGATACGGCTGCCGCCGTGAATCGCGCATGGCGGGCTTGGCGCGAAGCGCAGCAGGCCGTGGACGCCGCGCAAAGCCGCGACCGCGAACTGCAGCTGGAGCGCGAACGCCTTGCCTGGCAACTCAGCGAGTTCGACAAGCTCGCGCCGCAGCCCGGCGAATGGGAGGAAGTGAGCGCGGAGCATCATCGGCTGTCGCATTCGGCGAGTCTGATCGACGGCGTGCAGAACGCGCTCGGCGCGCTGTCCGAATCCGATGACGCGATGATCTCCCAGCTCGGCGCCATCATTTCGAAGCTGCGCGCTCTCGCCGACATCGACCCGGCGCTCAACGATGCGCTCGCCTCGCTCGAACCGGCCGAAATACAGTTGCAGGAGGCGTCGTACTCGCTGTCGCACTATGCGCAGCGGCTGGAGCTCGATCCGGACCGGCTCGCGCAAGTCGAAAAGCGCATGGATCAGCTTCATTCGACGGCGCGCAAATTCCGTCTTCAGCCCGAAGCCTTGCCGGAAGAACACGAAACGCGCCGCCGTCAGCTCGCCGAACTCGACGCCGCCGCGGACCTCGACGCGCTGAACGCCGCCGCCGCGAAAGCGAAAGACGCGTATCTCGCCGAAGCGAACGTGCTGTCGAAGGCGCGCGCGAAGGCAGCGAAGTCGCTCTCGAAAGCGGTCACCGAAGGCATGCAGGAACTGTCGATGGCGGGCGGCAGCTTCGAAGTCGCGCTCGTGCCGCTTGCGGAAGGCGGCGCGAACGGGCTGGAGCAGATCGAGTTTCGCGTTGCCGGTCACGCGGGCGTCGCGCTGCGGCCGCTCGCGAAGGTCGCCTCGGGCGGCGAACTGGCGCGTATCAGCCTCGCGCTCGCGGTCATCGCGAGTACCGCGAGTCCCACGCCCACGCTCATCTTCGACGAAGTGGACACGGGCATCGGCGGCGGCGTCGCGGAAGTCGTCGGGCGGCTCTTGCATCAACTCGGGCGCGACCGTCAGGTGCTGTGCGTCACGCACTTGCCGCAAGTGGCCGCGCGCGGCGATCAGCATTTCCAAGTCGCGAAGTCGTCCGACGATGCCGGCGGCACCGTCAGCACGGTGACGCCGCTCGACAAGGCGAAGCGCATCGAGGAAGTGGCGCGGATGCTCGGCGGTATCGAAATCACCGCGACGACGCGCAAGCACGCGAAGGAAATGCTGGCGGCGTGAGCGCGGCGGGCGGGGGGCGGGCTTCTGGCCTGCCCCTGACGCGTCGCCCACGCGCGGCGCACACCGCGCCGCTACAGCGCCGTCACCGCTTCACGTAGGATGCGCACGCCAGCCGGGTCGACGCGGGGTTTCTGCATGCGGTAGAGCCTCAGCGTGCTTCTGGACACGCCGGACCCGGGCCGCGCACGCGCCGCTCACATCGCGTCACCTCTCACGCGCCAAGCACCCGCCGCTTTACATCCCAGCCCCAAACACGCGCCGCCAGAGCCCTGTCACCGCTTCGCGCTCCGCGCGCACGACAGCCGGATCGACGCGCGCCTTCTCCATCCCGTCGAGCCGCAGCGTGTGCTGGAGCTTGCGGTAATACCGGTACGCCGCGCCGATGGTCTCCGCATCGGGCTCCGAAATGAGGCCGCTCCGCGCCGCGATCTTCAAGAGCGTGATGTTCCCCGCGTTGCGCAGAAACTCGCGGTGCGTCCGCGTATGCAGCAGCACCCAGTACTGCACGATGAACTCGATATCCACCATGCCGCCGCGATCGTGCTTCAGGTCGAACAGATCGCTGCGATTCGGATGCCCCGCCGCCACGCGTTCCCGCATCGCGACGATTTCGAGCGCGAGCGCCGCCGCATCGCGCTCCATCACCAGCACGTCGGCGCGAATGGCTTCGAATTGCGCGCCGATGTCGACATCGCCCGCGCTGAACCGCGCCCGCGACAATGCCTGATGCTCCCACACCCACGCGGTATTGGCCGCGTCGCCCTCGCGTAGCTGATAGCGGCGAAACGAATCGAGGCTCGTGACCAACAGGCCAGACTCGCCGTTCGGCCGCAGCCGCAAGTCGACGTCGAACAGCGTGCCCGCGCCCGTCGCCGCCGTCAGCCACGTAATCAAACGGCGCGCGAACATCGCGTAGATGTCGGAGGCGGCGTCGTCCGGATCGTCGTAGAGAAAGATCAGATCGAGATCCGACGCGTAGCCCAGTTCCTTGCCGCCCAGCTTCCCGTACGCGATGACCGAGAACTTCGGCGTCTCGCGATGCCGCTTCGGGAACTGTTTCCAGACGGTTTCGACCGTCACGTCGAGCACTGCGTCCGCCAGTTCGGACAAGCGGTCGCTCACGTGCTCGACCGTCAGCCGCCCCGCCAGATCCAGCAGCAGAATGCGGAACACTTCGGCCTGATGCGCGTGGCGCAGCAAGTCCATCTGGTGCTCGGCGTCCTCGGCGGCGGCGAGGCGCGCATTCAGCGCGCGCCGGAATTCGGGCCAGTCGAACGGGCTGGAAATCGCTTCGTCGTCGAGCAATTCGTCGAGCAATTGCGGATGACGGATCAGATAGCCCGCCGCCCAGCGCGACCCCGACAGCACCGAGAGCACGCGGTCGAGCGCCGCCGGATATTCGGTGAGCAACGCGAGATACGCGCCGCGCTTCGCCGTCGCTTCGAGCAGATCGAAGAGACGCGCGATGGTGTCCACGCGGCGCGCCGCGTCGATGTTCTGCACGGCTTCCAGCGCGCGCTGCACGACGATGTCGAACCGGCCACGGCTTTGTTCCGGCAGCCCGGCATAGCGCGACGAGTTCCACACGCCCGTCAGCCGCGCGAGCACCGGCGCCGGGTCCGCGAAGCCCAGTTCCATGAGACGCGCGGTGAGTTCGTCCTGCGCGGATTCGTCGGCGAGCGCGCTGCTCCAGATCCACGACGCCGCCGAATCTTCGGCCACGCCGCAGCCATGCTCGCCGCTCACCTTGTCGGCGAAGATCGCGTCGAATTGCTGCTCGACGAATTCGCGGTGCGCGTCCAGCTTCTTCATCAACGCCGCGTAATCCGCGAAACCGAGCGACGACGCCAGCAGCGCGCGCTCCTCGTCGGCGACCGGCATGGCGTGCGTCTGCGCGTCGTTGCGATATTGCAGACGATGCTCGACCGTGCGCAGGAAGAGATACGCCTCGGTGAGCGCATCGCGCACATTAGGCGCGATGAGCCCGTTGGCCGCCGCGCGTTCGAGCACGGCGAGCGTCGGCCGGATACGAAAATCCGCTGCCTGTCCGCCGCGAATCAACTGAAACACTTGCGCGCTGAACTCGATCTCACGGATGCCGCCGCGCCCGAGCTTGATGTCGTCGGCCTTGTCCGGTCGCATGGACGCGCGGCGTCGCGCTTCCTGCCGAATCTGCTGATGCAGCGAGCGGATCGCCGCGATCACGCCGTAATCGAGATAGCGCCGGTAGACGAACGGCGTGGCGATCGCGTCGAGTTGCTTCGCAAGCCGTTGTGCGGACTCGCTTTCGCGCTCGGACACGAGCCGCGCCTTGATCCACGCGTAGCGTTCCCACTCGCGGCCTTGCACGTAGAAGTACTCTTCGAGCATGCCGAGACTGCACACGAGCGGCCCGGAATCGCCGTTCGGACGCAGCCGCATGTCGACGCGAAACACGTAGCCGTCCTGGGTGATTTCCGCGAGCGCGCCGATCAGCCGACGCCCGAGCCGCGTGAAGAATTCCTGCGTCGCGAGCGGCGCGCGCGTGCCGCCGGCGGTTTCGCCGTCGTCTTCGTAGACAAAGATCAGATCGATATCCGACGACGCGTTCAACTCGCGCCCGCCGAGCTTGCCCATGCCGACGACGCCGAGCGTGAGCCGCTCGCCGTTCGGGCCACGCGGCTCGCCGAACAGCGTTTCGAGGTCCGCCGTCAGCACGGCGAGCGCGCGCTGAATGGTGACTTCGGCGAGATCGGTCATCGCGCCGGTGACTTCGGCGACATCGGCCGCGCCGCGCAAATCGCGCTCCATCACCGTGCAGAACACGTCCACGCGAAGGCGCCGCAGCGCGGTTTTGAGCGCGGCTTCGTCGAGCGCGCCGTTCGACGAAGCGCGCGCGCAGTGCGCGTCGAGACGCGCTTCGATCCACTCGCGCGTGACGGGCGACTGCGCCCACTCCGCCACGTTCGATGCCAGTTCGGCGCGCGCGGCATACGCGCGGGCTGCATAAGTGGAATAGCCGGAACTGCGCAGAGTGACATCGGTCATGAATGATTAGGCTCGCAGGTTGCTTTGCGTCGAGTGTTTCGGTGCGCGGGCGGGCGCAGGCGGCGCCGCTGGAAAGGCTTGCGCAGCGGGCCTTTGAGGGCGGTCCGGCGCGCGCACGCCGCAGATGTCCGCGCCTTGCCCTGTGTTACATTTCAGCGTCGAACACGCAAAACTACCATATCGCCGAACAGCCGCAGCATGTCCGACAGCAGACGATCCGTCGACCCGACCGAAGTTGGACAAGCCCAGCCCAGCGGCAACGCCGAGCGCGTTCTGTCGCGCGTTCTCAAAGTCGTTCTCGTCATCGCGGCCGTGCTGTATTTCGCGGTCGCCTGCATCTATCTCGGCCTGCGCTATGTCGTGCTGCCGCAGATCGATTCGTTCAGGCCGCGCATCGAAGAAGCCGTCTCCACGCGCATGCACGCGCAGTTGCGCATCGGCCGGCTGTCCGCGCGATGGACGGGCATGCAGCCGACCATCGACATCGACAATCTTCGCATCGACGCCGCCGACGGCTCGCCGGGGCTCGCGGTGCCGCACGCGAGCGCGAGTATCGCGTGGCGCTCGCTCGTGCAGCTCAAGCCGAAACTGGCGGATCTGACCGTCGATGGCCCCGACGTGATCGCCGCGCGCAACGTCCGAGGCGAAGTCACGGTCGCGGGCGTGCCGATTCCGACGCATCGCACGGGCTCTAACGCGTTCACCACATGGCTGCTCGGACAAGAGCACATTCTGCTGCGCGACGGCACGCTGCGTTGGCGCGACGCCCAGCGCGGCGCGCCCGAGATCGCGTTCAAGCGGCTGCGGCTCACCGTGCTGAACGACGGCCTGCGTCATCGCGTGGCGCTTGCCGCGCCGCCCGACGGCGAGGTGCTGCACGGTCCGCTCGACCTGCGCGCGGACTTTCGCCACGAGCCGTTCAGCGCGATGGGCGCGCCCGCGAACTGGACGGGCCGCGTGTACGTGTCGACCGGTCCGCTGGATCTGCCGACACTCGGGCGCTACGTGAAGCTGCCGTTCGCCATCTACGACGGCCGCGTCGAGAACCGCATCTGGGTCAACTTCGCGCGCGGAGAGTTGCAGAGCGCGAACGGCGACCTCGCGGGCGGCAACATCGCGCTGCGCGTGCGGGCGACGCAGCCGCGACTCGATCTTCCGGTGGCGCGCTTCGGCTGGACCGTCGACAAGAAGGACGGCGCGTACACGCTCAATCTCTCCGACCTGCGCGCCGAACTCGGCCAGCCCGCGCTCGACGACGGCACGCCGGTCGCGCGCCTCCTGACCTCGCGGACGCTCAGCGCAACGTATCGCCCGGCGGCGGTCAACGTCGGCCTGCTCTTTCGCGTGACGGGCGATGAAGCCGATCTCGGCATCCTTGCTGAATTCACGCGCGCGCTGCCGGTTCCGGCGCGCGTGCTGAACGAACTCGTGCGCTTCAATCCGCGCGGGCAGATCGCCAATTTCACGATCTACACGGAACGCGTGCCGCCGCGCAGCGAAGAAGAAGTGCAGCGCCAGCGCGAAAAAGGCGACGCGAAGCTGCTGCACTATGCGTTCAAGGGCAACTTGCAGGGCATCAGCGTGCAGGCGCAGGAGCCGCCGCCTGGACTCACCGCGAACAATCATCCGCGCGCGGGCATTCCGGGCATCGAAAACCTGTGGGGCGCGGTCGACGCGAACGAGTCGCAAGGCACCATTAGCATCGATACGAAGAACGCGGCCGTGACGATTCCCGGCGCGTTCGACGACCCTCGCCTCATTTTCGATTCGCTGCAGGGCCACGCAAGCTGGACCGTCGCGGATGCCATCGCGCCGGGCGAACTGCGCCGCGCGTTCACCATTCATCTGGACACGCTGCGCGTGAGGAACGCCGACGCCGAAGGCGAAGTCACCGCCGCGTACTGGAATCAGGGCCACGGCCGCGGCAATCTCGACCTGAAGGCGAAGGTCGCGCATCTGAACGCGACGCACCTCGTGCGCTATCTGCCGACGAGCCTCAACGAGCGCGTGCGCGTCTACCTCGGCCACGCGTTGCAGGCGGGCGTCGCGCGCAACGCCACGCTCGAAGTGCACGGCGATCTCACGCGCTTTCCGTACGCGAAGTTTCCGGATGCCGGCGTGTTTCGCATCGAAGCGCCGTTCACCGGCGGCAAGTTCGATCCGACGCCGTTCCCGCCGCGCAAGATGGCCAACGGCTTGCCGAATTTCTGGCCGGCGTTCGAAGGCATCGACGGCACCTTCACGCTCGCGCAGAACAAGCTCGGCTTCGACATTCACCGCGGGCATTACAAGGGCGTCGCGGTGTCGCGCGTGATCGGACGTATCGACGATACGGGCAACCGCGAGACGAAGCTGTGGATCGACGGCCAGGCGCGCGGCCCGCTCGCCGACATGCTGCAATACGTCGATAACAGCTCGCTCGGGCTGATGGCGAAGCACGCGACGCGCAAGCTCGACGCGAAGGGCAACGCGTCGCTCGCGCTCACGCTCGGCATTCCGCGCTACCGCCCGCCGCCGCCGCTGCCGCCGCTACGCACGGAGTACAAAGGCTCGCTGACCTTTGCCGACAACGAAGTCGCGTATGCCAATCTGCCGCCGCTCACGCATTTGCGCGGCCGCGCCGACTTCGCGGCGAAGACTGTCACGCTCGATTCGCTCACGGCGCAACTGCTCGGCGGCGACGTGCGCGCGACAGGCGGCGTGCGGCCGGACGGCAGCTACGCGTTCGATGTGAACGGGCGCATCGGCACCGACGCCGCCGCGCGTTCCAACGGACGCATGTCGCCGCAGGTGACGCAGCTTCTGACGCGCATCGACGGCGCCGCGCCGTACGAATTGCACGTGCGCGGCGCGAAGAACGCGCTGCCCGACGTGCAGGCGAAAGCGGATCTCACGGGCGTCGGCATCGACTTGCCGGCGCCGTTCGGCAAGGCGAAGGGCGCGCCGATGCCCTTCGCGTTCAGCTTCGCGCCCGCGCCCGGCGCCGCGTCGGATCTGCACGACGCGCGGCTCGCGCTCGGGCCGCTCGCGGCGCATTACCAGTTGCGGCGGATCGGCCGCGCTGACGTGAAGATCGATCCGGAAAACCCGGCCGCGCCGATGAACATGCGCGCGACCTTGCAGGCCGTGCGCGGCGCGATCACCGTGAACAAGTCCGCCGACTTGCCGGCAGAAGGCGTGACCGCCGACGTGGACCTGAACACGCTCGACGCCGATGCGTGGCGCAAGGTGTTCGCGGACGCCAACGCGAACGCCTCGCCCTCCGCGCCCTCCCCGCCCGCAAGCGACACCGCTCGCCAATTCGTCCCGACGCGCGCCGCGCTGCGCATCGGCACGCTGAAGCTCCTAGACCGGCGCTGGGAAAACATCGCCATCGACGCGCGTGAGGAGTCGAGCGATCGCAAGTGGCTCGCGAACATCGCATCGGATCAGGTGACGGGCAGCGTCGCGTTCACGCCCGGCGCGGTCAAAGGCGGCCCCGGCGCGGTGCAGGCGCGGCTCGACAGAGTTGCGATTCCCGACAAGGCGGACAACGCGCCCGCCGAAAAAGCGATAAGCAAGCCGCCGCGCAACATGCCGTCCATCGATGTGATCGTGAATCAACTCCTTTTTCGCGGCCGCGATCTCGGCCGGCTCGAAGTGGATGCGCATAACGAAGTCGTCGCCGATGAGCCGATCTGGACGCTCGACAAATTGCAGCTCGCCAATCCGGACGCAACGCTCACCGCGAACGCCATCTGGCGCGCGCTGCCGGGCGCGCAGCCGCCACGGGACGGCGATGCCACGCCCCGCCGCACATCGGTCGATTTCAGGCTGGACGTCAACAACGGCGGGCAGTTTCTGGACCGCTTCGGCGTGCCGCACTCGGTCAACGGCGCGACCGGTTCGGTATCCGGCCACGCGGGCTGGAACGGCGGTCCGACCGCGGTCGGTCTGCCCACGCTCGACGGCACGGTGGCGGTCGATCTGCGGCACGGCCAGATTCTGCGCGCGCCGGCCGCCGCGAAGTGGCTCGGCATTCTGAGCCTGCGCAGCCTCGCCAATTTGCTCACGCTGCATTTCGAGGACGTGGTCGGCAAGGGGCTGCCGTTCGAGAAGCTCACGGGCAATGCGCGCATCGCGGACGGCATCGCCCGCACCGACGATCTTTCGATGATCACGCCGCCCGCCCGCGTGCAGGTGCACGGCTCGGTCGATCTGCCGAAGAAGACGCAGGACCTTCGCGTCAAGGTGATTCCGACCGTCGGCGCGGGCGCGGTGGCGCTCGGCGCGGCGGTGATTAATCCGCTGCTCGGTCTCGGCGCGCTCGCCGCCGACCTCGCGCTGTCGCAGTCGATC
Organism: Caballeronia sp. M1242; assembly: GCF_017220215.1. Taxonomy (NCBI): domain Bacteria; kingdom Pseudomonadati; phylum Pseudomonadota; class Betaproteobacteria; order Burkholderiales; family Burkholderiaceae; genus Caballeronia; species Caballeronia sp. M1242. The sequence goes on along the minus strand of NZ_CP071129.1, from coordinate 378,489 downwards.
AAGAAAGCGTTCGCGGTCGACTATTCGATCACCGGATCGTGGACCAAGCCGGTCATTCAGCGCCTGCATGGCGATCAGGGTAAGATCGAATCACCCGCTGCCGTCGCGCGTCCGTCAGCCGCTCAATAAAAGCGGGACGCTCGCCGAAACGCGCGGACGTCCTCTTTTGACCAACCCAGCGCCACGAACATGACCGAACAATCGAGCGAAAGCACCGTGCGGCCGTTCCAGGTCGCCGCGCTGCAAATGGTGAGCACGCCGGATCGCGACCGCAATCTGGCCGAGGCCGGGCGGCTCGTTGCCGAGGCGGCGCAAGGCGGCGCGCAACTGGTGCTGCTGCCCGAGTACTTCTGCTTCATGGGTTTCAAGGACACGGACAAGCTCGCGATCCGCGAGACGCCCGGCGACGGCCCCATTCAGCAGTTTCTCTCGGACGCCGCGCGCAAGCATGGCGTGTGGGTCATCGGCGGGACGCTGCCGCTGAAGTCGCCGGAAGCGTCGCGCGTGCTGAATACGTCGCTCGTCTTCGGTCCGAACGGCGAGCAGGTCGCGCGCTACGACAAGATTCATCTGTTCAATTTCGAAAAGGGCGAGGAATCGTTTGACGAAGCGCGCAGCATCGTGCCCGGCGCGGACGTGCGGACCTTCGATGCGCCATTCGGGCGCGTCGGGCTGTCCGTCTGCTACGACCTGCGCTTTCCCGAGTTGTATCGGAAGATGGGCGACTGCGCGCTGATCGTCGTGCCGTCCGCCTTCACGTACACGACCGGCAAGGCACACTGGGAAACGCTCCTCAAGGCGCGGGCGATCGAGAACCAGTGCTACGTGCTCGCCGCCGCGCAAGGCGGCAAGCACGAAAACGGCCGCCGCACATGGGGGCATAGCATGCTGATCGACCCGTGGGGCGAGGTCGTCGCCGTGCGCGAGGAAGGCGCGGGCGTCGTCGCGGGCGCGATCGATCCCGAGCGCATCGCGAGCGTACGGCAGAGCCTGCCGGCGTATCGGCATCGGGTGATCGCGTAGGCGTTTCACGCGATGCCCGGAAGTCGCGATGACGCGACGCATCTCGAAAATAGGCTTTTTGACGGCCTTGAACGCGCGGAAGTGGTCCCGCACATGGCCTGAACGACGCGGACAGTAGAATTGTCCGACATTCACCGAACACGCTGCATCAACGCAATAGGCACCGCATGAACATCATCGAACCCGGCATCCGCAACCTGGTCACGGCGAAGGACGTTCTCCTGACGCCGTACGGCCTCGACGAGGGTCTCATCACGCGCACGCTCGCGGAGATTTTCACGCATCGCGTCGATTACGCGGATCTGTACTTCCAGTCCACGCGCAGCGAAGCGTGGAGTCTGGAGGAAGGCATCGTCAAATCGGGCAGCTTCAGCATCGATCAGGGCGTCGGCGTGCGCGCCGTCTCGGGCGAGCGCACGGCCTTCGCCTATTCCGACGATCTTTCGCCCGAGTCCATCCGCCAGGCCGCGCTCGCCACGCGCGCGATCGCGAAGGCGGGCGGCGGCAAGCACAAGATCAAGCCGGCGAGCACGCTCACGGGCGTCTCGGGCCGCGACCTATACGTGCCCGCCGATCCGCTCCATTCGCTCGATGCCAACGCGAAGGTCAGGCTGCTGGAGCGCGTCGAACAGATGGCGCGCGGCCGCGATCCGCGCATCACGCAGGTGATGGCGGGGCTCGCGGGCGAATACGACGTCGTGCTCGTCGCGCGCAGCGACGGCGCGCTGGCGGCGGACGTGCGGCCGCTCGTGCGCGTCTCGGTGACGGTGATCGCCGAGCAGAACGGCCGGCGAGAGATCGGCACGGGCGGCGGCGGCGGACGCTTCGACTACGGCTATTTCACGGACGATATCCTGTCGAAGTACGTCGATGACGCCGTGCATGCGGCGCTCGTCAACCTGGAAGCGCGCCCTGCCCCGGCCGGCGCGATGACGGTCGTGCTCGGGCCGGGCTGGCCGGGCGTGCTGCTGCACGAAGCCGTCGGACACGGGCTGGAGGGCGATTTCAACCGCAAGGGATCGTCGGCGTTCGCGGGCCGCATCGGCGAGCAGGTGGCGGCGAAGGGCGTGACGGTGGTGGATGACGGCACGCTGCCGAATCGCCGCGGCTCGCTCAATATCGACGACGAAGGCAACCCGACGCAGTGCACGACGCTGATCGAAGACGGCATTCTGAAGGGCTACATTCAGGACTCGCTCAACGCGCGCCTGATGAAGATGCCGGTGACGGGCAACGCGCGCCGCGAGTCGTACGCCGCGCTACCGATGCCGCGCATGACGAACACGTACATGCTCAACGGCGACAAGGACCCGCAGGAGATTCTCGCGTCGGTGAAAAACGGCCTGTACGCGGTCAATTTCGGCGGCGGTCAGGTGGATATCACCAATGGCAAGTTCGTGTTCTCGGCGTCCGAGGCGTACATGATCGAGGACGGCAAGATCACATACCCGGTGAAGGGCGCGACGCTGATCGGCAGCGGTCCGGAATCGCTCAAGTACGTGACGATGATCGGCAACGACATGTCGCTCGACAGCGGCGTGGGCGTGTGCGGCAAGGAAGGCCAGAGCGTGCCGGTCGGCGTCGGTCAGCCGACTTTGCGCATCGAGAAGATGACGGTGGGCGGCACGATGTGATGCAGTTTTGCCGCATCGGCGGCGGCGCGTTCAGAATCGTTCGCACCCGCCGATGCGGATTTCCCGCGTTCGACGCGCGGCCGCTTGTCAGCGCCGCCCGTTTGAGGTTATAAAGACGGTCACCCTTTTTGCAATGCGCCCTGTGCTCACCATGTCCGCCAAGTTTTATTTTTATTTCTTTTGGCATCTCAAGCCGCTGGCGGATCGAGAGGGGTGAGTCGTAGGTTGCAGATACGCAAAACCGAATTCCCGAAAAACCGCCAGCCAAGTCTGGCGGTTTTTTTTCGCCTTCCATTTTTTGCTCAGAACATTGCCGTTGGAGAATCGCCATGCCCCCGCACAATACCGATGACGTTCGTATCCGTGAGTTGAAGGAGCTCGTCCCGCCCGCGCATTTGATCCGCGAATTTCCGTGCACGGAGCCGGTGTCCGATCTTATCTTCAACGCGCGGCAATCGATGCATCGCATTCTGCATGGCATGGATGACCGATTGATCGTCATCATCGGGCCGTGTTCGATTCACGATCCGAAGGCGGCGCTGGAATATGCGGGGCGCTTGATCGAGCAGCGCAAGCGGTTCGCGGGCGAACTCGAAATCGTGATGCGCGTGTATTTCGAAAAACCGCGCACGACGGTCGGCTGGAAAGGGCTGATCAACGATCCGTATATGGATAACAGCTTCAAGATCAACGACGGATTGCGCGCCGCGCGGGAATTGCTCATGCATGTCAACGAGCTCGGGCTGCCGGCGGGGACGGAATATCTCGACATGATCAGCCCGCAGTACATCGCGGATTTGATCTCGTGGGGCGCGATCGGCGCGCGGACGACCGAATCGCAAGTGCATCGCGAATTGGCTTCGGGGCTTTCGTGTCCGGTCGGATTCAAGAATGGCACGGACGGCAACGTGAAAATCGCGGTGGACGCGATCAAGGCCGCTTCGCAGCCGCACCATTTTCTTTCTGTGACGAAGGGCGGGCATTCGGCGATTGTTTCGACCGCTGGGAATGAGGACTGCCATATCATTTTGCGCGGTGGCAAGACGCCAAACTTCGATGCGGCTTCCGTGGATGCCGCTTGCAGCGATATCGGCAAGGCGGGATTAGCGGCACGGCTGATGATCGATGCGAGCCATGCGAATAGCTCGAAGAAGCATGAGAATCAGATTCCGGTTTGCGCGGATATCGGGCGTCAGTTGGCGGCTGGCGATGAGCGGATCGTCGGCGTGATGGTGGAATCGCATCTTGTCGCCGGGCGGCAGGATTTGAAGGAAGGGTGTGAGCTTACTTACGGGCAAAGCGTTACGGATGCTTGTATCGGGTGGGAGGAGAGCGTCGGGGTTCTCGAAGGATTGGCGGAAGCGGTGAAGCAGCGGCGACTGAAGAGAGTTGGCGGCAATTGATTGCAGCATAACTAGCAGAGTCGACACCGCTTCTCAATCGGTGCCGACTCTGCCGAAGTTTTAAGCCGCCTTTGCTCGTGCGAGCTCATTCTCGTGCGTGATTCCAGAGAATATCCTCCCCCCCATCCGCCCGATTCAAAACCCGCGCCAAAACAAACAACAAATCCGACAACCGATTAACATACCTCCTAGGCGCGTCATTAACCGCATCGGCTTCGACCCGCCCTAAAGCAATAATCGCCCGCTCCGCCCTCCGACACACCGTCCGGCAAACATGCGCCAGCGCCGCCGCCCTCGACCCGCCCGGTAAAATGAACTCCTTAAGCGGCGGCAAAGTCGAGTTGTAATCCGCGAGCCACGCATCCAGCCGCGCTAAATGCGAATCGGAAATCATCGAATGTCCGGGAATCGACAATTCGCCGCCCAGATCGAACAAATCGTTCTGAATCTGCGTGAGCGCATGACGCACATCCGGCGGTAAAGCCTCGCACAGCAATACGCCCAACGAAGAATTCAGTTCATCGACATCGCCGATCGCCGCAATGCGCGCATCGTCTTTCGACACGCGGCGGCCATCGCCGAGTCCGGTGGTGCCATCGTCGCCGGTGCGCGTCGCGATCTTGCTGAGGCGGTTACCCATCACTGCTCCTGTGTCATCCAGAATCCAAAATGCGCCGAAAAGCCGCCGAAGCATTATAGGCAGCGCCCCTCGCTTACCCGCGACGCCGCGCGCCGCGAGCGTCCCGCGCGTAAAATAAGACGGCGCCCTGCCGTGCAACCGACAAACAGCACGCATGCCGCCCGAAGCACGAAATCGACAAAAATCCGCTGGAGACGCCCGTGAACCATCCCGCCTTGCCGCATGCCATCCGCCGGCCGTTTCCCGCCGCCCTGCTCGACGCGCTCAAGCAACACTTCGCCGAGCGCGTCAGCACGAGCCAGGCCGTGCGCGAACATCACGGCCGCGACGAATCCCCGTTCGATCCGCAATTGCCTGACGCCGTCGTCTTTGCGCGCAGCACGGAAGAGGTCCAGGCCATCGTCCGGCTGTGCGCCGAGCACGACGTGCCGATCATCCCGTACGGCAACGGATCGTCGCTCGAAGGGCATCTGCTCGCAGTTCAAGGCGGCGTGTCCATCGACTTGTCGGAGATGAACAGCGTCGTCTCGATCAACGCCGAAGACCTCACCGCCACCGTGCAGCCCGGCATTTCCCGCAAGCAGTTGAACGGAGCGCTGAAGGACACCGGCCTCTTCTTTCCGATCGATCCCGGCGCGGACGCGAGCATCGGCGGCATGTCGGCGACGCGCGCCTCGGGCACGAACGCCGTGCGCTACGGCTCGATGCGCGAAAACGTCCTCGCGCTGACCGTCGTGCTGGCCGACGGCCGCGTCATCCATACCGGCACGCGCGCCCGCAAATCGTCGGCGGGTTACGACCTGACGCGGCTTTTCGTCGGCTCCGAAGGCACGCTCGGCGTCATCACCGAAATCACGGTGCGGCTCTATCCGCAGCCCGAAGCGATCTCGGCCGCCGTCTGCGCGTTCCCGTCGATGGGCGACGCCGTGCGCGCCGTCATCGAAACGATCCAGATGGGCGTGCCGATCGCCCGCGTCGAGTTCGTCGACAAGCTGGCGGTGCGCGCCATCAATCGACATTCGAATCTGACGCTGCGCGAGTCGCCGATGCTGTTCTTCGAATTCCACGGCACCGAAGCGGGCGTGAAGGAACAGGCGCAGACCGTGCAGGAGATCACGGCGCAGAACCACGGCACGGACTTCGAATGGGCGACGCGTCCCGAAGACCGCAGCCGCCTGTGGACCGCGCGCCACAACGCCTATTTCGCGATGCTGCAACTGAAGCCCGGCTGCCGCGCCGTGACGACTGACGTCTGCGTGCCGATCTCGCGTCTGGCCGAATGCGTCGAAGAGACGGAGAAGGACCTGCTCGGCTCGTCGCTGCCCTGCCCGATCGTCGGACACGTCGGCGACGGCAATTTCCACGTCGCGATGCTGCTCGATCCCGCGAAGCCCGAGGAACGCGACGAAGCGGAGCGCCTGAACCGGCGCATCGTCGAGCGCGCGCTGAAAGTCGGCGGAACGTGCACGGGCGAGCACGGCGTCGGGCTGCACAAGATGGACTTCATGCTCGACGAGCACGGCGAAGACGGCATCGACGTGATGCGGTCCATCAAGCACGCGCTCGATTCCAAGAACCTGATGAATCCGGGCAAGATCTTCGCGTTCACGCGCTAACCGCGCCGCCGCATCCCGCGCGCCCGGTGGACGAAGAAGCCACGAGCGCGCAACATGGGGTGTCGCCGCGTCAGAGACTTTTATCGAACACGCGCCGTCATGTTCAGGCGCCGGGAGGAGACATGAACGCACCCGACGAACTCAAGCCCGAGTTCTCCGACGCCGCCGCGCCGGAATTCTCGCCGAATCTGCCGCACGAGGACGCGCCCGCGCTCACGGAAGAACAACTCGCCGAGCGTCAGCGCGAAGTTGTGCAGGCGCTGATGGCCGTGCTGCCCACGCATTGCCTGCTGTTTCGCGACGAGGACACGTCCGTCTACGAATGCGACGGTCTCGCCGCCTACCGGCGTCTGCCGCTCGCGGTCGTGCTGCCCGAAACCGAAGCGCAGGTTCAGCGCGTCGTGCAGATCTGCGCGCGGCTCGGCGTGCCGATCGTGCCGCGCGGCGCGGGCACCGGGCTCTCCGGCGGCGCCATGCCGATTCGCCACGGCATCGTGCTGTCGCTCGCGCGCTTTCGGCGCATCATCGAAGTGGATTCGTACGCGCGCACGGCCACCGTGCAGCCCGGCGTGCGCAATCTCGCCATTTCGGAAGCCGCCGCGCCTTACGGGCTGTACTACGCGCCGGACCCGTCGTCGCAGATCGCGTGCACCATCGGCGGCAACGTCTCCGAAAATTCAGGCGGCGTGCACTGCCTGAAATACGGCCTCACCGTGCATAACGTGCTGCGCGTGCGCGCCGTGACGATGGAAGGCGATATCGTCGAATTCGGCTCGCTCGCGCCCGATGCGCCGGGGCTCGACCTGCTCGCGGTGCTGATCGGCAGCGAAGGCATGTTCGCCGTCGTCACCGAAGTCACCGTCAAGCTGATTCCGAAGCCGCAGACCGCCCAGGTCATCATGGCGAGCTTCGACGACGTGGTGAAAGGCGGCAACGCGGTCGCGGCGATCATCGCGGCGGGCATCATCCCGGCCGGCCTCGAAATGATGGACAAGCCCGCGACGCGCGCCGTCGAGGAATTCGTCAAGGCCGGCTACGATCTCGACGCAGCCGCCATTTTGCTGTGCGAATCCGACGGCACCTACGACGAAGTCGCCGAGGAAATCGTCCGCATGACCGCCGTGCTGCGCGAGCATGGCGCGACGCGCATCCAGATTTCGCGCTCCGAAGCCGAGCGGCTCAAGTTCTGGTCCGGCCGCAAGAACGCGTTTCCCGCCGCAGGCCGCATTTCGCCCGACTATTACTGCATGGACGGCACGGTGCCGCGCCGCGCCATCGGGCCGCTGCTCGCGCGCATCGAAGAGATGGAGAAGAAGTACGCGCTTCGCTGCATCAACGTGTTCCATGCGGGCGACGGCAACATGCATCCGCTGATTCTCTTCAACGGCAACGATCTCGACGAATGGCATCGCGCGGAAGCGTTCGGTTCGGACATTCTCGAAACGTGCGTGGAACTGGGCGGCACGGTGACGGGCGAACATGGCGTGGGCATCGAGAAGATCAATTCGATGTGCGTGCAGTTTTCGCCGGAAGAGCGCGACGCGTTTCACGCGGTCAAGCGCGCGTTCGATCCGCTGCGCCTGCTCAATCCCGACAAGGCGATTCCCACGCGCGCGCGCTGCGCCGAATACGGCAAGATGCACATTCGCGGCGGCCTCCTGCCGCATCCCGAACTGCCGCGCTTCTGACCGGCCGCCGCGCTCGCCGCGCGTTTCGCTATCCACGTTTGTCCGGGTACGGCTGCGTTAAGCGGCCGGTACAATCGACCGGACAGGCGTAGCGCAAGCCATACGAAAAGCGGATCACAAGAGCGGGACACCATGGAACAGGACGACATCGTCGCCGCCTGGTCGGAGCGGATCGCCCGGGCCAGCGAGACCGGCGCGCCGCTGCGCATTCGCGGCGGCGGCACGAAAGACTGGTACGGCCAGACGCTCCAGGGAGAGATTCTCGACACGCGCGCCTATCGCGGGATCATTTCGTACGATCCGGCGGAACTGGTCATCACTGCGAAAAGCGGAACGCCCCTTGCTGAAATCGAGGCTGCGTTAAGAGAACATGGCCAGATGCTGCCTTTCGAGCCTCCTCACTTCGGCCGCAATGCGACGCTCGGCGGCTGCATCGCGGCAGGTCTTGCCGGACCGCGCCGCGCGTGGACCGGCGCGGCGCGCGATTTCGTGCTCGGCGCAGCCGTGATGAACGGACGCGGGCAAGTGCTGCGCTTCGGCGGGCAAGTGGTGAAGAACGTCGCGGGCTACGACGTCGCGCGGCTGCTCGCGGGATCGCTCGGCACGCTCGGGCTGATTCTCGAACTCTCGGTGAAGGTGCTGCCGCGACCCGTCGCCGAAGCCACGCTCAAATTCGACATGCACGCCACCGACGGCGTGCGCAAGCTCAACGAATGGGGCGGCCATCCGTTGCCGATCAGCGGCAGCGCGTGGCGCGACGGCACGCTCGCGCTGCGTCTCGCGGGCGCGGAAGCGGCCGTGAAGACCGCGCGCAATTCGCTCGGCGGCGAAGTGGTGGATGCGGTCGAGGCCGACCGCTTCTGGATCGGCCTGCGCGAACAGACGGACCCGTTCTTCGCCGTGATCGAACCGCGCTCGGCGCTCTGGCGGCTCGCGCTGCCGTCGATTGCGGAGCCGCTGCATCTGCCGGGCGCGCAACTCATGGAATGGGGCGGCGCGCAACGCTGGTGGATCACCGACACCGATCCGCAGACCGTACGCATCAGCGCGAAGCAGGCCGGCGGCCACGCGACGATCTTTCGCGCGGGCTCCGCCTACGACCGCAACGCGGGCGTGTTCACGCCGCTGCCCGCGCCGCTCATGAAGATTCACCGCGGGTTGAAGGCCGCGTTCGATCCGGCGCGCATCTTCAACCGCGCCCGGCTTTATCCCGATTTCTAGGCGAACCGAGCAACACGCAATGCAAACCAATCTCGCCGATTTCATCCGCGGCACCGCCGATGGCGACGAAGCCGACGCGATTCTCCGCAAGTGCGTCCACTGCGGCTTCTGCACGGCGACTTGCCCGACGTATCAACTGCTCGGCGACGAACTCGACGGACCGCGCGGGCGCATCTATCTGATGAAGCAGATGTTCGAGGGCGCGCCCGCCACGCGCAGCACGCAGACGCATCTGGACCGCTGCCTCACGTGCCGCAACTGCGAGACCACGTGTCCGTCGGGCGTGCAGTACGGCAAGCTCGTCGAGATCGGCCGCAAGGTCGTCGAACAGAAAGTCGAGCGGCCGATGCGCCAGCGCATCCAGCGCCGCTTTCTCGCGAGCTTCCTGCCGAACAGCACGCTTTTCACGCCCGCGATGAAGCTCGGGCAGCAAGTGCGCGGCGTACTGCCGCGCAAGCTGCGCTCGAAGATTCCGGTGCCCGAGAAGCCGCTCGCGCCGCCCACGCGGAAGCACGCGCGCAAGATGCTGATGCTCGCCGGCTGCGTGCAGCCCGCGATGATGCCGAACGTCAACACGGCGACGGCGCGCGTGTTCGATGCGCTCGGCATCGAGATCGTGACCGCGCCGGGCGCCGGCTGCTGCGGCGCGATTCGTCTGCATCTCGGCTATAACGACGACGCGCTCGACGACGTGCGCAACAACATCGACGCGTGGTGGCCGTATGTCGAAAGCGGCGTCGAGGCGATCGTGATGAACGCGTCGGGCTGCGGCGCGACGGTCAAGGAATACGCCCACCTGCTGCGCAACGATCCGATGTACGCGGACAAGGCGCGGCGCATCGTCGAATTGACGCGCGATCTGGCCGAGATTCTGCCGGCGTTCGAGGAAGAACTCGTGGCGCTGGCGCGGCGGCGCGCGGTGCATACGGTAGCGTTTCATCCGCCGTGCACGTTGCAGCACGGGCAGCAGATTCGCGGGCGCGTCGAGCACCTTTTGACGGCGCTCGGTCTCGAAGTGCGCCTGCCTGCGGACGCGCACATCTGCTGCGGATCGGCCGGAACGTATTCGGTGTTGCAACCGAAGATGGCTTACGCGCTACGCAATCAGAAGCTCGACCGGCTGGAAAAGACCGAGCCGCAGATGATCGTGTCCGCGAACGTCGGCTGCATCGCGCATCTGCAAAGCGGCACATCCACGCCCGTGACGCACTGGATTCAGCTTCTGGAGCATCTGCTGTACGGCTAGGCGGATTCGTATAATGGCCCGATCCGCCATGAATGTCGCTCGCGCATGTCCATCGCTCAACATCTGGAAGAAGTCCGTCAACGGATCGCGCAGGCCGCCGAACGCGCGTCGCGCGATCCGGCGTCCGTCAAGCTGCTCGCCGTATCCAAGACTTTCCCCGCCGACGACGTGCGCGCCGCCTTCGATGCCGGCCAGCGCGCGTTCGGCGAGAACTACGTGCAGGAAGGCATCGCGAAGATCGCCGCGCTCGCAGACTTGCGCAGCAAGATCGAATGGCATTTCATCGGGCCGCTGCAATCGAACAAGACGAAGCTCGTCGCGGAGCAGTTTGACTGGGTGCATTCCATCGACCGCCTGAAGATCGCGGAACGCCTTTCCGCGCAGCGTCCCGAAGGCGCGACGCCGCTCAACGTGTGCGTGCAGGTGAACGTGAGCGGAGAGGCATCCAAGAGCGGCGTCGAGCCGCATGACGCCGCGGCGCTCGCGCATGCGGTGGCGGCGCTGCCCGGCCTGCGTCTGCGCGGGCTGATGTCGATTCCCGAGCCCGCCGACACGCTCGACGCCCAGCGCGCCCCGCACGCGCGCCTGCGCGAATTGATGGATGCGTTGCGCGCCGACGGCCTCGAACTCGACACGCTGTCGATGGGCATGTCCGCCGATCTCGAAGCCGCCGTGCTCGAAGGCTCGACGATGGTACGCATCGGCACCGCGATTTTCGGCACGCGCACTTACACCCACTGACTCATCACTCTCACCATGAAAATCGCATTCATCGGCGGCGGCAACATGGCCGCGGCGCTCATCGGCGGTCTCCTCAAGCGCGGCGTCGCGCCCGCGGATATCTACGCCATCGACATCAACGAGGAAGCGCGCGCGCGCACCGCGAAGCAATTCGGCATCGAGACGGGCGCGGCCATCGACGCGAAGCTCGCCGGCTACGACGCCATCCTGCTCGCGGTGAAGCCGCAGGTGCTCAAAGGCGTCGCCGAGGCGCTCGCGCCGCATCTCGCGCGGCAGACGGTCATCAGCATCGCGGCGGGCATCCGCGCGGCGGACCTCTCGCGGTGGCTCGGCGGCTACGCGCACGTGGTGCGCACCATGCCGAACACGCCCGCGCTCATCGGCATGGGCGTAACGGGGCTCGCTGCATTGCCGGGCGTGAGCGACGAGGCGAAGGCGCTTGCATCGCAAGTGCTGGAAGCGGTCGGCACGACCGTCTGGTTCGACGACGAAGCGAAGATCGACGCAGTCACCGCCATCTCCGGCAGCGGTCCGGCGTACGTGTTCTATTTCATCGAAGCGATGCAGGAAGCGGCGCGCGCGCTCGGCATGGACGAAGAGCAAGGCCGCGCGCTCGCGGTCGCGACGTTCACGGGCGCGGCGCAACTCGCGGCGCAGTCAAGCGAACCGGCGAGCGTGCTGCGCGAGCGCGTGACATCGAAGGGCGGCACGACGGCGGCCGCGCTCGCCTCGTTCGATGCGCAAGGCGTGAAGGACGCGATCGTGCGCGGCGCGCTGGCGGCGGAAGCGCGGGCCAAAGAAATGGGCGATGAATTCGGCGCGGCTTGAACGGCTCGAACGCGCAGATGCGACGTGGCGCGCGCGGGTTATTCGATGAAAAGCCTGTCGCCGCGCTGCGCGATATGCCGCAACAGCGGGTCATGTGCGTTCAACGCGAGCAAAACGTCCGGATGATTTTCTCGTCGTTCATGAGCACTTCGGCGAGCATGACGGGCGCGCACCGCTCGATGGTTTCCTTCGCGCCCCGACGCACGTCCAGTCCGATTGCCTTCCATGTCGAGCTCGATGAAATCGACACGATCGAGCATCAATGAATCGCCACGCGCCGCGCAAGCTCAGCCTGCCAGCGCGTACTGAAGCGCAATCCCTGCGAACAACGCGCCGCCCAGCCAATTGTTGTGCTTGAACGCGGCGAAGCACGCCATGCGCTCGCGGTTTCGGATAAGCATGTAGTGATACGCCGCGCAGCCGGCCGCGCCCAGCCAGCCGAGCCAGTACGGCCAGCCGAAGTGCAGCGTGACGCCGATGCCCGCATACACCGCGAGCGTCGCGGCGTAGCACAGCATCACGGCGAGCACGTCGTACCGGCCGAACGTGAGCGCGGACGTGCGAATGCCGATCTTGATGTCGTCGTCGCGATCGACCATCGCGTATTCGGTGTCGTAAGCAACCGACCAGAACACGTTGGCCGCGAGCATGATCCACGCGAGCATCGGCACATGATCCTGCACGGCGGCGAACGCCATCGGAATGCCGAAGCCGAACGCGATGCCCAGATACGCCTGCGGGATCGCGAAGAATCGCTTGGTGAACGGATACGTGCCCGCGACGAACAGCGCGAAGACCGACAGTTCCTTCGTGAGCACGTTGAGCGGCAGAATCAGCAGGAACGCGACGAGCGACAGCGCTGCCGCCAGCACCACCGCTTCCCACGCGCGAATCTTGCCCGACGTGATTGGCCGCTCGGCGGTGCGCTTCACGTAGCGGTCGAAGTCGCGGTCCGCGTAATCGTTGATCGCGCAGCCCGCCGAGCGCATCAGAAGCGTGCCGATTGCGAAGATCACGATCAGCATCAGCGATGGCCGGCCATCCGACGCGATCCATAACGCGTTGAGCGTCGGCCACAAGAGCAGCAGGCTGCCGATGGGCTTGTCCAGGCGCACGAGGCGCATATAGAGCGGGAGACGGGCGAGCATGGAAGGCGGCCGGAACGGAAGAGCAGATATTTTAGTCCAGCGCTGCGCGCCGTTCTGAAAAGCAAAAACCCGTGCAGTACATCGCACGGGTTTTCTAAACGGACAAGAGAACCGCTTTACGCGAGCATCGAGCGCAGCATCCACGCGGTCTTTTCATGCGTCTGCATGCGCTGCGTCAGCAGGTCGGCGGTCGGCTCGTCGTTGGCGGCTTCGGTCGCCGGGAAAATCTCGCGCGCCGTGCGCACCACCGCTTCCTGACCTTCCACCAGTTGGCGGATCATGTCTTCGGCGTCGGGCACGCCTTCGGCTTCCGGAATCGACGAGAGCTTCGCGAAGTCGCGATAGCTGCCCGGCGCGTGCACGCCGAGGGCGCGAATGCGTTCCGCGATCGAATCGACGGCCGTGGCCAGTTCCGTGTATTGCGTCTCGAACATCAGGTGCAGCGTGTTGAACATCGGCCCCGTGACGTTCCAGTGGAAATTGTGCGTCTTCAGGTAGAGCGTGTAGGTGTCCGCGAGCAGCCGGGACAGCCCGTCGGCGATCCGCTTGCGATCTTTGTCGTTGATGCCGATGTTGACGGCAGGTGCGATGCCTTTTTTCGCCATGATGACTCCGTGAAAGAGTGATTCGAACGTGGTGCGCCGCGCGTGACGCATTGTTTCGGCGCGCGGCGTTTCGAGCGATCGACAGTGTATCTTAGAAACGCGGCGGTTTCCTTGTGCGGCAAGGCTTGGAAGCCTATGCCGCATGCCTGCGCTCCAGATGGTCTCAGGCGAACCCGCCCGCGCCGTGAAGCGCGCTCGCGACGACGAGTCCGTACGCCGCCGCCACGATTCCGAAAGCAACTGCGACGCGCGCACCGCGCGTTGCCCGGCGGCTCGTCGCTTCCAGGCGATCCACCGCCTGGCCGATGATGTTCAGTGTCTGGGTCATGATCTTGCTCCTGCTTTCCCGTTCGACCGTTGCCGCCGCGCCTTTCACGCGAGTCACACAGCGGCCGTATCTTCCTCGTCGATGTCCTTCTGCACATCGACCCGCTGCCCGATGCGGGCGAGCGCATCGACGACGCCTTGCGCATAGGCCGGATCAGCGCGGCGGAAATGCTCGATCTGCCGCGCGACGATCTCGTTCGGCACGCCGTGAATGTGCCGCGCGATGTTGCCGAAGAGACGCTCGCGCTGCCCGTCATCGAACAGGCGGAAGAGCGCGCCCGGCTGGCTGTAGTAGTCCTCGTCCTCGCGATGGTCGTAGCGATCGACCGCGCCCGCCGCGAGCGGCGGCTCGTTGACGCTCGCGTCCTGCGCGAAGTCGCCGAAGCGGTTCGGCTCGTAGTGCACGCGGCCGCCGAGATTGCCGTCGACGCGCATGCCGCCATCGCGATGGAACGGATTCGCTACCGGCGTGCGCGGCGCGTTCACCGGAATCTGATGGTGATTGATGCCGAGGCGGTAGCGTTGGGTGTCGCCGTACGAGAAAAGCCGCCCCTGCAACAGCCGGTCCGGCGAAAAGCCGATGCCCGGCACGACGTTCGCCGGCGTGAAGGCCGACTGCTCGACCTCCGCGAAGTAGTTCTGCGCGTTGCGGTTCAGCTCGATCACGCCGACATCGATGAGCGGATAGTCCTTGTGCGGCCACACCTTCGTGATGTCGAACGGATTGAAGCGGTACGTCGCCGCGTCCGCTTCCGGCATGATCTGCACGCGGAAATTCCAGCGCGGGAAGTTGCCCCGGTCGATATTCTCGACCAGATCGCGCTGCGCGCTTTCGCGGTCGGCGGCGATCACGGCGGCCGCTTCCGCATCCGTGAAGTTTTCGAGCGGCTGCTGCGACTTGAAGTGGAACTTCACGTAGAAGCGCTCGTTATTCGCGTTGATGAACGAGAAGGTGTGCGAACCGAAGCCGTGCATCTGCCGATAATTCTTCGGAATGCCGCGATCGCTCATCAAAATGGTCACCTGATGCAGCGATTCCGGATGACGCGACCAGAAGTCCCACGCCGCCACGTTGCTGCGCAGGTTGGTGTACGGATCGCGCTTTTGCGTATGGATGAAGTCGGGAAACTTGAGCGGATCACGAATGAAAAACACCGGCGTGTTATTGCCGACCACGTCCCAGTTGCCCTCTTCCGTGTAGAACTTGATGGAGAAGCCGCGCACGTCGCGCTCGGCATCGGCCGCGCCGCGCTCGCCGGCCACCGTGGAAAAGCGCATGAAAATAGGCGTTTCCTTGCCGATTTCGTTGAAGAGCTTCGCCTTCGTGTAGCGGGAAATGTCGTGCGTCACGCGCAACGTGCCGAACGCCCCCGAGCCCTTCGCATGCACGCGGCGCTCGGGAATCACTTCGCGATCGAAGTGCGCGAGCTTCTCGATGAGCCAGAAGTCCTGCAACGTCACGGGGCCGCGCGGGCCGGCGGTCTGCGAGTTCTGGTTGTCTCCTACGGGCGCGCCGCTGGCGGTGGTGAGTCGTTGGGTCGTCATCGTGATACTCCGTGGTTTGTGTTGGCTTGGGATGAAGAAGGCGTCACGCAGTGCGGGCGAAGGCGGCGAGGACGTCGAGCGCGACGGCGCGCAGTTCGGACCACGGCGTTGCTGCCGAAGCGGCGCGGGATGCGGCGGGCTGGCGGGGTGTCATCGCTCTGTTCCTCGTGTCTTGTCTGAGCCGAGTGGCTCTCTGGGAACAGAGCTTATCAAAACTATCGAATAGCTCTATTCGATTAATTTTATTTATGTGATAGGCGGGTGATGCGGAGGGAGGACGACGCAACGCGCCGTCGACGCGTCAACTGTTGCCGAGAGGGTCGGAGCCGTAGCGGTTCACGCCTGGCGTGCCGCGCTCGCAACTCCAGAACAGCAGCAGAATGCTGCCGACAAGGGGAACGCACGCGATCAGATAGAACCATCCGGAGCGGTCCGTATCATGCAGCCGGCGAACCGTGACAGCGAGACCCGGCAGGAGTAGTGCAAAACCAATAATGCACATCGTCCAAACGGCAATCGGCGAATCGTTTTTCGTTTCGGAAAGGACGGTGGCGACGATCGCAATCACCAGCGAAAGGAGTTGAAAAAACCAGTATTCCGAGCGCGATGCGCGACCGTTAAACGTGGCGTATTTCTCGAATAGCGCTACGCGAATTGCATCAAAGAAGTCCATATGTTTCTCGATTCCTACGTTGCGCGGCGGACGTGCCGCGCCGGGAGCGGGATTTTAGAGCGCGGCGTAGTGCATATTTATCGAGAAAGTGGAAAGCAACCAAAAACTACAAAGCCGCAATAAAAAACCGCGCCTCTTTCGAGAGCGCGGTTCGAATCAATCACAAAGCCGGAGCGGTTTAATTCACCGCCACCGGCATATCCAGCTTTTTAACGCCCGGCAAATCGCAAGCGGCGATGGCATCGGAGATGGCGTCGATTGCCGGCATCCGCGTGAAACTCTTTCGCCAAGCGAGGACCACGCGCCGGTCCGGCACCGGTTCGTCGAACGGAACGTAACTGAGCAGGCCGGAGTCGATGCCCGGCGCGTGCGGCTTCACTTCCATGACCGACATGCGCGGCAGCACCGTGATGCCGACGCCGCTCGCGACCATATGCCGGATCGTTTCCAGCGAGGAACCTTCGAACGTCTTCTGAATGCCGTCGGCGTTTTGCGAGAAGCGCATCAGTTCCGGACAGACGCCGAGCACATGATCGCGGAAGCAATGACCGCTGCCGAGCAGCAGCATGGTTTCCTGCTTCAGATCGTCCGGGTCGATCTTGCTGCGGTTCTCCCACGCGTGGCCGGAAGGCATCGCGACGACGAACGGCTCGTCGTAGAGCGCGCGCACCATCAGCCCCGTTTCGGGAAACGGCAGCGCCATGATCGCGACGTCGATCTCGCCTTGCTTCAGAAGCTCGATCAGCTTGAGCGTGTAGTTCTCCTGCAGCATCAGCGGCATCTGCGGGACGGATTTGATCATCTGCTTGACGAGCGTCGGCAGCAGATACGGCCCGATGGTGTAGATGACGCCCAGACGCAGCGGCCCGACGAGCGGATCCTTGCCCTGCTTGGCGATTTCCTTGATGGCGAGCGTCTGTTCGAGCACGCGCTGCGCCTGCGTGACGATCTGCTCGCCGATCGGCGTGACGCTGACCTCGCTCGTGCCGCGCTCGAAGATCTGCACGTTCAGCTCGTCTTCGAGCTTCTTGATTGCCACCGACAGCGTCGGCTGGCTGACGAAGCATGCCTCGGCGGCGCGGCCGAAGTGCCGCTCGCGCGCCACCGCGACGATGTACTTCAATTCAGTGAGCGTCATTGGGGACCAATGGAAGACATGGGTTCAATAGGTTTGAGTTATACACCCGCGAATGCCGGTTCGACAACTCGTCGATATCCGGCGCGCGCGGATGACCGCGAATCACTCGGGAATCACTCGCGAATCAAATAGGGACCGACGAAACGCCGGCAAGTTCGCGGCCTATGCCTTCAGATACTGCTCGCGTGCGCCGAGCCATCGCGCGAGATGCCGCTCGACGGCCTCAGGGAACGCGTCGAGCATCTGTTGGGCCGCCTCGCGCGCAGGCTCGATCAGCCAGCCGTCCTGTTCCAGGCTCGCGAAGCGCAGCATGGCCTCGCCCGACTGACGCGCGCCCAAAAACTCGCCGGGACCGCGTATTTCCAGATCGCGGCGCGCGATCTCGAAGCCGTCGGTGGTTTCGCGCATCGTCTGCAAACGAGCGCGCGCCGTCTGCGAGAGCGGATTCGAATACATCAGCACGCACACGGACGCCGCGCTGCCCCGCCCCACGCGCCCGCGCAACTGATGCAACTGCGCAAGGCCGAAGCGCTCGGCGTGCTCGATCACCATCAGCGACGCGTTCGGGACGTCGACGCCGACTTCGATCACGGTGGTCGCGACGAGCAACTGCACTTCGTTGCGCGAAAAGGCGTCCATGACCGCGGCTTTCTCGGCAGGCGCGAGCCGCCCGTGAACCAGCCCGACGCGCAGTTCGGGCAGCGCGGCAACGAGCGTCTCGTACGTCTCGACGGCCGTCTGCAACTGCAAGGTCTCGCTTTCCTCGATCAGCGGGCACACCCAGTAGACCTGCCGCCCGGTCAGCGCCGCCTCGCGCACGCGGCCGATGATTTCGTCGCGCCGGCCGTCCGACACGACTTTGGTGAGAATCGGCGTGCGGCCCGGCGGCAATTCGTCGATGGTGGATACGTCGAGGTCGGCGTAGTACGTCATCGCGAGCGTGCGGGGAATGGGCGTCGCGGACATCATCAGTTGATGCGGCTGGAAGTCGCGCGCGCCATCCGACGCGTTCTGCGCCTTCGCGCGCAACGCGAGCCGTTGCGCAACGCCGAAGCGATGCTGCTCGTCCACGATCACGAGGCCGAGACGCGCGAATTCCACCGTGTCCTGAATGATCGCGTGCGTGCCGATAACGAGTTGCGCCGTGCCGAGCGCCGCCGCCTCGCTCGCGGCGCGCTTTTCCTTCGCCTTCAGACTGCCGGCGAGCCACGCCACCGACACGCCGAGCGGCTCCAGCCAGCCGCGCAGCTTGCGCGCGTGCTGTTCGGCGAGGATTTCGGTCGGCGCCATCAGCGCGGCCTGATAACCGGCGTCGATGGCCTGCGCCGCCGCGAGCGCCGCGACGATGGTCTTGCCGCTGCCGACATCGCCCTGAAGCAGACGCTGCATCGGATGCGCGAGCGTCAGTTCGCCCGCGATTTCCGCGACGACGCGCTCCTGCGCGCCGGTCAGCCTGAACGGCAGCGCATGCAACAGACGCGCGACGAGGGAACCGGCATCGCTGACGGTCCGGCGCGGCATTGCGGGCGCGGCGCGCGTGCGGCGCTCGGCGTGCGCGCGCTTGAGCGATAGCTGTTGCGCGAGCAGTTCCTCGAACTTGATGCGCGTCCACGCCGGATGCGTGCCGTCGATGAGCGCGGTTTCGTCCGAATCCGCGCGCGGATGATGCAGCGTCTTCACCGCGTCGAGCAGGCCCGGCAGATTCAGCGGCGCGAGATGGGCGCGCGCCACCGGGTCCGGCAATAGCTCCGGCAACGAGACGCGGGTGAGCGCGTTGTCGATGGCCTTGCGCAGATACGCCTGCGAGATGCCCGCCGTCGACGGATAAACGGGCGTGAGCGCCTGCGGCAGCGGCGTATCGCCATCGACCGGGCGCACCGCCGGATGCACCATCTCCAGCCCGAAGAAGCCGCCTCGCACGTCGCCGCGCACGCGCAGCCGCGTGCCGATGGCCATTTGCTTGACTTGCGAGCCGTAGAAGTTGAGAAAACGCAGCGTGAGTTCGTCGCCGGCGTCGTCGTGAATCTTGACGAGCAACTGCCTTCGCGGCCGATAGGCAATCTCGTTGTCGAACACGATGCCTTCCGTCTGCGCGATGTCGCCGGGAATCAGTTCTGCGATCGGCGTGAGCGAGGTTTCGTCCTCGTAGCGCATCGGCAGATGCAGCACGAGGTCGATGTCCGACTTGAGGCCGAGCTTCGCGAGCTTGTCCGCGGTCTTGACGACGGGCTTTGCCTTCTTGGCCGCGTCGTCGCCGGTTTTCGCGCGCTTGGCCGCCGGCGCGGCTGCGAGCGCGGCGCCGGGTTCGGCGCTGGAAAGCGCATCGGCCGGGGATGACAGGCGACGGTCGGACAAGGGCATCTAATCTCTTCGCAAGTACAATGTGAGGTTTGTTCGGCGCTGGTGCCTTGTTTCAGCTTCGTTCGCACGACTTCAAGCCATGTTCACGCTTTCCGATTTCGATTTTAATCTGCCGCCCGAGCTGATCGCGCAGAGCGCGCTCGCCGAGCGCAGCGCGAGCCGCCTGCTCGAAGTGGACAACCGCGCCTCGCCGGCCACGCTCATCGACCGGCGCTTTTCCGAACTGCCCGACTTGATTCAGCCGGGCGACCTGCTCGTATTCAACGATACCAAAGTCCTGAAGGCGCGGTTCTTCGGCCAGAAGGCCAGTGGCGGCCGCGTCGAAGTGCTGGTCGAGCGCCTCACCGGTCCGACGACGGCACTCGCCCAGATTCGCGCGAGCAAGAGTCCGACGGCCGGCAGCACGATCAAGCTCGCGGACGCGTTCGACGTGACCGTCGGCGAGCGCGTCGAGCCGTTCTACACGCTGCATTTTCCGGCCGATTGCCTGACGCTCATCGAGCAATACGGGCGCTTGCCGCTGCCGCCGTATATCGAGCACGACGCCGACGCCTACGACGAATCGCGCTACCAGACCGTCTACGCCGCGAATCCCGGCGCGGTGGCCGCGCCGACGGCCGGCCTGCATTTCGACGACGCGCTCTTTGCCCGGCTCGATGCGCGCGGCGTCGAACGCGCGACGCTCACGCTGCACGTCGGCGCGGGCACGTTCCAGCCGGTGCGCGTCGACAACATCGCCGAGCACAAAATGCATAGCGAGTGGTACGCGCTGCCGCAGTCGCTCGTGGATCGCATGGCGGCCGTGAAGGCGCGCGGCAATCGCGTGATTGCCGTCGGCACGACGTCGATGCGCGCGCTCGAAGCCGCCGCCCGCGACGCCGCCGAGGCCGGCCGCCCGCTCGCCGCGACCAGCGCGGAAACCGATATCTTCATCACGCCGGGTTATGAATTCCGCATCGTCGACCGGCTGATCACCAACTTCCATCTGCCGAAATCGACGCTGATGATGCTCGTCTCCGCGTTCGCCGGCATGGAGACAATCCGCGAGGCGTACCGTCACGCGATCGAGGCGCGCTACCGCTTTTTCAGCTACGGCGACGCGATGCTGCTCACGCGCGCCTGATTTTTCCAACCCGACGCGCCGGACTGTTCTCCGGTGGCACAGGAACCTACATGACAGTGAATCACACCCCGCCGGACAACGGCCTGAAGTTCGAACTGCTGACGACCGACGGCCAGGCCCGCCGCGGCCGCCTCACGCTCAATCACGGCGTCATCGAAACGCCGATTTTCATGCCGGTCGGCACGTACGGCACCGTGAAGGCGATTCAGCCGCGCGAGCTCGAAGAAATCCGCGCGCAGATCATCCTCGGCAACACGTTTCACCTCTGGTTGCGCCCGGGACTGGAGACGATCGGCGCGCACGGCGGGCTGCATCGCTTCATGGGCTGGGACCGGCCCATTCTCACCGATTCCGGCGGCTTCCAGGTTTTTTCGCTCGGCGATCTGCGCAAGATCACCGAAGATGGCGTCACGTTCGCGTCGCCGATCAACGGCGACCGGCTGTTCCTGTCGCCCGAAGTGTCGATGCAAATTCAGAAGGTGCTGAACTCGGACATCGTCATGCAGTTCGACGAATGCACGCCGTACGCGACCAACGGCGTGCCGACCTCGCATAAGGACGCCGCCGATTCGATGCGCATGTCGATGCGCTGGGCGAAGCGTTCCATCGACGAATTCAGGGGGCTCGACAATCCGAATGCGCTGTTCGGCATCGTGCAGGGCGGCATGTTCGAAGACCTGCGCGACGAATCGCTGGCCGGACTCGCGGACATCGGCTTCCACGGTTTCGCGATCGGCGGGCTGTCGGTCGGCGAGCCGAAGGAAGACATGATGCGCGTGTTGAACCACATCGGGCCGAAACTGCCTGCCGACAAGCCGCATTACCTGATGGGCGTCGGCACGCCGGAGGATCTCGTGGCGGGCGTGGCGGCGGGCGTCGACATGTTCGATTGCGTGATGCCCACGCGCAATGCACGCAACGGCTGGCTTTTCACGCGTTTCGGTGATCTGAAGATCAAGAACGCGACGCACAAGAATTCGATGAAACCGCTCGACGAAAGCTGCGGCTGCTACACGTGCCGCAACTTCACGCGGGCGTATCTGCATCACCTGCTTCGCGTGGGCGAAATTCTCGGCGCGCAGTTGAACACCATCCACAACCTGCACTACTACCTGCAATTGATCGGCGAAGTGCGCGAGTCGATCGAAAATCACAGCTTCGAGGCGTTCCGCAAGACTTTCGCGGAAAACCGGGCGCGCGGGGTCGACTAACTTCCGCCAGCCGTCGCGCCGCTCGCATTACAATTACCTTTCTAACGCTCGCCCGAACGGCCCGCGCGCGGGCCTAACGGCTTGATGCCAAAGCGCATTCCGGCGTCTTGCCGGCATGGGCGAGTGGTAGAATGTCGGGCTAATTTCTGAGCCGGTTTTTGAATCGCAATTTCGACGTATTTTCGACGTATAACGGAGAGACCAACGTGTCGTTCATTTCGAATGCCTTTGCACAAGGCGCCACCGCGGGCAGCGCGGAATCGAGCCTGATGAGCTTCCTGCCCCTGATCCTGATGTTCGCGGTGCTGTACTTCATCATGATCCGTCCGCAGATGAAGCGTCAGAAGGAGCATCGCAACATGTTGGCCGCCATGGCCAAGGGCGACGAAGTGGTGACCAACGGCGGGATCGTCGGCAAGGTGACGAAGGTGTCGGAAGCGTATGTCGGCGTCGAAATCGCCGAAGGCACGGAAATCACCGTGCAGAAGGCCTCCGTCACGACTATTCTCCCCAAGGGCACCATCAAGTCGCTGTAAGGCCAGATTCTTTCGCGTCCGGCGCGGCCTCGCTCCGAGCCCTCCGAGTCACACGAGTCACTCAACCGGCTCGTCGCGCATAACGCCGGACGCCCTCTCCCCCGAAGCCAACTTTCTGTTCGGCCATCCCCATGAATCGTTATCCCCTTTGGAAGTATGTCGTGATGCTGGTGGCGCTCGTCATCGGTCTCGTGTACACGCTCCCCAATTTCTTCGGCGAAGCGCCCGCCGTGCAGGTGTCGAGCGGCAAGGCGACCGTCAAGCTGGATTCGTCCACGCTCGCAAATGTGGAAGGCGCGCTCGCCGCGAGCCACATCACGGCGGACGAAGTCACGTTCGACAATTCGCAGACCAACGCGAACATTCGCGTGCGCCTGAAGGACACCGACACGCAGTTGCGCGTGAAGGACCTGCTGACCAAAACGCTTAACAGCGACCCGACCGATCCGCAATACATCGTCGCGCTGAATCTGCAGAGTGCCTCGCCGCGCTGGCTGACGGCCCTGCACGCGCTGCCGATGTACCTCGGTCTCGACTTGCGCGGCGGCGTGCACTTCCTGCTTCAGGTGGACATGGCCGGCGCGCTGAACAAGAAGCTCGATTCCGACGCAGCCGACGCCCGCACTTATCTGCGCGATCGCAACATTCGCGATGGCGGCGTGAATCGCGTGGGGCAATCGGTCGTCGTGAATTTCTCGGATCAGGCGGTCGCGGACAACGCGCGCAACCTGCTTTCCACGGGCGTTTCCGAGTTGCAATGGACGACGCGCCAGAGCGGCGACGGCGTTCAGGTGGTCGGCACGTTCTCGGCGGGCACGCAGAAGACCGTGGAAGACGGCGCGCTCAAGCAGAACATCACGACGCTGCATAACCGCGTGAACGAGCTCGGCGTCGCGGAGCCGGTGATTCAGCAACAGGGCGCGGACCGCATCGTGGTCGAGCTGCCGGGCGTGCAGGACACGGCGAAAGCGAAGGACATCATCGGCCGCACCGCGACGCTCGAAGCGCGCCTCGCCGACCCGGTGAACACATACGCCTCGGGCCCGAACGATCCCGTTCCTCCCGGCGACGAGGCGTTCAAGCAAGGCGACCGCACCGTGTTTCTGCGCAAGCAGGTGATTTTCACGGGCGACCGCATCATCGACGCGTCCGCCGGCTTCGACGATCATCAGCGCCCGTCCGTGAACATCCGTCTGGATTCGGCCGGCGGGCGCGCGGTGGGCGCGGTTTCGCGCGACAACATCGGCAAGCCGATGGCCATGGTGCTGTTCGAAAAGGGCAAGGGCGAAGTGCTGACGGTCGCGACCATCCAGTCCGAACTCGGCGACCGCTTCCAGATTACCGGCCAGCCGACGCCGCAAGCCGCCACCGACCTCGCGCTGCTCCTGCGCGCCGGCTCGCTCGCGGCGCCGATGGACATCATCGAGGAACGCACGGTCGGCCCGAGCCTCGGCGCGGACAACATCAAGAAGGGCTTCGATTCGGTCACGTACGGTTTCGCCGCGATCGCCGTCTTCATGATCGTGTATTACCTGCTGTTCGGCCTGATCTCGATGCTCTCGCTGTCCGTGAACCTGCTGCTGCTCGTCGCGATTCTCTCGATGCTGCAGGCCACGCTGACGCTGCCGGGCATTGCCGCTATCGCGCTCGCGCTCGGTATGGCGATCGACGCGAACGTGCTGATCAACGAACGTATCCGCGAAGAACTGCGCAACGGCGCGCCGCCGCAGACCGCGATTCAGGAAGGCTTCAAGCACGCCTGGGCGACGATTCTCGATTCGAACGTCACCACGCTGATTGCCGGTCTCGCGCTGCTCGCGTTCGGCTCGGGTCCGGTGCGCGGCTTCGCGGTCGTGCACTGTATCGGCATTCTGACGTCGATGTTCTCGGCCGTGTTCTTCTCGCGCGGTCTCGTGAACCTGTGGTACGGCGGCAAGAAGAAGCTGAAGTCGCTGGCGATCGGCCAAGTGTGGCGTCCGGAAGGCGCGAGCGCCGAATCGGCCGCTGCGGCATATCTCGCGGCGCAGCAGGGCGACGAAGCGGTCGCCGAGGAAGGCGTGCCTGCCGCCCGCAGCAAGGCCAAGGCGCGCGCCGCCGCCGCGCCGCGCGCGAGCGCTCAGACGGCCCCGCGCACCGGCAAGCCGACCGTGCGCCGCCGCTCGGGCCCCGGCATCGATCAACAGAAACCGGGCCAGTCCGTTAAGCCCTGAGCCCCGGAGAAACGAAACATGGAATTCTTCCGCATTCGCCGCGACTTGCCGCTGATGCAGCGCGCGTTGATCTTCAACGCGATCTCGCTCATCACGTTCCTCGCGGCTGTCTTTTTCCTCGTGCATCGCGGGCTGCATCTGTCGGTCGAGTTCACCGGCGGAACGGTCATCGAAGTGCAGTATCCGCAGGCCGTGCCGCTCGAACCGGTGCGCGCCACCATGGCGAAGCTCGGTTACGGCGACGCGCAAGTGCAGAACTTCGGCACCTCGCGCGACGTGCTGATCCGCTTGCCGCTCAAGCAGGGCCTCACCTCCGCGCAGCAGAGCGATCAGGTAATGAGCGCGCTCAAGTCGAACGACGCGCAAGTCAGCTTGCAGCGCGTGGAGTTCGTCGGGCCGCAGGTCGGCAAGGAGCTCGTCACCAACGGGCTCGCCGCGCTCGCGTGCGTGGTGATCGGCATTGTGATCTACCTGTCGTTCCGCTTCGAGTGGAAGTACGCGGTGGCGGGCATCATCGCGAACCTGCACGACGTGGTGATCATTCTCGGCTTCTTCGCCTACTTCCAGTGGGAGTTCTCGCTCTCGGTGCTGGCGGCGATTCTCGCGGTGCTCGGCTATTCGGTGAACGAGTCGGTCGTTATCTTCGACCGGATTCGCGAGACGTTCCGCAAGCAGCGCAAGATGACGGTGATCGAAGTCATCAACCACGCGATCACGAGCACCATGTCGCGGACCATCATCACGCACGGCTGTACCGAAATGATGGTGCTCTCGATGTTCTTCTTCGGCGGTCCGACGCTGCACTACTTCGCGCTCGCGCTGACCGTGGGTATTCTGTTCGGTATCTATTCGTCGGTGTTCGTTGCCGCCGCGCTCGCCATGTGGTTCGGCGTCAAGCGTGAAGATCTGATCAAGGACAAGAAGGACAAGTACGATCCGAACGACCCGAACGCGGGCGCTCAGGTTTAACGCTTCTTTTCAGCGCAAAAGCAAAGGGCCGGTCTCGATGACCGGCCCTTTTCGTTTCTCTCGCGCGATGCGCCGAAACTTACTGCTTCACGCCTTCAGCCTGGATATGCAGCACCGTCTTCAAGCTGAAGCCGTACGACTTGCCGTAGTCCATGCCGAAGTCGCCGCGATCGAAGGTCGCCGTCGCTTCCGTGCCGCAGACTTCCTTCTTCATCATCGGGTTCACGAAGCACTTGAAGCTCTCAATCTTCAGGTTCAGCGGCTTGGTCACGCCGTGCATCGTCAGCGTGCCGACCACTTCAGACGGCTTGTCGCCGTCGAACTTGATCGACGTGCCCTTGTACACGGCCGTCGGGTACTTGGCGGCATCGAAGAACTCGGGCTTTTGCAGATGCTCGTCGAGCTTGGCGTTGCCCGTGTTGATCGACGTTACGTCGATGGTCACGTCCACCGTGCCGGTCTTTGCCGCGCGGTCGAGCACCACGGTGCCGCTGCTCTTGTTGAACTTGCCGCGCCACGTCGACACGCCGCCGAAGTGGTCCGCCTCGAAGCTCGGATACGTGTGGTTCGGGTCGAGCTGGTACGTGTCAGCGGCCATCGCGCTGAAGGACAGGCCGGCTGCGAGCATGCCGGCGGCGATCATCGAAAGCTTGTTCAAGTGCTTCTCCTGACTGAATGAGCGTTGAATCTAGGTTGTTGAACGAAACGGCCGCCGCTTACTTCTTCGCGGCGACGATATGAAACTTGATGACGACATCGTCCGCGACCACCGACGTGTCCTTCCACTCGCCCGTGCCCACGTCGAATTGCGTGCGCTTGATCGGCAGCGCGCCATCGAAGGTTTCGGTCGCGCCCTGCTGCGTGATGGTGACGGGCACCGTGACCGTCTGCGACTTGCCCTTGATCGTGATCTTGCCGGTGACCTTGTACTGATTGCCGCCCGCCGGCGCAATGGCGCTCGAAACGAACGTGGCGGTCGGATACGTCGCGCTGTCGAACCATTCCTTGCCGCGCACCTGCTTGTTGTAGTCGTCGTCGCCGAGATCGTAGCTGCCGGTGTCGATGGTGATGTTCGCGCTGCCCGCCGCAGGCTTCGCAGGATCGAACGAAATCTGCGCGTTGAACTTGTTGAACTTGCCGTCGGTGGGCACGTTCATTTGCTTGGACGTGGCGATGACCGAGCTCTTCGCCATGTCCACTTGCGCTTGCGCGCCCGCCGCCGTGGCGAGCGATGCCGCGGCCACCGCCGCCAGCATCCAACCATTGAGTTTCAGTTTCATGTGTGCCTTTTTTGACGTATCGACGAGCAACCGGTATTGAAAATCAAAAGCATGCGGGAACCAACAACGAGCCGGACATGCGTTGCCAACGGCGAGGAAACAATCGGACGTTGCGCCTCGCTTACTTGATAAACGGCAGCATGCGGCCGAGCAAGCCGTCGCGATCGACGAAATGATGCTTGAGCGCCGCGAGCACGTGCATGGCGACGAGCACCAGCAGGCCGTAGTTCAGCGCCACATGGACGATGCGCAGCGTCGCCTTGAGCGCCTTGTCGGGCCCGATGATCGTCGGTAGCGGCAACACGCCGAGATAGACCACCTGCAAGCCCGCCGCCGAGCTGTACAGATAGCCCGAGGCGGGAATCACGATCATCAGCACGTAGAGCAGAATATGCGTGACGTGCGCCGCGCCCTGCTGCCAGCGCGGCATGCCGACCGGCATGGCCGGTGCGCGATGCGTCATGCGCCACACGAGCCGCAGCGCCGCGAGCACGAACACGGTCACGCCAATCCACTTGTGCCACGAGAAGTATTTGAGCTTGGTCGGGGTGAAGCCGGGAATGTCGGTCATGATCCAGCCGAGATAGAACCCGCCCACGATCAAGACCGCGATGAGCCAGTGAAACGCGATCGCCGTCGCGCCGTATCGCTCGGCCGAACTGGCTTGCGAGATGCCAACACTGCTTTCCATGATGCTGATGTCCTGAATATGCGTAATGTGCGTCCGGTGCGTCTGGCTGATGCACGCGCCGCCATGCTACCCGAACAACGGCGAAATGCCATCACACGCGCCGAGGCTTCCCGGCCAGGCTCCGGGCCAGCACTGGCGCGGCTTTGCGGCCGTTTTCGAGCGATGTACCGCATCCATGCAACGAACTATTCTGCGCATGCAACGGTCGATGCCTGCGGGCGCGGCCAGAAGTGAACGGAACCGTCGGCCGGTTTATTCCGCGCCGGGGTCTCGCTTGCTTGGCGCCTGCCGTATCGTCGCGCGTCATCGGTCTTTGATACCATGCTGCTACCGTGCGCGCTGGCCCGGGACTTGCTCTTACTGCCCCGGGCCGATCTTGCGGCGCCCCACGAACACGCATGAGAAGGCCCGGCATCGACTATGAATGTGAACGATTCAGAAGAACTGATCGCATGTCACGAATGCGACGCGCTCTTCAGAAAGCGCGCGCTGCCCGAACATAGCACCGCGAACTGTCCGCGCTGCGGCACGCGACTCTACCGCGGCATGACATCCAACCTCGACCGCATCTGCGCGACGACGCTCGCCGCGCTCATCACCTTCGTCATCGCGCAGGCGTTTCCCATCGTCGAGCTCGACGCGAACGGCATTACCTCACAGACGACGCTCATCGGCGCGATCATCGCGCTGTGGGGCGAGCACATGGAGTTCGTCGCGGTGCTCGTGTTTTGCGCGACCATCCTGTTCCCGCTTTGCGAATTGACCGCCCTGCTCTATGTGCTGATGCCGGTGCGCGCTGGTTACGTGCCGCCGGGCTTTCACCTCACCTTGCGCGCGATTCAGTTTGTGCGGCCATGGGGCATGATCGAAGTGTTCATGCTCGGCGTGCTCGTCACGCTCGTGAAGATGCTGAGCGTCGCGCGCGTGATTCCCGAAGCCGCGCTCTTCGCGTTCGGCGCGCTCACGCTGATGGTGGCCGTTGTCGTCAGTTTCGATCCGCGCTCGCTCTGGGATATCGCGGGTCAGCTTCCCCGGCGCGGGCGGCGCGTGGCCGTCGCGCCGCCCGCGAGGCAGAAATCGTGACCGACATTCCGCGCGACACCGACTCGCCCGCGCCCGGCGCCGAACCGCCCACGTTGTTCACCACGGCCTCGCGCGAGCGCGTCGTCGGGTGCCACGCCTGCGGCCTCGTGCAGCCGCTCGCGCGCACGGTCGAAAAGCAGCGCTGCACGCGCTGTGGCGCGGCCGTGCACCGGCGCAACCCGGACAGCATCGCGCGAACGTGGGCGCTCCTCATCAGCGCGGCGATCCTCTACATTCCCGCGAACGTCTATCCGATGCTGCACACGTCGTCGATTCTCGGCGCGGAAGACGACACCATCATGAGCGGCGTCGCGTTGTTCTGGAACGATGGCGACTATCCGCTCGCCGTGGTCATTTTCGTGGCGAGCATTCTCGTGCCGATGCTGAAGCTGCTGTCGCTCGCGTTTCTGCTCGTAAGCGTGCAGCGGCGCTCGACGTGGCGTCCGCGTCAGCGCACGACGCTCTATCGCATCGTCGAAGGCATCGGCCGATGGTCGATGCTCGATATTTTCGTTGTGACGCTCACTGTCGCGCTGGTGCGCTTCAAGTCGGTCGCGGTCATCACAGCGGGGCCGGCCGCGCTCGCGTTCGCGTCCGTCGTCGTCTTGACGATGCTCGCCTCCATGCAGTTCGACCCGCGTCTGATATGGGACAACATAGAACCGTCAGGAAAGAAATATGACTAGTGCCCAAGGTCCGAATGGGCCGGATGCTCCGAAGCCTTCCGAGGAAACGAGCGGCGGCGGCCTGCCGCCGAGACTGCCCGAGCCGGTGATCGAGCCGCGCAGCCGCTGGCTGCCGTCGCTCGTGTGGGTCATTCCGATCGTCGCGGCGCTGATCGGCGTGTTTCTGGTCGTGAAGACGGTGTCGAGCCGCGGTCCGACCGTGACCATCAGTTTCGTGAGCGCCGAGGGCCTGGAGCCCGGCAAGACCAAGGTCAAGTTCAAGGACGTGGACATCGGCACGGTCAAGACCATCACGTTGTCGAAGGATCATTCGCGCGTGCTCGTCGATGTTCAGCTCACCAAGGAAGCCACCGATTTCGCCGTGAAGGACACGCGCTTCTGGGTCGTGCGGCCGCGCGTGGCGGCAAGCGGCGTCACCGGTCTTTCCACGCTGCTTTCCGGCGCGTACATCGGCGCGGACGCGGGGAAATCGACCGAGGATCAGAGCTACTTCGTCGGTCTGGAGACGCCGCCTGCCGTCACCGGCGACCAGAAAGGACACACGTTCACGCTGCACGGCGAATCGCTCGGCTCGCTGGATATCGGCTCGCCGGTGTATTACCGGCGCGTGCAGGTCGGGCAGGTCACGGCGTTTTCGCTCGATAAAGACGGCACCGGCGTCACCATGCAGGTCTTCGTGAACGCGCCGTACGACCAGTACGTCGGCACGAACTCGCGCTGGTGGCACGCGAGCGGCGTCGATCTGCGGCTGGATTCGAGCGGCTTCACGCTGAACACGCAGTCGCTCGCGACTGTCGTGCTCGGCGGCATCGCGTTCCAGACGCCGCCGAACCAGCAGGCCGGCGCGCAAGCGAAGGAAAACGCGACCTTCCGCCTCGCCTCGGATCAGGCCGATGCGATGCGCGACCCCGACGGCGATCCCGTGCATGTGGTGATGAACTTCAATCAGTCGTTGCGCGGTTTGTCGGTGGGCGCGCCGGTCGATTTCCGCGGCATCGTGCTCGGGCAGGTGACGGGCATCGGCGTGCGATACGACCAGCAGACGCATTCGTTCATGATGCCCGTGACCATCGACCTGTATCCGGACCGGCTCGGCCGCCGCGCGAAAGCCGCGCTGCCCGAACAGGGAACGGAGCAGAGCCACGACATGCTGCAGTTGCTCGTCAAGCGCGGCCTGCGCGGACAGTTGCGCACCGGCAATCTGCTGACGAGCCAGCTTTACGTCGCGCTCGACTTCTTCCCGAAAGCCGCGCCCGCGAAGGTGAACGTCGCGGGCGATCCGATCGAACTGCCGACGGTGCCGAACACGCTCGACGAGCTGCAACTGCAGATTGCCGACATCGCGCGCAAGCTGGACAAGATTCCGTTCGACCAGATCGGCACGAATCTGAACGGCTCGCTGAAGAACGCGAACACGCTCTTCGACCAACTCAACAAGGAAGTCATGCCCGAAATGCGCGACACGCTCACGCAGGCGAAGAAAACCTTCGGCGCGGCGCAATCGACGCTTCAGCAGGACTCGCCGCTTCAGTCCGACGTGCATCAGGCGATGCAGGAACTCACGCGGACGCTTCAATCGCTCAATGCGCTGGCTGATTATCTGGAACGTCATCCGGAATCGCTGTTGCGCGGCAAACCGGAGGACAAACCATGAGGTTCGGCGCGTTGTTGTTGACGGTGGGCGCGGCGGGCGCGCTGTGCGCGTGCGCGTTCTCGCCGTCGAGCCGGTTCTATACCCTGGGCGGCGCGGCGCAGACGCCGGCTGCGGTGTCGTCGTCGGCGGCGGCGTTCTATTTCCAACTCGCGCCGGTGGACATGCCCGAGCAGGTTTCGCGCAATCAGCTGGTCGTCCAGACGAGTCCCGCGCAAGTGAGCGTGCTGGAACAGGAGCGCTGGGCTTCGCTTCCCGGCGACGAAGTGCGGCGCGCGCTGTCGAGCGATCTGTCGCAGCAGCTGAATGCGATCGATGTCTACGGCACGCCGTATCCGGAGTCCGCGCCGGTGTATCGCGTGACGGTGAAGGTGCAGCGGTTCGAGTCGTGGCCGGGCTCGCAGGCCGTGATCGATGCGGTCTGGAGCGTGCGCGCCGCCGGTTCGCAGACGGTCATGACCTGTCGCACGGTCGCAGACGAGCGTGTCGGCGACGGCTACGGCGCGCTGGTCGACGGGCATCGCAAAGCGGTGAATGCGCTCGCCACGGCGATTTCGGCAGGCGTGCGAAGTCTCGCTGCGCTGCCGCCCGCCGTTGCGACCGCGCCGTCCACGAAGGGCAAAACGACGGCGGCCAACGCGCGGCCAGCGCCGGTTTTGCCGTGCCCGGCGTCGGATGGCGCGACGACTGCCAGTGCCCAGTAACTTTGACGCGTTGCATGCGCCGAACGCGTAGGAACCCGATATTTCCGTCTGTTCGCATCGCGTTTCTTCTGCTGATGAGCAGCACTGAGCGTCTGGCCGCAACGGCATGTTGTCGCCAGACGACACCGCCCTGCGCCGCATCTCGAAAATGCGGTTGGCGCAGGCGCGCCCGGTTAAGATCGACCTCCGCTTTATCCGAAACGAACGCGAAGAATAGATGATGAAACTGATCGGTTCGCACACGAGTCCATTCGTCCGCAAGGTGCGGATCGTGATGGCGGAAAAGAAGATCGACTGCGAACTGGTGCTCGAAGATGTCTGGGCATCCGATTCCAAGATCCACGATTTCAACCCGCTCGGCAAAGTGCCGTGTCTGATTCTGGACGGCGGCGAAGCGGTGTTCGATTCCCGCGTGATCTGCGAATACGTGGACACGCTGACGCCGGTCGGCAAGCTGCTGCCGCAGGAACGGCGCGAGCGCACCGAAGTGCGCTGCTGGGAAGCGCTCGCGGACGGCATGCTCGACGCCGCCGTGCTGATTCGCCTCGAAGGCGTGCTGCGCGACGAAGCGCAGCGCAGCGAGAAGTGGATCGCGCGGCAGCGGCACAAGATCGAGGACGGTCTGCGCGCGATGGCGCGTGGTCTCGACACGAAACAGTGGTGCTCCGCGAACCGCTTCACGCTCGCGGACATCGCATGCGGCTGCGCGCTCGGCTATCTCGACTTCCGCATGCCGGACCTCGACTGGCGC
Organism: Caballeronia sp. M1242; assembly: GCF_017220215.1. NCBI lineage: Bacteria > Pseudomonadati > Pseudomonadota > Betaproteobacteria > Burkholderiales > Burkholderiaceae > Caballeronia > Caballeronia sp. M1242. Next base: position 345,757 of record NZ_CP071129.1, on the reverse strand, counting down.
GAGGCGCACCCGGCGCTCGACAAGTTCTACGCGCGGCTCGCGCAACGGCAATCGTTCATCGATACGGAGCCGCGCTGAGCGCCGCGCTCCCGCGCACGGCGGGAGCGGTCCGGCATTCCCGCGTTACTTCTTCAGCGCGGCCTTGAGCGTCGCGTTGGCCTGCGCGATCGCGGCGCGCGTGGCGGGCGTCCCGGCGAGGGCGTTCAGCATCACAAAATCGTGGATCGTGCCGTTGTAGCGGACGGACGTCACCGGCACGCCGGCTTCAGTCAGCTTCCGCGCGTAGGCTTCGCCTTCGTCGCGCAGCACGTCGTTTTCGTCGGTGATGACGAGCGCCGGCGGCAGTCCTTTCAATTCGTCGATGCTTGCGCGCAGCGGCGACGCCGTGATCTTCGCGCGATCGGCCGCGTTCGGCGCGTAGGCGTCCCAGAACCATTTCATCGCATCGCGCGTGAGCCACGGGCCGTTCGCGAACTCGTTGTACGAGCCGTCGTCGAAATTCGCGTCCGTCACCGGATAGAACAGCACTTGCGCGCGCAGCGCCGGGCCGCCGCGCTCCTTGGCGAGCAGCGTCACGGCCGCAGCCATGTTGCCGCCGACGCTGTCGCCGGCCACCGCCATGCGCGACGCATCGACGTCGAACTCGCGGGCGTGGTCCGCGACGTAGCGCGTCGCCGCATACGCTTCCTCGATAGGCACCGGATACTTCGTCTCGGGCGACCGGTCGTAATCGACGAACACGACTTCGGCCTCTGCGCCGTTCGCGATCTCGCGCACCAGCCGGTCGTGCGTGTTCTTGTCGCCGAGCACCCAGCCGCCGCCGTGGAAATACACGATGACCGGCAACGCGCCCTTCGCGTGCGCCGGCCGCACGATGCGCAACGCGATCCGGCCTGTCGGACCGGCTTCGATCACGCGGTCTTCGATCTTCGCGGCTTCCTTCTTCACCGGCTGCGCTTGCGCGCCTGCGAGCACGTTGCGCGCGTCGGCCGGGGAAAGCGTGTAGATCGGCGGGCCGTTTTTCGCGGCGAGCGTGTCGATAAATTGCTGCGTCGTCGGTTCGAGCACCGGCGCGGCGTCGGCTGCGGCATGTGAGAGGACGGCGGTGGCGACGGCGGTTGCGATCAACGTGGCTTTCAGCTTTTTCATGGTGTTCTCCGGTCGGTAAAAAGGAAACGTACGTTTGATGTTTATCTACCACTAGATAGATAAATCGACGGAATTGCGTGATTTATCTGGTGCAGGTGCGTAGCGCGGCTATCCGCGCAATACAGCCGGGCGCGCCAATCAAGGCTCGCGAAGTTGCCCTGTCTTCATGCAGCAACGAGTAACGCCAAAATCTACCTATCGAACGATAGAGAAAGGCATGAGGGGAAACGGGTTTTTCACAGACTTATCCACAGGGTTATCTACCGCCGCACAGTTGCGGCGACTTCGTCCAGACGCGTCCGCGTCTGAAACAATCGGCACGCAAGCAGACTGCCCTGAAATGCGGCATAGAGGGCGCGCGCCGCCGCCTCGGGCTTGCCTCCGGCATCGAGCGTGTCCTGCGCTTCGCCTTCCGCGAGGACCTTTGCGAGCCAGTTTTCGTTGGCGCGAAAAAACGCCTGAATGGCATGACGCACTTTCTCCGGCAGCGACTCGATGTCCGCTGCCAGCATGCCGCAGAGGCAGACTTGCGTTCCGTCGCCGATGATGCGTCCAAAGAGCTTCGTGTAGCGGTCGAGCTTCTTGTCGGCCGAGGCCGAACTGTCGATGGCATAGACCGACGACATGACGTCCGCGCTATAGGCGTTCACGGCTTCGAGCGCGAGATCTTCCTTGGTCGGGAAGTAATAGTGGATGCTCGACGTCTTCACGCCGACGAGTTCCGACAAGTCCCGATAGCTGAAGCCGTTGTAGCCGCGCTTCATCATGACCGTCTGCGCGTGATCGAGCAGCGCCTCGCGTACCGTGTTCTTGTCCATTGCGTGATTCACCGTTCATCCGATGTCGATGCCCTCACTTTATCTATCGATAGGTAGAGAGTCAAGCGATTGTATCAAATGACTTTTTATCGACTCGATAGGAAACGGCCATCGAAGCGCGCCCCGGAGCGCGCGCCTCCGGGGCGCGTGTCGTCAGCTTGCAGTCGCCGCTACGACGCGCGGCGCGTGCGATACCACGTCCGCCGCCGCGCTCTCAATGATGCCGCCGCCCAGACACACGTCACCCTGATACAGCACCGCCGACTGTCCCGGCGTCACCGCCCACTGCGCTTCGTCGAAATTCAATTCGAAATGACCGTCGTCAGCAGCGGCGAAGCGGCACGCGGCGTCTTGCTGCCGATAGCGCGTCTTCGCCGCGCACGCGGTGCCGTCCTCGGGCGCGAAACCCGCCACCCAGCTGGTGTTCCCCGCGACGAGCGTCTGCGATAGAAGCCACGGATGGTCGTGGCCCTGCACGACATAGAGCGTGTTGCTCGCCATGTCCTTGCCCGCGACGAACCACGGCTCGCCGCTGCCGTCCTTCGCGCCGCCGATGCCGATGCCCTTGCGCTGCCCGAACGTATAGAACGCGAGCCCGATGTGCTCGCCGACGACTTTCCCTTCAGCCGTCTTCATCGGGCCGGGTTGCGTGGGCAGATAACGGTTCAGGAAGTCGCGGAACGGCCGTTCGCCGATGAAGCAGATGCCGGTCGAATCCTTCTTCTTCGCGTTCGGCAGGCCGATCTGCGCGGCGATTTCCCGCACCTTCGTCTTCGGAATTTCGCCCAGCGGGAAGAGCGTCTTCGAAAGCTGCTGCTGATTCAGCCGATGCAGGAAGTACGACTGGTCCTTCGTCGAATCGGTGGCCTTCAGCAACTGGAAGAGACCATTCTGCTCGCGCACGCGGGCGTAGTGGCCGGTCGCGATCGTTTCCGCGCCGAGCGACATCGCGTGGTCGAGGAACGCCTTGAACTTGATCTCCGCATTGCACAGCACGTCCGGATTCGGCGTGCGGCCAGCCGAGTACTCGCGCAAAAATTCGGCGAACACGCGGTCCTTGTATTCGGCGGCGAAGTTGACGGCCTCGACGTCGATGCCGATCAGGTCCGCCACCGACACCACATCGATCCAGTCCTGCCGTGTCGAGCAATATTCGCCGTCGTCGTCGTCTTCCCAGTTCTTCATGAACAGGCCGACGACGTCGTAGCCCTGCTCTTTCAGCAGCCACGCCGTCACCGACGAATCGACGCCGCCCGACATGCCCACCACTACTCTTCGCTTGCTCATAGGATTACCGCGTTGTTCGCGCGCGAGCGCGTCAGGGGCGCGCCACCGGCGCGACCGAATGCGTATGGATGAAATCGAGTGGCACGCGCCGCCCGGCCAGATAGTCGTCCACGCACTGCATGACGAGCGGCGTGCGATGCTGCGCGGCCGTCGCGCGCAGTTCGTCGGGCGTGAGCCACATCGCGCGAACGATGCCTTTGTCCAGCGCGCGCCCCGCCACTTCGCCCGCGGACTTGCCGCAGAACGTGAAGCGCAGATACGTCACATCGCGCCCGGGACGCTGAAAGTGCGTCATGTACGCGCCGACGAGCGCCTCCGGCTCGAAGCAATGCGCCGTTTCTTCCAGCGTCTCGCGAATGACCGCCTCGACGAGCGTTTCGCCCGCTTCGAGGTGACCGGCCGGTTGGTTGATTCGCAGCCCTGCGGACGTGTGTTCCTCGATGACGAGGAAGCGCCCGTCCTGCTCGACGACCGCCGCGACCGTAACGTGAGGAGCCCAAGTATCTGATTTCATGGCCGACATTTTACCGTCACCTGTCCGATCACGCGCGCGCGGCCTAAGGGTTAGCGCGGGGTGCGATCGCGCCCCGGATCGCATTTTGGGCGCTTATTCTTCAGTTAGAGTCGAGAACGTCGTCCGTCAGCATCTGAAACCCGAAAACAGCCTTGGTCTCTCCCTCGCGCGTGGCCGCGCGCGAGGGCAAGAAAAGAAAAGACAGGAGGATTCAACATGCATATCGGAGTGCCTGCCGAGACGCGGGCGAACGAGGCGCGCGTCGCCGCCACGCCGGAGACCGTCAAAAAGCTCGTCGCGCAAGGGCACCGCCTTTCGGTGCAAAGCGGCGCGGGCGTGCGGGCAAGCTATATCGACGACGCGTTTGCGCAAGCGGGCGCAGATATCGTCGATGCCGCCACCGCGTTTTCAGCCGACATCGTGCTCAAGGTTCAGTCGCCATCCGCCGATGAACTCGCGACGATCAAGCCGGGCGCCGTGCTCATCGGCATGCTGGATCCGTTCAACACCGAGAACACCGCGCGGCTCGCAGCGGCCAACATCACCGCGTTCGCGCTCGAAGCCGCGCCGCGCACGACGCGCGCGCAGAGCCTCGACGTGCTCTCGTCGCAGGCAAACATCGCCGGGTACAAGGCCGTGCTGATGGCCTGTCAGTACTACCAGCGATTCATGCCGATGCTCATGACCGCCGCCGGCACCGTAAAAGCGGCGCGCGTGCTCGTGCTGGGCGCGGGCGTCGCGGGCTTGCAGGCGATCGCGACGGCGAAGCGCCTCGGCGCCGTGGTCGAAGCGTCGGATGTGCGGCCGGCCGTGAAGGAGCAGATCGAATCGCTCGGCGCGAAGTTCGTCGACGTGCCGTTCGAAACCGACGAGGAACGCGAGGCGGCGCAAGGCGTCGGCGGCTACGCGCGTCCGATGCCGCAGAGCTGGCTCGCGCGACAGTCCGCACTCGTGCACGAACGCGCGAAGGCGGCCGACATCGTCATTTCGACCGCGCTGATTCCCGGCCGTCCCGCGCCGACGCTCATCTCCGTGGAAACGGTGAAGCACATGAAACCGGGCTCGGTGATCGTGGATCTCGCCGCCGGACGCGGCCCCGAGTTCGAAGGTAGAAAAGGCGGCAATTGCCCGCTCACCGAAGTCGATCAGGTGGTGACGAAGCATGGCGTGCATATCGTCGGCCACACGAATCTGGCCTCGATGGTCGCCGCCGACGCCTCCGCGCTCTACGCGCGCAATCTGCTCGACTTCCTGAAGCTGATCTTGACGAAGGAAGGCACGCTCAACATCGACCTCGCGGACGACATCGTCGCGGCCACGCTTCAGTGCCGCGACGGACAGCTTGCCCGCGCGACCGCCTGACACGGAGACGAACATGGACGTCATCAACCATACGGTGATCAACCTCATCATCTTCGTGCTGGCGATCTACGTCGGCTATCACGTCGTCTGGAACGTGACGCCCGCGCTGCACACGCCGCTCATGGCCGTCACGAACGCGATTTCGGCGATCGTGATCGTCGGCGCGATGCTCGCGGTCGGTCTCACGGTCGGCGGCACAGGCAAGTTCTTCGGCGCGCTCGCGGTGCTGCTCGCGGCGGTGAACGTGTTCGGCGGCTTTCTCGTCACGCGGCGCATGCTCGAAATGTTCAAGAAGAAGGAACCGAGGAAGCTCGTCAGCAAGGAGGGCGCGTAAATGAGCATGAACGTCGTCACTCTTCTGTATCTGATCGCGTCGGTGTGCTTCATTCAGGCGCTCAAGGGCCTGTCGAATCCGAAGACCGCGCGCATCGGCAATACGTTCGGCATGGCGGGCATGGCCATCGCCATTTTCACGACGCTCGCGCTCATCACGAAGCAGGCCGCTGATCTCGGGTCCAATCTTTCGCTCGGGCTGTCGCTTCTGTTCGCGGCGTTGATTATCGGCGGCGCGGCGGGCGCGTATATCGCGGCGAAAGTCGAGATGACGAAGATGCCCGAGCTCGTCGCCGCGATGCACTCGCTGATCGGTCTCGCGGCCGTGTGCATCGCGTATGCGGTGGTTGCGGAGCCGTCCGCGTTCGGACTCGCGCCGCCGGGCTATCTGATTCCGTACGGCAATCGCGTCGAGTTGTTCATCGGCACGTTCGTCGGCGCGATCACGTTCTCGGGATCGGTCATCGCGTTCGGCAAGCTCTCCGGCAAGTACAAGTTCCGGCTCTTTCAGGGCGCGCCGGTGGTGTACTCGGGGCAGCATCTGATCAACCTGCTGCTGGCCGTGGCGATGATCGGCTTCGGCATCATCTTCATGGTGACGCAGTCGTGGCTGCCGTTCGTCATCATGACGCTGATCGCATTCGCGCTTGGCGTGCTCATCATTATTCCGATTGGCGGCGCGGACATGCCGGTGGTCGTCTCGATGCTCAATTCGTACTCCGGCTGGGCGGCGGCGGGCATCGGCTTTTCGCTCAACAATCCGATGCTGATCATCGCGGGATCGCTCGTCGGTTCGTCCGGCGCGATTCTCTCGTACATCATGTGCCGCGCGATGAACCGCTCGTTTTTCAACGTGATTCTGGGCGGCTTCGGCGGCGAAGCGGGCGGCGCGGCGGCGGGCGGCGCGCAGGAGCAGCGGCCGGTGAAATCCGGTTCCGCCGATGACGCCGCGTTCATGCTCGGCAACGCGGAAAGCGTGGTGATCGTGCCGGGTTATGGGCTCGCCGTCGCGCGCGCGCAGCATGCGCTGAAGGAGCTGACGGACAAGCTCGTCGAGAAAGGCATCGACGTGCGGTATGCGATTCACCCGGTCGCGGGGCGGATGCCGGGGCACATGAACGTGCTGCTCGCGGAAGCCGAAGTGCCGTACGAGATGGTTCAGGAGATGGAGGACATCAACAGCGAATTCGGGCAGACGGACGTGGTGCTCGTGCTCGGGGCCAACGACGTGGTGAACCCGGCTGCGAAGACGGACCCGAAATCGCCGATTGCCGGCATGCCGATTCTCGAAGCGTACAAGGCGCGGACGATCATCGTGAACAAGCGGTCGATGGCGGCGGGTTATGCCGGGCTCGATAACGAACTGTTCTATATGGACAAGACGATGATGGTGTTCGGGGATGCGAAGAAGGTGGTCGAGGAGATGATGAAGGCGGTGGAGTGAGGGTTTTCATCCGGGCGGACCATGCCGCTCGAATGGCGGCATGGCGCTCCCGGATTCAGCAAACCTGCATCGCCTCGTCCCGCTGAGTCGATAGGGCAAGGGTGAGAAGATCGCGGTGGTAAGCGTACCGCCGCAAGACTTCGTTCAGAAGCATGGCTCCGAACGCGAGCCCCGCCAGGAACGCGACCCCGAACAGCAAGGCGACCGCAACGCGCGGATCTAACTGCGATGTCAGTTCTTTGTACGCGTTCCAAGCCATCGTTGCCGCAGAGAGGACTGCCACCGCCTCCGGATTTCCGACAAGTGCTCCCATGTAAAGCTTTCTGCGTTCGATGATCTTCGACAGATGCTGCTCGGCTTTCATAAGCGCCTCGCGTTTATATCGGGTAAGAATTCGCGCGTTGGCTGCATCGTGCTCGCACTCTGCTTTCAAGTGACGGAATGCCTGGTTCTTGAAAAGGAGCGGTAATATAAGTCCGGGAACACTCTGAGCCACCATCGCAAGAACGGCGAGAAGCTGCGTTACAACCGCCGTCCCCAATGCAACTAGGCGCCGAACCTCCGACAAAGGCTGCCCGTACCTTGTGAAAACGGCGAATGCAACAAGACAGACAAACGTCAGTCCGCTCGCGCCAAGGAGACCAACGGCCACCCATTCGCAGGTCGCCTGGAATTTAGTCTTTATGTTCTTGGTGTCGAATGGCGTCATTCGCTCCAATACATCGAATACTTCCTTGATGTGCTTAGTCATGCTTTCTGGTTTGACAAATTTATAGCGAGAGATGTGATCGGCCAGCGGCTGATCACGGCCGGAACGGAACGTTATTCAGATGACGAGCCGAGTGCAACGCGAAACGACTGAAATGTTGCCTCTCTCTTTGCGCAAACCGCCCGCGTACAATACCGCCTTTGAACCCCGCAACCGCCCCACATGTCCTCCCCTCTCTTCGACTGGTTTGTCCCCTGCCCGCGCGGTCTCGAAGCGCCGCTCGCCGCCGAGCTTGCCGAGATCGGGGAGCGACACGTCAGCACCGCGCCGCTCTCGGGAAGCGGTCCGCTCACGGTCGGCGCGCAAGTGCCGGGCGGCGTGCACTTCCGGGGCGGCTGGGTCGCGGGCATGGCGGCGAACCTGCACTCGCGCATCGCGAGCCGCGTGTTGCTGAAGATCGCGCACGGCCCGTATCGCAACGAGCACGATATTTACGAACTGACGCATCGGCAGCGATGGGAACAGTGGTTCACGCCGAGCCAGACCATGCGCGTGGATCTGACCGCGATCAAATCGCCGCTCAAGAGCCTCGAATTCACGACGCTGCGCGTGAAAGACGCCGTGTGCGACCGCCTGCGCGATCTGAGCGGCGCGCGCCCGAGCATCGATACGGCGCAGCCTGACGTGCGCGTGTTCGCGTTCCTTACCATGAACGAGTGCACGCTCTATCTCGACACCTCCGGCGAGCCGCTCTTCAAGCGCGGCTGGCGGCTCGACAAGGGCGCAGCGCCCCTTCGCGAGAATCTCGCCGCCGGCATCCTGCGCCTGACCGGATGGACGCCCGGCACGCCGCTTTTCGATCCGATGTGCGGCAGCGGCACCTTCCTCGCCGAGGCCGCGCAGACCGCGCTCAACATCGCGCCGGGCAGCGAGCGACGCTTCGGCTTCGAGAAGCTGAAGCCGTTCCATCCGGGCATGTGGCAAAAGCTCAAGAACGCCGCGATCGAAGCGAAGCGCGCGGCGCGCGGCAACGCGAAGGACATCAACATCTTCGGCAGCGACATCTCCGGCGACATGCTCGACAAGGCGCGCGCGAACCTGAGCCGCGCCGGCGTGCCGGAACTCTCGCTCAAGCAGGTGGACGCGCGCAACATGACGCCGCCCACCGACGCGCCGGGCATCCTCGTCGCGAATCCGCCGTATGGCGAACGCATCGAAGTGCGCGGACGCGGCCCGCGCGGCGAAATCCGCGACACGGCTCGTTCGCGCCGAGAGGACGACGACGCATTTGCCCGCGCCCAGCCCGATCCCGCCGACACCGAGTTCTTCGTCTCGTTCGGCAACGCGCTCAAGCAACGCTTCCCCGGCTGGCGCGCCTATGTGCTCACGTCCGACCGCAAGCTGCCCGGCATGCTGCGGCTGCGGGAATCGACGAAGACACCGCTGTTCAACGGCGCGCTCGAATGCCGGCTGTTCCGCTTCGACCTCGTGGCGGGCAGCGTGCGCAACCGGGCGGAAGAGTAGCCGCTGCGCAGGAAGCTCGACCGCTTTCGAGCGAGTATGCCGCGTCCCATGACGTGCGACTACTAGGCCGAATGGCCTATTCGCGCAGCTTGTAGGCCGGCGCTACAATCGGCGCATGAACTCACTTACCGAAGATGTCAGCCCGATCGCCGTCGATGTCTACCGCAGCCGCCGCGAGCGCCTGCTCGCGCAGTTGCGCGCGCAGGGCGGCGGGCTCGCCGTGCTCTCGACCGCGCCTGAAGTCATGCGCAATCGCGACACGGACTATCCGTTTCGCCACGACAGCTACTTCTATTACCTGACGGGCTTCAGCGAACCCGAGGCGACGCTCGTGCTGAACGAGAGCGCGCGGGATGGCGAGCCCGCGTCTATCCTGTTCTGCCGCGAGAAGAACGCCGAGCGCGAAACATGGGAAGGCTTTCGCTACGGCCCGGAAGCTGCCGCCGAGGCGTTCGGTTTCGATGCCGCCTTTGCCATCGGCGCGCTCGACGAACACATGCCGCGCCTCCTCGCCGACCAGCCCGCGCTGTTCTACGCGCTCGGCACATCGGCTGAACTCGACGCCAAGGTTCGCGGCTGGCTCGACGCCGTGCGCGCGCAAAGCCGCAGCGGCGTGCGCGCGCCGACGCGAGCGCAGCATCTGTTGCCGATCATCGACGAAATGCGGATGGTGAAGGACGCGCACGAGATCGCGGTCATGCGCCGCGCGGCATCCATCTCCGCCGAGGCGCACCGCCGCGCGATGCTCGCTTGCCGCCCCGGCATGCGCGAATACGAACTCGAAGCGGAACTGCTCTACACCTTCCGGCGGCACGGCGCGCAAGCGCCCGCGTACGGCTCCATCGTGGCCACAGGCGCGAATTCGTGCGTTCTGCATTACCCGGCGGGCAATGCGATCCTGCGCGACGGCGACCTCGTCCTGATCGACGCCGCATGCGAACTGGACGGCTACGCCTCCGACATCACGCGCACGTTCCCGGCAAGCGGCCGTTTCACGCCGGCGCAGCGCGAGCTCTATGACATCGTGCTCGCCGCGCAGTCCGCCGCCATCGACGCGACGCGTGCCGGCGTGAGCTTCGACGCGCCGCATCAGGCCGCGCTCGAAGTGCTGTCCCAAGGTCTGCTCGATACCGGCATCCTCGATAAAGCGAAGTTCGGCGGCGTGGAGAACGTCATCGCGGAACGCGCCTACGCGCGCTTCTATATGCATCGCACCGGCCACTGGCTCGGCATGGATGTGCACGACGCGGGCGAATATCGGGAAACCGACGGCCCGCGCGACGAACAAGGCGCGCGTCCCTGGCGTACGCTCGTTGCCGGCAACGTGCTGACCATCGAGCCGGGCCTATACGTGCGCGCCGCCGAGGACGTGCCCGAGCGCTACTGGAACACAGGCATCCGAATCGAAGACGACGCGCTCGTCACGCCCGGCGGCTGCGAGCTGCTCACGCGCGAAGTCCCCGTCGCCGCCGACGAAATCGAGGCGCTCATGCGCGAATCCATCAGCCATTGAATCTGACGACATGAGCGACGCCATTACGCAACCGCATTTCGATTACGACATCGCCATCGTCGGCGCGGGTCCGGTCGGGCTCGCGCTCGCCGGCTGGCTCGCGCGGCGCAGCGCGACCTCGCGGCTTTCCATCGCGCTGATCGACGCGCGCACGCCCGAAGCCGCCGCGAACGATCCGCGCTCGCTCGCGCTCTCGCACGGCAGCCGCGTGATGCTCCAGCCGCTCGGCTTTCCCGCCGACGTCACGCCGATCCGCCGCATTCACGTATCGCAGCGTGGACATTTCGGGCGCACGCTGATCGAGCACGACGAACACGACTTGCCGGAGCTGGGTTACGTGGTGCGCTACGGCTCGCTCGTCGGCGCGCTCGCGAAGGCCGTGCGCGCGACGAAAGTCGATTGGCTCACCGATACGTCCGCCCTGCCGCCCTTGCAGGACAACGAAAGCGTGACGCTGCCACTGCAATCGGGCGGCGTCGAGCGCACGATCCGGGTGCGCGTGCTGGTCAACGCCGAGGGCGGGCTCTATCAGCAAGGTCCGCGCGATGTCGCAGTCTCCACGCAGCGCCGGGCTCGCGATTACGGGCAGACGGCCATCGTCGGCACGGTGAGCGTGTCGGACCCGCAAGCCAACGTCGCGTGGGAACGCTTCACGAATCAAGGCCCGATTGCGCTTTTGCCCTGCGGCGGCCAGCGTCACGCGGACTATTCGCTCGTCTGGTGCTGCTCGCCCGACGAAGCCGCGCGACGCATGCAGCTCGACGACGACGCGTTCCTTGCCGAACTCGGCGTCGCGTTCGGCTCGCGCATGGGGCGCTTCACGCAAATCGTCGGGCGGGCGGCGTACCCGCTCGGGCTGACGGCGCTCAACGCGCTGGTCGACCGGCGCACGGTTGCTATCGGCAACGCGGCGCAGACGCTGCATCCAGTAGCGGGCCAAGGCTTGAACCTCGGGCTGCGCGACGCTCAGGCGCTCTGCGATGCCCTCTCGACCGACGGACCGCGCCCGCTCGCGCTCGCGCACTTTGCACAGCGGCGCGCGCTCGACCGCCGTTTCACCATCGGCGCGACGGATACGCTCGCCCGCATCTTCACGGTGGATTTCGCGCCGCTCGCCGCCGCGCGCGGGCTGGCGCTGACCGCGCTCGAATTCCTGCCGCCGCTGAAAACGGCGCTCGCGCGGCAGATGATGTTCGGCCAGCGGCGCTAAACATGTGCGACGTGTGTGGCAGACGCGCGACTTATCCTCTATGGCCGCGTCTGCTTTCATAGAAGATTTAAACACTTGCACGCGATTGCTCTTAATTTCAGCACTCGCTTAGCGTTAAAATACGCGTTTCCCTTCCGCATTCCTGCATCCGTCTGACGCGACACGGCGCGCATTGCCGAACGTTCGCCCGCCCGGTGCCCCGACTTCATGCCCATCATCGGTTCACACGTTCTGCGCAATAACCTGTTCGTCGCTCCGATGGCAGGCGTCACCGACCGGCCCTTCCGCCAGCTATGCAAGCGCATGGGCGCGGGCTACGCGGTCTCGGAGATGGTCGCGTCCAACGCGCAGTTGTGGAAGAGCGAAAAGACCATGCGCCGCGCAAACCATGCGGGCGAGGTCGAGCCGATTGCCGTGCAGATCGCGGGCGCAGACCCGCAAATGCTCGCCGAAGCCGCGCGTCACAACGTCGCGAACGGCGCGCAGATCATCGACATCAACATGGGCTGCCCGGCCAAGAAGGTGTGCAACGTCGCGGCGGGATCGGCGCTCTTGCAGAACGAACCGCTGGTCGCGCGCATCGTCGAGGCGGTCGTGCAGGCGGTCGGCGTCGGCCCGGAGGCGGTGCCCGTGACGCTCAAGATTCGCACGGGGTGGAATCGCGAGAACAAGAATGCGCTGACCATCGCGCGCATTGCCGAGAATGCCGGCATCTCCATGCTGACCGTGCACGGACGCACGCGCGCCGACTTGTATAAGGGCGACGCGGAGTACGAAACTATCGCCGCCGTGAAGGCGTCGGTGAAGATTCCGGTCGTCGCGAACGGCGACATCACGACGCCCGAGAAAGCGCGCGACGTGCTCGCGGCAACCGGCGCCGACGCCATCATGATCGGCCGCGCGGCGCAGGGCCGGCCGTGGCTTTTCCGCGAGATCGAGCACTTCCTTGCGACGGGCGAGCGCATGCCGCCGCCGCGCATCGACGAGATTCAGCAGGTGATGAACGAGCACCTCGAAGACCACTACGCGTTCTACGGCGAATTCACGGGCGTCCGGACTGCGCGCAAGCACATCGGCTGGTACACTCGCGGCCTTTCCGGGGCCAACACCTTCCGGCACCGGATGAATACGCTCGACACGACCAAAGAACAATTGTTCGCTGTGAACGAATTCTTCGACGCGCAAAAGGCGCTGTCAGACCGCCTCGTCTATGTAGATGAGGCCGCGGACGCCGACGAAGCGGCCGATGAAGAATCGCGCGGCGGACAGAACAACACAGACCGACGAATCGCCGCATGAGCAGACATAACATCGAACAATGCGTCCGCCAGAGCCTCGACAGCTACTTTCAGGACCTGGACGGCTCGAACCCGCACGACGTCTACGACATGGTGATTTCGTGCGTGGAAAAACCGATGCTCGAAGTGGTGCTCGCGCAGGCGGGCGGCAATCAGTCGCTCGCCGCGGAGTATCTCGGCATCAACCGCAACACGCTACGCAAGAAACTTCAGCAGCACGGATTGATTTGATTCTTCGGACAAGGCACGCGCCTCGAGTCCGGCCTGGTTATCCTTTCTGGTTTCAGTGTTCATCATGATCAAGCAAGCGCTCATCTCGGTTTCCGACAAGTCCGGCATCGTCGAATTCGCCCAATCGCTCTCGCAACTCGGCGTCAGGCTTCTTTCGACCGGCGGCACGGCGAAACTGCTCGCGGACGCGGGACTGCCCGTGACCGAAGTCGCCGACTACACCGGCTTCCCGGAAATGCTGGATGGACGCGTGAAGACGCTGCATCCCAAGGTGCACGGCGGCATTCTCGCCCGCCGCGATCTGCCCGAGCACATGGCCGCGCTGGAGAAGCACGACATTCCGACGATCGACCTGCTCGTCGTCAATCTGTATCCGTTCGTGCAGACGGTGGCCAAGGAACAATGCTCGCTTGAAGACGCCATCGAGAACATCGACATCGGCGGGCCGACCATGCTGCGCTCGGCGGCGAAGAATCATCGCGATGTGACGGTCATCGTCGATCCGGCCGACTACGCCGCCGTGCTCGACGAAATGCGCGCGAACAACAACAGCGTCGGCTATGCGACGAACTTCCGGCTCGCGACCAAGGTCTTCGCGCACACCGCGCAGTACGACGGCGCGATCACCAACTATCTGACGAGCCTCACCGAAACGCTCCAGCACAGCGAGCGCAACACCTACCCCGCCACGTTCAATCTCGCGTTCGAGAAAGTGCAGGACTTGCGCTACGGCGAAAATCCGCATCAAAGCGCGGCGTTCTACCGCGATCTTTCGGTGCCCGCCGGCGCGCTCGCCAACTACGAGCAGTTGCAGGGCAAGGAGCTCTCGTACAACAACATCGCGGATTCGGACGCCGCGTGGGAATGCGTGAAGACCTTCGACGCGCCCGCGTGCGTCATCATCAAGCACGCGAATCCGTGCGGCGTCGCCATCGGCGCGAACGCGCACGAGGCTTACTCGAAGGCGTTCCAGACGGATCCGACCTCGGCGTTCGGCGGCATCATCGCGTTCAATCGCGAAGTGGACGAAGCGGCGGCGCAGGCCGTGGCGAAGCAGTTCGTCGAAGTGCTGATCGCGCCTTCGTTCAGCGAAGCGGCGCGCGCCGTGTTCGCCGCGAAGCAGAACGTGCGCTTGCTGCAAATCGCGCTCGGCGACGGTCACAACGCGTTCGACCTGAAGCGCGTGGGCGGCGGCCTGCTGGTTCAGTCGCTCGATTCGAAGAACGTGCAGCCGCATGAACTGCGCGTCGTGACCAAGCGCCATCCGACGCCGAAGGAAATGGACGATCTGATGTTCGCCTGGCGCGTGGCGAAGTACGTGAAGTCGAATGCCATCGTGTTCTGCGGCGGCGGCATGACGCTCGGCGTCGGCGCGGGCCAGATGAGCCGCGTGGATTCGGCGCGCATCGCGGGCATCAAGGCGCAGAACGCAGGACTCTCGCTCAACGGCTCGGCGGTCGCATCGGATGCGTTCTTCCCGTTCCGCGACGGCCTCGACGTTGTGGTGAACGCGGGCGCGACCTGCGTGATCCAGCCGGGCGGCTCCATGCGCGACGACGAAGTGGTCGCCGCCGCCGACGAGCACAATGTCGCGATGATCCTCACCGGCACGCGCCATTTCCGCCATTAATTGCGCCGAGTTCATTTAGTATTGGCCTGTTTGCGCGTCGAGTCGCGCAAACAGGCCATTTCACTTTGGACGAGCCGCATCGCGAACGAATGAGAATCCTAGGCATCGACCCCGGCCTGCGCGTGACGGGCTTCGGCATCATCGACATGGCGGGGCACTCGCTCAACTATGTGACGAGCGGCGTCATCAAGACGGCCGACGCCGATTTGCCTTCGCGCCTGAACACCATCTTCGACGGCATTTCGACGCTGATCCGGCAGCACAATCCGGATCAGGCGGCGATCGAAAAAGTTTTCGTCAACGTCAATCCGCAATCGACGCTGCTGCTCGGGCAGGCGCGCGGCGCGGCCATTTGCGGGCTCGTCGCGAGCGGCGTGCCGGTCGCCGAATACACCGCGCTGCAACTGAAGCAGGCGGTCGTCGGCTACGGCCGCGCGACGAAAGAGCAGATGCAGCAGATGGTTGTGCGTCTGCTCAATCTGTCGGGCGTGCCAAGCACCGACGCGGCCGACGCACTCGGCATGGCCATCTGTCACGCGCACGGCGGCACGGGGCTCGCCACGCTCGGCGGCATTGCGCCGTCGCTCGCGAAGAAGGGCTTGCGCGTGCGGCGCGGCAGACTCATCGGCTAAATCTTTTCATTCGATAACGCAAACATGATTGGTCGCATTGCCGGCGTTCTGCTGGAAAAAAATCCGCCGCACCTGCTCGTCGACTGCAACGGCGTCGGCTATGAAATCGACGTGCCGATGAGCACGTTCTACAACCTGCCGAACGCGGGCGAGAAGGTCGTGCTGCTTACGCAGATGATCGTGCGCGAGGACGCGCATTTGCTGTACGGCTTTCTCACGTCGCAGGAACGCGCGACGTTTCGCGAATTGTTAAAGATCAGCGGCATCGGCGCGCGCATGGCGCTCGCGGTGCTTTCGGGCATGAGCGTGCAGGAGCTCGCGCAGACCGTGACGACGCAGGACACCGCGCGCCTCACGCGCGTGCCGGGCATCGGAAAGAAGACGGCCGAACGCCTGCTGCTCGAACTGAAGGGCAAGCTCGGCGCCGATCTCGGCGCCATGGCGAGCGCCGCTTCGCAGTCCGACCATGCGTCCGACATCCTCAATGCGCTGCTCGCGCTCGGCTATTCCGAGAAGGAAGCGCTCGCCGCCATCAAGAACGTGCCGGCGGGTACGGGCGTCTCGGAAGGCATCAAGCTCGCGTTGAAGGCGCTCTCGAAAGCCTGATTCTCGGGGCGCGCGGCGCTGCGCGCCACTAGGCCGTTCGGCCAGGTTCGCGGCGAGAAGGCTCGCTGTACAATCGACCCATGATCGAAACCGACAAACTCGCCGCAGAACGCATCATCTCGGCCACGCCCGTCTCGCCGAACGAAGAAGCCTTCGAGCGCGCGTTGCGACCGCGCCAGCTCGACGAATACGTGGGGCAGGAAAAGGTGCGCGGGCAGCTCGAAATCTTCATCGAAGCGGCCAAGCGGCGTTCCGAAGCGCTGGATCACGTGCTGCTCTTCGGTCCGCCGGGTCTCGGCAAGACCACGCTCGCGCATATCATCGCGCGGGAAATGGGCGTGAATTTGCGGCAGACGTCGGGACCGGTGCTGGAGCGCGCGGGCGACCTCGCCGCGCTGCTCACCAATCTCGAAGCGAACGACGTGCTTTTCATCGACGAGATTCATCGGCTCTCGCCGGTCGTCGAGGAAATTCTGTATCCGGCGCTCGAGGATTATCAGATCGACATCATGATCGGCGAAGGGCCGGCCGCGCGCAGCGTGAAGCTGGACCTTCAGCCGTTCACGCTCGTCGGCGCCACCACGCGCGCGGGCATGTTGACCAATCCGCTGCGCGACCGCTTCGGTATCGTGTCGCGGCTGGAGTTCTATAACGCGAACGAGCTCGCGCGTATCGTGTCGCGCTCGGCGTCGCTGCTGAAGGCGGACATCGTGCCCGAAGGCGCGCTGGAGATCGCGCGGCGCTCGCGTGGCACGCCGCGTATCGCGAACCGGCTGCTGCGCCGCGTGCGCGACTACGCGGAAGTGAAGGCGAACGGCAGCATCACGGCGGAAGTGGCGGATGCCGCGCTCAAGATGCTGGACGTCGATCCGGTCGGCTTCGACCTGATGGACCGCAAGCTGCTCGAAGCGATCCTGCACAAGTTCGACGGCGGGCCGGTCGGCGTCGATAACCTCGCGGCGGCCATCGGCGAAGAGCGCGACACCATCGAAGACGTGCTGGAGCCGTATCTGATCCAGCAAGGCTATTTGCAGCGCACGCCGCGCGGGCGCGTCGCGACCTTGCTGACGTATCGGCACTTCGGCATCGCCGCGCCGGACGGCGGCCCGATCCGCGACCTCTGGGACGCGAACAACGGCTAGCGCATGTCGGATCAGGCAACGTTGGTCACGCGCGTGCGGTCTTCGATCGCACGCGGCATCACGAATCTCACGACCGGTAGCGGGCCGACGCTCGATTATTCGTCGCCGCCGGGCGATCCGGGTCTCTTCGGGCCAGACACCATCTGCTGGAAAGTCCACGCCGATTTCACGTCGATGATGACGAGCGGCATCAGCGCCCTGTTGCTCCAGACGCTGCATCCGCTGGCGCTCGCGGGCGTGTGGGATCACTCGACGTTTCGCACGGATATTCTCGGGCGTCTACGGCGCACGGCGACTTTCATCGCGGGAACCACGTTCGGCAACCGGCAAGACGCGCTCGCGCTGATCGAGCGCGTGAAGCGCATCCATCTTGGCGTGACAGGCACCGCGCCCGACGGCCGGCCTTACGGTGCAAACGACGCCGATCTCTTGACATGGGTGCACGTCGCCGAAGTCACGAGCTTTCTAGAGGGCTATCTGCGCTACGTGGACCCCGCTCTGTCCGTGGCGGATCAGGACCGCTACTTCGAAGAAACGGCGCTCGTCGCCCGCCTGCTCGGCGCGCGCGACGTGCCGACCACGCGCGCACAGGTCGATGCGTATCTCGCCGCCATGCGCCCGCATCTGCATGCAAGTGAGCGCACGCAGGAAGTCATTCGCGTGCTCAGGAACGCGCCGACGCCGAGCGTGGTCATGAAGCCGGCGCGCGTGCTGGTGTTTAATGCGGGCGTCGATTTGCTGCCCGACTGGGCGCAGGGCATGCTCGGGCTGTCGTCGCTCGCGCCGATGCGGCGCGTCATCGCGCGGCCCGGCGTGCGGGCGATGGCGCCCGTCGTTCGCTGGGCGCTCATCAACGGCATCTCGAAGCGTGCGCGCTTGCGAGTTGCCGCAAAGAAGAACGACTAGGCCGTTTTGCGCAGGCTGTCGTCGGCGGTGTCGGTGACGAGATGCGACACGTCACCCCATGACACGACCGTCGCATGGCCGCCGTCGTAATCGACGACGTTGACGCTGCAATTGAGCAGCGGCCAGTTGCGCGGCGCGTCGAGCGGCAGTTTCATCGCGAACCGGTAGATGCAGTCGAGCACGCCGCCGTGCGCCACGCACGCAATGCGCCCGCCCGGATGCGCGGCGACGATCGGCTCCATCGCGTGAATCACGCGGTGAAAAAAGACGCGCAGCGATTCGCCGGCCGGCGGCGTGAAGCCGGGATCGCGCGTCTGCCATTCGACGTACTCGGCCGGAAACTTCTCGCTGATTTCGTCGCTGTCGTGGCCCTGGAACGCGCCATAGTTGCGTTCGCGCAAGCCTTCGGACAAGTGGAGGTCGAGACCGAGCGCATCGGCGAACGGGCGGGCGGTCTGTTGGGCGCGTAGGAGATCGCTGGTGTAGACGGCGTCGAGCCGCCCTTCCCGCGCGAGCCGCGCACCCAGTTGTTCAGCTTGCAGCACGCCGTGCGCGGACAGCGGAATGTCGATATGCCCCTGGATGCGCTTCACGCGGTTCCAGTCGGTCTCGCCGTGGCGGATGAACAAGACTTGCGTCGTCATGGCCGCACCTGCAGCCAGAACGTGACCGGCCCGTCGTTGACGAGCGACACCTGCATGTCGGCGCCGAATTCGCCGGTCTCGACGATCGGATGCTTCGCCCGCGCCTCGCGCACGAAGTAATCGAAGAGCCGCCTGCCTTCGTCGGGCGGCGCGGCCGGCGTGAAGCTCGGGCGCAGTCCGCTCGATGTATCGGCGGCGAGCGTGAACTGCGAGACCAACAGCACGCCGCCCGCGCGCCCCGCGCCGTCGATGTTCTGCACGGACAGATTCATCTTGCCCGCCGCGTCGCTGAACACACGGTACGCCAGCATCTTCGCGAGCAGCTTGTCGGCGGCGGCTTCGGTGTCGCCCCGTTCGGCGCAGACGAGCGCGAGCAGGCCCGCGTCGATCGCGCCGGTCACGCGTTCGCCGACGCGCACGTCCGCGCGCCGCACTCGCTGGATAAGCGCGATCATCCGCTTACGCCGTCAGCGTGATGCGCGCGAAGCGGCGCTTGCCCACCTGCACGACGAACTCGCCCGGCTCGACCTTCAAGCCCTTGTCGGACACCGTCGCGCCGTCGATCTTCACGCCGCCCTGCTCGATGTTGCGCAGCGCCTCGCTGGTAGACGGCACGAGCCCGGCCTGCTTCAGCAAC
Source organism: Caballeronia sp. M1242 (assembly GCF_017220215.1). NCBI lineage: Bacteria > Pseudomonadati > Pseudomonadota > Betaproteobacteria > Burkholderiales > Burkholderiaceae > Caballeronia > Caballeronia sp. M1242. The sequence goes on along the minus strand of NZ_CP071129.1, from coordinate 326,168 downwards.
TGGCCGATGGCAAGCGGCGCGCCCGCGAGCGTCACGGTCGGAATATCGTCCGGCACGCCGCCCTTCGCGCGATGGTTGAAGTCTTCGAGCGCGCGCTCGGCGTCCGCCGGCGAATGGAACCGCGCGACGATTTCCTGCGCGAGCATCACCTTGAAGTCGCGCGGATTGCGGCCGCCTTCCGCTTCCTGCTTGAAGCGCGCGATCTCTTCCATGCTGCGGAACGACAGCAGTTCGAAGTAACGCCACATGAGCACGTCCGAAATGCTCATCAGCTTGCCGAACATCTCGGTCGGCTTCTCGCTGATGCCGACGTAGTTGTGCTTCGACTTCGACATCTTTTCGACGCCGTCGAGCCCTTCGAGCAGCGGCATCGTCAGAATGCATTGCTGCTCCTGGCCGTATTGCTTCTGCAATTCGCGGCCGACGAGCAGGTTGAACTTCTGATCCGTGCCGCCGAGTTCGAGGTCGGCGTTGAGCGCGACCGAGTCGTAGCCCTGCATCAGCGGATAGAGGAATTCGTGAATCGAGATGGGCACGCCGCTCTGGAAACGCTTGGTGAAATCTTCACGTTCGAGTATGCGCGCCACGGTGTAACGCGAGGCCAGCTTGATCATGCCGTCCGCGCCGAGCGGCATCGACCATTCGCTGTTGTAGCGAATCTCGGTTTTCTCGCGGTCGAGCACCAGCGACGCCTGTTCGAAATACGTCTTCGCGTTCATTTCGATCTGCTCGCGCGTGAGCGGCGGGCGCGTGGCGTTGCGGCCGGACGGATCGCCGATCAACGACGTGAAATCGCCGATCAGGAAAATGACCTGATGCCCGAGGTCCTGCAACTGGCGCATCTTGTTGAGCACCACCGTATGGCCGATGTGGATGTCCGGCGCGGTCGGGTCCAGCCCGAGCTTGATGCGCAACGGCTTGCCCGTCGCGGCGCTCCGTGCGAGCTTCTGCGCGAACTCGTCTTCGATCAGCAGTTCGTCGCAGCCGCGTTTGGCGATCGCGAGGGCGGCGCGCACGTCGTCGGTGATCGGAAAGGCCTCGCGCGGCGGCGCGGAAGAAGCGTTGGAGTCAGTGGTCATGCTTGCGGCTTGTGATGTGAGAGAGATGCGATGGCGCCATATGAACGGCTTCGCGCGCTGCGCAATGGCTTGTTCAGGCTCACGATTTTACGCGATGAGGCACGCATTCGGTCCGTTCGGCGGCGCGCGGATAGTCGGCGACGGCGTAGGCGGTGGCTGCACCTTAACGATCGGCTCGGATGCGCGGATAATCCCGCGTTGATGGGGAGCACCGACGAGCATCGACGAGGAGGGAAACGTGGGAAAAAAAGCCGAAGCAATCGAACCCGGCAAAGCAGACGGCGTGTACTTCGGCCTGATGTCGGGCACGAGCATGGACGGCGTCGATGGCGTCGCGGTGCAGTTCGCCGCGGGCAAACCGCCGGTCGTGCTCGGCGAGGCGCACGTGTCCTTTTCCGAGGGCCTGCGCGACGCGCTTTTCGCGCTGCAGGCGCCCGGCGACAACGAACTGGAACGCGAGGCGCTCGCCGGCAATGCGCTCGCCACGCGCTACGCCGTCTGCTGCCACGAGTTGCAGAGCGTGAGCGGCTATTCGTCGACGAAGGTACGCGCGATCGGCGTACACGGCCAAACGGTGCGGCATCGACCGGAGAAGGGATACACGCGGCAGATCAACAATCCCGCGTTGCTCGCGGAAATGACGAATATCGACGTGATCGCGGATTTTCGCAGCCGCGACGTCGCCGCCGGCGGTCAGGGCGCGCCGCTCGTGCCGGCGTTTCACGCGACCGTATTCGGCGCGAAGAACGAGACGCGCGTCGTCTGCAATCTCGGCGGCATCAGCAATATCACGGTGCTGGCGGCGAGCGGCGCGGTGCGCGGCTTCGATTGCGGCCCGGCGAACGCGTTGCTGGATGAATGGGCGCACCGGCATCTGAACAAACCGTACGACGACGGCGGAAAGTTCGCGGCGCGCGGCGAGGTGAATCGACCGCTGCTCAATGCGCTGCTCGACGAGCCGTTTTTCGAGGAAGCGCCGCCCAAAAGCACGGGCCGCGATCTGTTCAATCCGGCGTGGCTCGATGCGAAGCTCGCGCCGTTCGCCGCACTCGCCCCCGCTGACGTGCAAGCGACGCTCACCGCGCTCACGGCCGTGACGGTCGCGCGCGAGATAGAGCGCCACGCGTCCGACGCCCGCGCGGTCTACGTGTGCGGCGGCGGTGCGCGCAATCCCGTGCTGATGCAGATGCTGCAACAGGCGCTCGATGAAACCGGCGTCTCGGGCGTGCCCGTCATGACCACCGAGGCGCTCGGCGTGCCGCCGCAGCAAGTCGAAGCGTTCGCATTCGCGTGGCTCGCGATGCGCTGCGTGGCGCGCGAGCCCGGCAATCTCGCGTCGGTGACGGGCGCGGCCGGCGAGCGCGTCCTGGGCGCGATTTACCCGCGCTAAGCGTTTTTGAGGCTCAACAACGAAAAACGGAGCCCGAAGGCTCCGTTTTTCCACAACCGCTCGATCCGCGCTCAGACCGAGAACGACGAACCGCAACCGCACGTCGTCGTCGCGTTCGGATTCTTGATCACGAACTGCGCGCCGTTGAGATCGTCCTTATAGTCGATTTCCGCGCCGACGAGGTACTGGTAGCTCATCGAATCGACGAGCAGCTGCACGCCGCTCTTGTCCATCACGGTATCGTCTTCGTTGATTTCTTCGTCGAACGTGAAACCGTACTGGAAGCCCGAGCATCCGCCGCCTTGCACGAACACGCGCAGCTTCAGATCCGGATTGCCTTCTTCGTCGATCAATTGCTTGACCTTGTCGGCCGCAGCGTCGGTGAAGACGAAGGGCATCGGCATTTCGGTCGTGGGGGTGTCGCTGACTGCGCTCATTGAACTCTCCAATTTAGCTTCTAGCCGCTATTGTAGGGCTGATCTCAAAATCGTGCCGAAAGCCCATGAAATCAAGAGGCTATATGCAAATTCGACTGATTCGGGCAAACGCGGAAAAAAGAAAAAGCCGCCGGCACCTTGCAGTGCGGCGGCTTTCGCAGCAGCTTCGCCGGCAGAACCGGCGAAACCCGAAGCGATTAACGCTTCGAGAATTGCTTCCTGCGGCGTGCCTTGTGGAAACCGACCTTCTTACGTTCCACTTCACGCGCGTCACGCGTGACGAAGCCAGCATTCGACAGTTGCGACTTGAGCGTTGCGTCGTAGTCCATCAGCGCACGGGTGATGCCGTGGCGGACCGCGCCTGCCTGACCCGTTTCGCCGCCGCCGTTCACGTTGACCTTGATGTCGAACGTGGTGGCGTGGTTCGTGAGTTCCAGCGGTTGACGCACGATCATCAGCGACGTTTCGCGCGAGAAATAGTCGGCGATGGGCTTGCCGTTGACGATGATCTCGCCCTTGCCCGACTTGATGAAGACACGAGCGACGGCGCTCTTGCGGCGGCCCGTACCGTAGTTCCAGTTACCGATCATGTGGGCTCCCTTAGATCTCGAGCGACTTGGGCTGTTGAGCCGTGTGCGGATGCGTGGCTTCAGCGTAGACCTTCAGCTTCTTGATCATCGCGTAGCCGAGCGGGCCCTTCGGCAGCATGCCCTTCACAGCCTTCTCGAGCGCGCGGCCCGGGAAACGCTCTTGCATCTTGCCGAACGTCGTTTCATAGATGCCGCCCGGGTAGCCCGAGTGACGGTAGTACTTCTTGTCCGTGGTCTTGTTGCCGGTGACCTTCAGCTTGCCGGCATTGACGACGATGATGTAATCACCGGTGTCGACGTGCGGAGTGAATTCAGGCTTATGCTTGCCGCGAAGACGGCGTGCCACTTCGCTGGCGACACGGCCGAGAACCTTATCCGTCGCGTCAATCACGTACCATTCGCGCGTCACCTCTTCGGCTTTTGCGGAAAACGTCTTCATGATCGATCCAAAAATTAATCTGCCCTTTGCTCTTTACCTTGTTCGGTCCTGCTTATATGAGTGCGCTAAATGACTTTCCTTGCGCGTGCAGGCTCTCCCTGACTTCTCTCCGCGGGCGTGTGACGAAGAGAACTTTGAAGTATAGCGGGAAAACGCTCGTTGCGTCAAAGGCTTGCGGCATTCCGCAGCCAATTTGGGGCGGCGCGCGGCTCTCCGAGCGAAAAAAAGCCCGAGCATTCGTAGCTCGGGCTCAATCCACCTAGGAGGAGGTGGAGGAGACGCTGTAGGTTCGCAACTGCGACAACCAATGGCCTGAGTATAGGCACGGTCATGCTGCAAAGCAAGAAGATTCGCATCATGAGAGCGAATTTCATAATGCGGTGTGCGCATTTTCTGACGCCAGGGCGCGATGTGGTGCTTCCGGCGAAATCTCCGACCATCAACACGGCGCGCGTGGTTAATCGGATTCCGGGTGCCCGCCCGCGTCAATCGGAGAATGCGCGAACTCGGTCTGCGATGACCGTCCGATGAACCGCTACAATGAAAGCTGTCTACAACGCGTCAAGCGGGCGGAGCCTGAGCATGGAATGCAAAGTGAGCTGGATGGGACAGGACGGCATGGCGTTCGCCGCCGAAACCGGCAGCGGTCATCTCGTCAACATGGACGGCGCGCCGGAAGGCGGCGGCCGCAATCTCGCGCCGCGTCCGATGGAGATGGTTCTGCTCGGCACCGGCGGCTGCACCGCGTACGACGTCGTGATGATTCTGAAGAAAAGCCGCCAGGAAATCGAAGGCTGCTCGGTGACGCTCAAGGCCGAGCGCGCAAGCGAAGACCCGAAGGTGTTCACCAAGATCCACTTCCACTTCACGGTCACGGGCAAGAACCTGAATCCCGCGACGGTGGAACGCGCCATCAATCTGTCGCACGACAAGTATTGCTCGGCGTCGATCATGCTCGCCAAGACGGCGGAACTCACGCATTCGTTCGACATCGTCGAACGTTAAGCGCGTCGCAAAAAAGAGCCGGCGTCAGGCAAGACGCCGGCTCTTTCTTTTGAATGACGACAAAGCGGGCCGATAAGCCGGATTCTGTGCGCGCGCCGCCCGAAGGCGAACGCGCGTGGCAGCCATTCCTCTAGGCGCGCCATTGCTGACGCGCTCGAGCTTCCTACCCGCAGACGAACGGGGGCACCGTCCTGCATCGCGAAGATGCGCGCCTGCCTATTTGGAATTGCTCCGGGTGGAGGTTACCGTGCCGGCACGTCTCGCGACGGCCGCGGTGCGCTCTTACCGCACCGTTTCACCCTTACCTGATCTCCGGACTCGCGTCCGAAGCCATCGGCGGTTTGCTTTCTGTTGCCCTGTTCCGCGTGTTGCCACGGATGGCCGTTAGCCATCACCCTGCCCTGTGGAGTCCGGACTTTCCTCGCCCTCGACGCTGTTAAGCGCCGAAGCCGCGACTGCCTGGCCTGCTTTGCGGCATGGATTTTAACATGCGGCTTTCGCGTGCTTCGCGGCGCCCGCCGCGATGCGCCGGCCGGGACGGAAGACAGACGGGTCGTCGTAGAACGCGGCGTCCGCGTTCGCTTCGCACCAGCCGGGCACGCCTAGCACGGGCAGCGGCGCGAATGCGCGGCTCGCGAGCGGTTCGGCCATCAGGCTGCGCGAAACGAGATCGTCGAGAATGGAGCGGCGGGCGGCATCGTCCATTGAAAAATAGGCGGCCGGCACGTCCACGATCCACGCGTGCCCCGTGCACGCCTTGTATGGCGCGACGAGCTTTTCGAGCAACGCGTGGCCGAAGATGCGCGCCTCGCACCGGCTGCTCCACGACGCGCGTTCCGCGATAAACAGCTCGCGCCAGTCGAAGCGGCGCAGCGCATCGGCGAGCGATGGGTCGGCGCACGCGAACAGCACCGCGTTTTCGTCGAAGAGCGTGAGCGCATCGCGCACGCCGCCGCGCGTCGGGCCGATGCCGAGCGCGTCGATCTGCTCCGCCTGACGCGCGTTGAGCGCCGCCTTGATGCGCGGATACGCGAACCACATCAGGCCGTTGAAGAAATCGTGGAGATTGTGGCGCGTCGGCACGCAGCCGGTCGTGGCGATATGCGCCTCGTACGACGCGCCCTTCGGCAGCGATTCCTGCGCGACGAATGCGAGCGGCCGGCCGCGCCCGGTGGCGAGCGCGGCTTGCGCGGCGTCGTCGTTCAGTGCTTCGAGATAGCGCGTCGGACCATCGAGCGCTGCCGCCTGCCAGCGTTCGCCGCGCGACGCGAGCGGCGCAAGCCACGGGCGCGTCCAGTCGATCTCGTCGAAACGCGCGGACACTGCGGCTACCGTCAGGCGGATTCCACGAACCGCCAGCCGATCGACTCGCCGCCGCGCAACGGGACGATCTGCGAATCGCCCGCGGCGAACTCGGCGGGCAGCGTCCAGGACGCGCGCTCGAGCGTCACCGTCTCCGCGCTGCGCGGCAGGCCGTAGAAATCCGCGCCGTGGAAACTGGCGAAGCCTTCGAGCTTGTCGAGCGCGCCGGCCTTGTCGAAGGCTTCGGCATAGAGTTCCAGCGCGTGCAGCGCCGTGTAGCAGCCCGCGCAGCCGCACGCATGCTCCTTCAGCCCCTTCGGATGCGGCGCGCTGTCCGTGCCGAGGAAAAAGCGCGGATTGCCGGACGTCGCCGCCTCGACCAACGCCACGCGATGCGTCTCGCGCTTGATCACAGGCAAGCAGTAATAGTGCGGGCGGATGCCGCCGACGAGCATCGCGTTGCGGTTGTACAGCAGGTGATGCGCGGTGATCGTCGCGCCGATCGTGCCTTGCGCGTCGCGCACGTAGTCGGCGGCGTCTTTTGTCGTGATGTGCTCGAAGACGACCTTGAGCGCGGGGAAATCGCGGCGCAGCGGCGTCATCACGCGGTCGATGAACACTTTCTCGCGATCGAACACGTCGATGTCGCTATCCGTCACCTCGCCGTGCGTCAAGAGCGGCATGCCGACTTCCTGCATCGCTTCGAGCGTTTTCGCGCACTTGCCGAGCAGATCCGTCACGCCCGCGTCGGAATTCGTCGTCGCGCCGGCCGGGTACAGCTTCACGCCGTGCACGAAGCCGCTGTCTTTCGCGCGGCGGATCTCGTCGGGCGGCGTGTTGTCGGTCAGATAGAGCGTCATCAGCGGCTCGAAGCGCGCGCCCGCGCCCTCCTTCGGCAATGCCGCCAGAATTCGCTCGCGGTAAGCAGCGGCCATTTCGGTCGTCGTCACCGGCGGCTTCAGATTCGGCATGATGATCGCCCGGCCGAACTGGCGCGCGGTATGCGGAAGCACCGCGGCGAGCGTCGCGCCATCGCGCACGTGCAAGTGCCAGTCGTCGGGGCGCGCCAGGGTCAGGGTCGTAGGCGAATCGGGCGATGCGGAAGTAGCGGACATGGCGTGATGACGGCAAGGACGTTAAGAGAAAGCGAACCGCAAGCAAGGAATTGCGCAGCCGAGAAGCGCACGGCCGGAAAAAATCGCCGTGGAAATTCCACAACGGGCCGCCAACCGGGGACGGCCTTCGATTTTTTCGGGAATGCCCCGGTGATATGCTTGTCGGACGTATTGTAACAACCCGACTTCAGGGCTTCGGCCCGCCGCATCGAGCAACATGTGCCAACTTCTCGGAATGAATTGCGCCGAACCGACCGACGTGACGTTCTCGTTCACCGGTTTCGCGGCGCGCGGCGGAATGACCGATCATCACGCGGATGGCTGGGGCATCGCTTTCTTCGAGGACAAAGCGTGCCGGCTCTTCATCGATCATCAGTCGTCGGCGAGTTCGCCGCTCGCCGAGATGGTCAAGCGGTATCCGATCAAGTCGAAGAACACCATCGCGCATATTCGCAAGGCGACGCAAGGGCATATCCTTCTGGAGAACTGCCACCCGTTCATGCGCGAGTTGTGGGGCCGGCACTGGATCTTCGCGCATAACGGCGATCTGAACGGCCACGCGCCGCAACTCACTGGCGTCTATCAGCCGGTCGGCACTACCGACAGCGAACTCGCGTTTTGCGCGCTGCTGCAAGGCTTGCGCACCGCGTTTCCGTGCTCGCAGCCGCCGCTCGACGAACTCTTCGAGGCGCTCGCCACGCTCACGCGCGAGATCACGCAGTACGGCGTGTTCAACTTTCTGATGTCGAACGGGCAGGCGCTGTTTTCGCACTGCTCCACGCATCTCTACTACCTCGTGCGCAGCTGGCCGTTTTCGACCGCGCATTTGATCGACGCGGACATGTCGATCGACTTCGCGAAGTACACAACGCCGGAAGATCGCGTCGCCGTGATCGCGACTTCGCCGCTCACCGATAACGAAGTCTGGACGCGCTTCGCTCCTGGTGATCTCGCGATGTTCCAGCAAGGCGCGCTCGCGCGGACGCTGAACATTCCGGTGCCCGAGGCAGTCGCGAAGAAGGCGGCCGAACCGCTCGCGAAGGCTTGCGTCGGGTCCGCGCTGAAAATCGACGAAATCCGCACGACGGCGGCAGTCGAGTCGGAACTGGGCATCGAATAAAAAAACGCGGCGCTTCCTCCCAGAAGCGCCGCGTTTCTTTGTAGCGTTGCGAAAGCTCAGTGCAGAATCTTCGCGAGGAAGTCCTTCGCGCGGTCCGACTTCGGATTTGCAAAGAACGCGTCCTTCTGGTCGTCCTCCACGATCAAGCCCTTGTCCATGAAGATTACGCGATGCGCGACCTTCTTCGCGAAGCCCATCTCGTGCGTCACGCACATCATGGTCATGCCTTCCTGCGCGAGCTCCACCATCACGTCGAGCACTTCGTTAATCATCTCCGGATCGAGCGCGGAAGTCGGCTCGTCGAAGAGCATCGCGATCGGGTCCATCGAAAGCGCGCGCGCAATCGCCACGCGCTGCTGCTGACCGCCCGACAACTGGCCGGGATACTTGTCCGCATGCGCGCGCAAGCCGACGCGATCGAGCAGCTTCAGCCCCTTCTGCGTCGCTTCGTCGTTCGAGCGGCCGAGCACCTTGATCTGCGCGAGCGTCAGGTTCTGCACGATCGACAGATGCGGAAAGAGCTCGAAGTGCTGGAACACCATGCCGACCTTCGAGCGCAGCTTCGACAGATTCGTCTTCTTGTCCGTGAGCGACTGCCCGTTGATGGTGATTTCGCCCTTCTGGAACGGCTCCAGGCCGTTGACGGTCTTGATGAGCGTCGACTTGCCCGACCCCGACGGCCCGCAGACGACGACCACTTCGCCCTTCTTCACTTCGGTCGTGCAGTCGGTGAGCACCTGAAACTGCCCGTACCACTTCGAAACATTCTTGATAGAGATCATCTTGCGACCTTTTTCTGAAGACTTTTGACGAGCGCCGACGCCACCACGCACACCACGAAATAACATGCCCCGGCGAACAGCACCATTTCGACGGTCGTGCCGTCGCGGTCGCCGATGTTCGTCGCCGTGCGGAAGAAGTCCGCGAGACTGATCACGTAGACGAGCGACGTGTCCTGAAAGAGCACGATCGCCTGCGTGAGCAGAAGCGGCACCATCGCGCGGAAGGCCTGCGGCAGCACGACGAGCTTCATCGCCTGGCCGTAGGTCATGCCGAGCGCGAACGCCGCGTTGACCTGCCCGCGCGGCACCGCCTGAATGCCGGCGCGGATGATTTCCGAATAGTACGCGGCTTCGAACAGCGAAAACGCGACCATCGCCGAGGCGAGGCGAATGTCGATATCCGCCGACAGCCCGAGCACGTTCTGCAGCACCTGCGGCACGATCAGGAAGAACCACAGCAGCACCATCACGAGCGGGATGGAGCGGAACAGCGTGACGTAGGCGCCCGCGAACCATTGCAGCGGCTTGATGCCCGAGAGGCGGAACAGCGCGATGACCGTCCCCCACACGATGCCGATCACGATGGCGAGCAGCGTGATCTGCAGCGTGATGATGGCGCCCGTCCACAGCGTAGGCAGCGAGCCGATGACGCCACTCCAGTTGAACTGATGCATTACTTGCCTCCGATGTAGCCAGGCAGCCGCGTTTTCGCTTCGATCCAGCGCATCAGCAGCATCACGATGAGGTTGATGAGCATGTACGCGAGCGTCACCGCGATAAACGATTCATAGGTCTGCGCCGTGTAGTCCACGAGCTGACGCGCCTGCGCCGACAGATCGAGCAGACCGATGGTCGAGGCCACCGCCGAATTCTTGAACACGTTCAGAAATTCCGACGTGAGCGGCGGCACGATGATGCGATACGCCACCGGCATCAGCACGTAGCGATACGTCTGCCATTGCGTGAAGCCCATCGCGAGGCCGGCGTTGCGCTGTCCGCGCGGCAACGCGTTGATGCCCGAGCGCACCTGTTCGCACACGCGCGCGCCGGTGAAAAGCCCGAGACAGATGATCGACGACGAAAAGAACTGCGCGGAAGGCGGCAGTTGCTTGAACCAGTTGCCGATGGAAGCAGGCAGCAGCTCCGGTATCACGAGATACCAGATGAAGAACTGCACGATCAGCGGAATATTGCGGAAGATCGCGACATACACCGTGCCGATGCCGGCCAGCGTGCGATTCGGGACCGTGCGCAAGATGCCGAACAACGAACCGACCACGAGCGCGATGACCCAGGCCGCGAGCGACACGGTAATCGTCACCCAGAAGCCTGAAATCAGCCAGCCGAGATACGTGGTGGGCTCGCCGGTGGAAACCGGACTCAGCAGAACGCCCCAGTTCCAGTGATAAGACATGGACTCACTCCAAAAAGAAACGGAAGAAGCAAGGCTCCTTCCGTCTCGTTCGTTCTTTACCCGAACCGGTTAGTCGATTGCCTTGTCATTCGGGCTCTTGAACAGAGCCTTCATGTCTTCGCTTTCCGGGAAGTTCAGGTTGAGCCCCTTCGGAGGAATCGGGCTTTCGAACCACTTCTTGTAGATCTTGTCAGCTTCGCCCGACGTCTCGACCTTCGCGATCGCGTCGTCGACCACTTTCTTGAACTCGGGGTCGTTCTTGCGCATCATGCAGCCGTACGCTTCATGCGATTGCGGCGCGCCGACGATCACGAAATCGCCCGGATTGTTCGACTTCGCGCGCTCGCCGGCGAGCAGCGCATCGTCCATCATGAACGCGACCGCGCGGCCCGTCGACAGCGTCAGGAACGACTCGCCGTGGTCCTTCGCGCTGATGATGTTCATGCCCATGTTCTTTTCCTGATTCATCTTGCGAAGCAGGCGCTCGGACGTGGTGCCGGCAGTCGTCACGACGGTCTTGCCCTTCAGGTCGGCCCAGTCCTTTACGCCGGAATCCTTCTTGGTCATGAGACGCGTGCCGATCACGAAAATCGTGTTCGAGAAAGCCGCTTGCTGCTGGCGCTCGGCGTTGTTCGTGGTCGAGCCGCATTCGATATCGACGGTGCCGTTCTGCACGAGCGGAATGCGGTTCTGCGACGTCACCGGCGTCAGCTTCACCTTCAGGTTCGGCATATTGAGCTTCTGCTTGACCGCCTCGACGACCTTCAGCGCGAACTCGTTCGAATAGCCGACGACATTCTGCTTGTCGTCATAGTACGAGAACGGAATGGACGATTCGCGATGCCCCAGCGAGATGACACCCGTATCCTTGATTTTCTTGAGCGTGCCCGCGTCCTGGGCGTAGGCGCCCGTGGCGAAAATTCCCAGCGCGGCGACGAGCAGCGCAGCCTTTTTAACCTTCATGTGTTCGATCTCCTGTGGCGAAAAACCGGGCCAAGTTTAGCAGGGTAATAATTCTGAAAGAATGATCGTTAACCGGAGTTCGTCGCATTTTAGAGACGGGCCGGTGCAACCGAGTGCAACTCCGCGTAGGCGCGCATATTACGCGAATTTGATAAAAAAAGTGGCGGCGTTCCAAGGGAACGCCGCCACTTTCATGGGGAGGTGGCGCGGCTGCAACGCCGCGCCTCGCCGCGCTTACGATGAACGCGCTTTTGCATGCGATCAGGGGTACAGGCCGCGCATTTCGCGCGCCATCAAAATGCGCGTACACGCGACGATGAACGCCGCCGTGCGCACCGAAACCTGCTGCTCGCTCGCCACTTGCCACACTGCGGCGAACGCTTCGCGCATCACGCGCTCGAGGCGCTGGTTGATCTCGTCTTCGGTCCAGAAGAAGCTCGAGAAGTCCTGCACCCACTCGAAGTAGGAAACGGTCACGCCGCCGGCGTTCGCCACCACGTCCGGAATGACGAGCACGCCCTTGTCGTGGAGGATGTCGTCGGCTGCGGTCGTGGTTGGTCCGTTCGCGCCTTCGACGATGATCTTCGTCTTGATCTTCGGCGCGTTCTGCTCGGTAATCTGCCCTTCGAGCGCGGCCGGGATCAGGATGTCGCTTTCGATGGTCCAGAACTCGTCCTTCGACACGGGGTCCGCGCCCGCGAAACCGCCGACACCGCCGTTTTGCGCGACGTGCTCGGCGAGCGCCACCGTATTGATGCCCTTCGAGTTATACAGCGTGCCGGTGTGATCCTGCACCGCGATCACGCGCGCGCCCGCTTCTTCGAAAAGACGCGCCGCGATGCCGCCGACGTTGCCGAAGCCCTGCACCGCGATGCGCGCGCCTTCGATCTCCAGCCCGACGCGCCGCGCCGCTTCCGTGCCGACGACGAACACGCCGCGCCCCGTCGCTTCCTTGCGGCCGAGCGAGCCGCCGAGCGAGATCGGCTTGCCGGTCACGACGCCCGTTGCCGTTTGGCCCTGGTTCATGGAGTAGGTGTCCATCATCCACGCCATGATCTGCTCGTTCGTGTTCACGTCCGGCGCGGGAATGTCCGTATTCGGCCCGATGATGATGCCGATTTCGCTCGTGTAGCGGCGCGTCACGCGCTCCAGCTCGCCGCGCGAGAGCGTGCGCGGATCGACGCGGATGCCGCCCTTCGCGCCGCCGTACGGCACGTTCACCGCCGCGTTCTTCACCGACATCCACGCGGACAGCGCCATGACTTCGGAAAGCGTCACGTCCTGGTGATACCGCACGCCGCCCTTGCCGGGACCGCGCGACGTGTTGTGCTGCACGCGATAGCCTTCGAAGTGCGCGACCGTGCCGTTATCCAGCTCGATCGGGCAATCGACGATCAGAATGCGCTTCGGACGCTTGAGGGTTTCGAGCCAGCGCGAGAGAGAGCCGAGGTACGGCGCCACGCGATCGACCTGCCGCAGATAGTTCCCCCACGGGCCGAGATCGTCGGCGTGCAGATACGAGGGAATGGCATGGTCAAGCTTCGGAGAGGACATTGATGCTCCAGCGGTTTGTGGAATACGTCAATTGTCGAAAAACGGCGTTTCCAAATCCAATGCCGTTTCCTTATCCGATCATGCGTTTCTTGCATAACCTCCGGAAGCATTACGCGGCGGGCGTTTCCGCCGATGCCTTCAGCAGTTCTTCACCGACTGCGTCCCATAGCGCACGGACGAGCGCCTGGCGCGGATCGTCGCCTTGCGAAGCCATCTTGTCGCGATAGAGGCGAATTTCCATCGTCAACGTGAACTGACCGGCGGGCGTGCCCCGCGTTCCCCGGTCGAGCCGGATGAGCCGGCCTTCCTCGACCGCATCTTCTACTGCGCTATGCGGCAGGAACGCGACGCCGTGTCCCGCGAGCGCCATCGCCTTGAGACCTTCCGCCATATCCGTTTCATACACTTTGTCCAGATGCAGACGCGCGGGCGCCGTCGCGATGATCACCTCGGTCATGCGACCGAGGTAAGCGTTGGGCGTGTACGAGAGATACGGCACGGGCGCATCGGCGCTGGCGGGCAACGTGTAGCGCGCGCGTCCCGCCTTGTTCGGCGCGGAGAACGGGCTGATCGGTTCGAGGCCGAGCGTCAGCATGTCGTACCGGGCGGGATCGAGCGCGACCGGATGGCTCGGATGGTGATAACCCATCACGAGATCGCAGCCGCCTTCGACGAGCGAGAGCACCGCGTCGTGCACGTTGAGCGCGCGCAGCCGCGTGCGGATGCGTCCGAGCCGCGCCTCGATATGTTGCAGCCAGCGCGGAAAGTAGGTGAGCGAGAGCGTGTGCGGCACCGCGAATTCGATGGTCGCCGCCGGCGCGCCGCCCTGCCCGCGCAACAGCGTGCGCGCTTCGTGGAATTGCGAGAGCATCGCGAGCGCCTGCTCGTAGAACACCTGCCCGGCTTGCGTGAGCCGCGTCGGATAGACGGAACGGTCGATCAGTTCAGTGCCGAGCCACGCTTCGAGCGCCTGGATGCGCCGCGAGAACGCAGGCTGCGTGATATGGCGAAGCTCGGCCGAGCGGCTGAAGCTGCGCGTCTCCGCGAGCGAAACGAAGTCTTCGAGCCATTTGAGTTCCATGCTGGAGTCGCGCCGTGCCGCGCCGGATGCGGGAAGCAGGCATTTTAGCGGGCGCGGGCGCGTCCGATGATTCAACCCGAGGCCTGCCGCACCATGCGCACGCATGCCGCACGGGCGAGGTGCGGCTTCAGTCTTGGCGCGTTAGCTTGTTTTGCGCGTGCCGAGCCGCGCCCGCATTGAGGCGCGCGGCATCGGCGCAAATTGGCATGATGCTTGCAAAAATCCGGGCCGCCGTGAACACCACGCCATAAGCGCGACAGCGCCTACCCGGAACACTCATGTCCAATCTCATTGCATCGCTCAAGAGCGGCAACTGGCGCTCGCTTCTCGCCTGCTTTCTCTACTTCGATACTGGCTTCACCGTCTGGGTGTTGTACGGGCCGCTTGCGCCGTTCATCGGGCGCGACATCACGATGTCGGCGGCGCAACAGGGCTTTCTCGTCGCGGTGCCGGTGCTGGCCGCCGCCATCATGCGCGTGACGCTCGGCAATCTGTATCAATCGACCGATGGCCGCCGCGTCGCGCTCATGGGCGTGCTGCTCTCGTCGATTCCCTCGGTCGTGCTGCCGCTCGTTCCCGGCGTGCCGTCGTATGCGCTCCTGCTCGTGCTCGGCGTGTTTCTCGGCATGGGCGGCGCGAGCTTCGCGGTCGCGTTGCCGATGGCGGGCAGCAACTATCCGCCGAAGGTGCAAGGGCTCGTGCTGGGTCTCGCCGCCGCTGGCAACATCGGCGCGGTGCTCGACGGTTTCCTGTTTCCGCATCTGGCCGATGCCTTCGGCTGGAAGCTATCGACCGCCGCCGCGCTGCCGCTGCTCGCGATCACGGCTGCCGCGCTGTTCGCATGGGCGTCGGATGCGGGCGAAAAAACCGGCAGCACGATGCGCGCGCTCGCCAGCTTCGCGGTGACGCTCGTGAGCCTGGTCGTGCTCGTGCTGGCCGTGCATGGCGGCGTGTTCGGCGCGGGACGCACGGGCGTCCTGCTGCTGCCGGTGATCGGCGCGCTCATCGCCATTGCGGTGCTGCCGCGCCGCTATCGTTCGGTGCTGGGCGAACGCGATACGTGGGTCATCATGCTCATCTACAGCATCACGTTCGGCGGCTTCGTCGGCATGTCCTCGTATGTGACGCTGCTGCTGACATCGCTCTATCAAATGCCGAAGCTCGAAGCCGGGCTGTTCATGTCGCTGCTCGCGTTTCTCGGCGCGATCGTGCGGCCGTTCGGCGGCTATGTCGCGGATCGCGTGACCGGCGTGCGCGCGTTGCTCGTGCTGCTCGCGGTCATCGCCGCCGCCGATTTCGCGTTCGCCATCTGGATGCCGCCGGTCGCGGGCGGCCTCGGCTTGCTCGTGTGCCTGTATCTCGCGTTCGGGCTCGGCAACGGCTCGACGTTCCAGCTCGTGCCGCATCGCTGGAAGGGAAAGACGGGGCTGCTGTCGGGCATCGTCGGCGCGGCGGGCGGCATCGGCGGCTTCTACCTGCCGGTCATCATGGGCATCGCGAAGGAAAGCACCGGCAGCTATCAGATGGGCTTCGCGACGTTCGGCGCGCTCGCGACGGGCGCGTTCGGCGCGCTATTCCTGCTGCGTTCGCAATGGCTGCGGTGGTCGGCAACGTCGTCGCAAGGACACGACGCCGTCGCGATCAACGGCGCGCACGCGATGGAGTGATGCGGCAACTCAGGGCCGGCGATCGCTCTCGATTGCCGGCCAGCGCGCAAACGCGAAGACCCATAGCATGACGAAATTCACGATAGGCAGCAGTCCGGTGAGCACCCACCAGCCGGAGTGTCCGGTGCGCTTCACAATGCGCACGTACGGGTAGATGGTCACCACGCAAAAGAAGATAACGATGAGCCAGTGCCAAATGCTTAAACTTTCCATGCCTGTTCCGCAGTACGACTAATTAACTCTGCGAGACTATATATCAGCTCCGGCTAGCCGCGGCCGTGCGACCGCGACTTTCAGACTTTTCGGTTAAACCTTCGCCGCATCATCCCGTTCGACCACAGGCTCGACCGTCCGCTGCTGCTGTAACGCCCACATCTGCGCAAACAGTCCGCCCGCCCGGAGCAACTCCGCGTGCGTGCCGCGCTCGACCACGCGTCCATGATCCATCACGATGATCTGCTCGGCATGCACGACGGTGGAGAGCCGGTGCGCGATGATGAGCGTCGTCCGCTCGCGGGCGATGGAATCGAGTTCGCGCTGAATGGCGCGTTCCGACTTCGAATCCAGCGCGGAGGTCGCTTCGTCGAAGATGAGGATCGGCGGGTTCTTCAACAGCGTGCGCGCAATCGCCACGCGCTGCTTCTCGCCGCCCGACAGCTTCAGTCCACGCTCGCCGACGGTCGTGTCGTAACCCGCCGGCAACGCCTCGATGAAGTCGTGAATATGCGCAGCGCGCGCCGCCGCCATCACTTCTTCGCGGCTCGCGGAAGGCCGTCCATACGCGATGTTGTAGTAGATCGAATCGTTGAAGAGCACGGTGTCCTGCGGCACGATGCCGATCGACGCGCGCAACGAATCCTGCGTCACGTCGCGAATATCCTGCCCGTCGATGACAATGCGCCCGCCGCTCGCGCGGTCCAGATCGTAGAAGCGAAAGAGCAGCCGCCCGAGCGTGGATTTGCCCGAGCCGCTGTGGCCGACGACAGCGGTCGTCGTGCCTGCCGCGATGGTGAAATCGACGTTATGCAGAATCTGCCGCGCGGGCTCATACGCGAAGCTCACGTTCTCGAAACGCACCTCGCCGCCTGTCACTTCGAGCGGCGGCGCATTCGGCGCATCCGGCACTTCGCGCCCTGCGCCGAGCAGCGTGAACATGCGGTCCATGTCAGTCAGCGCCTGCTTCAACTCGCGATACACCACGCCGAGAAAATTCAGCGGAATATAAAGCTGCAGCATGAACGTGTTGATGAGCACGAGGTCGCCGAGCGTTAGCCGCCCCGCCATCACGCCCTGCGTCGCGCGCCAGAGAATGAACACGAGCCCGAGGCCGATAATGGTCTGCTGCCCGAAGTTCAGCATCGAAAGCGACCGCTGCGATTTGATCGCCGCCGCGCGATAACGCTGCAAATTCTCGTCGTAGCGACGCGTTTCCCATTCTTCGTTGCCGAAGTATTTCACCGTCTCGTAGTTGAGCAGCGAATCGATGGCGCGCGAATTGGCCTTCGAATCCAGCTCGTTCATCGTGCGTCGATAGTGCGTGCGCCACTCCGTCACTTTCACCGTGAATGCGATATACGTGCACAGCGCGATGAACGTGACGATCGCGTAATACGCCTCGTACTTCGTCACGAAGAACGCGAGCACGAGCCCCACTTCGACGAGCGTCGGCAAGATGCTGTACAGCGAGTACGAGACGAGTTGCTGAATGCCGCGCGTGCCGCGCTCGATATCGCGCGACATGCCGCCCGTCTGCCGCTCCAGATGAAACCGCAGCGACAGCGAATGCAGATGGCGGAACACCTTCAGCGCAAGTTGCCGCACGGCGCTTTCGGTCACTTTCGCGAAGAGCAGTTCGCGCAGTTCGGTGAAGAGCGAAGTCGACAGCCGCACGCCCGCATACGCGATCACGAGCAGCCCGATGCCGCCGATGAGCACGATGCCCGGCGCGTCGTGCGCGCGGCCGAGCGCGGTGAGATGCTGCACCGAGGCGAGGCTATCGACGATGCGCTTCATCACGATCGGCACGCCGAGATTGGCGACCTTCGCGCCGATCAGGCACGTCAGCGCGAACGCGACGCGCCATTTGTAAGTGGTGAGATAAGGCAGCAGCGAGCGGATCGTCTGCCAGTCGTTGCGCGGACCTTGTGCGACCGGACCGGGCTCGGTGTTGGAGTAGCGGCGCATGTATTCGAGTGGAGACGGCGCGTCGCGCGCGGCGCGGGGACGCCTTTTGCTAGTCTTTAAGCGGGCGCACGCGGCCGCGTGCTTCCCGTACAATTTGCCGAAGGCCGGCCGCTCAAGGCGCGGTCTATTCTTATAACTCATGCATTGTCGCAGAAGGACCACGGCCACGCTCGCGGCCACCTTCTGCACGGAACGACGACGTCAACCGGGACCCTCTCATGCCGCAAGATTCCAAGCTACCTCAGAAACCCGTCGCGCTGCGCGTGGTGCCGCAACCTGCCGACGCGAACGTGCACGGCGACGTCTTCGGCGGCTGGATCATGGCGCAAGTCGACATCGCGGGCTCCATCCCGGCGAGCCGGCGCGCGAACGGCCGCGTCGCGACCATCGCGGTCAATTCGTTTCTCTTCAAGCAGCCGGTGTTCGTCGGCGATCTGTTGAGCTTCTACGCGGATATCGTGAAGACCGGCAATACGTCGATCACCATTTCCGTCGAAGTCTTCGCGCAGCGCATGAGTCTCGCGGAGGAAGTCGTCAAGGTGACGGAAGCGACGCTCACCTATGTCGCCACCGACCACGACCGCCGCCCGCGCGCCTTGCCCCCGCTCGACTGAGCGCGCTCAGTTCACCAGCACGCCGTGCCGCAGCAAGCCGGGAATGGCTTCCTGCGGCATCGGACGTGAGAACAGAAAGCCCTGCATCTCGTCGCAATCGCGCTCGCGCAGGAATTCGTGCTGCGCCGGCGTTTCGACGCCTTCTGCGATCACCTGCAATTCCAGCGAATGCGCGAGCGCGATGATCGCGGACGTGATCGTTTCGTCGTCGCCCGACGAGCCGATATCCGCGACGAAAGACCGGTCGATCTTCAGCCGATGCACCGGGAACCGCTTGAGATACGACAGGCTCGAATAGCCGGTGCCGAAGTCGTCGATGGCAATACCGATGCCGAGCGCCGATAGCTCGGAGAGCATCATCACGGCGTCTTCGGCGTTGCGCATGATCGCGCTTTCCGTCAGCTCGAGCTCCAGATAATGCGGCGCAAGCCCGGTTTCCGCGAGCACGGACGTGACGAGCGTCGCGATATCGCGCTGCTGGAAATGCCGCGCGGACAG
Organism: Caballeronia sp. M1242; assembly: GCF_017220215.1. Classification (NCBI taxonomy): domain Bacteria; kingdom Pseudomonadati; phylum Pseudomonadota; class Betaproteobacteria; order Burkholderiales; family Burkholderiaceae; genus Caballeronia; species Caballeronia sp. M1242. The sequence goes on along the minus strand of NZ_CP071129.1, from coordinate 306,934 downwards.
ATTCACCGACACGCGCGCGGGCGGCAGCCCGGCGTCCTGCCACGCCTTGTTCTGACGGCACGCCTCGCGCAAGACCCATTCCGACAGCGGCCCAATGAGCCCGCACTCTTCCGCGACCGGAATGAACGCGGCCGGCGACACGAGCCCTTGCTCCGGATCGCGCCAGCGCACCAGCGCCTCGATACCGACGATCGCGCCCGTCGCCATATCGACTTGCGGCTGATAGTGCAGCAGGAATTCGCCGTCGCGCAGCCCGCGCCGCAGTCGCCGCTCCATATCCAGCCGCGCGCCGACGCTCGCGTTCATCTCCGGCTGATAGAACTGATACGTGTTGCGGCCCATGTCCTTCGCGCGATACATCGCGAGATCGGCCTTCTTTAGCACCGTTTCGGCGTCGTCGCCGTCTTGCGGGAAGACGCTCGCGCCCATGCTGCAACCGACGTAGAGCTCCGTTTCGTCGAGCCAGATGGGCTCGGAGATCGTCGCGCGCGTGCGCTCCATCCACGCGGTGAGCGCGGCTTCGTCGGCCAGATCCGGCAGCACGATCACGAACTCGTCGCCGCCATGACGCGCCACCGTGTCGCCGGCACGCGCCGAGCGCGCGAGCCGCTCGCCGATCACCGCGAGCAGCCTGTCACCGACGCTGTGGCCCAGACTGTCGTTCACGTTCTTGAAGCCGTCGAGGTCCATGAAGACGACCGCGATTTGCGAGTTGCGCCGCCGCGCCTCATCGATTGCACGTTGAAGGCGGTCGCGCAGCAGGTTGCGGTTGGGCAGGCGCGTGAGCGTGTCGTAATTCGCCTGATACTCGAGCTGTTCCTGATAGTTCATCAGGTCGGTCACGTCGTTGATGATGCCGATGTGATGCGTCGTATGCCCTTGCGCGTTCGGCACGGGCGCGACGAACAACTGATTCCAGAAAAGCCCGCCGTCCTTGCGATAGTTGCGCAGCACGACGCTCGCTTCCGCGTTGACGGCGAGCGCGCGGCGAATCGACGTGAGCCCTTCCTGCTCGCCGTCCGGGCCATGCAGGAAGCGGCAATCGCGGCCGATCACTTCGCTCGGGTCGTAGCCCGTGATGCGCTTGAACGCCGGATTCGCATACTCGATCACGTGCGCGCCGTTCACGACGCCGGTGATCAGAATGGCGTTCACGCTCGCATCCAGCGCGCGGCTTTGCAGACGCAGCGCGAGTTCGGCGCGCTTGCGGTCGGTCACGTCGTGATAGGAGCCGAGCACGCCGATGGTCGCGCCTTCGCCGTCCATCAGCGGCAGCTTGCTGATGACGACCGTATGCAGCGTGTCGCCGACGAGCACGTCGTGCTCGTGGTGCATCTTCGGCACGGTGGTCAGCACCACTTCCTGATCGTCGGCGCGGATCATGTCGGCCGCGGCGCTCCAGGGCAGTTCGTAATCCGTCTTGCCGACGATCTGCTCGTTGTACGCGAGCCCCGCGTCGCGGGCGAACGCGTTGTTGCAGCCGAGATAGCGCAGATCGCGGTCCTTCCAGAACACGCGCTGCGGAATGTTGTCGATGATCGTCTCGAGCATCTCGTTCGAGCGGCGCGCCTCGGCTTCCGCGTTGATGCGGTCGGTCACGTCGTTCGCCAGCATGAAGAGGCCCGGCCGGTTCGAATACGTGAGCGCGTGATGCGAGACGTCTGCGCTGATGGTCGCGCCATCGCGACGCCGGTAACGCCACACGCCGCCCGAGCGCTGGCCGCGCGTCGCGCGCTCTCCCGCTTCGCCCGTCTCGCCTTCGCTGCGCGCGAGCCGCGCGGCGAAACGGTCGAAGTCGTCGGCGACGTGCAGATCGCGCAGCGTCATCTCCATGAACTCGGCTTCCGAGTAGCCGAAATGCTCGCGCGCCGCCGGGTTCACGGCGACGAAGCGCATCGTATCGCGATCGACGATCCACATCGGCACCGGATGCGCCTCGAACATGCTGCGAAAGCGCTCGTTGCTGCGATGCTTCGCCCGCGCGACGCCGATCTTCTCGCGCGCCGAACGCTCGTGGGTGACGAAAAGCGTGATGAGCGCGCCGCTGCCGAGCAGCATCGTGAACGCGAGCAGCAGCATCGCGCCGCCCGATGCCTGCGCGGAGCGGTCGAGCGCCGCCGTGGTCGCGGTGTCGATGCGGTCTCGCAGCGCCGCGAGCGCATCGTCGAGCGCCTGCTGGTCTTCGGAGAGCAGCACGAACGCGGTGTCGGCCCAGGCGCGCGATTCATCGGCGCTTGCGCGGCGCGTGCGCTCGTCGGCCAGATTCGCGTCGGAGCGCATGGCGGCCGCGCGCGCGGCGAGCGCATCGAACGCGTCGCCTGCGCCGGGTTGCATCGCAAACTGCGCGCGCAGCCCGCTTTCGAGCGCGTCGAGATGCTTCTCGCGCGCTTCGTGCTGCGCGGCCGGCTCGGCGATGCCCGTCGCCTCGAACCGGCTCAGCTGCGTGAGCGCCTCGCCGAGCGCCCCGCGATACGCGGCGAGATCGCGCAGAAGGTTCATCGAGCGAAGCGTGCTGGCGTTGGTCGCGCGCAGATCGACGATTCGCTCGCACGCGACGAATGCGTTCGCGCCCAGCGCGGCCAGCACGACGGCGACGTTCACGAGGAATCGCCCGGAGAGGAAACGAGTCATGAGCGGCAAGCGGTTCCTTTGCTGCGGTGGCCGCGCCGCGAGCGTCATGCCCGGCGCGCGCCCACGCAAAAGCGCGGCGCGAACCGGCAGGCTCGCACCGCGATTGATGGATAACGCGGATAACGGCAGGTTTCGGGCGGGCTTGAGGGCTGCTCGCGCAAATTAGCCGCTCATGATGCGCATGCGCTCATTCGGCGAGACCGAACTCGCGCATGGCGGGCAGGAAGTCGTGGTTGAGCTTGTCGGTGTTGCGCGAGAGCTTGGCGAGCGCGTAACGCTGAAAGCGGTCGAGCGCGGCCCAGCGCGAGAGGCTCGGCGCGCTCAGGCCCGCGAGGCTGCTCTGGCGGATGACGGCTTCGGGCACGGCGTCGGCGTGCGCCCAGACGGGATCAGCGTCGCGCTCGATTTTTTCCGGCGCGGCATTCGCGTGCGTCTTCAGCATTTCTTCGAGCGCGAGGTCGAAGTTCTTCTCCAGTTCAATATCGTCTTCGACCGGAAAGCGCGCGAGCAGCACGCGATCGTCATACGGAAGCATCTGCCACTGATCCAGCGTGATGCGCATGCCGAAGCGGTCGAGATTGAAGCGTACCGAGAGCGGAATGAAGCGCAGATTGTCCGAGGATTCGACCTCGAACCCGAAGAGACGAGCGGTATCGTAAAGTCCCATGGCGTAGCCTCATTGGAGTGAGGGGCGCGCGCCGGCGCGCATCGCCCGCTTAAGTTATTGTAGGGCTTGGTACTGGGCTGAAACCGTGCAAGCAGCAGGTTTGATCAGCAATGCTCATACCCGGATCACGCAGTGTAGGGAGAACAAGGTGGACCCACTGGAAACTGAGGAACAGCCGGGCTATGTCGAACGGCGCGTGCGGAGACATCGCGGCGGAGAAAGCGCCGTCGCAAACGATAACGTCGGTCAGGAATGGCCCGTCGCGCTCGTCTATAACGGCATCTCGCACGCGGTGATGATGTGCACGCCGCGCGATCTCGAAGCGTTCGCCGTGGGCTTCTCGCTGACCGAAGGCATTGTCGAGCGTGGCAGCGATATTCACGACATCGAAGTCTATTACCGCGACGACGGTCACGCGCTGCCGCATGCCGAAGTGCATCTGCAAGTCGTGCAGCAGGCATTCGCGTCGCTGAAGGACAAGCGTCGCGCGCTCGCGGGGCGCACCGGCTGCGGCGTGTGCGGCATCGAGAGCATCGACCTGCTCGATCTTCAGCCGGAGCGCGTGCCGGATACCGGCTTTCTGGCGCGCGTCGCGCCGGATGCCATCGAGCGAGCGGCTCGCGAACTGCCGGCGCATCAGCGCTTGACGAAGCTCACCGGCGGCCTGCATGCCGCCGCCTGGTGCGACGAGACCGGCGCGGTGCGGTACGCGTTCGAAGACGTCGGTCGTCATAACGCGCTCGACAAGCTCATCGGGGATCTCGTGCTCCGGCGCGAGAACACGACGCAAGGCTTCGTGTTCCTGTCGAGCCGCGCGAGCTATGAACTCGTGCGCAAGTCGGCGCGCGTCGGCGTGCCGATGGTCGCGACCATCTCCGCGCCGACGTCGCTCGCTATTGCCATCGCGAAGCAGGCGGGGTTACGGCTCGTGAGTTTCGCGCGGGAGGCGGGGTTTGTGGAGTATGAGGTGGAGTAGGAGGTGAGTGAAGGCGGCGCTCACTGCCCGCCGCACGACACGTCGCCTTCCTTGCAGTGCAACTGCGCGGCGAGATGCGCGGTTTGCGCTTGCGTCAGCTTTTCGACGCACATCGCGGTTTGCATCGAATTGATGCTGCCGCCGCGCGTGCCCATGGTGTCGAACGTACATTGCGCATCGCGCCAAGCGAGCCACGCGCGCTGCGCCTTGCGCAATTGCTCCGCGCCTTCTTTGCTCACCTTCGACAGCAGCGTGCGGTACGTGTCGTTGAGCTTTTGGTCCGCGGCTTTCAATTCGCGGCCCACGCACTCGTTCATCGCCATTTGCGTGCTCGCGTTGTCCATGCACGCCGACGAGTCCGCCCACGCGGGCACGGTCGCACAGACAAGCGTTGCGAGAAGAAGCGGTCTGAGTCGCATGGAACGTGTCTCCGCGTGAACGGCATCGGCTGCGAGCCGCTTGTCAGCGGCACGGGCTTACTGAAACCGTCTAAAATCCGCCTTCCGCTTCTCCAAAAACGCCGCAAACGCCTCGCGCGCCTCCGGCCCTGCAAGCATCCGCGAAAAATGCGCCGCCTCTTCTTCCATGCGCGCGGCCACTTCGTTGCGTTGGTCGCTCTTCATCAGCGCCTTCGTCGTTTTGAGCGATGACGCCGGCAGCGCCGCCAACCGTCTCGCTCGCTCGAACGCATACGCATCGAGTTCGGCCGCATCGATCGCGCCGTTCACGAAGCCCATGCTGATCGCTTCGTTCACATCGAACGCCTCGCCCAGCAGCAGTTTCTCCGCCGCGCGCTGATATCCCGCGATGCGCGGCAGAAGCAAACTCGACGCCGCCTCCGGACACAGCCCGAGCTGCACGAAGGGCAGCGAGAACTTGGCGTTCTTCGCGGCATATACGATATCGCAATGCAAGAGCATCGTCGTGCCGACGCCCACCGCCACGCCCGCCACCGCCGCGACCACCGGCTTCGGCATGCCGCTCAGGCGTCGCAGGAACTGGAACACGGGCGCGTCGAGACCCTTCGGCGGATCGTTCAGGAAGTCTTCGAGATCGTTGCCTGCGCTGAACGCGCCGCCGTTGCCACGCAGCAGAACCGCGCGCACCGTCGGGTCGTTTTCCGCTTCGTACAGACCGTCGGCCATTTCCTGATACATGGCCGCCGTGATGGCGTTCTTCTTCTCGGCGCGATTCAAGACGATGCTCAGCACGCCTTGCGCTCGTTCGATGACGATATCCATGCGGCGTCTCCTCCTGTTGTTGGCCCGCGAGCGCAGCCGCCCGCGGGCCGCCCGATTACATCCGCCCGATTACATCCGCCCGATTACATCCGCTCGAAAATGCCCGCTGCGCCCATGCCGGTGCCGACGCACATCGTCACCATGCCGTACTTCAGGTTGCGGCGGCGCAGGCCGTGAATCACTGTCGCGGAACGGATTGCGCCCGTCGCGCCGAGCGGATGCCCGAGCGCGATCGCGCCGCCGAGCGGATTCAGCTTCGACGTATCGAGGCCCAGGTCGTTGATCACCGCGAGCGATTGCGCCGCGAACGCTTCGTTCAGTTCGATCCAGTCGAGATCGTCCTGCGTCAGACCCGCGTTCCTGAGCGCCGCCGGAATCGCTTCCTTCGGCCCGATGCCCATGATCTCCGGCGGCACGCCGCGCACCGCGAAGCTCACGAAGCGCGCAAGCGGCGTCAGATTGAACTGCTTCAGGATTTTCTCGGAGACCACGATCAGCGCACCCGCGCCGTCCGACGTCTGCGAGCTGTTGCCCGCCGTCACCGATCCCTTGTTGGCGAACACCGGGCGCAGCTTGGCGAGCGTGTCGAGCGACGTGTCCGCGCGCGGGCCTTCGTCGAACGCGATCTCGCGCGCATTTACGCGAACTTCGCCCGAAGCGAGGTCCGGGAAGCGTTCGTTGAGCGTGTAAGCGGCGATCTCGTCGGCGAATTCGCCCGACTGCTGCGCCGCCAGCGCCTTGCGATGCGACTCCACCGCGAACGCGTCCTGCGCCTCGCGGCTCACCTTCCAGCGTTCCGCGACGCGTTCGGCGGTGAGGCCCATGCCGTACGCAATGCCGATGTCCTCGCTGCGCTCGAAGATATGCGGCGACAGCGACGGCTTGTTGCCCATCATCGGCACCATGCTCATCGACTCGCAGCCGCCCGCGAGAATCGCATCCGCCTCGCCGACGCGAATGCGGTCCGCCGCCATCGCGAGCGCGGTGAGACCCGACGCGCAGAAGCGGTTCACCGTGACGCCGCCGACCGTCTGCGGCAGCCCGGCGAGCAGCGCGCCCATGCGCGCGACGTTCAGGCCCTGCTCCGCTTCGGGAATCGCGCAGCCGACAATCGCGTCTTCGATTACGCCGGTATCCAGCCCCGGCACCTGCGCGACGGCAGATTTGATCGCGTGGACGAGCAGCTCGTCCGGGCGCGTGTTCTTGAACACGCCGCGCGGCGCCTTGCCGATCGGCGTGCGGCTCGCGGCAACGATATATGCTTCCTGCAATTGTTTGCTCATAACCAGCTCCGATAGTCCGCGCGCTCAGTTGCGAACCGGCTTGCCGGTCTGCAACATGCCCATGATCCGTTCCTGCGTCTTTTGCGTGCCGAGCAGTTCGATGAACGCGCGGCGCTCCAGCCCAAGCAGCCATTCCTCATCGACGAGACTGCCGCCTTCCACGTCGCCGCCGCACACCACTTCCGCGATACGGCTCGCAATCAGGAAGTCGTGATCGCTGATGAAGCGGCCGTCGCGCATGTTGACGAGCGACGCCTTGATGGTCGACAGCACCGAGCGGCCCGCAACCGGAATCTGCCTCGCGCGCAGCGGCGCGCGGTAGCCCGAATCCGCAAGCGCGCGCGCTTCCTTCTTCGCGATGTCGAGCAACTCGTGTACGTTGAAGACGATGGTGTCCGACGGCTTCAGATAGCCCATCGCGCGTGCTTCGAGCGCGGAGCCGGAGACCTTCGCCATCGCCGCGTTTTCGAACGGCTTTTGCAGGAACTTGAGCAGATCGCTCGTCGCGTTCACAGCGCTCGCGGCTTCGGCCGCGCGCAATGCGGCTTCCTTCAGGCCGCCGCCCGCCGGCACGAGACCCACGCCCACTTCCACGAGTCCGATATAGCTTTCGCTATGCGCGACGCGCTTGGCCGAATGCAGCATCAGTTCACAGCCGCCGCCGAGCGCAATGCCCGACACCGCGCAGACCACCGGCACGTTCGCGTACTTCACGCGCATCATGCTGTCCTGGAACTTCTTGACGAACGGCTCGATGCCTTTCGCGCCGCCCATCATGAACGCGGGCATCGCTTCTTCGAGGTTCGCGCCCGCCGAGAACGGACCGCCCGGCGCGCCGAGCGTGAGCGAAGTCGGCTGCCAGATCACCACGCCGCGGTATTCCTTCTCCGCGAGTCCGATGGCTTGCGTGAGGCCGTCGAGCACGCCGGGACCGATGGTGTTCATCTTCGTCTTGAACGAGACGATGACCACGTCGCCGTCGTCGCGATCGAGCCAGGCGCGCACGCTGTCGGTTTCGAAGAGCGTCTTGCCGAAGGTTTTCGGATCGGCGCCGCTTTCACCGACGAGCGGCGCGCGGAACACTTGCTTCTGGTAGACCGGCAGCGTCGAGCGAGCGACGAAGCGACGTGCCTGCGGCGACCACGAGCCTTCGTTCGTGTGCACACCGCCCTTCTCGGCGACGGGGCCGTCGAGCACCCAGGCGGGCAGCGGCGCTTTGGAGAGCGCCTTGCCCGCGTCGATGTCTTCCTGCACCCATTGCGCGACCTGCTGCCAGCCCGCCGCCTGCCAGCTTTCGAACGGGCCCTGGTTCCAGCCGAAGCCCCAGCGGATCGCGAGATCGACATCGCGCGCGTTGTCCGCGATCGATTCCAGATGCACCGCGATGTAATGGAACACGTCGCGGAAAATCGCCCAGAGGAACTGCGCCTGCTTGTTGTCGGTTTCGCGCAGAAGCTTGAGGCGCTCGGCGGGCGGGCGCTTCAGAATGCGGCCGACGAGTTCGTCCGCCTTCGCGCCCGCTTCGACGTATTGCGCCGTCTGCGGGTCGAGCACCTTGATCGCCTTGCCTTCCTTGCGATAAAAGCCCGCGCCCGTCTTCTGCCCGAGCGCGCCGTTCTTCACGAGTTCGGCGAGCACGGGCGGCGTGGCGTAGACCGGGAAGAACGGATCGTCCGGCAAGTTGTCCTGCATCGTCTTGATGACGTGCGCCATCGTGTCGAGACCGACGACATCCGCCGTGCGGAACGTCGCGGACTTCGCGCGGCCGAGGCGCGCGCCGGTCAGGTCGTCCACTTGGTCGAAACGCAGGCCGAACTTCTGGCTCTCGGCGATCACGGCGAGAATCGAAAACACGCCCACGCGATTCGCGATGAAGTTCGGCGTGTCCTTCGCGCGCACGACGCCCTTGCCGATGGCGCTCGTCAGAAACGTTTCGAGCTGGTCGAGAATCTCGGGCTTGGTCGATTCGGTCGGAATAAGTTCGACCAGATGCATGTAGCGCGGCGGATTGAAGAAGTGCACGCCGCAGAAACGCGCCTTCAGTTCATCCGAGAAACCGTTCGACAACTCGGTGATCGACAAGCCCGAGGTATTGCTCGCGAAGATGGCGTTGGGCGCGATGTGCGGCGAGACCTTTTTGTACAGGTCGTGCTTCCAGTCCATGCGCTCGGCGATCGCTTCGATCACGAGATCGCACTCCGCAAGGCGCGCGATGTCGTCCTCGTAGTTCGCTGGCTCGATGTACTGCGCGTCGTCCTTCATGCCGAGCGGCGCGGGCGAGAGCTTCTTGAGATTCTCGATGGCCTTGAGGGCGATGCCGTTCTTCGGGCCTTCCTTCGCGGGAAGATCGAAAAGCAGCACGGGCACGCGCGCGTTGATGAGATGCGCGGCGATCTGCGCGCCCATCACGCCTGCGCCGAGCACGGCGACTTTGCGGATGTTCAGGGTGCTCACGGGAAAGCCTCCGTATGAGTGGTGCTTGTCTGCCCGCGGCGCAGTCAAGTCGATTGCGCCGCCAGGCGTTTGATTGGGGATGTCGCGGTTCGGAGAGTCGAACCGTCGCGTTGCGCTCGTACTTAGAATAAGGCTTCGTCGTAGTCCATCATCGGCTTGGCGCCCGCGCGCGCGGCGCGGATGGTCGAAGCCGTTTCGGGCAGGAGCTTCGCGAAGTAGAAACGCGCGGTGGCGAGCTTGGCCTTGTAGAACGCATCGCCTGATGCGGCGTTGTCGAGCGCGACGCGCGCCATGCGCGCCCAGAAGTACGAGAACACCAGATGCCCGACCGTGCGCAGATACGGAACGGCTGCGGCGCCCACTTCGTCGGGGTTCTGCATCGCCTTCATGCCGATTTCCATCGTGAGCTTCTGCACCTTCTCGCCGATATCCGCGAGCGGGTTGATGAACTCCTGCATCTCCGGCTTCACGCCTTCCTCTTCGACGAAATCCGTCACGAGCTTGCCGAAACGCTTCAGCTTCGCGCCCATGTCGCCGAGAATCTTGCGGCCGAGCAGGTCGAGCGCCTGAATGGAGTTCGTGCCTTCGTAGATCATGTTGATGCGCGCGTCGCGCACGTACTGCTCCATGCCCCACTCGGAGATGAAGCCGTGGCCGCCGTAGATCTGCATGGCGAGGTTCGTGCCTTCGAACGCGTTGTCGGTCAGGAACGCCTTGATGACCGGCGTGAGCAGCGCGACGAAATCGGCGGCTTCGCGGCGCGCGGCTTCGTCTTCGTGCGAGAGTTCCTTGTCGATGTTGAGCGCGGCCCAGTACGTGAACGCGCGGCCCGCTTCGGCGTACGCCTTCTGCGTGAGCAGCATGCGGCGCACATCCGGATGCACGATGATCGGATCAGCGGGCTTCTCGGGCGCTTTCGGGCCGGTGAGCGAGCGCATTTGCAGGCGCTCTTTCGCATAGACGAGCGAGTTTTGATACGCGACTTCCGTCAGCCCCAAACCCTGCATGCCGACGCCCAGACGCGCCGCGTTCATCATCACGAACATGGCGTTCAAGCCCTTGTTTGCTTCGCCGACGAGCCAGCCCTTCGCGCCGTCCAGGTTCATCACGCAGGTCGCGTTGCCGTGAATGCCCATCTTGTGCTCGATCGAGCCGCACTTGATGCCGTTGCGTTCGCCCGGCGCACCGCTCGCGTCCGGAATGAACTTCGGCACGATGAAGAGCGAAATGCCCTTCGTGCCGGCCGGCGCGCCGGGCAGCCGCGCGAGCACCAGATGGACGATGTTCTCGGCCATGTCGTGTTCGCCGCTCGAAATGAAGATCTTCGTGCCGGTGAGCGCGTACGAACCGTCGGAATTCGGCTCGGCTTTCGTGCGCAGGATGCCGAGGTCGGTGCCGCAATGCGATTCGGTCAGGCACATGGTGCCGGTCCACTCGCCGGAGACGAGTTTCGCGAGATACGTCGATTTCTGCTCCGGCGTGCCGTGCGCGTGCAGGCATTCGTACGCGCCGTGCGAGAGGCCCGGATACATGGTCCAGGCCTGATTCGCCGAGTTGAGCATTTCGTAGAGCGCGTTGTTGACGAACGCGGGCAGCCCCTGGCCGCCATATTCGGGATCGCAGCCGAGCGCGGGCCAGCCCGCCTCGACGTACTGGCGATACGCCTCTTTGAACCCCGACGGCGTCGTAACGATGCCGTCGCCCTCGTAAGTGCAACCTTCGCGGTCGCCGCTCTGGTTCAGCGGAAACACGACTTCGGAGCAGAACTTGCCGGCTTCTTCGAGCACCTGGTTAATGGTGTCCGCGTCCAGGTCGGCATGCTTCGGCATGCGCTTCAGTTCGGCTTCCACGTTCAGCAGTTCGTGCAGCACGAACTGCATGTCGCGCAAGGGGGCGGCGTACTGTCCCATGAGTCTCTCCAGTTTCTAGAAGCTTGCGTCGTGCGCCGCCGAACCCTTGGGACGATTCGATCGGCGCCGCTAACGGCTGTCCGTTTGATGCGAAGTTAGATTCGTCGCCGCGCTCGTGGCTGCGTGGGCGGCCGGCTCGCTGGTTTCGCGGCCGCCGCCATCGGCAGACGAATGCGACGTCTGATATGAAACGATCGTCTTTTCCAGCGCGTCCCGCGTCAGTTGCACCGCTTCCGGCAAATGCAGAAAACGCGCGTCGTGATGCAGGCCGAGCGTGAAGCTGTACAACTCGAAGAGCATCAGCTTCGGGTCCGTCTCCGGCTTCAGATGCCCTTCTTCCTTCGACTGGCGAATGGCCCGCAACAGCGCCTCGCGCCACGTCGTGACACTGTGAACCAGTTGCTCGCGCACCGCGCTGGCCGCGCGATCGTCGTACTCCACCGCGCCGCTAATATAGATGCAGCCGGTGGTGACTTCCTCGATGCGCTTTTCCATCCAGCGGCTCATCATCGCGCGCAGTCGCGGCAGGCCGCGCGGTTCGCGCAAGCTCGGGAAGAACACTTCGTCTTCGAACCGGCGGTGGTACTCGCGCACCACTTCCACTTGCAGATCTTCGCGCGATCCGAAGTGCGCGAACACTCCGCTCTTGCTCATCTGCATCCGCTCGGCCAGAAGACCGATGGTGAGTCCTTCCAGTCCGTCCCTGCTCGCCAGATCCAACGCTGCGTCGAGAATCGCGGCCCGCGTCTGTTCGCCTTTTCGCATGATCCCACCGTCCTCTCGTGACCCCATTGAAAACGAACGGCCGTTCTATTATTGTGGCCGATCGCTGCTGAAACAAGCAAAATTTTAGAAAGCGGTGTCTAACTGCCGCAGCAATCAATAGGATAAGTCCTATTTTTGCCCGCCCTATTGTCCTTTTTTATGCGCGGACTGCATCTAAGTGACTGCCCGACTTCCCATTTGATGGGAGCACATTGACGTTCGGCAGCTATCTTAGCGAAGCAGCAGTAATTGGGCCGTCAATCGTACTGCCCGATGGTGATGAGTTTCATCGTCATGCGGTAGGTGTTGTACGCGAGCCAACTCAGGATTCGCTCGCTTAACGGTCGCGACGCGTAGTGTTTTTCGTCGATTCGACCGCCTTCGTCGAACGCCTCGAGAATGGCGTCGTGCAAGCCCGCGATTTCCGCGTGGTTCACGAGCACCATGTTGGCTTCGTTGTTCAGCACGAGAGAAAGCGCGTCGAGATTGGACGAGCCGATGGTCGCCCAGTCGGCGTCCACGACCGCGACTTTGCCGTGCAGGATCGTCTTCTCGTATTCGGCGATGCGCACGCCATTCTTCAGCAGATTGCCGTAGAGGAACGGCGTGGCGTAGTCGAGGGCGACGAACTCCTTGCGCCCGATCACGAGTGACACGCGCACCCCGCGCCGCGCCGCGAGCACGAGCGCGCGCCGCAGCTTGCGGCCCGGCATGAAGTACGGATTGGCGAGCAACACTTCGCGCTCCGCATGGGCGATCGCGCGCAGATACGCCTTTTCGATGGCCCGGCGATTCAGCAGATTGTCGCGCGCCACGAATGCGACGCACGGTTGGTCGACCGCGTGGATTTCGCCGAGCTGCGCGCGGCGCCGGGCGCGCATCGCGCGTCGGGAAGTCCGGCGGTTATGGTCCGGCTGCGGCTCGCAGGACGACGAACGCGGCTCACGCGGCTTAACGCCGAGCCGTATGCGCTCCCATTGAAGGTCGAACGCATCGCGCACGTCCTTGACCACCGGCCCCTGCGCCTCCATCGCGAAGTCCCAGCGCGGCTCTGGCAAGCGCGTGCCGTTCTGGTCGTAGTCATCGACGATATTGATGCCGCCGCAAAACGCGTACGTGTTGTCGATCAGCGCGAGCTTGCGATGCGTGCGCGAAAAGCCGAGCGGCCCGAACAGCAAATGCGGATTGTAGATTCGATGCTCGACGCCGCCCGCTTTCCACTGCTCGAACATCGGCAGATTGCCGTCGGTGCCGATGCCGTCCGTGATCACGCGCACCGTGACGCCGCGCGCCGCGGCCCGCAAGAGCGCGTCGGAGACGGCGCGGCCGGCGTCGTCGTTCGCGAAGATGTAGGTTTCGAGCGAAACCGTGTTCTGCGCGCCGTCGATCCGCTCAATCAGCGCGGGAAAGAACTGCGCGCCGCTCTTGAAAATGCGGACCTGGTTGCCCGCGGTGAAGCAGAAGCGCGGCGGACGTCGCCCGGAGAAGAGCGCCTGGCGCAGTCGCTTGAAGCTGCGCCGCGGCCGCACACCGATCATCGGCTATGCGCCGCGAGGCGCTCGGGCAATTGAAGAATGGCTTCGCGGTTGGACCACGAGAAGCAGCGGTCGGCGGCTTCGCGCAACGGCAGCCACAGATGCGAGGTGTGTTCGCGCGGCGCGAGCGTCACTTCCAGACAATGCGGCACGCAGAGACTGAACTGGTGTTCGGTGTTGCGCGTGATGCCTTCAGCGTAACGGTGCCGCCATTGCGGATAGATGTCGTACTGAATGCTGTGATGCCAGTTCAGCAGCGCATTCTGCGGCACCAGCGGACTGCCGACGATGATGCCCGTTTCTTCCTGCACTTCGCGCGCGGCGGTTTCTTCGAGCGGCTCGTCGATGCGGTCTTTCGAGCCCGTCACCGATTGCCAGAAGCCCGGATGATCCGCCCGCTCGATGATGAGCACGTCGAGGTCGGGCGTGTGAATCACGACCAGCACGGATTCGGGGATTTTCGGTGGCTTCTGCATGACCATGTGAACTTGCGCGTTGTCTCGTATCCGGCAACGACTGTAGCGCAAAAAACGAAAAAGGCGCACTCGGCGCCTTTTTCGTCACAACATTAACAATGCTTATTGCGTCTTTTGTTCGGGTTGCCGCAGACGGATGTGCAACTCGCGCAGCTGGCGCTCGTCGACTTCGCTCGGCGCTTGCGTGAGCAGGTCCTGCGCGCGCTGCGTCTTCGGGAACGCGATCACGTCGCGGATCGAATCGGCGCCGGACATCAGCGTCACGATGCGGTCCAGACCGAACGCGATACCGCCGTGCGGCGGCGCGCCGTATTGCAGCGCGTCGAGCAGGAAGCCGAACTTCAGACGCGCTTCTTCCGCGCCGATCTTCAGCGCGCGGAACACCTTGCTCTGCACGTCCTCCTGGAAGATACGCACCGAACCGCCGCCGATTTCCCAGCCGTTCAGCACCATGTCGTACGCCTTCGCGAGACAGCGGCCCGGATCGGTTTCGAGGTATTCGAGGTGCTCGTCCTTCGGGCTCGTGAACGGATGGTGCGCGGCCACGTAGCGGTTTTCTTCCTCGTCGTATTCGAACATCGGGAAGTCGATCACCCACAGCGGCTTCCAGCCGGACTCGAGCAGGCCGTTCGCCTTGCCGAATTCCGAATGGCCGATTTTCAGGCGCAGCGCGCCCAGGCTGTCGTTCACGACCTTCGTGCGATCCGCCGCGAAGAAGATGATGTCGCCGTCTTCCGCGCCCGTGCGCTCCATGATGGCGGCGAGCGCCGCGTCATGCAGATTCTTGACGATCGGGCTTTGCAGACCGTCGCGGCCCTTGGTCTTGTCGTTGACCTTGATCCACGCGAGGCCCTTCGCGCCGTAGATACGCACGAATTCCGTGTAACCGTCGATGTCACCACGCGACAGCTCGCCGCCCTTCGGCACGCGCAACGCGGCGACGCGGCCGTCCTTCGAATTGGCCGGCATGCTGAACACCTTGAAATCGACGTCCCTGACCGCGTCGGTCAGATCGGCGAATTCGAGCTTCACACGCAGGTCGGGCTTGTCAGAGCCGAAACGGCGCATTGCTTCCGAGTACAGCATGACCGGGAATTTCTCCGGCAGCGCGACGTCCATCGTCTCCTTGAAGACGTGGCGGATCATGTTTTCGAACAGATCGCGGATTTCCTGCTCGTTCAGGAACGACGTTTCGCAGTCGATCTGCGTGAATTCCGGCTGACGGTCCGCGCGCAGGTCCTCGTCGCGGAAGCACTTGGTGATCTGGTAGTAGCGGTCGAAGTTCGCGACCATCAGCAATTGCTTGAACAATTGCGGCGATTGCGGCAGTGCGAAGAACTGTCCCGCGTTCACGCGCGACGGCACGAGATAGTCGCGGGCGCCTTCCGGCGTGCTCTTGGTCAGCATCGGCGTTTCGATGTCGATGAAGCCTTGCGCGTCTAGATACTTGCGCACTTCGATCGCCACGCGATAGCGCAGGCGCAGGTTCTTCTGCATCTGCGGACGGCGCAGATCCAGCACGCGATGCGTGAGACGCGTGGTCTCGGACAGGTTGTCGTCGTCGAGCTGGAACGGCGGCGTCACCGACGCGTTCAGCACGTTTAGTTCATGGCACAGCACTTCGATCTTGCCGCTCGTCAGATTGGCGTTGACCGTGCCTTCCGGACGATTGCGCACGACGCCCTTCACCTGCACGCAGAACTCGTTGCGCACGCCTTCGGCCACCTTGAACATCTCGGCGCGATCCGGATCGCAGACGACCTGGACGAGCCCTTCGCGATCGCGCAAGTCGATGAAGATAACGCCCCCGTGGTCGCGGCGGCGATGCACCCAGCCGCACAGCGAGACGGTTTGGCCCAGCAGGGCTTCGGTCACCAGACCGCAGTATTCAGATCGCATCGACATGATGTTGTGTCTTTCGTTGTTCGTTGATGAACGGCTCGCGTGCGGATCGCGCTCTTCGTCGGCTCGATTCGCGGCACGCGCGCCGGCATTACATCGGCGGCTCGGTGGGGCGGCGGGCGGGCGCGACCGACAGCGGCGCGCTCGGCGCGGGGGCGACCACGCCCATCGAGACGATGTACTTCAGTGCGGCGTCGACGGTCATATCCAGTTCGACGACCTCGCTTTTCGGCATCATCAGGAAGAAGCCGGACGTGGGGTTCGGCGTGGTCGGCACGTAGACGCTCACGTGATCTTCCTTCAGATGATTCAACACGTCGCCGCCGGGAATGCCGGTCAGAAACCCGATGGTGTACGAGCCCTTGCGCGGATATTCGACCAGCAGCGCCTTGCGAAATGCATTGCCGCTCGACGAGAGCAGCGTGTCCGAAACCTGTTTCACGCTCGTGTAGAGCGGGCCGACGACCGGAATGTGGCGAAGAATGGCGTCCCACCAGCCGACGAGTTTCTGCCCGACGAAGTTCTGCGTAAAGAGGCCGACGACGAAGATGAAAGCGAGCGTGAGCAGCGCCCCCAGTCCCGGCAGATGGAACCCGAAGACACGCTCCGGCTGCCACGCGGCCGGCAAAAGGAGCAGCGTCTGATCCATGGTTCCGATCACGAGGCCGAGCACCCACAGCGTGATGGCGAGCGGCACCAGCACCAGCAGGCCGGTGAGGAACACGGTTTTCAGCGTAGTCTTTTTCGTGGTCACGTTGTTGTCGCTAGGGTGACGGGCGTCGGGTTGGCCGCGATCCGCGCGCGCTCAGGGCGCGCGCTCTGACAGGCGGTACGGGACGGATTGCGCAGCCGGCGCGAAGCTCGCGCCGTGCGTGACGTGTGCGCTTTCAGGCTGCGCCCGAAGGCGTCGCGGGTGTCGCAGGCGTCGCGGGCGTCGCAGTCGTGGATGCGCCGGCGGCAGGCGCTGCGCTCGCAGACGTCGATGCATCGGACGATGACGCACTGCCCGCTTTCGCGCCATCGCCGGAATTCGAATTGCCCGCGTTGTCGCCCGACTTCGGCGCAGCGGAACCGTTGCTGCCGCCGCGGAAATCGGTGACATACCAGCCGGAGCCCTTCAACTGGAAACCAGCCGCGGTCACTTGCTTGGAAAACGCGTCCTTTCCGCAGGCGGGACATTGCGTGAGCGGTGCGTCGCTCAACTTCTGAAGCACGTCTTTTTCGTGGCCGCAGGATGCGCAGCGGTATGCGTAAATCGGCATGGCACTCTTCCTACAATGATCTGTCGACGCTTGCAAAGCCTTGAATTATAGCCGCAAACCCGCTTCGGCCCGCCATTTTCGGCCGGCCCCTCGCCGTGCGGCTTCGTCGCCAGATGGGGGCGAAGACAAATAATTCAAGCCCGCCGCCACGTCAGCCAGCGTTCGCGGCCGGCAAAGACCGGTATGGAGCCGCTGACTTCGTGATCGTCGACCAATTCGAAGTGGGGAGCGAGAAGGGCGTCGAGTTCATTTCGCTCGATGCCGAACGGCGGTCCTTTCGGCGTCGCGCCGATGAAAAAGAAGCCCGAAAGCAGCGCGCCGGGGCGCGCGAGCGCCGCCATGCGCTCTGCGTAATCGGTCCAGCGGTCTTTCGGCAGCGCGCACAGAAAGGCGCGCTCGTAGATCCAGTCGGGCGCGAACGGCGGCTGATAGGTGAAAAAATCGGCTTCTTCGACGACGCCCCCGTGCGCGGCCAACTGAGCGCGCGCCGCCGCGACCGCGCTCGGCGAGAAGTCGATGGCGCGCACGCTCATGCCGCGCTCCGCCAGATACGCCGCCTCGTAAGCGTTGCCGCAGCCGGGAATCAGCACGCGCGTGGCTTCGGGCGCGGCCAACGCGGACACGAACGTGCGGAACGCATCGGGCACGCCAGCCTGATCCCACGGCATGAAGCGTCGGTCGAACCGTTCGTCCCAGAAACCGGGCGAGTTCGGGTCGCGGTTCTCGAAGGACGGAACGTCGGCATTGCCGGAATTGCTCATCGAATCTCCTCGCGCCGGCTGTTAGACGCGCCGGCTCGCCGTGATCACGGGTGGCCCATCCAGAATTGCGCGATGACCACGCCCGCGCCGGCAATGACGCCGAGCCCGACGACGAGCAGCGTCGTCAGCAGCCGGTTCGTGCGCTTTTGCTCCGCGAGCAGTTGGCGCATTGTTTCGTCATTGTTGCCGCGCGGCGCGTCGTGGCGCTCCGCGAGCAAGTGATGAATCAGCCGCGGCAGTTGCGGAATCGTCTTGCTCCACTGCGGCGCTTCCATTTGCAGACGCTCGTACCAGCCGCGCCAGCCGATCTGCTCGTTCATCCAGCGCTCGAGGTACGGCTTCGCGGTCTTCCACAAGTCGAGTTCCGGATCGAGCGATCGGCCCAGCCCTTCCACGTTCAGCATCGTCTTCTGCAGCAGCACGAGTTGCGGCTGAATCTCGACGTTGAAGCGGCGCGAGGTCGAAAAGAGCCGCATCAGCACCTGTCCGAGCGAAATGTCCTTGAGCGCGCGGTCGAAATACGGCTCGCAGACGGCGCGGATCGCGCTCTCCAGTTCCTCGACGCGCGTGCTCGGCGGCACCCAGCCGGATTCGAGGTGCAGCGTCGCCACGCGGTGGTAGTCGCGCTTGAAGAACGCGAGGAAGTTCTGCGCGAGATAGTTCTTATCGAAGTCGGAGAGCGCCCCGACGATCCCGAAGTCGAGCGCGATATAGCGGCCGAAGGTCGCCGGATCGAGGCTCACCTGGATGTTGCCGGGGTGCATGTCCGCGTGAAAGAAGCCGTCGCGGAACACCTGCGTGAAGAAAATTTCGACGCCTTCGCGCGCTAGCTTCGGAATATCGACGCCGGCCGCGCGCAGCGTTTCGACCTGCGAGATCGGCACGCCGACCATGCGCTCCATCACCAGCACCGTGGGCGCGGACAAATCCCAGTACATCTCCGGCACGAGCAGCAGATCGAGGCCCTGGAAATTGCGGCGCAACTGGCTGCCGTTGGCCGCCTCGCGCATGAGATCGAGTTCGTCGTGCAGATATTTGTCGAATTCAGCGACAACTTCGCGCGGCTTCAGCCGCCTGCCGTCCGGCCAGAGGCGCTCGGCCCAGATGGCGATATCGCGCAGAAGCGCGAGGTCCGAATCGATCACCGGCAACATGCCGGGCCGTAACACCTTCACGGCGACGGGTTTGCCCGCGTGCTCGCCATGCCGGATCTTCGCGAAGTGCACCTGCGCGATCGACGCGCTCGCCACCGGCACGCGCTCGAAGTCGTCGAAGAGTGCGTCGATCGGCGCGCCGAGCGCTTTCTCGATGATCGAAACCGCGACGTTCGAATCGAACGGCGGCACGCGATCCTGCAACTTCGCGAGTTCGTTGGCGATATCGACCGGCAACAGATCGCGCCGCGTCGACAACACTTGACCAAATTTGACGAAGATCGGTCCGAGGCTTTCCAGCGCCAGGCGCAGCCGGATGCCGCGCTCGACATCGAAGCGGCGGCCGAACGTCGTCACGCGCATGAGGTAGCGCACGCGGCGGTCGTTGATGCCGCTCATGACCAGTTCGTCCAGGCCGAAGCGGACAATCGTGAAGAAAATCTTGAGGAAACGCAGAAAACGCATGGTCGGAGTTCGCTTCAGCTCGTTATTTGCGCGAGTCCCGCTCGGACTCGCCGCCGGTCCGCGCTGAAGCGCCGCGAGCCGACTCTCGTTGTTCGATCCGCTCGATGCGCTTTTCGACGCGCGCGAGCGCATCTCGCGCCTGCGACAACTCGGCGTTGAACGCGTCGAGCGCGCTCTTGCGCACGAGTTGCGGACGCTCGTCCAGCAAGTACTCGGCCACGGAGTCGAGAAGATTGCGGCCGGTGCGCTGCGCCTGCGCCTGCATCGTCCGCGCGATCATGCCGATGCGATGCGCGGGCGCATCGCCGATCACGCGCGACAGGTCTTCCTCCGGATCCCAGCGCAGATGCTCGGCGAGCTTCGCGAGCGTCTGCGCGAACTCGGCATCGCCTTCAATGCGCACATGCTTCATCACCGCCGCCTGACCGCCTTGCACGAACGCGGGAAGCGCATCGAACGGCACGGCGATGCTGACATCGAAATGGCCGGCTTGCGTCTCGCTCGTCGCGACGAAAAGCCCGTCCGCCTGCGCGACGAGCGCCACGACGAACGGCGTGCACGAAAGCCGTACGGACTTGCCGGCGTACGGCTGGAGGCGCTCGCGCGCCCACGGCTCGCGCGCGAGCAGATGATTCACGACAGCCGCGAACGCACCGGACGCGGTCTTGACGGCAGGATCTACAACGGAGCGGGAAGGTTCGTGTGCGTTCGTCATCGGCTCTGAGATGAAAAAACCCGCGCAAGCGGTCGCTCGCGCGGGTTCTATTCTACGGTCTAGGCAAACTCCGCGAATGCGGAAGCCGCTTCGCGACGCGCGTCCCGCTGCCGACGTGCGGCGCCATGCCGCCGCGCCGGCGTGCGGGGACGCGCTCAACTGACCTGCTGAATGCCGGCCAGCAGCCAGCCTTCGTTGCCGGACTTCTGCTTCGACAGGTTCCAGATTTCGACGAACGGCTCGGCCGCCGCCCCTTCCGATTCGCGGATCAGGCCATGGAAGCGCACGCTCGCGAGATACTCGGACGCGCGATCTTCCACGCCGAGCACGTCGGCGTTCAGCTGGACCACGTCCGTGCGATTCGGCGCGCCGCCGCGTGCATCGATGTCGAGCTTCACTTCGGCGAACATCTCCGGCGTGGTGAATTCGCGGATGTCGTTGACGTTGCCGCGGTCCCACGCGTCCTGAAGGCGCACGAAGTAGACCTTCGCGTTACGCACGAACGCTTCCGTGTCGAAGCCGGCCGGAACATTGACCGGCGCGGACTGCGTTGCGGGGGAATCGATATAGTCCGCGCCGAAGCCCGCAGGCTGCGACATGCGCGGCGGCTCCTGATTCAGGCCGCTGCGCGCCGACGCGCCATACGGCGACGCGCCCGCGCCTGCATACGCCGGCGTCGATGCGCCATGCCGCTTGCGCATGAAGAAGCGGAACAGCATGACGGCCGCGAGCACGATCAGCGCGATCATAATCATGTTGGCCATCGCGCCAGCGAACGCGCCGCCGAGCCCGAAATGCGACAGCAGCGCCGCGATGCCCAAGCCAGCGGCAAGACCGGCGATCGGCCCGAGCCAGCGGTTGCGCGCCGGTTGAGCGGCGGGCGGCGCGGCGGGCGCGGGTTGCGCGCGCTGCGGCTGCATCGACTGGCTCGGCTGCATGGACTGCGACGGCGGCGTCGCCTGATGCTGCTGCGTGGCCGTGGCCGACTGGCGGCCCATGCTGCGGCCGCCGCCCATGCGGCGCGCCTCGGCGTCGTCCGCGAAGATTGCGCCAGCCGTAATAACGCCAGCGAGCGCCAAGATTCCGGCCTTCCTGAACATCGAGCTCAGAAAACCCCGGGATTGGGGTGTGCGCGAATCGGACATATCGAATCCTTAAGAGAGTGGAACATCAAAATTTTGTCCCGACGTGTAACGCTACCACGCCACCTGACAAATTGTAATATTCGACTCGATCCAGTCCTGCTTGTTCCATCATCGTCTTCAATGTTTCCTGGTCCGGGTGCATGCGGATGGACTCGGCCAGATAGCGATAGCTGTCCGCGTCCTTTGCCACCTTCTCGCCGAGCCAGGGCAGAATCTTGAAGCTGTAAATGTCGTACGGCTTCTTGAGCGGTTCCCACACTTTCGAAAATTCGAGCACGAGCAGACGGCCGCCCGGCTTGAGCACGCGGTACATTTCGGCCAGCGCGCGCTCCTTGTGCGTCATGTTGCGCAGCCCGAAGGCCACCGTCACCACGTCGAAGTAGTTGTCGGGAAACGGAATCTTCTCCGCGTCGCACAGGAGCGTCGGCGTGATGACGCCCTTGTCCAGCAGACGATCGCGCCCCACGCGCAGCATCGATTCGTTGATGTCCGTGTGCCAGACTTCGCCCGTTGCGCCGGCCTGCTTGGCGAACGCCATCGCGAGGTCGCCGGTGCCGCCCGCGATGTCCAGCACCTTGTAGCCCGCGCGCACCTTCGCCTGCCCGATCGTGAAATGCTTCCAGATGCGATGCAGCCCGCCGGACATCAGGTCGTTCATCAGGTCGTAATTGCTCGCGACGGAGTGGAACACGCCCGCCACCTTGCTCGCCTTCTCCTGCTCGTCGACCGTTTCGTATCCGAAGTGGGTCTTGCTCATTGCGCTCTTTCCTCGCATGTTGTTCGTATCTGCCTGCGCAATCGTCGCGCCGGCCCGCGGCGTTATGCCGCGCATAGTTCGTTCAGTGACAGTGGCCGCCGGCGGGCTTCGCGGCCATCGGCGCATCGCGGTCGATGCCGGCGGCTTGTAGCTTCGTCAGATAGTCGCGCCAGCGTTCGTCCTGTTTCGTCGCGAGATCGTAAAGGATGTCCCACGAATAGATGCCGGTATTGTGCCCGTCCGAAAAACTCAACTGGAGCGCGTAATGTCCGACCGGCTCGATGCCCGTGATGGCGACCTCACGCTTGCCGGTCTGCAGCGTTTCCTGCCCCGGCCCGTGGCCTTGCACTTCGGCGGACGGCGAATAGACGCGCAACAGCTCGAACGGCACGCGATACGACTCCTTCTCGCCGTATTGCAATTCCAGCACGCGGGATTTCGAATGCAGAACGACGCCGGTGGGAATCGGCGTCGTCGATGTCAGTCCGCTCATGGTGAGCCTTATCTCTTAAGTTAGGGTTGGCCGAACGCCTGATTCAACTCGCGGCGAACGGCTTCGCGCAGAAGCGTCGCCTGCGCGCGGCGCTTGGCGAGCTGCGCCTCGGACACCGTGCGCTGGCGCGGCGCCCAGACGGGCAACGGAAAACGGGAATCGTTGGAAAAACGTGGAATGACGTGCCAATGCAGATGCGGCACCTGATTGCCGAGGCTCGCCAGATTGATTTTCTCGGGCACGAGCACGCGACGCATCGCGCGTTCGACGCCGTTCACGGCGGTCATCACGCGCAAGCGGTCGGCATCGGCCAAGTCGGACATTTCGGCGACATGCGCGCCCCAGATCACGCGACAAAAGCCGGGCCAGTCCGGCTCGTCGGCGAGGACGACGCGCAACGCGTCGTCCGACCACAGCACTTCGCCGCCGTCTTCGCGGCAAAACACACAGTCCATCTCAAACCTCTAGCGAATCAAACCTCGATTTCGCTATTACACCAGCACGCGCTCGATACCGCCATTGTTCGCGCGTTCGACGTACTGCTCCATCCAGTTTTCGCCGAGCACCTTGCGCGCCATTTCGACGACGATATAGTCCGCCTCGACGTTGGCGTCCTCGTTGTAGCGCGAAAGTCCTTGCAGGCACGACGGGCAGCTCGTGAGAATCTTCACGTCCGTGCCTTCGGTCTGCGCGCCGTCGCCCGCCGAGAGCACGGAGCCGGGCGCCGCGCCCGCGGTGCCAGCCGACGCGTTCATCGGATTGATCGCGTTCGAGCCCGCAACCGACGTCAGCGGAATGCCGCGCAGATTGGCCGCGCCCTTGCGCACTTCCTCTTCCTTGCGGAAGCGCACCTGCGTCGCGATATCCGGGCGCGTGACCGCGAACGTGCCCGACTCGCCGCAGCAGCGATCGTTCTTCTGAATCTTGTAGCCGTCGTTCTGCGAGCCCATCAAGTCGTTCACGAGCTTCACCGGATCGACCGTCTTGATCGGCGAGTGGCAAGGATCGTGATACATGTAGCGCGTGCCCTTCACGCCGTCCAGCCGAATGTTCTTCTCCAGCAGGAACTCGTGAATGTCGATGATCCGGCAGCCGGGGAAGATCTTCTCGAATTCATAGCCCGCGAGCTGGTCGTAGCAGGTGCCGCACGACACCACGACGGTCTTGATATCGAGATAGTTCAGCGTATTCGCCACGCGATGGAACAACACGCGGTTGTCCGTGACGATCTTCTCCGCCTTGTCGAACTGGCCCGCGCCGCGCTGCGGATAGCCGCAGCACAGATAACCCGGCGGCAGCACGGTCTGCACGCCCGCTTCCCACAACATTGCCTGCGTGGCGAGACCGACCTGCGAGAACAGACGCTCCGAGCCGCAGCCGGGGAAATAGAACACGGCTTCCGAATCGACAGTCGTCGTCTTCGGATTGCGGATGATCGGGACGATCTTGTTGTCCTCGATATCGAGCAGCGCGCGCGCCGTCTTCTTCGGCAGATTGCCCGGCATCTTCTTGTTGACGAAGTGGATCACCTGCTGCACGACGGGCGGCTTGCCGGTCGTGGACGGCGGATGCGCGGTCTGCTTCTTGACGATCTTCTTCAGCACGTCGGTGCCGAGACGCTGCGCCTTGTAGCCGACGCCCATCATCGCGGTGCGCGCGATGTTGATGGTCTGCGGATTCGTCGCGTTGAGGAAGAACATGCCCGCCGCGTTGCCCGCGTTGAACTTCTTCTTGCCCATCTTGCGCAAGAGATTGCGCATGTTCATCGACACATCGCCGAAGTCGATCTTCACCGGGCACGGCGTCGCGCACTTGTGGCAGACGGTGCAGTGATCGGCGACGTCGTTGAATTCGTCCCAATGCTTGATGGACACGCCGCGACGCGTCTGCTCTTCGTACAGGAACGCTTCGACGAGCAGCGAAGTCGCGAGAATCTTGTTGCGCGGGCTATAGAGCAGGTTGGCGCGCGGCACGTGCGTCGCGCAGACCGGCTTGCACTTGCCGCAGCGCAGGCAGTCCTTGATGGAATCGGAAATCGCGCCGATATCCGACTGCTGCATGATGAGCGATTCATAGCCCATCAGCCCGAACGACGGCGTGT
Organism: Caballeronia sp. M1242; assembly: GCF_017220215.1. Lineage (NCBI taxonomy): Bacteria > Pseudomonadati > Pseudomonadota > Betaproteobacteria > Burkholderiales > Burkholderiaceae > Caballeronia > Caballeronia sp. M1242. The sequence goes on along the minus strand of NZ_CP071129.1, from coordinate 282,241 downwards.
ACGCGTTGCGCAAGTCCGCGCCTTCGAGCAGCTTGCCCGCGTTGAAACGGCCTTGCGGGTCCACGCGTTTCTTGTACGCGCGGAAATCGCCGATTTCCTCGTCCGTCAGGAATTCGAGCTTGGTAATGCCGATGCCGTGCTCGCCGGAGATCACGCCATCCAGCGAACGCGCGAGCTTCATGATGCGCGCCACCGCGTGATGCGCGTCCTGCAGCATCTCGTAGTTGTCGGAGTTGACCGGAATGTTCGTGTGAACGTTGCCGTCACCCGCGTGCATGTGCAGCGCGACGAACACGCGGCCGCGCAGCACGTGCTTGTGGATGGCCTGCGCTTCGTCGAGGATCGGCTTGAATTCGCCGCCGTTGAAGATCTGGCGCAGTTCCGCGCGAATCTCCTGCTTCCACGAAATGCGCAGCGTGCGATCCTGCGCGAGATGGAACACCGTGGCATCCGGCTGCACGTCCACGCGATCCGCGAACCTCTCGGCGAACGCCTCGTAGCCGAGCGTCACCAGATAGTGCTGCGCCTCGCGCAGCGGCAAGTCGAGCTTCTCGCCGACGAACGTCCACCGTTCGCGCACGCGCTTGAGCAGGTCGAGCGCCTGCTGCACGCGGTCTTCGAGCAGTTCGGCGCTCGGAATTTCGTTGGCGTCGTCGCTCTTGCCGAGCGGCAGCTTGCCATTACGGAAGAACGCTTCGAGCGCGTCGAGCAATTGCAGCTTGTTCTTGATCGACAGTTCGATGTTGATGCGCTCGATGCCGTCCGTGTACTCGCCCATGCGGTTGAGCGGAATCACGACGTCTTCGTTGATCTTGAACGCGTTCGTGTGTTTGGCGATCGCGGCCGTGCGCGAGCGGTCGAGCCAGAAACGCTTGCGCGCTTCCGCGTTCACCGCGACGAAGCCTTCGCCGCTCTTGCCGTTCGCCATGCGCACGACTTCGGACGTGGCCTGCGCGACGGCATCGGCGTCATTGCCGACGATATCGCCGATCAGCACCATCTTCGGAAACGCGTTGCGCTTGCTCTTGGTCGCATAGCCGACCGCGCGCAGATAACGCTCGTCGAGGTGTTCGAGGCCCGCGAGAATCGCGCCGCCCTGCTTCGACGTTTCGAAGAGATAGTCCTTGATCTCGACGATGCTCGGAATGGCGTCGCGCGCCTGCCCGAAGAATTCGAGGCAAACCGTGCGCGTGTGCGCGGGCATCTTGTGCAGAATCCAGCGCGCCGACGTGATGAGACCGTCGCAGCCTTCTTTCTGCACGCCCGGCAGCCCGGACAGGAACTTGTCGGTCACGTCCTTGCCGAGCCCTTCCTTGCGGAACGTGCGGCCGGCAATGTCGAGGTTTTCGCTGCGAATCAGCTTTTCGCCGGGCGCTCGATTGCCGTCGAACCAGTCCAGACGAAAGCGCGCCACTTCGACGTCGTGAATCTTGCCGCAGTTGTGATCCAGACGCGTGACTTCCAGCCAGTTGCCTTCCGGATCGACCATGCGCCACCAAGCGAGGTTATCCAGCGCCGTGCCCCACAGCACCGCTTTCTTGCCGCCCGCGTTCATCGCGACATTGCCGCCGGCGCACGATGCATCGAGCGAAGTCGGATCGACCGCGAACACGAAGCCGGCCTGTTCGGCCGCTTCCGTGACGCGGCGCGTGACGACGCCCGCGCCGGAGAAGATTGTCGCGACCTTGTGGTCGACGCCCGGCAAGTCGGTCATCTCGACCGGCCCGAGCTGTTCCAGCTTTTCCGTGTTGATGACCGCCGAAAACGGCGTGAGCGGAATCGCGCCGCCGGTGTAGCCGGTGCCGCCGCCGCGCGGAATCACGGTGAGGCCGAGTTCGAAGCACGCCTTGATGAGACCGGCGATCTCGCCTTCCGTATCCGGCGTCAGCACGACGAACGGATACTCGACGCGCCAGTCGGTCGCGTCCGTGACGTGCGAAACCCGCGCGAGGCCGTCGAAGCGAATGTTGTCCTTCTGCGTTTGCTTGCCGAGCACGCGCGACGCGCGGCGGCGCAGATCGGCCATGCGGCCGAATTCGGAGGCGAAGTCGTCCACGGCGCGGCGCGCGGCGGCGATGAGCAGTTGGACGCGTTCAGCGCGCTCGCGGCTGCCTGCTTCTTCGCTGTGCTCCGACAAGTCCGCGCTGCGGCGCTTCTCGATTTCGGTCAGGCGATGGTTCAGCGCCTCGACCAGCATCGCGCGACGCTTCGGGTTGTCGAGCAGGTCGTCTTGCAGATACGGATTGCGGCGCACGGCCCAGATGTCGCCCAGCACTTCGTACAGCATGCGCGCGGAGCGGCCGGTGCGGCGCTCGGCGCGCAGTTCGTCCAACGCGGCCCAGGCTTCGTCGCCCAGGAGCCGCATGACGATTTCGCGGTCCGAAAACGACGTGTAGTTATAGGGAATTTCGCGGAGACGCGGCTCGATATCGAGCGCCAAGGCGGCATGGGCGCCGTTCGGATCGAAGGCTTGAGGTGCGTTCATGTTCGACGGTTCGGTGGTTCGGCGCGCGGGCTTCTGAAAGCGTAGACGCCGACGGTGCGCGTGGGGGCGCAGATTTTCGAATGAGACTTTTGTTTGCGAAGGCGGGCGATTCGCCCGAAAGCGCCGGCTTGCGCGGATGCCGCGAGCCTCACGGCGCCGCCTTCGATGTGCCCGAGATCAACGCCACGATCGCGCATGGCGCGCATGCCGCTCGGCCGCCGCGTGATGCGCGCGGGGAACATGCGCCAGAAATTCGATCCGAAGCTGCAAGTGCATCTGCCGGTCCTGATTGCTGATTTGCAAAAAGAAATTCTAACCCATCGCGAAAATCGCCGTTGGCGGCCGCTAGCACGACGAAGGGGTTTTTGCGCGCCCATTTTCGCCGCCGTTTGGCTTTTTTGCGCGCTTTTAGGCGTCCGGCCGGTCGGTCAATGCTGCGCCGCGCCGGAAACGCAGTCCTTTGCGGCTATCATTGATGTTTTCGCCCTGAAAAAGCGCAGCCGGCCTGCCTGACGAGTCCTCCGCATGAACCATCCCGATTACCTGAAGAAAGTGCTGACGGCGCGCGTCTACGACGTCGCACGCGAAAGCGAGCTGGAACCCGCGCGCAATCTGTCGGCGCGCCTGCGCAACTCCGTGTACTTGAAGCGCGAAGACAATCAGCCGGTCTTCTCGTTCAAGATTCGCGGCGCGTACAACAAGATGGCGAACCTGCCGGCGGATGTGCTCTCGCGCGGCGTCATCACGGCCTCGGCGGGCAATCACGCGCAGGGCGTGGCGCTCTCGGCGGCGCGTCTCGGCTGCCGCGCGGTGATCGCGGTGCCGACCACCACGCCGCAAGTCAAGATCGACGCCATCCGCACGCACGGCGGACCGACGGTCGAGATCGTGCTGGCGGGCGAATCGTACAGCGACGCCTACGCGCGCGCCGTCGAGCTTCAGGAAGAGCGCGGCCTCACCTTCGTGCATCCGTTCGACGATCCGGACGTCATCGCCGGGCAAGGCACGGTCGCGATGGAAATTCTGCGCCAGCATCAGGGCCCGATTCACGCGATCTTCGTGCCGATCGGCGGCGGCGGACTGGCGGCGGGCGTCGCGGCGTACGTGAAAGCGGTGCGGCCGGAGATCAAGGTGATCGGCGTGCAGACCGAGGATTCGTGCGCGATGGCGCGCTCGATCACGGCGGGCGAGCGCGTGACGCTCGGCGAAGTCGGCCTGTTTTCGGACGGCACGGCGGTCAAGCTCGTCGGCGAGGAAACGTTCCGGCTGTGCCGCGAACTGCTCGACGAAGTGCTCACCGTCGACACCGACGCGCTCTGCGCCGCCATCAAGGACGTCTTCCAGGACACGCGCAGCGTGCTCGAACCGGCGGGCTCGCTCGCCGTCGCGGGCGCGAAGCTGTATGCGGAACGCGAGGGCATCGAAGGCAAGACGCTCGTCGCCGTAACTTCCGGCGCGAACATGAACTTCGACCGCATGCGCTTCGTCGCGGAACGCGCCGAAGTGGGCGAGGCGCGCGAAGCAGTGTTCGCCGTGACGATTCCCGAGGAGCGCGGCAGCTTCCGGCGCTTCTGCGAACTCGTCGGCACGCGCAGCGTCACTGAATTCAACTACCGCATCGCGGATGCGCGCGCCGCGCATATTTTCGTCGGCGTGCAGATCAAGTCGCGCAAGGAGACGGCGCAGATGATGTCGTCGTTCATCGAGCACGGCTTTGCGACCGTCGATCTGTCGCACGACGAGCTTTCCAAGCAGCACATTCGCTATATGGTGGGCGGCCATTCGCCGCTCGCGCAGGACGAGCGCCTCCTGCGCTTCGAATTTCCCGAGCGGCCGGGCGCGCTGATGAAGTTCCTCTCGTCGATGGCGCCGAACTGGAACATCAGCCTTTTCCACTATCGCAATCAGGGTGCGGATTACAGCTCGATTCTGGTCGGCATTCAGGTGCCGCAGTCCGATAACGCCGAGTTCGAGCGTTTCCTCGCGACGCTCGGCTATCCGTGGTGGGACGAGCAGGCGAACCCGGTCTACAAGCTGTTCCTCGCGTAAGGGCGAGAAGCGATGGCCTTCACGCTCGAAGACAAGCTCGTCGTCGCGATTTCGTCGCGCGCGCTTTTCGACTTCGAAGAGGAAAACCGCGTCTACGAAACGGGCGACCTTGCCCGCTACGAGGCGCTGCAACGGTCGCGGCTCGACACGCCCGCGAAACCGGGCGTCGCGTTCGGGCTGATTCGCAAGCTGCTGGCGCTGAACGCGCACGAGCAGCGCGTCGAAGTGGTGATTCTGTCGCGCAGCGATCCGATCAGCGGCCTGCGCGCGTTTCATTCGTGCCGCGAGCATGGACTCGCGATCGAGCGCGGCGTGTTCACGCGCGGCCGGTCGCCCTTCGCGTACTTGAAACCGCTGCGCGCGTCGCTATTTCTGTCGGCGAATCCGGACGACGTACGCGCCGCGCTCGCCGCGGGCTTTCCCGCCGCCCGCGTGCTGCCGGAAACGCCGCGCGCCGCAAGCCGTTATGCTGATGAAATCCGCATCGCGTTCGACGGCGACGCCGTTCTGTTTTCCGACGAAGCGGAACGCGTATATCAGAGCGAAGGCTTGGGCGCGTTCGTCGGCCACGAGACGCAAAAGAAGGATTCGCCGCTTCCCGGCGGCCCGCTCAAGCCGCTTCTGGCGGCGTTGAACAAGCTGCAACGCATCGCCGACGACAACGAAAGCCAGTCGCCGATGCACATTCGCACCGCGCTCGTCACGGCGCGCTCCGCTCCCGCGCACGAACGCGCGGTCCGGACGCTGATGGCGTGGAACATCGAAATCGACGAAGCGATGTTCCTGGGCGGCCTCGACAAGGGCGAATTCCTGCGCGAATTCGAACCCGACTTTTTCTTCGACGACCAAATCCGCCACTGCGAATCGGCCCGCGTCGTGACTGCGACGGGGCACGTTCTCAGCGGCATAGCGAACGCACCATGACACCCGACCAATCTCCGCTCGGCAAAGCCGTCAACTACACCGAACAGTACGATCCCTCGCTGCTCTTCCCGATCGACCGCAAGCGCGCGCGTGACGAGATCGGCGTGCCTGCGCGCCTGCCGTTCTTCGGCACCGACGTCTGGAATGCATACGAGCTTTCGTGGCTGAACAGGCGCGGCAAGCCGCAGATCGCGGTCGCGACGTTCTTCGTGCCGGCGGAGTCGCCGAACATCGTCGAATCGAAGTCGTTCAAGCTGTATCTCGGATCGTTCGCGCAGACGCAGTTCGATTCGATCGACGACGTGCGCGCCGCCATCAAGCGCGATGTCTCCGCGACGTGCGGCGCGACGGTATCGGTGCAGCTCGTGCCGCCTGCCGATTTCGGGAAGCTGACGATGGAAGAATTCGACGGCTTGTCGCTGGACCGGCTCGACCTCGATTGCGAGATTTATGCGCCGGACCCGTCGCTGCTGTTGGCGTCGCATGATGAAGCGCCTGTCGACGAGACGCTGTTTTCTAATCTGCTGAAGTCGAATTGTCCAGTTACCGGGCAGCCGGATTGGGGCAGCGTGCAGATCCGCTATTACGGCGGGCAGATCGATCACGCGGGATTGCTGCGGTATATCGTGTCCTATCGCGAACATACCGGCTTCCATGAACAATGCGTCGAGCGCATCTTCATGGACATCATGCGCGAGTGCAAACCGGAGCGGCTCGCGGTGTATGCGCGGTATACGCGGCGCGGCGGGCTGGATATCAATCCGTTTCGCACCAACTTCAATTTGCCGATGCCGGATAATGCGCGGTTGGCAAGGCAGTAAGTCCCGAAGCGCAGCCCGAAACTAAAGGTCCGGGGCTGCGTGCTCCTTCGCCACGCGATATTAGACGTCAGGGCAAGCCATACACCGTGCGATCGCTCGGATACGTCACGGTGTAACTCGCGTTCACGGTCGCCTGCTGCCCGGCCGCCAATGAACGCCTCCACGCAACGATGCCTTGATGCCCCTGCCATGAAGCATCCTCAGGTTCCGGCTTGAGAGTCGTGCTGACCGCAAGATCGCTCGCGTCGCTGATCGGCGTCGCTTCCACGATCTCCACCGCAATCGGCGTGCGATGCAGGTTCTTGACCGTGTAGCGCATGCTGAAGGTTTTCGATGTCCTTCCATCGCGAGCTTTCAACGCGCCGGTGGAGTCCGCGCCGTCCGCCTTGCTCACGAACACCTGCTCGTCGCGGCCGAAGGAAAGCGCGAGTTCGTCGTCGCCGAGTGCGTCTGACCAGCGCGTGGTTCCGACTTGCTCCCCGTCCCGGCGCAGTTGGACATCGCCTTCGGGCCAGAGCCCGTTCGGCCGGTCCGCCGTGGCGATGAGCCATGCTTGCGTGGATTGCCGTGGCACCACGCGCGCGCTCAGCTTGACGGGCATGCGCTGACTACCGAGCGTGAATCCGACCTTTTGCGCATCGGACGGCACGTCGGCTCTTCCCGGAATCTCGAACTGCGTCATGAACGCGCCGTCGATCTGCACGGGAGCGAACAGCGGCGTGTTCGCGTCCTGGGAAGCTCGCATTTCGGCGGGCATGGGCATGGGCGGCGCGGGCGGAGGCGCAGCAAGCGTTGGCATCGGCGCGGATGCAGAAGCCGTGCGTGGCTGGCTGATCGCCAAGCGCCAGACAGCCGGCTCGGGCGCGCGCGTGTTTCGCGTGGGCGTACCGGTCGAAAGCCGCAGCTTCACGCCGCGCCAATCCTCGCCCGTTGCTTGTGCGACGAGCGCCCGGCGCTCGAGCGTCAGTTCTCCGTTCGATGAATCCAGCGTCGCTTGATACGCCGGAATCCAGCCGGCGCGCTGCGTGTCGTACGCGATCGTCAAAACGCCGCCGCTCGGTGCGTCGAGGGCAACGTGGATCGTGCGTGTCGCGCTGCTCCCGCTGCCGTCTTTCTGCAACGCGTCGAGGCGTTTTTGTACTTCGTCTTGCTGCCGCTTGATCCCGTCGCGCTGAGTGAACACCTGGTAGCCGCTCGCCTGCAACGACCGCGAGACTTCCGGCAGTCCGATCTTGGCGCCCGTCTCCGTATTGTCCTCGCTGACCTTCTTCAGGTACGCGGCGGAAAGCTCGACCGCCTGAGCGCGTGCATTCAGCGACGCAAGTTGCGTCTGCAACGCCTTCACGCGCTGGTCACGAGCCGTCGAAGCGCATTGCGCGTCCGATTGCTCGGTGTCGTCGGCGCGGAAGTCGCCTAGCTGCATGCCCGGCGATGCCGTTAGCCGCAGGGTCTCCAGATCGAAAGATGCCGGGAGACAGGAAATGTCGATGCGCGTGCTTTTGGCCGGCACTTTGATTTGCCGCTCGACCGTGGCGCTGCCGGGGTACAGCGTGACGTTCGATATCGACGACAGTGCTGCATAAGCGTGCGACGAACCAGCGAGGCCGATCACGATATTTGCCACGGCGATTCTGCATACGCGTCTTAGCTTCGCAGTCTTAATTGAAATCCGTTTCATACCTTCCTTTCGCATTAACAGGCGCGCCGCGCTTCGCGCGGCGGCGTCATTCTAGCGACGGCCGATTGTCATTCGGTCGACACTGCGCAGGAAAATGATGAATCGGAATCTTGATACGCTATTCGGCGAAGAAAGCGGCTCTGCTCGCGCGCGGAGCTGAGCCGCCACGAGATCACGCCCCCGGCTTCTTATAAGCCACGCAATCCACCTCCACCTTGCAGTCGATCACCATCGACGACACCACGCACGCCCGCGCCGGCGGGTTCGCGCCGAAGTACTCCTTGAACACCTTGTTGAACGAAGCGAAGTCGCGCGGATCGTCCAGCCACACGCCGCAGCGCACCACATGCTCGGTGCCGTAGCCCGCTTCTTCGAGAATGGCGATGACGTTCTGAATCGCCTTGTGCGATTGCTCGACGATGCCGCCGTTGATCACCTCGCCGTCCTGCATCGGCGTCTGGCCCGACACGTAGAGCCAGCCATCGGCCTCGACCGCGCGTGCGAACGGCATATGCGCGCCGCCTTGTCCCTTGCCGCCTTCCACGCCATAACGCTTCATCTTTGCACTCCTTTTGGTCCGCAATAAGTCTTAAAACGCGCCCGCCGCATCCAGCTTCGATGCCGCGCCGCGCGCCACGAAACGTCCCGCGCGCTCGCCCGTCAGCGCCGCCTCGCGATACGTCAAAACGCCATTCACCCAGACCGCGTCGATGCCATCGGCCGCCTGCTCCGGCTTCGCGAAGGTCGCGGCATCGCGCACGCGCTCGGGATCGAACACCACAAGATCGGCGTGATAACCCACTTTCACCTCGCCGCGCTCCGTGAGCCCGAAACGCCGCGCCGAGAGACTCGTCATCTTGCGCACCGCCTCTTCGAGCGCGATCAGCGCCGTATCGCGCGCATAGTGGCCGAGCACGCGCGGAAACGCGCCCCACAACCGCGGATGCGGCAGCGGATCGTTCGGCAGGCCATCGGAGCCGACCATCGTCGCGGGATGCGACAGAATGCGCCGCACGTCGTCCTCCGACATGTTGTGATACACAGCGCCCGCCGGTTGCAGGCGCTTCGCGGCCTCCTGCTGGCTCACGTTCCATTCGGCCGCAACCTCACGGATCAGCTTGCCCGCCATCTCCGGATGCGGCGTCGACCATGTGATCGTGATGTCGATATCGCCCGTCACTTGCTTCAGGTCGAGCGTCGACGAACTGCGGTTGTACGGATAACAGTCGCAACCGACCGGCTGTCCTTCGCGCACGGTTTCGATCGACTTCAGCACTTCCACGCTGCGCCCCCAGTTCGACGGCCCCGCGCACTTCAGATGCGAAATCACCACCGGCACGCGCGCATGACGGCCGACGCGATACGCCTCTTCCATCGCGTCGAGAATGGCGTCGAACTCGGTGCGCATGTGCGTCGTGTAGAGCGCGCCCGCTTTCGCGAGCGGCTCGGCCAGCGCCTGCACTTCCTCGGGCGGCGCGTTGAACGCCGATCCGTACGCGAGCCCGCTCGACAAACCGAGCGCGCCGTTGTCCAGCGCCTCTTCGAGCTGCACGCGCATGCCGGCGATTTCACCGGCGGTCGCGGCGCGGTCGAGCCGGTCCATGTGGTTGTTGCGCAGCGCCGTATGGCCGATCAGCGCGCCGACATTTACGGCCGGACGCGCGTCGTTCACGGCATCGACATAGGCCGCGAAGGTCGGATAGCGGAACGCGGCGGCATCGCCGAGCAGGTTCATCGGATCGGGCGGATCGCCCTTCAACGTCACCGGTGACGCGCTGATCCCGCAATTGCCGACGATCACCGTCGTCACGCCCTGCGTGATCTTCGGCATCATCTGCGGCGAGCGGATCACGTGCGTGTCGTCGTGCGTGTGGACGTCGATGAAACCGGGCGCGAGCACTTTGCCGCGCGCGTCGAACACGTCGTCGGCGCTCCAGTCCGACAAACCGCCGTGCGGCTCCATTGCGACGATGCGGCCGTCGCGCACGGCGACATCGCGCTCGACGGCGGGCGCGCCGGTGCCGTCGATCACGCGCGCGCCGACGATCAGCGTGTCGCACTTTTCCATGATCAATCTCCCAAAGGTTGGCGCTCGCCGCCGCCGCGATGCGCGTCGAGCGCGTGTTTCATGCGGCGCAGCAGTTCGCGGCTGCGGTCGGCCTGCTTCACCGCAAGTTCGGTGACGAGCAGGTCGAGCGCCATCATCATCGCGTAGCGCGACGACGACGGCTTGTAGATGAAATCCGTTTCAATCGCGATGACGGGAATGAGCCAGTCCGCGAGCGCGCCGAGCGGCGACGCGGGCGCGGTCAGCGCGATCACGCGCGCGCCGTATTCGCGAGCGAGCCGGCAGCTCTCCACCATCTCGGGCGTCTGCCCCGTCACCGAAAGCGCGACGACGACATGCTCTTTCGACAACGTGGACGCCACCATGCGCTGCAACAGCCCATCTTGGTACGACGCGACGGGCCGCCCGAGCCGCACGAGGCGAAAGCGCATTTCGTCGGCGAGCGCGGTCGAACCGCCGCCCATGCCGAACACGTAAATCATCGACGCGGCGGCGAGCGCATCGGCTGCTTCGGCGACCGGCGCGGCGCGCAACGCGCCCTGATTCTGCGCGAGCGTCGTCTGCACTTCCTCGAAGATGCGCGTGGCGAGCGAATCCGGCAACGCGTCCGGCTCGCGCTTCAGGAATCGCTGGCCGACCGCCGCCGCTTGAGCGAGCCGCAGCTTCAGTTCGCGCACGTCTTCGCAGCCGACGGCTTTCGCGAAGCGCGTCACCGTGGCAATGCTCACATCCGCCTGCTCCGCGAGCGCGCCGATGCTCGCCCGCGACGCGCCCGTGAGATCGTCGAGAATGAGCGCGGCGACCTTGCGCTCGGCGCTGCGCAACGCGGGCGCACGCTCGGCGATGCGCGCGACGATATCGAAGCTCTGCGGATCGGCTGGGCCGTTCATGGTGTCGGGTTTACTCGGGGCGCGTGTTACTAAATAACAATTCAACGCCGATCCTACTTTGGGTACCATAGTGCCGTCAACCGTGAAGGCTTTTAAGCGCGTACACAAACGCATCTAATCGGACCGATGGAGCAGCAGCACATGAAAGTTACAAACTATCAGAGCGCGACGATCGACCCGTTCGGCAAGGGTCTCGGCATGGTGCCCGGCACGAGCATCCAGTTGGGCGAAGCCGGGCGTCTGCAATGGAATCTGCTCGAAGAAGACGTGAGCCTGCCCGCCGCCGTGCTGTACGCCGAGCGCATCGAGCACAACCTGAAGTGGATGCAGGCGTTCGTCGGGGAATACGGCGTGAAGCTCGCGCCGCACGGCAAGACGACGATGGCGCCGCAACTGTTTCGCCGCCAGCTCGATACCGGCGCGTGGGGCATCACGCTCGCCACCGCGCATCAGGTGCGCGCGGCGTATCGCGGCGGCGTGCATCGCGTGTTGATGGCGAATCAGCTCGTCGGCAAGCGCAACATGGGCATGATCGCGGAGTTGCTCACCGATCCGAGCTTCGAATTCTTCTGCCTTGTGGATTCAGCCGATGGCGTCGATCAACTCGGCGCGTTCTTCACGGACGTGCGCAAGAAGCTGAACGTGCTGATCGAAATGGGCGTGCCGGGCGGCCGCACCGGCGTGCGCGACGACGCGCAGCGCGAAGCCGTGCTCGCCGCGATTGCGCGCTGGCCGGGCGTGATCGAACTGGCGGGCGTCGAACTTTACGAAGGCGTGTTGCAGGACGAGTCGAAGGTGCGCGACTTCCTGAAGAGCGCCGTCGATGTCACGCGCACGCTGATCGACGAGGGAAAGATCGCGCGCAAGCCGGCGATTCTGTCCGGCGCGGGATCGGCGTGGTATGACGTCGTCGCGGACGAATTCGCGAAGGCGAACAGCGACGCTATCGAAGTGGTGCTGCGCCCCGGCTGCTATCTGACGCACGATGTGGGCATCTACAAGAAAGCGCAGAACGAGATTTTCGCGCGCAATCCCATCGCGAAGAGCATGGGTCAGGGGCTGAAACCCGCGCTCCAGTTATGGGCCTACGTGCAGTCGATTCCGGAGCCGGACCGCGCGATCATCGGGCTCGGCAAGCGCGACTCGGCCTTCGATGCGGGCATGCCCGAGCCGGCGAAGCACTATCGGCCGGGCGCGGAGGCGCCGCGCGATGTGTCGGCGGAGGAAGGCTGGGAGATTTTCGGCCTGATGGATCAGCACGCGTACATGCGGATCAAGCCCGGCGACGACGTGAAGGTCGGCGACATGATCGCGTTCGACATCTCGCATCCGTGCCTGACGTTCGACAAATGGCGGCAAGTGCTCGTCGTCGACCGGAAGTATCGCGTGACCGAAGTGATCGAAACGTTCTTCTAAGCCTTGTCGTCGGCGGTGGCTGCCGCGCTCGCCGCGGCCACTTCCTGTATGCGCGATTCGAGCAATTGGAGCGCGCCGGACAATGCTTCGATCGCGTCGTCGGGCATCGATGCCATGGTGTCGTGCAGAAACGCGTTGCGGCGCGGCAAGCCCTCTTCCGTGGCGGCGCGGCCCTGCGCCGTCAACGCGACATTCGATACCCGATTGTCGCGCGCATCGACGCTGCGCACGATCCAGCCGAGCGATTCCAGCGTCTTCAACTGCCGCGTGAGCGCGCCGGGATCGACGCGCAGCCGCTCCACCAGCGCCTTCTGCGACAGCACGCCCGCGTGCTCGTGCAGCGCGAGCAGAATGCGCCAGCGCGGCATCGGCTGGCCGACCGCCAGCTCGAACGCCGACATGAACGCGCGATACGTGCGCCCGAACTGTTGCACCACGGCGATCCGATCCTGTTCGTCCATGCTTGTGGTTCCCTTGATCGTCATTCGGCGAGGATGACCGGTTCAGGCTGGCGTTTCAAGCGCACGAGCGGCACGCGGCGCGATTGCCATACCGACACCACCGCCACCACCGCCGCGACCGCGAGCCCGATGTGGATCGCCGCGACCAGCGCCTCGCGCGCCGCTTCGAGCAGCATCGCGCCGTTGTGGCCCGCCGCCGAGAGTTGCGCGAGCAGCGTCTGCTGTCCTTCGTGATTGATGAGAATCTGCGGGTCGGAAAGGTCGGCGAACCAACGCATCGCGTGATCCCGCTCCAGCGCGAGGCTCACGCCGCTTGCGTACAAATGGCTCACGAGCGTGCCGGTCAGCGCCGTGCCGATCATTCCGCCGATCATGCGCAGCGATTGCAACAGCGCAGTCGCGATGCCGAGATGCTGGCGGCCCGCCGTCTGTTGCGCGAACACGGTGAGGTTCGGCATCACGAAGCCGAGGCCCAATCCGCCGAGCAGCATGAAAACGAGCAGCAGCGCGCGGGGCATCGTGTGCGTCGCGATGACCACGCCGAGGCACGACACCGCGAGGCATCCGAAGCCGATGTAAAGCATGCGGTTCGGGTTCGACAGCCGCGTGACGATGCGCCCGTTCAGAATGCTGCCGATGGTGATGAACACCACGAGCGGCGTGATCATCATGCCCGCGCCCTGCGGCGACATGCCGAAGCCGCCCTGGAACAGGAGCGGCGCGTAAAAGAGCAGCGAGAACATCGTGAAGCCGCCCAGAATGGCGAGCGTGAAGAGCGCCGCGAGACTCTGGTTGCGAAACATGTCGATGGGAAGGATCGCGTAATCGCAGCGCATTTCCCATTTCCAGAGCGCGAAGCCGGCGGCGGCGCTCGCCACAAGCAGCGTCGCCGTCTCCAGGCTCACGCCGTGCTTCGGCAACATTTCGACGAACAGTTGCAGCGCGCCGAGCGCGACGGCAATGAGCACCGCGCCGGGCCAGTCGAGCCGCATCTTGCCTTCATGCGCGACATGCCGAAGATGCGGCAGGAAGCGCCACACGAAGAACAGCGAGAGCGCGCCGACCGGCAGATTCACATAGAACACGGAGCGCCAGCCGTAGTACTGCGTGAGGAACCCGCCGAGCGACGGCCCGACCGCGTTCGCGATGCCGAACGCCGAGCTCATCAGCACTTGCCAGCGCAGGCGCACGACGTTGTCCGGGAAAAGATCCGCGATGCACGCGAACGCCGTGCCGACCAGCATGCCGCCGCCGATGCCCTGCAAGCCACGAGCGAGCACGAGGAACATCATGCTGTTGGCGAGCCCGCATAGCACGGACGCCACCGTGAACACGACGATCGACGCGATCACGAACGGCTTGCGCCCGTAGTAGTCGCCGAGCCGTCCGAAAATCGGCACTGTGATGACGGATGTCAGGAGGTAGGAAGTCGCGACCCACGCGTAGAGCTCGAAGCCCCTAAGCTCCGCGACGATGGTCGGCAGCGCAGTGCCGACGACGGTCTGGTCGAGCGCGACGAGCATCGTCACGAAGGAGATGCCCAGCATCGCCATGAGGGATTCGCGAAACGGGAGGACCTGCCCGCTCGAATGATGCGCGGCTGTATGAACGGCCATTTTTTGTAAGAGCAATGATTGACTAGTCAACTTAAATGGAATCATAGCACGGTGCCGCGCTCTAAGCTGCGTGGTCAATCACCCTTTTCGGATCAAGAAACGACGCATGGAACCGACGCCCATCATCACCTCGCCGCTCATGCCGGAGGACTTCGCCGCCCTCTCCCGCGCCAAGGAAGCGCTCGAAAGTCCGTCGCTCACGATGAAGCTGGCGAGCGTGATCGGCGCGCCCATCGAGAAGCTGATGGGCCGCCTGCCCGCCGCCGCGCAGGAAAAAGTCGACGAAGCGACGCAACTCGCGCTGAAGAAATGCCTGCAACTCGCGCTGCGAACGCTCGGCAAGAGCGCGCCCGCCGGCTCGCTGCTCGCGCCGCCGCCCGACAAGCCGAACAACCTGCTCCACAAGCTCGCCGTTGCGACGACCGGCGCGGCGGGCGGCGCATTCGGCCTCTTCGCGCTGCCGGTCGAGTTGCCGGTGACGACCACGCTCATGTTCCGCTCGATTTGCGATATCGCTCGCAGCGAGGGCGAGGACGTGCATCGCGTGGAAACGCAACTGCAATGCATGATGGTGCTCGGCATGGGCGGCACGCATAAGGACGACGACAACGCCGATCTCGGCTATTTCATCGTGCGCGGCGCGCTGGCGCAGTCCGTCTCGCGGGCGACGAGCGAGATCACGGCGAAGGGGCTGAGCGGACACGGATCGACGGCGCTGCTCAAGTTCTTGCAGACCATCGCCTCCCGGTTTTCCGTGCAGGTCAGCGAGCAGGTGGCGGCGAAGTCGATTCCGGCGATCGGCGCGGTGCTCGGCGCGATGGTCAACACCGTCTTCATCGATCACTTTCAGCAGATGGCGCACGGCCACTTCACCGTGCGGCGACTGGAGCGGCAATACGGCACCGCGGCGGTCGAACGGGCGTATCAGACGATCGAGGTCATGGGCAGCCGATGATGCGGCGCGGGCGCGCCGGTCACGTCTTCGATAAACCGGGCGGCGTGCGCGAGCGCCTGCCGCGCTTCGGGCATGAACGGCGCCCAGATCGGGAAGATGTGCGGCACGTTGCGCCAGATCTCCAGATCGACGCGAACGCCCGCCGCTCGCGCCTTCTTCGCGACGCGCGTGGAATCGTCGAGCAGGAGTTCGGTGTCGGCGGCCTGAATCAGCAACGGCGGCAAGCCGTCGTAATGGCCGAAAAGCGGAGACGCATGAGGATGCGCGGCGTCGGCATCGCCCAGATATTGCGCGGCGACCTTCGGGAAAACGGCGGCGTGGAACATCGGATCGCGGCCCTCGTTGCTCATCATCGACGCGCCGCTGCCCGTCAGGTCCGTCCACGGCGAAAACAGGACGGCGCCTGCCGGAAGCGCGTCGCCGGCATCGCGCAACGCGAGCAGCGTCGCGAGCGCGAGACCGCCGCCAGCCGAATCGCCGGCGATCACGATGGTTTGCGGCGCGGCATCGGCGAGCAACGCGCGATAGGCCGCGACGGCGTCGTCCACTGCGGCCGGAAAGCGGTGCTCGGGCGCGAGTCTGTAATCCAGCGAGAACACGTTGGCCTGCGCGCGCACGGCGAGCCCGAAACTGATCGCGCGATGACTGCGCGGCGAGCAAAAGTAATAGCCGCCGCCGTGCAGATAGAGAATCGTTCTGCGCGATGCCGATGATCGCAGCCACTCTCCGTTCGCGCCCACTTCCAATTGCCAGCCCTTCGGCACCGGCGGCGACCACAGCCGGCGCGACGTGTACGCGCGGGCGCGCTCGACATCGAGCACGGGCTTCGCGGTCTCCGGACGCATCCGGCGCCGCAAGACCCAGCACGCGAATGCGCTTTGCCAACTCATCGCGCGCGCTCCTGTCCTCCGATTTCGCGATTCACGTTAGTTCGACGGCATGACCTGACCGCGAATCTCGCCGGTCGGGTTCTCTTGCGTGTGAACGTTGAAGTACCACTGCCCGGCCATCAAGTCGGAAACCTGCTGTTCCGTGAGCGTGGCCTGCCCTGTCATCGGGCTGGCGAGGGCGCGTTTATCGACGGGCACCTGCACTTTCGCGTTCTGCCCGACTGGCGCGGGGCCGTGGAAGTGCGCCATCGTGACGGGGCCGGAAAGGTCGGCGTACGTCGCGGTCCAGGTGAGTTGCTTGGTATTCGTGTCGAAGGTGGCATCGAGCGTGCCGTGACCTTTGCTCACGCGCGGTGGCACTTCGCTCGACGGCTGAAGATTCGCCTTCAGCGCGACGGTATCGGCATGCGCGATCGTCGATGCGAGCATTGCGGCGGCGATGGCTGCGCAGTAGAGCAGATGCGGCTTGTGTGTCGAGATCATTTCCCGGTTCTCCGTTTTCATGGCGACGCGTCCGCCGCGCCTTCATGGTAGTGCATTGGGAGTCGGGACGCACTTGGCAGTGGACGAACCACGCGCAGATGCGAAAAAGGGCGCCTCGCGGCGCCCTTCTCTGCTAGCTAGCTATAGCTCGATACTGCCGAGACTGCTTAGAAGCGGTGACGGATACCCGTCGTCACGAGAACCTGACGGTTGCTCGACGAGGGGCCGCCCGGCGCGCCGTTGATGCCGGCGTACGGCGTGTAACCGTCCGAACCGCTAGCGATCTGCACAACGCCTTCAGCGTAGATGTCGGTGCGCTTGGACAGAGCATAGTCCGTCTGCAAGCCGAACTGGTGGTAGCGGGCGCGGTCGGTGTTGCCGAAGAAGTTGGTCTTCGCGTTAGTGAACGTGTACGCAGCACCCAGCGAGAGTGCCGGCGTCAGCGCATAGCGACCGTTGACTTCGTAGTTATTGACGATGCTGGAGTAGCTCTCGATCGAGTTGTTGTCTTCACGCGTTTGCGTCCACAGCAGGCCGAACGTCATCGCGCCGGCCGAGAAGCTGCCACCCGCGCCGAACGTGCGCAGGCGCTCGGTGTTCTGAATCGGCGAGATCGCATCGGCAGCGGGAACGTTCTCCGTGATCGCACCGTTGTTCGTCGCATTGAAGCCGTTCGCTTGCGTGTACGCTGCGCCGATCTTGAACGGGCCATTCGCGTAGCCAGCACCCAGGCTGTACGCACGGTTGTCCGCGAAGCTGCCCGCGCCGTTCGAGAACGCATAGGCGCCTGCGAACGACAAGCCAGCGTAGTTCGCGCTCACGAACTTGACGGAGTTGTTGACACGGAATGCGTTGCCGTCCAGGTTGTCCAGGTCACCCGGGTGCGCGAAGTACGTGCCGCCCCACGAGCCGGTTGCGCTCAGCGGGCCGAGGTAGTCGGCGACCGCGTCGGTCTGACGGCCGAGCGTCACGGTGCCAGCTTGCGTCGACAAACCGACATATGCTTGGCGGCCAAACATGCGGGTATCCACGCTCTTGCCGTTAGCGACATCGAAGCCATTCTCCAGCGTGAAGATCGCCTTCATTCCGCCGCCCAGATCTTCGGCGCCGCGCAGGCCCCAACGGCTCATCTGCACGTTGCCGCCGCTCATGCTCCACGAGTTCGTCTTGTAGTGGTCGGCGTTGTCCGGCGTTTGCACGTTGTTCACGAACGTGAGACCAGCATCGACCAAGCCATACAGCGTAACGCTGCTCTGCGCGCTCGCGGCAGTTGCGAACGAAGCGGCGACGGCCGCAACAATCAGAGTCTTCTTCATTGTGTGTTCCTTAGAAAGAGTCTTACGACTCGATAGGGTTGCTCGCGGCGTCTCGGCATCTCGGAAGGGTTTCCCGCCGCATGCCTTCTACCGTTATTCGGCAGCCCAAAGTGTATGGCTCGCCTTTCCGCCGACCAGCCCAAGGACACACAAAAATCTTTTCGAACAATTCAAAAAATGGAATTTCAATATGAGTAAACGCTTAGGCTTCTTGCACTTACCACCTCACCAAAATCTTGCCGCGCGCGCCGGCCTATGCGTTCAGTTGCGGACATGCGACAGTGGCCCGAACACCACACGCCCAAACAGTCGGACTACTCTGATTACCTTCCATCTCGCGCCCCACTAACATCGCGCACGCGAGAGCGGCGCTTTCTTCCGCTCATGACCATCAGGGAAAGAGCGTCCCGCATCGCTCGGCATTTCGTCTCACCATGAATCAACTGCAAGCGATGCGCGTCTTCCTCAAAGTCGCCGAAACCGAGTCGTTCGGGCGCGCGGCGGCGGCGCTCGATCTTTCGAACGCGGTCGTCACGCGCTATGTTTCGCTGCTCGAAGCGCATCTCAATACGCGTCTGCTGAACCGCACGACGCGCAGCGTGTCGCTGACCGAAGCCGGCAAGAGCTACGCCGACGGCTGTCGCGCGGTCATCGAACAGGTGGAAACGATCGAGGCATCGGTTGCGAACAGCTCGGTCGATCCGTCGGGGACATTGAAGCTCGTGGCGTCGGCATCGTTCTCGTTGCTGGAACTCACGCCCATGTTGCGCGCCTTTCGCGACCGCTATCCGAGCGTGAAGCTGCGTCTGACGCTGCTGCACCGTCCGGTCGATCTCGTCGATGAAGGCTTCGACGCCGGCATTGTCGTGCCGCATCTCGTCAACAGCGGAACGCTCATCAGCCGACCGCTCTTCAAGGTCGCGGCGGCGGTCGTCGCGTCGCCGGACTATCTGGAGCGCCACGGCACGCCCGCGCGGCCGTCATCGCTCGCCAAGCACGACTTTCTTGCGCCGTCAGCGGACATACACGGCTCGACGTGGACCTTCACTGGTCCTTCGGGCGTGCCGGAAGAGGTCTCGCTGGATCCGGCGTACACGGTGAACAGCTCGCCGATGTTGCGTCAGGCTGCGATGTCCGGCATGGGCATCGCCG
The DNA here is from genome assembly GCF_017220215.1 of Caballeronia sp. M1242. Classification (NCBI taxonomy): domain Bacteria; kingdom Pseudomonadati; phylum Pseudomonadota; class Betaproteobacteria; order Burkholderiales; family Burkholderiaceae; genus Caballeronia; species Caballeronia sp. M1242. Next base: position 263,037 of record NZ_CP071129.1, on the reverse strand, counting down.
TGCTGCCCGAAAGCTACGTGGAACGCGATATCCAGGCCGGTGCGCTCGTGCGGCTCTTCGCCGGCTATCGGCTCAAGGATGCCGACAAGGAAGTTTCCATCGTCTATCCGGGCCGCAGGCACGTCTCGGCGAAGACGCGTTCATTCGTGGACTTCGCCTTGTCGTACTTTCGGGACCGCGCGCCTATGGAAGCGGGTCCCGTCCCTGCATCGGAATGAGCATGTTCACTGGATAGCGGCGCACTGCGCCTCGATGCGCCCGAGGAGTTCGGTGCAGCGCGCGATCAACGCGAGCCCTTCCCGCCGTCTGACTTCACGGCTCTTGTTCGGCAGATCGCGCCGGAATTCTTCGATCGCGTCCAGCAACGGCCTGTATTGCAGCACGCTCGCCGCGCCCAGCACCCGGTGATGCCATTCGCGCAGATGCTCGACCGTGCCGCGCTCCAGCAACGGCTCGAGCGCCTTGAGGTCGTCGCGGAACGAGGTGACGAAGGCATCCAGCAATGCCTTTACGGTAGCCTCGCTGCCCCAGAGTTGCGCCATGCCGCTCAGGTCTATCTCGGCGTCGCGGTCGAGGGTTGCTTCCACCGCGCGTTGCTTCTGCGCTTCGTGTCTGCGCTCCGGACGCGTCGACGCCTTCCAGCGATTCAGATGCTCGCGCAATGTCGCGAGCCGCGTCGGTTTGATGAGGAAATCGTCCATCCCGGCTTCGCGGCATCGCGTCGCCTCGCTGGAACATGTACTCGCGGTGATGGCGAGAATCGGCAGGTGATGCGACGTGCCCTGTTCTTTTGCCCGCACGCGCCGCGCCAACTCGTAGCCGGTCATGTTCGGCATGTGGCAATCGGTAATCAGGAAGCCATAGCGCGTCGTCTCGAGGGCGGCCAGCGCTTCGGCACCGTCTTGCACGACATCGCACGCGAATCCAAGTAGCGAAAGCTGATGCCGTATCAGTTCCTGATTCACGGGATGGTCTTCCGCGACAAGCACGAGCTTGCCGTTGTGCAGCGCGTCTTCGCGGCCGGGCGCTTCCATGCGCGCCTCCTGGCCGAGTGTGCCGTGCGCCGCGACCTGCGGCATGCCGGTGAGTGCCGCCACGCACGCGGCGCCCAGGCCGCGCCACGATAGCGGATTCACGCTGACGCGAATGTCGTCTTCGAGAATGCGATAGCCCGTGGGCTTTGGCTTCTCGGTCACATGGATCACGCGCGAGCCGAGCGGCAGCGCGTCCTTGCGTGTATCGTTGAAAAAGACGAGATCGACGCCATCGAACGTTTGCAACCGGCGCAAGCGCGGATCGTCAGGTTCCATACGTTCTAGCTCGATTCCGAGCGCTTGGCCGTGCCCGAGCAAGGCCGCCGCGACGCGCGTGTCGTCGATCGCGACGATGCCACGCCTTCCGCGCAGGCCTTCCATCTGATACTGCTGAGTCTCGACCGGCATCTTGAGGCGAACAATCATCGACGTTCCGACGCCTACTTGGCTTTGCAGCGTGAGCGTGCCGCCCATCAGGTCGACGAGCCGGTGGCAAATCGTGAGACCGAGCCCCGTGCCGCCGAAGCGGCGCGTAATGGACGTCTCCGCCTGCACGAACGGTTCGAAGAGCCGCACCTGCGCTGCGGGATCAATGCCGATGCCAGTATCGCTCACGCACAGCTCGACGACCTGTTCTGTCGGACGCTGCTCGACCGCTCGCACATGCAGCGACACTTCGCCCTTGATCGTGAACTTGATCGCGTTACTCATCAGATTGAAGAGAATCTGACGCAGGCGCACGCTGTCGCTGCGAACGGACGCCGCGACTTCCGGCGCGATGTCCACGCGCACCCGCAAGCCTTTCTCGTGCGCCCGCCCGGCCAGCAAGCCGACGGCACTGTCGACGAGTTCGCGCAGGTCGATCGGCGTCGATTCGATGACCAGCCGCCCCGCCTCGATCTTGGTGTAGTCGAGCAGGTCGTCGAGGATTTGCAGCAACGCGCTCGCCGAATCCTGAATCATGCCGAGCATTTGCGACTGGTCAGGATTGAGCGGCGTGTTCTCGATGACCTCGACGAGCCCCAGCACGCCATTCATCGGCGTGCGGATCTCATGGCTCATCATCGCGAGGAAGTCGTCCTTCGCGCGGGAGGCGGCTTCGGCGGCGTCGCGCGCACGGGCAAGCTCCTCGGCACGCGCGTGCTCGACGCTGGCATCGGCCCAATAGCCGCTCCAGACGACGGAGTCGTCGTCTTCGCGATGCGCGACCAGATCCGCGCGTATCCAGCGCGTGACGCCCTTCACGGTGGAACGGAATTCGGTGTGCACGGGATCCAGCGTGCGCGACGACGCCTCGATCTCGCGAAAGAGCCGCCCGCTGTCTTCTGCGTCGACGTGCCGCAGGATCGTGGTCGGATCGGCGGCGAGCGCTGCCAGATCGAGGTCGAGCAGCTGCCTCGTGTCACCGTCGATATAAGGGAGGCTGTATTTGCCGCTGCTCGTGCGGCGCAACTGGAAAACGACCGCAGGCAGGGACCGCGTCACGTCATGCAGGCGCTGTTCGGTCTGGCGCGCGTGCATTTCGGCGTCGCGAATATCGGTGATGTCGATCATCGTCCCGACGAGCCCCATGCGCTCGCCGTTGGCCGCCGAGAAGGCGCCTGTCCAGAAGAGTCCGTAGCGCGAACGGCCGCGATTATCGACGAATTCTGCCTCGACCTCCTGGCCTTGCCCCGACTGCAACGTGGCCGCGGATATCTTGTCCACGAGCCGGCTGTGCTTCTCGCCCCACGCGCCCGCTTCGATGCTCGTGCGCCCGATGACGTCTTCGCGCCGCACGCCGAGCGCCGCCTCGAAGGCGCGGTTCACCGCGATGTATCGGTTGCTCATGTCTTTCGCGACGAGCGGGTACGGGACGACTTCCATCATCGTCTGCTGAAAGCTCAACTGGGTGGCGAGACGCTGCTCGGTCTCGATGCGGCGGTCCATCTCGCGCTGCAGGAGGATGAAGGCCCGCAGCGTGACGACGAGCACGGCCGCGATGCCGATCAACACAGGCAGCAAACGAAGCGCGCTGATGTCCCAGGCCGCCACGAGCGGCGCGCTTGCAGGCCGCGACTGCGTTGCTTCAGCCGCGTGGCATAGCGGCGAGACTAGAAGGCTGACGACGAACCAACAGCGTGCGAGCAACGATCTCAATTCGACTCTCTCAGAAGATGCGCGTTTCGATGCGCTGCCTCATGACGCGGACTGCATCGAGCAATCGCGATGACCAACTTCAGAGTCTGATCGTGCGTGTAACAGAGGAAAATCAGAGGCGTCCGAAATACTTCTTATGACGCTCCGAAAATGCGGCTTCTTGCTTAGACGAGCCCGACCTGGCGCAAGTATTCGACGAGTTCGCCTTCCGACTCGAGCCCAAGTTTGCGCATGCCGCTGCGCATTTGCGTGGCGATTGTCTTGCTGCTCCGGCCGAAGCGCCTGGCGATTTCATGCACCAGGAGGCCGCTCGCGTACAGCCGGAAGACTTCCCACTCGCGCTTGCTCAGTACGCCGGCCAGCGCGGGCGCCGTGCCGGGTAGCCGGGCGACCGCATCGCTCACCGAAGGCGAGAGGTAGCAGCCCCCTTTGCGCGTGGCGGCTATTGCTTCGAGAAGACAATCGAGGGAATCACGCTTGTCGACGATGCCGTCGATTCCCAATTGAATCAGACCGGCGAGCATGCGGTTATGCGACATCATGGTGACGACGATGACGCGGGGCCGGTTTTTCTGCCACAGGAAGCGCTTGAGAAATGCGATGGAATTGCTCTCGCCGTCGATGCCTTGCATGCCGATATCGGCGAAGATGTAGTCGCACGAAACCGAGTCGACCGCTTCGGCCAATTGCAACGAATTCTCGGCGGTCGCGACCACTCGAATTGCGCCGTCCCGCTCCAGATAAGTCGTGATGCCCTTGACGACCGCGGGATGATCGTCCGCAACGATGGCCGTCAGCGGCGAGTGTTCTCTCATTTCAATCTAATTGGTCTAATAGCGAGTAACCGGCCTTCCGGCGGCGCGTTGCCTCCCCGCAGTCGCTTTTATTTTCAGGCGATTACTGCTTGCTCTCAAAGCAGATCGCTGTCGGCGATGAATCGGTAAAGATCCGCGTCTGTCGACAAGTCCAGTTTGCGCATGGCCGCGCATTTTTGAGCGCTGATGGTTTTTACGCTGCGGTCCAGTTCTTTTGCGATTTCAGTCACATTCGCGCCTCGCGCGTAGCGCTCGATGACTTCGAGTTCCCGCGTCGTCAGGCGCTGCCGGATGAAGCGTGCGCGGCTTTCGACACTCGCTACCGCCATGGTTCGGCGGACGGCTGGGCCGAGATACGTTTCGTTCGCGATGGCCGACACGATGGCGACGTACACGAGATCGAGCCGGTCCTCCTTGCTCAGAAACGCATGCGCGCCGGCGTCCAATGCTTGCTTGACAAGCGCGGCATTATCATTGCGCGACAGCACGATGGTGCGAACGTCGGGATAACAATGCGCGATGTGCTGAATGAGTTGTATGCCGTCTCCGTATCGGCCACCCGGCATATGAAAGTCTACGAGAGCGACATCGCAATCGCCGCGTGCCAGCGACTCATCCAGTTGGGTGGAATTGGCGCTTCGGCTGACGACTTCCACATTTGGAAAATTCTCCGCAAGCCGCTCAATTGCCAGAATGACAAGCGGATGGTCGTCCGCTATTGCCAACCTTATCCGCCTTGCACGCGAGAAGACCTCGCTACCATTCCCGAATTCCATCGACACAAACCCTTAGTTATGAAGTCCGACACGCAGACCTGATCCCGAATATAAGCATCGGGCACTACCCCCCCAAAAGACATAAGATGCATCCGAATTGGAAATGCGGTCCTGCGCAAATCAGCATAGTCCGCGTGCTCGCATGAACGCGAAGAGTCCGGGATCGTTCTTCACGCCGAGCTTGTTCATCGCATCGCGTTTTTGTCGGCTGATGGTGCGCACGTCGCGCTGCAACTCTCTCGCAATCTCGGTAATGGAGCGGCCTTTCGCGAATAGCTTCACCACTTCGATTTCCCTCGGCGAGAGGCGCGGCGCATCGGGCGAAGAATGCGCTTCGGCGCCGGCGTCCGCGAGCGCCGCGCGAAACGATGCACTCACGTAGCGGCGGCCGACGCGCGCTTGCTTCACGGCGGTCGGGACAAGTTCAATGGGCTCGGCCTTGTCGACGAGGCCCATCGCGCCGGCATTGAGGATCGAGCGAAGAATGGCGACATTGCTGACGCTGGTCAGCACGACAATGCCGATAGCTGGCCAATCCTGACGGACCTTGCGAATCAAGCAGAGTCCGTCCTGCGCGTCGCGCCCCGGCTCGGGCATGGCGAAATCGGTGACGAGCACGTCGCACGGCGTGTTGCGAAGCTCAGTGAGCAAAGTACTGGCATTTTTCGCTTCGCCCGTGACGCATAATCCGTCGTCCGCATTGATAAGCGCCCTCATTCCAAGGACTACGAAAGGATGGTCGTCGGCCAACACTACACGAAGCATCAATAGGCCCCCGGTTATATCCATGTTTTAGCGGCGCCGTTCGACGCCTACCACATCTAAACGCCCGTGAATCGCGCGCGGATTAACACCGCGACGCGCTCGGAAAACGAACGCATTCATGCGGCGTGATTCGATTGCGGTGCGCTCAGACTTGCGTTTCCGCAATAAGATGACAAAACGCAAACATAGCTCTCTCAGCATTTCAGAATATTTTTCATCAAAATAAGACGTGCGCTATTTCGAAACCATCGGACTAGTCCGATTACGCCCCATTTCGATGCATGCCATTTGACAGCGATTTACCCAGTGGCCTTTCAATCGCAGCCGATAAATAGCGAATGCTCGTCGGAATTTGCCAAAAGACACTGAGAGAAATAAAAAACGGGCCTTCTGCCAGAAGCAGAAGGCCCGTTTTCCCGATGCGTCGCGCGCCGGAGCGCTTATCAGAACGGAATATCGTCGTCCATGTCGTCGAAGCCGCCGCCCGCGGGCGCGCTCGGACGGCTCGCGCCGCCACCGGAGCCGCCCGCGCGTCCGCCGCCCGAGCCGGAAGGCGCCCGGCCTCCACCGCCGCCGGAGCGCTCCATCGGCGCGCTGCGGCTGTAGCCGCCATCGTCGCCGCCGCCCGCACCGCCGCGTCCGCCCAGCATTTGCATCTGGTCAGCGACGATTTCGGTCGAATAGCGCTCTTGTCCCGATTGATCGGTCCATTTCCGCGTGCGGATGCGCCCCTCGATGTACACGGACGAGCCCTTCTTCAGGTACTCGTTGACGATTTCCGCGAGCCGGCCGAAGAACGCGACACGGTGCCACTCGGTGAGCTCTTTCATCTCGCCGGACGCCTTGTCCTTGTAGCGGTCGGTCGTCGCGAGACGGATGTTGGCCACGGCGTCGCCGCTCGGAAGGTAGCGCGTTTCCGGGTCCGCGCCCAGATTGCCTACGAGAATGACCTTGTTGACAGATGCCATGATTTCTCCGGTTGATTCTTTGCCTACTGTCAGCCGTGCGGCGCTGTTCGCGCAGGCGTCGCTCTCATGCGAAGCCCGACAGCACGTCTGATTCGATTCAAATGATTAAACGTCTCGTCAAGCCGCGCGCCCGGCCTTGCGCGGCGGCGGCTTCATCCACATTGCAACGACAAGCCACGCCAGCACCAGCGCCGAGCACGAGAAGAAGACCGCGCTCGGTCCGTCCAGCTTCAGCAGCCAGCCGCCGACCACGCCGCCCAGGGCGAGGCCGATGGACTGCGTCGTGTTGTAGACGCCCGCTGCCGCGCCCTTTCGCGTGCCCGGCGCGAGCTTGGACACGAGCGACGGCTGCGACGCCTCCAGCACGTTGAAGCCCAGGAAGTACACGAACAGGATCGCGGCCACGGACCATAGCGTATGGGGAGCCGCGCCCAATAACAACTGTCCGAACAGGATAAGCCCGATTGCACTGAGCATGACGGCCTTCATCTTGCCGCGCTTCTCGGCCGCGATGATCGCCGGCACCATCATGACGAAAGCGAGCCCCATGACCGGCAGGTAGATTTTCCAGTGCGACGCCACCGGCAGCCCGCCCGCCTCCAGAATGCGCGGGACGACGAGAAAGAGCGCCGTCTGCGTCGCGTGCAGGACGAGCACGCCGAAGTTCAGACGCAGCAGTTCGACGTTATGCAGCACTTCGCTGAAGGGCGCCTTGACGTGCACCGGGCGCGCCGGCGGATCGGGGACGATCCAGAGCACCACGCCTACCGCCACGATCGACAGCGCGCCGATCACCGTGAATAGCCCGCTCATGCCGATCCAATGAAAAAGGATCGGCGCGCCGACGATCGCCACGGCGAACGACACGCCGATGCTGCCGCCCACCATCGCCATGGCCTTCGTGCGGTTTTCCTCGTGCGTGAGATCGGCGATGAACGCGATCACCGCCGACGACACCGCGCCCATGCCCTGAATCACGCGTCCGGCGATGATCCACGCCATGGAATGCCCGACGGCCGCGACGAAGCTGCCGATTGCAAACACCAGCAGCCCGAACGCGATCACCGGCTTGCGCCCGAGCTTGTCGGAGATCCAGCCGTAGAAGATATAGAGCATCGACTGCGTGACGCCGTAAGCGCCCAGCGCAATGCCGACGAGCAGCACGTTGTCGCCGCCGGGAATCGTTTTCGCGTAGACCGAGAACACCGGCATGATCATGAAGAGACCGAGCATGCGCAGCGCGAAGATGGCAGCGAGCGACACGGTCGCGCGCAATTCCGGCGCGGAGAGACGTGCGGACGTGGCAGACGGATTGGACATCAGGGACGGGAAATGAATGAGGGTCGCGTCTGGCCCGGCCTGTTGCGACGTCAGGCGCGGCCGCCTTGTTCTTGCTCGAAACGGCACCATATGCAGCGGACGACTCGGCCCGCATGGCCGCTGCCCGCTGCGCCGGCAAGACCGCCGCAAGGCCCGCGGCAAGCGGCCTGGGCCCGTCCGCGGCACGGGGTGCGCGGGCGCCGCGCCCTGCAAAAGTCGTTATAGTAGCAGGTTTGGCCCCCCTCATTCCCCGCTCGTCGCCGGAACAAACTCGTGGAAGAAATTCGTATTCGTGGGGCTCGCACCCACAATCTGAAGAACGTCAATCTCGACTTGCCGCGTCACAAGCTGATCGTGATTACGGGGTTGTCCGGGTCGGGCAAGTCGTCGCTCGCGTTCGATACGCTTTACGCCGAAGGCCAGCGCCGTTACGTGGAAAGTCTCTCGGCCTACGCGCGGCAATTTCTACAGCTGATGGAAAAGCCGGACGTCGATTTGATCGAAGGTTTGTCGCCGGCCATTTCCATCGAGCAGAAAGCTACGTCGCATAATCCGCGTTCGACGGTCGGCACGGTCACGGAAATCCACGATTATCTGCGTCTTTTGTATGCGCGCGTCGGCACGCCGTATTGTCCGGACCATCTGATTCCGCTCGAAGCGCAAAGCGTCTCGCAAATGGTGGATGCGGCGCTCGCGCTGCCCGAAGAAACCAAGCTGATGATTCTCGCGCCCGTGGTCGCGGACCGCAAAGGCGAGCACGTCGAACTGTTCGAGGAAATGCAGGCGCAGGGATTTATCCGCTTTCGGATTCGCTCGGGCGGCGGCACGGCGAACGAAGGCGTCGCGAAAATCTATGAAGTCGATTCGCTGCCGAAGCTCAAGAAGAACGACAAGCACACGATCGACGTGGTGATCGACCGCCTGAAAGTGCGCCCCGACATGAAGCAGCGTCTCGCGGAATCGTTCGAGACCGCGCTGCGCCTCGCCGATGGCCGCGCGATCGCGCTCGAAATGGACACGGACCACGAGAAGCTCTTCAGCTCGAAGTTCGCGTGCCCAATTTGTTCTTATTCGCTGCAGGAACTCGAGCCGCGTCTTTTCTCGTTCAACAACCCGATGGGCGCGTGCCCCGAATGCGACGGACTCGGCCAGATCACGTTCTTCGATCCGAAGCGCGTGGTCGCGCATCCGTCGCTGTCGCTGGCGGCGGGCGCGGTGAAGGGCTGGGACCGGCGCAATCAGTTCTATTTTCAGATGCTGCAAAGCCTCGCCGCGTTCTACGAGTTCGACATCGACGCGCCGTTCGAGGAACTGCCCGAGAAAGTGCGCAAGACGCTGCTCTTCGGCTCGGGCAAGCAGGCCATTCCGTTTTCGTACATCAACGAGCGCGGTCGCGCTTCGGTGCGCGAGCATGCATTCGAAGGCATCATCCCTAATCTTGAGCGGCGCTACCGCGAGACGGATTCGACCGCCGTGCGCGAAGAACTGGCGAAATACCAGAACAATCAGCCGTGCCCGGCGTGCGAAGGCACGCGTCTGCGGCGCGAGGCGCGCTTCGTGAAAGTCGGCTCGGGCGATCAGGCGCGCGGCATCTACGAAGTGAGCGGCTGGCCGCTGCGCGACACACTCGGCTACTTTCAGACGCTGCGTCTGGACGGCGCGAAGGGCGAAATCGCCGACAAGGTCATCAAGGAAATCGTCGCGCGGCTGTCGTTCCTGAATAACGTCGGGCTGGATTACCTGTCGCTCGAGCGCAGCGCGGAGACGCTCTCCGGCGGCGAAGCGCAGCGCATCCGGCTCGCATCGCAGATCGGCTCGGGGCTGACAGGTGTGATGTACGTGCTGGACGAGCCGTCCATCGGTCTGCATCAGCGCGATAACGACCGCCTGATCGACACGCTCAAGCATCTGCGCGACATCGGCAATTCGGTAATCGTCGTCGAACACGACGAAGACATGATCCGCATGGCCGATTACGTGGTCGACATGGGACCGGGCGCGGGCGAGCACGGCGGCGTGATCGTCGCGGAGGGCACGCCGCTTCAGGTGCAGAAAGACCCGAATTCCATCACGGGACAGTATTTGTCCGGCAAACGCACGATCAGCTATCCGGAAAAGCGCAATGCGCCGGACGAGCGGCGGCTGCGCATCGTCGAGGCGCACGGCAATAATCTCAAGCACGTCACGCTCGATCTTCCGGTCGGTTTGCTGACATGCGTGACGGGCGTCTCGGGTTCCGGCAAGTCGACGCTCATCAACGACACGCTCCAGCACGCGGTCGCCCAGCATTTGTATGGCTCGTCGACGGAGCCGGCGCCGTACGAGTCCATCGAAGGTCTGGAGCACTTCGACAAGGTGATCGCCGTCGATCAATCGCCGATCGGCCGCACGCCGCGCTCGAATCCGGCCACCTACACCGGCTTGTTCACGCCGATTCGCGAGCTGTTCGCGGGCGTGCCGGCCGCGAAGGAGCGCGGCTACGAAGCGGGCCGCTTCTCGTTCAACGTCAAGGGCGGACGCTGCGAAGCCTGTCAGGGCGACGGCGTGCTGAAGGTGGAAATGCACTTTCTGCCGGACGTTTATGTGCCTTGCGACGTGTGCCACGGCAAGCGTTACAACCGCGAGACGCTCGACATCCAGTACAAAGGCAAGAACATCAGCGAAGTGCTCGACCTCACGGTGGAAGCCGCGCACGAGTTCTTCAAGGCGGTGCCGGTCGTCGCGCGCAAGCTGAAGACGCTGCTCGAGGTGGGCCTCGGCTACATTCGCCTGGGCCAGTCGGCGACCACGCTTTCGGGCGGCGAAGCGCAGCGCGTGAAGCTTTCGCTGGAACTGAGCAAGCGCGACACCGGTCGGACGCTATATATCCTCGACGAACCGACGACCGGCCTGCACTTCCACGACATCGCGCTCTTGCTCGAAGTGATCCACCGGTTGCGAGATCAGGGCAACACGGTCGTCATCATCGAGCATAATCTGGACGTGATCAAAACCGCCGACTGGGTAATCGACCTCGGTCCGGAAGGCGGCGCGGGCGGCGGGCAGATCATCGCGCAGGGGACGCCGGAGCAGGTCGCGAAGTCGAAGGCGAGCTTCACGGGCCGCTACCTCGCGCCGCTGCTCCAGCGTCCGAAGTCGGCCGCCTGACAACCGCCGCAGCCCGGCGGCAAGAACAACCGTGGTAGGCAGCAGCGAAAAGGGAACGCAGTCATGGGGAAGCGCAACGAAGCGGCCAACGAGGAGCGACGCGTACGGGACTTGCCGGCGCGCCCCGTCAGGCTGACGAGCGACATGAGCCTGCCCAAGCTCCCGGCCGTGGAGATCGGCAGTTACATCGCGGCGTTCCTCGCCATGTTCCTCGTGCTGCACCTCAAGCTCTTGGGCGCGCTGCTCGCCGGCATGCTCGTGTTCCAGCTCGTGCACATGATCGCGCCCGTCATCGAGCGGCACGTGATGAGCAAGGGCGCGCGGCTGATCGCGGTCGTGCTGATCTCGGCCATCATCATCGGCGGGCTGACCGGCCTCACCATTGCGACCATCGAGCATTTCGAGCACGACGTTCCGAGCCTCCAGCGGCTGCTCGACCAATTGGTGAGCGTCACGTCGCATGCGCGGCTGCGCGTGCCGGACTGGATCGCCAACTATCTGCCGGTCGACGCCGGCCAGATGAAGGAGCGCGCCGCCGAACTCATGCGCAAGCACTCGGAGCAATTGCAGGAAGGCGGCCGCGACATGGCGCGCGGCTTCGGGCACATTTTGATCGGCATGATCATCGGCGCGATCATCGCGGTGGGCGCGCCGAAACAGACGCATCGGCTGCCGCTTTCGACGGCGCTCGTCACGCGCGTTTCCCGTTTCGCCGACGCGTTCCGCCGCATCGTGTTTGCGCAGATCAAGATCTCGGCGATCAACGCCGCGTTCACCGCGCTCTATCTTCTCGTCGCGCTGCCGCTCTTTCATGAGCGCCTGCCGCTCTCCAAGACGCTGGTATTGATCACGTTCATCCTCGGGCTCTTGCCCGTCGTCGGCAATCTGATCTCGAACACCATCATTGTCGCGATCTCGTTCTCGGTGTCGTTCGGCACGGCGGTCGCGTCGCTCGCGTTTCTCATCGTCATTCACAAGCTCGAATACTTCCTGAACGCGCGGATTATCGGCGGGCAGATCGAGGCGCGCGCGTGGGAACTGCTGCTCGCCATGCTGGCAATGGAAGCCGCATTCGGTTTGCCGGGCGTCATCGCCGCGCCGATTTTCTATGCGTACATCAAGCGCGAGCTGATCTATCTACGGCTCGTCTGACCACAGCCGTTCAGAAGCAAAAAGCCCGCTCGATCCGAAGATCGGCGGGCTTTCGTGCGTTTGGCGTCTAGCAGCGTCCAGCAGCGTCTAGCGGAACACGACCGTCTTGCTTCCGTTCAGCACGATGCGATGCTCCACATGCCATTTCACCGCACGCGCGAGCGTCACGCACTCGACGTCGCGGCCGATCGCCGTCAATTGATCCGGCGTCATGCTGTGGTCCACGCGCTCCACTTCCTGCTCGATGATCGGGCCTTCGTCCAGATCCGTCGTCACATAGTGCGCGGTCGCGCCGATCAGTTTCACGCCGCGGTCGAACGCCTGATAGTACGGCTTCGCGCCCTTGAAGCTCGGCAGGAACGAGTGGTGAATGTTGATCGCGCGGCCGGCGAGCTTGTCGCACATGTCGGGCGACAGAATCTGCATGTAGCGCGCGAGCACGACGAGATCGGTATCGTGCTGCTCGATGATCTCCATCACGCGCGCTTCCTGCGCGGCCTTCGCCTGCGCGGTGCCGCCGTTGAGCGGCAAGTGGTGGAACGGAATGTCGTAGCTCGCGGCGAGCTGATAAAAATCCTTGTGGTTCGAGACGATCGCCGGAATCTCGATCTGCAATTGTCCCGTGCGATAGCGGAACAGCAGGTCGTTCAGGCAGTGGCCGATCTTTGACACCATGATGACGACGCGCGGTTTCGCCAGCGCATCGTGCAATTCCCAGCGCATGCCGAACTCATCGGCGAGCGTGGCGAACGACTTGCGCAGCGCGTCGAGGCCGGGATCGCCGCCCACTTCCTGAAAATGCACCCGCATGAAGAATTCGCCGGTGCGGCTGTCGCCGAATTGCGCCGAATCCAGAATGTTCGCGCCGAGATCGAACAGAAAGCCGGAGACGGCATGCACGATTCCCGGCCGGTCCGGGCACGACAACTTCAGGATAAAACTATGTTCGGTCGACATGAACCGGTTACTCCTTCCTCAATGCGTTGATGCTCGATGATTAAACGGGCGGCGGCGCGTAGAGCGCCTCGATGCCCTGGCAGGCGTCTTCGTCGATCCAGCGATGGCGCAGCAGACAATCGAGCGTGGCGAGGCTCGCATCGACGGTCATCTCGCCTTCTTCGATCCAGCGCGCGACTTCTTCGATGCTCGCCTCGCGATGTTGGGCGACTTCGCCATCCTGATTGCGCGGCGTGAAGTCCGGCGGCAGCGCGATGTCATACACGAAGATCTGTTCGGCCTGCGTGCCTTCCGGCGCCGATTGCAGGACGTGGAACGTGCCGCCCGGCGTCGCGGTCATGGCCAGCTCTTCGGGCATTCCCGCTTCTTCCCAGCATTCCTTGGCGAGCGTCGGCATAAGCCCGTAACCCCAGCCGATGCCGCCCGCCACCACGTTGTCCAGCATGCCGGGATCGGTCGACTTGGTGTGGCTGCGCCGCGCGATCCAGAGCCGCAGCGCGCTATCCCGATATTTTACGATGCCGTTCACATGCACCGCGTATGTGATCGTGCCGAAAAAGCGCGAGGCCGCGCGTTCGATGAACGCGAGCGGCGCGGCGTCGAAATGATTGCGGATCGCGTAGGTCTCGTCGCGCCAGCCGGGAATATTGCCGTCGGCGTGCAGCGCGGCGATGACAGAGGCGAGCGCCGCGCTGCGCTTATCGATATCGTCGAGCGACGGGTTCAGACGCACGTCGTCGTCGCCAATTACGAACGTTTCCGGCCAGCGCGCGAGCAAGGCGACATCCGTCTTGCGAATCCAGCCGACGCGTTCATCGCCGATAAAGAACGGCGCGTGTGCGGCGGCGTCGAAACGGCGGGCGGCGACGAGGCAAGGCAAAGTCATGAAGGCTCCGGCGGGACCGTGATGAACGAAGGACGCGCGCAGGCGCGGTGCGGCACAGCGAAATCAGTCGCGCAGCGCCACGCGAATGCCGAGCGCGATAAAGGTCACGCCCGCGAGCCGATCGAGCCAGACGCCCACGCGCGGACGCCGCTTGAGCCACGCGCCGATCATCCCCGCGCCGATGCCGAAGAGCGAGAACACCGCGACGGTCTGCAACATGAACACGCCGCCCAGCTCGAACATCTGGAGCATCACGCTTTGCGCGCCGTGCGGATCGACGAACTGCGGCAGGAACACGATGAAGAACAGCGTCACCTTCGGATTGAGCATGTTGCCGAGCACGCTCTGCCGGAACACGGTCGACAGCGGCTGGCTCGGGCGCGCGTGCGCCGTCGCGAGACCGTGGCTGCGCAGCGCCTTGATGCCGATCCACACGAGATAAGCCGCGCCCGCGAGCTTCACCGCCTGAAACGCCAGCGGCGACGAGCGCAAGAGCGCCGCGACGCCCAAAGCGGCGAGCGTCGTATGAAAGATCACGCCGCACGCGAAACCGAGCGCCGCGACCACGCCCGCGAGCCGGCCTTGCGAGATGCCGCGCGCGAGCACTTGCAGATTGTCGGGCCCCGGCGCGATGGTGATTGCCACCGACGTCGCGAGAAACAACAGGACGTTCGGCATTAATGGCCTCCGAACTCGCAGACTGTATAAAGCGGCAACCCACCGTCGCGCAGCAGCTTCGAGCCGCCGAGATCGGGCAAGTCGATGATCGCCGCCGCTTCGACGACCTGCGCGCCGAGCCGCTCCAGCAAGATCTTGCCGGCCATCATCGTGCCGCCGGTCGCCACCAGATCGTCGACGATCACGACGCGGTCGCCGGGCTGGCACGCGTCCTCGTGAATCTCGACCGTCGCGCTGCCGTATTCCAGTTCGTACGACTGCGAGAGCGTCTTGTACGGCAGCTTGCCCTTCTTGCGAATCGGCACGAAGCCCAGACTTAGCTCGTACGCGAGAATCGGCCCGATGATGAACCCGCGCGCATCCATGCCCGCGATGACGTTCAGGTTCGCGTCGATATAGCGCTGCACGAACAGGTCGATGAGCGTGCGCAACGCGCGGCGGTCCTGCAACACGGGCGTGATATCGCGAAACTGCACGCCGGCTTGCGGCCAGTCTTCGACCGTGCGCACGCGCTCCTTGATGAACCGCGCGGCATCTGACGATGCAGACGGTGCGCTCGATGAAATGGTGGACATGACTTCTCCGGAAATCCGCGCTGTGAGGCCGCGCTTGCCTGATGAAGAGAACGTTAGGCTGCCCGGCGATTGCGCGAAAGCCGTTCCTCGGCCTGAGCGAGCACTTCGGGCAGGCCGCGCAACACGACGATGTCGTTCGCGCGGAGCCTGGTTTCGGGGTCCGGCTGGACGCCCCGGATGCCGTGACGGCGAATGGCGGTCACTTCGACACCGTTGCCGACGAGACCGAGATCGTCGAGCGAATGCCCGACCGCCTCCGAATGTTCGTCGATCGGTACGGATTGTAGCCGCACCTGCTCGTGGCCATCGTCGTCGTCGAGATCGTCGGCGCCGTGGAAATAGCCGCGCAACAGGCTGTAGCGCGCATCGCGCATTTCTTCGACGCGCCGCACAACGCGGCGCATCGGCACGCCCATCAGCACGAGCGTATGCGAGGCGAGCATCAGACTGCCTTCGACGATCTCCGGAATCACTTCCGTCGCGCCCGCGGCGGTCAGCTTTTCGAGATCCGCGTCGTCGACCGTGCGCACGATCACCGGCAGCGTCGGCGCGAGTTCGTGGATGTTGTGCAGCACGCGCATGGCGGACGGCGTGTTCGCGTACGTGATCGCGACCGTCGCCGCGCGGTTCAGGCCGGCAGCCACAAGCGATTCGCGCCGCCCGGCATCGCCGAACACGACAGATTCGCCTGCCGCCGCGGCCGCCGCCACGCGATCCGGGTCGAGATCGAGCGCAACGTACGAAATACCTTCCTGTTCCAGCATGCGCGCGAGGTTCTGCCCGGCGCGGCCGTAGCCGCAAATAATGACGTGGCCGCTCTGCTTGAGACTTTGCGTCGCGATCTTCGTCATTTGCAGCGATTGCAGCATCCATTCGGTCGACGACAGCCGCAGCACGATTCGGTCCGCGTTCTGGATGACGAACGGCGCGGCGAGCATCGAGAGCAGCATCGCGGAAAGGAGCGCCTGAAGGATGGTGGCGTCGACCAGATGCGAGTCCCGAATGAGGTTCAGGAGCACGAAGCCGAATTCGCCCGCCTGCGCGAGCCCGAGCCCCGTGCGCATGGCGACGCCGGGCGGCGAGCCGAACAGGCGCGCGAGGCCGGTGATCATCACGGCTTTCAATAAAATGGGCACGACGAAAAACGCGAGCACGAGAAGCGGGTGCTCCCAGATCACGCGCGGATTGAGCAGCATGCCCGTCGTCACGAAGAACACGCCGAGCAGCACGTCGCGAAACGGCTTGATGTCCTCTTCCACCTGATGCCGGTACGGCGTTTCCGCGATCAGCATGCCCGCGATGAACGCGCCGAGCGCGAGCGACAGCCCGAACTTGTCCGTGATGAACGCCGCGCCGAGCGTCACCAGCAGCAGGTTCAGCATGAACAGCTCTTGCGAGCGCCGCCGCGCGACGAGATCGAACCAGCGCGTCATGAACTTCTGGCCGAGGAACAGCAAAACCGTCAGCGCGACGACGATCTTCACCGCCGCAATGCCGAGCCACATCACCAGTTGCGACGAATTACCGTTCGCAAACGCCGCGATGATGATGAGCAGCGGCACGACCGCTAGATCCTGAAACAGCAGCACGCCGAAGATATTGCGGCCGTGCTCCGATTCCAGTTCTAGCCGCTCCGCGAGCAGCTTGCTGACGATCGCGGTGGAAGACATGGAAAGCGCGCCGCCGAGCGCGAAGCTCGCCTGCCACGACATCGTGGTCCAGAAATGCGCGATCCACCCGACGACGAGCGCGAAGACGATCGTCGCGCCGACCTGGCTCGCGCCGAGGCCGAAGACGATGCGCCGCATCGAGCGCAGCTTCGCGAGCGAGAATTCGAGACCGATGGAGAACATCAGGAACACGACGCCGAATTCGGCGAGGTGCTGCGCGCGCTCGGTATCCGGCGCGATACCGGCCGCGTGCGGACCGACGATGATGCCGACGGCCAGATAACCGAGCATCGGCGGCAAGTTGAAAAAACGAAATACGACGACGCCCGCCACCGAACACAGCAGCAACAACAGCGTCATTTCGAGCGGAGAAGTCATCCGTCCAGCGTCCTCGTCGTCAGCGCGCCGATACGTGTCCGGCGCGGCGTTTTCGGTGTCGTGGGAAGCCCCTGATGCCAGGGCTCGCGGGGGCGGATAAGCGGCGGCGCGTCGCGCACCGTAAGGCGCGGCGAAGAATCGCCTTTGCTATACTCCGCGAATGATAGCGAAAATCAATGGCGACCGGGCACTGGCGCTGGCTCGCAGCGTAATCCAGATCGAAGCGGACGCAGTTCGCGGTCTCTCTGACCTTCTCGACGACAACTTCACCAACGCAGTCGAAGCCTTGCTCGGCTGTCGCGGCCGCGTGGTCGTCTCGGGCATCGGAAAGTCGGGACACGTCGCGCGCAAGTTCGCTGCCACGCTGGCGTCCACCGGCACGCCGGCGTTTTTCGTGCATCCGGCTGAAGCCAGCCACGGCGATCTCGGCATGGTCACCGCCGACGACATCTTCATCGCGCTGTCGAACTCCGGCGAGACCGAAGAACTCGTCGCCATCCTCCCGCTCATCAAGCGCCTCGGCGCGAAACTCATCGCCATTACCGGCCGTCCGGAATCGAGCCTCGCGCAACTCGCGGACATGCACCTGAACGCACGCGTCGAAAAAGAGGCCTGCCCGATGAACCTTGCGCCGACCGCCAGCACGACCGCCGCGTTGGCGCTCGGCGACGCGCTCGCGGTCGCGGTCCTCGACGCACGCGGCTTCGGCCCCGACGACTTCGCGCGTTCGCATCCCGGCGGCGCGCTCGGCCGGCGTTTGCTGACCTACGTGCGCGACGTGATGCGCGTGGGCGACGAGGTTCCCGTCGTGCCGCTCGACGCAACCGTTTCAGACGCCCTCTTTCAGATCACCGCGAAGCGCATGGGCATGACGGCGGTCATCAACGGCAATCGTCACGTGGAAGGCATCTTCACGGACGGCGACCTGCGCCGCATTCTCCAGCGCGACGGCGACTTTCGCTCGCTCAAGCTCGCGGACGTGATGACGCGCAATCCGCGCACCATCGGTCCGGACCATCTCGCGGTCGAAGCCGTGGAACTGATGGAGCGCCATCGCATCAATCAGATGCTGGTCGTCGATGCTGATGCGACGCTGATCGGCGCACTGAATATGCACGACCTCTTCTCCAAGAAGGTAATCTGATGGCGCAGAAGCCTTTCCCCGCCGAGCGCGCGAGCCGCATCAAGCTGATGGTGTTCGACGTCGACGGCGTTTTCACCGACGGCAGCCTGTACTTCAGCGCCGAAGGCGACACCATGAAGTCGTTCAATTCGCTCGACGGCCACGGCGTGAAGCTGCTCGAACGCATCGGCGTGCAGACGGCGATCATCACCGGGCGGCAGTCGGGAATCGTCGCGGCGCGGGCCAAGGAACTGGGCATCACGCATCTTTATCAGGGCGTCGCGGACAAGACGGTGGCGCTCGCGCAATTGCTCGATGCAACCGGCATCTCCGCCGCCGAATGCGGCTACATGGGCGACGACTGGCCCGATCTCGCCGTCATGCGCCGCTGCGGATTCGCAGCCGCGCCGGCCAACGCGCACGCGGAAGTGAAAGAGCGCGTGCATTGGGTCACCGAAGCACGCGGCGGCCACGGCGCCGTGCGCGAAGTATGCGATGCGATTCTGCGCGCGCAGGATCGCTATGACGCGCTGCTCGCGGCGGCGCTCGGAGACTGACGCCATGCCGCCCACCCGACGCCTCGCCTCGCTGTTGCCGCTTCTCGCGATGGCGGCGCTCGCGGGCATCACGTACTGGCTGTTGCAGGCTACGCTGCCGTCCGCGCCCCAAGCGCCGGAGCAGCCCAAGCGCCACACGCCCGACTACTTCGCGGATAACTTCTCCGTCTCCGAACTGGATTCCACCGGCACGACGCAGTACCGGCTGACTGCCAAATCCATGGTCCATTACGAGGACGACGAGAACAGCGACCTGACGCTGCCCGCCGTGCGCATGTTCCAGCCGCAAAAGCCGATCGTGACGGCCACCGCACAGCGCGGCACGGTGAACGGCGACGTGTCCATCGTCGATCTCTACGAGAACGCCCGCATCCTGCGCGCGGCCGGTTACGGCGATCCGCAGATGCAGGCGGATTCGCAGCATTTTCGCGTGCTGGTGAACGACGATGTCATCGAAACGGAAAAGCCGGTTAAACTTCAGCGCGGTCCGTCTGTGATGACCGCCAACGGCATGAATTACAACAACGTCACCCGGGAAATGAAGCTCTTCGGTAACGTGCGCGGCGCGATCGCGGCCACGGATATCAATGGCGGCTCCTCCAAGTGAACCCGGGATTCCATCCTGATCTTGACTGCATGAACCACAGCATCTCTCGTCCCGATGGCGGCCCCGCGGGCGCAACGTTCGCGCATCGCACCTCCGCGCGCGTGAGGCGTGTGATGCGGGCCGCGCTGGCCGCAGCCGCCGCCGCGTTCGTCGCGCTGCCGCTCGCGGGCTTCGCGCCCGCCGCGCACGCCGAAAAAGCCGACCGCGACAAGCCGCTCAACATCGAAGCGGACAACATGTCCTACGACGACCTGAACCAGAAGAACGTCTTCACCGGTCACGTCGTCGCGACCAAGGGCACCATCGTCATCAAGGCGGATCGCGTGGAAGTCACGCAGGATCCGCAGGGCTATCAATACGCGACCGGCACGTCCACCGGCAGCAATCTCTCGTACTTCCGCCAGAAGCGCGACGGCGTCGACGAATACATCGATGGCAATGCCGTGCGCATCGACTATGACGGCAAGAACGACTTCACCAAGCTCACGACGCGCGCCGTGGTGCGCCGCCTGCAAGGTCTGACCACGGTTCAGGACGAAGTGCGCGGCAGCGTCATCACGTACGACGGGCAGAAAGACTTCTACACGGCGAGCGCCGGCAAGGACGTGGCCGGTCCAGGCAACCCGAGCGGCCGCGTTCGCGCGATGCTCGCGCCCCGCTCCGGCGGCGCCGCGCCGCTCAACGGCTCGCCCGCGACCCTCGCGCCGTCGAACACTATTCAAGGAACGCCGCAGCAGTGAATTCGCCCGCCATGTCCCCAAGCAAGCCGGACGGCAAGTCGAGTTCGCTCGTCGTCCGCAATCTGAAGAAGCGGTACGGTTCGCGCACCGTCGTGAAGGACGTCTCGCTCGACGTGAAGAGCGGCGAAGTGGTCGGTCTGCTCGGCCCGAACGGCGCGGGCAAGACCACGTCGTTCTATATGATCGTCGGCCTCGTGCCGCTCGACGCGGGCGAGATCGATCTCGACGGCAAGTCCATCAGCCTGCTGCCGATCCATCAGCGCGCGCATCTCGGGCTGTCTTATCTGCCGCAGGAAGCGTCCGTGTTTCGCAAGCTCACCGTTGAGCAGAACATTCGCGCCGTGCTGGAACTGCAGACGGACGAATCGGGCAAGCGGCTGTCGAAGGACGGCATCACGCAGCGCGCGGAGGCCCTCCTCGACGAACTGCAGATTGCGCATCTGCGAGAAAATCCGGCGCTCTCGCTGTCGGGCGGCGAGCGGCGGCGCGTGGAAATCGCGCGGGCGCTCGCGACGAATCCCAGCTTCATTTTGCTCGATGAGCCCTTCGCGGGCGTCGATCCGATCGCCGTGCTCGAAATCCAGAAGATCGTGAAGTTCCTGAAGCAGCGCAACATCGGCGTGCTGATCACGGACCACAACGTGCGCGAGACGCTCGGCATTTGCGATCACGCTTACATCATCAGCGACGGCAGCGTGCTGGCGGCCGGCGCGCCGAGCGAGATCATCGAGAATGAGAACGTGCGACGCGTGTATCTCGGCGAGCATTTCCGCATGTAGCGCCGACGCCAGGCGCGCGGCGCATGCGGCGATTTACCGCACTGCATCGAGCGAGAACAGCAAAACTTACGTGCCGCCCTCGAGGCGGCACGCGCTTTTTTACGCTAATTTTGGATTGGCCGCGAGGTTTCGCGCGCGTGGCAAACTCTCTACAATGAAATAAAACCTTGCCATGAAAGCCAGCCTCCAACTTCGCCTATCGCAGCATCTTGCGCTCACCCCGCAACTACAGCAGTCCATCCGGCTGCTGCAGTTGTCGACGCTCGAACTGCAGCAGGAAGTGGCAATGGCCGTCGCGCAAAACCCGCTGCTGGAAAACGACGACGACTGGATCGCGAGTCCGCTTCGCGTGGCCGCGGACGGTTCGCTGATTGCCACGGCCGGCGCGAGCAGCGCCGCGCCCGAGCCGATGATGAGCAACGGCTCCACGTCGAGTTCGTCGAGTTCCGAACGATCGGAAAGCAGCGAGCCGCAGGGCGTCGACGAGTACAACGGCCTGTCATCCGACGGCGGCACAGATTCGAGCAACTGGAATCTGGAAGACTACGGCCGCTCGAACAACGCCTCCGACGACGACGACCTCCCGCCGCTGCAAATCCACGAATCGACGACGACGCTGCGCGACCATCTCACCGCGCAACTGCGCATGACGCAGGCGAATCAGCGCGACCGCGCGCTGATCACGTTCCTGATCGAATCGCTGGATGAGGACGGGTATCTCACGTCGTCGCTCGACGAAATTCAGGCGGATTTGCCGGACGAACTCGAAGTCGATGTCGACGAACTCAGCGCGGCATTGGCCTTGCTCCAGAGTTTCGATCCGCCGGGTGTCGGCGGCCGGTCGGCGTCGGAGTGTCTGAAGCTGCAATTGCTGCGGCTCGATCCGTCGCCCACGCGCACGCTTGCGCTCGAAATCGTCACGAACCATCTGGAACTGCTCGCCGCGCGCGACTTCACGCGCTTGCGCAAGCAACTGAAGGCAAGCGACGACGCGCTGCGGGACGCGCACGTGCTGATCCGGTCGCTGGAGCCGTTTCCCGGCGCCGCATACGGCAAGAGTGAAGCGGACTACGTGGTGCCGGACATTCTGGTGCGCAAGTCCGCCAGCGGATGGACCGCGGAACTGAATCCGGAGATCGTGCCGCGGCTGCGGATCAACCATCTGTACGCGAACATTTTGCGCAATAACCGTGGCGATCCGGGCAGCGGTTCACTGCGTCAACAGCTTCAGGAAGCACGCTGGCTGATCAAGAATATCCAGCAGCGTTTCGAGACGATTCTTCGCGTCGCGCAGGCGATCGTCGAGCGTCAGAAGAACTTTTTTGCGCATGGTGAAATCGCCATGCGGCCCTTGGTTTTGCGGGAGATTGCTGATACGCTGGGTTTACACGAATCGACGGTTTCCCGTGTGACTACCGGGAAGTACATGCTCACCCCATTCGGGACGCTTGAATTTAAGTACTTCTTTGGATCGCACGTTTCCACCGACACGGGCGGCGCCGCATCGTCCACGGCGATCCGGGCCCTCATCAAGCAACTGATAGGAGCGGAAGACCCCAAAACTCCTCTTTCAGACAGCCGCATCGCCGAACTGCTGGCGGAACAAGGCTTCGTGGTTGCGCGGCGCACCGTCGCCAAGTACCGCGAGGCGCTGAAAATCCCCGCAGTCAATCTGCGCAAGTCTCTTTGACCCGTCTCTGTGGTTCACCGCATACCGCGGTGGACTTTTACCGGCCGCATCGCGAAAGCGCGGACGAGCCGGCCAAGCGGCCCGTTCCTTGCGCGTACAAACATCGTGCACGGCGGGACGCGTAGCCGACCGGTATCGGACGAGCCGCCGTGATTCAACGGCCCTTAGCTTGGAGAGCAACTATGAATCTGAAGATCAGTGGACACCACCTCGAATTGACGCCTGCGTTGCGCGAGTTTGTGATCACGAAGCTGGACAGAGTGCTCCGTCATTTTGATCAGGTGATGGACGGCAACGTTGTCCTCTCGGTCGACACTCATAGGGACAAGGACAAGCGCAACAAGGCGGAAATCAATCTGCACTTGAAGGGCAAGGACATTTTCATCGAGAGTTGTGACGCTGATATGTACGCGGCCATCGACCTGATGGTCGACAAGCTGGATCGCCAGGTGATCCGCCACAAGGACAAGATCCAGGGGCACGCGCACGAAGCCGCGAAGTACCGCGAAGAAGCGCGCGGACTGGAAGCGCCCTTGCCTTAAGCGGCAGGCGCGCGAAGCGGCGCAGCCCGCCGGGCATCGGCGGGCGCGATTCGAGGCATTCCTCGAATCGAAAAGCGCCAGAGAAACGCCCGCTTCGGACAAACGCCGCCCATTGGCGGCGTTTTTGTTGCATAGTGCATGTCGGCGTGGCACAAAGCATTGATTTTCCGGGCTTTGTACTGCACATTCGATTGCGGCGACTGCAATGGCGCGCCGCACCATCGTGCTTTCCGCTGTTCTATAATGAGCCGGTTATGATCGGGGTCCGCAGTACAGTAACGCCGCGGGGAACGCCGCAAGCGCATCTTCCGTACACCATCGCCGTGAGCGCTTTCAGACAGCAGCCACGATGAGGAGCTATCAGGCCACGCATCAGCCTGCCAACATGAATCGTTTAGCCAAATTTCTTCCCATCGAGAACGTGGTTCTCGGACTGTCCGTCACCAGCAAGAAGCGTGTATTCGAGCAAGCGGGCCTAATTTTCGAGAACCAGAACGGCATCGCCCGCAGCATCGTCACCGACAACCTCTTCGCCCGCGAGCGCCTGGGTTCGACCGGGCTAGGCGAAGGCGTCGCCATTCCGCACGGCCGCATCAAGGGGCTGAAGCAGCCGCTCGCCGCCTTTGTGCGCCTGGCCGAGCCGGTTGCGTTCGAATCGCCCGACGGTCAGCCGGTGTCGCTACTCATTTTCCTGCTCGTGCCCGAACAGGCCACGCAGCAGCACCTCGAAATTCTGTCGGAGATCGCGCAACTGCTCTCCGACAGCGAAGCGCGCGAGCGTCTGCACAAGGAAGAAGACCGCGAGGCGCTGTATCAGGTGCTCACGCAATGGCAACCGTAATCGCCGCATAGACGCGGGCCGCCGCATCTCAGAAGCGTAACAAGCACGCCGCGCCGCTCGCGCGCTTTTGACGCGTCTCGCATGCGCGGTGCTTCTGCGGCACAATCGGTCAAACGCAGCGCCATGCGGCGAATCGAAGCACAGGCTTCGTCACGCGAAGGCTGCTCCCGGCTTCCAACGGAGTTCCGGCCTCATGGATACGTCCAGCATCAACGCCCAAAGTATTTTCGACGACAACGCCGCCGCTCTGAAGCTCAGTTGGCTCACCGGGCATGAAGGCTGGGAACGCGGGTTCTCGAGCGAAACGGTGGCGAACGCAACGTCGAGCGCCGACCTCGTCGGCCACCTGAATCTCATCCACCCGAACCGCATTCAGGTGCTGGGCGACGCCGAGATCAACTACTACCAGCGTCAATCCGACGAAGACCGCTCGCGCCACATGGCCGAGCTGATCGCGCTGGAGCCGCCGTTTCTCGTGGTCGCGGGCGAAGTGGGCGCGCCGCCCGAACTCGTGCTTCGCTGCACGCGCTCGTCGACGCCGCTTTTCACCACGCGCATGTCGGCGGCGGCCGTCATCGACAGTCTGCGCGCGTACATGTCGCGCATTCTCGCGCCGCGCGCCACGCTGCACGGCGTGTTCATCGACATTCTCGGCATGGGCGTGCTGCTGACGGGCGATTCCGGCCTCGGCAAGAGCGAACTCGGCCTCGAACTCATCAGCCGCGGCCACGGACTCGTTGCCGACGACGCCGTCGATTTCGTGCGTCTCGGTCCCGATTTCGTCGAAGGACGCTGCCCGCCGCTTCTGCAAAACCTGCTGGAAGTGCGCGGCCTCGGCCTGCTCGATATCAAGACCATCTTCGGCGAGACCGCGGTGCGCCGCAAGATGAAGCTCAAGCTGATCGTGCAGCTCGTACGCCGCCCGGACGGCGAATTCCAGCGCCTGCCGCTCGAAAGTCAGACCGTCGACGTGCTCGGCCTGCCCATCAGCAAAGTGACGATTCAAGTCGCCGCAGGCCGCAACCTTGCTGTGCTGGTGGAAGCGGCAGTGCGCAACACGATTCTGCAATTGCGCGGCATCGACACCTTGCGCGATTTCATGGACCGTCAGCGGCTTGCCATGCAGGACCCGGACAGCCAGTTTCCCGGCAAACTCATCTGAAGCCCGCGCGTCTTCACGGAATCCGCACGAAGTCCGTACGATACGCTGGTGCTAAGATGAAGCGAACGAGCACACTTCCATGCGTATCATCCTGATTACCGGCATTTCCGGCTCCGGCAAGTCCGTCGCGCTCAATGCGCTCGAAGACGGCGGCTACTACTGCGTCGACAATCTGCCTCCGCGCTTTCTGCCCGAACTCGCCGCCTATCTCGCAAGCGAGGGGCAGCAACGTCTCGCCGTCGCGATCGACGCGCGTTCCAGCCTGTCGCTCGACGAAGTTCCGTCCATCATCGACAACCTTACGAAAGCCTACGACCTGCGCGTGCTGTTCCTCAATGCCAGCACGCAGGCGCTCATTCAACGCTTCTCGGAGACGCGCCGCCGTCATCCGCTGTCCGGTCCGCCGGGGCACGACGCGAGCGTGGGCGTGCTGAATTCGCTTGGCGAAGCCATCGAGCGGGAGCGCGAACTCGTCGCGGGTCTCGCGGAATACGGGCATCAGATCGACACGAGCAATCTGCGCGCGAACGTGCTGCGCGCGTGGGTCCGGCGCTTCGTCGAAACGGACGCCGCCGATCTCACGTTGATGTTCGAATCGTTCGGATTCAAACGCGGCGTGCCGCTCGACGCCGATCTCGTTTTCGACGTGCGCACGCTGCCGAACCCGTATTACGACCGCGAGTTGCGCCCGTTCACCGGCTGCGATCAGCCGATCATCGACTATCTCTCGGCCCAGCCGATGGTCGGCGAGATGATCGACGATATCGGCGGCTTCGTCGGCAAATGGCTGCCGCGTTTTCGCGACGACAACCGCAGCTATCTCACCGTCGCGATCGGGTGCACGGGCGGGCAGCATCGCTCGGTGTATATCGCGGAGGCGCTCGCCGCGCGCTTTCGCGACGCTGCAACCGTGATCGTGCGGCATCGTGACGCGCCCATCCCCGTAGATGAGAGCGCGAGCACCACGCGAACCTGATCGCCGCGCCGGCGGTCCACCCTGGAGGGGTGCGATGTCCTCGAATCCCGCGAGTCCCGTTCTCTTCGACGTGCCGCTGTTTCCGCTGCACACCGTGCTTTTCCCCGGCGGGCTTCTGCCGCTCAAGATTTTCGAGGCACGTTATCTCGACATGGCGCGCGCCTGCCTGCGCGAGAAGACGCCGTTCGGCGTGTGTCTGCTGAAGAGCGGGCACGAGATCGCGTCGCCCGGGGATCCGTCGGTGCCCGAGAACGTGGGCTGCCTCGCGGAAATCATCGAGTGCGATGTCGATACCTTCGGCCTGCTACTCGTGCAGGCGCGCGGCACTGAGCGATTCCGGCTGCTTTCGCATCGCGTGGAGGCCAGCAATCTGCTCGTCGGCACCGCCGAGCTATATGGCGACGACCGGCCGCTGCAAGGCGCCGAGACGCTCGCCAAGTTCGGCGCGTGCGCAGAAGTGCTCGAACGGATCATCGAGGCCATCAAGACGCGGGAGCCGGAGAACCTGCCGTTCATCGAGCCGTTTCTGCTGGACGATCCCACGTGGGTCTCGAACCGGCTCTCCGAAATCCTGCCGATTCCGATGCGCTCCCGCCAGAAGCTGATGGAACTGCTCGACGCAGGCGCACGTATCGACGTCGTGCATCACTACATGCAGCATCATCAACTGCTTTAAAGCAGCGAGCCGGTCAGCGCGTCGAGCAGCTTGCGCACGGGCGCGGGCACGCCGAACGAATCGATGCGCGAGAGCGGCGCCCAAACCGTGCGCGCGTCCTTTGCCTCCGGCGTCGCGCCGCGCATTTCGCCGAGGCGCGGCTCGATGTCGAGCTTGAAGTGCGTGAACGTGTGCGAGAAAGGCGTTAGACGCTGCAAGTCCGCCTCGCAGCCGTTGTCTTGCGCGACTGCGGTGAGCGCGGCCTCGTCCGGCGCTTCGGGCAGGCTCCACAGGCCGCCCCAGATGCCCGTCGGCGGACGCTTCTCCAGCAGGATCGAGTCGCCGTCCTTCAGCACCAGCATCCACGTCTTGCGCGTCGGCACCGTCTTTTTCGGGCGCGCTGCCGGCAGTTCGCGCTGCCGCCCTTCGACATTCGCGACGCAATCCGAGGCGAACGGACACCGCGCGCAGTCCGGCTTGCCGCGCACGCAGAGCGTCGCGCCGAGGTCCATCAAGCCTTGCGTGTAGGCGGTGACTTCGTTCTTGTCGGCGGCGTCGGGCAGGAGCGATTCAGCCAGCGTCCACATCGCGTTTTCAACGCGCTTCTCGCCCGGAAATCCTTCCACGCCGAAGACGCGGGCCAGCACGCGCTTCACGTTGCCATCGAGAATCGTCGCGCGCGCGCCGAACGCGAACGACGCGATGGCCGCCGCCGTCGAGCGCCCGATGCCCGGCAACTCCGAGAGTTCATCGACCGTTCGGGGAAACTCCCCGCCATGCTCGTGCGCGACGACCTGCGCGCAGCGATGCAGATTGCGCGCGCGCGAGTAATAGCCGAGACCGGCCCACAGCGCCATCACGTCGTCGATTGGCGCATCCGCGAGCGCGGTCACGGTCGGAAAGCGTTCGAGAAAGCGCGCGTAGTACGGGATGACCGTCGTCACCTGCGTCTGCTGCAGCATGATCTCCGAGAGCCAGATGCGATAGGCGTCGCGCGTGTTCTGCCACGGCAGATCGTGCCGGCCATGAATGCGTTGCCACGCGATCAGGCGCGCGAAGAAATCGGTGAGTGCGAGCATCGGATTTAGCGTTGGCAGCGCGGACAAAAGTAAGTCGAACGCTGTCCCTGGACGATTTGGCGGATGGCCGTGCCGCAGACGTGGCACGGCAGACCCGCGCGATCATAGACGAAGTAGTCGAGCTGGAAGTATCCCGATTCGCCATTGCTGCCGACGAAATCGCGCAGCGTGCTGCCGCCCTTGTCGATGGCCGCGGCGAGCGTCACGCGCACCGCATCCGCGAGCAGATCGTAGCGCACCAGCGAAATGCGGCCAGCGGCGGTCGTCGGCCGGATGCCCGCACGAAACAGGCTCTCCGACGCATAAATATTCCCCACGCCAACGACAATGCCGCCCGCGAGCAGCGCCTGCTTCACCGAGACCTTGCGCCCGCGCGTCTCGCGAAACAGCAGCGCGCCCGAGAACTCCGGCGAGAAGGGCTCGACGCCCAGACTCGCGAGCAGCGGATGCGCGAGTACGTCGCCGTCTTCGCGCGGATGCCAGAGCATCGCGCCGAAGCGGCGCGGATCGCGAAAACGCAGAATGAATTCGTCGAAGACCAGATCGACGTGATCGTGCTTCGCGGCGTCGGGCGGCCGCGGCACGTTGCGCAGCACGCGCAGCGTGCCGGTCATCCCGAGATGAACGATGAGCCAGCCTTCGGCGGTCTCGAACAACAGATACTTGCCGCGCCGCTCGACCTTCTCGATTTTCAGATGCCCGAGCGTCTTCGCGAGATGCTTCGGGATGGGCCAGCGCAGCGCCGGCGTGCGAACGTCGACATGCTCGACGCGCCTTCCCGCCACGTAGGGTTCGATTCCCCGGCGGGTGACTTCGACTTCCGGAAGTTCGGGCATTTTCTGGAGAGAGACTTGCTTCAGCGGGTTGTGCCGGTATTTTAGCGACCGCGTTACAATCGACCGAAACATCGTCTGGATTTCCATGAACTCGTTCGTCATGAAGCTGTTTGCGAAGCGTCAGGCCGGCTTGACGCAATCGTTCGCGATGCCAATGTCGCGCGCCGCCGGCGCGGTGGCGCTGGCACTCGCCGCACTCGCGTTTGCGCCCGCGCATGCGCAGTCGCCCAACGCGACGCCCGTTCCTGGCGACGACGATTCCGCTGCCCAAACGGCCGCCGACGCGCTCACCGCGCCCGTCAGCGGCGCGGAGCAGCAAGACCTGCCGAATGTGGATGTATCGAGCCAGATCGTGTTTCAGGTGCTGGCCGCCGAAGTCGCGTTGCAGCGCGGACAGCCCGCGCCCGCTTTCCAGACTTATCTCTCGCTCGCCCGCGACACGCACGATCCGCGCTTCGCTCAGCGCGCGACCGAGATCGCCATTGCCGCGCAAAGTCCCAACGACGCGCTCACGTCCGCCCAACTCTGGCAGCAGTTCGCGCCGCATTCGGAGCGCGCGGCGCAGCTGAGCGCATCGCTTCTGATCGTCTCCGGCAAGCCCGACGACGCGAAGCCCACGCTCGAGCGCGAACTCGCGAAGGTGTCGCCCGAGCAGCGCGGCGAGGCGCTTCTCTCGCTGCAAGCGCTGCTGGCGCGCGGCCCGAATCGCGTGGGCGGCCTCAACGTGCTGAAGGATCTCACCGCGAACGACCGCGATCGCCCGGAAGCGCAACTCGCGATCGCGCGTCAGCAGTTGCTCGCGGACGATCAGCCGGGCGCGAAGGCATCGCTCGAAAAGGCGCTGCAATTGCGGCCCGACTATTTGCCCGCCGCGTTGACGCTCGCGCGCATGGGGCCGCAGGAGCGCGCGGAAGGCATCGCTTCGTTCGAGCAGTATTTGGCGAAGAATCCGAAGTCGCATGATGCGCGGCTCGCGCTCGCGCAACTGTATCTGTCGTCCGACCGGCTCGACGACGCGCAGAAGCAGTTCGAAATCATGCGCAAGAACGATTCGAAGGACCTGACGCCGTTGATGGCGCTCGCGCTCATCGACATTCAGAAAAAGCAGTTCGACAAGGCGAAGGACTATCTGAACCAGTACGCGAAGGCTGCCGAAAGCACGCCGGGCGCGGACCCCGGTCAGGCTTATATCTATCTCGCGCAGCTCGCGCTCGAGCAGAAGGACGAAACCGCCGCCGCGCAATGGCTCGACAAGATTCCGCGCACGAGCCAGCAGTATCTGCCGGCGCAGATCACGCGGGCGCAATTGCTCGCGAAGCAGGGCAAGGTCGACGATGCCCGCGCGCTCATCAACAGTCTGCAAAGCTCGGATCCGCGCGATCTCGCGCTTCTCGCGCGCACCGATTCGGCGATTCTCTTCGAAGCGCATCGCTACAAGGAAGCCGAGGAGAATCTGGCGAAGGCGGTCGCCGCGTTTCCGGACGATCCCGACCTCGTCTACGACTACGCGATGGCCGCCGAAAAGAACGGCCACTACGACGTGATGGAAACGCAATTGCGCACGCTCATGCGCACGCAGCCGAACAACCCGCAGGCGTATAACGCGCTCGGGTATTCGCTCGTCGATCGGAATCAGCGGCTCGACGAAGCGGTGCATCTGATCGAAAAGGCGGTGTCGCTCGCGCCGAACGACGCGTTCATCATGGACAGCCTCGGCTGGGCGCGCTTCCGCCAAGGAAACGCAGCGGAAGCCGAGAAGATCCTCAAGAATGCTTATGACCTTCAGCCGAACGCCGAAATCGGCGCTCATCTCGGCGAAGTGCAGTGGAAGTCCGGCCAGCAGGACCAGGCGCGCGCCACGTGGCGGCAGGCTCAGAAGCTCGAACCGGGCAACGATACGCTCGTCAAAACGCTGAAACGACTTCAGGTGAACGATCTCTAATGGCATTCGACTTCTTCGCCGGCGGGAAGCGTCCCGGGGCGCGGCGCTGCGCGCTCGGATTCGCGGCGGCTGCCGCGCTGGTTTTGTCCGGCTGTGCGCTGCAACCGCGCCTGCCGACCACGTCGGAAGGCTCGACATCGCTCGCGACGCAGACGAGCCGCATGTACCACGGGCGCTTCGCCGTGCAATACGACGATCAGAACGGCGTCGCGCGTAACGCCTACGGCAACTTCGACTGGCAGGAAACGGGCGATACGGTCACGCTTCAGTTGCGCAATCCGCTCGGGCAGACCATGGCGATCGTCACGTCGTCGCCTTCCCTCGCGACGCTCGAATTGCCGAACCGCCAGCCGCTCAACGCGGACAACGTCTCCGACTTGATGCGCAACGCGCTCGGCTTCGCGCTGCCCGTCGAAGGCTTGCGCTACTGGCTGCAACCGTCGGCGGCGCCGACATCGCGCGCCGAGACGACGCTCGACCCCGAATCGAACAACGGCCGTCCCAAGGAAATCAAGCAGGACGGCTGGACGATCGACTACCTCGCCTATGCCGAGCCGCCCGCCACCGGCGTCAAGCGCGTCAACCTCACGCGCAGCGAGCCGCCGCTCGACATCAAGCTCGTCATCGACCAGTAACGTTTTATCGCCTGCCGCATGTCCTCTTCCAACGATTCGATGCGCGATTGCCTCGCGCCCGCGAAGCTGAACCTGTTTCTGCACATCACGGGCCGTCGCCCGGATGGCTATCACGAGCTGCAAACCGTCTTTCAGCTGCTCGACTGGGGCGATGTCCTGCATTTCAAGCGCCGCGAAGACGGCGTCGTAACGCGCAAGACGGACGTGCCCGGCGTGGCCGAGGACGACGACCTCGTCGTGCGGGCCGCCCGATTGCTTCAAAAGCACACGGGCAGCCGTTATGGCGTCGAGATCGAGATCGACAAGCGTCTGCCGATGGGCGCGGGTCTCGGCGGAGGAAGTTCCGACGCAGCGACGACTCTTTTGGCGTTGAATCGTCTATGGGGAGTTGACCTTTCGCGTGAAACTCTGCAGAATCTCGCCCTGCAACTCGGCGCGGACGTGCCGTTTTTTGTCTTCGGGCAGAATGCATTTGCAGAGGGTGTGGGCGAGGCGCTGCAGGCGGTGAAACTGCCGAAACGCTTCTTCCTGGTAGTCGCGCCCGCTGTGCACGTTCCGACTGCGGCGATTTTCTCCGAAAAAAGCTTGACACGGGATACGAAAGTCGCCACAATCATGGACTTTCTTGCACAGCAAAGGTCAGACACTAACTGGCCAGACAGCTTCGGTCGGAACGACATGCAGGCTGTAGTTGCAGAAAAGTACGCGGAAGTT
This sequence comes from Caballeronia sp. M1242, assembly GCF_017220215.1. Classification (NCBI taxonomy): domain Bacteria; kingdom Pseudomonadati; phylum Pseudomonadota; class Betaproteobacteria; order Burkholderiales; family Burkholderiaceae; genus Caballeronia; species Caballeronia sp. M1242. The sequence goes on along the minus strand of NZ_CP071129.1, from coordinate 230,899 downwards.
GCAAAGGTGCTCGAGTGGTTTTCCAATCTCGCACCGGCGCGAATGACCGGATCTGGAGCAAGCGTGTTCGCCGCTTTCCCCAGCCAGGCCGAAGCGGAGTTGGCGCAAGCCAAGCTGCCGGCAAGCTGGAGCAGTGTGGTGACAAGCAGTCTGGATTCTCATCCTCTCTTCGCTTTCGCGTCATAGATTTAGTTTTGTCGGGTATGTCCTACACTTCCCGGCAAGATTCAAGGTTAAGTGTAGGGGAGTCGCCAAGTTGGTCAAGGCACCGGATTTTGATTCCGGCATGCGAGGGTTCGAGTCCTTCCTCCCCTGCCATTCTTTCTCGCGTTTTCCTCACGCCTCCAGCCGCAGACAGGTGCACGATGAGCAGTGACGGCCTGATGGTTTTTACTGGCAACGCGAATCCCGCGCTTGCTCAGGAAGTCGTCAAGATCCTAGGAATCCCTCTCGGCAAAGCAATGGTCAGCCGTTTCTCCGACGGCGAAATCATGGTCGAGATCCAGGAAAACGTGCGAGGCAAAGACGTCTTCGTTCTTCAGTCCACGTGCGCACCGACGAACGATAACCTGATGGAACTCATGATCATGGTCGATGCGCTCAAGCGCGCATCCGCAGGCCGGATCACCGCAGCCATCCCCTACTTCGGCTATGCGCGCCAGGACCGCCGCCCGCGTTCCGCGCGCGTGGCTATCTCGGCGAAGGTCGTCGCGAACATGCTGGAAATTGCCGGCGTCGATCGCGTGATCACCATGGACCTTCACGCCGACCAGATTCAAGGTTTCTTCGACATTCCCGTCGACAACATCTACGCAACGCCCGTTCTGCTCGGCGATCTGCGCAAGCAGAACCATGATCATCTGCTGATCGTGTCGCCGGACGTCGGCGGCGTGGTGCGCGCCCGCGCGCTCGCCAAGCAGATGAACACGGATCTCGCGATCATCGACAAGCGCCGTCCGAAGGCGAACGTCGCCGAGGTGATGAACATCATCGGTGAAGTCGAAGGCCGCACCTGCGTCATCATGGACGACATGGTCGATACGGCCGGCACGCTCTGCAAGGCCGCGCAAGTGTTGAAGGATCGCGGCGCGAAGCAGGTTTTCGCCTACGCAACGCACCCGGTTCTGTCGGGTGGCGCCGCGGAGCGCATCACGGCGTCGCAACTGGACGAACTCGTCGTCACGGACACCATTCCGCTGTCGGCGGAATCGCTGGCGTGCCCGAAGATTCGTCCGCTGACGAGCGCAGGACTGCTCGCGGAGACGTTCTCGCGCATCCGGCGCGGCGACTCGGTAATGTCGCTCTTCGCCGAAGGCTAAAGCATTGGCAATACACGCGAGGCTCCGGCTTCGCGTTCTTGCATGATCGGCGCGAACGTACGAAGGTTCGCGCCGTTTGTTATGGGATCGTCCCTTTGATGATCCGTTTTCCCTGCCTGGTCGCGGGCAGTTATAGGAGTCTGAAATGAAAGTCGTCGCTTTCGAGCGTAGCAAGCAAGGTACGGGTGCGAGCCGCCGCCTGCGTAACTCGGGCAAGACCCCGGGTATCGTGTATGGCGGTAACGCGGACGTTCAACTGGTCGAGCTCGACCACAACGCCCTGTGGCACGCCCTGAAGAAGGAAGTGTTCCATTCGTCGATTCTCGACCTGGAAGTCGGTGGCAACTCGCAGCAAGTGCTGCTGCGCGACGTGCAATATCACCCGTTCAAGCAACTCGTGCTGCACGTGGATTTCCAGCGCGTCGATTCGACGAAGAAGCTGCACACCAAGGTGCCGCTGCACTTCATGAATCAGGAAACGAATCCGGCCGTGAAGCTGGCGGGCGCCGTGATCTCGCACGTCGTCACCGAACTGGAAGTGGAATGCCTGCCGGGCGACCTGCCGGAATTCCTCGAAATCGATCTGGCGAAGATCGAAGCCGGCCAGACGATGCACGCGAAGGACATCACGCTGCCGAAGGGCGTCGCGCTGACCGCGCACGTCGAGGCGGAAAATCCGGTGGTGGCATCGGCGACCGTGCCGGCTGCGAAGCAGTCGGATGCGGCAGGCGACGCAGCGGAAGGCGAAACGCCGGCTGCCTAAGCTTCGCAAGGTGCCTGACGGCGCTGTAGTATCCTCTCGATCCGTTCACGGAACGGTCGACGTGACCCGCCGGTGTGCAAGCCCCGGCGGGTTTTTTTTCGCATGACAACACGCGGGCAGCAGCTCGCGACGATTCGACATGATCAAGCTGATCGTTGGCCTCGGCAATCCGGGCGCCGAATACACGGCGACGCGCCATAACGCGGGCTTCTGGTTCGTCGATCAACTGGCGCGCGATGCCGGCGCGACGCTGCGCGACGAACGGCGGTTTCACGGGCATTACGGCAAAGGGCGTCTGCACGGCCATGAGATTCACCTGCTGGAACCGCAGACGTTCATGAACCGCTCCGGCCAGTCGGTCGTCGCGGTCGCGCAGTTCTTCAAAATTCTGCCCGACGAGATTCTCGTCGCGCACGACGAACTCGACCTCCCGCCCGGCACCGTCAAGTTGAAGCTCGGCGGCGGCAGCGGCGGCCACAACGGGCTGAAGGACATTTCGGCGCACTTGTCGTCGCAGCAGTATTGGCGCTTGCGCATCGGCATCGGGCATCCGCGCGATCTGATTCCCGAAGGCGCGCGAGCGGGCGCGAAGCCGGATGTCGCGAATTTCGTGCTGAAGCCGCCGCGCCGCGAGGAACAGGACGTCATCGATCAGTCGATCGAGCGCGCGCTCGCCGTCATGCCGTTCGTCGTCGCGGGCGAGACCGAACGCGCGATGATGAACCTGCACCGCAATTCCTGACCACGAATCTGGAGCCCAACGTGAGCCGTTTCTGGAGCGATATCGTTCATCGTCTGACGCCGTATGTGCCGGGCGAGCAGCCCGCGCTGACGCATCCGATCAAGCTGAACACGAACGAAAATCCGTATCCGCCGTCGCCGCGCGTGGTCGAGGCGATCCGCCGCGAACTCGGCGAAGACGGCGCGTCGCTGCGCAAGTATCCCGATCCGACGGCCCGCGCGCTGCGCGAGGCGGTGGCCGCGCACCACGGCGTGCGCGTCGAGCAGGTTTTCGCGGGCAACGGTTCCGATGAGGTGCTCGCGCATGCATTCCAGGCGCTGCTCAAGCGCGACCTGCCGATCCGCTTTCCCGATATCACGTACAGCTTCTACCCGGTCTACGCGCAGCTTTACGGCGTGGCGTACCAGACTGTTCCGCTCGATGCCGCTTTCGCCGTCGATATCGACGCTTACCGCGCGCCGAACGGCGGCGTGCTGCTGCCGAATCCGAACGCGCCGACCGGCCGCGCGCTGCCGCTCGCGGACATCGAAGCGTTGTTGAAGGCGAATCCGGACGTGCCGGTGATCATCGACGAGGCGTATGTCGATTTCGGCGCGCAATCCGCCGCGCGCCTGATCGACGCGTATCCGAATCTGCTCGTCGTGCAGACGACATCGAAGGCGCGCTCGCTCGCGGGCATGCGCGTGGGCTTCGCGTTCGGCGATGCAGCGCTGATCGAGGGGCTGACGCGCGTGAAGGACAGCTTCAATTCGTATCCGCTTGATCGGCTCGCGCAAGCGGCGGCGCTCGCGTCGTACGAAGACCGCGCGTGGTTCGAGGAAAGCTGCAGGAAGGTCGTGGCGAGTCGCGAAAGGCTGAACGCGCGCTTGCAGCGCCTGGGATTCGACGTGGTGCCTTCGGCGGCGAACTTCGTGTTCGCGAAGCATCCCGCTCACGATGCCGCCGCCCTCGCCGCCGCGCTCCGGCAACGCGAGATATTCGTGCGGCACTTCAAGCTGCCCCGCATCGACCAGCATTTGCGCATTTCCATCGGCACGGACGCCGAATGCGATGCGCTAACGGCTGCGCTCGAAGAGTTGATTGGCGGTTGAGTCTTATCGGCCCTTCGCCGCCATCAACGCGTGGTATTTCGTCAGCAGTTGCTCCGGCGTTTCGACGTGCGCCGGATCGCGCGGAATGCACTCGACGGGGCAAACTTGCTGGCACTGCGGTTCATCGAAGTGGCCGACGCATTCCGTGCACTTGTTCGGATCGATCACGTAGATGTCCGTACCCATCGAGATAGCGTCGTTGGGGCACTCGGGCTCGCAGACGTCACAGTTGATGCACTCGTCGGTGATGATCAGAGACATGTCGCAGCCAGCTTTGCGTTAAAAAACAAGCGATTATAACGTGCCGGCGCGTCGCGCGCCGGTGCGCGCGACCGTGAACAGCGCGCGGACCCTCAGGTTTGGCGGGCTTCCGCCGTAAACCAGCAGTGAACTATGAGTGCCCGTCGCGCGGCCGGATCGTTATAGATTTCATATCGATTCCGGCTTCGTTTTACCGATATTCATCACTGTAAGAGCGACCTATGCTTGCGCTTCTCGGTCTCGTTGGATGCTTGTCGCTGCTTTTGGTCTGCGCCACGTGCCGCCGACCCGGAGTGGCATTGTTCACCGTGATCACGTTGTCGAATCGCAAGCACACGCTTACCGCCCTGGGCAGCACGCTGTATGTCGTGTTCTGGACGTTTTGCGTCGTCATCATCACGCTTTCGCTGCTCTATCCGAACGCGTTCATGCATCACCGCGCATAGCGGCGCGCTGGCGCTAGTCCTCGAGCCGTTCTCCGCGAGGCAGCCCGTGTCTGAACACGACGGCCAGTAGCGCTTTCGCCGCGTACAGCACGATCAACGCGCCGGCCAGATCGCCTGCGACCATCACGAAGAACCGCTCGACGATATTCTGCGTATCCCCGCGCAGCGCAAACCAGATGTGATGCAACAGCGGATTCGCGATGGAATAGGCGAGCGCGAGAGTCAACAGGCGGTTCGCGGTGAGGTTCGCCAATGACGCCTTGAGCCCGTACCACTCACGCGCCAGCCGATACACCGCATACGGCGCGACCGTCGCGATAATGCCCCCGGCGAACGCGCGCACGGGGTCGTGCGGGAAGAAGTAGAAGAAGTCGACGAGCCAGCTCGCGATCAGCAAGCCGAGCGCGCCGTCGCCGCCCAAGAGCAGCGTACTAAGCAGCCTCACGCCCGACGGCAGATAGATCCAGTTGACGCCCCGGACGAACTCGGTGTGCGCGAAGACGCGTTCGTTGAGCCACAAAGACAGCACGAACACGGCCGCTGTGCCGATCACGGAGACGACGTGCAAGCGCAGATTGGACATGGGAGTAGAATGGCCGCCACCCGTTGTTATCGGCTCATCTTAGCTCACACGGTTGATGCGGATCGAGCCGTCACACTGGATGAAGCACAGGCATGACCCGCCCCGCCGATATCTATCTCCGCTTTCTTCAGCTCGCCGAAGCGCTGCGGGGACTGCCCGCGCTCGATCCGCTGGAGGAGCGCATTCTCGAATTTGTCGCGCGCATGAGCCAGCAGAAAGCGCGTCTTTCCGTGCGGGACATGATGGCGCAAAGCCAGTTCGGGTCGCCCGCGACGCTGCACGCGCGCATCACGTCGATGCGCGAGAAGGGCTGGATCGTCCTCACCGATACCGAAGACGCGCGCCGCAAGCAGATCGAGCTAACGCCCGGCGCGCTACGTCATTTCGACAAGCTCGCCGAGGCATTCTCCAAAGCGGCAGACAAGCACGGCGCGCCCGACTAAGCGTCGGGCCCATGCTTACGGCGCGGCGGGATCCTTTTGCGGAGCCGCGACCTTGTCGATCAGCCGCTTCTCGACGGAAGGAAACACGAACTTGCTGACGTCGCCGCCGAGTTGCGCGATCTCGCGCACGATGGTGCCCGAGATGAATTGATACTGGTCCGACGGCGTCATGAACATGGTTTCGACGTCGGGCAGCAGATAGCGGTTCATGCCGGCCATCTGAAACTCGTATTCGAAGTCCGAGACGGCGCGCAGGCCGCGCACGATCACGCGCGCATTGTTCTTTCGCACGAAGTCCTTCAGTAGCCCGGTGAAGCTGCTCACTTGCACGTTCGGATAATGCCCGAGCACGTCATGCGCGATATCGAGCCGCTCCTGCAGCGTGAAAAACGGCTTCTTCGCGCGGCTGTCCGCCACGCCCACGACCAGCGTATCGAAAATGCTCGATGCGCGCCGCACGATGTCTTCATGCCCGCGCGTCAGCGGGTCGAATGTTCCCGGGTACACGGCGACAACCATGAGCTTCTCCTCTTTTATTGACCTTGGGCCGCGCTCCGGCGACCGTCATTCCCGCGATGCCCGTTCCAGTACGCCTCGGCGCCCGGATTCGGCAGCGCATTATTCCTCATTTTGGCGGCGCAGCAAATGATACCGAACCGCGCCCGCCTTGCCCTCGCGGGCCACGGTCCAGCCGGACAGCGCGTCGATGGCGGCGGGGTCCAGCGGCTCGCCGCATTCGACGTAGATGGCGCCATCGGGCGCGGCGAGCGGCGCGGCGAGTTCGAGCGCGCGCGTGAGCAACGCCTGATCGCCGAAAGGGGGATCGAGGAAGATCACGTCGAACGAACCGGGCGCGAGGCCGGCGGCGAGCCGCAGCGCATCGGCTTCGGCCACTTCGATGTTGCGGGCGGCGAGCCGGTCCAGATTCGCGCGAAGCTGCGCGGCGGCTCGCGCGTTACGCTCGACCATCAGCACGCGCGACGCGCCGCGCGACGCCGCCTCGAACCCGAGCGCCCCGCTGCCGGCGAAGAGATCGAGACATCGCTGGCCGTCGAGATCCTGACCGAGCCAGTTGAAGAGCGTCTCGCGCACGCGGTCGGGCGTCGGACGCAGACCTTCGAGGTCGAGCACGGGCAGCGGCGTGCGCTTCCAGTTGCCGCCGATGATGCGGATGGTGTGCGGCTTGCCGCCGCGCGAAGGCGCGCGGTGCGAGGCGGCGGAAGCGGTCGAGCGTGATGCGGAGGAACGGGACATAGAGGGAAGCGTTGGAATCGGGCGCGGGCGCCGAATGCACGGCGCGCATAGTGAAAGCCAACGTTACCACAGGCGGCTGGCGCACAAGCGCGATAGACGGCGCCTGATAAAATACGCGGCTTACCTCTTCTTGCGCGGGCCATTGCGCGGCGTTCTTCCACGAGCGCGCCGGGCCGTCGATTGACGCGCGCATCATCGTCCGAGACCATGTTCAGCTTTTTCAAACGATTCAAAAAGCCGGCTGACGCGCCGCTCGACCCATCCGCCGAGAACACGCCCGACGCCGCAGAGGACGAAGAAGCGTCCGCTCCCGTGATCGAGGCGGAACTGGACCGCGAGCCCGCCGTCGACGCCGCCATCCCTTCGGAAGCGCCACCTGCCGTCGAGCCTGAACCGCCCGCGCAGCCCGCTCAAGCTGCCGCAAACGAAGAACCGAAGCCGTACTGGCAAGGCCGCACGCAGTCGCAATGGCTGCGCGCGCCGGAAACCGACGAGGCGAGCGAAGAAGTGCTGCCGCCGCCCGAGCCCGACGCCGCCGCGAAGAAGTCGTGGCTGTCGCGCCTGAGGAACGGCCTGTCGAAGACCAGTTCGAGCCTGACGGGCATCTTCGTCGGCGCGAAGATCGACGAGGACCTGTACGAGGAGCTCGAAACAGCGCTCTTGATGTCCGACGCGGGCGTCGATGCCACCGAATTCCTGCTCGAATCGCTGCGCGAAAAGGTGCGCGCCGAGCGGCTGACGGAGGCCACGCAGGTGAAGGCGGCGTTGCGCGAGCTGCTCGTCGATTTGCTGCGTCCGCTCGAAAAGTCGCTGATGCTCGGCCGCGCGCAGCCGCTCGTGATGATGATCGCGGGCGTGAACGGCGTCGGCAAGACGACGAGCATCGGCAAGCTGGCGAAGCATCTGCAGAGCTTCAACCAGTCGGTGCTGCTCGCCGCCGGCGACACGTTTCGCGCCGCCGCCCGCGAACAGCTCACCGTCTGGGGCGAGCGCAACAACGTGACGGTGATCGCGCAGGAAAGCGGCGACGCGGCCGCCGTCATTTTCGACGCCGTGGGCGCGGCGCGCGCCCGCAAGATCGATGTAATGATGGCCGACACCGCTGGCCGTCTGCCGACGCAGCTGCATCTGATGGAAGAGTTGCGCAAGGTGCGCCGCGTGATCGCGAAGGCGATGCCGGACGCGCCTCACGAAGTGCTGCTCGTCATCGACGCGAACACGGGGCAAAACGCGCTCGCGCAAGTGAAGGCGTTCGACGATGCGCTCGGTCTGACCGGCCTCATCGTGACGAAGCTCGACGGCACAGCGAAAGGCGGCATTCTCGCCGCCATCGCGCGACAGCGGCCGATTCCGGTGTACTTCATCGGCGTCGGCGAGAAGGTGGAGGACTTGCAGCCGTTCAAGGCGGAAGAGTTCGCCGACGCGTTGCTGGGGTGATCTGAAAAAGAAGGGCGTCCGCGAGACGCCCTTTTTTTCGTCGCTTCAGCGCGAAAACACCAGCGCCGCAGCAATCCACCACATGACACAGCCGACGATTACATCGAGCACGCGCCACGACACGTCCTTCTGGAACCACGGCTCCAAAAGACGCGCCCCATAGCCAAGCGCCGTGAACCAGATGATGGACGAACACATCGCGCCGGCCGCGAACCATGCATTGCCCGGCCAAGCATGCCGCGCGCCGATGCCGCCGAGCAGCACCACCGTATCGAGATAAACGTGCGGATTCAGGAGCGAGAGCGCGACCACGGTGGACGCCGCCGCGACCGCCGTCTGCGAATCGCCGTCTGACGCGTTCAGATGCCCCGGACCGCGCCACGCCGCGATGAACGCGCGCAAGCCGTAGAGGAACAGGAAAACCGCGCCCGCCCAGCGAATCACGTCGAGTAGAAACGGCGCCCGCGCGATCAGCGCGCCCATGCCGCCGACGCCGAGCGCGATCAACATGACGTCGATGAACGCGCAGATCGACACGACGATGCCCACGTGCCGCCGCTTGAGCCCCTGCCGCAGCACGAACGCATTCTGCGCGCCGATCGCCACGATCAGGCTCGCTCCCAGTCCCGCACCCGACAAGTAACTCGACAGGGCTCCAGCAGATACCGCCGCCGTCATTCGGCGTCCGGCTGCTGCGCGGGAGCGGCGCGCATGAAGCCGTCAATCTGGTTCGCGAAATCGGCTATGCGCTCGATGGTCGGGTAAGGCGCGAGGTCGATGCCGAAGCGCCGCGCGTTGAACACCTGCGGCACGATGCACAGATCGGCGATGGTCGGCGTGTCGCCGAACGTCAGCTTGCCGACGCGCGAATCGGCCGCGAGGCGCTTTTCGAGCGATTCGAAGCCCGTTTCCACCCAATGCCGGTACCACGCGTCCTTCGCCTCGTCCGGCACCTTGACCTGATGCTTGAGGTACTTCAGCACGCGCAGGTTATCCAGCGGATGAATCTCGCAGGCAACCTGCAACGCCACCGACCGGACGAACGCGCGGTCCGAGGCGCCGCGCGGCAAAAGCGGCGGCTCGGGATGCGTCTCGTCGAGATATTCGATGATGGCGAGCGACTGCGTGAGCACGTCGCCGTCGACGACGAGCGTCGGCACGATGCCGTCCGGATTCAGCGCGCGATACTCGGGCTTCAGTTGCACGCCGCCGTCGCGCAGCAGATGAACGCCCTCGTACTCGTAATCGAGACCCTTCAGATTCAGCGCGATGCGCACGCGATACGCCGCCGAGCTTCGGAAATAGCTGTAGAGCTTCATTGTCCGCACGCCGCCTCAGACCACGCGCACGGAGAAGTCGCCGATGCCGTCCACGCCGCCCTTCAGCAGATCGCCCTTCACGACCGCGCCCACGCCTTCGGGCGTGCCGGTGAAGATGAGATCGCCGGGGAAAAGCTCGAAGAGCGTCGAGAGATAGGCCACCGTCTCGCCGACCGACCAGATCAGCTGAGAGATGTCCGAACGCTGCTTTTCCTCGCCGTTGACCGTGAGCCAGATCGCGCTCTTTTCCAGATGCCCGACCTTCGCCGCCGGATGAATCGGGCCGAGCGGCGCGGAGTGATCGAAGCCTTTCGCCGTATCCCACGGACGGCCGAGCTTCTTTGCTTCGGCTTGCAGGTCGCGACGCGTCATGTCGAGTCCGAGCGCGTAGCCGTACACGTAGTCGAGGCCCTTGTCGGAGGGAATGTCCTTGCCCTGCTTGCCGATAGCCGCGACGAGTTCCATCTCGAAGTGCAGGTTCTTGGTCTGCGACGGGTACGGCAACTCGCCGGTCGAACCCGGCGCGACGTACAGCACGGCGTCGGCGGGCTTGCTGAAGAAGAACGGCGGCTCGCGGTCGGGGTCGTGGCCCATTTCCCGCGCGTGCGCTTCGTAGTTACGTCCGACGCAGTAGATGCGGCGCACGGGAAACTGCTCGTTCGAACCCGCGACCGGAACGGCGGTCGCCGGCGCCGGGGGAAACACGTAAGTCATCCCGCTCTCCTGTTTGATGTTATTCGATAGCCGGCGCATCTCACGCTCGCAGCCGGAGTCGCAAAAAGCGAGTGTAACGTGCCGGCGCGAATCGTGGCGAGCCTTGTCCGGCGCGGGCGCGCGAGCTTTCGGACGGCCTGCGGCCATCCTTCCATCCGCCGCGCAATCTCGCCGGATGCCCGCCCCCGAACTTGCAAGCGGCGCTTAAATGCGATACTGAGTGTCATACCGCATCTTCCACTCGCGACGGCGCCGCTCAGGACCATGTAAATGAGCGCCCGTTCTGCGCACGCTTCCGATGACCGACACTCCACCTCCTTCTTTCCCCTGCGCGCGCTATATCAAGGAAATCGGGCGCGGCCCGAACGGCGCGCGGGCGCTTTCGCGTGACGACACCTATTCGCTCTACGAAGCCATGCTCGATGGCCGCGTCTCCGACGTCGAACTGGGCGCCGTGCTGCTCGCGTATCGCGTGAAGGGCGAGACGGCCGCCGAACTCGCCGCGATGCTGGCGGCGGCGCATCGTTCGTTCGAGCCGCTGCATGTCCAGGAAGGCCGCGAGCACGCGCGCCCCGTGTCGATCCCGAGCTACAACGGCGCGCGCAAGCAGCCGAACCTGACGCCGCTGCTCGCGCTCCTGCTCGCGCGCGAAGGCGTGCCGGTGCTGGTGCATGGCGTGGTGGACGATCCGGGCCGCGTGACGAGCGCCGCGATCTTCGCCGAAGTGGGCATTCCGCACGCCGCGTCGCCCGACGAGATCGAGGACAGCCTCGCCTCGCGCCGCCTAGCGTTCGCGCCCGTGACGGCGCTCGCGCCGAAGCTCGCGCGGCTGCTGGACCTTCGGCGCGTGATGGGCGTGCGCAATTCGACGCACACGCTCGTCAAGATTTTGCAGCCGTTCGCGGAGCCGGGCCTGCGGCTCGTCAACTACACGCACCCGGAATATCGCGACAGCCTGACCGCGCTTTTCACCGAGCATCCGGATGCCGCGCAAGGCGGCGCGCTGCTCGCGCGCGGCACCGAAGGCGAGGCGGTCGCGGACACGCGCCGCCAGGTGCAGATCGACTGGTTCCACGACGGCCACGCCGAGACGCTCGTCGCGCCCGAGCGTTCGCAGGCGGACGCGCCCGCCGTCGAATTGCCCGAATCGCTCGATGCCGCCACGACCGCGCGCTGGATCGAAGACGTGATGCGGGGCGACGTGCCGGTGCCGCCCGCTATCGCGCGTCAGGTGGAACTGATCGCGGATGTGGTGCGCCGGCCGGTATAGGCACCGCAATCGGAAAATCCGCATTTGACACCTTCTTCAACGCTGGTTTAAAGTAGGCCAATGCGTTTCACCCAATTCTTCTCCCTCCGAATTATTTCGGGCCGCCTAGCGCGGCCCCTATCGCTACGTCTAGCGTAAGTCGCCAGACGTAGCGGCGCGCGTCGCCAGGCGCGCGTTCCCGCCAGCCGTTCCCGCAGTTCCTTCCTTACCACCTAGTAGTCGTCAGTTTTTCGTTCGCGCATCCCGCGAATCGAAAACGCGAGGGTCACATGCACGCTGCTTCGCGCACGTTCACGTTGGTCGCAGGCGTCACCGTCGCCGGTGCGCAATGGGATCGCGCGCGCGGTTCTGCATCGCGTGCTTCATGTGCATCGCGCCGCAGCCGGCCAGCCGCCGGCGTCGGCCGCTCTCGCAGGCGCTACGCTCCTGAAAGAGATCGACGATCATGATGCCGAACCCCGCCGAGAAATACCGCCCGTTCCCGCAAGTCCGTCTGCACGGCCGACGCTGGCCGAATCGCACGATCGAGAAAGCGCCCGTCTGGATGAGCACCGATCTGCGCGACGGCAACCAGTCGCTGATCGAGCCAATGAGCATCGCAGCGAAGCTCGAATTCTTCGAGATGTTGGTGGCAACGGGTTTCAAGGAAATCGAGGTGGGATTCCCGTCGGCGTCGCAGACCGATTTCGACTTCGTGCGCAAGCTGATCGACGAGAAGCGCATTCCCGACGACGTCACCATTGAAGTGCTCGTGCAATCGCGCCGCGAACTGATCGAGCGCACGTTCGAAGCGGTCGAAGGTGCGAGCAAGGTCATCGTCCATCTCTACAACGCGATCGCGCCGTCGTTTAGGCGGATCGTGTTCAATCAGTCGAAGGACGAAGTGAAGGCGCTGGCGGTCGAGGGCACGCGCATCATCAAGGAATGCGCGGCGGCGCGGCCGGGCACGCATTGGATCTACCAGTATTCGCCCGAGACGTTCAGCATGACGGAATTGTCGTTCGCGCGCGAAGTGTGCGATGCCGTCGCGCAAGTCTGGCGTCCGACGCCCGATCACAAGATGATCGTCAATCTGCCGGCGACGGTCGAATCCGCCACGCCCAACGTCTTCGCCGATCAGGTCGAATGGATGGACCGCAACATGGGCTTTCGCGACAGCATCGTGCTCTCGGTGCATCCGCACAATGATCGCGGCACGGCGGTCGCGGCGGCGGAACTTGCGCTCCTCGCGGGCGCGGATCGCGTCGAAGGCTGTCTCTTCGGGAACGGCGAGCGCACGGGCAACGTCGATCTGGTGACGCTCGCGCTCAATCTGTACACGCAGGGCATCGATCCCGGCCTCGACTTCTCGGACATCGACGCGGTGCGACGGGTCGTCGAACGCTGCAATCAGCTTCCGGTGCATCCGCGCCATCCTTACGCGGGCGACCTCGTGTTCACCGCGTTTTCCGGGTCGCATCAAGACGCGATCCGCAAAGGCTTCGCGCAGCGCGTGCCCGGCACGCCGTGGGAAGTGCCCTATTTGCCGATCGATCCCGCCGATCTCGGCCGCAGCTACGACGCCGTGATTCGCGTGAACAGCCAGTCGGGCAAAGGCGGCGCGACTTATCTGCTCGAACGCGGACTCGGCTTCACGCCGCCGCGCCGCGTGCAGATCGAGTTCAGTCATGCGGTGCAGGCGGTGGCGGACGAATCGGGCGAGGAGATCAGCGGCGACGCCATCTGCGCCCTCTTCAAGCGCGAGTATTTCGACGCGGGCGGGCCGGTATCGCGCGTGGATGCGGCGGCAGTTTCCGTCTTCGGCCGAAACATCGCAATGCCGCCTGCTTCAGGCGCCGCGAGCGAGGAACACTATGCGCAGGCGGTCGCCGCGACGCTGGACGTCGGCGCGAGCGTGAGCTGGTTCGAATCGACGATGACGGCGAACGGCGAGACAGCGGTGTTCGTGGGCTGCCGCGTCGCCGATGAACCGATGCGCTTCGGCGTCGCGGTGCACGCGAATCCGGCGCTCGCGGTCGTCGATGCGGTCGTGAGCGCGGTGAATCGGTCGAAGGGAATCGCGCGGAAGGTGCGCGAGGACGAGGCCGTGGAAGCCTGACGGCGCGGATGGCGACGCGCTATTCGAGCGCCACGCGCGTCGCCTGAAGCGCGAGCAGTTGCCACTGACCGCCGGTTTGCACGTGGACCGCCGTGTAGGCGATGGGAAAGAGCAGCGCGCCGTTCTTCGATTCCATTTCGATCAACGCGCGGCCGGACACGAGACAGGTCTCGGGTCCGGCAGAGAAAACGTCCTGCGTCTGAATCTCGATCTGGCGATACCGGCGGCGCCCGGCCGTGATCGCGTCGATGAACTGGCGCTTCGTTTCGCGCTTGCCGTTGGTGTGGACATAGCTGACGTTCTCGGCCAGCAGCGCTTCGAGCGCGGCGCCGTCGCCCTCGACCATCGCCCGAAAGCGGTCGCGCTCCAGGCCGCGGATGGCCTCAAAGGTTTTTGCCGGCATCTGTCGGTTCCCCTTGCGCCGGGGAACCGATGCGCCGGCGCCCCGTCAGAAGTTGTATTGCAGATATAGCTGGCTGAAATTTATACCAGGATTCGGCTCTTTGATACTCGCGTTCGAGAGATGCTGGAAGCGAAAACCGGCCTGATAGTTCTGCTTCTCGCCGAAGATCGCGCCCACGCCGACCATATCGGCGAATTGAAAGCCGCTGGAGAGCGTGTAGTCTTCCGTGATCCGCGCGTGCGAGATCAGCCGGACGCCGATGCCTGCTTCCACGAACGGCCGAATGTAGCCGGAGCTTTTCACGAAACGCAGCACCGGTGTCACGCCGAACTCCCAGACATTTGGATTCACCGAGTTGCTTTCCTTCGTGTGCCAGTACGCGACGTGCCCCTCGCCGAGCAGCGTGAAGTGAAACCCGCCGATTTCCCACCACGTCAGGTTCGGGTCCCAGACGATGCCGACGTCGGCTTTCTTGAAGTCATGGTTAGCGACGCCGCCCGCTATCTGAAGCCCGAACCGGTCGGCATGCGCTGCCGCCGAAGCGAGACCGAGCGAAACCGCGATGGCGCCGTGAGACAAAAAACTGCGCCAGAAGGGTTGGTTTTTCTGCATGAGCGCCCCATATGAGGGTGTGGTTGTCCCGCCGAGCGGTTGTCGGCGCATTGTATTTAGGCAGACGTATATTTGCACAAACCAGCGTTTGTTGCCGTTTTGGTTGAATAATTCGTTGCCTTACGGCGTTATTTCGGTAATTTGTTCGATTACCGACTCTTCTTCGGTAATTTCGGCTTGTTCACACGGCCGCGCCGCCTATCAAACCCACAAAATCGATAGTTTTGTGGGAACTCCCACACGTCGTTACCCTCTAACACTTAGCACTCAGTTGGACGGAGTGCTAATATCGTGACTGGCCTGCCGCCGCCGTTGCGGCCGCAGCCAATTGTTGACAAGGAGCTTATGAGCGTGACCAATGCGATGACCCTTCCGAATGTTGTAGGCTCGGCACCTGCCAAGGCATCTTCGGCAGGCGCGCTGACGTACGCACAGTCGTCGATGCTGACCGGTCAGATCGGTAACATCGATTCCTACATACAAGCAGTGAACCGTATTCCGATGCTGTCGCCGGCAGAGGAACGTCAGTACGCCACCGAATTTCGCGAGCACGGCAACCTGAACGCCGCGCGTCAGCTCGTGCTGTCGCACCTGCGTCTCGTCGTGTCGATTGCCCGCAACTATCTGGGCTACGGCCTGCCGCACGCAGACCTGATTCAGGAAGGCAACATCGGTCTGATGAAGGCGGTGAAGCGCTTCGATCCGGAGCAAAACGTGCGCCTCGTGTCGTACGCCATGCACTGGATCAAGGCAGAGATCCACGAGTACATCCTGCGCAACTGGCGCATGGTGAAGGTCGCGACGACCAAGGCGCAGCGCAAGCTGTTCTTCAACCTGCGCAGCCACAAGACCGGCCACGCGGCGTTCACGCCGGGCGAGATTGAAGGTCTGGCAAGCGAGCTGAATGTGAAGCGCGAAGAAGTCGCGGAGATGGAAACGCGCCTTTCGGGCGGCGACATCGCGCTGGAAGGCCAGGTGGAAGACGGCGAAGAAGCGTTCGCGCCGATCGCCTATCTCGCCGACTCGCACAACGAGCCGACGAACGTGATCGCCGCGCGCCAGTTCGACAAGCTGCAAAGCGACGGCCTTTCCACGGCGCTGGAATCGCTCGACGAGCGTAGCCGCCGCATCATCAAGGCGCGCTGGCTCGACGTGCAGGACGACGGATCGGGCGGCAAGACGCTGCACGAACTGGCCGACGAGTTCGGCGTGTCGGCGGAGCGCATTCGCCAGATCGAGGCGAGCGCCATGAAGAAGATGCGCACCGCGCTGCACGACTACGCGTAACGCCGCGGCAGAACGAAGCCAAGCGTGTTCCAACCCCGCTGTCGAAAGACAGCGGGGTTTTTGTTTGCCTGCTCGACGCGCATAGAAACAAAAACGGCGCCCGAAGGCGCCGTTTCTGCGAACTCTTGCTTACCGCATCAGGCTGGCATCGGCGCTGCGCCGCCGCCGTTGCCGGTCAGACGGGTGGCCATCTGCGCCGCGTACCGCTGCGCCGCCTGACCGACGACAATATGGAACGTATCGGCCGACACCCATGCCACATCCAACTGCGACAGACGCTGACGATCCACCGACGACGGATCGCGCACGACCACGCGCAGGCGGGTTTGCGCCACCGCATCGAGCGAAACGACGTTGGTCGCGCCGCCGAACACCGCGAGCCAGCGCAGCGGGTCCGGATCGAGCGGGCCCGCCGTCTGATCGGTCACGCCTGCCGTCGCAACCGAGGGCTGCGCGGGAGCCGACGAAGCCGGCGTCGCGCCGCGCGTCGACGAGTGTTCGAGTTCGCCGCGAATTTCATCGGCGATCAAGTCCGCTTCCGGTCCGATGATGACCTGCACGTTCGTCTTGCCGCGCTTCAACACGCCACGCGCGCCGATGGTCTTCAGTTGCGGTTCCGACACAGCCTCCGTATCCACGACAGAGAGACGCAGGCGCGTCGTGCAGGCATCGACGAGCGTCAGGTTCGACGCGCCGCCCAGCGCCGCGATGTACTTCGTGGCGCGCGTGCTCGCCGCTGCCGGCGCGACGTCGCCCGGAACATAGCCGCCGACAGGCGTGGCATCGGTTTGCGCGTCGGTCGTGGCGGGCTCGCGGCCCGGCGTCGCCATGTTGAACTTGCGGATAAAGAAGCGGAACAGGCCGTAATACACGATGCCGTACACGAGGCCGATCGGAATTGCCAGCCAGCCGCGCTGCGACAGGCCGTAGTTCAGCACGTAGTCGATCGCGCCCGCCGAGAACGTGAAGCCGAGGTGAATGCCGAGCGCCGAGCAAATGGCGAGCGACAGACCCGTCAGCACCGCGTGGATGCCGTAGAGCACCGGCGCGAGGAACATGAAGCTGTATTCGATCGGCTCGGTCACGCCCGTGAGGAACGCGGTCAGCGCCATCGAGAACAGCAGGCCGCCGACGACCGCGCGGCGCTCCTTCGGCGCTTCATGGAACATCGCGAGACACGCGGCCGGCAAGCCGAACATCATGATCGGGAAGAAGCCGGTCATGAAACCGCCCGCCGTTTGGTCGCCCGCGAAAAAGCGATGCAGGTCGCCGTGCACCACCGCGCCGCCGCCCGGCGGGGTGAACGAGCCGAACACGAACCACGCGAGCGAGTTGATGATGTGATGCAGACCCGTCGCGAGCAGAATCCGGTTCAGCACGCCGAACACGAACGTGCCAAGCGCGCCCGCCGTCGTCAGCCAGTTGCCGGCCGCGTCGATGCCGGATTGCACCGGCTGCCACACGTACCCCAGCACGATGCCGATGAAGAGACACGCGACGCCTGTCACGATAGGCACGAACCGCTTGCCGCCGAAGAACGCCAGATACTCGGGCAGCTTGATGTCCTTGAAGCGGTTGTACATGTACCCCGCGACCATACCCGCGATGATCCCCGACAGCACGCCCATGTTGAGCTTGTCGTTGATGTCCTTCATGACGGCGGTTTCGATCAGATAACCGATCGCGCCGGCGAGGCCCGCCGTGCCGTTGTTGTCCTTCGCGAAGCCCACCGCCACGCCGATTGCGAAGAGAAGCGGCAGGTTAGAGAAGATGGCGTCGCCCGCGTCGGCGATCATCTTGATGTTGAAGACATCGGGCTGGCCTAGACGCAACAGCAGGCCGGCCACCGGTAAAACGGCAATCGGCAGCATCAGGGCGCGGCCTAGGCGCTGCATCTTTGCAAACGGGTTAGCGTCCATCGGGGGTTCTCCAAAAGAATATAGGTCTTGTCGTTGCTGCTCGGGTTGTGGCTAGGAAAGAAGCATCAAGCGTTTAGTCCTGCGGCCAGATTTCGCGGCTGGCCGCTCTTACTGCCTGCGCCGATTCGAGCGCGAGCACGTCTTCCGCGCGCTGACGGCAAAGCTGGTAATCGAGATTGCGCACGCGCGCCTTGATGCCCGGCACCGCGGACGGATCCACCGACAGTTCCGTCACGCCGAGGCCCACGAGCAGCGGCACCGCGAGCGGATCGCCGCCGAGCGCGCCGCACACGCCAACCCACTTGCCGTGCTTTTCCGCGCCCTGCACCGTCGTTTTGATGAGCCGCAGCACGGCCGGATGCAGGCCGTCGGACTGCGCGGCGAGATCGGGCTGGCAGCGGTCCATCGCGAGCGTGTATTGCGTGAGATCGTTCGTGCCGATCGAGAAGAAATCCGCGTACTTCGCGAGTTGATCGGCCAGCATCGCCGCCGACGGCACCTCGATCATCACGCCGACTTCCACCGGCTCCGTGCGTCCGGCTTCGCGCGCCAGTTCGTCGATGCGCGCCCGCAGGCGCTGCAGTTCGCCGGCATCGGTGACCATCGGCAGGAGAATGCGGACCGCGCCCGCCGGCTTGACGGCGAGCAGGCCGCGCAATTGGTCGTCGAGCAGATCGGGGCGCACTTGCGCGAGCCGGATGCCGCGCAAGCCGAGCGCCGGATTCTCTTCGGGCGGCAGCGTCAGATAGTCCACTTCCTTGTCGGCGCCGACATCCAGCGTGCGAATGATCGCGCTGCGGCCGGCCAGCGCCTCGACGATTTCCTGATAGCTCGACGTGTGTTCCGCGACCGTCGGCGCAGCCTGGCGATGAATGAACAGCAGTTCGGTGCGCAAGAGGCCCACGGCGTCCGCGCCGTTCTCGACGGCGGCCTTGGCGTCGTCGAGCGTGGCGATGTTCGCTGCGATTTCGACATGACGGCCGTCGCGCGTCGATGCCGCTTGCTGCGACATCTTGCGGTTCGCCTCGCGCACGCCTGCGAGACGCTCGCGCTCGTGACGCGCCCGCTCGACATCCAGCGCGCTCGGCGCATATTCGAGGCGGCCCGCCGACGCATCCACGACCACCTGCGCGTCTTCAGCAATCCCGTGCAGCGCATCGCCGATGGCGACGAGCGCCGGAATGCCGATCTGCCGCGCGATGATCGCCGCGTGCGAGGTCGCGCCGCCGCGCGACATCACAAGCGCGGTGACGCGCGTGCGGTCGATCGACGCCAGATCCGACGGCGTGAACTCGACGGCCGCGAGCACGGCTTCCTCCGGCAACGCGCGCGCCGCCGTATTCGTGAGACCGAGCGCGCGCAGCACGCGCTTTTCGATGTCGCGCAGGTCGGCCGCGCGTTCGGCGAGCAGCGCGTCGTTCACGTTATTCAGCAGCGCGATCTGCGCGCGGATCGCCTCGCGCCACGCGAAGCCCGCGCTCTTGCCGAGGCTGATCAGATCGCGCGCGGCATCGACGAGCGTCGGGTCTTCCAGCAGCACGCGATGCACCGCGAAAATGCCCGCTTCGCCGACCGCGCCGCGCTGCGACGCGGTGCGCACGGTGACTTCGAGGTCGGCATCGACTTGCGCGATGGCTTTATCCAGCGCGCGGCTTTCCGCCGCCGACGGACCGCTCGCCTGTTCCGGCGGCACGATTTCCTGATCGTCCCAGCGCACCAGCTTGCCGACCGCGATGCCCGGCGCCGCGCACACACCTGCGAGCGTGTTCGGCGGCAGCGGCTCAGCGGACGCGCGGACCGCCGCGGCCGGCGCGGGAGACTTCTCGCGCGCGGGCGTCTCTTCGACTTCGCCTTGCGCCGCGCGCAGCAGTTCGGTGGCGACGGCATCCACCGCTTCTTGCGCCTGCGCGCCGATGCCGACGAGTTCGATGGTCGCGCCCTCGCCCGCGCCGAGCCCGAGCAGGCCGACCACGCTTTCGACCGGCGCCTTGCGGCCTTCGAAGCGCACTTCGACCTTTGCGTCGAGGCCGCGCGCCGCTTCCCGCGCCCGCGCCGCCGGCCGCGCGTGCAAGCCGCCCGCGTGGGCCAGCGTGACGGTGCGCCGCGCTTCGGTCATCACGTTCGACGACGAACGCGCCACGTGCGCCGCCGCGCCGTCCTTCGCGCGCAGCACGAGCATGCGCGCGCCCGCCTTCAGCACGCCACGGCCGGCGCGCTCTGCGACCTCGAACGCGTCGCTATTGGCGACCGCGATCACCGAGACGAGACTCGGCGCGTGCTGCGCGACGAAATCCGCGTTGAATTCGATGAGCGGCTGGCCCGCGCGCACGGTCGCGCCTTGTTCGACCATCGGCGCGAAGCCCTCGCCGCCCAGCTCGACGGTGTCGATGCCGATATGCACGAGAATTTCCGCGCCCGCTGCCGTGCGCAGCGTGACCGCGTGATGCGTGCGCGCCAGATGCGTCACCGTGCCGTCGCACGGCGCGAGAAGCACGTTATCGAGCGGATCGATGCCGATGCCGTCGCCGAACATCCCCTGCGCGAACACAGGGTCGGGCACGTCGGCGAGCGGCACGACGGGACCGGTAAACGGAGCGAGCAGAACGATATCGCTCGGGTTATCGGTGGAATGGTTCAACACGGACTCCTCGGCACGGCGCATCGTCTATCTCACTCAATGGGTTTCGGTGACCTTGTTCAGGTGGCGCGGCGCGTCGGGGTTGCGCCCGCGCGCGGCGGCAAGACCCGCGGCCATCACGTAGAACGAAAGGATCGCGGCGATCGGATCGAGCGCCGGGTGGTCGGTGGCGACGAGCGGCAACTCGGCGCCGGGCACGTCGTCGGGTGCTGCGAGCAACACGCGCGCGCCGCGCGCGCGCATGTCCGCGGCCAACTGGATGAGACCCGCCTGCTCCGGCCCGCGCGGCGCGAACACGAGCAGCGGATAGTCGCGGTCGATGATCTCCATCGGACCATGACGCACTTCCGCGCTCGAGAACGCTTCGGCCTGAATGCCGGACGTTTCCTTCAGCTTGAGCGCCGCTTCCTGTGCGATGGCGAGCCCGAGGCCGCGCCCGACGACGATCATGCGGTCGACGCCCTTCAGTTCATCCACGGCGCGCGTCCAGTCGAGCTTGCCCGCCGCGCGCAGCGCATCCGGCAGCGACTTCAGCGCGTTCAGCAGTTCGGCGTCGCGCTGAACGTGCGCGATCACGATGGCCGACAGCGACAGCATCGCGATATAGCTCTTGGTCGCGGCAACCGAAAGCTCCGGTCCGGCGAGCAGCGGCAGATAGTATTCGCAGGCGTTTTCCAGCGGCGAGCCGGCGACGTTGACGGCCGCGACGGTGAATGCGCCCGCTTCGCGCAACGCCTGCATGGTGCCGACGAGATCCGGGCTCTTGCCCGACTGCGAGAACGCCACGGCAAGCTGGCCGGACACGCGCAGCGGCGCTTGCTGCAACGTGGCGACGGACATCGGTAGCGACGCGACCGGCACGCCGATGCGGCTCATCGTCAGGCTGGCGAAATAACTGGCGGCGTGGTCCGAACTGCCGCGAGCGACGGTCAACGCGACGTGACGCGGCTGCTCCGCGAGTTTCACGGCGAGCGCCTCGATGCGCGAGGTATCGGCGAGTTGGGCCGCGACGACATCCGCGGACTCCAGCGCCTCAGTGAGCATATTCGACAATCGATTCTCCTTCGACATAAGTGGCGGTCAGCGCGAAGTCCCGGTCGAGCACGACCATGTCGGCCCACGCGCCGCGCGCGATGCGGCCGCGGTCTTCGAGCCCGAGATAGTCGGCGGGATAGCGCGACAAGCGATTCGAAACGTCCGCGAGCGGAATGCCCAGCGAGACGAGATTGCGCAGCGCCTGATCCATGGTCAGCGTGCTGCCTGCGAGCGTGCCGTCCGCGAGACGCACGCCGCCCATGCACTTGGTGACGTGCTGGCTGCCGAGGCGGTATTCGCCGTCCGGCATGCCGGCGGCCGACGTGCTGTCGGTCACGACATAGAGTCGCGGAATGGCGCGCATGGCGGCGCGGATCGCGCCGGGGTGAACGTGCAGCAGGTCGGGAATCAGTTCGGCGTACTCCGCATGCGCGAGCGCCGCGCCGACCATGCCGGGATCGCGATGATGCAGCGGCGACATCGCGTTGAAGAGATGCGTGAAGCCGCGCGCGCCGTGCTTGAGCGCGTTGACGGCGTCGTCGTACGTGCCGAGCGAATGGCCCAGTTGCACGCGCACGCCGCGCGCCGCCATCTCGGAGATGACGTCGAGATGACCCGAAATCTCCGGCGCGATGGTCACGACGCGAATCGGCGCGAGATCCAGGTACTTGAGCACTTCGTCGCGCACGGCGATGGCGGCGGCGTCCGGCTGCGCGCCGAGCTTGCCCGGATTGATGTACGGTCCTTCGAGATGCACGCCCAGCACGCGCGCGCCGCTCGGCGCGCGCCGCTTCGCTTGTTCGCCGAGACCGGCGACGACCTGCATCAGTTCATCGCGCGGCGCGGTCATCGTCGTGGCGAGCAGGCTAGTCGTGCCGTGTTGCGCGTGCTGGCGCGCGACGGTATCGGCCGCGTCGCCACCTTCCATGATGTCGCGGCCGCCGCCGCCGTGCACGTGCAAGTCGATGAAACCCGGCAGGATGTACGGCGCGTCATTCGACGTCGGATCGGCTATGTGACCTTCGAGCGCCGTCACGCGGCCGTTCTCGAAACGCACGGTGCCGTGAATCCAGCCGTCGTTCGTCAGTATGTTTCCTTTCAGCATGAAGTTCTCTGGAAGTACGCAATGCGTAGGAGGTTCAGGTGCGGTTCGCGCCGTGCTGCGAGCACGCTGGCCTGCGCGGATGTTTCGGTGCGCGGCCGGCGAACGGCTTCTTTTGGTCCTCTCGTTCTCTTTGTTGCTCTCTTCTTTCGATGCCTGATGACGCCGGCCGTGCTGCACCCGCGCTCATCGATGCAACTCCGCGACGAAGTCGTAGTAGTCGTCGCGGCAATACGTATTCGTTAGTTCGATCGCCCGCCGTTGCGCCGAATAACCGATGCGCGTGATCACGAGCAGCGCGGCGCCGGGCGCGACGTCCATCAGCCGGGCGACTTCGGCGCTCGCGTTCACCGCGCGAAAGTGCTGCAACGCGCGCACCACTGCCTGACCGCGCTCCTCCAGATACCGGTACAGCGACGCGCCGATGAGCAGCGGGTCCGGCACAAGCCAAGCAGGCAGCGTGGAATGCTCGACGGCCATCACGATGCCGTCCGCCCGCCGCAATCTCCTGAGACTCGCGACGACCGCGCCGGGCGACAAACCCAGATGCACGCTCTCCTCGCGATTCGCGGGCCTCAGTCCGCGGCCGAGCCACACAGAATCGGGCAGGAAACCGCGCTGCTCCATCTTGCGCGTGAAGCCGGTCAGTCGGGACAACGGATCTTCGACGCGCGGCGTGATGAAATTGCCCGCGCCGCGCACGCGCCTGATCAACCCTTGTTCGACGAGCAAAGCGATTGCCTTGCGCGCCGTGATACGCGATACGCCGACGCCCTCCGACAACGTGCGCTCCGAAGGCAGCGCCTCTCCCGCCGACCATGTGCCTGCGTGAATGGCCGAAGCCAGACGCGCGGCAAGCTGGAGATAAAGCGGCGTATCACTGCGTTCGTCCGGGGTGAGATTCTTCCAATTTCCTCTCATGAAAGAACCCCACGCCCCGTTGAGTCGAGCCCATTATATAACCAACATAATACCAGTCAACGCGCGTCGAATGCCTCGTGGTGGAAGTCAAATTCCGTCTGGATTCAATAAGTTACAACTTGTTCAGACGGTGATGTCGCAAGAACACCGCTATCGGGACTTACCCGCATAGCGGGCAGAATGGAACCAGTCGCCGTCCACTGTCAGAAGGCGCCGGAAATTCGGGCATTTTCGTATTCGCACGATCGTGCTTTCTTTGGCACAATGCGTTCATTAGTTCGGAATCGCAACTAATTCAAATAGAACCACATATTTTTGAGAGAGCAAAGGCCAATGGGATGTTTTGATCGGAGTCGGGCTGTCGAGGCCGTGCGGCGCTTCAACCGGTTTTACGCGCGTCACGCAGGCGCTTTTCACGAACGCCTACATAAGAGCCACTTTTCCTTGACGGAAGTACGCATTCTTCACGAGCTCGCGCACGAACGCGCGCACACCGCCGCGGATCTGTCGCGCAACCTTGGGCTGGATACGGGA
The DNA here is from genome assembly GCF_017220215.1 of Caballeronia sp. M1242. Lineage (NCBI taxonomy): Bacteria > Pseudomonadati > Pseudomonadota > Betaproteobacteria > Burkholderiales > Burkholderiaceae > Caballeronia > Caballeronia sp. M1242. Next base: position 206,708 of record NZ_CP071129.1, on the reverse strand, counting down.
TATCTCAGCCGTCTCATCACCAATTTCCAGAAGCTCGGTCTCGTCGTGCGCCGAAAGAACGAATCGGACGGCCGCGCGCATCTGCTCACCATGACGCCCGAAGCGAAGGCCAAGGTCGACGAGCTCGATCTGCACGTCTCCTCCGAAACGGCGTCGCTATTGAATGCGCTCGCGCCGGGCGAGATCGAGCAATTGTCGCTGGCCATGGCGGACATCGAGCGGCTGTTGTCGCCGGCTTCACAGGTTGCGCCCACGCGCCTGCGCAGTCCCCGCTGCGGCGACTTCGGCTGGATGATCGAACGTCACGCGCACCTCGACGTCTCGGACCGCGCGAGTCTCTCCTACGAGGCCCACGCAGCAAGGGTCGTGTCGCGCTTTCTCGGCGCCATGCAGACGAACACCCCGCGTATTGCGTGCTGGGTCGCGGAGCAGGAAGGCGACGCGCGCGTTGGCGCCGCGTTGCTGACCGCCGCTTCAGACGGCCGGGCGAGCATCGAGTTGTTGTTCGTGGAGCCGGGCGCGCGCCGCCGGGGTCTCGGCGAACAGCTCGTCGCCGCGTGCACGAACTTCGCGCAGGGCGCGGGCTACGCGAGCGTCGTGTGCCGGCTCGATCAAGCGCGCGAAGATTTGTGCGGGCTTTTCATGCGCACCGGATTCAAGGCGCAACAGGGCGTGGACGCAAGCCTCGTCTGGGAGCGCGAGTTGCGGCGCATCTACGCCGACTAGACCTCGCAAATGAAAACGGCGTCTCCAGGAGACGCCGTTTCGCTCATGAGTTTGCCGTCGCTTAGAACGAAGGCACAACCGAGCCCTTGAACTCGCTCTTCAGGAACTGGCGCACGTCGTCGGACTGGTACGCGGCGACCAGCTTCTTCACCCACGGCTGATCCTTGTCCTTCGTGCGCACCGCGATCAGGTTCGCGTACGGGCTATGCACGTCTTCGAGCGCGATCGCATCTTTCGTCGGCTGCAGGCCCGCAGCCAGCGCGAAGTTCGTATTGATGGCGGCGGCGTCCACATCAGCAAGCGTGCGCGGCAATTGCGCGGCGTCGAGTTCCACCAGCTTGATCTTCTTCGGATTCTCCGCGACATCGAGCGCCGTCGCGTTGTTGCCGTTCGCACCCGCGCCCGCCTTCAGCTTGATGACGCCTTGCGACTGCAGAAGCAACAGCGCGCGATTCTCGTTCGACGGATCGTTCGGCACCGCGACCTTCGCGCCTTGCGCCAAGTCCTTCAGCGACTTCAGCTTCTTCGAGTACACGCCGAGCGGCGAGATGTAGGTGAGTCCCGCGCTCACGATCTTGTAGCCGCGCTGCTTGATCTGGCTGTCCAGATACGGCTGATGCTGAAAGCTGTTCGCATCGAGATCGCCGGCGTCCAGCGCGGCGTTCGGCTGAACGTAGTCGTTGAACTCGACCACCTTCACGTTGAGGCCCTCGCGTTTGGCGACCTTCTGCACGACTTGCCAAATCTGAGCGTCAGGGCCGCTGATGGTGCCGACCTTGATGACCTTGTCGTCGGCGTGTGCCGAGAGACTCGTGACGAACGCGGCCGACGCGACGACGGCTGCCAGGCCTTTAAGCATATTTCTGCGCTGCATGGTCTTCCTGTTTCAAATGCAAATGACTGCGGGATAACTTGTTGCCGGCTCCGGCGCGAGCGTCGGGCCGGCGTGCCGCATGTTCGCACAGCGTTGGTGCGAGCGGAAATACAGTTTCCTCATGTGAATATCCGGCGCGCTGTCCGCTTAGAATCGGGCCTGGGACCCACTTTCGAACGGCGATAACATGTATGTGATCAACCTGCGATACACCGGCGCGCTCGCGGAAATCGACGATGCGCTCGAAGAACATCGCCTCTTCCTCGAACGCTATTTCGCGGCGGGCGTTTTCGTGATGGCGGGGCCGAAGGTTCCGCGCGACGGCGGGGTGATCATTGCGTCGGGCATCGAACGCGCGCGGCTCGACGAGATCATCGCGGAAGATCCGTTCGCCCGGCAGCAACTCGCGCATTACGAGATCATCGAATTCAAAGCGACGCGTCTTGCGCCGGGATGGAGCCTGCCGCAGCCGTCGAAGCCATAACGCAGAACGCAAAAGCGGCCCGCAGGCCGCTTCTCACGATCAGTCGGTCAGCAACTTCAGATCGTGGACCCACGGTTCGACGCCTTGTCCGTCGCGGGCGAAAAGCCGCAGCTCTCCGTCCTTGTCGAACACGTAGCTCGCGGCGGTGTGATCCATCGTGTAGTCGCCGGGCGTCTTGCCTGCCGCCCTCGCGTAGTACACGCGGAAGTCCTTCGCGACCTTCTGCAGTTCAGCGTCATTGGCCGGGCGCAAACCGATGTAGCTCGGATTAAACGCGGTCACGTACTGGCCGAGCAGGTTGGGCGTATCGCGCGCAGGATCGACGGTGACCATCAGCACTTGCACGTCCTTTGCCTTGTCGCCGAGTTGCTGCATGGCTTGCGACAGTTCCGCGAGCGTCGTCGGGCAAACGTCCGGGCAATGCGTGTAGCCGAAGAACAGCACGACCGCCTTGCCTTTGAAGTCGGCAAGCGTGCGCGTCTTTCCGGTCGTATCCGGCAACGAAAAGTCGCTGCCGAACTGCTTGTTGCCGGTGATGTCCAGGTTCTTGAAATCGGGCGCCTTATCGCATGCGCACAAGGCCAACGCGCAGACCAACAGCGCGAACAGCCGACGGACGATCTGCCTCATGCGCCGATCACCGTGCGAACGTAGTGATCGACGAGCAACGCGCCGAAGAGCAACGACAAATACACGATGGAATAGCGGAAGGTCTTGCGCGCGAGGGCGTCCGAGTATTCGCGATACAGCTTCCACGTGTAGCCCAAGAACACCGCACCGAGTCCGACCGCGCTTGCCAGATACACGACGCCGCTCATGCCGGAAACGAACGGCATCAACGTGACCGCAAACAGCACGATGGTGTACAGAAAAATGTTCAGCAGCGTGTACTTTTCGCCATGCGTGACGGGCAGCATCGGCAGGCCGGCGTTCTCGTAGTCTTTGCGGCGATACAGCGCGAGCGCCCAGAAATGCGGCGGCGTCCAGACGAAGATGATGAGCACGAGTATCCACGCGTCGCCGGGCACCGCGCCCGTGACCGCCGCCCAGCCGAGCGCGGGCGGCATGGCGCCCGACGCGCCGCCGATCACGATGTTCTGCGGCGTGTACGGCTTGAGCAGCAGCGTGTAAATGACCGCGTAGCCGACGAAAGTCGCGAGCGTGAGCCACATCGTCAGCGGATTGGTGAAGCGGTACAGCGTCCACATGCCGATGCCGCCGAGCACCGCGGAGAAGGTCAGAATCTGCGTGCTCGTGATTTGCCCGCGCGCCGACGGACGCCATGCGGTGCGGCGCATCTTCGCATCCACTTTCTGCTCGACGAGGCAGTTGATGGCGAACGCCGCGCCCGCCAGCAGCCAGATGCCGATGCCGCCGCCGAGCAACTTCGTCCACGGAACCATGCCGGGCGTCGAGAGAAACATGCCGATGACGGCGCAGAACACGGCGAGCTGCGTGACGCGCGGCTTCGTCAGCGCAATGTATTGCGAGACGCGGCTGCCGAGAGGGGAATTGAGTGTCGTGCTATCCATGGGAAGGCGCCATCACGCTGAAACGACGTCGCGTGCGGGAAGCGCGGCGCGGCCGGGACGGCTGGAAGAGATTCGAAAGTTTAGCATGACGAGCAGGAGCAGCAGGATCGCGGCCCCGCCGTTATGGGCGACGGCAATAGGCAGCGGCCATTGCAGCACGATGTTCGACATGCCGGTCAAGAACTGGATGACGATGACCGCGAGCACGCCGTTCGCCGGCTTGCGCAGCGATTCGAAGCGGCGCAATCTCGCGGCCAGCCACAGCAGATACAGCACGACGACGACCGCGAACGTGCGATGCGTCCAGTGGATCGCGACGAGCGCGTCCTGCGAGATCACATCGCCTTCGCCCGTCATGCCGAGCGCGCGCCACAGGTGAAAGCCGTGTTCGAAGTTCATCGGCGGAATCCATTGGCCGTTGCAAAGTGGAAAGTCCGTGCAGGCCAGTACAGCATAGTTCGTGCTCACCCAGCCGCCGAGCGCGATTTGCACCACGAGCAACGCGAGGCCGAAGAGCGCGGCCGGCATCCAGCGCGCGGCTGCGGGATCGAGCGACGGAATCGGCGTCTGGCGTGCCGCGAGCCAGCCGAGCGCGCCGAGCAGCGCGAGTCCGAGCAGCAAATGCGTCGTGACGATGACCGGTTGCAGCTTCAACGTGACGGTCCACGCGCCGAACGCGCCTTGCAGGCAGATCAGCAGCAGGATGCCGGTGGGCCACCACGGCGACACGTGCAGCGGACGACGCTTGATGCGCGCCGTCCACGCAATGATGACCTGCGCGATGATCAGCACGCCGATCGCCATCGCGAAGTAGCGGTGCAGCATTTCGATCCACGCCTTGACCATGCTGACCGGGCCGGTGGGCATCGCCTGATATGCGGCAGCAATCTGCGCGTGCGCGATGAACGGCGACGACGTGCCGTAGCAGCCCGGCCAGTCCGGGCAGCCGAGGCCGGAATCGGTCAGGCGCGTAAAGCCGCCGAACATGATCAGATCGAGCGTCAGAAACGTGGTCAGCCAGACGAGCTTGCGGAACTTGTTGTCATCGGCTTTTACCCAGACGAAGGACAGCGGCAGCAGCGCAATGCATAAGCCGATCATCCCCAACTGCAATACATAACTCATGTTTCACCTTCAACCCGCGTGTTAGCCGATCCGCGACCACTTCAGCAGCTTCGCCAGATCCGCGTTGATCTTCTTGGGATCGGGATTCTTCGGGAAGCGCATCATCAGATTGCCGTTCGGGTCCACCAGATAGATGTGGTCCGTGATGCTGCCGCCGTCAGCGACCGGCAGCCAGTCCGCGACCGCGCGCGGATCGGCGATCAGCATGCGCGTGTCCGGCTGCGGATACGCCGTCTTGATGACATCGGCCACGGGCTTGTCATCCGTGCGCAGCCAGACGTTGACCACGCGGTCGCGTTCCGCCGATTGCAGCACGCGCACTTGCCGCATGTAATAGAGACGCGTGACGCATTGCTCGTCGCAAGCGCTGCCGTTGACGGTGATCATCAGCCACTTGCCTTCGAGTGACTTGAGCGGCATGGCCTGCCCTTTCTCGTCGGTGACGACGAGTTGCGAAGGAATCGGCCGCTGCGGGTCGATCAGCGCGCCATAGCTCGATGTGCCGCCCGCTGGCTTGAACACGTAGTACATCAGATAGGAAGCGATGACCGGCGCCGCGCAGACGAGCGCGAGCAGCACGAGCATCCAGCGCCCGCTGATCCATGATCCTTTCGGGGGCGTGCGGGGCTTGTCGGCAGTCGTGGGACGTTGAGATGGCATCAAGAATTCGGTGAGAGTTAGCTCAAGCGTGGCCGGCGGCTTCGTCGTCGGAGTCGTCTACGAGACGCGTGTCGTCTTTCTTCGCGGCGCGGCGGGCGGCATACAGCCCGAAGCCCACGGCGGCGGCGGCCATGCCCCACCACTGGAGCATGTAGCCGTAATTGCGCTCGACGCCCATCGTCGGCGCGCGCCAGTCGCGCACGAGCCGGTCGTGCGTGTCGTTCGTCTGCTGGATCACGAACGGCTGAAACGCGAGCCCGGTTTCGGCGGCATAGGCCGGAATGCTGAGATTCTGGCGAATCTGCTGGTGCCCGGCCGACCCGCCCGTTCCCAGTTCAAACGCCTGCGACGGATTGGCGCGGGCAATGCCTTCGACGTCGACGACGCCCTTCGGCGTCTCGTACGGCTCGATCCCTGTGCGATCAGCCAGATTGCGCGGCAGCCATCCACGATTGACGAGCACGTAGCCGCCGCCCTCGAGTTTAAGCGGCATCACGACATAAAAGCCCGGCTGGTCGTTATATGGACGATTATCGAGATAGACGACGCGCTCCGGCATGAACTCGCCGCGCGCCTGCACCCGGTGGAATTCGACGGATTGCAGCGGAATCGGATCGACGCCCACGCGCGTGGCCGGCGCATTCGCGAAGGCCGTGATGCGCGCGTTGAGCGCCTCTTTCTGATGCGCGCGGTCGCGCTGCCAGAATCCGAGGCGCACCGTCACGGCAACGACGATCAAGATGACGAGCGTGGGCCAGAAGCGAATCTTCATGACCGCAGCCGCCGCGCGACGGCGCGCGCCGCCGCGCGGCGCGATCCGTCGAGTGAGATAATGAGATGACTCGTTTCCATACTGCTCGATGCGTTATCCGGGCAAGTTGAGCAACTTTGCCGGCTGGTTTATGCACATTATCGTCGCCATCGCTTTCATCCTCATTCTCGGCAGCCTCGCCTCGGCGCTGTACTTCATGATGACCGACCGCGGCAAGACCAAGCGGATGGTGTGGTCGCTCGCCATGCGCGTCGGGCTGTCCATTTCGCTCTTCCTGTTCATCCTGTTCGCTCACTGGATGGGGTGGATTCAGTCGACGGGCATTCCCCTCGGACGATAACCCGCCGCGAAGGTTCGCAAGAACGAGGCGTATTGTCGCGGCAACGTCGCGCAACAAAACAAAACGCCGCCCTCGAACGTCAGGGCGGCGTGCTTGCGCGGCGGGCCTTGAGCCCGCGGAGACGCGCAGTTACAGCCAGTAGACGACGACGTACAACCCGAGCCACACGACGTCCACGAAGTGCCAGTACCACGCGGCGCCTTCGAACGCGAAGTGATGCTCCGGCGTGAAGTGTCCGCGAATCAGCCGGACCATCACCACAGCCAGCATCGTGCCGCCCAGGAACACGTGGAAGCCGTGGAAGCCCGTGAGCAGGAAGAACGTCGAGCCGTACACGCCGGATGCGAGCGTCAGGTTCAGTTCGTTGTACGCGTGGAAGTATTCGTAGCCCTGGCAGAACAGGAAGATGACGCCGAGCAGCACGGTCGCGGCGAGCCAGCCGATCGCCTTCTTGCGATGATCTTCCCGCAGCGCGTGGTGCGCCACCGTCAGCGTCGCGCCGGACGAAAGCAGCAGCGCCGTGTTGATGGTCGGCAGGGGCCACGGCACCATCGCGCGGAAATGCGGAACCAGCGCGGCGGGACCGTTGTTCGGCCACACGGCGGAGAAGTCCGGCCAGATCAGCTTGTAGTCGAGGCTGCCCAATTCGTGCAGCGCGATGGCGCGCGCGTAAAACAGCGCGCCGAAGAACGCGCCGAAGAACATGACTTCGGAGAAGATGAACCAGCTCATGCTCCAGCGGTACGACACATCCACGCGCTTGCCGTACATGCCGCCTTCGGATTCCGAGATCGCGTCGCCGAACCAGTGCCACAGCACGAACAGCAAAAACAGCAGGCCGAGCAGCGTGCCGAACGGCGCCAAGGAATGCCCGTTGACCCACGCCGCCAGCGACGACAGCATTACCAGCAAGCCGCACGCAGCCATGATCGGATGCCGTGACGGATGCGGCACGAAATAGTACGGGCTCTCGTTTTGACCGCTCATCGTTGATTCTCCACTTCGATCCAGTTGCTTGAATTATTTTGCCGCAGCGCCGTTCGGCGCGAGCGCGCTTTGGGTTGCCCTACCGAACCACCGCGCGCACGATCACCAGCAGCACGACGATGAAAAGCGCAGCACCAATCACGCCAGCCGCGATCAGATGCAGCGGATTCAGCTGCGCGGCGTCGTTTTCCAGGTCGGCCCGCCGCCGCACGCCGAAGAACGACCAGAACACGGCCTTCACCAGCTTCACGAACCCGCCGCCCTTCTGCGTCCGTCCGTTCATGATGTTCACGTTCCCTTCGCGACCGTCTTCGGCGCGTCGAGTTCGAAGAACGTGTACGACAGCGTGATGGTCTTCACGTCCTTCGGCAGCTTCGGATCGACGACGAACACCACCGGCATGCGCTTCGTCTCGTTCGGCGCGAGCGTCTGCTGGGTGAAACAGAAGCATTCGATCTTCTTGAAATACTCGGTGGCCTGCTTCGGCGCGTAGCTCGGAATGGCCTGCGCCTTCACCGTGCGCCCCTGCTCGTTCGTCACCTGATACATCACCGTCATCACTTCGCCGGGGTGAATGTCGAGATTCGACTGCTCCGGCTTGAATTGCAGCGGCCCGCGCGCGTTCGCATCGAATTCGATGGACACGGTACGGCTCGCGTCGACCTGCGTGTTCTTCGCCTCGCGCGCGCCGACATCGCGCTGCACGAGATTGTTGATGCCCGTGATCTGGCAGATCGCGCGGTACATCGGCACGAGCGCGAAGCCGAAGCCGAACATCATCGCCGCGACGACGAACAGCTTGAGCAGCATCGACCGGTTGAACGAGCGGTCGATATGAGAATCTTCCTGCTGAGTGGACACGTTAGCCTCGCGACAACAGGTATTGCCTGACGACGATACCCAGAAAAAAGACGGCGGCGATCAATACCATGATGAAACCGAGCCGCTTGTTGCCCGCGCGGATGTCCTCGCGGGAGCGTCTTTTTTGTGGATTCGGGGCCATGCGTTTCTTGCTCGGGAGTCTGTGAGGCTTCGCGCAGAAGCCTCACAGAACGGAGAGACGACTTATTCGACGGTCGGCGGGTTCTCGAACGTATGGAACGGCGCCGGGCTCGGCACGGTCCATTCGAGACCTTCCGCGCCATCCCACGGCTTGTCGCTGGCCTTTTCATGCTCGCCACCGCCGCGGTACGTCGGCAGCGCGACCGCAAACAGGAAGTACACCTGCGCGAGACCGAAACCGAACGCGCCGATGGTCGCGATCTGGTTGAAGTCGGTGAACTGCGCCGGGTAGTCCGCATAGCGGCGCGGCATGCCCGCGAGACCCAGGAAGTGCATCGGGAAGAACGTGATGTTGAAGAAGATCATCGACGCCCAGAAGTGGATCTTCCCGCGCATTTCGTTGTACATCCAGCCGGTCCACTTCGGCGACCAGTAGTACCAGCCCGCGAACAGCGCAAACAGCGAACCGGCCACCAGCACGTAGTGGAAGTGCGCGACCACGTAGTACGTGCCGTGCATCTGGATGTCGAGCGGGGCCATCGAAAGGATCAGGCCCGTGAAGCCGCCCATCGTGAACACGAACAGGAAGCCGATCGCGAAGAGCATCGGCGTTTCGAAGGTCAGCGCGCCGCGCCACATCGTCGCGACCCAGTTGAACACCTTCACGCCCGTCGGCACGGCGATCAGCATCGTCGCGTACATGAAGAACAGCTGGCCCGTCACCGGCATGCCGGTGGCGAACATGTGGTGCGCCCACACCATGAACGAGAGAATCGCGATCGACGCGGTCGCGTACACCATCGAGCTATAGCCGAAGAGCGGCTTGCGCGAGAACGCCGGGATCACCTGCGACACGATCCCGAACGCCGGCAAGATCATGATGTACACCTCGGGGTGGCCGAAGAACCAGAAGATGTGCTGGTACATGACCGGATCGCCGCCGCCCGCCGCGTTGAAGAACGACGTGCCGAAGTGACGGTCGAACAGCACCATCGTGATGGCGCCTGCCAGAACCGGCATCACGGCGATCAGCAGGTACGCGGTGATGAGCCACGTCCACGCGAACATCGGCATCTTCATGAGCGTCATGCCCGGCGCGCGCATGTTCAGGATGGTCACGACGATGTTGATGCCGCCCATGATCGACGACGCGCCCATGATGTGGACGGCGAAAATCGCGAAGTCCATGCCGGGGCCCATCTGCGTCGAGAGCGGCGCGTACAGCGTCCAGCCCGCGGCGGTCGCGCCGCCCGGCACGAAGAACGAGCCGACGAGCAGCACGGCCGCGACCGGCAGCAGCCAGAAGCTGAAGTTGTTCATGCGCGCGAACGCCATGTCCGATGCGCCGATCTGCAGCGGCACCATCCAGTTCGCGAAGCCGACGAACGCCGGCATGATCGCGCCGAACACCATGATGAGGCCGTGCATGGTGGTCAGCTGATTGAAGAACTCGGGGCGCATGATCTGCAGGCCCGGTTCGAACAGCTCGGCGCGAATGCCGAGCGCCATCACGCCCCCGGAGAGGAACATGATGAACGAGAACAGCAGATACAAGGTACCGATGTCCTTGTGGTTGGTGGCGAAAAGCCACCGGCGCCAACCATGCGGCGTTTCGTGCGCATGGTCGTCGTGCGCGTGGTCGTGACCCGCGACTACATCGTGTCCGATGCTAGACATGACAATCATCTCCTAAAGCGAATACTCGAGGCACTTGGCGTTGCCCGCGTGCTTCTCCGTTGCCTTGAGCGAAGGAGAAACGCACGCGCGACATGTCAAGCAGCCGGACTGATTTCTACGCGGCGTGCTTCTTTCGCATCCGTGCCGCCCGTGACCGACTCGGGCTTCTTCAACACGATGCGTTCTTCCGAGACACCGGCCGCCTTGAGCGCGTCGCGAACGGCTTGCGCGCGCTTCTTGGCGAGGTCCGCGTTGAGGTCGGCGCCGCCGGTTGCATCCGTGAAGCCGGAAAGCGCGATCTTCGCGTCCGGATGTGCCTTGACGTAAGCGGCGGCCGCCTGCACTGCGTTGTTTGCGTCAGCGGGCAGGTCGCTCTTGCCCGTTTCGAAGTAGATGCTGGCCGGCAGCGCGCCCTGCGCCGACTGCTCGCCAGACGCCGCAGCCGGCGCGCTGGCTTCCGCCGCGCCGCTTGCCGCCGCGCCGCTCGCTGCTTCGCCGCCCGCTGCCGCCGTGTGATCGCCGCCTTCGGGCATCTTGCCGTTGCGCGCGTCCGCGACCTGCTTCGGCTGCAGAACGTCGCCGGTGTGGTTGCCCCACGTGTTGCGTTCGTACGTAACGACCGACGCGATTTCAACGTCGTTCAGCGTCGTCTGCCACGGCGGCATCGCGCCCTTGCCATGCAGCACGATATTCACGTGACCGGCGATCGGACCGTTCGCCACCTTGCTGCCGTCGAGCGCCGGGAACTGGCCCGCGCCCTTGCCGGTCGGCTGGTGGCAGACCGCGCAGTTCGACGCGTAGATCTGCGCGCCGCGCGTCTTCAGCTCGTCCATCGTGTAGGTCTTGTTGGGATCGTCGGCGGAAGAAGCCATTTTCTTCTTCTGCGTGTCGACCCACTTCGCGTAGTCGTCGGTGGACAGCACTTCCACGACGACCGGCATGTACGCGTGCTCCTTGCCGCACAGTTCCGTGCAGAAGCCGCGATACGTGCCCACCTTCTCCGCCTTGAACCACGTGTCGCGCACGAAGCCGGGAATCGCGTCCTGCTTCACGCCGAACGCCGGCACGTACCACGAGTGAACGACGTCGTTCGCGGTGGTGATGATGCGGATCTTCTTGTCGACCGGCACGACGAGCGGGTTGTCGACTTCCTGTAGATACGTATCGGAAATCGGCGTCTGGCCGTTCACCTGGCTGCGCGGCGTGGAGAGCGTCGAGAGGAAGCTGATGCCTTCGCCCGGGCCCTTCACGTAGTCGTAGCCCCACTTCCACTGGTAGCCCGTGACCTTCACGGTCAGATCGGCGTTGGTGGTGTCCTTCATCGCGACGACGGCCTTGGTGGCCGGCAGCGCCATCAAAATGACGATGATGAACGGCACGATCGTCCAGATGATTTCGACCGTGGTGCTTTCGTGGAAGTGCGCGGGCTTGAAACCCTTGGACTTGCGATGCTTAACGACCGAATAGAACATCACCCCGAACACGCCGATGAAGATGACGGTACAGATGATGAGCATGAAGATATGGAGGCCGTAGAGCTCCTCGGCGATCTTCGTCACTGGCTGCTGGAAATTGATCTCATTCACAGCGGGACCGCCAGGACTGTCGTTGACCGCCAGGGCTACGCCGGCATTGAGCAGTGCGCCCGCCGCCAGCACGCCCGAGAGGGCTCGCTTGATTGTTTTCATAGCATCCTTACCCAAAATTTCCATTCAAACCCTCGACCCCGTTGCGCATCGCGCCTGCCACACCCGGTTCCTCCTCAAGCGAGGCGCCTCAGTGACGCCTGCAGTTCGGCAGCAAATTGTTTGCGACGATGCTGTGCAAGGTGTTGTCCGACTTTCACCGATTGCCCGCGCGATACGATCGTGAGCGGTTCCCTCGGCGTCGCGCCCGTTTCGACCCGCACCCAGCGCGGATTGAACTCGAAGCGCGTCAATTCTTCGGCGTTCATCTGTTCGATCAACAACCGGTTCTGAAACAGCCGGATTCGTTCGTAATCGACGGCGTGTCGCGCATGAATCAGGAACGCGACCGTCACGACCGTCAACTCGACTCCGGTGAACGGCAGCACCAGCCAGGCGCCGTTCAGAAAAAGCGGCGTCGCGACGGCAAGGGAAAAGAGCGCCAGCGACACATAGAAGCCCACGAACTGACGCGGCGACACCGAGCAGTTGCGTTTCATCAGCCAGTCCTTGATGACCGGCTCAGACTCCGTCAGCGTCTGGCTGACCTGCATCGCTGCCTCCATCCATCCGCACACGCAATCACATACTTTTGCTCGGATTTTGCCCAAATTTGTGTCAGTTCAGGCGACAAACTGACGCATTATAGGCGGGTTGGGTGGCATCCACAAGCAAGGGCGCAAACGTCGCAAAGCCAGATGGCACAAGCCTCTGCGCCGAATTGACGCACCTTTCGGCGTGTCCTTCGCGCGCAAATTTATGACATAACACGCACCCTCTTTACCGCCTCGCCGATCTGCCTCCCGAACTCCTTTCCGACGCGTTAGCGGTTCCTTCTCGGACCGCGTCCGATGTCTTCCAGCCGAACGATCCCATGTCCCTCCGCCGTCGTTCGCGGCACCGCTTTCCACGCGTGACCATAGATCACTTCGAACGTGAGCGGGATGGTGCCGTCGTCGCGGCGCAGCGCTTCGAGCGCCTCGTGCACCGCTTGGCGCAAGGCTTTCGCGTCCGCGCGGGCGCTCGCGGCCTCGCGTTCGAACGGATAGGCGCCCCAGCGCGTGACATCCGCGAGCAGCGATTCGGGCGAACGGTAGGTGATCGTCAGCACTTCCTGATCCATCACCGGAATTTCGAAGCCGCTCTCGACGAGCATGTCGCCCAGATCGTGCATGTCGACGAAGTCGATGGTGTGCGGCATCGGCGCGAGGCCGAGCGTGCGTTCGGCTTCGCGATAGGCCGCTGCCAGCTCGCGAAGCGTGTCCGGCCCGAAGGTGCTGAACATCAGCAAGCCGTTGACTTTGAGCACGCGCTGCCATTCCGGAAACACGAGATCCGGCCGCGAATGCCAGTGCAGCGCGAGGTTCGACCACAGCAATTCGAATGCAGCCGATGCGAACGGCAACGCCGAGAAGTCGGCCTGCGCGAGTTGCGGACCGCGCGCGCCGAACGCTTTGGCGAGCGTGGCCGGCAACAAGCGCCGCCAGCCCGCGCCGCTTTCTGCTTCCGCGGTCTCGGCCGTGCGCGCGCGCGCGAGCATTCCGGAGGAAATATCGACGCCCAGCACCGACGCCTCCGGGAACCGCTCACGCAAGCGCGGCAGGTCCGCGCCCGCGCCGCAGGCCGCATCGAGGACGCGCGCCGGCGCCACCTTGATGTATTCGAGACGCTCGCGCATGCGGTCCGCGATCTCGCGCGGCAGGAACGCGACGTCGTCGAAAGCGGCGGCGCGACGGTCGAAGATCTCGCGCAAACGGCGCGGATCATAGGCCGGTCGGCCAGTTCTGGGAGACGTTGGGGACATGACGATCTGTTCGCGAAGAGTGCGAAGTATACTCGGTCGTCTTGAAATAGGCCCGCCGCAGCCTTCCCGCGTGCCGTTGCAACCGATCACCCGAGCCCGCCTCACGCGCTTTCAGCCATGTACGTCCTCCGCGATTTGCTGCCGTCTTCGGCGCGCGCCTTCGCGGCTCTCGCGAAGCGCGCGTTCGAACTCGCGCTGCCCAACCAGTGCGCGTTATGCGGCAATGTGTCGCAGCAATTGCTGTGCGCCGGCTGCGATGAGCAATACTGGAACGAGCCGCGTTTCCGATGCGCGACCTGCGCGATACCGCTCGCGCCTTCCTATCTCCGACGCGATCGCGATGACACGCGCGCGCACTGCGCCGCGTGCCTCGAGAACCCGCCCGCGTTCAATGACACGCTCGCCATCGCCGACTATCGCGCGCCGCTCGATACACTGGCGGTCGAATTGAAGTTCCGCGTGCGTCTCGCGGCGGGCGCGGAGTTCGCGCGGCACTTGCACGCGACCTTCGAAGACAGCGGCCTGCCGACGCCCGACGTAATCGTGCCCGTGCCGCTTTCGCGCAAGCGGCTCGTCGAGCGCGGTTACAACCAGGCGTGGGAAATCGCGCGTCCGCTCGCCAAGCGCCTATGCGTGCCGGCCGATCCGATGCTCGTTGCGCGCACCGTCCACACCGCGCAGCAGTCGCGGCTGGATGCCGACACGCGCAGGCGCAATGTCGCGTCGGCGTTCGTCGTCGAGGGCGATGTTCGCGGCAAACATGTCGGCGTCGTGGACGACGTGATGACATCCGGCGCAACGCTCGATGCCCTCGCTCGCACGCTCAAGCTCGCGGGCGCGCGGCGCGTGACGAACTTCGTCGCGCTGCGCACCCCGAAAGACTAACCCCGTAGCCAAGCACTGCCATCCATGTTCAACGTCGTACTGGTCGAACCTGAAATCCCGCCGAATACCGGCAACGTCATCCGCCTGTGCGCGAACACGGGCGCGCGGCTGCATCTGATCGAGCCGCTCGGCTTTCCGCTCGACGACGCGAAGATGCGCCGCGCCGGTCTCGACTATCACGAGTACACCGAAATGAACGTCCACGCGAACTGGGATGCGTTCATTGCGAAGGAATCGCCCGACGCCACGCGCATGTTCGCCTTCACGACGCGCGGCTCGACGCCGTTCTTCGATCATGCGTTCAAGCCCGGCGACTGGTTCGTGTTCGGCGCGGAGACGCGCGGCCTGTCGGCGGAATTGCTCGAACGCTTTCCGACGGAACAGCGCGTGCGGCTGCCGATGCGTCCTGGCAATCGCAGTCTGAATCTGTCGAATACGGTGGCGATCGTGACGTTCGAAGCGTGGCGTCAGTCGGGCTTCGAGGGCGGCGCGTGAGCGTCGAGTTCGGCGCGATAGAGCGCGAGCATGTCGTCGCTGAAGCACGTAAAGACGACGTGTTCGATTGAAGGCGCAAGCGGCAACGTCTCGATGACCGTCGACACGGCGATGTTCACCGCGTCCTTGACAGGAAAGCGATAGATGCCGCAGCTAATGGCCGGAAACGCGATGGACGCGCACCGCGCATCGGCGGCGAGTTCGAGCGAACGCCGGTAGCAGTTCGCGAGCAACTGCGCCTCGTTGCGTTTGCCGCCGCTCCAGCGCGGACCGACGGCGTGAATCACGTACTTGGCGGGAAGATCGTAGGCGCCGGTGATCTTCGCATCGCCGGTTTCGCAGCCGCCGAGCGTTTCGCATTCACGCAAGAGACCTTTGCCGGCCTTGCGATGAATCGCGCCATCGACGCCGCCGCCACCCAGCAGCGATTTGTTCGCCGCGTTGACAATGGCATCGACGTGAAGTGTGGTGATGTCGGCGAGAACGGCTTCGAGCTTCGCCATGCGCGTCTCCGAGAGAAACGTCGCGCTATTCCGCCTTCGAATCGCGGCTGAGCAGCGCCTGCACCGCGTCGCGCGGCGCGACATTTTCGAAGAGCACGCGGCATACCGCGTGCGTGATCGGCATGTCGATTCCGCGGGACTGCGCGAGCGACAACACCGCGCGGGCGCAGCGCACGCCTTCGGCCACATGACCGAGCGCAGCAAGAATCTCGTCGAGCGTGCGGCCGGACGCCAGTTGCACGCCGACCGTGCGGTTGCGCGACAGGTCGCCGGTCGCGGTCAGAATCAGATCGCCCAAGCCGGTGAGGCCGGTGAACGTCTCGGCGCGCCCGCCCAGCGCCACGCCGAGCCGCGACATTTCCGCGAGCCCGCGCGTGATGAGCGCGGCGCGGGCGTTCAGACCAAGGCCGAGGCCATCGGAGATGCCGGTGGCGATCGCGAGCACGTTCTTTACCGCGCCGCCCACTTCGACGCCGATGACGTCGTCGCCCGTATAGATGCGCATGGCGCCGTGGTGAAACGCGGCGACGGTCTGCGCGCATAGCTGCGCCGATGCGCTCGCCACCGTCAACGCGACCGGCAGGCCGCGCCCCACTTCCCGCGCGAAGCTCGGGCCTGAAAGCGTGCCGTTGCTGCGATGCTCGGGCAGCTCCGCCGCGACGACTTCGTTCGGCAGACATTGCGTGTCCGCCTCGAAGCCTTTGCACAGCCAGACGATATGCGCGGGGACGACGCCCGCCTGCCGCATCGCGCGGCACAGCGCGCGCAGACCCGCGACGGGCGTGGCGACGACGCAGAGTGCATCAGGCGCAGCGGCATGCGCGAGCGCGACGTCAAGATTCGCCTCGAACGAAAGCGCGCGCGGCAACGCGACGCCCGCGAGATAGCGCGTGTTTTCGTGCGAGGAAGAGAGAGATTCGATGAGCGCGGCGTCGCGCGCCCAAAGCAGAGTGTCGTGCCGGGCCGCGAGGTGGCCCGCCAATGCGGTGCCCCACGCGCCGGCGCCGAGAACGGCTACTTTCATGCTCGGCTCCGGTTCGGCAGAGTCAGTGCGGGTGACGCTCAGTGCGTCGCGCCGTTCGCCGCGCCTTCCTGCGCGCTCGCGAGCTGGGCGATGCGCTGTTCGTACAGCGCCTGGAAGTTGATTTCCGCCAGGTGGATCGGCGGGAAACCTGCGCGCGTGATCGCGTCGGCGATGTTCGAGCGCAGATACGGGAACAGAATCGTCGGACACGCAATGCCGACGAGCGGATCGATCTGCTCAGCCGGGATGTTGCGAATGTCGAAGATGCCGGCTTGCTTGGCTTCGATCAGGAACGCGACCTTGTCGGCGACCTTCGCCGTGACCGTGCCCGTGACCAGCACTTCGAAGACGCTTTCCGCGAGACGGTCGGCCTTCACGTCGACTTCGACCTCAACCGATGGCATTTCCTGTTCGAGGAAAATGGCGGGCGAGTTCGGCTGCTCGAGCGACATATCCTTCAGGTAAATGCGCTGGATGTTGAAAAACGGCTGGTTGTTCTCGTCGGACATAGTGATTTCCTAGGTAAATCGGTTGCCCGGCGCATGGCCGGGCAGCGTGTGGTGATGTCAGGCCGACTCGAGCAGCGGCACGAGACCACCCTTGCGGTCGAGCGCCGAAAGATCGTCGTAACCGCCGACGTGCGTGTCGCCGATATAAACCTGCGGCACAGTGCGGCGCCCGGTGCGCTGCATCATCTCCTCGCGGCGCCCCGGCTCACGGTCGATCAGCACCTTCTCGATGGTTTCGACCCCGCGGGACTTTAAAAGACGTTCGGCCATCTGGCAATACGGGCACACTTGCGTGCTGTACATGACGACTTTTTTCACTTGACGGCTCCTTGTTTCACGACCGGCATTCCTGCCTTCTGCCAGGCATCAACCCCGCCTTGCAAGACGTGGACCTCAGCGTAGCCGGCTTCCGACACGGCGCGGCTGGCACGCTGAGACTGTTGGCCGGTCTGGCAGACAAGCACGACCGGATTGCTCTTATTCTTCGCGATCTGGCCGATTTTTGCTTGAAGCTCCGCCGCCTCGATGTTTCGGGCGGACGGCAAATGTCCCTTCGCGAACTCCGCGGCCGGCCGCAAGTCCACGACGACGGCGTTGCGACGGTTGATGAGCGTGGTGGCTTCCGCGGCGGAAACGCCGCCGCGACCGCGTCGCGTGATGGCCGGCCAGAGCAGCAGCGCGCCGGAAACGAGCGCAATGACGATGAGTGCAATATTCGAGTAATCGGTGAAGAACTTCACGTCTAGGGCCGCCGAAAGATAGTGGAGAAGGGAGAAAGAGAAATAAGGGCAATCCGAGCATTATAAAATATCCCTTTCCCGCGATGGCCTAGGCCGTCCGGCCGATGGCGGCACTCCACGCGTGAGGGCAGGATGGCGGAGTGCGATCGGGCACCCGATTTCTCAACTGACCGACCTATCAAACATGTACAAGCTAGTGCTCATCCGCCACGGCGAATCGACGTGGAACAAGGAAAACCGCTTCACCGGCTGGGTCGACGTGGATCTCACCGAACAGGGCAACCGCGAGGCGCGTCAAGCAGGCGTGCTGCTGCGCGAGGCCGGCTACACGTTCGACATCGCGTACACGTCGGTGCTCAAGCGCGCCATTCGCACGCTGTGGCACGTGCAGGACGAAATGGACCTCATGTATCTCCCGGTTGTCCATTCGTGGCGTCTGAACGAGCGCCACTACGGCGCGCTCGCCGGTCTCAACAAGGCAGAGACCGCCAAGAAGTACGGCGACGAACAGGTTCTCATCTGGCGCCGCAGCTACGACACGCCGCCGCCCGCGCTGGATCCGAACGACGAGCGCGCCTCGTTCAACGATCCGCGCTACGCCAAGGTTCCCCGCGAGCAACTGCCGCTGACCGAATGCCTGAAAGACACGGTCGCGCGCGTGTTGCCGGTGTGGAACGAGTCCATCGCGCCGGCCATCAAGGCAGGCAAACAGGTGCTGATCGCAGCTCACGGCAACTCCATGCGCGCGCTCGTGAAGTATCTCGACAATATTTCCGACGCGGACATCGTCGGGCTCAATATCCCGAACGGCGTGCCGCTCGTCTATGAACTCGACGAAAACCTGAAGCCGATCAAGCACTACTACCTCGGCGACGCGGACGCCATTGCTGCGGCGCAAGCTGCCGTCGCGAAGCAGGGCAAGGCGGGCTAAAGCGCGCATCAGCGCCCAAGTTGGCGTGGGCGGGCGTCGGCTGGCGGCGCCCGTTTCGCATCCGAACGCCTCGGATGGCGCCTGCCTGACCGCGCGCAGTCGCCGTCGACAGGCACGCGCGTCGCCCGCAGCGAGCGATAGTTGTCGCGGCGCGCGACGCCGGGCATTTAAGTTGCGTTTAAGTCGCCTTCGAAAGCGAGCGGGTATACTGGCCCGTCACCCACGATGCAGCCCATTCGATTCCGCACGCACTCCTCTATGCGAAAGAACCTGAAAAACTTCAGCCTGATCGCCGCAGGCGTTGCCGTCGGCGCTCTCGCAACTCTGCAGATTTCCGCGTCCGCGCAGCAAGCCGCATCGTCACCGCTTCCGCTCGATCAACTGCGGCTCTTCGCCGAAGTGTTCGGGCAAATCAAGCACGAATACGTCGAGCCCGTCGACGACAAGAAGCTGCTCACCGCCGCGATCAAGGGCATGGTGTCGAGCCTCGATCCGCACTCGTCGTATCTCGACAAGACGGACTACGAAGAGCTTCAGGAACAGACCAAGGGCCGCTTCGCGGGCCTGGGCATCGAGATTTCGTCGGAAGACGGGCTTATCAAGGTGATCTCGCCGATCGAAGATACGCCCGCGTTCCGCGCCGGCATTCGTCCGGGCGACCTCATCACGCGCATCAACGACAAGCCGGTGCGCGGCATGACGCTCGACAAAGCCGTGAAGCAGATGCGCGGCGAACCGGGCACGAAGGTCACGCTTACCATCTTCCGCAAGAGCGACGACCGCACGTTCCCGCTCACCGTCACGCGCGCGTTGATCCGCGTGCAGTCGGTCAAGATGAAGGTGCCGGAGCCGGGTTATGGCTATATCCGCATCACGAGCTTCCAGGAACGCACCGTGCCGGATCTCGCGGCGAAGCTGCAAGACCTCGCGCGCCAGCAGCCGAACCTGAAGGGTCTCGTGCTCGACCTGCGCAATAACGGCGGCGGCCTGTTGCAGAGCGCGGTCGGCGTGGCGGGCGCGTTCCTGCCGGATAACGCGGTCGTCGTGTCGACGAATGGACAAATCGCGGACGCCAAGCAGACGTTCCGCGATACCTACGACAACTATCGTCTGCCGTCCTTCGATTCCGATCCGCTGAAGAACGTGCCGGACGTCTTCAAGAAGGTGCCGATGGTCGTGCTGACCAACGCGTATTCGGCTTCCGCTTCGGAGATCGTCGCGGGCGCGCTGCAGGATCATCATCGCGCGCTGATCGTCGGCAAGACGACGTTCGGCAAGGGCTCGGTGCAGACGGTTCGTCCGATGACCGCCGACACCGCGCTGCGTCTGACGACGGCGTACTACTACACGCCGAGCGGCAAGTCGATCCAGAATCAGGGCGTGCGCCCGGACGTGCCGGTCGATCAATACGCGGACGGCGATCCGGACGACGCGCTCGTGACCCGCGAAGTGGATTATTCGAATCACCTCGCGAACACTCAGGATCCGAACGAGAAGAAGGAACAGGAGCAGCGCGAGCAGGATCGTCTGGATCAACTGCGTCTGCTGGAAGAGCAGAACGACAAGAAGACGCCCGAGCAGCGCCGCAAGGACCGCGACCGCAAGCCGGTGGAGTTCGGCAGCAACGACGACTTCATGCTCCAGCAAGCGCTGAACAAGCTGGAAGGCAAGCCGGTCGTCGAGTCGAAGTCGTTCAGCGAACGCAAGCTCGCGCAGAACAAGCCGGCGCGTTCGGCATCGGCGCCGGTGGTGGCTCAGCCGGCATTGCCCGCGACGCCGGGTTCGTCGCCGGCATCGGGCGCGGCGCCGGCTTCGTCGCCTACGGCCCAGCAGTCGAAGTAATCTTGGTCTGGGGCTTCGCGGCGTGAGTGCCGCGAAGCTCGCGCAGCACCCCAAGCCGATGAACGACGACCAACTCCTCCGTTATTCCCGCCATATCCTCGTCGATGAAATCGGCATCGAAGCGCAGCAGCGTTTTCTCGATGCGCACGCGATCATCGTCGGCGCGGGCGGACTGGGCGCGCCGGCGGCGATGTATCTGGCCGCGGCGGGTGTCGGCGAGCTGACGCTCGTCGATGCCGATACCGTCGACCTCACCAACCTCCAGCGGCAGATCGTCCATGCGACGCAATCGGTCGGTCAACCGAAAGTGGAATCCGCGCGGCAGACGCTGCACGCGCTGAACCCGGACATCGAAATCCAGGCGATCAACGCCCGCGCCGACGCGGCGTGGCTGAATGCGAACGTGCCGCACGCGAGCGTCGTGCTCGATTGCAGCGACAACTTCGCGACGCGCCACGCGATCAACGCAGCGTGCGTCGCGCACGGCGTGCCGCTGGTGTCCGGCGCGGCATTGCGCTTCGACGGACAAATCAGCACGTTCGACTTTCGCTCGCCCGCGTCGCCCTGCTATGCATGCGTGTTTCCGCCGGATCAGGCGTTCGAGGAAGTCGCGTGCTCGACGATGGGCGTGTTCGCGCCGACAGTCGGCATCATCGGCGCGATGCAGGCGGCCGAAGCGCTGCGCGTGATCGGCGGCTTCGGGGAAACGCTCGCGGGCCGGCTGATGATGCTCGACTCGCTGCGCATGGAATGGAACACGATGAAGATCGCGCGGCAGCCGGATTGCCCGGTCTGCGGCGCGCGTCATCTATGAAGCTCAGGCTTTCTGCAAACGCGCGAGCGCAGCCTGAAGCTCGGCCGGCTCGTAAGCCGCGAGCACATCCGCGACCGGCTTTTCCAGCGCCTTCAGATTCGAGCGCAAAATCTCCTGCTTCACGACGAGCAATTGGCTCGGATGCATCGAGAATTCGGTCAGGCCCAGTCCGAGCAAGAGGCGCGTGACGGCCGGATCGCCCGCCATTTCGCCGCACACCGAGACCGGCACGCCCGCGCGCTTCGCCTCGCGCAAGGTCAGCGCGATGAGATGCAGCACCGCCGGATGCAGCGGATCGTAAAGATGCGCGACGGAGTTGTCCGCGCGGTCGATGGCGAGCGTGTACTGGATCAAATCGTTCGTGCCGATCGACAGGAAGTCGAGCCGGCTCAGGAACAGCCGCACCGCGATAGCCGCCGCCGGAATCTCGATCATCGCGCCGATCTGCACCTTGCGGTCGTAGGCGATGCCCGCGTCGTCGAGCTGGCGCTTCGCTTCGCGAATCAGATCGAGCGTCTGGTCGATCTCCTGTGCGTGCGCCAGCATCGGAATCAGAATCTTAGTCGGGCCGAACGCCGACGCGCGCAGAATCGCGCGCAGTTGCGTCACGAACATTTGCGGCTCGGACAGGCTCCAGCGAATCGCGCGCAAGCCGAGCGCCGGGTTCGGCGCGGTTTCGTAGCCATCGCCGCCGGTCATCGAATCGAGCGGCTTGTCCGCGCCCACGTCGATCGTGCGGATCGTCACCGGCTTGCCGTTCATCAGCTCGATCGCGCGCTTGTACGCCTCGAACTGCTCTTCCTCTTCCGGCAGCCGGTCCTTGTGATTCATGAACAGGAACTCGGTGCGAAAGAGGCCGACGCCCATCGCGCCGGCGTCGACGGCCACTTGCGCGTCGTCCGGCAACTCGATGTTCGCGCATAGCTCGATCTTCGTCCCGCAAAGCGTCTGCGTCGGCGAGAACTTGAGGCGCTGGAGCTTGCGCTGCTCCAGCAGCTTTTCGCTTTGCCGATACGAATACTCTTCGAGAACGATGGGCGCCGGATCGACGATCACGATGCCATGATCGCCATCCACGATGATCAGATCGTTCTGGCGAATCAGCACGCTCGCCTGCTGCACGCCGACCGACGCCGGAATGCCGAGGCTGCGCGCGACGATCGCCGTATGCGACGTGCGCCCGCCGAGATCGGTCACGAAGCCTTTGAACGCCTGCGTCTTGAACTGGAGCATGTCGGCCGGCGCGATATCGTGCGCGACCACGATCATCTCGTTGTGTCCGTTGCTCGCGGCCGTGTGCACGACGAGCGACGCCGCCGTCGGCGCGCCCGCGAGCGCCTTCAGCAAGCGCTCGACGACTTGCTGAATGTCCGCCTTGCGCTCGCGCAGGTATTCGTCTTCGATGTCGTCGAAGAAGCTGCCCAGAATTTCGAGTTGCTCGGTGAGCGCCCACTCGACGTTGTAGCGGCGCGCGCGAATGAGGTCGATGGTTTCCTGCACGAGCATGGCGTCGTTCAGGATCATCATGTGGACGTCGATGAACGCGCCCATTTCGGTGGGCGCGTCGGCGGCGAGGTCTTCCCGCAGTGCTTCGAGTTCCTGGGCTACGGCGGCCTGCGCCGCATGAAAACGCGCGATCTCCGCGTCGATCTGATCCGGCTCGATCAGATAATGAGCGACGTCGAGCGCGGCCGGCGCAATGAGATACGCTCGCCCGATGGCGATGCCTCGTGATACGGGAATTCCATGCAGCGTGAAGGACACGCGCACCTCCTCTAGTTGTGATGTATCCGCGTTTCTCCCAGACCCGCGGCGGGCGCTTGGCCGCACAGGCAATTATAAGTTCGAACTATTCGAAAGTCCCTGCACGGCCTGTCGCGGCGGCAGCGAGCCGATTGCGCCGCGTTACCGCGCCACTGAATGGAGCAGACGCAAAAAAGCCGCGTCGATGCGCGGCTTTTCGTTGCGTGCATGCAGTTTCCGATGAGGCGCTTACTGCCCTTCTCCGAACTTGTCTGCGATCAGGCCGAGTATCGCCTGCATGGCTTCTGCTTCGTCTGGACCTTCGGTTTCGATCGTCACCGTGCTGCCAATGCCCGCTGCCAGCATCATCACGCCCATGATGCTCTTCGCGTTGATGCGGCGGCCGTTGCGACTCATCCAGATCTCGGACTGATAGTTGCCGGCGAGTTGCGTGAGCTTCGCGGATGCCCGCGCATGCAGCCCGAGCTTGTTCACGATGGTTGTTTCTTGTTGCTGCATGATGCTCCGAAACGCGAGTGGATGAGGGAAGCGGCGTCAGTGGCTCGCGGCTTTAGCGGCAGCGAGATCGGCGCTCGCGGAACAGGCGGGATCCGGCGAGCCGGCCACTGTCGTTGCGAGCGCGCAGGGATTGAGCGGCGTGGACGAATCGAGTTCCTGAATGCCCTTCGACCCGCCTTGCAGAATCTTTTCCGTGAGCGTATCGAGCGGCGTGGCGCGATAGCAGACGGCGCGCACGAGCATCGGCAGATTGACGCCCGCGAGCACGCGCACGTCGGCTTCCGCGAGGCTCGCCGCGATGTTGGCGGGCGTCGCGCCGAAGACGTCGGTAAGCACGATCGCGCCGTTGTCTTCCTTCAGGCGGTCGATTTCCGAGCGGGCGAATGCGCGGACCTCGACGGGATCGCAGTCGGCGGTCACGTCGATGACGCCGATGCGCGCGGGCAAGCCGCCGTAGATATGAGCGACGCACTCACGAAGCGCGGTGGCGAATGGTGCGTGCGCGATGATCAGAATGCCAGCCATGTCGGGATTGCTACCTCTGTAGCGACAAAAACGTCAGACATCGCTCGAAAACGCGCGAGCGTCGCGTGTCACAGGCCATATATGCATCCGGCCGGTCGGGAAATCAACCGGCGGCGCGGGCGGCCTTCCCGTCATGCAGGCTCGCAGAAGCTGTTCCAGCCCCAGTTCGCAAGCCGACGGGAAGTCAATTGTAACAGTGCTGGCAGCGCGCGTTTTGCAGTGCGCCAAATGCACGGTCAGCCGACTGCGCGCTCCAGCGCGTCGATGAACATGCCCGCCACGTCGAAGCCCGTCTGATCCATGATCTCGCGGAAGCACGTGGGGCTCGTCACGTTGACTTCCGTGAGATAGTCGCCGATGGCGTCCAGCCCGGCGAGCAGCAGTCCGCGCGCCTTCAGCACCGGACCGAGCGTTTCAGCGATCTCGCGGTCGCGCGCCGTCAACGGCTGCGCGCGGCCGAGCCCGCCCGCCGCGAGATTGCCGCGCACTTCGCTGCCTTGAGGAATGCGTGCGAGCGAATACGGCACGGGCTCGCCGCCGATCACCAGAATGCGCTTGTCGCCCGCCGAAATTTCGGGGATGAACTTCTGCGCCATCACCATGCGCGCGCCGTTCTCGCTCAGCATCTCAATGATCGAACCGAGATTCATCCCGTCCGCCTTCACGCGAAACACGCCCATGCCGCCCATGCCGTCGAGCGGCTTGAGAATGACATCGCCGTGCTCGGCGTGGAATGCGCGCAAACGCGCCGGGTCGCGCGTGACGAGCGTCGGCGCGACGAACTGCGGCCATTCGGCGATGGCGAGCTTCTCCGAGTGATCGCGGATGGCCTGCGGCTTGTTGAACACGCGCGCGCCCGAGCGCTCGGCGATTTCGAGGAGCCACGTCGCGTTCACGTATTCGAGGTCGAACGGCGGGTCCTTGCGCATGAGCACCGCGCCGAACTTCGCGAGCGGCAGGTTCTCCGCCTCCGCCGCCGAAAACCACGGCGAGCGGCCGCTGTCCGCTTCGTCGCCGACAATCTCGATGCGGCGCACGTTCGCCTCGACCGCGCTGCCCGTCCATGCGAGATGCTGCGGCTCGCACGCGTAGAGCACGTGGCCGCGGCGCGCGGCTTCGGCCATCATCGCGTAGGTCGTGTCCTTGTAGATCTTGAAGTGATCGAGCGGGTCGGCGATAAAAAGAATGTCCATAGTCTTCGCTTGGGTTCACGCGGCCTGCGAGCTTACCGCAAGCCGCGCGCTTACACCTGAATGGCTTCCGGATCCGTCTTTTCGAGTTCCACCGACGCCGCCAGCAGCCCGAGTCGCGCCACCACGCCGTACATGTAGAAGCGGTTCGGCGGCGCGGCGCCCGGCTTCGCGTGCGCGTCCGGCAGCGCCGTGTGCTCGAAGCCGAGCGGCACGAAGTGCATGCCCGGCGCGTTCAGGTTTTGATCGCGCCCGCGAGAATCGTGCACGCGATAAAAGCCGCCCACGACATACCGGTCGATCATATACACGACCGGCTCCGCCACCGCGTTCTCCACGCGCTCGAACGTATGCACGCCTTCCTGCACGATCACGTCATGCACTTGCAGGCCGTCTTTCGCGTCGTTCATCTTCGCGCGCTCGCGCTTCGTGAGCGCGGCCACTTCGCTTGCGTCGTGCACGGTCATCACGCCCTTGCCGTACGTGCCGGCGTCCGCCTTGATCACCACGTACGGCTTTTCGCTGATGCCGTATTCGCGATACTTCTTCGCAATCTTCTTGATGACGCCGTCGATGGCGTCGGCGAGCGCCTCTTCGCCCGTGCGCGCCTCGTAATCCACGCCTTCCACATGCGCGAAATACGGGTTCACCATCCACGGATCGATCTCGACCATCTTCGCGAACTTCTTCGCCACGTCGTCATAGCAGGAGAAGTGCGTCGATTTACGGCGCACGGCCCAGCCCGCATGCAGCGGCGGCAGCAGATACTGCTCGTGCAGATTCTCGAGGACAGGTGGAATGCCCGCCGACAAGTCGTTGTTGAGCAGAATCGAGCAGGGATCGAAGTTCTTCAGCCCGAGCCTGCGCGGCGTGCGTTCGAGCGGTTCCAGCACGATCTTCTGGCCGTCGGCGAGCGGAATCGTCACCGGGCCGTGGATGTTTTCATCGAGCGTGCCGAAGCGGACGTTCAGTCCCGCCTGCCGCATGATCGTGGCGAGCCGCGCGACGTTTTCCAGATAGAACGCGTTGCGCGTGTGGCGTTCCGGAATCACGAGCAGATTCTTCGCGTCGGGACAGATCTTCTCGATCGACGCCATGGCCGCTTGCACGGCGAGCGGCAGCACTTCCTGCGGCAGATTGTTGAATCCGCCGGGAAAGAGGTTGGTGTCGACGGGCGCGAGCTTGAACCCTGCGTTACGCAGATCGACGGAACAGTAAAACGGCGGCGTGTGCTCTTGCCATTCGAGACGGAACCACCGCTCGATGGCTGGCGTGGCCTCGAGGATTTTCCGCTCGAGATCGAGCAGAGGGCCACTCAACGCCGTAACTAAGTGCGGGACCATTGATTTCTCGCGGACAGCTTTGCACGGGACCGGAGCGTTACGCCCGGCCGATAGAAGACCAAAGATTGTAGAGCAATTGTTTTGCCTAATTGGGGATGAGCCGCCAATTACCAAGGTCTCATGCGCCCCGTCAGGCAATGCAAGACGATCCTCAATGGACGAAACCCGGACGCGCAGTGTTTATTCCGCTTCAAACAAAAAAAACCCGCCATGAAGGCGGGCCAAGTCGCTGCGCTCGTTCTTGTAGCCGCAGCGCGCGCGATCGATACGCGCACGCTTGCGGCACATTCGTCATTCGACGTGTTCGCCGTGCAGCGTCACGTCGAGACCTTCGCGTTCCTGTTCTTCCGTGACGCGCAGGCCCATGGTCATGTCGATGATCTTCAGCAGGACAAAGCTCACGACGCCCGAGTAGATCAGCGTGACGAGCACGCCCTTCGCCTGCACGAGCACCGAGCCGTCGAACCCGCCGATGTCCTTCACTGCGAACACGCCCGTCAGCAGCGCGCCGATGATCCCGCCCACGCCGTGCACGCCGAACGCGTCGAGCGAGTCGTCGTAGTTGAACTTGTGCTTGAGCCACGTCGCCGACCAGAAGCAGACCACGCCCGCGACGATGCCGATCACGATCGCGCCCGGCACGCCGACGAAGCCCGATGCAGGCGTCACGGCCACGAGACCCGCCACCGCGCCCGAAATGATGCCGAGCACCGACGGCTTGCCCTTCGTGAGCCACTCCGCGAACATCCAGCCGAACGCGGCGAAGGCGGTGGCGATTTGCGTGGTGAGCATCGCGAAGCCGGCACGGCCATCAGCCGCGACCGCCGAACCCGCGTTGAAGCCGAACCAGCCGACCCACAGCATCGACGCGCCGATCAGCGAGAGCACGAGGTTGTGCGGCGCCATCACTTCGCGGCCATAGCCGACGCGCTTGCCGAGCACGAGACAGCACATCAGACCCGCGATACCCGCGTTGATGTGCACCACCGTGCCGCCCGCGAAGTCGAGCACGCCTGCCGTCGCCAGCCAGCCGGTCGGCTCCCAGACCATGTGCGCGATCGGCGAATAGACGATGAGCGACCACAGCGCCATGAACACGAGCATCGCGGAGAACTTCATGCGGTCCGCGAACGCGCCGGTGATGAGCGCGGGCGTGATGATCGCGAACGTCAACTGGAACGCGAAGTAGACCGACTCCGGAATCGTCGAGGCGAGATGGCTGACGGTGAGCGTCGTCGCCTTGTCGCCCTTGATGTAGGCCATGCCGTGCAGGAACACGCGCGAGAAGCCGCCGATGAACAACCCGCCCGGCGTGAACGCGATGCTGTAGCCCACCACCGTCCAGAGGATCGTCACGAGACAGCAGATCGCGAAGCTCTGCATGACCGTCGCGAGCACGTTCTTCTTGCGCACCATGCCCGCGTAGAAGAGTGCGAGACCGGGGATCGTCATGAACAGCACCAGCGCGACGGAGGTCAGCATCCACGCGGTGTCGCCGGAGCTGATCTTGGATGAATCGACCGAGAACGGCTCGGTCGGCGCGGCAGGCGCAGCTTCAGACGCGCCCGATGCGGCAGCGGCCGCTTCCGCCGACGAAGCCATCGCCGTGTTCGCGCTGGCAGGCGCGCTTGCCGCCGAAGCGGCGTCGGATGCGCTCGCCGCAGCGGCGTCGGACGCGGGTGCCGAGGCGGCGACCGGAGCGGACGCGTCCTCTGCGAGTGCGGTGCCGACATTCGCGCCGATGAGCGCGCCCGCCACCATCAATGACATCAAAAAGTTGCGCATTCTTCTGGTTCCTCTTATCGCCGATTTTTCTTAGAGCGCGTCCGCGCCGGTCTCGCCGGTACGAATGCGAATCACCTGTTCGATTGCGGTGACGAAGATCTTGCCGTCGCCGATCTTGCCCGTGCGGGCCGCGCGTTCGACGGCTTCGATTGCCTGATCCACGATGTCGTCCGAAACGGCTGCCTCGATCTTCACCTTCGGCAGGAAGTCGACGACGTACTCCGCGCCGCGATACAGCTCGGTGTGCCCCTTCTGGCGGCCGAAGCCCTTCACTTCCGTGACGGTGATACCCGAAACGCCGATGGCCGAAAGCGCCTCGCGCGCTTCGTCGAGCTTGAACGGCTTGATGATTGCGGTGATGAGTTTCATGTGTCCCTCGCTGTGGTTGCCTGATCCTTCCGCCTGCCGTTCCGCTGAGAACGCGTTGAGAAAAGGTCGCGCCACTTATGCAACTCGTATGCCAACCGAGTATCGGCAAGGCTTTCAGCGATATTGCGTCCGATAGCACCGCGCCCCTCTGCCGAACGGCTAACGCGCGCGGCGTGCGCTGGCGCAGGGGCCGGTTCATTGCTAGAGTGGTCGCGAGGTCCGCAAAAAGGGCATGGACGGCCAACGCAGCCGCGAGCCGGCGCTAAAATCGCGTCGCCTGTGAGATGCCCCCGGCGTGCGTTCGTGGAACACGCGCGCGCACCAACATCGAACATTCGATGTTTCGGGGCACTGACCTAACAACGAATGCACTTTATTTGTGCAGAAGGGAGAAACGATGAAGCAGCCCAACGACGTGTTCAACGACCTGCAGCAGAAGATGAGCGAGCTTTTCAAGAACTCGCCCGCGAAGGACGTCGAAAGAAACATGAAGGCGATGCTTTCTCAAGGCTTCTCGAAGCTCGATCTCGTCACGCGCGAAGAATTCGATACGCAGACGCAAGTGCTCGTGCGCACGCGCGCGCGGCTCGAAGAACTGGAAAAGCGCGTCGCGCAACTGGAGCAGCGGTTGACGAGCACCGGCGCGGCGCAAGACTAAAGCGCGCCGTTCTTTGGTACCCGGCCGGCGAGCCGTGAAGTCCTAGTCTTATTGCCGGCGCGGCCGTTTTCCGGCGCGCGCCGTTTCAGGTGAAATCATGTCGCTTGCCGTGGTACGCAGCCGCGCGCCCGCCCCTGGGCGCGCGCCGGAAGTCGTCGTCGAAGTCCATCTTGCCAACGGGCTGCCGTCATTCTCCATCGTCGGCCTGCCCGATCTCGAAGTCCGCGAAAGCCGTGAGCGCGTGCGCGCCGCGTTGCAGAACTGCGGCTTCGATTTTCCCGTCAGCCGTATCACCGTCAATCTCGCGCCTGCCGATCTGCCGAAGGAATCCGGCCGCTTCGATCTACCTATCGCGCTCGGCATTCTCGCCGCGAGCGGGCAAATTCCCGCGGAATCGCTCGCGAATCGTGAATTCGCGGGCGAGTTATCGCTGACCGGCGCGCTGCGCCCGATGCGCGGCGCGTTCGCGATGGTCTGCGGCGCGGCGCGCCAGTACGCGGGCAGCGCCAGTGTTCCCGAGATATACGTGCCGCTCGCGAGCGCCGCCGAGGCCGCGCTGGTGCCAGGCATCGACGTTTTCGGGGCGGCGGATCTTCCCGAACTGTGCGCGCATCTTAATGGCGTGCCAGACGCGCGGCTGCGGCCCGCGCAAGCGACAACGCTTTCGGACGCGTTGTCGGCGCCGTCGCCCGATCTCGCCGATGTCATCGGTCATCCGGGCGCGCGACGGGCGCTCGAAGTGGCGGCGGCGGGCGGGCATCATCTGCTGATGGTCGGGCCGCCGGGCGCGGGCAAGTCGATGCTGGCGGCGCGTCTGCCCGGCCTTTTGCCGCCGATGTCCGACGACGAAGCGCTCACGTCCGCCGCCATTCTCTCGGCGAGCTCGCTCGGCTTTCACCCGGCGCAGTGGCGGCAGCGGCCGTTTCGCGCGCCGCATCATTCGTCGAGTTCGGTCGCGCTCGTCGGCGGGCGCAATCCGCCGCAACCAGGCGAGATCACGCTCGCGCATCTGGGCGTACTCTTTCTCGACGAGCTTCCCGAATTCGATCGCAAGGTGCTCGAAACGCTGCGCGAGCCGCTCGAAGCCGGCCGCATCACCATTTCGCGGGCCGCCCAGCAAGCCGACTTCCCTGCCGCCTGCCAACTCGTCGCCGCGATGAACCCGTGTCCGTGCGGGTGGCGCGGCGACCCTTCCGGCCGATGCCGATGCTCGCCGGAGATCGCCACGCGTTACTTGCGCAAGCTGTCCGGGCCGCTCATGGACCGCATCGACATTCAGATCGAACTGCCCGCGCTCTCGCCGGCGG
Source organism: Caballeronia sp. M1242 (assembly GCF_017220215.1). Lineage (NCBI taxonomy): Bacteria > Pseudomonadati > Pseudomonadota > Betaproteobacteria > Burkholderiales > Burkholderiaceae > Caballeronia > Caballeronia sp. M1242. The sequence continues at coordinate 175,858 of NZ_CP071129.1, read as the reverse complement.
AATTGTCGGCGCGCAGCGCGAAGCGTGGCGAATCGAGCGCGCAGGTCGCGGCACGCGTGGCGGTCGCGCGCGAGACGCAGTTGCGCCGGCAGGGCAAGACGAATCGCGAGCTGGATGGCCGCGAAGCCGACGACGTTTGCCGCCCCGATTCCGCCGGCGAGGCGCTGCTGCGCTCGGCGGGAGAGCGGTTCGGCTGGTCGGCGCGGGCGTACTACCGCGTGCTGAAAGTGGTGCGGACCATCGCGGACCTCGCCGGCGTCGACACGCCGGACGCCGCGCACGTCGCGGAGGCGGTCCAGTACCGGCGGGCGCTCGGCATCGCATGAGGCTGCGACGGTTCGCGTCAGCGCAAAAATGCTTGTCAAGTCTTGACTTATGCACACCGACGCGATCCGCGCCCATCTTTCGTCGGATATGACGCCGGCTACACGTCGATTCCGCAGGCCATTGATTTTATTGAACTAATTAAATTGCCGTGATCGGAGGCAAAGTAACGACAGCCGCTTGTTTCGGGCTTTCGGTGGCTACCGCACACTCTTCTCCACAAAGTTATCCACAGAACTTGTGGATAGCGGAAAAAGTCCTGACAAATCCGTGGATTACGGCTCAATTCTGCGAAGCGACTTGCATTCGATTTCAGTTCGGCACGGCGCTTTTAAGCCAGTACTTGCATGATTCGAGCGTCCCCTCTAAAAAAGTTTAAAGGACGTGAAGAATTGATCCGCTTGCTCGGCGGGCGGCGCTTTGTCAGAGACGATCGCCAGCTGATACACATGCATGCCGCGTGCGACGAAACGCGCGTGGATGGTCCGCGACTCGCGCTTTTGGCCGCTTTGCCCTTCGACCTGCATCTCGCTGCCGAGCACGCGCCCGCCCGCCGCCAGCTCGATTTGCGTCGCGCGCGCTGCCGGATGCGCATTCACGTTGCGCGCGAGGCCCTGCTCAAGGTAGTCGAGCGCCGCGCGTTGCAGCGCCGGGTCCGCGCTCGGAAGCACGACGGTGCCGACAGCGAACACGGCGTCGTTCGCTTCGGCGGTCTGCATGCGCATGGTCATCGGCTGGCCGGCGATCTCGATCTTGCGTTCGTCCGCGCGAGGCTTGGCGGGCAGCGTCACTTCGTAGCCGTCGTCGTTGTTCATGACGGTGCGCCAGTCGTACGCGGGCGTGCAGGCGAGCAGCGCGCCACAGGCAACCGCCGCCATCGACGCGCGCCACGCACCGAGCGCGGCAAAATGGCGCACTGCGGCCGCCACGGGGAGAAAAGCCTGCTTCATGTCCGATTCTTTGCGTGAAAAAGCATCATTATCGCGCCGCGATGCCGGGCCTTCGGCTCCGACATGATGCCGCCGGGCGTTTGGCGCTAAAATAACCGGCACTTTCCTATTGCGGTTGCGCCGCTCACGGCGCTGGACTCTGCAATCCGAGGTTCCCATGTCTCAAACCACGCAAGATACTTCCGGCCGCGTCAAAAGCCCGCTGCGCTACATCGTCATGGCGCTCGTCGCGGGCGTGATCGCCTGTAGCGGCTACTTCGCGTTCGGCGGCCAGCAGCGCGTGCCGGACGCCACGTTCACGCTGCTGTCGGGCCAGAAGATTTCGACATCGGCCGATCTGAAGGGCAAGGTCTATCTCGTCAACTTCTGGGCGACGAGCTGCGAGACCTGCATGAAGGAAATGCCCGAGATGATCAACACGTACAACAAGTTCAAAGGGCGTGGGCTTGAGTTCGTCGCCGTCGCCATGAACTACGACGCGCCGATGTACGTCAACAACTACGCGCAGACGCGCAACCTGCCGTTCAAGGTCGCGATGGACGACGGCAGCGCCGCCAAGCGGTTCGGCAACGTGCAACTGACGCCGACTACCTTCGTCGTCGACAAGAACGGCAAGATCCTGAAACGCTACGTCGGCGAGCCGACGTTCGCGGAACTGGATGCGCTGCTGGACAAGGCGCTCGGCTCCGCGGCGTGAGCGCAGCCCGTCTCAAGATGACGCCCGCTTATGCGGGCGTTGTCGTTTCTAGCGGTCCGAATCGCCTTTCGCGGCGAGCCCGTAACGCTTGATCTTCTCGTAGAGCGTCGCCTTGCCGACCTGAAGGCGGTCCGCCGCCACCGCGACCGCGCCGCCGCACTGCTCCAGCGTTTCCGCGATGACCGCGCGCTCGAACTGCTCGGCGCGCTCCTTGAGCGATTGCGTCGCCGTGTCCAGCGACGCGCTCACGTCGTCCATCACGCCGAGCACCATGCGATCCGCCGCGTTGCGCAACTCGCGCACGTTGCCGGGCCAGTCGCGCTGCATGAGTTCGGCGCGCTGCCGGTCCGTGATGAGCGGCGCGGGCCGGCCGTAGCGCACGGCGGCATCGAGCAGAAAGTGTTCGAAGAGCGGCACGATGTCCTCGCGGCGCTCGTTGAGCGGCGGCAACGTGATGGTCACGACGTTCAGCCGATACAGCAGGTCGCGCCGGAACGTGCCGTCCGCGACGTGCTCGTTCATGTCGCCCTTGGCCGCCGCCACCACGCGCAGATTCGCCTGCACCGGCTGGTTCGACCCGAGCCGTTCCAGCACGCCGTCCTGCAACACGCGCAGCAGCTTCACTTGCAGCGAGAGCGGCATGCTTTCGATCTCGTCGAGAAACAGCGTGCCGCCCGATGCGTGCTCCAGCTTGCCGATGCGCCGCTTCTGCGCGCCCGTGAACGCGCCCGCTTCGAAGCCGAACATTTCGGACTCGAACATCGGCTCGGGCAGCGCGCCGCAGTTCACCGCGATAAACGGCTTGTCGCGGCGCGGCGACATCTCATGCAAGCTCCGCGCGATCAGTTCCTTGCCCGCGCCCGTGTCGCCGTTGATGAGCACTGAGGCGTCCGTCGGCGCGACGTTCGCGATCAGCCGACGCACCTGTTCGATGGCCGGACTGCGCCCGATGATGCGCGGCGCCACGCCGCTCTGATCGGCCAACTCGCGCCGCAGCGCCTGATTCTCCAGCACCAGCGTGCGCCGTTCGAGCGCCCGCCGCACCGCTTCCACGAGACGCTCCGAGGCGAACGGCTTCTCGATGAAGTCGTACGCGCCGTCGCGCATGGCCTGCACGGCCATCGAAATATCGCCGTGTCCGGTGACGAGAATCACGGGCACGTCTGGCGCGCGTTCGCGGCATTGCGCGAGCAAATCGAGGCCGCTCGCGCCCGGCAGCCGGATGTCGCTCACGATCACGCCGGGAAAATTCGCGTCGATGACGCGCGCCGCCGATTCGACGCTGCCGTGGCCCGCCACCTCGAAGCCCGCGAGTTGCAGGCTCTGCACGCTCGCGCGGCGCACGAGCTCGTCGTCTTCGATAAAGATCACCTGCAAACCGGTGGTCATGTCTTGCCTCGATTCAAATGGCTATGCGCGTCGCAGCGTCAACACGAATTCTGCGCCGTGCGAGTGATCGGCGTCGGCTTGCGTGCCGCCTTCCGGGCCGTCCGCGACGATGGGCGCCACGCGATTGCGCGCGACGAGCGTGCCGCCGTAGTCCCGCGCGATCGCCGACGAAATCGCCAGTCCCAAGCCGAGCCCATGACCCGTCTCCTTCGTCGTGAAGAACGGCTCGAACAGATGCGGCAACGCGTCGGCGGGAATGCCCGGCCCGTTGTCGCGCACGACGATCTCCACCGCATCCGCCCGCGCGTCCAGTTCGATCACGATGCGCGGGGCATCGCAGGAGGCGACGGCATCCAGCGCATTGCCGATCAGGTTGATGAGCACCTGCTCCAGCCGCAAGTCCTCGCAGCGCACCATGATCGGCGGGCCGTCGCCTTCCAGTTCCGGCGCGATGTCCAGCACGACGTTCGAAAGACGCGGCCCGAGCATGCCGAGCACGTTACGCAGCGCCCGCGCCACATCCGTGCGCGCGTTTTTCGGCCGCGCCTTGGCGACGAAGAGCTTCAGCTGATTCGTGATCTTGCCCATGCGCTCGGTCAGCGCGGCAATGGCTTCGAGATTTTCGCGCGCCGCCGCCTGATCGCCGCGCTCGATCAGCACGCGCGTGTTGTCCGAGAAACTGCGTAACGCGGCAAGCGGCTGATTCAGCTCGTGCGTGATGCCCGCCGCCATCTGGCCGAGCGCGGCTAGTTTGCTCGCCTGAATGAGTTCGTCGTGCGCGGCGCGCAAGTCCTGCTCGGCGCGCGTGCGTTCGTTGACTTCCTTCGTGAGTTGCGCATTGGCCTGCGACAAGTCCGCCGTGCGCTCCGCTACGCGCTGATTCAGCTCCGCATACGCCGCCTGCAACAGCTCGCGGCTGCGGATCATCTCGCGCACGCGCGCGCGCCGCATGCGCCAGTAGAACGCGAGCAGACACAGCGAGACAAAGACGAGCGCCGTCACGACGACCGCTGTCTGCGCCGCGCTTTCGACGGGATCGAGCGGCGCCATCGTGATGAGTTGCCAGTCCGGCTCGCCGATGGAACGGCGCGTCTCCAGAAAACTCGGCGCGTTGTGTCCGCCGCCGACGCGCACGATCTGCGCGCCGCCTTCCAGCGTTTCGACGACGGACAGGGGCAGCGGCGTGATCGGCTGCTGCGCGTACTGTCGCGTCTGATACACCGACGCCTCGACGCTCTGCGGCAGCGGCCGCACCGTGTGATATTTCCACGACGGCACCGAGGACAGAAAGATCACGCCATGATCGTCGGTGACGAGCAGCGGCTCGGACGCATCCGCGCCTTGCAGCCATTCGAGATTCAGCTTGACGACCGCCACGCCGATCAGCTCGTGCCCGCCTTCCTGATACACCGGCTGCGAAATGTAGTAACCCGGTTCGAGCGAGATGGTGCCGAGTCCGAAGAATCGTCCGACGCCGCCTTTCACGGCATCGACGAAATACGGACGGAAGTGATATTCCACGCCGATGAAGCTGTCAGGCCCGCGCCAGTTGCTTGCCGCGACACAGTAGCCGTCGGCGCGAATCAGGTAAGTCGCCGTGGCATGCGCGCGGCGGTTAAGGTCTTCGAGATAGCGGTTCGCGCGATCGACATTGTGCGCATCGGGCGAGACGAGCACGTCCTGCACGAACGGATGGCGCGACAGTAAATACGGCAGATATTCGTAGCGGTCGAGCGTGCTTTTGAGCGTGCTCGTGGTGCGATCGACGCGCGCCGCCGCGTTGCGCCGCAATTCGTCGATGCCGCGCTGCCGCTCGACGTGCCACGTGAGCGCGCAACACGCCGTGAGCAGCGCGGCGAGCGCAAAGAACACGAGGATGCGGCGCGTCACGTGATGAGATTCCCGCGATTGAGAATCCCTTATTGTGGCATAGGCGTTTTCGGGATAAGCCTGCCGAAACGCGCGCGGCGAAGCGTCCGCAGTCGGAGGCTTCGCCGCTCGCATGTTCGCGTCCGTCCCGAGTCGCTTCAGACCGTTTCGGCCTCTTCGGTCACGTCCACATTGCGATGCAAGGCCGCGCGCAGCTTGGCGCGATCGAGCTCGCGCTCCCACGCCGAGACGACCACCGTCGCCACGCCATTACCGACGATGTTCGTCAGCGCGCGGCATTCGCTCATGAAGCGGTCCACGCCGAGAATCAGCACCATGCCCGAGAGCGGAATGGTCGGCACCACCGCCAGCGTCGCGGCCAGCGTGATGAAGCCCGCGCCGGTCACGCCGCTCGCGCCCTTCGATGTCAGCATCGTCACCGCGAGCAGCGTCAACTGCTGGCCCCACGACAGGTCGGTGTTGGTCGCCTGCGCGATGAAGAGCACCGCCATCGTCATATAAATGTTGGTGCCGTCCAGATTAAACGAATAGCCGGTCGGCACGACGAGACCCACGACCGAGCGCGAGCAGCCGAGCTTTTCGAGCTTGAGCATCAGTTGCGGCAGCGCGGCTTCGGACGAACTCGTGCCGAGGACGATCAGCAGTTCTTCCTTGATGTACGCGACGAAGCGCAGCACCGAGAAGCCGACCATGCGCGCGATGATGCCGAGCACCACGACGACGAACACGACGGAGGTCAGATAGAACGTGCCGATCAGCTTGAGCATGGGCAAGAGCGAGCCGATGCCGTATTTGCCGATAGTGAAGGCCATCGCGCCGAACGCGCCAATGGGCGCGAGCTTCGTGATGATGCCGACCATGCCGAAAAGCACGCTCGACAGGCTTTCGATGAAGCTCGTCACCGGCCTGCCGCGCTCGCCGAGATGCGCCAGCACCGCGCCGAACAACAGCGCGATCAAGAGAATCTGAAGGATTTCGCCCTGCGCGAACGCGGACGACAGCGTGTCCGGGATGATGTGCAGGAAGAAATCGACCGCGCTCTGACCGTGCGCGGCCTTCGCGGCGTACGTGTCGATGGCCTTGTGATCGAGCGTCGCCGGATCGACGTTGAAGCCGACGCCCGGCCGCAGCAGGTGCGTGGCGACGAGGCCGAGAATCAGCGCGAACGTCGATACGACTTCGAAGTACAAGAGCGCCTTGCCGCCGACGCGCCCGACCTTCTTCATGTCCTCCATGCCGGCGATGCCGGTCACGACGGTGCAGAAAATGATCGGCCCGATGACCATCTTGATGAGCTTGATGAAGCCGTCGCCGAGCGGCTTCATGTCGGTGGCGAGCGAGGGATAGAAATGCCCGAGCGCGATACCGATGGCAATGGCCACGAGCACCTGCACGTACAGGACTTTGTAGAAAGGTTTCTTCACGATGGTTCCAGGCAATATCAGCAGTTGGCAATGAAAGCGCCAGCGGCGAGCCGCGAAGTGCGGGCAAAGCGGCGACGCGTGGCGGGAAACCGCGCGTGCCGGATCGCGTCGCGTTAGCGAGAGCCGCTACGTCGACGGATCAGGGTCGGTTGGGTGCGAAAGGGGGCATCGGCTTGTCTCCTTGGGTTTTATGGGCGGCTTCGCGGGCCTTGGGTCTTTTTATGCAAGGGGGATGCCAGTGTGCGAATCGCGCTAAGCCGTTGACACCAAAGGCGCCGCGCCGGACGCAATCTATCGCGGCTCCGGGTTTCCGGAAAAGCGCTGCGCGGCTGTCCGATGATCTGGACGCCGCCCCGCTTCCTTGCCGATTCGTAAGCGCGAAAAAAAACCCACGTCACCGTGGGTTTTTTGCCAGCAGCAAACCGCAGCGCAGTTAAACCACCCCCGCCCCATGCGCCTGCAAATCCGCGTGATAACTCGACCGCACCATCGCGCCGACCGCCGCGTGCGTGAAGCCCATCTTGTACGCTTCTTCCTCGTACATCTTGAACGTATCGGGATGCACGTACGCGCGCACCGGCAGATGGTGCTCCGACGGCTGCAGATACTGGCCGATGGTCAGCATATCGACGTCGTGCGCGCGCAGATCGCGCATCACCTGAAGAATCTCGTCTTCCGTTTCGCCCAGGCCGACCATCAGGCCCGACTTCGTCGCCACTTCCGGATGCAGCGCCTTGAAGTCCTTCAGCAGCTTCAGCGAATGGTGATAATCCGAACCCGGACGCGCTTCCTTATAGAGACGCGGCACCGTTTCGAGATTGTGGTTCATCACGTCGGGCGGCGCGGCGGTCAGAATGTTGATCGCGCGATCCAGTCGCCCGCGAAAATCCGGCGTCAGAATTTCGATGCGCGTTTCCGGCGAATGCTCGCGCACCTGCCGGATGCACTCGACGAAATGCGCCGCGCCGCCGTCGCGCAGATCGTCGCGGTCCACGCTCGTGATGACCACATACTTCAGCTTCAACGCGCCGATGGTGCGCGCGAGGTTCAGCGGCTCCTCGGGATCGAGCGGATCGGGACGGCCGTGGCCGACATCGCAGAACGGGCAGCGGCGCGTGCACTTGTCGCCCATGATCATGAACGTGGCCGTGCCCTTGCCAAAGCATTCGCCGATATTCGGGCAGCTCGCTTCCTCGCAGACGGTGTGCAGGTTGTGCTCGCGCAGAATCTGCTTGATCTCGTTGAAACGCGAATTGCCGGTCGCCGTGCGCACGCGAATCCACTCCGGCTTCTTCAGCTTCTCGATCGGCACCACCTTGATCGGAATGCGCGATGTCTTCGCCTGCGCCTTTTGCTTCGCGGTGGCGTCGTAGGGCGCGGGGATCGTCGGGGAAGCGGGAGCGGTGTCGCCTGCCAGGTTTGCGGTTGCGTCAGTCATTCGGTTGATCCGGTAGATGCAGCGGGACGGCTCGCGCCGTCTTGCGGTTGAGCGGCGGCGCTCGGCGTGCCGTCGATCTGATGCGCCAGTCTTTCGGCGAGCGTGAGTGCGACATCGCGCCAGCCGGCCACGACGCCGAGCGTCGCCATGTCGACCGTTTCGAGTCCCGCGTAGCCGCACGGGTTGATCGCGAGGAACGGCCGAAGGTCCATCTTCACGTTCAGGCTGACGCCGTGATAGCTGCAGCCGTTGCGGATCTTGAGCCCGAGCGCGGCGATCTTCGCGCCCTCATGCAGTTCGTGCAAACGAACGTTCGCACCGCGTTGCGCCTGAAGCGGCGTCGGCGCGGCGACGTAGATACCCGGCGCGCCCGCCTTGCGGTCGGTCGCCAGATTATACGTTGCAAGCGTTTCGATCACGGCCTCTTCGATACGCCGCACCATCTCGCGCACCATGAGCTTGCGACGGCGCAAGTCGATAAGCAGATACGCGACGATCTGCCCCGGCCCGTGATAGGTAATTTGCCCGCCGCGGTCCACCTTGACGAGCGGAATGCCGCTGTCGGCTAAGAGCAGATGCGCGGGATCGCCCGCGAGACCGAGCGTGAAGACCTGCGGATGCTCGACGAGCCAGATTTCGTCCGGCGTGTCGGGCGTGCGGGCGTCGGTGAACGCGCGCATGGCGTCGAAACTCTCGCCGTACGGTTCGAGGCCGCGCCAGCGCAGAATGACGTCGCCGGGCAAGTCGGTGGCAGGCTCGGAGATAAGCTCGGTAGAAAATGCAAGCGGCGTGGTGGACATGATCCCGGTAGTTTACCGAAATCGCTTCATGCCCGCCGGCCGTGAAGACGAAGATAGCCGATGCCCACGCTCAGACGGTGCGCCAGCCAGCGCGAAAACGCAGCGCGAGCCGCTCGATGCGCGTGGACAGCCAACGAATCGCGCGTTCGTCGCGACGCGGCAGGATGGTGAACACGACGCGCGCGGGCTTGTCACCTTCCGCCGAAAGCCATAGGCGCTCGCGCTCGCGCAGGTTCAGCCGGTCGCCGGGCGCGAGCCAGTAGTCTTCGATGTCATTGCTGCGTGTCGCCCAGACCGGGCTGCCGTGCACGGTGAGCCGCGTGCCGCGCGCAATGCGCATGGGCACGGTTTCGCCGGGATTGATTTCGAACGTGACGCTTGTTGATATTTCTCGCATGATCGACTCCGCCAACGGAACGTTTCGATGACTACAATCGTAGGCGTAGCAAGGCATCAGACAAAACGATCAATTTTCACCGCTATGTGAGCCGTATTGACAAACGCATCCGCCAACATCCACATGGACCTGCGCCAGCTTCCCGCGCTGAACGCGCTGCGGGCCTTCGAAGCCGCCGCGCGTCACGAGAGCTTTTCGCGCGCCGCCGACGAGCTCTTCGTCACGCACGGCGCGGTCAGTCATCAGATACGCGCGCTGGAGGCCGAACTCGGCGTGGCGCTTTTCGCCCGCGACGGCAAGCGCGTGCGCCTCACCGATCGCGGCCGCCAGTACGCAGCCGACGTGCGCGCGGCGCTCGTCGCGCTCGCGGAATCGACGCGGCGCATGCGTTCGGGCGACCGGGACCGGCGGCTCGTCGTGTCCATGCTGTCGTCGTTTTCGGCGCGCTGGCTCACGTCGCGCGTGGGCGGTTTTATCGAAAAGCATCCAGAATTCGATCTCGAACTGCTGTCGACGAACGCGCTCACCGACTTCAGCCGCGACGACGTGGACGTGGCGATCCGCTTCGGCTATGGCAAATATTCGGGCGTGCACGCGGAGCCGTTGCTGGACGAAGTGTTCTTCCCGGCGTGCTCGCCGCGCTTCAACGGCGGCGCGTTGCCGCGCGTGCCCGCCGACCTCGCGAACATGCCGCTTCTGCGCTCCGGCGACGAGCTATGGCGTCCGTGGTTCGACGCAGCGGGCCTACCGGACATGCCGGAGCCGAAACGCGGCGTCTTGTTCGAGGATTCATCGAATTTGCTGCAAGCGGCCATCGACGGCCAGGGGATCGCGCTCGTGCGGCGCTCGCTCGCGATGCAGGAAATCATCGACGGGCGGCTCGTGAGGCTTTTCAACGTGGATGGTCCGAGTCCGTGGACCTATTACTTCGTGTGTCCGCCGGAGTTGCTGGCGACCAAGCGCGTGCAGGCGTTTCGGGAGTGGATCTTCTCCGAAGCGGAGAAGTTCAGGCAGCTTTACGAGCGCACGCCTGCCGTGTGCGATGCGCCCGCAGCCGCAGGCAATCTCAGAGCACTACCTTGACCATCGGGTGGCCGGTGAGTGCGCGATAGATGTCGTCCAGATGCGCGCGGTTCTGCGCGCGCACCGTGCACGTCAGGCCGGTGTAGTTGCCGCCGGACGACGGCCGCGTTTCGACGCGCGTCACGTCGAACTCATTGTCGAACTCGCGGATCACGGTGACGATGGTGTCCTGAAATTCGGGATGCGACTTGCCCATCACCTTGATCGGGAAATCGCAGGGGAAATTGAACAGCTCGTCGGTGCTGCTGGCCTGCGTCGGATCGGCCGACTGCGGCTTGGAATCGAATGAATCGGACATGGGTTTCTCCTTAACCGGCGCGGCTCGCCTGCTGCGCGAACTCGCGCGACTTGGCCCGCTGGTAGGCGTCATACAGCGCAGCATAGACCGGGCCGGGACGCCCGTTGCCGACGGCCTGGCCGTCGAGCGTGGTGATCGGCATGACTTCTTTCGTCGCCGAACTGATCATGATTTCGTCGGCGGCGCGCAGTTCGGCCTCGGTGATGTCGCGTTCCTCGAACCGAACGCCTGCCTCGGCCGCGAGTTCTTCGACGAGTCCGTAACGGATGCCTTCGAGAATGCGCGGGCCGCGCGGCACGCCCAGCAGCGCGCCGTCCTTCACTACCCACACATTTGAGGACGATCCTTCGGTGAGCAAGCCGTCGCGCAATTGGATGGTTTCGAGCGCGTCGTTTTCCGCCGCGTGCTGCGCCATCAGCACGTTGCCGAGCAGCGAGACCGATTTGATGTCGCAATGCAGCCAGCGCTTGTCCTCGGCCGTCACGGCGACCGCGCCTTGCGCGCGGCTCGCGGCGCTCGGCAGCACGAGCGGGCTCAACATCACGAAAACAGTCGGCGTGATGCCGGCCGGGAACGCGTGCCCGCGCTTTTTCGCGACGCCGCGCGTCACCTGAATGTAGACGAGGGCGTCGCCCGGACCGGCGTTCGCGTCGATCGCGCGGGCGATGAGCGCGCGCCAGCCGACGTCGTCGAACGGATTCTCGATGCGGATCTTGCCGAGGCTGCGGTTCAGCCGCGCGAGATGCTCCGTGAGCCGAAACGGCAGGCGCGCGCCGCCGTCTTGCGCGTAGAGCGGCACGACTTCATAGATGCCGTCGCCGAAGATGAAGCCGCGATCCAGCACCGGAATGCGCGCCTCGGAAAGCGGTCCCCACTCGCCGTTCAGATAGACCGTCGGGTTGAAGTCGTCGGCTTGGTTTTGGCTCATTCGAACCGCTCCGTTGGAACAGAAGACGCGATTACTTCTTCTTTTGCCACATCAGCAGCGCGGAATCCCACAGGCGGCCGAAGAGACCAGCTTGCGGCACGTCCTGCAACGCGACGAGCGGGAATTGCGCGACGTCCTTGCCGTCCGCCATCATGCGCACAGTGCCGATCTGCTGGCCCTTCTTGATCGGCGCGATCAGCAAGTCGTTGCGCGTGATCGTCGGCTTGACCTTGTCGCCCAGGCCCTTCGGCACGGTGATGTATTGATCCGTCTCGACGCCCGCCTGCACGTTGTCGGAGGCGCCCTTGTACACGCGCGGCGATTCGATGACCTGATTCGCCTTGTAGAGGCGCAGCGCGTCATACGCGGTGTAGCCGTAGTTCAGCATCTTGAGGCTGTCCTGCACGCGCGCCGATTCCTTCGGCTCGCCCATCATGACGGCGACGAGACGCCGGCTCGCGTCCGGCATGCCCGGCAGCGAACGCTTGGCCGTGGCGATCAGGCAATAGCCCGCCGCTTTCGTGTGACCGGTCTTGAGACCGTCGACGCTCGGATCGAGCCACAGCAGGCGGTTGCGGTTCGGCTGCTTGATCTTGTTGTACGTGAATTCCTTCTCCGAAAAGATGCTGTAGTACTCGGGGAAGTCGCGGATGAGACGCGTCGACAGTACAGCGAGGTCGCCTGCCGTCGTGTAGTGCTGCGGATCGGGCATGCCGTTCACGTCGGCATAGTGCGTGTGCTTCATGCCGATGCGTTGCGCCGCGCCGTTCATCAGATTGACGAAGTTGGCCTCGCTGCCGCCGACGAGTTCCGCGAGCGCAATGGCCGCGTCGTTGCCCGACTGAATGATCATGCCGTACACGAGGTCATGCACCGTGACTGGCTTGTTCGCCTCGATGAACATGCGCGACTCGTCCGTCCTCACGCGGCGCACCGCTTCGGTCGGCATGACCGTCTGGTCCATGTTGATCTTCTTCGACTTCAGCGCGTCGAAGACGAGGTACGCGGTCATCAGCTTTGTGAGCGACGCCGGCTCGACGCGTTCATCCGGATTGCCGGATGCGAGCACCTGATTGCTGGTGGCATCGACGAGCACCCACGAATGCGCCGTCACCGCGGGCGGCGGCACCTGCGCGAACGCGCTCGCGGCAGCGAGGACGGCCGGCAGCACGACGGCGGCCTTGAATGCGCGGCGGTGAATGGCGGTAGTGGAAACGAAAGCGGAGACGGGCGAAACAGAAAAGCCGGAAGGGAAAAAGCGCATAGGATCGGTCGGCAGAAAGAGCATCGGCGCTCCGCCCGGGATGATCCGAAAGGCGGCGAAGCGCGGGTTGAACAGGCAGACCGTTCATGCCGGTCGCGCTCTTCGCCTGCTGGCGAAACGGGCACGCGGGGTGCCGCAGCGAAGGAGCGCACATTCGACAGACGGCCGCGCCATCGGTTCTCAAACGTTTGTTTTCGAACGTCGCGTAGGCCGGCAATGAGCCGGCGCTCTGGCGTCGGGCTTTTCGCCGCAGCGTCGGGTCACAGCGTGCGGGCACAACGTTGGAAAGCGCGTTGTGACGCGGAGTCGCGGCGAAAAAATTCTGCGCCATTATACGCGCGGCCAGGAGCGCGATTACGGCGAATCTGCGTGAATCCAGCGCCAATCCGCGCTTTTTCAGGCGATGCCTTAAGCGAAATGTCGATTCGCGATGACCGCGTGAACCAGCGCGCGGCAAAAGCCTTCGGAAACCTAACGCCAGGCGTCGACGATCACGCGCTTGAGAATATGTAGCTTGCGATGGAAGAAATGCTCGCCGCCCGGAATGACGACGACCGGCAGTTCCTGCGGCCGCGCCCAGTCGTAGACGGAGGCGATGGACACGGTATCGTCCACTTCGCCGTGAATCACGAGCGTGTTCTCGGGAACCGGCGCCACGTCCCAGCGGCTCGCCGCCGTGCCGACGAACACCATGCGCTCGATTGCCTGCCCGCTTTCCTGCATGCGCTTGGCGACATGCGACAGCACGAAGGTGCCGAAGGAAAAGCCCGCGAGCACGATCGGCACGTCGCGCTGGCCGGGTTGCGCGCGCATGTGATCGATGACCGCCAGCAGGTCTTCGCGCTCGCCGATGCCGTTGTCGTGCTCGCCTCCGGTCTGCCCGACGCCGCGAAAATTGGAGCGATACGTCGTATAGCCGAGCTGCACAAAGGTGCGCGCAAGCGTCTGCGCGACCTTGTTGTCCATCGTCCCGCCGAAGAGCGGATGCGGATGCGCGACGAGCGCAATGCCGCGCGGCGCGGACTCCGTGCGATCGAGCGCGACTTCGATCTTGCCCGCCGGGCCGTCGATCAGAAATTTTTCTGTTTGCGCGTTCATGAAGGCGGGCGTCAGACGGGTTGATCGATCAGAAGACGCTCGACGATCTTGCCGTTAGCGAGATGCGAATCGACGATTTCGTCGATGTCGGTCTCATCGACATACGTATACCACGTGCCTTCCGGATACACGACGACGACCGGCCCTTGTTCGCAGCGGTCCAGACAGCCGGCCTTGTTGATGCGCACTTTGCCTTCGCCGGCGAGGCCGAGCTTCTTCACGCGCTTTTTCGCGTGCTCCTGCATGGCTTGCGCGTTGCAGTTCGCGCAACTGGGACGCGAGGCGTCGGCATCGCGCTGGTTCAGGCAGAAGAACACGTGGTACTTGTAGAAGGAGTCCATGAGCGTCCGGCGATGGGGGTGTCGGTCGATTATAGCGAGCGATGTCGGGGGATGTGTCGGCGGGAGTTGGCGCTTTAGCGCCTTACTCCCGCCCCATGCAAGGCGGTCGGCGGGAGTTGGCGCTTTAGCGCCTACTCCCGCCCCATGCAAGGCGGTCGGCGGGAGTTGGCGCTTTAGCGCTTACTCCCGCCCCATGCAAGGCGGTCGGCGGGAGTTGGCGCTTTAGCGCTTACTCCCGCCCCATGCAGAGCGGTCGGCGGGAGTTGGCGCTTTAGCGCCTTACTCGCGGCCCATGCAAGGCGGTCGCTCTAGCGATCCCCGCCCGCACCATCTCCCCCACCCCGCCGCCGCCCCATCCACGCCCTTTCCGCCGCCGACGCCAGCCACCCCAACGCCGCATACGGCCACACCCACGCGAGCCAGTGCAGCAGCCCGTTGAAGTGCAGATACCGCCCCTGCCGCCAATCCGCGAGCACGATATCGAAGTACGGATTCACCGGCAGCAGATTCACGAGCGCGAGCCCCACGACGAGCGCCGCGCCCGCCAGCGCCGCCCGCAGCGCACGCGGCAGCGACACCGCCAGCACGCCCGCCACCGCGCCGATCCCGATGCCTTCGAGCGCGCCGTCCGTCGCCCAGTCGAAGGTCAGCCCGGCGCGCGATTGCAGGAACGAAGCGCCCGCCTTCGCCACCAGCGTCGCGACGATCAGCCCGAGCATCAGCCGAATGCGCGGCGCGCGCTCGCGCGTGAGCAGCGTGACGAGCACGAGCGCCGCGAACAGATTCGACGACGTGATCATCGCCTCCCACGATTCGTCGGGCAACAGCGCGCCAAGGCGGTCCGGCCACGTCTCGACGTCCCACGCGGCGGGCGTCCACGCGAGAATCGCGTCCTGCATCGCCGGATCGAGCTGATCCCACAGCACGCGCGGCAAGTCGCCGCCGCCGAAGAGATACGGCGCAGGAAACATCGACGCGAACGGCCAAAGCGCCGACAGCCCAATCACATAGGCCGCGTGCCGCTCGAACCACGTGAAGCGAATCCGCCGCAGCAAGCCGCGGTCGAGCAGCGAGCTAGTCGCGGGCGCGGCGAGCACGCCGCCGATCAGCGCGCCGAGCGCATTAGCGGCGAGATCGAGGTTGGACGCGACGCGCGTCGGCAGATACGTCTGGATCGATTCCATCGCGCCCGACAAAAGCGCGCCGCCCGCGAACGCCGCGCACACCGCGAGCGAGCCGCGCCAGCGCGGATAAAGCGCGAGCACGATCAGTGCGCCCAGCGGCATGTAACCGAGGACGTTGGTGACGACATCGAAGGCCGTCAGGTAACGCGGCAGCGGATCGGTCAGGAACGAGAACGGCCCGAGACCGAGCGAGCGCCAACCGGAAAACGGATACAGCGAGCCGTACACGACGAGCATCGCGTACGCGACGAGCGCCTGCCGCGAGAACGCCGACGGGCGGCGCTGCCATTGCTTGATCGTCATGAGCCGCCCAGGCGCGTCCGTTCGAGCGGATTGACGATGAAACGCGCCGTCATCGCGATGCGGTGAGCGGCTGCGCGCCGAGCCACGCGCCGAGTTGCGCGATCAGATCGTCCGATGCCGCCGCCAGCGCCCGCGCGCCGCCCGATGCATCGGCGCTCGGCGCGGGCGCGCTCGCCGTGAACATCCGCTGCGCGATGACGCGGCCATGCTGAGTGAGCGTCGCGCGCACCGATACGACGCCGTGGCTTCTTTCCGGCGCATCGAAGACCTGTTCGAAGCCGGTCAGCTCGATCTCCAGCAACGGCGCGCGCACCGTGTCCGCGCCCGTGAGCACCGGGCCGCGTTGCGAGAGCGTATCGCGCAATCGCTGCGTGAGAAGCTGCGCGGGCGGCATCGTCCAGTGGCTCGTCGCATAGCTGCCGGTGCGCTGCGCATCGACGTAACTCAGGCGATAGACGAACGCGTCGGTTTCCAGATCACGCGACGCGCGCACCGCCAGCACTTTGACCGGCGGCATCGGCGCTTCGGTCGTGGCACTCGCAGGACTCGCGGCGGGCCGCGCGCCGAGGTCGTAGCGCGCGTCCTGCGTCGCGGGCGGGCTCGCCGCGCAGCCGGCGAGCATCGCGATGCAGGCGAGCGCAAGCGCCAACGGTCGTTTCAACTCAGCAAGTGACATAGGAATCCTTCGTTGTCCTGTTCTGTGGCCTCGTTCAGCGCGATGGATTCGCGGGCCAGACGAAGCCCGGCTCGCCCGGCCCCGGCGGCATCGACGGCGCGCCGAACAGCACGCTGCGCGGACTCGCGCTGAACGTATCGGCGGCGCGGTCGACCGAACGCGCGGCGGCGCCGAGATCTTCGGTGAACGAATAGAGGCGCGGCAATGCCTCGAAGCTCACGCGCGCCGTCACGTCGCGCAGCGATTCGTTCATGTCCGCGAGGGCGGCTGCGGCCTGCTGAGCGGCGTCGCCCGCTTTGTTCAGGTTGGTCACGAACGGTCCGTTCTCGCGATTCAGGTTCTGTATGAGCGCGTTCGTCGAAGCGAGCGTGCGATCGAGCTGATTCAGCGTCTGCGGCAGATGCGCGGTTGCGGGCGCGACCTGGCTCGCGAGCGACGCGATGCCGTCCGCCGCGCCCTTCAGGCTTTTGGTGGTGTCGAGAAGCTGATCGCGCACGTCGTCGGAGAGAAACTTGTCCGCGTCTTCCGAAAGACGCTCGAACTTGCGCAGGATCACATCGCCGCGTTCCTGCAACTGCTCGAAAAGACCGGGACGCATCGGCACTTCCGCGACGTGCTGCGGCGAGGACGCGAGCGCGGTCGGATCCTTGCCGCTGTCGTCGAGCTGCACGAACGCGATGCCCGTCACGCCCTGAAAGCCGAGCGTCGCGAAAGTGGAGTGCGTCATCGGCGCGTTGCGGTCGACGAGAATGCGGATGCGGATCTGCCCCGGATGCGCCCGGTCGAAGCGGATCGACTCGACCTTGCCGACGCCGAGCCCGCGGTAACGCACGGCGGCATCGGTGAAGAGGCCCGTCACGTTTGTCCGCGCGATCAGGTCATACGGCACACGCACGGTGCGGTCCACGTTGAAGAAAAACGCCGCGAACGCAATGGCCAGCACGAGCACGATGGTGAATAGCCCGGTCCAGAACGCATGTGATTTGTTTTCCATCGGCAGGTTCCTTGTCGCTTTTGCGCCGGACTACTTCACGGTGATGGTGGCGTCGTCGAGCGCGGCGGCGGGCAGCTTCGCGCGGCGTTCGGGCGGCAGCGCCTGAAGCGCGCGCCGTCCGCGTCGCCCGAGAAAATACTCGCGGATGAACGGATGATCCACCGCGACCGCTTCTTCCACCGGCGCCGCGACGAGCACGCGCCGGTCCGCGAGCACGGCGACGCGCGTAGAAAGCGCGACCATCGTATCGAGATCGTGCGTGACCATGACGACGGTGAGACCGAGCGCGCGATGCAGCGTCGCGATCAGATCGACGAATTCGTCCGATGCCTTCGGATCGAGGCCGGCCGTCGGCTCGTCGAGAAACAGCAGTTCGGGTTCGAGCGCGATGGCCCGCGCGATGCCCACGCGCTTCACCATGCCGCCCGAGAGCGCGGCCGGCATCTTGGTCGCGTGCTTGCACGAAAGCCCGACCATTTCGAGCTTCAGCATCACGAATTCGCGGATCAGGTCTTCGGGAATCTTGCCGAGTTCGCGAAACGGCTGCGCGATGTTGTCGTACACCGACAGCGACGAGAAGAGCGCGCCTTGCTGAAACATCATGCCGGAACGCGTGCGCAGCATCTTCGCGGTCTCGGCGTCCATGCGCGCCCATTCCTCGCCGAGCACGCGAATCACGCCCGAGGTCGGCGATTCGAGCCCGAGAATCTGCCGCACGAGCGTGGTCTTGCCGGAACCGGAGCCGCCCAGCAGCGCAACGATTTCGCCTCGACGCACCTCGAAGTTGAGATGCTCGTGAATCACCGTGCTGCCGTAGCGTTTGGTGACATCGCGCACTTCGATGACCGGCTCCGCGATCGCGGGCGGCGGCTGATGGCGCACGGCGGTGGCGAGCGTCGTCGACATGGCGTCAGAGCCCCACGTTCTGAAAGAGGATGGCGAACACCGCGTCCGCGAGAATCACGACGGTGATCGACGTGACCACGGACGTCGTCGTGCCTTCGCCGAGACTCTGCGAATTCGGCTTGATGCGAAAGCCGAAGTGGCACGCGGCGAGCGCGATTAGCATGCCGAACACGACGCCCTTGCCGAGCCCGATCCACAGATTCGCGATCGGCACGACGGACGGCAGCGAGCGGATGAAGAAAGAAATGTCGATGGACAGCACGAGCTTCGCCGCGAGCGCGCCGCCCGTCAGCGCGATGATGTTGGTCCACATGACGAGCAGCGGCATGGCGACGCCGAGCGCGAGCACGCGCGGTAGCACGAGGCGCAGGCCGTGCGGAATGCCCATGACCTGCATCGCGTCGAGTTCCTCGGTGACGCGCATGACGCCGATCTGTGCGGTGATCGCGGAGCCCGAGCGCCCGGCGACGAGAATCGCGGACAGCACCGGCCCGAGCTCGCGAATCACCGACAGCCCGAGAATATTCACGATGTACTGGTTCGCGCCGAACATGCGCAGTTGCTGCGCGGACAGATAACTGAGCACGATGCCGATCAGAAACGCGACGAGCGCCGTGATCGCGAGCGCCTGCGCGCCGGCGCTATAGATGTTCGCGGAAATCTCCGTCCACGGAGTCCGTTGTGGGCGACGGACCAATCCGAGCAGATCGAGCACGAAGCCGCCGAACATCGCGAGGCCGCCGTGCAGGTGATCGAAGAACGCGAAAATCAGGTGTCCGAGCCGCGTGACAGGATCGGTGCGATCGATGGCCTCCGGCTCCTCGCGCTCCGCGTCGAGCAGCGCCACGCGCTCGAAGATTTCGCGCTGCGTGTCCGACAGCGCGACGGTCGCGGGCATTTTGCGGCCCCAGATGCGCCAGAGCGCCTGCCCGCCGACATGATCGAGCCGTTCGATCGATAGCAAATCCCACTGCCCGATGGCCTCGCGTCCGATCGCGCGCAGCCGCCGCGTGACGCCGGTTTTCGAGCGGTCACGCGCGAGCGCGAGCGCCGTCCACTGGCCCGAAAGACGGACCACCTTGCCTTGCTGACCGGCTTCCACTCGCAGGCGGGGCGGCGTGTCGAAGTTCAAGGATCGAAGGGGCGTTGGAACGCGGTTTGAGGGAGAGGGACATTGTAACGAAGGATCGTTGCGCGGCGGCGCGATCCGCCACGCGAAGCGCCGAGCCCGCCCGCTACAATATCCCGATGACCCCGACTCCCGCCTTCGCCCCCGACGCGCCCTGGCGCATCGACCGTAACCGGCTCGCCACGCTCGCCGAGCGTGCCGCGCGCGACTGGACCATCGAGATCGTCGACGAAACCGGCTCCACCAACGCCGATCTCGTCGAGCGCATGCGCGCGCTCGCCCGCGACGTCGCGCAACGCACGCCGCCCGCGCCGGTGGCGCGCATCGCGTATGCGCAGACCGCCGGGCGCGGGCGGCGCGGCCGCGCGTGGCTCGCCGAGCCGGGCAATGCGCTGCTGATGTCGGTGGGCTACGTGCTGCGGCGGCCCATCGAAGGGCTGTCGGGCTTGAGTCTTGCCATCGGCACGGCCGTGCTCGACGCGCTCGCGCGGCTGCCGCTCACGCCGTCCGCGCGCCCTGCGCTGAAGTGGCCGAACGACGTGCTGCTCGACGACGGCAAGCTCGCCGGCATCCTGATCGAGACGGCGTGGAATGCGCCGGGCGCGACGGCGGTGGTGATCGGCATCGGCGTGAATCTGCACGGCGCGGAGCAGCTCGCCGCGCAAGTGGACGACGCGAACCGCCACTCGCCGTCCGCCGCCGCCATTCCCGGCGCAGCGCCCGCCGCGCTCGCCCGCGCGTGGCCGGACGCGAATCTTACGGACACGCTCGCCGCGCTGCTGAATGCGCTCGACACGGCGCTGCCCCGCTTCGAAGCGGACGGCTTCCGGCCGTTCCGCCAGCGCTGGACCGACGCGCACGCCTATGCGGGCCGCGAAGTCGTGCTGATCGATCAGGGACAGGAAGTCACGCGCGGCGTCGCCACCGGCGTCGACGACAGCGGGCACTTGCTGATCGACGCGCCCGAAGGACCGCGCGCCGTCGCGACGGGCGAACTGTCGCTGCGGCTCGCGAAGGAGCGTCCGTGAGCGACGCGCCGATGCTGCTGATCGACGCAGGCAACAGCCGCATCAAGTGGTCGCTCGTGGATGCGGACGGCGCGGCCATCGCGGGCGGCGCACTGGAGCACGAACGTGAATCCGCTAAGAGCGATGCCGCCGATCCGGCGCTCGCCGCATGGTCGGCGCTGCCTCGGCCCGACAGCGCGTGGATCTCGAACGTGGCCGGCGCGGCGGCGCAGGCGCGCATCGACCGCATGATCGACGCGCGCTGGCCGGCGCTGCCGCGCACCGTCGTGCGCGCGAAGGCCGCGCAATGCGGCGTGACGAACCCCTACGCCGAACCGGACAAGCTCGGCAGCGACCGCTGGGCGGGCCTGATCGGGGCGCGCGCCGCGTTTCCCGGCGAGAACGTGCTGATCGCCACCTTCGGCACCGCGACGACGCTCGAAGCGTTGCGCGCCGATGGCGTCTTCACCGGCGGATTGATCGCGCCGGGCTGGTCGCTGATGATGCAATCGCTCGGCAGTCACACCGCGCAGCTGCCGACACTCGATGCCGCCGCCGCGCGCCGCGCGCTCGGCCACGCGGAAGCCGCGCCGCGCAGCCTCTTCGCCACCGATACGGCCGCCGCGCTCTCGGCGGGCTGCCTGCTCGCGCAAGCGAGCCTGATCGAACGCGCATGGCGCGATCTGCGCGCGGACTGGCAAGCCGACGTGCGGCTCGTGCTCGGCGGCGGCGCGGCCAACGAGATTGCGGGCGCGCTCACGGTGCGGCACACTCGCCACGATTCCCTCGTGCTCGCCGGCCTCGCGCTCATCGCGCGGGAATCGGCCACGCACCGAACTGACTGATTACGAACCGACTGACGGAGCCCCTGGCATGCTGCGCTGGCTCATTGCTTTACTCATTCTGGCCAACGTGCTGGTGTTCGCGCTCGTGCACGGCATGTTCGGATCGTCGCTGCCCGCCGCCGGTGCGCGCGAGCCGCATCATCTGTTGCAACAGGTGCGGCCCGAAACGCTGACGACGCGGCCGCTGCGTCCCGAGGAAGCAGCCGATCAGCCGCAGGTCGGCGGTCCCGCGCCCGCCGCGAACGTGGAGACGAAGCCGCTCGGCCAGTAACGCGGCCGT
The DNA here is from genome assembly GCF_017220215.1 of Caballeronia sp. M1242. Taxonomy (NCBI): domain Bacteria; kingdom Pseudomonadati; phylum Pseudomonadota; class Betaproteobacteria; order Burkholderiales; family Burkholderiaceae; genus Caballeronia; species Caballeronia sp. M1242. The sequence goes on along the minus strand of NZ_CP071129.1, from coordinate 154,213 downwards.
TCAGGACTGCGCGCGGACCTTCTTCAAGAGCGCGGTGGTCGAGCGGTCATGCTCGAACGCAATCGCGAGCGCCTTGCCGCCCCAGCCGCGCACGAGCGCCGATTCGGCGAGCTTGTCCATGTCGTAGTCGCCGCCTTTGACGAGCACGTCCGGGCGCAGGGCGTCGATCAGTTGCAGCGGCGTCGATTCCTCGAACTTCACGACCCAATCCACGCTTTCGAGCGCCGCGAGCAGCGCCATGCGGTCGTCCTCGCGATTGATCGGGCGATCGTCGCCCTTGCCGAGCGTGCGCACGGAGGCGTCGCTGTTCACGCCGACGATCAGCGTCGCGCCGAGCGCCTTCGCGTCGGCAAGATAGGTCACGTGTCCGCGATGCAGGATGTCGAACACGCCGTTGGTGAACACGACCGGCCCCGCGAGCGTCGGGCGGAGCGCGGCGAGCGCGTCGCGCGTGGTGATCTTGCGTTCGAAAGTGGCGGGCATGGCGATGATCAACGGGTAGTTCGGAAAGCGCGCATTGTGCCACGGCGTCTCGCCGGCGAAGCACGCGGCCTGGAAAGCAAAACGGCCCGCCGATGTGAGCCGGCAGGCCGTTTGTTCATGCGCGCGATACGTTGTTACGCGGGCTGTCCGCTGGAGCCGCCGGACGCGGCTTGCAGACGCTGCACCACTTCCTTGCGATAGCGGTTCAGCTCCTGCGCGGTGACGAACGACCGCTCGAAGAGAATCGAGAGGTTGTGCAAGATGCGCTCGACGACCTTCTTCTCCCAGCTATCGTCGAAGCGGATCTGGTCGTCCAGCCAGCGTTCGAGCCACTCGGGATCGGGCAGACGCGACTGCACGGTATCGCGCGGGAAGAGCGCCTGATTGACGTGCAGGTTCGTCGGATGCAGCGGCTTTTCCGTGCGGCGCGCGGAGGCCATCAGCACGCCGATCTTCGCGAACGCGGCGCGCGCCGAATCGCCTGCGTTGGCGAGCGCCTTCTTCATGTAGCGCAGATATGCGCCGCCGTGCCGCGCCTCGTCGCGCGAAATGGTTTCGTAGATGTGCTTGATGACCGGCTCGGTGTGCCATTCGGCCGCGCGGCGATACCAGTGATTCAGGCGGATTTCGCCGCAGAAGTGCAGCATCAGCGTTTCGAGCGGCGGCGCCGGATCGAATTCGAAGCGCACGGCGTGCAGTTCTTCTTCCGTCGGCACGAGCTCGGGCCTGAAGCGGCGCAGATATTCCATCAACACCAGCGAATGCTTTTGCTCCTCGAAAAACCACACGCTCATGAACGCGGAGAAGTCGCTGTCATGGTGGTTGTCACGCAAAAACATTTCGGTTGCGGGAAGAGCGGACCATTCGGTGATCGCGTTCATCTTGATGGTCCGGGCCTGCTCGTCGGTGAGCAGGGACGCATCGAACTTGTCCCAGGGGATGTCCTTCTCCATATCCCAACGGACGGATTCCAGCGATTTATAAAGTTCCGGATAAAGCATGGTGTTCATAGTCCACCCCTGAAGCCACTTATGCGACGTTATATCTGTATGACGGTCGGTCGAACGTGCGCGACGACCGCTGCACGCAAGCAACCAAGCTTTCAATTTTACGCGGGATTCCGGCGGCCACAGGCGAAAAACGACAAGGAAGCACTCGATTCAGCGCCGAGGCAACGCGCCAGCCGCCCTCGACATGCGCGTTCTTGCGCGCGTGCCGCCTTGTGTGCGTCGTATTTAACCTTGGGTGAGAAGCGAAACCTGTGCCCAGGTTCCGTCGAGGCTTCGTCGTGCCGCCTGCTCAGCGGTTTGCAGCAAAGACGCATACGTGCGCCTGACCAGCGCGGCGAAGCGACTAGCGCCGGCGCGCGCGGACGCACGTTTGGTCGATGCCGCGACGTCCGCAGGCCCGCTCGGGCTCGCGCGAGCAAGCGTTCCCGATCATAGCACGGCGCTTTCGCGCCAAGCCGCCACGAACTCTTCGATCGGCGTCAAACCTGCGAGATGCTCCACGCCCTCGTTCAGCTTGCGGCGCAGCGCCGGACTGCTGCCGCCGACCCAGATGCGGATGTGCGGCGGCAACATGCTGCGCAGCTCGGTCAGTCCGTTTGCGATGACCTGAGCCGGAAGCACCGCCGTGAACGACAATCCGACGACATCGACCTCATGCGCCACCGCCGCGCTGACGATGTCGTGCAGCGGCGTCTGCAACCCCAACTGCACGCATTCGCACTCGCAGAGGCTGAACATGGCTTCGGCCATCAGAATGCCGAGACCGTGGCCTTCGCCGGAGAGCGTCGTCAACAGCACGCGCGGCCGGCCGCCGCGACCGCGCAGCGCCTCGGAGAGCGGGCGCATCAGCGTGCGCAGCGTGAACTGGATCGACTCGCTGAACAAATGCTCGTGGTAGACCTGAAGCGTGCCCGCCGCCCACGCGTTTCCCACCCGGGCGGCAAGCGGCGCGGCGACGTCGACCACGAAGCGCTCCAGACCGTCGCGCGTCGCGCGTCGCAGCAGTCCGAAGCGGAAGTCCTCGTACGCGCCGTTGCGCAGCAGGGCGATGAAGTGGTCCAGTTCGGCGTCCGGCGCGTCCTGTCCGACGCCCGACGACTCGGCGAGTTGCTGCAACGCCTCGATCGGCTGCGCGAGGACCTTGCTCGGCCGATGCCCCGCGTCGAGCAGGCGCTTCACGAGCCGCAGCTTCGTCACCTGTTCCTGCGGATACAGCCGCTCTCCGCCGGGTGAGCGCATGGGCTGCGGAAAGCCGTAGCGCCGCTCCCAGACGCGCAGCGTGTCCTTCGTCAGACCAATCTCCTGAGCGATGGCGCCGATGCCCACGCCGGTCACGCCCGATCCCACCGAACGTAACAGCGGGGCCTCTGGAGGGAATTCGCTCTGTCCTGCGGGCTGCGCGTCAGAGTCCGATTGCAGGTTGTCTTCCGATGTGTTTGTCATGGACAAAAACGGTTGTTGAGCACGTGGACGGTCCTATGCAGAATGCGTGCCTAGCCGCGCAGGTGGACAAAACCGTTCTTGTTGCATAGTGAACCTTAGACAAAATATGTCAATGGGCAGCGACGCGGCGAAGCCACGCGGGAGCCGTCGCGGCACCCTAAAAGAAACGCCCGGCGACCGCGTGGCCGCCAGGCGTTTTTCCCAGCCGATGCCGCTCGCGCAAGACGGCGCGATGCCTATTCCGGTTTCTTTCGCGGCGGCGCTTTGCGCGCGGCCGCCTTTTTTGCCGCTGCTGCGGCGGCTGACGTGTCGTCGCCCGGTTGACTGCTGGGAGCCGGCGCGGTCGAACTTTCTTCGGCCGACGCCGAGGGCTGACCCGCCGGCGCGCCCGCCATGCCCGGCTGAATCATCGCCAGTTGCGCGAGCTGGTTGAACTGCGATTGCAGCGCGTTCCACCAGCCGCTCGGATCGAAGCCCGGCGGCAGCGGCGCGTCGGAGTTCGCGCCCGCTTCCGGGTTGTCGCTTTCCGTGGGCGCCGCGCGCTCGCCGGGCGCGGCCTTCGGCGCGTCGCTCGATGCGGCGCCGCCCATCGGCCAGCGGCCCGCCGCCTTCGATGTCTCCGCCGCCGCGTTCTGCGCATTCTCGACGGACGTCTGCGCGAACGCGCCGAACGCGCGCAGCGTGGCGAGCGTCGCGCGCTGCACTTCGAGCGCCTGAATCGCCGATTGCAGCATGTTCAGGTTGAGCTTGAGCCACTGCTCGACGGCGCGCATGTCCGTCACCCGCTTGTCCAGTTCCTCGATGTTCGTGAGCGGCGCGAGCATGTCCGACATCATGGATAGCGAGGGATTCGCGCCCTGCGCGCCGCCCGACATCGCGGCCGCGAACGGATTCAGGCGCATCATTTCCCACATCTTGCCCATCATGTCCGCCTGGCCCAGGCCGGAGAAACCGGGGAAGCCGGGAATCGAAAACGGCGGGGTGCCGCCTGAGGTGTCCGTCATTCGTCGCTCCTCTTGATTGGTTGATCGCCTTGGCTAGCCACTAGCCACTAGCCATGCCGGGCCGCGTCAGAACGGCGCGTCGCCCGGAAAGTCCGGCGCGCGGCGCTCCCGCAGCGAACGCATGCCCTCGTGCACGTCCGGTCCGGCAAAGCCCATGAATTCCAGCGCGAGCGATGTATCGAACGTCGGCCCCGCCATGCGCAGCCAGTTGTTCAGCGCGTACTTGGTCCAGCGGATGGCCGTCTGCGATCCGTGCGCGAGCCGGTTCGCCACTTCGATCGCCTTCGGCATGAGTTCGTTCTCTTCCACCGCGAGCGATACCAGTCCGATGCGCTCCGCCTCTTCGCCGCTCACGGGCTCGCACAGGAGCAGATAGTACTTGGCCTTCGCCATCCCGCACAGCAGCGGCCAGATGATCGCCGCGTGATCGCCCGCCGCGACGCCGAGCCGCGTATGTCCGTCGATGATGCGCGCCGACTTCGACGCAATGGAGATATCCGCGAGCAAGCCCGCGACCAGCCCCGCGCCGACCGCCGGGCCGTGCATGGCCGAGACGATCGGCTTGCTGCAATTGATCACGTTGTACACGAGATCGCGCGCCTCGCGCCAGACTCGCGCGCGCACGTCGAAGTCGTTCGCCATCTGCTCGACGAGCGCGAGGTCGCCACCCGCCGAGAAGCCCTTGCCCTCGCCGCGAATCAGCGCGACGCGCGTCTCGGGATCGCGGTCGATGTCGCGCCAGATCTCCGCGAGTTCGCGGTGCATGTTGGCGTCGGCGGTTGAGAGGCCGCTCTTGTTCGCGCCCGCGCCCGGCATGACGACTTCCAGCACGCCATGCGCGTGACGGCGCAAGTGCAGCGACGTGTAGCGCGAATACAAGGAGAGATCGCTCATGTCCGTTCGATGTGGTCTAGCGCGGCTGATACACCCACTTGCCGTCGCGAATCTCGACCATCACGCGGGCGCGCTGGTCGAGGCCGATGTGATCGTTGGGCGTCATGTTGACGACGCCGTTCGTGTCCGCGAAGTTCTTCGTGCCTTCGAGCGCATCGCGCAGCGCGCCGCGAAACGCGGGCGTGCCCGGCGCGCCGGCTTTCATCGCGATCGGAACGGCGCGTTGGAGCAGCATGCCCGCGTCCCACGCATACGAACCGAACGCCGAGACCGTGCCCGCGCCCTGCTTCGCTTCGTACAGTTTGATGTAGTCGAGCGCGAGGCGCTTGGCCGGATGATCGTCCGGCAACTGCGCCGCGACGAGCACCGGGCTCGTGGGGAGGAACGTGCCGTTGCAATCCGCGCCGCACACGCGCAGGAAGTCGCGATTGCCCACGCCGTGATTGTGATACACCTTGCCCTTGTAGCCGCGCTGCGCGAGCGTCTTCGGCGGCAACGCGGCAGGCGTGCCAGCCGCGCCGACCACCACCGCGTCCGGCTTGGCCGCGAGAATCTTGAGAATCTGCCCGGTCACGCTCGGGTCCGTGCGATTGAACCGCTCGTTGGCGACCACGGTGATCTTGTGCAATTGCGCGAACTTCGCGACTTCCGCGTAGAAGGTCTCGCCGAGCGCGTCCGCCTGGCCGATGTACGCGAGCGTCTTCACGCCGTGATTGCTCGCGTGCTCGGCAATCGCGGAGGCCATCATCGCGTCGGTTTGCGGCGTCTTGAACACCCACCGGCGCTTGTCGTCGACAGGCTCGATGATCTTCGCCGATGACGCCAGCGAGATCATCGGCGTTTGACCTTGCGCGACGACATCGATCATCGCGAGCGAATTCGGCGTGATCGACGAGCCGATGATCGCATCGACCTGATTCTCGCTGATGAGCTTCTTCGTGGTCTGCACGGCTTGCGTGGTGTCGGAGGCGTCGTCGAGCACGATGTAGTCGACGCTCGCGCCGCCCATTTCCTTAGGCAGAAGCGCGACGGTATCGCGGGCGGGAATGCCGAGCGACGCGGCCGGTCCCGTCAGCGACAGCACGAGCCCGATCTTGACGTGCGGCGTTTGCGCGAACGCCGCTGTCGTCGCGGCGAATGCGAGCACGGCTGCGGCCACCCACTTGCTTCTGCGCATGGAAGTCTCCTTTTGTTTTTTGTCGTCGCGCGGCGCGTGAGCCGCAACGCCCGGAGAGTGTACGGTGGCCGGTGCTCTCGACGCATCGGGCGAAACCCGTTGCGCCGTTTGTTTCATCGCGCGATATCAGTGTTCGAGCTGCACGACGGCCTGATCGATTGCGCCGAAAATGGACTTGCCCGCGTCGTCGAAGATTTCGATCTTCACGCTGTCGCCGAACTTCATGAACTCCGTCTGCGGCGCGCCGTGCTCGATGGTCTCCAGGCAGCGCTTTTCCGCGATACAGCAGTAGCCGCGCTTCGTGTCCTTGTTCGAGATCGTGCCCGAACCGACGATCGACCCTGCGCGCAAATTGCGCGTCTTCGCCGCGTGCGCGATCAGCTGGCCGAAGTGGAACACCATGTCCACGCCGCAATCCGGCTGGCCCACCTTTTTGCCGTTCCAGTGCACGGTCATCGGGCGATGCACGCGGCCTTCGCGCCACGCGTCGCCGAGTTCGTCGGGCGTGACGGCCACGGGCGAGAACGCGGTGGCAGGCTTGCTCTGGAAGAAGCCGAAGCCCTTCGCGAGTTCGGCGGGAATGAGATTGCGCAGCGAGACATCGTTGACCAGCATCAGCAAGCGCACGCTTTTCAATGCTTCGTCGGGCGTGGGCGCCATCTGCACATCGGAGGTGATGACGGCGACTTCCGCCTCGAAGTCGATGCCATACGATTCCGACGCGCACACGATGTCGTCCGTCGGCCCGAGAAAGTCGTCGCTGCCGCCCTGATACATGAGCGGGTCGGTCCAGAATTCAGCCGGCATTTCGGCGCCGCGCGCGCGCCGCACGAGCTCGACGTGATTCACGTAGGACGAGCCATCGGCCCATTGAAACGCGCGGGGCAGCGGCGCCATGCATGACTTCGCATCGAACGAAAACGTGTGGCGGGCGCGGCCCTGATTCAACGCTTCGTAGACGTCGTAAAGCTGCGGCGCGTAGAACGGCCAGTCGTCGAGCGCGCGTTGCAGCGTGGAGACGATTCCATCGGGAATGACAGCCGTGCGCAGATCGCGCGATACGACGATGAGCTGGCCGTCGCGCGTGCCGTCCTTCAGCGTGGCAAGTTTCATAAGGCGGAGTCGGGCTGAGATGACGTTGAGGGAAATCTATTTTACGATGGTGAATCCATCGCCTTCCCGCTTTCCATGCCATCCAACGCGCCCGCCACCGGCGACGAACTCGACCTCGACGCATCCGAAGAAAAGCTGCGCTCGGGCATTCAGTCGATCGAAGTCGGCTTCCGATTGCTCGATGTGCTGACTCACGAGCCGCGCGCCATGATGCTGCGCGATCTCGCGCAGCGCGCGGGCATGAGCCCGGCGAAAGCGCATCGGTATCTGGTGAGCTTCGTGCGGCTCGGGCTCGCTTCGCAGGACCCGCTCACGGGCCGCTACGAACTCGGCGGCTTTGCCCTGCAGATGGGGCTCGCCAGGCTCGCGCGCGTCGATGGCGTGAAGCTCGCGCGCATTGCGCTGGCCGAATTGCGTGATCGCATCGACCAGACCGTGGGCATCGCGGTGTGGGGCAATCAGGGGCCGACGGTCGTGCACTGGATGGAGTCGAGCTACCCGGCGAAGGCATCGCTGAAGCTCGGCGACGTAATGCCGCTGCTGTCGTCGGCAACGGGACTGCTCTTTGCCGCGTATCTGCCGCGCAGCAAGACGCAGCCGATGCTTGAACGCGAACTCGCTGCGAGTAAGCAAACACTCGCTGATGTCGAACCGCTTTTCGCCGATGTCCGCGAACATGGCGCGGCGCGCGTCGAAGGCATGTTGCTGCCGTCGATCCACGCTTTCTGCATGCCCGTTTTCGATTCGACCGGCGAACTCGCGCTCGGGCTCATCGCGCTCGGACACGAAGGCGCGTTCGATACGCGCTGGGGCGGCGAGATCGATTCGGCGCTGCGGGAATGCGCGCGCAGCCTGTCGTATGAACTGGGATACAAGGCGGGCGAACGGTGATCGCGCCTGCGCGCGGAACATCGCCGCGAGCGCGCGTGTCATAACCGCTTCTGTCGTCGCGCCATTGCTTCTCTTTCCGCTTCGTTCGATGCCCCTGTTTTCGTTTCATCGTCCGCCTGCTGCGCCGGGCGAGCCTTCCGCTGCCGCGTCCGCGCCGGATGCGCCTCGTCGCTGGGGGCGCTGGGGGCGCTGGGTTGGGGCGGCGCTGATCGTCGCCGCGCTGCATTGGAGCGCGATGCGCTGGATCGAACACGCGAAGCAGCCGGCGAACCGTACGCCCGAGCAGAAGCCGCCCGTTCAGGTGGAATTGCTGACGCCGAAGCCCGTCACGCCGCCTGCGCCTGTCAAACCAGCCGCGCCTGCGCATGTCGCGCGGCCTGCGCCGCCCAAGGCCGCGCCTGCGCCGAAACCCGCTGCGCCCGCGCCCGTGTTGAGCGCGGCCACGCCGCAGCCCGGTGAACCTGCGGCGGCATCGGGCGTGGCGGCTTCGGGCGCGAGTGCCGCGAGCGCGTCCGCACCAACCGGAACCGCAGCTGCAACCGCAACCGCAGCCTCGACCCCAACCGCTTCCGGCGACAAATTCAGCGTCCCCCAGACCGGCGACCTACGCTACGACACGCTCGTCAACGGCGTGATGAATCAGACCGGCACGATCCGCTGGACGAACGACGGCCAGCACTACGAGATGGTCGTCTCCATTCCGCTGCCGTTCGTCGGTCCGTACGTGTATTCGAGCAAGGGCCATATCGATGCCTTCGGCATCGCGCCGGAACAGTATTCGGAGAAACGCGGCCGCCGCGCCGCCGATGTCGCCGTCTTCAATCGCGAAACGAAGCAGATTGTCTACACGCGCACGCCGAATAGCCAGCCGCTCGCGGACGGCGCGCAGGATCGCTTCAGCGTCGTCATGCAACTGACGAGCCTCGTGCGCGGCGCGCCCGATGTCTACAAACCCGGCGTCACGCGGCAGTTCAGCGTCGCGGATAACGACAGCAGCGAAATCTGGCCGATGGAAACCGTCGGCGATGAAACGGTGCAGACGCGCGACGGTTTCGTCACCGCGCGGCATTTCACGCGCCTGCCGCGCCGCGAAGGTGACCGGCGCAAGCTCGACATCTGGCTGGCTCCGGCGCTCGGCTGGCTGCCCGCGCGCATCCTCCAGACGGAGCCCAATGGCATGCAGATCGAAATGCTGTGGGCCGGCAAGCTGCAAGCGGCTTCCGCTGCCGAGAACAACGCGCCGGGCACGACGGATGCGTCAGAGGAAACCGCACCCGCCGCCGACGATGCAACCGTCAGGCCGTAGCGGCGGCGCGTCCCACGGTCTCACGGGACGCACGGATTCTCAAAGCGACCTCCACGGAGCGGATATGCAGGTGAACAACAAAGGCATCGAAACCCGATACGTTCTCGACAACGAAGGCGGCGGTCCCTGGCTGACCTTCATCCATCCACTCGCCGGCGATCTGTCCGCGTGGGACCAGATGGCCGGCTACTTCCGCAACGATTTCACCGTGCTGCGTTACGACCTGCGCGGCCACGGCTACACGGCGGTCTCGCCGGACGGGTTCAGCGTCGACGATCTCGCCGATGATCTGTCCGAGTTGCTCGACAAGCTCGGTGCGCCGAGCACGCATGTCGTCGGCTTGTCGCTGGGCGGCATGGTCGCGCAGAAGTTCGCGATCAACCATGCGGACAAAGTGGATTCGCTGACGGTCGTGGGCGCGCCCGCGTTCATCCGCGAGGAAGCGCGCTCGACGTTTTTGCAACGCGCGGCTTCCGTGCGTCAGAACGGCATAGGGAGTATGGTGGAATCGACGCTGGAACGCTGGTTCACGGAGGGTTTTCGTAAAGCGCACCCCGAAGTGATCGAGCAGGTCGGCGAAACGATTGCGCGCACGCCCGACGAAGGTTTCGCGAAGGCCGCGGAAGCCTTGAGCCGTTTCGATGCAAAGGACCAACTGGCGTCGATTCAAAAGCGCACGCTCGTCGTGGCCGGTGAACACGACAATGGCACGCCGCATGCTGAATCCAAGGTAATCGCCGACACGGTGCCGGGCGCGCAATTCGAACTTCTGGATGCGGCACACATGTCTCCGATCGAGGCGTCGCAACGCTTTTGCGCATTGCTCGATGCGTTCCTGCGTGAGGCCGCCTGACCACGTTTCACAGAAAAAAGCCTCGATAACACGGCATCACGTCGAGGCCACCCCTTGAATTCCCACCCAGTCGCTCCAACTACGATGCAGGTTGCGGGAGCAACAGGAATAAGGAGTGTCGCCATGCAAATGATCTACAACAGCCCTAACTATTGCGTCGTTGAATTTCCACCCCAGGCCAATCATCTCGCGATGATGTCGGGCGGGTACGAAATCGTCGACAAGAACACGCAACGGGAGATCTTCATCGACGGCGAGCTTGCGGCAAAATTCCGCGAGCATGTGCAAAAGCTGATCGAAGAAGAACCATCGCTCGAGGATGTCGATGAATTCCTCGGCCAGTTCGATGTCTTGATGACCCAGCCCGTGGTGCTGCACTAACGCCACGTTTCGCGCGGGCGCTCCGAGTCTTGCGCCCGCGCCGCCATGCTCGCCGGCGGATCGGCGAATGAGGCGAGCCACGCAATACGGCAAACGAGCGACACGCCAGAGAAGACCCCGCCGAAGCCTCGGCGGGGTTCTTTTTTTCGCCTGTCCGCTTCGCCTTGAAGCAAACCGCGCCGGGAGCGACCGCATCGCGCTGCGGCTACAATGACGGACTATTTCCTATCCGGTGCAGGGCCTGTCCGTCATGAACCAGAACGCCACTCCGAGTCTCTCGATTCCCGCGCGCGATTACACGCGCGGCGCCGCGCTTCCCACGCTGTTGCAGCAGCGCATTCTGATCCTCGATGGCGCGATGGGCACCATGATTCAGCGCTACAAGCTGGACGAAGCCGCTTATCGCGGTGATCGCTTCAAGGATTATGGCCGCGATATCAAGGGCAACAACGAGTTGCTCTCCATCACGCAGCCGCAGATCATCCGCGAGATTCACGACCAATACCTCGCGGCGGGCGCCGATATCATCGAGACGAACACGTTCGGCGCCACGCGCGTCGCGCAGGCTGATTACGGCATGGAAGACCTGGCCGCCGAGATGAACTTCGCGTCGGCGAAACTCGCCCGCGAAGCCTGCGATGCGTTCTCGACGCCCGACAAGCCGCGCTTCGTCGCGGGCGCGATCGGCCCGACGCCGAAGACCGCGAGCATCTCGCCGGACGTGAACGATCCCGGCGCGCGCAACGTGAGCTTCGATGAACTGCGCGACGCGTACTACGAGCAAGCGAAGGCGCTACTCGATGCGGGCTGCGATCTCTTTCTCGTCGAAACCATCTTCGACACCCTCAACGCGAAGGCGGCGCTCTTCGCGCTGGACGAGCTCTTCGAGAACACGGGCGAACGCCTGCCGATCATGATCTCCGGCACGGTCACGGACGCCTCGGGCCGCATTCTGTCGGGCCAGACCGTCGAGGCGTTCTGGAACTCGCTGCGTCACGCGAAGCCGCTGACGTTCGGGCTCAACTGCGCGCTCGGCGCGGCGCTCATGCGTCCGTATATCGCCGAGTTGGCGAAGCTCTGCGATACGTACGTCTCGTGCTATCCGAACGCCGGCCTGCCGAATCCGATGAGCGACACCGGCTTCGACGAAACGCCCGACGTGACATCGGGGCTGCTTAAAGAGTTCGCGCAAGCGGGACTGGTCAATCTCGCGGGCGGGTGCTGCGGAACGACGCCTGAGCATATCGCCGAGATCGCGAAGGCGCTCGCGCAAGTCAAGCCGCGCGCCTTCCCTTCGCAATACCGCGACGCCGCTTAAGTACTTAGTACTGCCCGAATCGACCAAGAGAAACAGAAGAGAAGCGAACGACCATGACCGATCACACGATGCGTCTTTCCGGCCTCGAGCCGTTCAACGTCACCGAAGGCTCGCTCTTCATCAACGTCGGCGAACGCACGAACGTGACGGGCTCGAAGGCGTTCGCGCGCATGATCCTGAACGGCCAGTTCGACGAGGCGCTCGCCGTCGCGCGGCAACAGGTCGAAAACGGCGCGCAGGTGATCGACGTGAACATGGACGAAGCCATGCTCGATTCGAAAGCGGCGATGGTGCGCTTTCTGAATCTGATTGCGTCCGAGCCGGACATCGCGCGCGTGCCGATCATGATCGACTCCTCCAAGTTCGAAGTGATCGAAGCCGGGCTCAAGTGCGTGCAGGGCAAGGCGATCGTCAATTCGATTTCGCTGAAGGAAGGCGAAGACGCGTTCCGTCATCACGCGAAGCTGATTCGCCGCTACGGCGCGGCTGCCGTCGTCATGGCCTTTGACGAGCAAGGTCAGGCCGACACGTTCGAACGCAAGACGCAAATCTGCAAGCGTTCCTACGACATTCTCGTGAACGAAGTGGGCTTCGCGCCGGAAGACATCGTTTTCGATCCGAACATCTTCGCGATCGCGACGGGCATCGAAGAGCACAACAACTACGCGGTCGATTTCATCAACGCAACGCGCTGGATCAAGGAAAACCTGCCGCACGCGAAGGTGAGCGGCGGCGTGTCGAACGTGTCGTTCTCGTTTCGCGGCAATGATCCGGTGCGCGAAGCCATTCACACGGTGTTCCTCTATCACGCCATTCAGGCGGGCATGGACATGGGCATCGTGAACGCGGGGCAGCTCGGCGTCTATGCCGACCTCGATCCCGAACTGCGTGAGCGCGTCGAAGATGTCGTGCTCAATCGCCGTGAAGACGCCACCGACCGTCTGCTCGAAATCGCCGACAAGTTCAAGACCGGCGCGGCGAAGAAGGAAGAGAACCTCGAATGGCGCAATCAGCCGGTCGAGGCGCGACTTTCGCATGCGCTCGTGCACGGCATCACGACCTTCATCGTGGAAGATACCGAGGAAGTGCGCGCGAAGATCGAACAGGCGGGCGGCCGGCCGATCAACGTGATCGAAGGGCCGCTGATGGACGGCATGAACATCGTCGGCGACCTCTTCGGCGCGGGCAAGATGTTTCTGCCGCAAGTGGTGAAGTCGGCGCGCGTGATGAAGCAGGCGGTCGCGCATCTGATCCCTTTCATCGAAGAAGAGAAGAAGCGTCTCGCCGATGCGGGCGCGGACGTGCGGTCCAAAGGCAAGATCGTCATCGCGACCGTGAAGGGCGATGTGCACGACATCGGCAAGAACATCGTGTCGGTGGTGCTCCAGTGCAACAACTTCGAAGTGGTCAACATGGGCGTGATGGTGCCCTGCGCGACCATCCTGCAGAAGGCGAAGGAAGAAGGCGCGGATATTATCGGCCTGTCGGGGCTGATTACGCCGAGTCTCGAAGAAATGGCTTACGTCGCCTCGGAAATGCAGCGCGACGAATACTTCCGCGGCAAGCAGACGCCGCTTCTGATCGGCGGCGCGACGACTTCGCGCGTGCATACCGCCGTGAAGATCGCGCCGAATTACGATGGCCCGGTCGTGTACGTGGCGGACGCGTCGCGTTCGGTGTCGGTGGCATCGAGCCTCTTGTCGGACGAAGGCGCGGCCAAGTTCCTCGACGAACTGAAGACCGACTATGAACGCATTCGCACGCAGCACGCGAACAAGAAGGCGCAGCCGATGGTGACCTACGCCGAGGCTCGCGCCAACAAGACGAAGATCGACTGGAGCGCGTATCAGCCGAAAAAGCCGAGCTTCATCGGGCGGCGCGTGTTCAAGAACTACGACCTCGCGGATCTGGCGAATTACATCGACTGGGGCCCGTTCTTCCAGACGTGGGATCTGGCGGGACCGTACCCGGCCATTCTGAACGACGAGATCGTCGGCGAATCGGCGCGGCGCGTGTTCTCGGACGGCAAGTCGATGCTCTCGCGCATCATCCAGGGCCGCTGGCTCACGGCGAACGGCGTCATCACGCTCTTGCCCGCGAACACGGTGAATGACGACGACATCGAGATCTACACCGACGAGTCGCGCTCGAAAGTGGCGATGACCTGGCGCAATCTGCGACAGCAAAGCGTGCGGCCGGTGGTCGACGGCGTCATGCGGCCGAATCGCTCGCTGGCGGACTTCATCGCGCCGAAGGAATCGGGCGTGGCCGATTACATCGGTCTGTTCGCCGTGACGGCAGGCCTCGGCGTCGACAAGAAAGAACAGCAGTTCGCCGCCGATCACGACGACTACAGCGCGATCATGCTGAAGGCGCTCGCCGACCGTTTCGCGGAAGCCTTCGCCGAGGCGCTGCATGCGCGCGTGCGCCGCGAACTGTGGGGCTATGCCGCCAACGAAACGCTCGACAACGAAGCGCTCATCGCGGAGAAGTACAGCGGCATCCGTCCCGCGCCCGGCTATCCGGCGTGCCCCGATCATCTCGTGAAGCGCGATATGTTCGAAGTGCTTCAGGCAGAGGAAATCGGCATGAGCCTGACCGAATCGCTCGCGATGACGCCGGCCGCGAGCGTTTCGGGTTTCTATCTCGCGCATCCGGAAAGCACGTACTTTTCGGTTGGCAAGATCGGCGACGATCAGCTGCAGAGCTTCGCGCAACGCATGGCGATCTCATCGGCCGATGCGGAACGCGCGCTCGCGCCGCTGCGCTGATCGCGCGTGGCGAGCGTGGCGAACGTTGTGCAAAGACATATGCTGCGCGTGATACGCAAGAAAAGCGCCGCGTGATGGGCGGGAACTTTTTTTATTCCGTAGACTTGTCGCTGCGATGAACCGCCACGACGGCGGCCACGCACTTTTTAGCCACGGAGAAAGTCGCATGAAGAAGATGACGTCCGCCGTAAGCATCGCGATCGCCGCGGCAGTGCTTGCAGCGTCGAGTTCGGCTGCGTTCGCGCAGGCCAGCACCACGCAGGCATCGTCGTACTCGCCGCCGCAGGCCGAACACAAGAAGAAGCCGAAGACGCCCAAAAAGCCGAAGACTCCGGGCAACGGTCAGTCGCAGTAAGCGGCGCCGCCCGAGTAAGCCAGCAGGAAAACAACCCCGCATCGTCGCCGATGCGGGGTTTTTCATTTGAGCCGCGCGGTGCTCATGCGCCCGCTCAGACGCCCCAGAGAATGTCCTTGTTCTCTTTCTGCGCGAGACGCAGCATGTCCAGGAACGGATACGCCCGTTGCGCGAGCCCGATGGGAATCTCGTGCGGATCGTGGCCTTGTTCACCTTCGTGAAAATGGCCGTCGTGCTCGGCGCGCTCTTTCTTGTCGCTGACGACCGCCGCTTCGAGTTTCTGAATGGCGCCAGGCAGTTCGTCATGCGTGATGACGCCGCGTTCGGTCAGCTGCTTGCCGATGATCTGAAGCAGATACTCGGCGAGGTTGTCGAGCATCATGACATCCGGTGCAGCCATGGTTTTGAATGTGATCAGCATGGGACAGTCCTTTTCCTTTTGTTGGATGACAGCCGGGGCGAATGCGAGCCGCGCCGGCAAGCCGATCTTTGCAGAACAACCACCCTGAATAGACAGTTTAGCACCTGCTAAACTCCCGGTTTCAGCCGTGGCCCGTCTTGAAGCAGGCCGTGGCGAACGGCTCATCAGCCGCGTCAATCGGCGCTTTACGTCGCCCGCACCTGTCGCGTGACACTGCGCATTCGCTCCACTGGATCACAATCAGCATGCTGCCCGCACACAAAGAAACCCTGGAAACGCTCCTCTCCGACGCGGTCAAAGAGGTCGCGCAAGCCACGCAAGGCGCAACGGAAGCCGCTTTCGTCGCGCCCGCGATCGTGCTCGAACGGCCGAAGGTCGCGGCGCATGGCGACGTGGCGTCGAACGTCGCGATGCAGCTCGCCAAGCCGTTGCGCGCGAACCCGCGTCAACTCGCTCAGCAGATCGTCGATGCGGTGCTCGGCCATCCGGCCGCGAAGGGGCTCGTGGAGAGCGCGGAAGTCGCCGGTCCCGGCTTTATCAACCTGCGTCTCGCGGCGAAGGCAAAGCAAGACGTGATCCCGGCGGTGCTCGGCGAAGGCGCGGCGTACGGCCGTTCGTCGCGCGATGCGGGCAAGCGCGTGCTCGTCGAATTCGTGTCGGCGAATCCGACCGGTCCGCTGCACGTCGGCCACGGCCGTCAGGCGGCGCTCGGCGACGCGCTTTCGAACCTGCTCGCGACGCAAGGCTACGCGGTGCATCGCGAGTTCTACTACAACGACGCTGGCGTGCAGATCGGCAATCTCGCCATCTCGACGCAGGCGCGCGCCCGCGGCTTCAAGCCGGGCGACGCCGAGTGGCCGGAAGCCGCGTACAACGGCGAGTACATCGCCGACATCGCCCGTGACTACATGGCGGGCGCAACGGTGGCGGCCAAGGACGGCGAGCCGGTCAAAGGCAAGGGCGACGTGGACGACCTCGAAGCCATCCGACATTTCGCGGTGGCGTATCTGCGCCACGAACAGGACATGGACCTGACCGCGTTCGGCGTGAAGTTCGACCAGTTCTATCTGGAGTCGTCGCTGTACAAGGAAGGGCGCGTCGAAGAAACGGTGAAGGCGCTGATCGACGCCGGCAAGACCTACGAGCAGGACGGCGCGCTGTGGCTGCGCACCACCGACGACGGCGACGACAAAGACCGCGTGATGAAGAAGTCCGACGGCACGTACACGTACTTCGTGCCCGATGTCGCCTATCACGTCACCAAGTGGCAGCGCGGCTTCACCAAGGTCATCAACGTGCAGGGCTCGGATCACCACGGCACCATCGCGCGCGTGCGGGCCGGGCTGCAAGGGCTCGGCATCGGCATTCCGAAGGGCTATCCCGACTACGTGCTGCACAAGATGGTCACGGTCATGCGCGACGGCCAGGAAGTGAAAATCTCTAAGCGCGCGGGCAGCTACGTGACGGTGCGCGATCTGATCGAATGGTCGGGCGGCATGACGCCGGGCAGCGAAGCCGCGCCCGATCAGCTCGACGAAGCGATGATCCGCCGCGGCCGCGACGCCGTGCGCTTCTTCCTGATCTCCCGCAAGGCCGACACCGAATTCGTGTTCGACATTGACCTCGCGCTGAAGCAGAACGACGAGAACCCGGTCTATTACGTGCAGTACGCGCACGCGCGCATCTGCACCATTCTCAACGACTGGAAGGAACGCTACGGCGGCGACCTCGCGCAAGCGGCGAAGGCGGATCTCGAACCGCTGTCGAGCCCGCGCGCGATGGCGTTGCTCAACAAGCTCGCCGAGTTCCCCGACATGCTCGCGCACGCCGCCGACGAACTCGCGCCGCACGCGGTCGCGTTCTATCTGCGCGACCTCGCTGGTGAATTTCACTCGTTCTACAATGCGGAGCGCGTGCTCGTGGACGACGAGAAGGAGCGTACGGCGCGCATCGCGCTGCTGGCGGCCACGCGTCAGGTGCTTGAAAACGGTCTCGCGACCATCGGCGTGTCGGCTCCGCAGAAGATGTGATCGGCGGCGCGGCGTCGTGAGCTCTTCGTCGCGCGCGCGCCTGTAACTTTGTGAATCTTTCGGCGTGCGCGGACGGCAGCCTGGCGCGGGCGCGCGTTACGCGGCGGCTATAATCGTCGGCCAACTCGAAGACTTTTTGCAGGTGATTCATACGATGGCAAAACCAAGCCGCACGTCGAAGCAATCGCAGTCGAAGCAAACGGGGGGAACCTTTCTCGGCATCGTGCTCGGTCTGATCGTCGGACTCGCGATCGCCGTGATCGTCGCGCTGTACATCACACGTGCGCCCACGCCATTCGTCGCGAAGGTCGCGCCGCCAGCGGAGTCGTCTTCCGCGCCCGCCGCGCAGCCGTACGACCCGAATCGCCCGCTGCAAGGCAAGTCGCCGGGACAAGCGGTGCCGCAAGCCGCGCAGCCCACGCCGCCGAACACGGCGCCCGGCCAGAGCACGAACCAGACGCAGTCGTCGGGCGTGCTGGACGAGCCGCAGATCGTCGAAGTCCCGCCGAGCGGCGGCACGGCGTCCGCGCCGCGCACTGCGAGCCCGACCATCGCGAAGAAGCCCGAAGCCGCGCCGGGTTCGACCAGTTCGACGAGTTCGACCACCGCCGCGACGCCGCCGAAGAACGGTTCCGCGCCGCCCGCCACGGCCAAGACCACGCCGCCCGCGCCCGGCGACGTGAACACCGGCTATTTCCTGCAAGTCGGCGCGTACAAGACGCAGGCCGATGCCGAGCAGCAGCGCGCGCGTCTGGGCTTTCAGGGCTTCGAATCGAAGGTCACGCAGCGCGATGCAGGCGGTGTGACGTACTATCGCGTGCGTATCGGTCCGTTCGCCAAGTTCGAGGACATGAACACGGCGCGTCAGCGTCTGTCCGACGCAGGCGTCGATACGGCGGTCATTCGTTTTTCGAAGCAATAACGCGTGCGGGACGGCGCCCGCGTGCTCGGCCGGTTATGAGCGCGGCGCGCCTTAAGTCAGGCTTAAGCGTCGTATGTCCCACTTGAGAACCGCGACGCATCCGCCATGTCAGCCTTCACGTCGCACCTTTGCACTTTCTTCGATCATGAAAAAACTCTTTAGCGCCTTCGCCCTTTCCCTCGGCATTGCCGCCGCGTCCATCAGCGTCGCTGGCACGGCATCGGCCGCTCCCGCTGCTGGCAAGGATTACACGGTGATGCAGGCGCCGCAGCCAATCGGCGCGCCGGCGGGCAAGGTCGAGGTCATCGAGTTCTTCTGGTACGGCTGCCCGCACTGCAACGAATTCGAGCCGTACATCGAGGCGTGGGAGAAGAAGCAAGGCCCGGACGTCGTGTTCAAGCGCGTGCCGGTGGCGTTCCGCGACGACTTCATCCCGCATTCGAAGATGTATCACGCGCTGGTCGCGCTCGGCGTCGCGGAGAAGCTCACGCCGGTCGTGTTCAACGAAATCCACGTGAAGAAGAACTATCTGCTGACGCCGCAGGCGCAGGCCGACTTCCTCGCTACGCAAGGCGTCGACAAGAAGAAGTACATGGACGCGTACAACTCGTTCTCGACGCAGAGCGACGTTCAGCGCGACGCCAAGCTGCTCCAGGACTACAAGATCGACGGCGTGCCGACGGTCGTGGTGCAGGGCAAGTACGTGACCGGTCCGGCGCAGACCAACAGTCTGCCCGGCACGACGCAGGTGATGGACTTCCTCGTCCAGCAAGTGCGCGACAAAAAGATGTAATTGCCTGACGCCGGTATGAACGCAGTTCCGTTGAAGGTTTTCATCACCGGCGCGTCGAGTGGAATCGGCCTGGCACTGGCCGAAGAATACGTGAAGCGCGGGGCCGTGCTCGGCCTCGTCGCCCGACGCGCCGAGTCTCTTGCGGCATTCGCCGCGCGCCATCCCAAGGCGTCGATTTCCATTTACCCCGCCGATGTCCGCGATCCCGACGCGCTCGCCGATGCCGCGCGCCGGTTCATCGCGGAGCACGGCGCGGCCGACATCGTGATCGCGAACGCGGGCATCAGTCAGGGCGCGCTCACGGGCCACGGCGAACTCGACACGTTCCGCGCCGTGATGGACGTGAACTACTTCGGCATGGTCGCGACGTTCGAACCGTTCATCGCGTCGATGACGGCCGCTCGGCGCGGCACGCTCGTCGGCATTGCGAGCGTCGCGGGCGTGCGCGGGCTGCCGGGCTCCGGCGCGTACAGCGCGTCGAAATCGGCGGCGGCGAAGTATCTGGAAGCGCTGCGCGTGGAAATGCGGCCGCAGGGCGTCTCGGTCGTGACCATCGCGCCGGGCTACGTGCGTTCGGAGATGACCGCGCACAATCCGTATCGCATGCCGTTTCTGATGGATGCGGACCGCTTCGCCGCGAAAACCGCCGATGCCATCGCCCGCAAAGCGCGCTACGCGACGTTTCCGTGGCAGATGCGCGTCGTCGGCATGCTGCTGCATGCGATGCCGCGCTGGCTCTACGATCCGCTCTTCGAGCGCGCGCCGCGCAAGCCTCGTCCGGCTTCCTCCGGGCAATAGGCGAAAAAAAATCCGGCCGCATGGGCCGGATTTTTGTCATTCGAGCTTCGTCAGAAGGCCACGAACGGCGCGCTACCGTAGCCGACGTACACGTGGCGCCCGTAGAAGAACGGCATGCCGAAGTCGAACAAGCCGGTCATGCCCAACTGGCCGCCCAGGCTATTGAACGCGAACTTTCCGGTGCCCGATGTGAGCGTGCGCGCGCTCACGAGGCTGAACGGCACCGTCGCCGTATTGCCGTCGGTGCCCGAGACGGTCGCGGTGAGCGACTGCTGCGACGTCGGGCAATAGAACACGCTCGTGCTCGAACACAGCGGGAAGTTGTCCTGGAAGAAGTTGCCGTTCGATCCCGTGTCGAAGAACGTCTGGTAACTCGTGCCCTTGTACGTGCCGCTGAGATCGCCGTACGCGTCGGTGCCGAGATGCGTGACGCCCGTGAGCGTGTTGTTGCTCTGCGTGCCGATGCCGAATATCAGCGTGCCGCTCGCGCTTGCCGCGCCCGTGACGGGAACCGGCGGCAGCTGAACAATGACGCCGTTGTTGTCGACCGGGAACCGCTGCACGGGATTCGCCACTTGCTGCGCGACCGGAACTGCCGTGCCCGTGCAGTTCGTGCCGTTGGTGCACGAGAAGTACATGCCGTTCAGCGGGGTCGTCGCGCAATTGCTGCCGCAATCCTGCGCCAGCGTGCCGATGCCGAGAATGCCGTTTGCGCCGATCTCGCCGACGGTGTTCTCGTCGTTGCCCGACGGGCATCCGTTCATGCCGGTGGGCGCCGCCGACGCGTCCAGGTCGCCGATGATCTGCACCGGCAGCCCGCTCGCCACTTCCGAGCCGATTCGCACGTCCGCCTGCCGCACGGTGCCCCACGTGTAGCCGTCCGCGAAACCGGCGCACTCGGCGAGTTGTCCGCCGTTGAGCGCCTTCGCCACCGGGAGCGCGCCGATGACCGACTGCGCCGCCGAACTCAGAATGCGCAGGCCGAAGGAAGCCGTGTCGATCTGAATGTTGTCGATGGTCTGGCAGGTATTCGTGCCGGGCGCGCAGACCGTCACCGAGACATTCGGAATGTTGACGAAGTTCGCGACGCCGCCGTTCACCGTGATGGGAACCGCGTTGGTGCCGTTCGGGGTGATCGGCTGGGCGTTGGCCGTGCTGGACGAGCCGCCGCCGGAACTGCCGCCGCCGGACGAGCCGCCGCTGGAACTCGAATTGTTGTCACTGCCGCCGCCGCATGCAGCGAGCGTGAGCGCGAGAAACAGCGCGCCGAGCCAGCGCGCCGCGTTGCCGGCGCGCCGGGAAGATGCCGCGCCGAGGCCGGGTGTCGTTGTGAACATTATCGGATTCTCCCGTCGCTTACTGGATGTCGCTGGCGGAAACGCCGGCGGGCAAAGACTGCGGCAGGTACGCGCTACCCGAGAAGGCGCCCATGTGGCCGCCCGAATGCACGACGAGACCCGAATCCTGCACGCTCACCTGACCGCGTCCGCCGCGCGCGGCGCGCTGCGCGAGCATGGCTTGCTGGTACTGCGGGAAATAGCTGCCGAGCAAGGTCGCGAGGTCCGGCACGCGCGGCCCGCGCCACGCGACGCCGAACACGGTGCCGTCGGACGACACGTATTCGTTGATGACGGTGCCGCTGGCGAGCGTCGTCGAGCGGACGGTGTAGTTCGATGCCGCCGATGCGCCGGACGCGCCCGATGCCGCCGTCGCGGCATGCACGACCGCGTTGGCGGCGGTGGCGCCTTGCGGCGCGTTCAACGGCGCGCCGCCGAGCGCCGCGCGCGCCGGTGCGGCAGCGCAGACGCTCAACGCGCCTGCAAGAAAGGCCAACGATAGCCTGAGATGCCCATGACGGGGTTGCTTCGGTACCTTCACTGGGCCTCCTGTCGATTCCTGTGGATGGTTGCCTGGCGGGCCCGAGCGCCGTTTTACGGAGCCGCGAACCCCTGCGGATTCAAGCATCGTACGGATGCTATAGCCATCAGTATGCCAAATCCCGAAAAACGGCCGCGTCACGCGCATGCGCCGCGCCGTTGGGGACGGATGAATCGAACAGTAAGTCGGCCAGAAGTTCCCGGTCGATAGATGCTTTGCTAAAAGCAGCCGTCGCTGGCGGAAACCGGCGCGGACGCAACAACGCGGAACGCATCCGAAGAGGCGTTCCGCGTTTTTTGCGCCTGGCGTCAGGAAGCCGGAAGGCTTAGAAGCCGAGGCTCGCGAGCAGATCGTCCACTTGCGACTGATCCTGCACGACGTCGCTGCGCCCTTCCGGGTTGATCTGCGGTCCGTTGAGAAGATTTTCCGGACTACCCGTCGATGACGACATCAACGCCGCCGCCGACGCCGCGAACTGCTCGCGCCGCTCGGGCGCGATGTTCTCGAGCAACACGCCCAGCAATTGCTGTTCGATCAGATATACGACGTCCGTGATCTTCTTGATCACCTGGCCGGTCAGATCCTGGAAATCCTGCGCGAGCATGATTTCCAGCAGTTGCGCGTTGGTCGCCTGCGTCTTTTCCGGCACGCTTTGCAGGAAACCGCGCGTCTGCGCGAGCAACTCGCCGGCCTCGCCCTGCGCGAGCGGCGCGCCGTACCATTGCGCCCAACGCTCGTCGAGCGCCTGTGCTTCGCGCTGCATCGCTTCCTGCATCGGCTTGGCGAGCTCGATCGCGTTGAGCGCGCGGTCGGCCGCCTGCTCGGTCATCGTCGCGACGTACTTCAGGCGGTCGCGCGCGTCGGGCACGGCTTGCGCCGCGGCTTCCACTTGTTTGTCGAGACCTAGTTCGCGCATCGAGTCGCGCAGCGTGCGCGTCAATTGGCCGATGCGCGCGAGAATGCGGTCGCTCGAAAAATCGTTATCGGCCTCCGCTGCCACGGCGGCAAGTTCAGTGGTCAGATCGTTCACGATCAGCTCCCGGCTTTAGCCATCTTCTCGAGAATCTTGGTGAGCTTCTCGTCGAGCGTGGCGGCCGTGAAAGGCTTCACCACGTAACCATTCGCGCCCGCTTGCGCCGCCGCGATAATGTTCTCCTTCTTCGATTCCGCCGTCACCATCAGCACCGGCAGATGCGAGAGCGTCGCGTCGGCGCGGATCTGCTGCAGCATCGACAGGCCGTCGAGGTTCGGCATGTTCCAGTCGGAAATCACGAAGTCGAAGCCGCCGCCGCGCAGACGCGCGAGGCCCGCCGCGCCGTCTTCTGCTTCGTCGACGTTCGAATAGCCGAGCTCCTTCAGCAGATTGCGCACGATACGGCGCATCGTCGGAAAATCGTCGACGACGAGGATCTTCATGTTCTTGTCCATCATTGCTCCCGTGTGTTCTCAGTGCGGCGTGACACCGCGTAATTCAATTCAGTTAAATCAGACGCGCTGCACGCGTTCGCCCATCGATGCCAGCCGCGTCATCACGCGCCGGCTCATTTCAGAAAGCGGCGCGATCTCGCTTGCGCCGCCCATTGCAATTGCTTCGCGCGGCATGCCGAACACCACGCAACTCGCTTCGTCCTGCGCGAGCGTATAGGCGCCCGCCTGCTGCATGTCGAGCAGTCCCGCCGCGCCGTCGCGGCCCATGCCGGTCAGAATCACGCCGATCGCGTTCTTGCCCGCGTGCTGCGCGGCCGAGCGGAACAGCACGTCCACCGACGGACGATGCCGGTTCACCGGCGGCGCATCCGACAGATGCGCGACGTAGTTCGCCCCGCTGCGCGCGAGCACGAGGTGCGCGTGGCCCGGCGCGATATACGCATGACCCGGCAATACGCGCTCGCCATGCTCCGCTTCCTTCACCGTGATGCGGCACAGCCCGTTCAGGCGCTGCGCGAACGACTTCGTGAAGCCCGGCGGCATGTGCTGCGCGATCAGCACGGCAGGCGCGTCGGGCGGCAGCGGCACGAGCACTTCGCGGATCGCTTCGGTGCCGCCCGTCGACGCGCCGACGATCACCAGCTTTTCCGTCGACACGAGCGGGTTGTTGATGAGCGGCGCGGGCTTCGCGCCAGCGTGGCCCGGCGCGCTCGGCGCGCTCGCCGCATGCACGATCTGCCGCACGCGCGCGCGGGAAGCGGCGCGAACCTTGTCGGCGAGCTTCTCGGCGTAATCCAGCATGCCGTCGCGGATGCCGACTTTCGGCTTCGTGACGAAGTCCACCGCGCCCAGTTCCAGCGCGCGCAGCGTGATTTCGTTGCCGCGCTCGGTCAGCGACGACACCATCACGACCGGCATCGGCCGAAGGCGCATCAGCTTTTCGAGGAAGTCGAGCCCGTCCATGCGCGGCATTTCGACATCCAGCGTCAGCACGTCCGGGTTATGCAGCTTGATCAGCTCGCGCGCGACGAGCGGATCGGGCGCGGTTGCGCACACGTGCATGTCGGGCTGCGAGTTGATGATCTCCGTCATCAGGCTGCGCACGAGCGCCGAGTCGTCGACGCACAAAACTTTGATCTTCGGCGCGGCTTCCTTGCCGCCATTCGATGCATTCAACATGCTCACGCCTCCTCCGCGGCCTTCGCGATGCGCGACGTCCGCGCGATTCCGTTGATCGCCCGCGCGGCGGCCGCCGTTCCCGACGCGCCGAACAGCTCGACGCGCGGCTTGGTCGCGGGCGCGGCGGGTTTCGCGCGCTCCACGCCGAACAGTTCCACACGCGCGCGCGCCCTTGCGAGCCGTTCCGCGCGCTCTTCGGGCGTGCGCTGCACGAGCGCCTGCTCGCGCTCGACGACGACCGGGTCGTGCTGCGTCTTCAGCTTCTTGACCATCACCTGTCCCGTGCGCGGCATGAACGCGACCTTGCGCGGATGCATGCCCTGCAAGTCCTCGGCGACGATGCGAATCTTCTCCAGCGCGAGATAGCGCCGCACGAACTCCGAATTGCGATCGCCGATGTTGATCGTCGTCATGCCGGCGAGCACCGCGCCGCCGCCGAACACCTTGGCCTCGAACCGCTCGCGGCGTCCGCCACGCTTGATGAGCTCGTTGATGAGCACTTCCATCGCATACGCGCCGTAGCGCATCGAGTCCGACGACGCGTGCGACGGATCTGAGCCGTCATCGGGCAGCATGAAGTGATTCATGCCGCCGATGCCCGCCGTGCGATCGTTGATGCACGCCGCCACGCACGATCCGAGCACCGTCACGAGCACCATGTCTTCGCTCGTCATGTAGAACTCGTTCGGCAGCAGCTTCACGCCGGGCTTCTTGAAATGGTTGTCGAAATACAGATTCGACGCGATCGGCAGCCCGCTCATGCCGGCTCTCCCGCGAGCACGCGCTTCGGCGCGGCCGCCGCTTTCGTGTCGCGCGTCAGTTCGTAGACCGTCTGGCCGCGCAGCCGGAACGCCTGCGACACATACGTAAAGTTCTCCGAATGACCGGCGAACAACAGGCCGCCCGGCTTCATCAGCGGCTCGAAGCGCGAGAGCACCTGGCTTTGCGTCGGCTTGTCGAAGTAGATCATCACGTTGCGACAGAAGATCGCGTCGAACGGGCCTTTCACGTCGTAGCGCGCGTCCGTCAGATTCACGCGGCCGAAGTTCACCAGCGAGCGCAACTCCGGGCGCACCTTGACGAAGCCCGCGTGCGAGCCGGTGCCTTTCAGGAAGAACCGCTTCAGGCGTTCCACCGGCATCGCCTTCACCTGATCGAGCGAATACACGCCCGCGTCCGCCTTGGCGAGCACCTGGCTGTCGATATCGCTCGCGAACACCGTGCAGTGCCGCGCGGCCTGCTCGCCGAGCGCCTCGACGAGCGTCATCGCGATCGAATACGGCTCCTCGCCCGTCGATGCCGCCGAGCACCACACCGACACCGGCTGCTGGCGGCGCTTCACGAAGTCCGCGAGCAGCGGGAAGTGATGCGACTCGCGGAAGAACGCCGTCAGGTTGGTCGTCAGCGCGTTGACGAAGGCTTCCCACTCGGCGTTGTCGTCGTTGGCTTCGAGACGGTCGAGGTACTGCTTGAACGTGTCCATGCCGCAGGCGCGCAGGCGTCGGGCGAGCCGGCTGTAGGCCATGTCGCGCTTGTGGTCGGACAGCGAAATTCCTGCGCGGCGATGAATCAGCTCACGGATCCGGGCGAAGTCCGCCACGGTGAATTCGAAATCGCGCTCGACTTCCGGACCGCGTATGCCGCCGGCCAGTTCGACGCGTGCGTTGGTTGCATTACGCGTTGCCATTCTGGTGCCTCTTGCTCTATGTGCGCCTGCTTGCGTGCTTGCCTGCTTGCTTTCCGCTTCTGCCCCGGTCGTGCGCCGGGTTGTTTCCGAATCCGCGCGCTCGACCGCTGCCGGCCGATGCGCTTAGAACGTTTCCCAGTCGCCGTCGTCGGCGGTCGTGGCCTTCGCGCGCGGGGCGGGTGCGGCCGCCGGTGCGCTCACGCGGGGCGCGGCTTTCGCTGCGCTTGCCGGCTTCGCTGCATCGCGGGCCTTATCCTTGATAACGGCCGTTTCCGGCGCGACGTTAGGCTGCTCTGCAACTTTCGCTGCGCTCGCGGACGATGCACGCGACACCGGCTCGACGCGCGTAGGCTTCGCCACGGCGGGCGCCAGGCGCGCAGCCGCGACCGCCGCGCTCGGCTTCACCGACGCCGGCACGGTGCCCGCGATGCGCCATTGCCCGACGATCTCCTTCAACTGCCGCGTCTGGTCTTCGAGAGATGCCGCCGCCGACGCCGCCTGCTCCACGAGCGCCGCGTTTTGCTGCGTCACGCTGTCCATCTGCGTGACGGCGCGATTGACCTGCTCGATGCCGTCGGACTGCTCCTCCGACGCCGCGCTGATCTCGCCCATGATGTCGGTCACGCGGCGCACCGCCTGCACGATCTCGCCCATGGTTTCGCCTGCGCGCGTGACGAGTTGCGAGCCGCTCTGCACTTTCTCGGCAGAATCGCCGATCAGCGCCTTGATTTCCTTTGCTGCCGCCGCGCTGCGCTGCGCGAGCGAGCGCACTTCGCCCGCCACGACCGCGAAGCCGCGTCCTTCCTCGCCCGCCCGCGCCGCTTCCACGGCCGCGTTCAACGCGAGAATGTTGGTCTGAAACGCGATGCCTTCGATCACGCCGATGATGTCCACCACCTTGCCCGAACTGGACGCAATGGCGTTCATCGTATCGACGACCTGCTCGACCACCTCGCCGCCGCGCGACGCGATATCCGACGCGTTCACCGCGAGCTGGCTCGCCTGACGCGCGTTGTCCGCGTTCTGCTTCACCGTGCTCGTGAGCTGTTCCATGCTGGAGGCCGTCTCTTGCAACGACGCCGCCTGTTCTTCCGTGCGCTGCGACAGATCCGTGTTGCCGCTCGCGATTTCATGCGCGCCGACATCGATGGATTCCGCGCCGCGATGCACCGCGCCGACCATCGCGGTCAGGTTCGTGCGCATGCGCTCGATGCCCGCGAAAAGACGGCCGATTTCGTTCGTGCTGTCCGTGTGCGCCGACTTCGTGAGATCGCCGCGCGAGATGCGCTCGAAGTGGTCCACCGCGTCGTTGATCGGCTGCACGATCAGGCTGCGCAGCGCGAAACGCGTGGCGAAAAGCAGCAGACCGGAAAGCGCGAGCAATCCGCCGATGACCATGCTGAGCGTCGCGTTCTGCGACGCCGCGTTCGCCCGCGACTCTTCCGCGTGCTTCTGCTGGAAGGCGACCGCCGCCGTGACCGCCTGATCGAACGCGACGAACATCGGGCTGATCTTGGTATCGGCAATGGCGTGGTACGCGGCCATGTCGTTCGCGCGCATCGCGGCGAACTCCGGCTCGACGCCGGTCTTCATCAGCGTGTCGTGCTGCGCGACGAGCGTGTCGAGCGTCGCTTGCGGCAGCATCGGCTTCTTCGTGTCGAGATAGAGCTTCCAGTTCTCGTAGCTCTTGTCGAGCAGGAACTGGCCGCGCTCCATCGCCTTCTTTGCCTCGTCGGCGCTGCCTGCTTCGGTGAGCGAGCGCACGCGGTCGAGCGTGATGCGCGAGCGCAGCAGATACGAGGACGTGTCCGCGAGCGCGCGCATCGCCACCATGTCTTCTTTGGCGATGGAGTCGAGCGAGGCGCTCGCGGAATTGAGGCCGACGAGCGACAGCGCGCCGATGACGGCCGCGCAACCGACGAACAACAGACCGACGAGCGTGAGCGTCGTGCGGATGGACAACTTCTTGAACATGGCTTCCTTTCCTTCACCCGCGACGCGTGCGGGCTCCTCGTTAAGCGGCGACCGAGTCGATCAGCTCCATCTCGCGGCTGGTCATGAGCTTTTCGATGTCCATCAGGATCAGCATGCGGCCCTCGACCGTGCCAAGGCCGGTGAGATATTCGGAAGTGAGCGTCGCGCCGAATTCGGGCGCGGGCATGACCTGGT
Source organism: Caballeronia sp. M1242 (assembly GCF_017220215.1). Taxonomy (NCBI): domain Bacteria; kingdom Pseudomonadati; phylum Pseudomonadota; class Betaproteobacteria; order Burkholderiales; family Burkholderiaceae; genus Caballeronia; species Caballeronia sp. M1242. Next base: position 125,909 of record NZ_CP071129.1, on the reverse strand, counting down.
CCTGCGTGAGCGTGAGCACGTCCGACACGCCGTCCACCACCATGCCGACCACGCGATGCGCGACGTTCAGGATGATGACGACCGTCTGGTTGTCGTACTCGACGCGGCCGAGATTGAACTTGATGCGCATGTCCACGATCGGCACGATGATGCCGCGCAGATTGATCACGCCCTTGATGAACGCGGGCGCGTTCGCGATGCGCGTGACGCTGTCGTAGCCGCGAATTTCCTGCACTTTCAGGATGTCGATGCCGTACTCTTCGGCGCCGAGCGTGAAGACGAGGAACTCTTGTCCGGCGGCTTCGGCGTGCTGCGCATCGCGGCGCGACAGTGTTGCGTTTTGAATCGATTGGATGTCTGCCATGAGAAACCCCAGGTTCGGTCGATGTGTTTAATGGGTGTGCGAGTGTTGCGCGCGTGATTCGCGGTTGAGCGCGGCCACGTCGACGATCAGCGCGACGCTGCCGTCGCCGAGAATGGTCGCCGCCGAGATGCCGTGCACCTTGCGGTAATTCGTTTCGAGGTTCTTCACGACCACTTGCTGCTGGCCGACGAGTTCGTCGATCAGCATGGCCATGCGCCGTCCTTCGGTTTGCAGGATCGTGACGATGCCCTGCGTCGGCTCCGTGCGCGCGCCTTCGACCGAGAACACCTGATGCAGCGCGATCAGCGGCAGATATTCGCCGCGCACGCGCACCACGCGCTCGCCGTTGGCGACCGTGTAGATGTCCTCGGCGACCGGTTGCAGCGACTCCATCACGAAGTTGAGCGGCAGAATGAAGATTTCGTTGCCGACCTTCACCGACATGCCGTCGAGAATTGCGAGCGTGAGCGGCAGCACGATCTTCGTGGTCGTGCCCGCGCCCTGGCGCGACATGATTTCGACGTGACCGCCCATCGACTGGATGTTGCGCTTCACCACGTCCATGCCGACGCCGCGCCCGGAAATGTCCGTCACCTGTTCGGCGGTCGAGAAGCCCGGCATGAAGATGAGTTGCCAGACTTCCTCGTCGGTCATGGAGTCGGAAACCTGCATGCCCTGCTTCTGCGCCTTCGCGAGGATCTTGTCGCGGCGCAGGCCCGCGCCGTCGTCGCTCACTTCGATCACGATGTTGCCGCCATGATGCGCCGCCGACAGCACGAGCTGCCCGGTCGCGGGCTTGCCCGCCGCGCGGCGCGCTTCCACGGTCTCGATGCCGTGATCGAGCGAATTGCGCACGAGGTGCGTGAGCGGATCGATGATGCGCTCGATCAGGCTCTTGTCCAGTTCGGTCGCCTGACCGAACGTGACGAGTTCCACGTCCTTGCCGAGCTTGCCCGCGATATCGCGGACGAGTCGCGGGAAGCGGCTGAATACGTAATCCATCGGCATCATGCGGATGGACATGACGGCCTCTTGCAGGTCGCGCGCGTTGCGCTCGAGCTGCGCCATGCCGTTGAAAAGACGGTCGTGCAATGCAGGGTCGAACGTGCTCGTCGTTTCGGCGAGCATCGCCTGCGTGATCACCAGTTCGCCGACCAGGTTGATGAGCTGATCGACCTTCTCTACGCCGACGCGAATGGAGCTGCCTTCCGCCGATGCCGCTGCGGCCGGGCGCGCTTTCTTCTCGGCGTCGCCGGTGGCGGCCTTCGGTTGTGCTTCGCGTGACGGGATGGCGGCAGCAGCTTGCGTTTCCGCATTCGCCGCCGCCTTCGCCGCTTCTTCCTTGTGCTGCGCCGCGGATGCGGGCGCTTGCTGCGCCTGCGATACGGGCGGCTCTGCCTGTAGCGTGTGTTGCTTGGCTTGCGCCGGCTCGGACGCTGCCGACGGCGCAATGTGATGCGCGTCGCCGCGACCGATCGTGATTTGCGATTCGTCGATCACGAAGCAGCACACGGCCACGATGTCGTCGGAGGAGACGTCCGAATCGAGCCAGAGCACGAGTTCGGCGTCGGTCTTTTTCTCTCCGACGATACTGCCCAGGTTCCCCAGCTCCTCGGTCAAGGTCGCCAGGTCCTTCTCGCCCACCCCCCGTAGCGTAATTTTCAGGTGGGGTCCTGCTTCCGCCGCCGGCGTGCCGGCCGCGGTTCCTGCATTCGTTGCATGGCTGGCCGCGCCGTCGGTGACTTCGAACGCGCCGTCCCAGTTGCCGTCGTCCTCGATGGCTTCGGCGGCTTGCGAGATCACGTGCGAAGGCGGCGCGTTCGGGCCTTCGTAGGCCGGCGCGACCTCCACTTCGCCGATGACAGCCGGCGTGACCGGCTCTTCGGCGACAGGCGCGCTCTGCGGCGCGGCGTCTTCGTTCTTCAGGCGTTCGAGCTTCGCGCAGATCGCGGCGGCGGCGGCCGCATCCGGCTCGGCGCTCGCGCGATACGCGGCGAGCTGGTCCGAGAGCACGTCCTTGGTCGCGAGGAACGTGTCGATCATGTCGCGGCGAAGCACGAGCTCGTTGTTGCGCGCGCGATCCAGCAGCGATTCGAGGATGTGCGTCGTTTCGGTGAGCGCGGTGAAGCCGAACGTGGCTGCGCCGCCCTTGATCGAATGCGCCGCGCGGAAGATCGCCGCGAGATCCTCGGGATCCGGATTCGCGATATCGAGGACGAGCAGCAGTTGCTCCATCTGCGCGAGCAGTTCATCGGCTTCGTCGAAGAAGGTTTGATAGAACTGGGTAATGTCGAGTGTCATGCTTGATTCACCGTCAGCGCGTGCGCGCGAGTTGTCTTGGCTTTATCTGTTCGCTTCAGTGCTGCGTGTCTTCGGAGAGCGCGGCGACCACTTCGGTCAAAAGGTCCGGGTCGAGCGGTTTCTCGATCCAGCCCGTCGCTCCTGCCGCGCGCGCCGCTTCCTTGAACGGCTCGCCGCCTTCCGTCGTCAACACGAGAATCGGCGTCGCGCGGTAGGCGTGGTTGGCGCGCAGCTCCGCGATCAGGTCGAGGCCGCTCTTTTGCGGCATGTGCTGATCCGTGAGCACTAGATCGAATCGCTCGGCGAGCGCCCATTCGAGCCCTTCGTTGCCGTCGGACGCCACCGTTACCTCGTAGCCCGCCGTCGTCAGCGTGGCAGAGAGGATTTGCCGCATGGCTGCGGAATCGTCGATTGCCAGAATGTTCTTGATCATGTGTCGCCTTTGGGTCTGCGCCTCGCTGCCTCTTGTCCGGATGACGGCGCAAACGTGTGGAGTCTTGAGCGTTTTTTATGCAGATTTGCTCGTTGCACGCTTATTTCCGCGCCGCGCCCGGCACGATCCGGCCGAGAAGCGGCGTCGCGCCGGGCGCGAAGGCGTCCGAAGCGTTATCCAGCGTCGCGGCCGAGCCGCCGTCGTCGCGCAGCATCGAGGCTTCCGCGCGGTGATTCAGCACGATGATGCTGATGCGCCGGTTCTCCGGATCGAGCGGGTCTTGCTTGTTCAGGTTTTGCGTGGACGCGAGGCCGAGCACGCGCAGCACCTTGGCTTCGTCCATGCCGCCCGCGACCAGTTCGCGCCGCGACGCGTTCGCGCGGTCCGCCGACAGTTCCCAGTTGCTGTAGCCCTTTTCGCCGCCCGCGTACTTCACGGCGTCGGTGTGGCCCTGCACGACGATGCGGTTCGGCACGTCGTTCAGCGTCCGGCCGATTTCGCGCAGGATGTCGCGCATGTACGGCTGCACGCTGTTGCTGGAGAGCGCGAACATCGGGCGCTTCTGGGTATCGACGATCTCGATGCGCAGGCCCTGCTGCGTCGACTGGATGCGGATCTGCTGCTTGAACTGGTGCAGCGTCGGATTGGCTTCGAGCGCGGCCATTAGCTTGACCTGAAGGTCATGAAGGCGCGCCTGCTCGCGCCGCTCGAGTTCGCCTTGCGCGGCTTTCAGCAGTTCCTCGTCGGCTTTCGCGGTCGGGCTCTGCGCGAATTGCGTCTTGCCGTCCGAACTGCGGGCATCGCCCGGATCGTTGCTCGAAATGTCGCGCCCGCCGCCGGTGATGATGCTGTTGTCCATGCCGACGCTCTTGCCGCCGACCATCGCCGCCTTGAGCGGCATGTTGAAGTACTCCGCGATGCCGCGCCGCTGCACGGGCGAGGTCGACGAGAGCAGCCACATCAGCAGGAAGAACGCCATCATCGCGGTCATGAAGTCCGCGTACGCCAGCTTCCACGCGCCGCCGTGGTGGCCCTTGCGGCCCGCGACGATGCGCTTGATGAAGATGGGACGGTCTTTTTCGCTGCTCATCGCAGGGCTCCGGTCGGGGTCGCGAGGACGAGGCGCGTCACTTCGCCTTCACCCGGCGCACGTGCTCTTCCAGTTCGGAGAACGACGGGCGCTCCGTGGAGAACAGCACCTTGCGGCCGAACTCGACGGCAATCGCCGGCGCGTAGCCGTTCAGGCTCGCGAGAATCGTCACCTTGATGCACTGGAACATCTTCGTCTGCTCGGCGACGCGCTGCTCCGCGACGCTCGCGAGCGGCCCGATGAAGCCGTACGAAATGAGAATGCCGAGGAACGTGCCGACGAGCGCCTGCGCGATCATTTCGCCGAGAATGGCGGGCGGCTGATCGGCGGAGGCCATCGTATGCACGACGCCCATCACCGCCGCGACGATGCCGAACGCGGGCATCGCGTCGCCGACTTTCTGCAGCGCCAGCGCGGGCGCTTCGCCCTCGACGTGATGCGTCTCGATCTCTTCGTCCATGAGGCTTTCGATTTCGAACGCATTCATGTTGCCGCCGACCATGAGCCGCAAGTAATCGGTCATGAACTCGACAATGTGATGATCCGCGAGCAGCTTCGGGTACTGGCTGAAGATCGGGCTCTTGTGCGGGTCTTCGATGTCGGCTTCGAGCGTGAGCGTGCCTTCCTTGCGCGCCTTCGCGAGCAGCACGTAGAGCAGGCCCATCAGCTCCATGTACACGTCCTTGTTGTACTTGGAGCCTTTGAACAGAGTAGGAATGACGAGCAGCGTCGACTTGATGGTCTTGACGCCGTTGCCGAGAATGAAGGCCCCGATGCCCGCGCCGGCGATCATCAATATTTCGACCGGCTGTACGAGCGCGCCAAGATGGCCGCCTTCGAGCGCGTAACCGCCGAAAACGGACAGCAATGTCACGAGCGTTCCAACGAAAATCAGCACAGTCGGGTCCTCAGGGTTGGGAATGCGGTACGGCCGGCGCACATGCGCGGTTAAGACTGTTTACGGCACGCGGGTGGAAAACTTTGGGCGGGCTGGCGGGGGCGTTGGGTGCGGGGCGCTTGCCGGTCCGGCCGTTCGTCCGTGTGCGCGAAGGCGTGGATTCAGCACGGGCACGGATCGAAGGCGCGGGGCGGAGCACGGTCGAGTCGCCGCCGCGCGGAGTGCGCCGGATACAGAACGAGCCGGTCGTGGTCATGAGGCGTCGGTAAGGGGCCATCACTGGAGCCGGTCGGCCGAAAACGCCACATCGAGCCGGTGGCGCGATGGACTCCCCTCGAAGCGCGCCGTCTGATCGATCGGCCGCATTCACGCGACGGCGCGACCTCAAAGTTGCCGTCGGCTTGCTGCGTAGCCCGTTTAACCGATCTCGATCGCCGCATCCGAAAGCGCGACTTGCAGCTCCGCCTGCGTGAGCGCCGCGCGCTTGTCTTTGTCGGCAAGCGAAGTGAGGATCGCGTGGTCGTCGAAACGGAAGCGGCACAGCACATGGCTCGAAGCCGCGATCTTCACCGCCTGCGCCGGCGTCAGCGACGACACGATCTCGGCCACCTCCTCGGACAGCCCGAGGCGATGCATCGCCAGAACGCGGTCTTCCCGAAGCAGCCGCTGCGCGAGCAGCACATACGACAAGTTCACCTCGCGGATTTCCGCGAGCGTGCTCATGGTGGTGGCCGTCATCTTTCCCCCGAGTCATTGCATGGCTGGTCAGGCCCAGCGGGAAACGTTTGCTCGGACGCGCTCAGTCGCGACGCGTCCGGCCCCGCTCGTCTTGTCGGCCCGATTTTCCGGCAACGCGCCCATCGCGGGAATCGGAAGAACCTGCCGACGCGCCGACAGACTTTCGCCCGAAATCGTGTAGGAAAAGTTCGTACATGCGCAGTCAAATTTGCTGCGCGTCGGCAAATGCCTTTATCGGCAGCGGCCGGATGGACTTGAGACCAGTGCGGGCACGGCGCCTGCTACCGGGTGCCTCGCCGCTCGCATTGCCAGTCGAAATCGTCTCCTTCGACCGCTTGAGTGCAATTTTTGACTTCGTAACAGCCGGTGTTTCGCGCTGTAACAAGGTTAAGCGATTGAAAAATGACGTGAAATGCCGCTCTCGATCCCGATAATGAACGTAAGGGATAACCCGGTCGAGAGCCGGGCCGATCTTTGGGCGGCGTGAGCGACACACCGCGGCCCGCCCGAATGGCATCGCGCAACGCTCGACCGGAGCGCCACAGCGGTGTCCACACAACAGCTTTCATGGCCCATCGGCGCCGACCGCGCCTTAAGCGGCCACTCAGGAGAGTCACGTTATGCGAATCGCACAAATTGCACCGTTGCACGAAGCAGTTCCTCCGAAGTTCTACGGCGGCACTGAGCGCGTGGTGTCTTATCTGACGGATGCGCTCGTCGACCTCGGCCACGATGTAACCTTGTTCGCAAGCGGCGATTCGCAAACCCGGGCGACGCTCGACGCGGCCTGGCCGCGCGCCCTGCGACTCGATCCCACGATCCGCGATCCGCTCGCGCCGCACATGCTGCTGCTCGAAACGGTCCGCCGCCGCGCGCACGAGTTCGACGTGCTGCACTTTCACCTCGACTACATGCCGTTTCCGCTGTTCACGCAGCTCGACACGCCGTTCGTGACGACGCTGCACGGCCGTCTCGACCTGCCCGAACTGCAGCCGATCTTCAACACGTTCACGAAGGCGAACGTCGTGTCGATCTCCGACAACCAGCGCGGACCGCTGCCGCAGGCGAACTGGCTGAACACGGTGTATCACGGCCTGCCGGACGATCTGCTGACGCCGCAGCCGCACAAGAAGCCGGAATATCTGGCGTTTCTCGGCCGGATCTGCCCGGAAAAGCGCGCGGACCTCGCCATCAAGATCGCGGCGCAGAGCGGTCTGCCGCTGAAGATCGCGGCGAAGGTGGACAAGGTCGATCAGGACTATTTCAAGTCGACGATCGAGCCGCTGCTGTCGCAGGCGCACGTCGAGTTCATCGGCGAGATCAACGAGGCGCAGAAGCCCGAATTCCTCTCGGGTGCTAAGGCGCTGCTCTTCCCGATCGACTGGAACGAGCCGTTCGGCCTCGTGATGATCGAAGCGATGGCGTGCGGAACGCCGGTGATTGCCTTCAACCGCGGTTCGGTGCCGGAAGTCATCGATCATGGCGTGACCGGCTTCATCTGCGAGGACGTGCCGGGCGCGGTCGGCGCGCTGCATCGCATCGACGAACTGTCGCGCACCGAGATTCGCGCGCAGTTCGAGCGCCGCTTCAGCGCAAAGACGATGGCGCAGAACTACGTCGACACGTACACGGCCATGCTTCAGGCCGCCAAGCGTCCGGTGCTGCGTCAGGTCGCCGTCGGCTGATCGCGCACAGCTTTCCGCTCTCGAATGCCGCCCAATGGGCGGCATTTTTTTCGCCTGGCCGCTAGCGCCGTCTGCTTCGTGACAAGGAGGAATCCGAAGATCGCTGCGTTGAGCGTGAAATGCCCGTGGATCGACCAATTTTGACAGTCCGTAAAAACTGCCGCCCTTAAACTGCGCTCGGCAAGGGCAATAGGCTTTCTTGCGTCAAATCAAAGGTCTCTCACATTTCACGAAGGCAAGATCATGCATTTGTCGAAGCGTCTCGGCGCTGAAGTTTTCGGTACTTTCTGGCTCGTGCTGGGCGGCTGCGGAAGCGCCGTGCTGGCCGCCGGCTTTCCGCACACGGGCATCGGGTTCGTGGGCGTCTCGCTCGCATTCGGGCTCACCGTGCTCACCATGGCTTATGCCATCGGTCACGTGTCCGGCTGCCACCTGAACCCGGCTGTTAGCGTCGGGCTGGCCGTCGCAGGGCGCTTTCCCGTGCGCGACCTCGGGCCGTACATCGTGGCGCAGGTGGTGGGCGCAACGCTCGGCGCATTCGCGCTCAAGCTGATCGCCACCGGCATGCCCGGCTTCGATCTGGTCGGCAGCGGTTTCGCGGCGAACGGCTTTGGACCCGAGCACTCGCCGGGGCACTACACCGTGTTCGCGGCGCTAGTCTGCGAATTCCTGATGACGTTCTTCTTCCTCTTCGTGATTCTCGGCGCAACCGATGATCGCGCGCCGAAAGGCTTCGCGCCGATCGCCATCGGCCTGTGCCTGACGCTCATCCACCTGATCTCGATTCCGGTCACGAACACGTCCGTGAACCCGGCGCGTTCCACCGGCCCGGCGTTCTTCGTCGGCGGCTGGGCGCTGGATCAGTTGTGGCTGTTCTGGATCGCGCCGATCGCGGGCGCTATCGTCGCTGGCGTGCTCTATCCGCTGCTGGCTTCGGATCCGGAAGCGCGGAAACTTGGTGCCGTCGCGCAATAAGTCGCGGGATCGGTCATGCGAAACGGGCGCTTCGGCGCCCGTTTCCTTTTGCGCTCAGCCCGCGCGCATTAAAAGCGCGCGACAGTTGTAATGGCGAATTACGCAGCATGCTTATGATTTTCTCCGCGACCGCGCGCTCCCAAGCGCAAAGCCCCGCCGGACAAGGCTCGTGCGTATCTCACCGACATGGAAAAGGCCTTACGCCCCGCTTGCACCCCGTAACAAGTCGTCGAAGCGTGTAAGACGGCCGGCGCTTACATTGGACTCATGCGACACACGTCGCCTTCCAGGGAGAAACACAATGAAGCGCATCGTCACTCGATTGCTCGTCGCGACCGGCCTTGTCATTGGTGCAGTCGGAGCGGCTCAGGCCCATACCGATCTTCACGTCGGCGTTTCGCTCGGCGCGCCTGCTTATGCCGCTCCCGCGCCCGTGTATGTGAGGCCCGCCGCGCCGCACTATCGCGCGCCGTACTGGCGTCATGAGGAACCGCGCTGGCATCGTGACTATGGTCACGACAACGGGCGCTGGAATCGCGCCGGTTGGGACCACGGCCGTTCGAACGACTGGGGCCGCCGCGGCTAACCACAACGCCGAGCGTGAATCGGTGGCGCTTGAAAAAGTCAGCGCGGCGACGCGATGTCGTCGCGCAGATCGAACAGCTTGCGCAGATGATGCGCGACGCCCGCCTCGAAGTTGTTGCCGATGCGCGGCACATTCGGCAGACGCGTGATCAGGTCCGGATTCGCGTTGTTCATCATGAACGGATGGCCGGCCGTTTCCAGCAAGTCGATGTCGTTCATGTTGTCGCCGAACGCGACGCACTGCGCGGGATCGATATCCAGCCGCTCCAGCACGTAACGCAGCGCGCGCCCCTTTGACACATCGGACGTCATCACCTCGAGGCAGTCCGGCAGCGAATACGTGACATACAAGGCTTCGCCGAATTCGCTTTCCAGATTCGCGGCGACGTGCTTCAGGTCCGCCGGCTCGCCGATATACAGCACCTTCGCGATGTTTTCGCCGTCGTGCTCGCGCAGATCCATGACTTCGTACTTGAAGCCGGAGTCCTGATGAAAGACGAGCAGTTCGGGCGCGTGACGGTCGATGAGCCACGCATCGTCGGCGAACAGATTGACGATCACGCGGCCATGCGCGCCCGCGACATCCGGCTGAACGAGGCGTCGCACGGCGGCAGGCGCGAGATCGCGCGAGTAGATGCGCTCGTCGCCGGGCGCATGCACGCGCGCGCCGTTGGACGTGATCAGGTACGCGTCGATGCCCAGCAGGTCGCGGATGCCGGCCACATCGCGATAATGCCGCCCCGTGGCGATGATGACCGGCACGCCGCGTGATGCCAGCGTGCGCAGCGTCTCTGCGGTGAACGGGTCGAGCTGGTGATCGCTGTTGAGAAGCGTCCCGTCGAGATCAGTTGCGATGACCGAATACATGGCTGCCCTGTTTGAGCGGAGAAAAACGCCCGCGAAGCTGACTATTCTATCGCGGCTCTTTTCCTGGCAGCCCCGCCGCGCCGCCAGACGCCACCGCGCGCCGCGCCAGTTCGAGCGCGCCTGCGGCCGAATCCGCGCGGGGTCGTCGCAGGCGCTCGCGCAACGATATGGGCACGAAAGGCTCGTACGGCGCGGCCAGTCCACCGCAAAGCGCGACCGGCAATTTGCCGTCGCGATCCAGCGCCGCGACCAGCAACTCTATCTCGCGCCCCGCCTGCTCAAGCAACTGCGCCGCCGACGGATGATCGCGGTATTCGAACACGCTCGGCGCGAGCGTGGCGTACGCGGTCTGGTTCGACGCGCACAGCCACACGACGAGGCTGTGGCGATCCGTCGCGCCAGTGAGTTGCAAGAGCGCGCGGGACCAGTCATCGGCCGGGAGTCGCCCGTCCAGCACGCGCTGAAGGTGAACCACCGCGCGCAGACCGAGCCACGCCCCGCTCGCTTCGTCGCCGCTCGGAAAGCCGTATCCGCCCGCAATGCGGCAGACGCCCTGCTCGTCCAGCGACGCCGCGATGCTGCCCGTGCCGAGCGCGACGATCACGCCCGGTCCGCCGCCGTGCGCGCCGAGGACTGTAGTGTACGCGTCGCTTTCCACGCTTAGCGCGTGGACCGGCGGCGCCATGCTCAGGAAAGCCGCGAGCCAGTCCGCGTTGTTGACGCCCGCGAGGCCGCAGCCGAGCGAACAGGCGCGCCAGTCGAAGGCGAGGCCGGCTGCATCGAAAGCACGCTTGCATGCATTGCCGATGGAACACCACGCCTCTTCGACGCCCAGCGCCAGACCCGAAGGACCGCCGCTCGCGCGGGCCAGCTCGACGCCGTGCGCGTCCGCGAGAATCACGCGCGTGCCGCTTCCGCCGCCGTCGATGCCTAGCAGGAAGCCGTTGAATTCCGAATTCGTGAAAGTGTTCATGGCCGCAAGCATAGCGGCGACGGCGGCGCGCGCCAATTAGCCGAATGGCAGAGTGGCGCGGCAATCGCGTTCGGCTATGCTGGCGCGACCGAAACGAGGATTTGCAATGGCAGCCACCGAACCGACACGCTGCGCCTGGGCCACCACCGACGCCATGGCGCATTACCACGACACCGAATGGGGCGTGCCGTCCCGCGACGACCGTCATCTCTTCGAAATGCTGGTGCTCGAAGGCGCGCAGGCCGGTCTTTCATGGTCGACGATTCTCAACAAGCGCGAGGGTTATCGCGCGCTGTTCGCGGGCTTCGACATCGACAAGGTCGCGCGCTTCACGGACGCGGACATCGAGCGGATCGTCGGCGATGCGCGCGTGGTTCGCAACCGGGCGAAGATCGCGTCCGCCGTCATCAACGCGCAAGCGGTCCAGCGCATTCAGGCCGAGCATGGTTCCTTCGCGGCCTTCGCATGGTCGTTCGTGAACGGCGCGCCTATCGACACGCCGCGCGATGCGAACAATCCGACGCCCGCCTCCACGCCCGAGTCGGATGCGCTGAGCCGAGCGCTCAAGCAGTACGGCTGCAAGTTCGTCGGCACGACCATCTGCTACGCCTTCATGCAGGCGACGGGCATGGTGAACGATCACGCCGTGGGCTGTATCTCGCGCGTCAAGCCTAAGACTAAGCGCAAATCGCCGGAAAAAACGACCCCTTCAGCTTAATCCGATGCAGGGGAATTTGCTTTTTGGCAACGTTCTCGCCGCAAAAGAGCGTTGATTAGGGAAAGTCCTCATCGCAGGCGTTTTTTTGCAGTGAAGCATGCCGCCAGCCGCACCGTTTCAAGCGCGGACCATGCTTCTGCCGCACTGCACGAACGTCCGTGTCGTGTAAAAATGGCGTTCTCGCGTGCGCTGCCGCACCTTTTTACCGAGCCGTGCCGTTATAACTCACGGTGTGCGGATCGTTCACTGAGTGGAGAGATCCGCCGCGAGTACACGGGCACGCGAATGCGCGTGTCCCTAGGCCGGGAAAAACAACGTGCTCGAAGCAGTAGCCGGTCGGCGTGCGCGCCGTCCGACGCCGCAGGTGCAGGTTGCTCGAAACTCAACGCATGGCCGCTGCGCAGGGGCGCAGGGGAGAAAGATCATGAAAAGCTTGAACTTCCTGACGCATCAGGAGATTTTTGACAACGCGGTGCAGCATCTCTTCACGCAGGGACAAGCCGCTTTGCTGCCTCACGGCGGCGGCGCTTATCGCGGATACTGCGGCGGCTGCCCGATCGGGAGTCTCATCAAGCCGCGCGACTACGTGACGGCCATGGAAGGCGTGCCGATCCGCTATATCGGGAAATCGCCCGACTCGGTGCCGGCGTACATGGATGTCGGCGTCGCGGCGCTCAAGCGCGCTCTGCTGCGCGCGCGCATCAACGTCTTCGATCCGACCACCGTCGAACTGCTCTCGTGCCTGCAGAACGTGCACGACGTCTTCGGCAAATGGGAGTGGCGCGAGCGTCTCACGTCCATCGCGCGGCAATTCGGTCTGTCGGCCGAGCTTCTGAAAACGGCTGCGTAACGGTGCGGGTGCCGTATGTTGAGCCCTGTCACGATGTTGAGCGCGAACGAGATCTTCCATCGCGTGAGCGCGCATTTGCTGGCGCAGCGCGCCGTCTCGGAAGATGACAACGGGTCGTGCCGTCTGAGAGGCGCGCACGGCCGCAAGTGCGCGATCGGATCGCTGGTGCGTGACGACGTCTACGAAGCGGAGCTCGAAGGCGTCGGCATTTCGTACTATCGGCATGCGCATGACGGCAAGCTGCTGCGCGCGCTGTATGCGTCGAACGTGAATGCTTACGATCCGGCCATCATCGATCTCTTGATGGAACTGGAGCAGATTCACGACGACGCCAGCGTGGACGAGTGGCCGCATCTGCTGCAAGCACTCGCAAGACGGCACGCGTTCGCCTAAGAACCAACTTGCAAGAAAAAACGGCGGTGCGCCCTCACGGGTCGCACCGCCGTTTTGCCTTCGCGGACCGAAAGAAACCGGCCCGGCGTAAAGACGCTTTAGTGCATCTTCTTCGGCAGCATCTGGCTACGCAGGCGCTTGCGCAGGCGGGCAACGGCCGCGGCCTTCTTGCGCTTGCGCTCGGTGGTCGGCTTTTCGTAGGACTGGCGCTCGCGCAGTTCTGCGATCAGGCCATTCTTTTCGATGGTGCGGCGGAAGCGCCGAATCGCGACATCGAACGGCTCGTTTTCTTTGAGGACAATAGTGGTCATGACAATCCTGATTTGCTAAACGTATTTCTAAGTGCGCAACGGAAAAACCCGCCGCGCGCCGGCACTCCGATCGTCCGCCGGGCGCCAAAAAGGACGCAGCGGACACGAGCAAAGCGGCCACGGAGGCCGGAAAAGAGAGAGTTGGGATTCAACCGCAAAGCGGCATGTGCGCACGAAAGGACCGCCTGCACGCACACTTTCGGCGCCGTTCTCCGCTGGCGATTAACATTTTGACGTTGTCATTTTCAGCGGAGCGGACGCAAAAATCGGCCGAAAAATCGGGCACATTTCTCGATTCGGGCGCGATGTTACCAGAACACCGCGCCTATGCCAACTCTTCGAAGCACGGCAACTCGTTGATGCAACAGATTTATTTCTGCCAGGCGCTGGCTTCGTCCAGTTCCGCCACTTCTTCCGGATCGAGCTCGAGGCGCGTGGCCGCCGCGAGACTTTCCAGTTGCTGCACGGACGTGGCGCTCGCAATCGGCGCGGTCACGCTCGGCCGCGCGATGACCCACGCGAGTGCGATGGTCGCCGGCGTGGTGTCGTGGCGCTTCGCGACTTCATCGAGCGCATCGAGAATCCTGAGGCCGCGCTCGTTCAGATACTTCTCGACGCGCGAGCCGCGCGCCTTCCCCTGCATGTCTGCTTTGGAGCGGTACTTGCCCGACAGAAAGCCGCTCGCCAGGCTGAAATACGTGACGACTGCGACCTTGTGCGCCTCGGCGACGGGCTCGAGGTCCGTCTCGTAGCCTTCGCGGTCGTAGAGGTTGTACTCCGGCTGCAGGATCTGATACGCCGGCAGCGACGATTCCTTCGCCACTTTCAGCGCTTCTTCCAGCCGCGCGCCGGTGTAGTTCGACGCGCCGATCACCCGCACCTTGCCCGCCTGAATGAGCTTCTGGTAGGCGCCGAGCGTTTCGTCGAGCGGCGTCTTGTCGTCGTCCAGATGCGAGAAGTAGACGTCGATGTAATCGGTCTTCAGACGCCGCAGCGAGTCGTCCACGGCCGCCGCGATGTTCGCCGCCGAAAGCCCGGCGCGCGTGCCGAGCATGCCGACCTTCGTCGCGAGCACGACCTTGTGGCGCTTGCCGCTCTCCTTGAACCACTTGCCGATGATCGTTTCCGATTCGCCGCCGTGGTGCCCTTCGACCCACGCGGAATAGACGTCCGCCGTGTCGATGAAATTGAGGCCGTGATCGACGAACGCGTCGAGGATGGAGAACGACGTGCGTTCGTCCGCGGTCCAGCCGAACACGTTGCCGCCGAAGACGAGCGGCGCGACTTCAAGATCCGATGTGCCGATGCTGCGAGTTTGCATGGAGTACTCCGCGTGAGTAGAGGACGTTCGGGAAGGATACGCAACATTGCGCGACGCTGCCGCGCGCGTCGCTCATGCGCCGAAATGAAGCCCAAAGCTGCGCTTGTTCCGTGCTTTCGTTCTGGCGCAAGCCCCTAAGATCGTCGACACATCACAGAGGCTGATGCCGGGGCGGCCGAGAGCGACCCGCTGCAGACGCCCGACGCACGAAAACCATCAATGCAGACCCGCCGGCGCGGGCTGCGGAGTCCATCACATGCAAGCAGACAAGAACGTCCTTCCGGATCAGTTGGCCGAAACGTGGTCGGCGCGCGCGCCGTCGCATACGGTCGCGACTTTCGACTGTTTCGACACGCTGTTCTGGCGCGCCGTACAGGAACCGGTCGACGTTTACTACGCGCTGGCCGAAGATCCGCTATTCGTCGAGCACGGCGTAAGCGCCCGCGTGCGCACGATGGCCGAATCCGAGGCGCGTAAACAGAATTACTTCGCAACCCGCAAGAGCGAGGCGACGCTCGAACAGATTTATGCCGAAGCCGCGCCTCACGCCGACGAAGCAACGGTGAGCGCGCTCGCCGAGCGCGAGGTCGATAAAGAGATCGAGATCGGCTTCATCTTCGAGCCGGTGCTCGCGCTGCTGCGCGAGGCGAAAATTCGCGGCCTACGCACGGCAATCGTCAGCGATACCTATTACTCCGAGGCGCAATTGCGCCGCATTCTCTTCACGACCGCGCCGGAGCTCGAATCGCTCATCGACGTCGTGTTTTGTTCGTCCGAATTCGGCGTCTCGAAGTCCACGGGACTCTGGAATGTCGTGACGGAACGGCTGGGCGTCGCGCCGTCGGAGATTCTCCATACCGGCGACAACCCGTACGCGGACTGGGCCGTTCCACAGCAGATGGGCATCGGCGTACTGCATTTCCAGCAGCGCGACGAAGAAATGCATAAAGCGGACCGGCAGCGGCTGATGGCGGCGCGCGTGCTGTTTCCGTCGATCCGCGCGACGAAGCCCGCGCCGAGCTTGCATCACGCGATGCGCTCCCTGCAACAGGGCCGCAACATGAGCACGAACGAGCGCATCGGCTACTGGTCGGTCGGCCCGATCATGCACGCGTTCGCGCGCTTCGTGCTGGACACGCATGAGGATCTCAAAGCGCGTGGCCGACCGCACAAGCTCGCGTTTCTGCTGCGCGACGGGCATCTGATTCATCGGGCATGCGAAGCGCTGCACGGCGGCCCGATCGGCAATGAAGCGTACGTCGGGCGGTTCGTCGCCGCCGGTTCGACCTTCGACAGCCGCGAGGCCATCGAGCGTTATCTGAGTACAGAGGTCATCAACCCGCAGATGATGAAGTTCGGCGCAGACCAGCTGCAACTGCCGCCCAAAGAAACCGGCAAACTGCTCGCCGAGGCAAACGCATCCGCCAATCCGCTGCAGACGTTCCGGCGTCTCGTGCTGGAACCGCGCACGGTGAAGCTCATCATCGAACGCAGCGCGGCGCTTCGTCAGCGGCTCTTTCGCCATCTGCAGCGCACCGTCGGACTCGAGCGCGGCGACACGCTCGTGATCGTGGACCTGGGTTACTACGGCTCCATTCAGCGCTCGCTCGGCAAACTGTTCAAGAAGTATTACGACGTGGAGATCGTCGGGCGCTATCTCGTTTCGCTGGATACACCCGGCTGGCGCGCGGATCGCGCGGGCGTCGTCGACAGCCGCTGGGCCGATGAAAACGTGATGGAGATGTTGATCGCGCATATTGGCCATTTCGAGCAGATGTGCTCGCTCAAAACCGGCAGCGTGTATGACTTCAAGGACGACGGCACGCCGCTTCTCAACCAATCTGCGAAAAGCGAGAAGCAAATCGCGCAAAGCGGAGAAATCCAGGATGCTTGCGTCCGCTTTGTCCGCGATATGGCCGTGATGCCGGCCACCAGCTTTCCCCGCCTGACGGCTGAACGACTACGCGTCGATGCGGCCATCTGCCTCGCACGCCTACTGTATCTCCCGGACCGCGACGAAGTGGCCGGCGGCAATGAGACGGTGTTCGAGATTAACGGGGCGTCCATTCACGCATTCAACGTCGCGGATAACGACGCGGGCATCGAAGGGCTTCGTCAGCGCGGACCCTTCTATATGCGCAGCATCGGCAAGGGTTTTCGTCCGGGTTATCCGTACGAGATGCGCCACGCAGGCATCGATCAGGCGATCTTTCTAATGGCCGTGCGCCGTCACCGTCTGGATTTCACCGTCGACGATACGACGTACCGCGAGACGCGAATTCCCGCGCTTTTCGTGCGCGGCAATGAAACCGCGACCGAGACGCTGACCGCGCGCGCGACTTACGACGGCTTCTATTCGCTCGTCGTGCCCATTTCCGACTTCGACGTCGCGCTCATGTTCGGCAAGGAGATGAACTGGGTGCAGATTGCGTCGGCGACAACCTTTCCCGCGGAAACGCTGGATACGCGTATTGAGTTCGATCGCCAGCGCGCGCTCTCGCCTGGGAGCGAGATCATTTACGACGGCATGACTGAGCGCGAATCCGGCATGTTCGAGATGTCGCTGAACGGACTGATCTATGTGCCTGCCATGGCCGGAAACGCGCGGCAATTGATGCGCCTGACGTTCCGCCCGCTTTCCTGGGTTCAGAAGGCTGACACCGCCCTCGCCTCATGAAGAGATATCGGGCCGGCTGCCTGTAAAGGTGTAGCCGGCCCGGCCGTAATTGCTTTTAAGCCCTGCCGGCCAAGGCGCCGGCAGACTCCGTGAAAATTCGAATCGCATTCGATCTTCGGCCTAAAGTTTCTTTCCCGTGGGCCGAAATCCTTAGGTAAGGCAGTCAGCGAAACACATTAAACATCGCGACGCCGCATTCAGACTCAGACTAGTAGCGCCTTTACCAACGAGGTAATTTGAAATGTTGAACATCAACACCAACACCCTGTCGCAAACGACGCAAAAGAACCTGCAAGGTTCGCAAAGCGCGCTGTCGTCGGCTATTAACCGCCTCTCGTCGGGCAAGCGCATCAACAGCGCAGCTGACGATGCAGCAGGCCTGGCGATTTCGACGAACATGACGTCGTACGTCAACGCGCTGAACCAGGGCGTGTCGAACGCGAACAACGCGATCTCGATGATTCAAACGGCGTCGGGCGGCCTCAGCTCCACGACGGACAACCTTCAGCGTATTCGCCAGCTGGCCGTTCAGGCAGCCGACGGTTCGCTCTCCGACACGCAGCGCGGCTACCTCCAGACGGAAGTGACCCAGCGTCTCGGCGAACTCGACCGCGTTTCGAGCCAGACGACGTTCAACGGCCAAGCCATGCTGTCCGGCTCGGTCTCGACGGTGGCCTTCCAGATCGGCGCAGTGGCGAACCAGACGCTGAGCGTCGACTTCGGCAGCACCGCGATGAGCCAGACCGGCCTGTTCGGCTCGGCATCGGTCGACATCTCCACGGCAAGCGGCGCGCAGTCCGTGATCAGCCTGGTCGACACGGCGCTCGACACCGTCAACACGCTGCAATCGACGCTCGGCGCTGAACAAAACCGCTTCACGTCGGCCGTGACCAGCCTCCAGTCGCAGTCGACCAACCTGAACGCAGCACAGTCGGCCATCACCGACGCGGACTTCGCGCAAGAAACGGCGAACCTGTCGAAGGCTCAAGTGCTGCAACAAGCGGGTATCTCGGTTCTCGCGCAAGCGAACTCGATGCCGCAGCAAGTGCTGAAGCTCCTCGGCTAAGCGCATGTGACCTGCCCCGCCGCAACATTGGGCGGGGTTCGGCAGTTCACTGGGAGGCCCGCCTCCCAGCTTTCGTTAGCGCAGCGACATTCATCATCGGCGCTGCGCTCACGAAAGCTCGCAAACAGAAAAGGCAGTCCGTCCGGAGCATCCGATGACCACCACCACCTCGAGTACCGACGTCAGCGCCACACTGGCCGCTGCCGCGCAGTCCATCATCAGCGGCGCGACGAACTCCACGCTCGATGTATCCACGCTGGTTTCCTCGCTCGTCACCGCGAAGACCACCGCTCAGGCCACGCAGATCGCGAACAAGACGGCGAGCGACAACACGCTTCTGTCCGCCGTCTCGCAGATCAAGTCCGCGCTGTCATCGGTGCAAACGGCGCTGAAGAGTCTTTCCGACGGCACCGGACTCGCCGCGTACACGGCGACGGCGAGCGGCAGCGGGCTCACGGCGACGGCCGGCACGAGCGCGGTGGCCGGTTCGTATGCGATCACGGTCAACAACATCGCCAGCGCGCAGAAGATTTCGTCGACGGCGCACGCCGCCACCGACACCTTCGGCACCGGCACGCTCTCGCTTTCGCTCGGATCGAGCTCGATGAATGTGACGCTCGACGGCACGAACACGCTGGCGAGCATCGCGTCGTCGATCAATTCGGCGAGCGACAACCCCGGCATCAGCGCGACCATCGTCACCGGCACCGACGGTCAGCATCTCGTGCTCGCGTCGAAGACGACGGGCGCAGCGAACACCATTTCGGTCACCGCCGGCTCGGGCGTCGATTCGTCGCTTTCGTACAGCACGGGCAGCAGCAACTACACGCAGACGTCGGCGGCGCAAGACGCGTCGCTCACGGTCGACGGCACGGCCGTCACGAGCTCGACCAACACGCTCACGACCGCGATCGGCGGCGTGACGCTGAACCTGGCATCGGCTGCGGCAGGCTCGACGCAGACGTTGACCGTCTCCTCCGACACGACCACGGAAAAGAGCACGATCAAGGCGTTCGTCGACGCGTACAACTCGTTCGTGAGCCAGGCCGCCGCGCTGTCGTCGTTCGACTCCACGAAAAGCGCCGGCTCGCAAGGCGGCGTGCTGCTCGGCGACTCCATGCTTCAGAGCATTCAGAGTTCGCTGTCCAGCATCATCACGAGCGGCGTGAGTTCGGGTTCCGGTTCCACTTCGACGACGACGAACCTCGCGTCGATCGGCATCGACCTTCAGGACGACGGCACGCTGTCCATCGACGATTCGACGCTTTCCACCGCGCTCTCGAACAGCCCGACGCGCGTGAGCCAGCTCTTCAACCAGACGAACGGCATCGGCACGCAGCTGAATTCGAAGATCACGTCGTTCCTGCAAACGGGCGGCATTATCGATACGCGCACGACCGCCATCAATGCAGACCTGAAGAGCCTGACCGATCAGACGACGAAGCTGCAGACCTACGCCGACAGCCTGACGTCGCAATACAACGCTCAGTTCACGGCGCTCAATACGCTCATGGCGACGATGCAGAGCAACACGACGTACCTGACGCAGCTTTTCGGCGGCACGAACAGCGCCGGCGCGCTCGCGACCAACAAGTAACGCAGGCGCCAACCCATTCGCATGGAGAAAGATGTGAGCCAACGAGACATGCTGACCCACGCGGCGTCGCTCACGCGCGCCATGGCCGCGGCCGCAGCCGCCGGCGACTGGATCGAAGCGGCGCGCCTCTCCGAGCTGCGTTCGCCGATCATCATGCAATTGGAGAACGACCTCGATCCGGTGACGTTGCAGACCGCGAGCGAGATTCAGACGCTGGATGCCGCGCTGATGCAGACGGCGCAAGCCGCGCGCATGTCGCTCGGCAAGACGTATCGCGAGGCGACCGCGCGCGTCGACGCGGCCAGCCGTTATCAACAGGCCGCGCGGCTCTAAAGTTTCCCTGCCCCGCGCCGTTATACAGACTAACAACAACAAGAAAGCGTCGATGTGATGACGCAGCTTTGCTCTCGATGCCCGCCTCGCGCGGGCATTTTTATTTGCGCGGAACGAGCCTAGCGCCCGAGCGTCAACGTCAGATACGCCGCGTACAGCACGCCGTTGCCGAGCAACGCCCACAACGCGACGCCCTTCCCTCTCGCATGGAAACGCAGCCACGCCGCCGCCGCGAGCGTGATGAGCACGCCGGTCAGCACTTCGACGCGCGGCTCCCACGGCGTCAGCATGATGCCGATGGACGGCAGCAACGTGCCCTGAAACACCATCGCGCCGGTGATGTTGCCAAACGCGAGCGTGTCCTTGCCGCGCCGCGCCCACAGAATGCTGTTGACCTTTTCGGGCAGCTCCGTCGCGATCGGAATGATGATGAGCGAGAGCAGCAGCGCCGAGACGCCGAGCGCCTGCGATACGCCCTCGACGCCGTGAATGAAGCCCTTCGCGCCGCCCACCAGCAACACGATGCCGATCAGAAATTGCAGCATGATCGAGCCGAGATTCGTCTTGAGTCCGACGCGCGAGATGAAGAGCGTTTCGGGCGCTTCGGTGCCGTGTCCGCTTTCGACGAGATTGGCCGATGCCCTGAAGGTCGAGATTACATAGATCACGTACAGGCCGACGAGCCCCGCCGCGAACAGCGCGCGCACCTGCCATGCGTGATGCGGCACGAACATCGCGCCAGCCGCGATGAGGAATGCGATCAGGAAGAAGTTGAGATCGCGCGTAAAGCCGCTGCGCTCCGGCTCGATCACGCCGCGCAAACCGCGCGATTTCACGATGGCGAGCGTCATCAGGAACGTCGAAAGCGTCGCGAGCATGAGCGGCGCGCCGAGGATCGCGCCGACGCCGATCTCCTCGTTGACCGCGCGGCTTGCCGTGCCGCCTAAGAGCGCGATGATCGGCACCGTCGTTTCCGGCAAGGCCGTGCCCACTGCGGCGAAAAGCGATCCGGTCACGCCTTCCGAAATGCCGAGCCGTTCGCCGAGGTGTTCGAGCGCGTTGGTGAAGAGCTCGGAGGCAATCAGAATGATCGCGAGCATCAACGCGAGTTCGAGGAAAAGCATCGTCATGCGGCACCTCGCATGGCACGACGTGGCACGCAGACGATGTCGGCGCGTGAGCGAATGAGGTCTTGTAGTTGTGGGGACACGATGATTCCACGGTCGGACGTCAGCGAACCATGATGCGCCACGCGACGTCCGACCAAGAACGACGTGGCACATCAGTGGTCTCGCCAAACCGGACCGGTCGAACGCGCCACGGCAGCAGAGCCGAGGATGTTGACGCGTTCTCCTTCGCAAGCGGAAGGAAGGCTACTCCCCAAAGACCGGGGCAGTGTAGCGTGACGCGTCGCGTTCGGCAAGCCGACGCAGACAGCGGGACATATCGGTATGCGCAACGGTTCGTTGTCGCGCGCCCGCGCGTTCGCTAATCTACGCGCGCGGGCGCGGTGCTTGCTCGGCATCGCGCGACCGGATTCATCGAGCAACAAGAACAAACGCTGTGTGATTCACGGAGCACGCGCAACAGCGCGCTCCCGCCGACCGGAGAACCCATGCGCATCAAACGCTTGCCTGCCCTTCTCGCCGCCCTCGCCGTGGCCGCGCCCATGCTCGCGCAGTCCAAGCCGCTTACCGTCTGCACTGAATCGAGCCCGGACGGCTTCGATGTCGTGCAGTTCAACTCGCTCGTCACGACCAACGCATCGGCAGACGTGATCTTCAACACGCTCGTCTCTTACGACGAAGCGGCGAAGAAAGTCGCGCCGTCGCTCGCGGAGAAATGGGACGTATCGAGCGATGGTTTGAGCTACACGTTTCATCTTCGGCCGAACGTGCAGTTCCAGAGCACCGATTACTTCAAGCCGACGCGCCCGCTCAATGCCGACGATGTGGTCTTCACGTTCGATCGCATGCTGTCGGAGAGCAATCCGTGGCACAAGGTGGCGGGCGCGAGCGGCTTTCCGCACGCGCAGTCGATGGGCCTCGTGAAGCTCATCAAGAGCGTGACGAAGGTGGATGACCACACCGTGAAGTTCGACCTCAACGAGCCGAACGCGACCTTCGTGCCGATTCTCACGATGGGCTTCGCCTCGATCTATTCGGCGGAATACGCGGACCAGTTGCTAAAGGCGAACAAGCAGGTGGACTTGAACAGCAAGCCTATCGGCACGGGTCCGTTCGTGCTGAAGAGCTATACGAAGGATGCCGTCATCCGCTACGACGTGAACCCGTCGTACTGGGGCCCGAAGCCGAAGATCGACCGCCTCATCTACGCGATCACGCCGGACGCCACCGTGCGCGCGCAGAAGATCAAGGCGGGCGAATGCCAGATCGCGCTTTCGCCGAAGCCGCAGGACGTGCTCGACGCAAAGAAGGACCGCTCGCTCAAGGTCAGCGAAACGCCTGCGTTCATGACCGCGTTCGTCGCGCTCAACACGCAGAAGAAGCCGCTCGACAACCCGAAGGTGCGTCAGGCGCTGAACATGGCGTTCGATCGCACGACGTACATGAAGACCGTCTTCGACAACACGGCGACGCCCGCCGTGAATCCGTATCCGCCGAACACCTGGAGCTACGACAAGAACGTGCAGGCGTATCCGTATTCCGCGGATCGCGCGAAGAAGCTCCTGGCCGATGCGGGCTTTCCGAGCGGTTTCGACACGACCATCTGGGTGCGTCCGAATGGCAGCGTGCTGAATCCGAACCCGAAGGCTGGCGCCGAACTGCTGCAAGCCGACCTCGCGAAAATCGGCGTAAAAGCGCAGGTGAAGGTGATCGAATGGGGCGAGCTGATCAAGGAAGCGAAGCAGGGCAAGCACGACATGCTGTTCATGGGCTGGGCCGGCGACAACGGCGACCCGGACAACTACCTGTCGCCGCTATTCAGCTGCAATGCGGTGAAGTCGGGTATCAACTTCGCGCGCTATTGCGACCCGCAACTGGACAAGCTGATCGCGGACGGCAAGGCGACGCCGGATATCACCAAACGCACGAAGGCGTATGTGGATGCGCAGAAGATCATCCACGATCAGGCGCTGTGGATTCCGCTCGTGTATCCGACCGCCGCCGCGCTCACGCGCACGAACGTCAGCGGCTATAACGTGAGCCCGTTCGGGCGGCAGAACTTCGGCGTGGTGTCAGTGCAGTAACGCGGCACTTCAGGCCGGCGAGAAGCGGATCACGCCGTCATCGCCGGTCCGACGCGCAAGCGTGCCATCGAGCCATAGCATGTTCAGATGCGCGAGCGCCTCGCCGAGCGCGAACGTCATCTGATGGATGTCGAGCGCGCGCTTGAACATGATCGGTACGATGTCGGCGACGCTGCACGGTTTCGCCGAGCACGCCTCGCGCACTTCCGCAAGCCGCGCGCGATGATGCTCGCGAAGCTGCGCGATGCGCGTCTTCACGCCGCGAAACGGCTTGCCGTGCGAGGGCAACGCGAGCACATCGGCGGGCATCGCCTCATAGCGCGTGAGAGATTCCAGATACAGCGCGAGCGGATTGCCCTCCGGTTCGATGGCGAACACCGACACGTTGGTCGAGATGCGCGGCAGCACCATGTCGCCGGAAATGAGCAGTTCATCGGCCGCGCAATAAAGCGCAACATGCTCCGGCGAATGACCGTAGCCCGTCACCACTTCCCACTCGCGCGCACCGATGCGCAGCCGGTCGCCGTCGCGGATGCGGCGGAATTCGCGCGGCATCGAAGGCACGAGCGTCGGGTAATAGCTGTCGCGCTTCCTGAGCGCATCGAGCGATGCCGCGTCCGTCAGGCCGTGCGCCGCGAAGTGCTGCGCCGCGCGCTCGCCGCCCGCGTTGGAGCCGTCGCCCGCCGCCATCACGCGGCCCATCGCATATTCGCCAAGCGAGATCCACAGCCGCACGTTCCAGCGTTTCTTGTCTCCGCCCTGACAGATCCAGTCCGCGAGTCCCAGATGGTCCGGGTGGCAATGCGTGACGATCACGCGCAACACCGGCTGGCCGTCGAGCACCGTATCGAACACGCGCTCCCAGTTCGCGCGAATGCTTTCGTTCGAGATGCCGCAATCGATCACGGTCCAGCCTTTCACGCCGTCGAGTTCATCGCGCAACAGCCACAGGTTGATGTGATCCAGCGCGAACGGCAGCGGCATGCGCAGCCAATAGACGCCGGGCGCCACTTCTTTCGCGCCGCCGGGCGCGGGCGTTTCGTCGGCAAAGACATAGTCGAGCTGATGTTCGAGTGCGTTCATCGGTCGGTGCTCTGAGGGTTTGCGCCGCGTTGCAATCCGGCGAAGTTGACGATAACGTAAACGTCATTCTAACGTTGCATGCGCGCTCGCGCGCGGCGCTTTCCCGATGACTCAGCCCACGCATTTCTCGATCACCGAACTGGCGCGCGAATTCGACATCACGCCTCGCGCCATTCGCTTCTATGAAGATCAGGGTCTCCTCGCGCCGCGACGCGAAGGCGCGAACGGCTTGCGGCGCGTGTATTCGTCGCGGGATCGCACGCGGCTGAAGCTGACGTTGCGCGGCAAGCGGCTCGGCTTCACGCTGTCGGAGATTCGCACGCTGCTCGACCTTTACGATTCCCCGACCGGCACGACCGCGCAATTGCGCGGCTTCGTGGACACCATCGCGGCGCATCGGCAAGTGCTCGAACGGCAACTGGAGGACATCAACACGACGCTCGCGGAACTCGCCGCGTATGAAAAGGAAGGCCGCGCGCTGCTCGCAGCGGGCATGGACAAGCGCGCCCGCCGAGCGAAAGCCGCATGATGTGAGCTCAACCCGCGACCCACGACCCACGACCCGCGCACGCCGATATGAACCACTTCCCCAAGCTGCTTTCGTCGCAAATCGGCTTCGATGTGGCGCAGACGCTGCTCGAAGGGTTCGATCGCCACTACCGCGTGTTTCGCGATGCCGCCATCGAAGCGAAGCCGCTCTTCGAGCGCGGCGACTGGCATGCGCTGGCGCGGCTGGCTCGCGAGCGCATTGCGTCGTATGACGATCGCGTGGCGGAATGCGTGGCACTCCTCGAAGACGAATACGACGCCGAGCATATCGACGACGACGTCTGGCAGCAAATCAAGCTGCATTACATCGGCCTGTTGACGACGCATCGTCAGCCGGAATGCGCCGAGACGTTTTTTAATTCGGTGTGCTGCAAGATTCTGCATCGCTCGTACTTCAACAACGATTTCATCTTTGTGCGCCCGGCCATCTCGACCGAATACATCGAGAACGACGAGCCCGCCGCGAAGCCGACGTATCGCGCGTATTACCCGGACACCGACGGCCTCGCCGCGACGCTCGAACGTATCGTCACGAACTTTCAGCTCGAGCCGCCGTTCGAAGATTTGACGCGCGACGTGCAATGCGTGATGCAATCGCTTCGCGATGCGTTCGGCGATTTCGCGCCCGCGCCGAACTTCCAGATTCACGTGCTTTCGTCGCTGTTCTTTCGGAACAAGGCGGCGTATATCATCGGGCGCATCATCCATGGGGATTCGCTGCTGCCGTTCGCCATCGCCATTCGCCATACGCAGCGTGGGCTGCTCGCGCTCGATACGGTGCTGACCGAGCGCCAGCAACTGCTCATCATCTTCAGCTTTGCGCACTCGTATTTTTTGGTCGATATGGAAGTGCCGTCCGCGTACGTTCACTTCCTGCGCACCATCATGCCGGCCAAGCCGAACGCGGAAATCTATACGTCGCTGGGCCTGCAAAAGCAGGGCAAGAATCTGTTCTACCGCGACTTGCTGCATCATCTGAAGCATTCGAGCGATCAGTTCATTATCGCCCCCGGCATCAAGGGACTCGTGATGATCGTGTTCACGCTGCCATCGTTTCCGTACGTGTTCAAGTTGATCAAGGACGCCTTCCCGCCGCCGAAGGAAACCACGCGCGAGAAGATTCAGGATAAGTACCAGCTCGTGAAACGGCACGACCGGCTGGGACGCATGGCCGATACGCTGGAATACTCGAGCGTCGCGCTGCCGCTTGCGCGCCTCGATCACGCGCTCATCCGCGAACTGGAGAAAGAAGCGCCCTCGATGATCGAATACGAAGGCGACAAGCTCGTGATCCGTCATGTGTATATCGAACGGCGCATGGTGCCGCTCAATCTGTTCCTGAAGAACGGCCACGCCGACGACATCGACCACGGCATCCGAGAATATGGCGACGCGATCAAACAGTTGATGCAGGCCAACATCTTTCCCGGCGACATGCTGTACAAGAACTTCGGCGTCACGCGGCACGGACGCGTGGTGTTCTACGATTACGACGAGATCGAGTACCTCACGGACTGCAACGTGCGCCGCGTGCCGCCGCCGCGCACCGAGGAAGACGAGTTGTCCGGCGAGCCATGGTATAGCGTCGGGCCGCACGATATCTTTCCCGAGACGTACGACACCTTCCTGCTCGGCGATCCGCGCGTGCGCGAAGCGTTCATGCGGCATCACGCGGATCTCCTCGACCCTGCGCTGTGGCAGCGTCACAAGGAGCAACTGCTGCAAGGCGAAATCGCCGATTTCTTTCCCTATGACCCTGCCATCCGGTTCTGCGTCCGCTATCCGGAGCGATTCGACAAGGCACCGGCGCGCGCTGCATAACGCGCGCCCTTGAAACACGAACACGAACATGACTGACCGTACCAACGAAGCCCATCCTCTCGTTCATCTGTTCGAGAACAACCAGAACTGGTCACGCGCAAGCTCGCGGAAGACGCCGAATTCTTCGAACGGCTCGCGCATCAGCAAGCGCCGGAATATCTGTGGATCGGCTGCTCGGACTCGCGCGTGCCCGCGAACCAGATCATCGGCTTGCCGCCGGGCGAAGTGTTCGTGCATCGGAACATTGCAAACGTGGTCGTGCATTCGGACCTCAACTGTCTCTCGGTGATCCAGTTCGCCGTCGACATGCTGAAGGTCAAGCACATCATGGTCGTCGGTCATTACGGCTGCTCGGGCGTGGGCGCGGCGCTGGTCGGTCGCCGCGTGGGTCTCGCGACAACTGGCTGCGTCATGTCGAAGACGTGCGCGAGAAACACGCCGCGTTGCTCGACGAATGGCCGATGGGCGAAGCGCGGCATCGCAGGCTCGTGGAACTGAACACCATCGAGCAGACGCTCAACGTCTGCCGCACCACGGTCGTCAACGACGCCTGGTCGCGCGGGCAGGCGCTCACCGTGCATGGCTGGACCTACGGCGTTCACGATGGCCGTCTGCGCAACCTCGGCATGATGATCAGCGCGCAGGAGAAAGTGGACTCGACGTATCAATCGTGCCTCGCCGCGCTGAAGCGCGACGGCGCGCACGCAGCGGAAAACGACGTGATCGCGTCCGACGCGGCGCGTCTCGGCGATGTTCCCTCTGTCATTCAGGGCGTCATTCAGGAGCTAAAACATGAGTGAGACACAAGAGAATCCCGTAGTCATCGTTTCGGCGGCGCGCACGCCGATGGCCGCGTTCCAGGGCGACTTCGCCGCGCTGACGGCGCCGCAACTGGGCGCGGCCGCCATTCGCGCGGCAGTGGAACGCGCGGGCCTCAAAGCC
Organism: Caballeronia sp. M1242; assembly: GCF_017220215.1. NCBI lineage: Bacteria > Pseudomonadati > Pseudomonadota > Betaproteobacteria > Burkholderiales > Burkholderiaceae > Caballeronia > Caballeronia sp. M1242. Next base: position 98,128 of record NZ_CP071129.1, on the reverse strand, counting down.
GAGCAGATCGACGAAGCCATCATGGGCTGCGTGCTTCCGGCAGGACAAGGTCAGGCGCCCGCGCGACAGGCGGCGCTCGGCGCGGGCCTGCCGCTCTCGACCGGTTGCACGACCATCAACAAGATGTGCGGCTCGGGCATGCGCGCCGCCATGTTCGCGCACGACATGCTGCTCGCCGGCTCGGCGGATGTGATGGTCGCGGGCGGCATGGAGAGCATGACGAACGCGCCGTACCTGCTGCCGAAGGCGCGCGGCGGCATGCGCATGGGACACGGCCAGGTGCTCGACCACATGTTCCTCGACGGCCTCGAAGACGCGTACGAAAAAGGCCGCCTGATGGGCACGTTCGCGGAGCAATGCGCGTCGTCGTATGCGTTCTCGCGCGAATCGCAGGATGCGTTCGCGGTGGAATCGCTACGCCGCGCGCAACGCGCGAACGAGGACGGTTCGTTCGCGTGGGAGATCGCGCCGGTCACGGTGGCGGGCAGGAAGGGCGATACGGTCATTGAACGCGACGAGCAGCCGTTTAAGGCGAACATCGAGAAGATCCCGTCGCTGAAACCGGCGTTCGCGAAAGACGGCACGGTGACGGCGGCGAATTCGTCGTCGATATCGGATGGCGCGGCCGCGCTCGTGATGATGCGCGAATCGACCGCGAAGCGCCTCGGCGCGACGCCGATTGCGCGTGTCGTCGGACACAGCACGTTCGCGCAGCAGCCGGCGCTCTTCACGACCGCGCCCGTCGGCGCAATCCGCAAGCTCTTCGAGAAGAACGGCTGGCGCGCGAACGATGTGGATCTGTACGAGATCAACGAAGCCTTCGCGGTCGTCACGATGGCCGCGATGCGCGAGCACGACCTGCCGCACGACAAGGTCAACGTGAACGGCGGCGCGTGCGCGCTCGGGCATCCGATCGGCGCGTCGGGCGCGCGTATTCTCGTGACGTTGATCGGCGCATTGCGCGCGCGCGGCGGCAAGCGCGGCGTGGCGACGCTGTGCATCGGCGGCGGCGAGGCGACGGCAATGGGCATCGAACTGGTTTGAGGCAGACAACAAAGGACGACTGATGAAAACCGCTCTGATTCTCGGCGCGTCTCGCGGCATCGGCCACGAATTCGTGCGTCAATATGCGCGCGACGGCTGGCGCGTGCTCGCCACCGCGCGCGACAAAGCCGCCCTCTCCGCGCTGGATGCGCTCGGCGCGCAGACCTTTTCGCTCGACGTCACGCAGCCGGAGCAGATCGCCGCGCTTGCGTGGCAACTCGACGAGGAGCGGCTCGATGCGGCGATCATCGTATCCGGTGTCTACGGCCCGCGCACCGAAGGCGTCGAGACCCTCAGCGCCGAAGACTTCGATCACGTCATGCATACTAATGTGCGCGGCCCGATGCAACTGATGCCCGTGCTGCTGCCGCTCGTCGATGCCGCGCACGGCGTGCTCGCCGTCGTGTCGAGCAAGATGGGCAGCATTAGCGAGGCGAGCGGCACGACCGGCTGGCTGTATCGCGCGAGCAAGGCGGCGCTCAACTCGGCGCTGAAGGTGGCGTCGGTGCAGTCGCGTCATTCGGCGTGCCTCGCGCTGCATCCCGGCTGGGTGCGCACGGAAATGGGCGGACCGTCCGCGGCCATCGACGTGGCGCGCAGCGTCACCGGCATGCGCGCCGTGATCGCAGAGGCGCATGCGCTGCGCGACGAGTACAACGGCCGCTTCATTCAGTACGACGGCACGCGGCTCGACTGGTGAGCCGCGCCATGACAAGGAGAATCGGGGAATGACTTATCACGTGCACGGCGTGTCGGCGTCCGGCAACTGCTACAAGGTGCGGCTCGCGCTCGAACAACTGAAGTTGCCCTATGTCTGGCACGAAGTGGACATGATGCACGGCGCGACGCGCACCGACGCCTTCCGCAAGCTGAACCCGAACGGCAAGGTGCCCGTGCTCGTCATCGACGAAACGACGACGCTCTCTGAATCCGACGCCATTCTCTGCTATCTCGCCGAAGGCTCCGCGCTGCTTCCCAACGACCGCCTCGAACGCGCGCAAGTGCTGCAATGGATGTTCTTCGAGCAGTACAGCCACGAGCCGTATGTCGCGGTGGCGCGCTTCATCCGCGAGTTTCTGAAACAGCTGGACGATCCGCGTCTGCCCGAGAAGACTGCCGGTTCGTATCGCGCGCTCGACGTGATGGAGCAGCATCTCGCGTCGCGCACGTTCCTTGTCGGCGAGCGCTACACGGTGGCCGACATCGCGCTCTACGCCTACACGCATGTGGCCGACGAAGCGGGTCTCGATCTGTCGCGCTATCCGGCCATTCGCGCGTGGCTGGATCGCGTGCGCAATCAGCCGGGCCATGTCGAGATGCCGGGAGTCGATGCATGACGCCGGTCGAGTGTCCGTGCGGCGGCGCAGCGCCGTCGCGGCGCCCGGACGCGCGCGCGCCGCGCTATGCGGACTGCTGCGGCCGCTTCATCGAAGGCGGCGCTTTTCCGGCGAACGCGATGGAACTCATGCGCTCGCGCTACACCGCCTATGTGCTCGGCGACACCGCCTATCTGCGCGCGACATGGGACGCGAAAACCTGTCCGCCCGATCTCGACGCTTCCGGCGACGGCACGCGCTGGCTCGGCTTGCAGATCAAACGGCACGCGGTCATCGACGGCAATCACGAAGAAGTCGAATTCGTCGCGCGATATAAAGTCGGCGGGCGCGCGCATCGGCTGCACGAAGCGAGCCGTTTCACGCGTAACGCCGAAAGCCACTGGATTTATATCGACGGCGACATCGTCGAAAAGTAAATCTTCGCTTAAAAACAAGACGGTATTAATTTCCTGAACTTCTCCTTTCAGATTAAGCTGTTACGGGGTTTCCTTTATTGTGCAGTGCAATTTTGAACGGGTAATCTGTGTTTGCGTCAGGGCGCTGTCATTCTCGCGCCCGGCCAAATGCGGTCACCCGTTTTTTCCAGTTTGAAGCCATTTGTCATGCCTTTTCGCGGCATGACTCCAACGCCCGGCATTCCACACTGCTCATTGTCAGCAGCGCGGCCAGCTTGTGACTTCAACCGGCGATTCGTGGTCCGCGTCATATCAACACATTGATTCGAGTGCGGTCGGAGTTCACGGATGGCGATCAGAACCTGGTTGGTCGGATGCAGCATGGCATGCTCGCTCGCGGCGTCGTTGGTCGCGTCCGTCGTGCACGCCGAACCGATCGGCGGCATCCGCCAATCCGAAGGGCTTTCGGCGCCCGTCTTCAGCCAGATTCCGGATGCGCTCGACGCGCGACTGCCGGTCGTCGCGAATGGCCTGAACGAAACGGTCATCGAGGTGCCGGAAGACGACATCGCGCTCGAAACCACCGTCTTCAAACCGGACGGCGCGGGCCCGTTCCCGATGATCGTGTTCAATCACGGCAAGCTCCCCGGCGATTCGCACGCCCAGCCGCGCAACCGGCCGGTCGCGCTCGCGCGTGAGTTCGTGCGTCACGGTTATGTCGTCGTCGTGCCGAACCGCCGCGGCTTCGCGGGCTCCGGCGGCGACTACGCGGGCCACGGCTGCAACGTCGAAGCCAACGGTTTTGCGCAGGCGCGCGATGTCGCCGCGACCGTCGAGTACATGAGCGCGCAGCCTTACGTCGACAAGACGCATATTGTCGTCGCGGGCACGTCGCACGGCGGGCTGACGACCATCGCCTACGGCGCGCGCGATGCGCTCGCCGCGCCGGGCGTGCGCGGTCTCATCAATTTCTCGGGCGGCTTGCGGCAGGACGAATGCGCGGGCTGGCAGAAGAATCTCGTCGATGCCTTCGGCGCGTATGGCGAGAACGTCCGCCTGCCGTCGCTGTGGCTGTACGGCGATAACGATTCGGTCTGGCCGGGCGATCTCGCGTCGCAGATGTACACGGCGTTCGTCTCGCACGGCGCGCGATCGAACATGGTCGACTTCGGCACCTACAAGAACGACGCGCACCGGCTCGTCGGCGATCGCGACGGCGTGCAGATCTGGTGGCCGCGCGTGAAGGCGTTCCTCGCGCAAGTCGGCATGCCGACCTCCGTGCAGTATCAGGTCGCCGAGCCGCACGCGCCGAACGCCACGGATTTCGCGAGCCTCGACGCCGTGCAGTCGGTTCCGTTCGTCGATGAAGCCGGCCGCGCCGGGTATCGCAATTTCCTGAGCCAGTATTCGAGCCGCGCGTTCGCCGTGTCCGACTCGGGCGCGTGGTCGTGGGCCGAAGGCGGCGACGATCCGATGGCCGTGGCCATTGCCGGCTGCCAGAAGCAGAGCAGCGATCCGTGCCGCCTCTACGCGGTCGATAACGCGGTGGTCTGGAAGAACAACAGCGCGGACACGCAGACGGCCTCGCGCTGAACGCTGTTCACGCTCTCGAACCACGCCGGCCGCTGCGCCGGCGTTTTTGCATCTTGAGGCGGCTATCCTACGATTAGCCGTCGCGTTCAGCGAAGTTGCGGGCGAAAGCGCGTTTTCGCACGTCGCATGCGCGCGGCTGCATCGTCCAAATGGTGGGCGAAAAGCGAAGGCCGCGCCCATTTTCGGGATAATTGGAGCGCGCGAAAGTCTCGCGCAGTTTCCTCGAAAAGCGCAGGCCGCCGCGCCTGCCCGATGTGCCGGCTCGCGTTCGCGCGGGCCTGGGAGCCGTTTTGAACACAGAAGCCAATCAAGACTGGGTCGCGCGTTCGCTCGCCGCCGTGTGGCACCCGTGTACCCAGATGAAGCATCACGAGCGCATGCCGCTCGTGCCGATCGCGCGCGGCAAGGGCGCGTGGCTCTACGATCCGGCGGGCAACCGCTATCTCGACGCCATCAGTTCGTGGTGGGTCAATCTCTTCGGCCACGCGAATCCCGACATCAACCGCGCGCTCAAGGATCAGCTCGACACGCTCGAACACGCGATGCTCGCGGGCTGCACGCACGCGAGCGCCGTCGAACTGGCGGAGCGTCTTTCCGCGCTCACGCAAAAGACGCTCGGCCATGCGTTCTTCGCCTCCGATGGCGCGTCGGCGGTCGAGATTGCGCTGAAGATGAGCTTTCACTTCTGGCGCAATCGCGGCCAGTGCGAGAAGCGCGAATTCGCGTGTCTCGCGAACAGTTACCACGGCGAGACCATCGGCGCGCTCGGCGTGACCGATGTCGCCCTTTTCAAGGACGCGTACGATCCGCTGATTCGCCACGCGCATGTAGTTGCCTCGCCGGCTGCGGCGGGCGTGGATGCAGCGATCGACGCGATGCGCGCGCTCTTCGCCGAACGCGCGGCGCATCTTGCCGCCGTGATCGTCGAGCCGCTCGTGCAGTGCGCGGCCGGCATGGCAATGTACGACGCGTCATATCTCACGCGCCTGCGCGCGCTCTGCGACGAGTATGGCGTGCATCTGATCGCCGATGAAATCGCGGTCGGCTGCGGGCGCACCGGCACCTTCTTCGCGTGCGAGCAGGCGGGCGTGTGGCCGGACTTCGTGTGCCTGTCGAAGGGCATCAGCGGCGGCTACCTGCCGCTTTCGCTCGTGCTCACGCGCGATGAAATCTACGCCGCTTTCTACGACGACGACATCACGCGCGGCTTTCTGCATTCGCACTCGTACACGGGCAATCCGCTCGCGTGCCGCGCGGCGCTCGCGACGCTCGACTTGTTCGAAAGCGCGAACGTGCTCGCAGAAAACCGCCGCAAGTCGGCGTTGCTGCGTGAAGCGATGCAGCCGCTCGCGAAGCACGCGCGCGCGCGCAACTTCCGCGAGCGCGGCACGATCTTCGCGTTCGATGTCGATACGGACGATGCCGCGTTCTCGCGCCGCTTCTTTGCCAACGCGTTGCAGCGCGAACTGCTGATGCGTCCCATCGGCAAGACGGTGTACATGATGCCGCCGTACATCCTCTCGGACGACGAACTCGCGCTGCTCGCGCAACGCACGCTCGATACGCTCGACGCCACGCTCGCGGAGTGCGCCGCATGAACGACACCACGCAGGCGCTCTACGAGACGCTGAATCAGGGTCTCGCCGATATCGACGCACGCGGCTTGCGCCGCCGTCGCAGGATCATCGACGGCGCGAATTCCGCGCATATGACCGTCGATGGCCGCGCGATGATCGGCTTCGCGAGCAACGACTATCTCGGCCTCGCCGCGCACGAAGCGATCCGCGCGGCGCTCGCCGAAGGCGCTGCGCTTTACGGCGCCGGCAGCGGCGGTTCGCATCTGCTCGGCGGTCATTCGCGCGCTCATGCCCGGCTCGAAGACGATCTGGCCGCGTTCTCGGGCGGCTTCGTCGACGATCCGCGCGCGCTCTACTTCAGCACCGGTTACATGGCGAATCTCGCCGTGCTCACCACGCTGGCCGGCCGCAGCACGCTCGTGTTCTCCGACGCGCTGAACCACGCTTCGCTGATCGACGGCGTGCGGCTTTCCCGCGCGCAAACGCAGATTTATCCGCATGCCGACCTCGCCGCGCTCGACGCCATGCTCGACGCCTCGCGCGACGAGACCGCGACGAAACTCATCGTCACCGACACGGTCTTCAGCATGGACGGCGACATTGCGCCGCTCGCGGGTCTCGTCCAACTGGCGGAGAAGTACGGCGCGTGGCTCGTCGTCGACGACGCGCACGGCTTCGGCGTGCTCGGCCCGCAAGGTCGCGGCGCGCTCGCGCACTTCGCGCTGCGCTCGCCGCATCTCGTCTATGTCGGCACGCTCGGCAAGGCGGCGGGCGTCGCGGGCGCGTTCGTCGCGGCGCATGCCACGGTCATCGAATGGCTCGTGCAGCGCGCGCGTCCGTATATCTTCACGACGGCCGCGCCGCCTGCGGTCGCGCATGCCGTGTCGGCGAGCATCGCGCTCATTGCGGGCGATGAAGGCGACGCGCGCCGCGCGCATCTCGCTACGCTCGTCGACACCACGCGCGCCATGCTCAAGCGCACGCGCTGGCTTCCGGTGGATTCGCAAACGGCCGTGCAGCCGCTCGTGATCGGCGGCAACGACGAGACGCTCGCCATCGCCGCCGCGCTCGACGCACACGGCCTTTGGGTGCCCGCCATTCGACCGCCGACGGTGCCGTCCGGCACGTCGCGCCTGCGCATTTCGCTTTCGGCCGCGCATAGTCGCGAAGACCTCGACCGTCTCGACCACGCTTTGAATACGCTATGACCGCTTTATCCCTTTTCGTCGCCGGCACCGATACGGAGATCGGCAAGACCTTCGTCTCCTGCGCGCTGCTTCACGGCTTCGCTCGCACGGGCCTTCGCGCCGCCGCGATGAAGCCGATCGCCTCGGGCGCCGTCATGCGCGACGGCATGCTGCACAACGAAGACGCCGACCAACTGGACGCCGCCGCGACCGTCGCGCTGCCGCCCGACATGCGCACGCCGTTCATGATGCGCGAGCCGATCGCGCCGCATATCGCCGCGGCGCGCGAAGGCATCGCGCTGGATATCGGGCGCATCGTGGATGCGCATCGCGAGGCTTCGACGCGCGCGGATATCGTCGTGGTAGAAGGCGTCGGCGGCTTTCGCGTGCCGCTCGACGAGACGCACGACACCGCCGATCTCGCCGTCGCGCTGAAGGTGCCGGTGGTGCTCGTCGTCGGCATGCGGCTCGGCTGCATCAGCCATGCGCTGCTGACCGCCGAAGCGATTGCAGCGCGCGGGCTGACACTCGCGGGCTGGGTGGCCAATCGCGTCGATCCGACTATGCTGTATCCCGACGAAAACATCGCCACGCTCAAGCAACGCATCGCCGCGCCGCTTCTGGGCGTGATTCCGCATCTCACGTCGCGCGATGCGGCGCGCGCCGCCGATCACCTCGACGTGCGCACGCTGCTCGACACGCTTCATCTCAAGGACTGAACTCACATGACGCAGACTCTTACTGCCGGCACCGCTCAACACGCTAATCACGCTCAAGCACACACGCCGACGCAAGCGCCCGCGCGCTGGCGCGTCGCGGATGTCGTCGCGCTCTACGAACTGCCGTTCAACGATTTGCTGTATCGCGCGCAGACCGTGCATCGCGAGCACTTCGATCCGAACGCCGTGCAGCTTTCCACGCTGTTGTCGATCAAGACGGGCGGCTGCGAGGAAGATTGCGCGTACTGCCCGCAGTCCGTGCATCACGACACGGGCGTGAAGGCCGACAAGCTGATGGAAGTGGATGCCGTGCTGAAGGCTGCCGAAACCGCGAAGGCCAACGGCGCGACGCGCTTTTGCATGGGCGCGGCGTGGCGCAATCCGAAGGACCGCCATCTGGAGCCGATCAAGGAAATGATTCGCGGCGTGAAGGCGATGGGCTTGGAGACGTGCGTGACGCTCGGCATGCTGGAGTCGCATCAGGCGCAGGCGCTGCGTGATGCGGGCCTCGATTACTACAACCACAACCTCGACACGTCGCCGCAGTTCTACGGCCAGATCATCTCGACGCGCACGTATCAGGACCGCCTCGATACGCTGGAGCACGTGCGCGATGCGGGCATCAACGTGTGTTGCGGCGGGATCGTTGGCATGGGCGAATCGCGTCGCGAGCGTGCGGGGCTGATCTCGCAGCTCGCGAACATGGAGCCGTATCCGGAGTCGGTGCCGATCAACAATCTCGTCCAGGTGGCGGGCACGCCGCTGACCGGCACCGAGGCGCTCGATCCGTTCGAGTTCGTGCGCACGATCGCGGTGGCGCGCATCACGATGCCGAAGGCGATGGTGCGTCTGTCGGCTGGCCGCGAGCAGATGAACGAGGCGTTGCAGGCGCTGTGCTTCGCGGCGGGCGCGAATTCGATTTTCTACGGCGATCAACTGCTGACGACGAGTAATCCGCAGGCGGAAGCGGACCGGAAGCTCATCGAGCGGCTGGGGATGCGGGCGGAAGCGGCGCACGAAACGGCGGCGCGGCACTGCGGAGATTGAGCGTTAAGCGCGGGGCTCGCGTCGGTGGTCGCGAGCCCCGCGAGGGTTTTATTTTTTGTCGGCGACGATCTGATCGAACGTCCCGCCATCCGCAAAATGCGTCTGCTGCGCCTTCTGCCAGCTTCCAAAAACCTGCTCCACCGTAAACGTCTTCAGCGGCTTGAACTCGCTCGCATGCTTCGCGAGCACGTCCGCGTTGCGCGGCCGCAAATGATGCTGCGCGATGATCTCCTGCGCCTGCGGCGTGTACAAGAAGTCGAGATACGCTTGCGCTTGCTTGCGCGTGCCGCGCTTGTCCACCACCTTATCGACGATCGAAACCGGCGGCTCCGCCAGCAAGCTCGACGACGGATACACCGCGTCGAAGTCCTTCGCGCCCGCGCCCGCTTCGATCAGCCCCACTTCGTTTTCGAAGGTCACGAGCACATCGCCGATGCCGCGCTGCGTGAACGTCGTCGTCGCGCCGCGGCCGCCCGTGTCGAGCACCGGCACGTTCGCGAAGATCGCCTTCTCGAAGTCCTGCGCCTGCGCGTCGGTCGCGCCCTGCTGCTTCTTGTAGCCCCACGCCGCGAGATAGGTGTAGCGTCCGTTGCCCGATGTCTTCGGATTCGCGATCACCGCCTGCACGCCGGGGCGCGCCAGATCGCTCCAGTCCTTGATGTGCTTCGGGTTGCCGTGGCGCACGAGGAACACCATCGTCGTGGTGTACGGCGCGCTGCCGTTCGGCAGGCGCGTGCGCCAGTTGGCCGGCACGAGTTGCCCGCGCTCGGCGAGCAGGTCGATGTCGTTCGGCTGGTTCATCGTCACCACGTCCGCCTGCAAGCCCTGCATCACCGACAACGCCTGCGCGCTCGACGCGCCATGCGACTGCCTCACCGATACGGTCTCGCCGGTGCGCTTCTTGTAGTCCGCGACGAAGGCGGCGTCGATGTCCTTGTATAGCTCGCGCGTCACGTCGTAGGAGACGTTGAGCAGCGTAGTGTCCGCGTGCGCGACGCCCGTCGCCATCATCAATGTCGCGAGCGCGATTTGCCTGAATGCCGCCATGAGTTCCCCGTAATCAGAAAGCGAAAGGCCGCTCGAAGGCGGCCATGTATGTTATCGGATGCGCTTAAGCAGCATCAGCCATACGCATGTTCACGCTGCAACCGCTCGCGCTCGCCGTTCGCCTCGGGCGGAGCGTAGTGCGCGAGCGTATCGACGAGATACTTCGCGTGCGGCCACGGCCCGAAGCCCGCCGCCGTGTTGATGTGCCCGGCATCGCCGAAATTCACGAACGCGCTGCCCAGATGCTGCGCGAGATCGCGCGCCCGGTCGATCGGCATCCACGGGTCCGTCTCGCTGCCGACCACGATCGACGGCACGACAAGTCGCTGTGGCTCGAACCGGCCCGCGAGCCGGAACTTGTCGGGGCTCGCCGGCGCGACCAGCAACACGCCGGTCACGCGCGAGAGCGCGCGGCTGCGCGCACGCCTGAACGCATGCGCGACCGCAAGACAGCCGAAGCTGTGCGCGGCGAGCACGGCGGGCCGCTGCAACGCGTCGAGGCGCGCTTCGACGGCGCTCGCCCACTCGTCGAGATGCGGCGCGTCCCAGTCGGCCTGCTCGACGCGCGATGCCTCCTCGTATTGCCGCTCCAGCCAGCTCTGCCAGTGCGCGCCTTCGCTGCCGTGCAGTCCGGGCACGGTCACGAGCACCGGCCGCCGCAAGGGTTCGTCGTTCATGTTCATGCGTGCCTCGGCTGCATTCGGTTCAGGCTTCATTCTCGCGTGATGCAGCGCGGCCGCGAACGATTCAATCGTCATTTGGTTATTCGCAGCCGCACGCCGAGCGCGCCGTCACCGTAAAATGTCCCGAATCGCCGCATCGTCGCCACAGGGAGGCCGTATGTCCGATCTACCCGATGAATCCGCCGGCCGCTTCGAGCACGCGGACCATTCGAGGACGCAACGCACGCTGCAGCCGTTCCATCTCGCCTTTCCCGTCACCAGTCTCGAGAACGCCCGCGCGTTCTACGGCGAGTTGCTCGGCTGTCCCGAAGGACGCAGTTCGCCGGAGTGGGTGGATTTCGATTTCTTCGGGCATCAACTGGTCGCGCATCTGTCGCCCGACGAGGCACGCCCCGCCGCGAAGAACGCGGTCGATGGCGACGCCGTGCCGGTGCGCCACTTCGGCGTCGTGCTCTCGATGAGCGACTGGCACGCGCTCGCCGAGCGTCTGAAGGGCGTGGGGACGAAGTTCATCATCGAGCCGCATATCCGCTTCAAGGGCGAAGTCGGCGAGCAGGCGACGATGTTCTTCCTCGATCCGTGCGGCAACGCGCTGGAATTCAAGGCGTTCAACGACATCGGCCAGTTGTTCGCCAAGTGAGCCGCATGAAGATCATCTTCTACGAGCAGCACACCGACACCGACGCCTGGCTGCGCGACTTCGCGCGCGAACTGCCGGAAGCGGACGTGCGCGTATGGCAACCGGGCGACACCGCGCACGCCGACTATGCGGTCGTGTGGCGCGCGCCGCGCGAGCTGTTCGCCGATCGTCCGGATCTTAAGGCCGTGTTCAATCTCGGCGCGGGCGTCGATGCCATTCTGGATGTGGAGCGCAAGGAGCCGGGCACGCTGCCGCCCAACGCGATGCTCGTGCGTCTGGAAGACACCGGCATGGCGCAGCAGATGGTCGAATACGCGACTTATGCCGTGCTGCGCTTCATGCGCCGCTTCGACGAATACGACGCGCAGCAACGCGAAGGCCGCTGGCAGAAACTCCCGCAGCATGCGCGCGGGACCTTCACGGTCGGCGTGCTGGGACTCGGCGTGCTCGGCGCTGAAGTGGCGCGTGCGCTGGTCGGTCTCGGCGTGCCGGTGCGCGGCTACAGCCGCACGCCGAAGGACATCGCAGGCGTTGAGGTTTTCGCCGGTGCCGAACAATTCGACGCCTTCCTCGACGGCGCGAAGATGCTCATCAACCTGCTGCCGCATACGCCGGATACGGAAGGCATCCTGAATGCTCGCGCGTTCGGCAAGCTCGCGCGCGGCGCGTATCTGGTGAATGTGGCGCGCGGCCCGCATGTCGTCGACGCCGACCTGCTCGCCGCGCTCGACAGCGGGCAGTTATCCCGCGCGATGCTCGACGTCTTCCATGCGGAGCCGCTGCCCGCCGATCATCCGTTCTGGCGGCATCCGCGCGTCAGCGTCACGCCGCACATATCGGCGGAGACGTTGCGCCAGGAAAGCGTCGTGCAGATCGCCGCGAAGATCCGGGCGCTCGCGCGTGGCGAAGCGATCAGCGGCATCGTGGATTTCGAGCGCGGTTACTGAATCGCGTGGTGCTTATAACGGAGACAGCCATGCTTCCCACCAAAGTAAAAATCGTCGAAGTCGGACCGCGCGACGGTCTGCAGAACGAGAAGGAATTCGTCTCGACCGAAACGAAGGTCGAGCTCGTGAACCGGCTCGCGCGCGCGGGCGTCGTGAATGTCGAGGCCACGTCGTTCGTATCGGCCAAGTGGGTGCCGCAAATGGCCGACGCCGCCGCCGTCATGGCCCGCATCGAGCGCCGGCCGGGCACGATCTACTCCGTGCTCACGCCGAACATGCGCGGCTTCGAAGGCGCGCTCGAAGCGAAGGCCGACGAGGTCGTCATCTTCGGCGCGGCAAGCGAGGCGTTCTCGCAGAAGAACATCAATTGCAGCATCGCGGAAAGCATCGCGCGTTTCGAGCCAGTTGCGAAAGCCGCGAAGGACGCCGGCATGCGGCTGCGCGCGAGCATTTCGTGCGCGCTCGGCTGCCCGTATCAGGGCGAAGTGAGCGTGGCGTCCGTCGTGGATGTCGTCGAGCGCATGAAGGCGCTCGGCTGCGACGAGATCGACATCGCCGATACCATCGGCGTCGCCACGCCGAAGCGCACGCGCGAAGTGGTCGCGGCGGCGTCGAAGGTGTTTCCGCGCGAGCGCCTGTCCGGCCACTTTCACGATACGTACGGCCAGGCCATCGGCAACATCTATGCGGCGCTGCTCGAAGGCATCGAGATTTTTCATGCGTCGGTCGCGGGGCTCGGCGGCTGTCCGTACGCGAAGGGCGCGACGGGTAATGTGGCGACCGAAGACGTCGTGTATCTGATGAACGGGCTCGGCATCGAGACCGGCGTGAAACTCGATGAGCTCGTCGAGATCGGTGACTTCATTTCGCGCGCAATCGGCAAGCCGAGCGCATCCCGCGCCGGCCGCGCGTTGCTGGCGAAGAAAAAGAGCGGCGAAGTCTGCGTCTAAGCGTGTCACGAAGAGAAACTCCATGATCGAACCGACTCCTATCGAAGCCCTGCCTGATTCCGCGCGCCGCGTCGCGTTGCTGTTGCAGGAGCGCGGTCATCCGCATCCGGTCGTGATGCTGCCCGAGACGGGAAAGACATCGGCGGAAGCGGCGGCCGGGCTCGACTGCTCGATCGCGCAGATCGCCAAGTCGATTCTTTTTCGCCGCCGCGAAGACGATGCGCCCGTGCTCGTGATCGCGAGCGGCGCGAATCGCGTGGACGAAGCGAAAGTCGCGGCGCGCGTCGGCGCACTCGCCCGCGCGGATGCGAAGTTCGTGCGCGAAAAGACCGGCTACGCGATCGGCGGCGTGTGCCCGATCGGGCATGCGGTCGAGCCGGTCACGCTGATCGACGAAGACCTGCTCGCGCTCGACAGCCTGTGGGCTGCGGCCGGGCATCCGCACGCGGTCTTCAACCTGTCGCCGCGCGAGTTGATCGATCTGACGGGCGCGCCGGTCGCCGATGTCGCGCTGCGCGAGACGGCGGCCCAATGAACGGCGTGCCGTCGCCGTGCGTCGACGTCTGCCGCATGAATGCGCAAACGGGCTTCTGCGATGGCTGCCTTCGCACCATCGACGAGATCGCGGAATGGAGCGCGTATGACGACGCCGGGAAACGCGGCGTGCTCGCGCGCATTTCGAGCCGCAAGCAAGGCGCGCGCGTCGTGATGATCGGCGAATCGTTCCAGGCGACGCTCGCGCTGCCGGCCGATTCCATCCGCGAATTCGCGACGCTCGTCAACGACACGAACCCGCTGCATCACGACGAAGCCTACGCACGCGCGAGCCGCTTCGGCGCGCTGATCGCGTCCGGCACGCAGCCGACCGCGCATCTCATGGCGATGATCGCCGACCACTTCGCGCGATACGCGCAGCCGCTCGGCCTCGAATTCGGCATCAAATTGACGCGCGCCGTGAAAGCCGGCGACGTGCTCACCATGCGCTGGGAAGTGATCGAAGCGAAGTGGAAAGCGAGCCTCGGCGGCGATCTGACGAAGCTGGAAGGCGGCGCTCAGAATCAACTCGGCGAAACCGTGATGAAGGCGACCGCGACCATCGTCGTGATGCCGAAGGAGACCGCGCCTTGAACGCGCTACCCGACTCCATGACCGTCTTCGAGCGCGGCTGGCTCTCGTCGAACAATGTGCTGTTCGTCAGCGACGAAGGCGCGGCGCTCGTCGATACAGGCTACGTTTCCCATGCGCCGCAAACGTTAGCGCTCGTCAGGCAGAAGCTCGGTCCGCGCCGCCAGCTCGATCTGATCGTCAATACGCATCTGCATTCGGACCATTGCGGCGGCAACGCGCTGCTTCAGCAAACGTATGCGTGCGACACGCTGATTCCCGCGAGCGAAGCCGACGCCGTGCGCGAATGGGACGAGCACGCGCTCAGTTTCAACGCCACCGGCCAGCGGTGCGACCGCTTCGGCTTCACGGGCACCATTGCGACGGGCGGCACGCTCATGCTCGGCGGACTTGAATGGTCCGTGCTCGGCGCGCCGGGACACGACCCGCACTCGCTGATGCTCTACTGCGCCGAGACGCGCGTGCTCATCAGCGCCGACGCGCTGTGGGAGAACGGCTTCGGCGTGATCTTTCCGGAGCTCGAAGGCGCAAGCGGTTTCGCCGAAGAACGCGCGGTGCTCGAACTCATCGCGCGGCTCGACGTCGGTCTCGTGATTCCCGGCCACGGCGCGCCGTTCACGGACGTGGCGCGCGCACTCGATGTCGCCTCGTCGCGGCTCGACTACTTGCAGGCCGATCCCGCCCGCAACGCGAAGAACGCGCTGAAGGTGCTGATCGTCTTCAAGCTGATGGAAGTGCGCGCGATGAGCTTCGACGCGCTCTTCGCGACGACCGCAACGGCGCGCGCCATGCGCGCCGCCGCGAATATGCTTGCCGCGCCGGGCGAGCGCCGCGCGTTGCTGGAGAGAATCGTCGCGGAACTCGCGCAGGCGGGCGCGGTGAAGGTGAACGCGGGCGTGGTGGCCGTCGCATAAAAAGCGTGCGGCCAAAAAGAAAGCCGCTTGTCAGCTACGGCAAGCGGCGAACATAGACGTGATCAACGTCGAATTGATCGTAACCCGACGATATACCCCGTGCATCGGTGCTTTCCCTACAGATGCTTGACGCTTCGTCGTCAAGCCGTGGTGTCGAAGAACGCGAGCATCTCCTCGATCAACGCATCCGGCTGCTCCTCAGGAATGTAATGCCCGCACGGCAGCGCGCGGCCGCTCACGTCGCGGGCCACGCGCCGCCATTCGGCGAGCGCGTCGAAGCATCGCTCGATCACGCCCTCCGCGCCCCACAGCACGCGCAACGGACACGCGATCTTGAGCCCGCGCTCGCGGTCGGCGCGATCGTGTTCCAGGTCGATGCTCGCGGACGCGCGATAGTCCTCGCACATCGCGTAGACCGCGCCCGGCTGCGCGAGCGCATCGCGGTAGGCCTGCAACGCATGCGGCGCAAATGGCGCGAGGCCCGCGTGACGATTGCCCATCACGCGGTCGATATATGCGTTCGGATTGCCGCCGATCAGCACTTCCGGCAGCGGCGACGGCTGAATCAGCAGGAACCAGTGGAAATACGCGGTCGCGAACTCGCGGTCGGTCGCTTCGTACATCGCGAGCGTCGGCGCGATGTCGAGCAGCATCAGTCGATCGACAGCATCCGGAAAATCCATCGCCATGCGATGCGCGACGCGCGCGCCGCGATCGTGCGCGCACACGAGAAAATGCTCGTAGCCGAAGTGCCGCATGACGGCGACCTGATCGGCGGCCATCGCGCGCTTTGAATACGGCGTGTGCTGATCGTCGCTCTCGGGTTTCGCCGACGCGCCGTAGCCGCGCAGATCCGTCGCGATCACCGTGAAGTGGCGCGCGAGAACGTCGGCGCATTTGTGCCAGATCTCGTGCGTCTGCGGATGGCCGTGCAGGAGCAAAAGCGGCGGACCGCTGCCGCCCTTCACGCCCGCAATCGCGACGCCCGCGGCGTCGACGCTAAACGGCTCGTAGCCTGCGAAAGACATGGTGCGTTCTTGTTGTCGGTGTGCAGGTCATTGTAGGCGTGGCGCTTCGAATGCTCACTCGACGAACGCCTGAATTGCCTGAAAACCGAGGATTCACTCGGATTTGCCCGGACCCGTAGCAAGCTCGCGCTGCCTATAATCGAACGATCGTTCCTATCCATCGCTTCGAGGCATGCTTACGCTAGCGTCGAAACGAGATGACACATCAGGAGACTCGTCTCATGGCCCTTCCCGCCGTCCTGCAGAATCTCGCGCTTCCCGTCATCGGCTCGCCGATGTTCATCGTCAGTTACCCTGAACTCGTGCTCGCGCAATGCAAGGCGGGTATCGTCGGATCGTTCCCCGCGCTGAACGCGCGGCCCGCCGAATTGCTCGACGAATGGCTCACGCAGATTCAGGCATCGCTCGCCGAGCACAAGGCGGCGAATCCCGATGCGGTTGTGGGACCGATCGCGGTGAATCAGATCGTGCATCAGTCCAACGCGCGGCTCGAACATGACGTGCGCGTGTGCGTCGAGCACAAGGTGCCGATCTTCATCACGAGCCTGCGGGCGCCGGTGAAAGAGATGATTGACGCCGTGCATTCGTATGGCGGCATCGTGCTACATGACGTCATCAATCTGCGCCACGCGCAAAAGGCGCTCGAAGCAGGCGTCGACGGGCTGATTCTCGTGGCGGCCGGCGCGGGCGGGCACGCGGGCACCACGTCGCCGTTCGCGCTCGTCGGCGAAGTGCGGCGCATTTTCGATGGACCGATCGTGCTGTCGGGATCGATCGCCAACGGCGGCTCGATTCTCGCTGCGCAGGCGATGGGCGCGGACCTCGCCTACATGGGGACGCGCTTCATCGCGACGCGCGAGGCGCATGCGCTCGACAGCTACAAGCAGGCGATCGTCGATTCGACCGCGGCGGACATCATCTACACGAATCTCTTCACGGGCGTGCACGGCAACTACATTCGCCGGAGCATCGTAAACGCGGGGCTCGATCCGGACGCGCTGCCCGAATCCGACAAGACCGCGATGAATTTCGGGGATGGATCGAGCAAGGCGAAGGCGTGGAAGGACATCTGGGGCGCGGGCCAGGGCGTCGGCCTGATGCACGATACGCCGAGCGTCGCCGAACTGGTCGCGCGGCTGAAAGAGGAGTACGAGGAGGCGAAAAGGCGGCTGGCGATTCGTTGATTCTCCGCTTTTGGCGTCTGCAGAAAAAAACACCGCGCACTCGGCGCGGTGTTTTCTTTTGCGGCTCGGCGCTTCGCTCAGAACTTCGCGCGGATGCCGACGCCGAACGTGTCGCCCGAGGACATGCCTGTGTACTTGTCGTTCAAGTACGCGGCATAGACGTCGGTGCGCTTCGAGAGCGGATAGTCGTAGCCGACTGCCCAGCTCTTGTGCGTCTGATCGAGACCGCCGTTGCTGCGCGAGTACGCGTACGACGCCATCACCGTGCCGGGGCCGACCGGCACCGTCACGCCGCCCTGCCCCGTGTTGACATGGAACGAGGTCGGTTCGATATCGTTCTTCGTATACATGTACTGCGCGAAGAACTTCACGTACTTCATGTCAAACGACGCGCCCAGTTGCCCGACGCTCTGGCTCTTGAAGCCGGGAATCGTGAAGGCATTGGACGTCGGCAGATCGCCCGGCGTGTTGTTGAAGTTCACGTACTGATACACGCCGGTCGCCGCGAACGGGCCGTGGAAGTACAAGAACTGCGCGCTGTACTTCTTCGAGCGGTTGTCGCCGGCGCTGTTGCCGAACGCGTACATCGCGCTGCCGGAGAGGCCGTTGAAGTCAGGCGTCGTGTACTGCACGGCGTTGTTCCAGCCGGAGTCGCCCGTCACGCCCTGATCCGTCGTGTAGGTCGGGAACGTGCCCTGGCCGAGGAACACGTGAGCGACCATTGGCGAGAACACGTACGAGTCGACGAACGGGTTGAACAGAATCGTCGAGACGAAGAGCTGCGTGGTCAGGCGGCCAGCGGTGAACGTACCGATCGGGCCTTGAATGCCGACATACGAGTTGCGGGCGAAGAACGTGTCGCCGTCAAAGCGGCCGTAGCGACCGTTCTGCGCGCGGAAGAAGCTCTCGAGCGTGAAGATCGCCTTGTAGCCGTTGCCCAGGTCTTCGGCGCCTTTCATGCCCCAGTACGACGTCGACATGCCGCCGCCGCTGACGTTCCACGCGCGCTGGCCGCCGGGGAACTTCGTGGCGCCGACCCATTCGTCGACCTGGCCATACAGCGACACGCTCGATTGCGCGTGAGCGGCGCCCGCGGCGAAAAAACCGATCATCGCGGCGACTGCGGTGGCCCTGACCGCCGCTTTCAGCGTGTTGCGCGGCGCACGGTTGACGGTTGGCATCTTGAACTCTCCTGTCTTTGTCGAAAATTAAAAGCGTGGCGGGCGAGAAACGTGGCGCTCGCCTCGTCTGACCGGCCTAATGGGCTTCTGACGAGAGGCATCGCGTGTGGAGCGGCACCATCTTTACGGACCATTTCTCCGGTCAAAAATCTTTATCGTTATTGCGGGTATAGCGTTTCGAGTACTCCGTCATGCGAGCGTCGATCGCGACGCTCATGCTTTTCGCGCGCCGCCCGCATCTCACCGCTGCGAACCACGCGATGCGACTCACCGGAAAGCAGGCGCGGCGCGCCTTCCGACGCGATGAAAGGAGTTTCGAAACAAAGGGAAGCCGCGCAATGAGCCGAAGGCCGCATTGTCCTTGCGCGGAAAAAAGAGGGGAACGTCTGACAGGAAAAGTGACGCCTTATTGTGGCGAGATTACGTCACCGTGACATGCGGGCTGGACGCGCTAATTGTTTTTCGTTAACTGGGCGAAGGATGGTGTCGCGCGATTAGGAGACGCGAGTTGGACCGCTCAGTTGCGGAAGTTCGATGCGGCAGGCGCGCGGCCGTCGTCCGATGGGCGGCCCTGCGGACGGGGCACGTTGCGTTCTTCGTTATAGCGTGTGATGTCCGCGCGGATGGAGCCTGTGCCGTGAAACGCCGTGGCTTGCTCGCCACGAGGCGTCGGGCGCATCTCGGCGCTCACGGGTGTGAGCCCTTCCTTGGCGGCGATCGGCGTGGCATGCAGCGACTGGCGGCTCGCGGCCGAATCCTCGAACACGGCCGACGACAACCACTCGACGCGCGGCCCGGCGAGCGCGAGCGATCCCGCCGCCGCGAGCGCGATGAGCGCGGTGGAAGCGAGAAACCGAGTCGTCTTGCGAAAGCCTGTGGGCGCCATGTCAGAACTGCCTGCATCCAGCACGAGAATTCATCCGTTCAACCGGAACCTAGCCGTCGAAGGAAGCGCGAGCCGTCATCGATGCCGGCGAACAGCCATCGATGTGAACAATGAGCGCATCGCCCGACCAGCGCATCCAATAATTTATTAACCTTCGCGCGAGCCGTCGAGCCAAAAAGTGTTAGGCCCGCGCGATGGTTGTAACACCATGTTACGTCAGAGTTTTTTCGCTTCGAGGTCCTTATTTGCGCGCTGATTCTTAGGACGATTGCATCGTCTTCTGCGGGCACGCGGGGTCTGAAATTTGCTGTGCGACGGGACGACTCCCGCTCGCTCTCATGCGAAAGGGGAATCAATCGATCCAAGAAATGAATTTGCCAATTCAATCGACCGCAGGCGAAAATCATGGTTTTCCCTGACGCGACGCTAGCCAGACGAAACGGCCCGGCGCGCCCGAGTGCGAGACCTCTTAGATGGCACGGCCCAAACTCCTTCCTGACAACTTCACGCTTGCGTTAATCGGCACCGTCATCATCGCCAGTTTGCTGCCGTGCCGCGGCACTGCGGCGGTCGCCTTCAACTGGATCACCGACATCGCCATCGGGCTGCTGTTCTTCCTGCACGGCGCGAAACTCTCCCGCGAGGCGATCGTCGCCGGCGCGACGCACTGGCGTCTGCACTTGCTCGTGCTGCTCAGTACCTTCGTGATGTTTCCGCTGCTCGCCGTCGCGCTGAAGCCTGTGCTGAGTCCGCTCGTCACACCCGCGCTCTACACCGGCATCCTGTTTCTCTGCACGTTGCCGTCCACGGTGCAGTCCTCCATCGCGTTCACTTCGATGGCGAAAGGCAACGTGCCGGCCGCCGTGTGCAGCGCGTCGGCCTCCAGCCTGCTCGGGATTTTCATCACGCCCGCGCTCGTCGGCCTGCTTGTGAGCAATCACGGCGCGACTACCGGCTCGCCGTGGCACACCGTCGGCAATATCGTGCTGCAACTGCTCGTGCCGTTCATTGCCGGCCAATTGCTGCGTCCGGCCATCGGCAAATGGGTGGACCGTCACAAGCCGGTGCTGAAGTTCGTCGATCAGGGCTCCATTCTGCTGGTCGTCTACGTCGCTTTCAGCGAAGCGGTGAACGAAGGCATCTGGCATTCGATTCCTGTCTCGGCGCTGGCGGGCCTGCTCGTCGTGAACATTCTTCTGCTCGCCGCTGCGCTCTTCATTACGGCGTTCAGCGCGAAACGGCTGGGCTTCAGCCGCGCGGACCAGATCACCATCATCTTCTGCGGCTCGAAGAAGAGTCTCGCGTCCGGCATTCCGATGGCGAAGGTCATCTTCGCTTCCCACGCCGTGGGCGCGGTGGTACTGCCGTTGATGCTCTTCCATCAGATCCAGTTGATGGTCTGCGCCGTACTGGCGCAGCGCTGGGGCTCGCGCAGGACGGCCGCCGAGCCTGCGCGCGAAGGCAAAACCGTCGGGGCGCCCGCCCGCCGCTGATCGCTGCATCGTCTTTCTCCGCTTTCCGTCTAGGCCGCCCCGTGCGGCCTTTTTGTCATTTGAGCCGATGCGTCTTTCGACGTCGACTCAGCCGAACGGCATAGGAAAAACAACCTGCTCGCCGGCAGCATCACGCAACAGTCCGATGCCCGAAGTCCGGCGCTTTTGCCTATGCCATTCGGCCGAGTGTGAATCGGGTACATGACTTGCCACACTGCGGTCATAACTCGCACAGGCGAGAACGGGGAAAGCCATGAACTGCACATCACTCATCCATGAATCTCTGCTAGAAGAAGCCGCTCATTGCGGCGATCCGGCACGGCGCGTTGGCGCGCGGCCGGGGTCTGTCCGCGCGTCACATGCTGCCGGCTCGGTCAAGCTGCGCGCGAAGGGATAGGAGCGCATTGCATGGCTACGCTGAAATCTGGCGTTTCGCCGTCGCAACAGGACGAGCCTTCCGCGCATGGCACGCCGGAAGCGATGTGGCAAAGGTGGGGCCGTCTCGGCGCCTTGCCGGAAGTGCATTCGAGCGATCTCGTGCCGCCCGGCGCGCGGGCGGTCGTTCTGGCGCCGCATCCTGACGCGGAAGTTCTGGGCACCGGTGGATTGCTCGCGCAGCTATCGGAGACGAGCAGGAACCTGTTGATCGTCGCAGTTACGGACGGCACTGCCAGCCACCCGAATTCGACCGAATGGACGCCGGAGCGCCTCGCCGCCGTCCGTCCGATGGAAACGCGCGAGGCCTTGCAGCGGCTGCATCTGCGAAACGTGCAGGTGGCAAGGCTCGGCCTGCAACACGGCAGCGCGCAGGACATGGAGCCGGGCTTGTCCGGTTATCTCGCCAGCCACTTGCGCCCGGACGACATCGTCTTCGCAACCTGGCGTTACGACGGCCATCCGGATCACGAAGCGGTGGGCCGCGCCGCGTTTTCAGCCGCGACCGCGCTCGGCCTGCCATTCGTGGAAGTGCCGCTTTGCACCTGGGACTGGGCGTCGCCGGACGATACCCGCGTACCCTGGAGCCGCGCCCGCAAGATCGTGCTGGACGATGCAACGCTTGCGCGCAAGCTGCGAGCCGTGCAGGCTTTCCGCAGCCAGATCGAACCGGACACGGCGACAGGACAGGCGGCGGTGCTACCGGAACATGTGCTGGCGCGGCTGACGCGGCCTTATGAGGTCGTGCTCATCTGAACGGCGCGTGACGGTGCGGGGTTGCGCGAGTCGGGCATTTCGAGCTAACGCGACGGATCAGGGCACAGGCAGCGCCGCTTTCGACGGCAAGCTCGAGATCGCGGCATTCGCTCAATCCGGGCGTGGCTAGCGGCCAATGCTGACCAGCGAGCGAGCCTTACGCAGCCCGCTCGAAGCGAACGCGGCGCCGACGCAGGCGACGGTTTCGCCGGCATTTGCCTGCGGCTTGCGCAAGCTATGAACTCGTATTGGTCTGAACGCGCACGACGATGCCGCGTTGCTCGCGAACGAACCGCCGCGAGGAACGTGCAGGCGCCCGGCGTGCAGGCACTGTCGGATGCCGCTACAAGTCCGCGGTCGCGTCCGTTCGTTCGTACAGCCAAGTCATGATGGCGACTAATGCGGCTTGCAAGTTAAGTCCGAGACGACCGCGCGTCACGATGCTGTCTCGCCGGCGAATCAGACATGACGAGCGAACGCGCAGCGCAGAGCACGTCATCGCTGCGGCGTACCGCCGAAAGCTCGATTAAGGAGCACGGCAGGCCGACGCGGGCCGCGCGCGACGGTGCCGACCGGCAAGCGCACCGCACGCCGCGCCACTCGGCTCTACGGCCAAACACGTTGGTCCTTTTACTAAACAACCGCTTCAACCCCAAGCGCCTATCCTGCAAGCCTTAGTGGTTTCCTCTAAGCGCTCCCGCACGCGTCCCGCTGCACTTTTACTATACAATCCGCCCCCACAAGCGCCGCATATGCCGCGCGCTCTCGCCTCATCATAGAGAACAACACGATGGCCACTACCATCCGCGATGTCGCACGCGCGGCGAGCGTCTCCATCGGGACGGTTTCGCGTGCGCTCAAGAACCAGCCGGGTTTGTCGGAGGCCACGCGCGTGCGCGTCGTCGAAGTCGCGCAACGTCTCGGCTACGATTCGGCGCAGCTGCGCACGCGCATTCGTCGCGTGACCTTTCTGCTGCATCGGCAGCACAACAATTTCGCCGTCAGCCCGTTCTTCTCGCAAGTGCTGCACGGCTTCGAAGAAGCATGCCGCGAGCGTCGTCTCGTGCCGTCCGTGCTCACCGCCGGACCGACGCAAGACCTCGCGCAGCAAATGCGGCTGCATGCGCCGGACGCCATCGCGGTCGCGGGCTTCGTCGAACCCGAGCTGCTCGCGCATCTCCAGTCGCTCGCGCGGCCCATCGTGCTTATCGACTTGCGCGCGCCCGGCTTTCGTTCAGTCGACATTGACAACGCGAAGGGCGCGGCGCTCGCCATGCAGCATCTGTTCTCGCTCGGACGGCGGCGTGTCGCGTTCATCGGCGGGTCGCTTGCGCATCACAGTATCGCGCAGCGGGCGCTCGGCTATCGCAAAGCGTATTTCGACGCGGGCCTGCTCTTCGATCCGACACTGGAAATCACCGCGCAGGCCGGCGTGCCCGCCGATGTCGCCGCGGCCGACGCGATGGAGCGCCTGATCGCCGAGACGCGCGCAAGATCGAGTCCGCTGCCCGACGCGGTTTTCGCCTATAACGATGCAGCGGCCCTCGCGGCCATGCGCGTCTGTCTCGCGCACGGTTTGCGCGTGCCGGAGGACATCGCGTTCGTCGGTTTCGACGACATTCCCGCCGCCGCTCACAGCGCGCCGCCGCTCTCGACGGTCGCCGTGGACAAGGAAGCACTCGGGCGGCGAGGCGTCGAGTTGCTGCTCGACGATCATTCGACCTCGCCGGATCAGGCCGACTCGCTGATGAGCGTGGAATTCATCGCCCGCGCGAGTTCGGGCGCGAAAGAGGAGATCCGCACGCCATGAACATGACCGCTTCAGCCGCCGTCGCCGCCGCCGTTTCGGGCGAAGCGCCGGAAGGTGGAATCGACTTCCGCAGCCGCGACTTCCTGCTTTCGCACGTCCGCGACACGCTGGCCTTCTACGCGCCGACCGGCCGCGATCCGTCCGGCGGCTTCTTCCACTTCTTCAAGGACGACGGTAGCGTCTACGACCGCACGACGCGCCATCTCGTCAGCAGCACGCGTTTCGTCTTCAACTACGCGATGGCGTATCGCCACTTCGGCGATGCGCAATTCCTCGACGACGCCCGCCACGCGTTCCGATTCCTGCGCGACGCGCACTGGGACGCCGCAAACGAAGGCTACGACTGGGAAATCGAGTGGCGCGACGGCCAGAAACGCACGCTCGACGGCACGCGGCATTGCTACGGGATGGCGTTCGTGCTGCTCGCGTGCGCGCATGCGGCGATGGCGGGCATCGACGAAGCGCGGCCCATGATCGACGAAACGTTCGCGCTCATGGAACGCCGCTTCTGGGACGCCGAAGCCGGTCTGTACGCAGACGAAGCCACGCCCGACTGGCAGCTTTCGGACTACCGCGGGCAGAACGCGAACATGCACGCGACCGAAGCCTTGCTCGCCGCGTACGAGGCGACCGGACACGTGCTCTACCTCGACCGCGCCGAGAAGATTGCGGGCAACATCACGCTGCGGCAGGCGCGGCTGTCGAATGGCCTCGTGTGGGAGCATTTTCACCGCGACTGGTCGGTGGACTGGCATTACAACGAATCGGACAGCTCGAACATCTTCCGGCCGTGGGGCTTTCAGGCGGGGCATCAGACCGAATGGGCGAAGCTGCTGCTCATTCTGGAACGGCATCGCGCGCTGCCGTGGCTCGCGCCGCGCGCCATCGAACTGTTCGACGCGGGCTTTTCCCGCGCCTGGGACGACCGGCACGGCGGCCTGTACTACGGCTTCGGCCCCGACGACAGCATCTGCGACCACGACAAGTACTTTTGGGTGCAGGCCGAGAGCTTCGCGGCGGCGGCGCTCCTCGGCGCGCGAACCGGCAGCGAACGCTTCTGGGACTGCTACGACGAACTCTGGCGCTATAGCTGGGCGCATTTCGTCGATCATCGCTACGGCGCGTGGTATCGCATACTGACCTGCGACAACCGCAAATACGGCGACGAAAAGAGTCCCGCCGGCAAGACCGACTACCACACGATGGGCGCGTGCTACGAAGTGCTGAACGCGCTCGCCTCGCCGCACAACTCACGGTAAGCACGATGGCAACCGATCACACCACTTTTCCGCAGTTCGTCTCGGCCGGCGACATCCTCACTGACCTGATCCGCACCGGCGAGTCCAGCTGGCTGTCGCGTCCGGGCGGCGCGGGCTGGAACGTCGCGCGCGCCGTCGCCCGGCTCGGCCTGCCGACCGCGTGCGCAGGCTCGCTCGGCACCGACAATTTCTCCGACGAGCTCTGGCAGGCGAGCGTCGCCGCGGGCCTCGACATGCGCTTCATGCAGCGCGTCGAGCGTCCGCCGTTGCTCGCCATCGTCCACAAGACGCAGCCGCCGACCTACTACTTCATGGGCGAAAACGGCGCGGATCTCGCCTTCGATCCCGAGAAGCTGCCGCAAGGGTGGATGGAGCGCGTGAAGTGGGCGCACTTCGGCTGCATTAGCCTCGTGCGCCAGCCGCTCGGCGCGACGCTCGCCGCGCTCGCCGCGAAACTGCGCGAGCACGGCGTGAAGATCAGCTTCGATCCGAACTACCGCAACCTGATGGAGCACGGCTACGAGCCGATCCTGCGCAACATGGCGGGCCTCGCCGATCTCATCAAGGTGTCGGACGAAGACCTGCAGATGCTGTTTCGCGGCATTCCCGAGGAAGACGCGCTCGCGCAACTGCGCGCGATGAACCCGCAAGCCACCGTGCTCGTCACGCGGGGCTCGTCGGAGGCGACGCTCTATGCCGGCGATGAAGCGTTCAACGCGCGTCCGCCGGTCATCGAGGTGGCGGATACGGTCGGCGCAGGCGATGCGTCCATCGGCGGGCTGCTCTATAGCCTGATGGCGCGTCACGGCGGCTGGCCCGAGCATCTGAAGTTCGCGCTCGCGGCGGGCGCGGCGGCGTGCCGTCATTCGGGCGCGCATTCGCCGTCGCTCGACGAGGTCGAGGAATTGCTCGACTAAAGACTCAAACGCGGACTCGAGCGCAGATTCCGGCGCGCCGCGGTCACACGCGGCGCATGACCGCGTGCTAGCATGAATTTCATGCTTAAGTCCTTGGGCCAGAGGCGAATCCATCATGGAAGACACGACCTACACGAAAGGCATTTACACCGCGACGATCGGCGTGCGCGCCATCGACGGCGGCAAGTTCCAGGGGCTCGTCTCCCTCTCGCGCGACGACGGCGAGCAGCCCGACGCGACGCTCTACGAAGTGGAAGCGGCATCGGAGAACGAGCACGAAGCACTCGACGAAGCGCGGGCGCTTGCGCACCGCATCCTCGGGGAAATCGAACTGTAGCTGGCAGAAAGACGGCGCTATCGCGCCGTCCACTGCATCGGAGGGCGACATGCCGGACCAGGTCTTCCTATATGGCGTCTATTCCATTCACGTGCGGCCGATCGAGCTTCAGGGCCCGCGCTGGGACGCCGAGTACGAGATTCGCCATCTGGACAAAGCCGTGCAGGACTGGAAGACGGTCGGCGGCGACGACGGGCTCCCGACATCGCACGAAGCCATTCAGCTTGCGCACCTGCGCGCGGTCGCGGACATCGACGCCGGCGCGGGCATTCCGAAACCCCGCGCGTTCCCCTGACTCTCCGCTCAATCCACCGGCATTTTCGGGTGCGGCCTGAGTCCGAGGCGCTCGGCCTCGCGATGATCGATCGCGGCCGCGCGCTCGTAGCCTTCGCGCGCCACCGCCCGTTCGACGTAATCGAAGAGCACGCCTTGCGGCTCGATCAGCCTCGCGACGAACGCAATCTGCAACGTGCTCGCGAGCAGGATGTCGGCGGCGGTGAACGGCTCGCCGAGCAGCCACGGCCCTTCTTCGAGCGCGCTTTCGATCGCATGCTCCACCCGCGCGAGATCGCCCCAGCCGAAGCTGAAGGTGTTGCCCTGCGCGCCGGTCATGCGCTCGGCCATCGCCGGTTCCAGGCATGAGCCGGTGAAGAACATCCATTGCAGGAACCGGCCGCGCGCCGGGTCCGAAAGCGGCGCGCCCAGACGCGCCTCCGGAAAGCGGTCGGCCAGATAGAGCAGAACCGCGCCGGATTCGGCCACGCGCACGCCGCCGTCGTCGAGCGCGGGGAGCTTCGACATCGGATTGACGCGGCTGAACGCGGCTTCGTTCTGCGCGCCCGCCCGGATATTCACGAACGCCAATTCATACGGCTCGCGCAGTTCTTCGAGCATCCACAGCGCGCGAAACGCGCGCGTCTTCGGCCAGTAGAAGAGTTTCATCGGCGTCGGCCTTCTCTCGTTTTTCGGAGCGTTCAGGTTAGTCCCAATCAGCGCCGCCACGCGAGCCTCACGGCTGCGGGTTTACGCCGACGCGCGCCCGGATCGAGCAGATTTCTCCCGTTTATCCCGAAAAAGCCTGCATGGCTTCTCAACGTCTGCCGAATTGCAGCGAGTGCGAAAAAACATTCCGCTTTCGGTGACAAAAAATGACGTATCGCCTCACAGACCCGCCTCACATACAAAGAACGAGACAACCATGAACGCACGCGTCCCCGCCGATGCCCTGTCGCCTCGCCTCAACGAACCCGCGCTGTCCGACTACCAACTCGCCGACAACCTGAGCGCCACGGGCGGCCGAATCTTCCTGACGGGCACGCAGGCGCTGGTGCGTCTCGTGTTGATGCAGCGCGCGCTCGACCGCGCCGCGCATCTCAACACCGCCGGCTTTATCAGCGGCTATCGCGGCTCGCCGCTCGGCATGGTGGATCAACAACTGTGGAAGGCGAAAAAGCTGCTCGCGTCGCATGACGTGCGCTTTCTCCCCGCGATCAACGAAGAACTCGGCGGCACCGCCGTGCTCGGCACGCAGCGCGTGGAGAGCGACCCGGAGCGCACCGTCGATGGCGTCTTTGCGATGTGGTACGGCAAAGGTCCGGGCGTGGACCGCGCGGGCGATGCGCTCAAGCACGGCAACGCGTACGGCTCGTCGCCGCACGGCGGCGTGCTCGTGGTGGCGGGCGACGACCACGGCTGCGTCTCGTCGTCGATGCCGCATCAGAGCGATCAGGCGATGATCGCGTGGCATATGCCGGTGGTGAATCCGTCGAACGTGGCGGACATGCTCGAATTCGGGCTGTACGGCTGGGCGCTCTCGCGCTTCTCGGGCGCGTGGGTCGGCTTCAAGGCCATTTCCGAGACGGTCGAATCCGGCTCGACCGTCGATCTCGACGCGTTGAAGACCGACTGGACCGCGCCCGATGGCTTCACGCCGCCGCCGGGCGGGCTGCATAACCGCTGGCCGGATTTGCCGAGTCTCACCATCGAAGCGCGCCTGCACGCGAAGCTCGACGCCGTGCGCCACTTCGCGCGGACGAACAGCATCGACAAGTGGATCGCGCCGAGTCCGCGGGCGAACGTCGGCATCGTGACGTGCGGCAAGGCGCATCTCGATCTGATGGAGGCGCTGCGCCGCCTCGAACTCACGGTTGACGATCTCGACGCCGCCGGCGTGCGCATCTACAAGGTCGGGCTGTCGTTTCCGCTCGAAACCACGCGGCTGGATACCTTCGTCGAAGGGCTCGCGGAAGTGCTCGTGATCGAGGAGAAAGGGCCGGTCGTCGAGCAGCAGATCAAGGATCATCTGTACAACCGCGCTCAAGGCGCGCGGCCGGTCGTGATCGGCAAGACGACGCAGGACGGCGCGCCGCTGCTCTCCGCGCTCGGCGAGTTGCGGCCTTCGCGCGTGCTGCCGGTGTTCGCGCAATGGCTCGCCCGCCACAAGCCGGCGCTCGACCGCCGCGACAAAGTGGTCGATCTCGTCGCGCCGCAAATTCTGTCGAATATCGCCGATGCCGTGAAGCGCACGCCCTACTTCTGCTCGGGCTGCCCGCACAACACGTCGACGAAAGTGCCGGAAGGCTCGGTCGCGCAGGCGGGCATCGGCTGTCACTTCATGGCGTCGTGGATGGAGCGCGACACCACCGGCCTCATCCAGATGGGCGGCGAAGGCGTGGACTGGGCCTCGCACGCGATGTTCACGAAGACGCCGCACGTCTTCCAGAATCTCGGCGACGGCACGTACTTTCACTCGGGCATTCTCGCGATCCGTCAGGCGGTGGCCGCGAAAGCCAACATCACGTACAAGATTCTCTATAACGATGCCGTCGCGATGACGGGCGGCCAGCCGGTGGATGGCAGCATTTCCGTGCCGCAGATCGCGCGGCAAGTGGAGGCGGAAGGCATCGCGCTGCTGGTGGTCGTGAGCGACGAACCCGAGAAGTACGAAGGCCACGAGGACCAGTTCCCGCGCGGCACGACCTTCCATCACCGCAGCGAACTGGATGCCGTGCAGCGCCGCCTGCGCGAAACGGCCGGCGTGACCGTGCTCATCTACGACCAGACGTGCGCCGCCGAGAAGCGCCGCCGCCGCAAGAAGGGCGAGTTTCCCGATCCGGACAAGCGCCTTTTCATCAACGAAGCCGTGTGCGAAGGCTGCGGCGATTGCGGCGTGCAGTCGAATTGTCTTTCCGTCGAGCCGGTGGAAACGGAACTGGGACGCAAGCGCCGCATCGATCAGTCGTCGTGCAACAAGGACTATTCGTGCGTCAACGGCTTCTGCCCGAGCTTCGTCACGCTGGAAGGCGCGAAGCTGAAGAAAGCCGACGGCCACGCATTCGATCCCGCCGAACTCGCGCGCCGCGTCGATGCGCTGCCGCCGCCGCGCGCGCATCTCGATCACGCGCCGTACGACATGCTGGTGACGGGCGTCGGCGGCACAGGCGTCGTCACGGTCGGCGCGCTTATCAGCATGGCGGCGCATCTGGAGGGCAAGAGCGCGTCGGTGCTCGATTTCATGGGCTTCGCGCAGAAAGGCGGCTCGGTGCTGTCGTTCGTGCGCGTGGCGAGCGAGGACGCGCTGCTCAACCAGGTGCGCATCGACACCCAGCAGGCCGACTTGCTGCTCGCGTGCGATATGGTCGTGGGCGCCAGTCCCGAAGCGTTGCAAACGGTGCGGCATGACCGGACGAAGATCGTCGTCAACACGCACGCCATTCCGAACGCGAGCTTCGTGCAGAATCCGGACGCGAATCTGCACGCCGACGCGCTCCTCGACAAGATGCGCCACGCGGCCGGCGCCGGTGCCGCCGATGCCTTGTACACCTGCGACGCGCAAGCGCTCGCGACGCGCTTTCTCGGCGATACCATCGGCGCGAATATCGTGATGCTCGGCTTTGCGTGGCAACTCGGCCTCGTGCCGGTGTCGCACGGCGCGTTGATGCGCGCGCTGGAACTGAACAATGTCGCGGTTGCCGCGAACAAGCTGGCGTTTGCTATCGGACGGCTCGCGGCGGCGGATATGAATGCGCTTGAATCGCTGGCATCCTCAGCGCAACAGAAGCGCGTCGCGATGGCGGACATGCCGCTTGCCGACCTCATCCGCGATCGCGAGGAGCGCTTGCTCGCGTATGGCGGCGCGAAGTACGTCGAGCGATATCGTTCGCTGATCGCGCAGGCATCGGCTAATGAAGACGTGAAGCGCGCCGTCGCGATCACGTTCTACAAGCTGCTCGCGGTGAAGGACGAATACGAGGTCGCGCGCCTGCACGCGGACCCGGCGTTCCGCGCCGCGCTCGCCGCGCAGTTCGAAGGCGCGCCCGGCGACGCTTACACCGTGAAGTTCAACCTCGCGCCGCCGGCTTTGTCGCACGGCGCGCCGAAGAAGAAAACCTTCGGCCAGTGGATGTGGCCGGTGCTCGGCGGCTTGTCGAAGCTGCGCGCGCTGCGCGGCACGGCGCTCGATCCGTTCGGCAGAACGCTCGAACGCCGCATGGAGCGCCAGCTCGCGAAGGACTACGAAACCACGATGCAGCGCGCGCTCGCGAAACTCGACGCCGGCAACGCAAAGGACGTGGCGGCGCTCGCCGAGCTCTTCGAGCGCGTGCGCGGCTACGGTCACGTCAAGCTCGCGAATCTCGCGATGGTCAAGCGCAGCGAGCGCGAACTCGTCGCGCGGCTCGGCATCGAAGCGGCGACGGGCGATGCCGTGCGCGCGTCCATCGAAGCGATGAAAGGCGCGTCGTCGCTGAAGGGCATTCCGGTCGTCGTCGCGAAGTGAGCGACGTCAGTCGGCGTCGTCGTCCGGCAGCCAGTCGATGTCGCCGCACAGCACGCAGCGCTTACCGCCGGAGCGCGTCTCGACCGAGAGCGTCACGCACGGCATCGCCTCGTTGATCGACAGATACGGCTTCGTCACATGCACGCGCTCGGGGTCGCCGAGCGCCGCGCGAAAGTACGGACGACGCAGCCAGTTCGCGCCCTGCGCATCAACGAGCGGCAGGAAGCGCGCTTCGTGCGCGGCGCGGTCGGCGCGCAGCACGACATTGCGTCCCGACTGCCGGCCGTTCTGATCGAGCAGAAAGCAGCGCGCGGCGTGATCGAGCGCGAGGAAGTTCCAGCACACCTCGTCGAGCGGTTCGCCCGCCGCGAGCCGCTCCGCCGCGCGCTCGAACGCGCGCACGTATGGCTGAAGCCGCGTCGCGACGCGCCGCTCGCGCGCTTCGGTCTGCAAGCGATACCGCTCCGTCAATTCGCCGATGATGTTCTGCGCATGCACGCCGTCCGCGAGCCCCGGATGCGGCCGCGCGAAGAAAAAGCCCTGCACGAAGTCCGCGCCGCTCGCGAGCGCAAGCTGCGCCTCGTGCTCGGTTTCGACGCCTTCGATCAGCACGAGCTTGCCCGCCTCGTGCAGCAGCGAGACGATGCCCGACAGCACCGCTTCCATATTGCGACGCTGCTTGCGCGTGCGCTCCGACAGCGGCGCATGCACGTTGTGGCCGGCGTGCGACAGCATCACGCGGTCGAGTTTGACGATATCCGGATCGAGTTGCCAGATCCGTTCGATGTTCGTATGTCCCGCGCCGAAGTCGTCAAGCGCGATCAAAAAGCCGTGCTCGCGGAACTGCTGCACCGCCTGCGCGAGACGCTCGATGTCCCCGGCGCTCTGCTCCAGCACTTCGAGCACGACGCGGCGCGGCTCGATGTGCAGCCGCTTCAGATTGGCGAGCAGCGCAGCCGCGTGATACGGCTCGGTCAGCGCGCCGGGATGCACGTTGAGGAACAACCATTCGTCCTGCGCGCCGAGCATCTTGAAGTTCTCGAGATGCAGCGCTTGCGCGAGACGGTCGATCTGCAACGCTTCGCCGACGCGCGACGCCTGCGCGAACACATCGACCGGCGGCACCGGGCGGTCGAGCGCGTCGTGCGCGCGCAGAAGTCCTTCGTAGCCGACCGCGCGCATGTGCGACAGGCTGAACACCGGCTGGAACACGCTGGAGAGCGTCCACTCGCCGTGCTCGACCGAATAGCGGTCCAAGCCCGACATCACGCCGAGCTCGAAGCTGCGCGCGGAGAGCGTCGTCTTTTCGGGATTGGCGATCACCATGTGGATGCCCCCGCGCGCGCGCCGCGCGCTTCCTGCTCCGGCCCCGCGCCGGTCCCGCCCGATACCGTTTTCATAAGAACCGCCCTCGATGATCTCGTCGGGAGTCTCGCGTCCCGTGGGTGTCGATAAAGCAAGGTCCATGCGCGCGATGCCGCCGCCTTTGTCGGGCGTTTGCAGGTTTCATGCACCGCCAACGGGCGGACAACGCATGCATGTGCACCGCGCGGGTGCGTCGCGCAAAATGCCGTGGATGAAGCGTCGGGCTACACTCTCGCGTCGTCTCGAAAATAAACGGACGCCTGCGCGTTCGCATCCGGCATGGAAATCGTCTTCACCGTTCTCATCCTGCTGATGATCGTGGCGCTGTCCGGCGTCGGTCTCAGCCTGCTGCCGGTCAAGCTGCCGCTGCCGCTCATTCAGATCGCCATCGGCGCGATGCTCGCGTGGCCCGGCTTCCGGCTGCATGTCACGTTCGATCCCGAACTGTTCATGCTGCTGTTCATCCCGCCGCTGCTGTTCGCCGACGGCTGGCGCATACCGAAACGCGAGCTGTATCTCGC
The DNA here is from genome assembly GCF_017220215.1 of Caballeronia sp. M1242. Taxonomy (NCBI): domain Bacteria; kingdom Pseudomonadati; phylum Pseudomonadota; class Betaproteobacteria; order Burkholderiales; family Burkholderiaceae; genus Caballeronia; species Caballeronia sp. M1242. Next base: position 64,974 of record NZ_CP071129.1, on the reverse strand, counting down.
GCGCCGCGCCGTTCTCATGCTGGCGCTCGGGCTCGTGTTCATCACCGTGGGCGCGCTCGGCTACTTCCTGCACTGGATGATTCCGGCGATGCCGCTTCCCGTCGCCTTCGCGCTCGCGGCCGTGCTCTCGCCGACCGATGCCGTCGCGCTCACGGGCATCGCCGGGCGCAACCGCATTCCGGCGAACCTCATGCATATTCTGGAAGGCGAAGCGTTGATGAACGACGCGTCGGGTCTCGTCGCGCTGAAGTTCGCGATCGCGGCCGCGCTGACCGGCGTGTTTTCGCTGCACGAGGCAGCCATCAGCTTCGTCGTGATCTCGGTGGGCGGCCTCGCGATCGGCGCGGCGATCAGCTGGATCGTCACCGAGATTCCGGCGCGCGTGCTCAAGTTTTCCGAAGACGACGATCCCGCCGCGGGCGTCATCCTGACCGTGCTGATTCCGTTCGCCGCCTATGTGATCTCGGAGCGCGCGGGCTGCTCGGGCATTCTCGCGGCCGTTTCCGCCGGGATGATGATGAACATTCAAAGCCTGCGCGCGACCATTCCGAGCGCCGTGCGCGTGCGCATGACGAGCACGTGGACGATGATCGAGTTCGTGTTCAACGGCATGGTGTTCATTCTGCTCGGCTTGCAGTTGCCGCACATCATCGGGCGCGCGCTGATCGAGGCGCATCAGGACGGCAACGCGCAAGTCGGCCTCCTGATCGGCTATGTGATCGCGACGGTGCTCGCGCTCTACGCGCTGCGCTTCGTGTGGGTGTATTGCCTGCGCTGGGTCGCGAGCCGCAGCGCGGCGAAGGTCGGTATCGAAAGCGCCGCGCCCGGCTTGCGGACGCTCACGCTGACGACGATCGGCGGCGTGCGCGGCGCGGTGACGCTCGCGGGCGTGCTCTCGCTGCCGGTCACGCTCGACAACGGCGCGGCGCTCGCGGGGCGCGATCTGGCGATTTTCATCGCGTCGGCGGTGATTCTGGCTTCGCTTTTGATTGCGGTCGTCGGCTTGCCGGTGGTGCTGCGCGGCGCGAAGCGCGAGCGCAATCCGCACGCGGCGGAGGAGCGGCTGGCGCGTCGGCGCGCGGCGCAGGCGGCGATCCGCGCCATCGACGAAACGCACGCGCTGCTCACCGACGACATGGACGAAGCTGCGTCGGCCCGCTGCGCGGATTCGACGGCGCGCGTGATGGACACGTACCGGCTGCGGCTGGAATCGCTCGGCGACGAGGAAGCGCCGCGCGTGGCGGCGAGACGAAGCGAGATCGTGGAAACGCGGCTCAGAATGGCGGCCCTGCGGGCCGAGCGCGCGGAAGTGCTGCGGCTGAGAACGGATCAGGCGATCAACGATGAGACGCTGAACAAGCTGATGCGGGAGATTGATCTTTCGGAGACGGCGATCGTGAATCGTAAGCGGGGGATGACGGCCTAAAGGGGGGGCGGCGTGGCCGCACCCCAGCAAACATCAAACGACACCCGCCCCGCGCCGCCGCAAAATCGCGTAGAAAATGATCGCGCCGAACGTCGCCGTGCCGATGCCACCGAGCGCGAAACCGCCGAGCTTCAGCGTGAAATCGCCTGCGCCGAGCACGAGCGTCACTGCCGCGACGATCAGATTGCGGTTATCCGAGAAGTCCACCTTGTTGACGACCCAGATGCGCGCGCCCGTCACCGCGATCAGCCCGAACACGACGATCGACACGCCGCCGAGCACCGGGCCGGGAATCGTCTGGATCAGCGCGCCGAACTTCGGCGAAAAGCCGAGCACGATGGCGAAGAGCGCCGCGATCACGAACACGAGCGTCGAGTAGATCTTGGTGACTGCCATCACGCCGATGTTTTCCGCGTAGGTCGTCACGCCCGTGCCGCCGGCAAAGCCCGAGACGATAGTGGCAAGCCCGTCGCCGATGAACGCGCGGCCGATGTACTTGTCGAGACTGCGTCCGGTCATCGCGCCGACCGCCTTGATGTGGCCGAGATTTTCCGCGACGAGAATGATCGCGATGGGCGCGAGCAGCGTCATGGCCTGCGGCTGGAAGACCGGCGCGGTGAAGTGCGGCAGGCCGAACCACGCGGCGTTCGAGACGATGCCGAAGTCGATCGGCTTGCCCATGCCCATGCCGTTGGTCAGCACCGCGTAGATGATGTACGCAATGGCGAGGCCGATCAGAATGAGCAGCCGCTGCGCCATGCCGCGCGCGAACACCGCGACGCCGCCGACGCACAGCACGGTGACGAGCGCCATCCACGAATCGAAGTTGCTGCCGCTCACGCCTTTCACGGCGATCGGCGCGAGATTCAGCCCGATCACGCAGACGATCGAGCCGGTGACGACGGGCGGCATCAGCGCTTCGATCCAGCGTGTGCCGACTGCCGCGACGATCGCGCCGATGACCGCATACGCCACGCCGCACGCGATGATGCCGCCGAGCGCGACCGGAATGTTGGGGTTCGCGCCGTGCCCGGAGTAGCCCGTGACCGCGATCACGAGCCCGATGAACGCGAAGCTGGAGCCGAGATAGCTCGGCACGCGTCCGCCTACGAGCACGAAAAACAGCAGCGTGCCGATGCCGGACATGAAGATGCAGAGATTCGGATCGAAGCCCATCAGGAGCGGCGCGAGCACGGTGGAGCCGAACATCGCGACGACGTGCTGAATGCCCATCGCGATCATTTGCGGCCAGGGCAGGCGCTCGTCAGGCCCGACGACGCGCCCGCCTTCGGCATTCGGCTGCTCGGGCCAGCGCGGGAAATAGGAATCGGACATGGGCAGCTCTCCTTCTCGGCGATGATGCGCCGGCCACGCGGCGCGCTTGATTCTTCGGACAGGCGCGAGTGTACGGAGTGGGCCGAACCGAGGCAAGCGAGCCGAAAATCGGTGTTGCTTATGCGATGTTGGGCGCGGTTTCGCGGGGGTTGGGGTTGCGTGGGCGCTGTCGCGTGGTGTTGCGGGCTTAGTCGCCGGCGAATCGGCGACGGAGGTGGGCCTTGCCGCACGCCTACACGCAACGTTGCCTGCGCGATCGGCGAACGCTGTTTTGCAGCGGCATTCGCTTGATGCGACGACGCGTGAACCCGCCACCGGCTTGCAGGCGAATCCGAACCCTTATGCGGGCGCCTGCACGCGACGTTGCCCGCGTAATCGGCGCGCGCTGTTCAAGCGGCGTTCGCTCGATGCGACGACGCACGAACCGACACCGGCCTGAGGGCGAATCCGAACGTTTCCGCGCGCCTACGGGCGATGCTGCCTGCGCGATCGGCGGGCGCTTCTTCAGGCGGCGTTCGGTTGATGCGACGACGCGCGAACCGGCGACGTCCTGCGGGCGGAGACAGACCTTCTCGCGCGCCTACACGCGACGTTGCCTGCGCGATCGGCGGGCGATTCTTCAAGCGGCGTTCGCTCGATGCGACGACGCGCGAACCGGCACCGGTTTGCGGGCGAACGCGAACCTTTCTGCGCGAACCGACACCGGCTTGCGGGCGAACGCGAACCATCGGCGCGCACCTACACGCGACGTTGCCTGCGCGATCGGCGGGCGCTTTTTCAATCGGCATTCGCTCGACGCGAAGACGCCCGAACCGCCACCAGCCCGCGCAAGCCCTGCCTCCGCCGCCCTGCCGTCCGCTTAAGCGCGCCCTTCGAGCTCGAACACCGCCACCGCGCCTTTCAACTGCTCGGCCTGATCCGCCATCGCCCCGGCCGCTGCTGCGGCCTGCTCGACGAGCGCCGCGTTCTGCTGCGTCACCTGATCCATCTGCGCGACCGCGCGATTCACCTGCTCGATGCCCGCGCTCTGCTCGTGCGACGCCGCCGAAATCTGCGCCATGATGCCCGTCACGCGCTGCACGGCTTCCGTGACTTCCGCCATCGTCGCGCCGGCGCGCTCGGCAATCGCCGCGCCGCTGTCCACGCGCGCCGTCGAGGCTTCGATCAGTTCCTTGATCTCCTTCGCCGACATCGCGCTGCGCTGCGCGAGCGAGCGCACTTCGCCCGCCACGACCGCGAAGCCGCGCCCTTCTTCGCCCGCCCGCGCCGCTTCGACGGCTGCGTTCAACGCGAGAATGTTCGTCTGGAACGCGATGCCTTCGATCACCGCGATGATGTCCGTCATGCGCTTGCTGCCTGACGCCAGTTCGCGCATGTTGTCGACCACTTCGCCGACCAGTTCGCTGCCGCGCGCCGACACGTCCGACGCGCCGCGCGCGAGCGTGGTGGCTTCGTCGGCATTGCTCGCGTTCTGGCGCACGGTCGCGGTCAGCTGCTCCATGCTCGACGCGGTTTCTTCCAGCGACGCCGCCTGTTCCTCCGTGCGTTGCGAGAGGTCGGTGTTGCCCTGCGCGATCTCGCGCGATGCGAACAAAATCGACTCGCTCGCGTGGCGAATGCCGCCGACGATCTCCGCGAGCTTGCTGCTCATGTTGCCGAGGCTGTGCAGCATGCTGCTGTCGTCGCCGGGACGCGTCTCGACGCGCGCCGTCAGATCGCCTTGCGCAATGCGGTTGGCGATCTGCGCCGCATACGCCGGCTCGCCGCCGAGCTGCGCGGCAAGACGCCGGCCGATGACCACCGCGAGCACCGCGCCCGCCGCCATCGCGCCCAGAACGAGCGCGAGCAACACGACGCGCATGGTGTCGTACTCCGCCGCCGCGCTCGCGCGCGCCGCCGTCGCGCGCGCACGCTTGTAGTCGGCGAGCCGCTCCAGCGCGTCGCGCGCCTTCTCGCTCGCGGCAATCGCGCGTGCAATCAACCCCATCTGATCGACGTCGATAGGCATCGGCTTCACGCCCATCTGCATCTGCACGATCTCTTCCCACGCGGCGACCGACTGGCTCGCGGCGTCGTAGAGCGCCGAGCCTTGCGGCGTCGAGAGCGTCGGGCGCATGCGCTCGAACGCGCGATGCATCGCGGCGAGCGATTCGCCCATGTCCTGCTTGAGCTTCTGCTTGCCGGCGTCGTCGGCGAAGGTCAGGTTGGCGGCGTCGAGGTCCGTGTTGACCTTGTGCTTGTTGATTTCCTCGGCCCAGTAGAGGCCGTCCATGTGACGGTCGCCGATTTCCTCGACGAGGCTATGCATCTTGGCAAGCGACACCACGCCCGTTCCGCCCACGCATGCCGTGAACAGAATCACGACCGCGAACGACAACAGCAGCTTGCTCAAGACCGACAGGCGGTCAAACCCTTTCATCGATGTCTCCGAATGTCGCGAGCGGGCACGTCGGACGCAGCCGGCGCGCACGCGCTCGCTCGCTTCCGGTCCCCGGCTCCTTTTCCGCGCCCCGCAGACGACGCCCGCGGACAGCGCTTCTCGCCGGTGCAATGCCGGCGTTGCGCGATACATGTCACGCACAAGGAGGCTTTACGGCGCTCGCGACGTGTTTCTTGAGCGCGGTATACAGGGTATATGGCGGAAACATCGCCGCGCGCATGGCGGCATGGGAGACACCTTTCTTGTTGCTAACAAGCAGGCGATTAGGAGACTTCCTACTTTTCGGATTTATCGTATATAAGGGTGCGATGCCGGCACGTATGCTGCGTTCGTGCATATCCCCATGTATATGCACGAAGTCGTTGCAACTCTCCGATTACCGCCCTCGTTCCCCGGCTTGGGCGGTTCTTTTTTTGTTCGTCGTTTTCCTGCGTGGCAGCGGTCGCTTACTGGCGCACCGGCTTCTTCGCCAGCTTGCGCTGCAACGTGCGCCGATGCATGTTGAGCGCGCGCGCCGTCGCCGAAATATTGCCGTTGTTCTCCGCCAGCGCCCGCTGGATATGCTCCCACTCCAGCCGCGCCACCGAAAGCAGCGTCGGATGCTCGATCGCTTCCTCGGCCGTCTGCTCGCTCGCCTCTTCCTGAAGCGCCAGCAGAATCGATTCGACGTTCGCGGGCTTCGCCAGATAATTGTCCGCGCCGTCCTTCACCGCTTGCACGGCCGTTGCGATACTCGCATAGCCGGTCAGCACGAGAATGCGCGCATCCGGTTGCAGGTCGCGCAACGGGGCGACGAGGCGCAGCCCGGAATCGTTGCCGAGATGCAAGTCCACCGTGATTTGACCGAACTTGTGCTGGTTCGCGAGCTTCACGGCGTCGTCCGCGTTGTGCGCCTGATGCGCCGTGTAGCCGCGACGCGCCAGCCCGCGCGCCAGAATGCCCGAAAAGACTTCGTCGTCGTCGATGATCAGGAAGTTGTTATCGCTCATGGTTCATTTCTCCTTGTTTCTCTTGGCCAAGCAGGTTCACGCCGCGCCGCTCGATTCCGTTCGCGCCGTCGCAACCGGCGCCGCCGCCGCGCCCCGGTTCGGCACCTTGAGCACAGCGCGCGTGCCGTGCGGCTCGGCCTCCAACAGTTCGATGGAACCGTTGAGCCGCGCCGCCGCCGCGAACGCGAGATAGAGCCCGACGCCGTGACCGCCCTGCGTGCTGTCGACAGGACCCGCGCCGAGCGACGCGCGCAGCGCGGGCGGAATGCCGGGGCCGCGATCGCACACTTCGAAGCGCACGTAACGCGCGCCCTCTTCCGCTTCCGACACGGCTTGCAGCGTCACGAACTCGCTGCTCGCGCGCGCGGCGTTGTCGAGCAGGATCGTGAGAATCTGGCCGACGGCCACCGCGTCGTCGATGGACGCCGTGGCCGGCGCTTCGCCGACTTGCTCGAACTCCACTTGCGGGTGCCGCAGCCGCCATTGCTCGATGAAACTCGCGAGCCATTCGTCGAGCGGCTGCCGGTTCGACGGCCCGCTCGCCCGGCTGCGCAGCCGCGCCAGCGCCGACGTGCACAGCGCCATCTGCTGTTCGAGCAGTTCGAAGTCGTCGGCGTACGGCGCGAGGTTGGAGTCGTGCGCGGCGGCATCGCGCAATTCTTCGGAGAGCATGGCAATGGTGGACAGCGGCGTGCCCATTTCATGCGCGACGGTCGCTGCCTGCACGCCGAGCGCGACCGCGCGTTCATCGCGCAGATGACGCTGCTGCGCGTCGGCGAGCGCGGCGTCGCGCAGGCGCAGCGCCCGCGACATGCGCGCGACGAACCAGCCGATCAAGCCCACGCTCACCATGAAGTTGACCCACAGGCCGAGGCGGAAATAATCGAAGAGATTCGCCGGATTCTCGATATTGAGCGGCACGTAGTTGTAGCTGAGAAGCGCGTAACACGCGACGGCGAAGAGCGCGAGACACGCCATCATGTGCCACGGCAGGATGGCGGCGGCAATGGCGAGCGACGGCAGATACAGCGTGACGAACGGATTGGTCGCGCCGCCCGACAGAAACAGCAGCGCGGACAGCGCGCCGAGATCGACGCACATCTGCCCGAACAGTTCGAGGTTCGTCTCGGGCCGCGCCCGCGCGACGCGCAGCCACGTCAGCCCGTTGAAGACCATCTCCAGCGCGATCACGAGCAGCATGGCCGGCAGCGGCAGATTCGCGCCGAGCCAAATCTGCACGACGGCGATGGTCGTCAACTGGCCGATGATCGCGAGCGAGCGAAGCCAGAACAGATGGCCGAGGTTGACGCGACCGGTATTCGTTATGCGATGCATGTGCCTTCGAGTGCGCGCCGGCAGCAACAGCGCGCCGGCAAGTCGTGGTTCATGCGGCATTATCCCGCTTGCGCGCGCCGCCGAACCGCCGATGGCGCGATTTGTCGCACCCCGCGCGGCATGCGCTCTGCTAACTCGAAAGGCCGGCCTTTTCTATTTCGGCGAGCAGGCACGCCCGGCACAGACACACTTCGCCCGCGCGCAAGCGCTCGGCCGGCAACGCGGGCAGCGACGCGCACCAGCAGGCGGCATCGCCCGAAAGCGAGCCGCATCGGAACGCCGCGCCGCAGCGGGCGCACACGGCGCGCGGCGCGGGCGGTGGAGACGGTGGCTTCGTCATGGTGACGCGTGCGTGACAGCGAAAGATGAACGATGATCGCACGTCGCCGGCCGTGCCGGAAACCGCGGCGGCGTCGCGGCAAAACGTCATATCGCCTCGCATCGGTCCTGTACAATTCCGCCTGTTTAAACGCTCTTCGCCTCGACTGCCGCCATGTCCGACCTTCCCGACCTCACGCAGATCGCGCCTACCCTGAAAGCTGAAATCCTGGCCGAGGCGCTGCCCTATATTCGTCAATATCACGGCAAGACGGTCGTGATCAAATACGGCGGCAATGCCATGACCGAAGAGCGCCTGAAGCAAGGCTTCGCGCGCGACGTCATTCTGCTGAAGCTCGTCGGCATCAACCCGGTGATCGTCCACGGCGGCGGCCCGCAGATCGACCAGGCGCTGAAGAAGATCGGCAAGCAGGGCACGTTCATTCAAGGCATGCGCGTCACCGACGAAGAGACGATGGAAGTCGTCGAGTGGGTGCTCGGCGGCGAAGTGCAGCAGGACATCGTCACGCTCATCAATCACTTCGGCGGCCACGCGGTCGGTCTCACCGGCAAGGACGGCGGACTCATCCACGCGCGCAAGCTGATGATGCCGGACCGCGACAATCCGGGGCAGTTCATCGACATCGGTCAAGTGGGCGAAGTGGAAGCCATTAATCCGGCTGTCGTGAAGGCGCTGCAGGACGACGCGTTCATCCCCGTCATTTCGCCCATCGGCTTCGGTGAAGACGGCCTCTCGTACAACATCAACGCGGATCTGGTCGCTGGCAAGCTGGCGGTCGTGCTGAACGCCGAAAAGCTCGTCATGATGACCAACATTCCCGGCGTGATGGACAAGGAAGGCAATCTGCTCACGGACCTCTCAGCGCGCGAGATCGACGCGCTTTTCGCCGACGGCACCATCTCCGGCGGCATGCTGCCGAAAATCTCGTCGGCGCTGGATGCCGCGAAGAGCGGCGTGCGCTCGGTGCATATCATCGACGGGCGCATCGAGCATTCGGTGCTGCTCGAAATCCTGACCGAACAGCCGTTCGGCACGATGATCCGCTCGCATTGAGCTTCATTGAGCCTTGCTCATTTCATGACGACGCCCGCCTCCGCGCGGGCGTTTCTTTTCGCGCAATGAATTCGCAACCTACTTCCCGCCGCCGCCGCGTCGAGCCGCGCGTGCCGGTCTGGCTCTTCGATCTCGACAACACGCTGCATCACGCGTCGCATCAGATCTTCCCGGCCATCAATCGCGCGATGACGCAGTACATCATGGACCGGCTCGGCGTCGATGTGGACGAGGCGAACCGGTTGCGCGTCGGCTATACGGTTCGATACGGCGCCACGCTCGTCGGCCTCGTGAAGCATCACGGCGTCGATCCGGCCGACTTTCTGCACGTCGTGCACACGTTCGCCGATCTTCCGTCGATGCTGCGCGCCGAACGCGGCATCGGCCGAACGCTGCGCGCGCTGCCGGGCCGCAAGATCGTGCTGACCAACGCGCCGTCCGTCTACGCGCGGGCCGTGCTCGCGGAACTCGGCATCGAGCGGCTATTCGAGCGCGTGATCGCCATCGAGGACATGCGCGAAGGCGACCGCTGGCGTTCGAAGCCGGACGCGCCGATGCTTCGCCGTGCGATGCGACGCGCGCGCGTGCGTCTCGCCGATGCGATTCTCGTCGAAGACACGCGCGGGCATCTGAAAAGCTATCGGCGGCTGGGCATCCGGACCGTGTGGATCGTCGGGCATCTGCCGGCGGCGCGCACGACCGCAGGCGCGGTTTCGGCGCGCTTGCCGGGCGTGGGCAGGCCGCACTATGTGGATCGCACGGTGCGGTCGTTGCGCGCGCTGACGCTCGGCATGGGCGGCGGCGCGCTCGGGCGGCCAGCGGCTAGATCCTGAAAAGCCGCCGCGCGAGAATATCTTCGAGGTCCGAACGCATATCGACGACGAGATGCACGTAGATGGTGTCGTCGTCGACCTTATAGATGATTCGGTTCGTCCCGCTAACGACTTCGTAATAGCCCGTCATGCGAAAGTCGACGAGTTCCGGCGGCGTCGCGCCCTTGCGCGGCGAAGCCTCGATGTCCGCGACGGCATCCGCAATCTTGTCGCGCGTCGCTTTCCACGCGGTGCCGCCGAACTTGTTGATCACGTAACGCCGGAAGTCCTGGAGGTCTTGTCGAACGGGATCGAGAAAGACGGTCTTCATTTGAGGCCCTCTTCCTTGTCGAGCCGCTCGATCTCGGCGAAAAAATCGCCCGCGCTGATGCAATGTCCCGCCTCGATATACTTTTGCCCCATTGCCAGAATCTTGAGCAGCGCGACGGTCTGATGCAGGTCCTCGTAGGACTGAACGTCCTGTACGACAACCTTCGCTTCGCCGTTCTGCGTGATGAGCATCGGCTCGCGGCTCTCCACGACGTTGCGGATCATCTCGGCTGCGCGGCTCTTCAAATGACTCAGCGGTCTGACGCGACTCGGTTTCATGTCGATTCCCGGCAAGGCGCGATGCCTAGACAATATAGACAGAAAACGACGCGCCACCCAAGCCGGCGACCGCCGTCACGATTAGCGGCTTTGTTACGTTTTCCGCTATACTTCACCGCTTGACAGAATTGAACACGCGCCGATTTGCTGACTCGATTGCGGGCGCGCGAACCAGGGCATCGGCATTGCTCCGGTTCACTATAAATGCGGCTAAAGAGGTCGTCAGCCGCGCCTATCTTCCGCTTCTTCGCGCCCAGCCGACACCGTTTAGCCGCCCAGTAAAGGCGGAATGAATGGAATCCATCGGCATCGTCACTCCCCAAACCTTGCGCTTTTCCGAGCCGCTCGTGCTTCAGAGCGGCAGTTCGCTCGGCGACTATGAACTCGTCGTCGAAACGTACGGTGAACTCAACGCCGCGCGCTCGAACGCGGTGCTCGTCTGCCATGCGCTCAACGCGTCGCATCACGTCGCGGGCGTGTACGCCGACAATCCGAAGGACGTCGGCTGGTGGGACAACATGGTCGGGCCCGGCAAGCCGCTCGACACCAATCGCTTCTTCGTGATCGGCGTGAACAACTTCGGCTCGTGCTTCGGCTCGACCGGGCCGATGAGCATCGACCGCGCGACCGGCAAGCCGTACGGCGCGCGCTTTCCTGTCGTGACGGTGGAAGACTGGGTGCACGCGCAGGCGCGCGTGGCTGACCGCTTCGGCATCGAGCGATTCGCGGCCGTGATGGGCGGCAGTCTCGGCGGCATGCAGGCGCTCGCGTGGAGCCTCATGTACCCGGAGCGGCTCGGGCATTGCATCGTGATCGCGTCGACGCCGAAGCTCTCGGCGCAGAACATCGCGTTCAACGAAACCGCGCGCTCCGCGATTCTCTCGGACCCCGACTTCCACGGCGGCGACTATTACGCGCACGGCGTGAAGCCGCGCCGGGGCCTGCGCGTCGCGCGCATGATCGGCCACATCACGTATCTTTCGGACGACGACATGGCCGTGAAATTCGGCCGCGCGCTGCGCCGTGCCGAAGGCGCGCTCGACGCGTACAACTTCAACTTCGACGTCGAGTTCGAAGTGGAGTCGTATCTGCGCTATCAGGCGGACAAGTTCGCCGAATACTTCGACGCCAACACGTACCTGCTCATCACGCGCGCGCTGGATTATTTCGATCCCGCCAAAGCCTACGACGGCGATCTCACGCAGGCGCTCGCCCGCACGAAGGCGAAGTATCTGATCGCGAGCTTCACGACCGACTGGCGTTTCGCGCCGGCGCGTTCCCGCGAGATCGTGAAGGCGCTGCTCGACAACAAGCGGACGGTGAGTTACGCCGAAATCGACGCGCCGCACGGCCACGACGCCTTCCTGCTCGACGACGCGCGCTATCACAACCTGATGCGCGCCTACTACGAACGCATTGCCACGGAGATCGGCGCATGAACCAGAACACGCTTGATTCGCTCGCGCTGCGCTCGGACTTCCGGGCGATCGCGCGCTGGGTCGAACCGCGCTCCACCGTGCTCGATCTCGGCTGCGGCGACGGGTCGCTGCTCTCGCTGCTCGCCGAAGAGCTGGAAGTGAACGGCTACGGCATCGAGATCAACGACGCCGGCGTGCTCGCCTGCGCGCAGAAGGGCGTAAACGTGATCCAGCAGAATCTCGAAGACGGCCTGCGCCTTTTCGAAGACGACAGCTTCGATTTCGCGATCCTCTCGCAGACGCTGCAGACCATTCACCAGACCGCCGCGATCCTGCGCGAAACGGTGCGCGTGGGGCGCGAATGCATCGTGTCGTTTCCGAACTTCGGCTATTGGCCGCACCGGCTTGCGGTCATTCAAGGCCGCATGCCGGTGTCGAAGTCGCTGCCGTATCAATGGCATAACACGCCGAACGTGCGCGTCCTGACCATCAAGGACTTCGAGGCGCTCGCGCCGGAAGTGGGCATCGAGATTCTGGACCGCGTGGTGCTGCACGGTGGGCAGTCCATCCGTTGGGGCGCGAACTGGCGTGGTAGTCTTGCGGTCTATCGCGTGAAGCGCCGGTGATGCGACCCGGCGCATCAAGCATCGACAACGCTTTTCCAACATCGACATGCCCGACACGCCACACGAGGCGCCCGCTCTAACTGCTCACGAAGAACATCCCCGCTGGCGCGCGTTTCTCAACGCGCGCATTCTGATTTGCGTGTTTCTCGGCTTCACGTCGGGATTGCCGCTTTTCACGCTGCTGAGTCTGTTGCAGGCGTGGCTCACGAAAGAGCACATCGACGTCAAGCAGATCGGTCTGTTCGCGCTGCTCGGGCTGCCTTATACGTGGAAATTCGTCTGGGCGCCGCTGATGGACCGCTACGTGCCGCGTCTGCCGTTCTGGCGGCCCGGCCGGCGGCGCGGCTGGATGCTCGTCACGCAAGTGCTCGTGACGCTGGCCATCGGCGCGTTCGGCTTTGTTTCGCCGAGCGAGGACATCTGGACGGTGGCCGCCATCGCCGGTCTGCTCGCGTTGTTCAGCGCAAGCCAGGATATCGCCATCGACGCGTACCGGCGCGAACTGCTCGCGGACACCGAACAGGGCCTCGGCAACGCAGTCCACGTCAATGCGTACAAAGTGGCGGGTCTCGTGCCGGGCTCGCTCGCGCTGATTCTCGCCGGCTTCCTGCCGTGGAAGACGGTTTTTATCGTGACGGCGCTGTTCATGGTGCCGGGCATCGTGACCACGCTCGTCGTGAAGGAACCGGCCGTGCACGGCACGCCGCCGAAAAGTCTGCGCGATGCGGTCGTCGAGCCCTTCCACGAATTTGTCACGCGCGACGGCTGGCGCGCCGCGCTCCTCGTGCTCAGCTTCATTTTTCTGTACAAGCTCGGCGACACCATGGCGACCGCGCTCGCCACCAAGTTCTTTCTCGACCTGGGCTTCACGACCTTGCAGCTCGGCGTGATCGCGAAGACGGTCGCGTTCTGGACGAGCCTCGCGGGCGGCATTATCGGCGGCGTGTTTCTGGTGAAGATCGGCATTGCGCGCGGGCTGTGGATTTTCGGCGTGTTGCAAATCGTCGCCACATTCGGCTTCGCGTGGCTCGCGAAGATCGGGCCGTCGCCGGTCGCGCTCGCGGTGCTGTACGGCTTCGAGACGTTCGCCACGGGACTCACGCTCGCCACGTTCACCGCGTACATCGCGAGCACCACCGACCCGCGCTACACCGCGACGCAATTCGCGCTTTTCACGAGCCTGGCGGCGGTGCCGCGCACGGTCGTGTCCGCGCTGAGCGGCTTTATCGTCGCGCGGACGGGCTGGTTCGAATACTTCCTCGTCTGCATCGCGCTGTCGATTCCGGGCATGTTACTGTTGCCGATCATCGCGCCCTGGAGACCAAAACGATGACGGTGCGCATATCGACTCACCGTGCGGGCCGCGCGCTCGCGCGGACGCTTGTCTGCGCGCTCGCGTGCGCCTCGCTCGCATCGCCGCGCGCGCATGCGCAGGACGAAGACCGCGCTCCCGCGCCTTACACTGCGCCGAACAACCAGATCCGCTTCGGCAATACCGCGCTCTTTCGCAACCTCATTCCGCCTGCGGCGCTCGAACAGCAATCGGCCGACGCGTACGCCACGATCATCCACGAGGCCGAGCGCAACAAGCGGCTGCTGCCGAATGACAACGCGCTGGTGAAGCGCGTGCGCGATATCGCGAATCACGAGATTCCGTTCGCGCTCAAGTGGAACGACCGCTCGAAGAACTGGAAGTGGGAAATCAACGTCGTGCGGTCGAACGAGATCCGCATGTACTGTCTGCCGGGCGGCAAGATCGTCGTGTATAGCGGCTTGATCGAGAAGCTGCATCTGAACGACAACGAGATCGGCATGATGATGGGCCACGAGATCGCGCACGCGCTGCGCGAACACGCCCGCGAGCGGCTCGGCCGCCAGCAGGCCGAGCAACTGACGGCGGGAACGATGCCGCAGCTTTTCGGCTTTGCGGATGTCGGCTCGACGCCGCTCGGCATCGGCGATCAGTTGCTCGCCATGCGCTATTCGCCCGCCGACGAAACCGAAGCTGACGTGATCGGCAGCGAGATCGCCTCGCGCGCGGGCTACGATCCGCGCGCCGCCGTCACGCTGTGGAACAAGATCGATACCGCCACGCGCCGCGAGGACAATGGTTTCGTCTGGATGCATCCGTACGGGCCGGACCGCAAGCAGGATCTGGAGAAACGCATGTCGGACATGATGCCGCTTTATGCGAAAGCCGTCGGCAAGAGTATCGATGCGTTGCCAAACTACGCGGGCATGGGGCGGTTCAAGAAGAGCGGGCGGTGATCACTTCCGACCGACCTTCCAGTCATAGTCGATCGTCAGCGGCGCGTGGTCGCTGAACTTGATGTCGCGGAAGATGGACGTGCTCTTCGCGGTCGCGGCAACCTCTTTGGTCGCGATCTGATAGTCGATGCGCCAGCCGACGTTCTTCGCGTACGCCTGACCGCGATTGCTCCACCACGTGTATTGCTCGGGCCGCTGGTCGAGCGTGCGGAACACGTCGACATAGCCCACCTCGTCGAACAGCTTGGTCAGCCACGCGCGTTCCTCCGGCAGACAGCCGGAATTCTTCTGATTGCTCTTCCAGTTCTTGATGTCGATTTCCTTGTGCACGATGTTCACGTCGCCGCACAGAATGACTTCGCGCTCTTTCGAGAGCGCGGCGAGATGCGGCATGAATTCGTCCATGAAGCGGTACTTCGCCTGCTGACGCTCATCGCCGCTCGATCCCGATGGCACATACACCGACACCACCGAAAGCCTGCCGAAGCGCGCTTCCACGTAGCGCCCTTCGGGATCGAACTCCTCGCTGCCGAAACCGATGATCACGTCGTCCGGCTCGTGCCGCGTATAGACGCCCGCGCCGCTGTAGCCCTTCTTGACCGCGTGCTGGAAGTAGCCCTGAAAGCCGTGCGGCGCGAGGAACTCGGGCGTCAGGTCGTCTTGCGAGCACTTGATTTCCTGCACGCAGACGACGTCGGCTGCCTGCTCGCCGAACCAGTCGAAAAAGCCTTTCTTGGCAGCCGAACGAATGCCGTTCAGATTGGCGGTGATCACGCGAAACATACGCTTCCTTTCTTCTTGATTTGATTTACTCGACCTTCACGCCCTTGAGCGATTCCTTCGCCGGCGGGAATTCGAGCTTCATGCCCTGCAACGTGCGCAAGACGAGTTCGGCGACCATCACGTTCCGATGCGTCTTCGAATCGCCCGGAATGATGTACCACGGCGCGTAGTCCGTCGAGGTCGCGCCGAGCGCCACGGAATACGCGCGCTGATAGTCGTCCCAGAGCTTGCGGGCCTCGAGGTCGGAGACGTCGAACTTCCAGTGCTTCGTCGGATCGTCGATGCGCGCCTGCAACCGCTCGCGCTGCTCGTCCTTGGAAATGTGCAGAAAGCATTTGACGATGGTCGTGCCGGCGTCCGCGAGCAGCGCCTCGAACTCGCGGATATGACGATAGCGCCGCTCGCATTCGTCATCGTCGATTTGCTTCAGCACGCGCGGCACGAGCACGTCTTCGTAGTGGCTGCGGTTGAAGATCGCGAGTTCGCCCGCCATCGGCGCTTGCGCGTGAACGCGCCAGAGAAAGTCGTGCGCCATCTCGCGCTCGGTCGGCGCGCGAAACGGCACGATGCGCAGGCCGAGCGGATCGACGTCCTGAAACACGCCGCGCACCGTGCCGTCCTTGCCGCTCGTGTCCATGCCTTGCAGCACCAGCAGCACGCGCTCGCGGCGCTGGGCGTGCAGCTTCTCCTGCAACTCGTTCAGCTGCGCGCCGATCTCAGCGAGGCGCGCGCGGTCGTCGTCTTTCGCGCCTGTCGAGAACGGCTTCGCAGACGGATCGACTGAAGTGATGTCGAACGCCTTGAGCTTTTTCCCGCCGTCGAAGTACGGAACGCGATAGTCGTCCAGGTCGGATTTCTTGGCCATGTTTTTTCCGCTTCAGCAATGAAAAACGGGCCGCTGCACAGATCAACCGGCAACAGCCCGTAAGTCTTACGCTCCTGAATCAGCAGACCATGCGCGACAATGCGCCGCCGACTCAGCCCAGCTTTTTCTTCAGCAATTCATTGACCTGCTGCGGATTGGCCTTGCCCTTCGTCGCCTTCATGGCCTGGCCGATCAGTGCGTTGAACGCCTTCTCCTTGCCCGCGCGGAATTCGTCCACGGACTTCTGGTTAGCGGCGAGCACTTCGTCGATGATCGCTTCCAGCGCGCCGGTGTCCGAGATCTGCTTCAGCCCTTTCGCCTCGATGATGCGGTCGGCCGCGGCTTCGTCCGTTGCCTTCTCTTCCCAGATGGACTGGAAGATGTCCTTCGCGATCTTGTTGGAGATGGTGCCGTCCGCGATGCGTTGCAGCACCAGCGCGAGCTGCGCCGCCGACACCGGCGACTGAGCGATATCGAGCGATTCGCGGTTGAGCTGCGCGGAGACGTCGCCCATGAGCCAGTTCGCGGCGATCTTCGCCTGCGCCGCGCCCGCCTTCTCGACGACCGCTTCGAAGTACGCGGCCATCGCCTTCGACGAAGTGAGCACGCCGGCGTCGTAGGACGTCAGGCCGTAGGTATCGACGAAACGCTTCTGCATGTCCGCCGGCAGTTCCGGCATCTCGTCACGCACGCGCGCCACCCAGCTTTCCTCGATCACGAGCGGCATCAGATCGGGATCAGGGAAATAGCGGTAGTCGTGCGCGTCTTCCTTGCTGCGCATGGAGCGCGTTTCGCGCTTGTCCGGATCGTACAGCCGCGTTTCTTGCACGACGGTGCCGCCATCTTCGATCAGTTCGATCTGACGGCGCACTTCGTACTGAATAGCTTCTTCGAGGAAGCGGAACGAGTTCAGGTTCTTGATCTCGGCGCGCGTGCCGAATTCCTTCTGGCCGACCGGACGCACCGAGACGTTCGCATCGCAGCGGAACGAGCCTTCCTGCATGTTGCCGTCGCAGATGCCGAGCCACACGACGAGCCCGTGCAGCGCCTTCGCATACGCGACTGCTTCGGCGGCGCTGCGCATTTCCGGCTCCGTGACGATTTCGAGCAGCGGCGTGCCCGCGCGGTTGAGGTCGATGCCCGTCATGCCTGCGAAATCTTCGTGCAGCGACTTGCCGGCGTCTTCTTCCAGATGCGCGCGCGTCAGGTTGACGGTCTTTTCGTACGCTTCCTTGCCGGCCTTTTCATTGGCGGGCACGTGGATGGTGATCTGTCCGCCCTGCACGACCGGAATCTCGTACTGGCTGATCTGGTAGCCCTTCGGCAGATCCGGGTAGAAGTAGTTCTTGCGCGCGAAGATGCTGCGCGGCGCGATATGCGCGCCGATGGCGAGCCCGAAGCGAATTGCGCGCTCGACAGCGCCGCGGTTCATGACCGGCAGCACGCCCGGCAGCGCGAGATCGACGGGACTTGCCTGCGTGTTCGGCGCTGCGCCGAACTGCGTGGGCGCGCCCGAGAAAATCTTGGAGACGGTGGAAAGCTGCGCGTGCGTTTCCAGACCGATGACGACTTCCCACTGCATGTTCACACTCCCGATGCCGATGGTGCCTTGCGGTGCCAGTCGGTCGCGCGCTGGAACGCGTCGGCGACCTGGAGCATCCGGGCTTCGTTGAAATAGTTGCCGACGATCTGCAGACCGACCGGCCGATTCGCATTCGCGCCCGCGCCGAAGCCGCACGGCACGCTCATGCCCGGCAGCCCCGCGAGGCTTACGGAGAGCGTGTAGATGTCGGCGAGGTACATCTGCACGGGATCGTCGGTCTTCTCGCCGAGATTCCACGCCACCGACGGCGCGACCGGTCCCATGATGACGTCGCACTGCTTGAACGCCTCCTGGAAATCCCGCGCGATGATGCGGCGAATCTTTTGCGCTTGCAGGTAGTACGCGTCGTAATAGCCGTGCGACAACACGTACGCGCCGACCAGAATCCGGCGCTTCACTTCCGGCCCAAAGCCTTCCGCGCGCGACTTCTTGTACATGTCGAGCAGGTCGCGGTACTCGGCCGCGCGATGCCCGTAGCGCACGCCGTCGAAGCGCGACAGATTGGACGACGCTTCCGCTGGCGCGATGATGTAGTACACCGGAATCGAAAGCTCGGTCTTCGGCAGCGAGACCTCGACGAGCGTCGCGCCGAGGGCTTCGTATTGCTTCAACGCGGCGTCGATGGCGGCGCGCACGTCGTCGGCGAGTCCCGCGCCGAAGTACTCCTTCGGCATGCCGATGCGCAGGCCCTTCAAAGGCTTGTCGGCATCTTCGCTCCAGTTCTTGCCGAGATAGCGCGTGTAGTCTTCGTTGTCGCGTTGCAGGCTCGTGGAGTCGCGCTCGTCGAAGCCGCCCATCGCGTTCAGGAGCAGCGCGCAGTCGGCGGCGGTCTGCGCCATCGGCCCGCCCTGATCGAGCGAGGACGCGAACGCGATCATCCCGTAACGCGACACGCGTCCGTATGTCGGCTTGATGCCGGTGATGCCGGTGAACGACGCGGGCTGACGGATGGACCCGCCCGTGTCGGTGCCGGTCGCGGCGGGCGCGAGGCGCGCGGCGACGGCCGCTGCCGACCCGCCCGACGATCCGCCCGGCACGGCCTTCAGGTCCCACGGGTTCTTCACCGCGCCGAAGTACGAGTTCTCGTTGGACGAGCCCATGGCGAACTCGTCCATGTTCGTCTTGCCGAGACACACCATGCCGGCGCGGCTCAGGCGCTCGACGACGGTGGCATCGAACGGGCTCGCGTAGTTCTCCAGCATGTGGGAACCCGCCGTCGACGCCCACCCGCGCGTGACGAACACGTCCTTGTGCGCGATCGGCAGGCCGGCGAGCGGACCGCCGTTGCCCTGCGCGATGAGGGCGTCGGCGGCTCTCGCCTGTTCCAGCGTGAGCTCCGGATTCACGCCGATGAACGCGTTCAGTTCTTTCGCGGCTTCGATGCGTTGCAGATACGACTGCGCCAGCTCGACGGCGGAGATCGCCTTCGAGTCGAGCGCGGCGCGCAGTTCGGTCAAGCTTTTCTGATGCATTGCAGTTCCCTGATGAGCGCGGCGCGTCACGCCACGCGCGAGATCGTTGTTCCGATGGACCGATACGGTCGATGCGCCACGCTCACTCGATCACCTTCGGCACGAGATAGAGCCCGTCCTGCACGGCCGGCGCGCAACGCTGGAACTCTTCGCGCTCGATCCGCTCTGAGACTGCGTCGTCGCGCAGTCGCAGCGCGACTTCCTCGATGGCGTCGATAGGATGCGCGAGCGGCTCGATGCCGGCGGTATCGACCGCCTGCATCTGCTCGACGAGACCGAAGAAGTCGTTGAGCCGCGCAAGCGTCGGTTCGGCCTCGTGGTCGGGCAGTTCCAGCCGCGCCAGATGCGCGATGCGTTTAACGTCGGTCAGGGTCAATGACATGGGATCACCGGAGAAAACATGAACAACTCCCGCGCCAAAAAGGTTCGCTGCAACAGTCAGTTACGATCCTGGCGGAAAGCCGTCGAAGCGGGGCCGAGGATGGCAAAAAGTGCCGTCCTTTTCCTATAGAAACCCCCAAATTATAAGGTATCATTACACGTTCGACCCACATCCGGATCGACCTGTCAGCGGCTTTCTCCCTGGATCAACCCTCGTCGAGAAACGTTTGCGTGGCATGTTCAATTCCGCGGTAGATTTCTGCTCGGATTTGCATTCACGGCGGCCCGTTTCGCCGTCCCGGCAAACCGTTATTTTTTCCGCTGCCGTCCCCGGCGCTCTTAGCGAGGCACGGCTACCCAGCGAGACAGGATTTTTGAATGTTCGGCTTTTTGCGCAGCTATTTTTCCAACGACCTGGCGATTGATCTCGGCACCGCCAACACGCTGATCTACATGCGCGGCAAGGGCATCGTCCTCGACGAGCCGTCAGTCGTCTCCATCCGTCAAGAAGGCGGCCCGAACGGCAAGAAGACCATTCAGGCTGTCGGCAAGGAAGCGAAGCAAATGCTCGGCAAGGTGCCGGGCAACATCGAAGCCATTCGGCCGATGAAAGACGGCGTGATCGCCGACTTCACCGTCACCGAACAGATGATCAAGCAGTTCATCAAGACTGCACACGAATCCCGCATGTTCTCGCCGTCGCCGCGCATCATCATTTGCGTGCCGTGCGGCTCCACGCAAGTCGAGCGCCGCGCCATCAAGGAAGCGGCTCACGGCGCGGGCGCATCGCAGGTGTATCTCATCGAAGAACCCATGGCCGCTGCAATCGGCGCGGGCCTGCCGGTCTCGGAAGCCACGGGCTCCATGGTCGTGGACATCGGCGGCGGCACGACTGAAGTCGGCGTCATCTCGCTCGGCGGCATCGTGTACAAGGGCTCGGTGCGCGTGGGCGGCGACAAGTTCGACGAAGCCATCGTCAATTACATCCGTCGCAACTACGGCATGTTGATCGGCGAACAAACCGCTGAAGCCATCAAGAAGGAAATCGGCTCGGCGTTCCCCGGCTCGGAAGTGAAGGAAATGGAAGTCAAGGGCCGCAACCTGTCCGAAGGCATTCCGCGCAGCTTCACCATTTCGAGCAACGAAATCCTCGAAGCCCTCACCGATCCGCTGAACCAGATCGTCTCGTCGGTGAAGATCGCGCTGGAACAGACGCCGCCGGAACTCGGTGCGGACATCGCCGAGCGCGGCATGATGCTGACGGGCGGCGGCGCGCTCCTGCGCGACCTCGACCGCCTGCTCGCGGAAGAAACCGGCTTGCCGGTGCTCGTCGCCGAAGATCCTCTGACCTGCGTGGTACGCGGCTCCGGCATGGCGCTCGAGCGCATGGACAAGCTCGGCAGCATCTTCTCTTACGAGTGATCGCAGGCTTCGGGGTGCGCGCGGTTCGTATCGAACGCATTGCCGAAGCAGACACTCGAGCATCCCGCGTAACGCGACGCGCGCACGGCCCGGCATCAGTCCGGGCCTTCGTCGAAACAGCGTAGGGCAGGTCCCGCCACAAGCGAAACAGCCTGCAGCATCATCCACCCGCTCACGCCCTCGGCGCTGACCATGGAATACAGTCCGCCGCCACTTTTCAAGCAAGGCCCTTCGGCGCTCGCACGTCTCATCTTCTTCGTGGTGCTGGCCATCGCGCTGCTGGTGTCGGACGTCCGCTTCAACACCCTCGAAATCGTGCGCGGCATTCTCGGCGCCGGGCTCTATCCGTTGCAGCGCGCGGCGCTGGTTCCGCGCGACATCTTTATGGGCGCGGCCGATCTCGCCGTCACGAGCGCCACGCTACGCAGCGAAAACCGCAAGCTCGCCGACAAGAACCTCGAACTGTCCATCAAGGCCGGCGACGCCGCGCAACTGAACATCGAGAACGCGCATCTCCGAGCGCTGCTGAACCTTCAGTCGCGTGCCACCACGCAGACCACGCCCGCCGAAATCCAGTACGACACGCGCGATCCTTTCACGCAGAAGGTCGTGATCGGCAAGGGCTCGCAGCAAGGCATTCAGGACGGGGCGCCTGTCGTGGACGAAGAAGGCGTGATCGGACAAGTCACGCGCGTCTTTCCGATGCAGTCGGAAGTCACGCTGCTCACCGACAAGGATCAAGCCGTGCCGGTGCAGATCGCGCGCACGGGGCTGCGCAGCGTCATCTACGGCACGCCGAAGGGCGACACGCTCGATTTGCGCTTCGTGCCGATCAGCGCGGACGTGCAAGTCGGCGACCAGCTTGTGACGAGCGGTCTCGACGGCGTGTATCCGCCGGGGCTCGCGGTCGCCAAGGTGCTACGCGTCGACAAGCAGGCGGATACGGCGTTCGCGCGCGTCGTCTGCGTGCCGGTCGCCGCGGTGCGTGGCGCGCGACAGCTGCTCGTGCTGCATTACAACGTCAACGTGCCGCCCAATCCGGTCGAAGTCGAAGCCGCCGCTGCTGCGAAGGAAGCGAAGGAAAACAAGGGCAAGAAGAAGCCCGCAGCCAAAGCAGCGGCGGGCGCGAGCGCACCGGCTGCCGCGTCGGCGCCGGCGAGCGCGTCGGCGGCTGTTGCTGCGTCGACGCCTGCCGCGAAAGCTGCTGCGCCGAAAGCGGCATCGAGCGCAGCGGCCAAATCGGGCAAGAAGGCGCATGCGCCGAAACCCGCTTCGTCGGGAGCCGCGCGATGAACCGTCCGCAATACATTCTTCAGCCGGTCAATCCGTACTTCATCACGTTCAGCCTGGCCGCTGCGTTCCTGCTGAATCTGGTGCCTTGGGGCCGGCTCGTCGGCGTGCCGGATTTCGTCGCGCTCGTGCTGCTCTTCTGGAACGTGCAGCAGCCGCGCAAGGTCGGCATGGGCATCGCGTTTCTGCTCGGGCTGTTGATGGACGTCCATAGCGCGAACCTGCTCGGCGAGCACGCGCTCGCGTACACGCTGTTGTCCTACGGCGCGATCACCATCCACCGGCGCGTGCTGTGGATGTCGCTGCCGGTTCAGACGTTCGTCGTCGCTCCGCTGCTGGTCGGCGCGCATCTCGTGCCGTTCATCATCCGTCTGATGACGGGCGCCGCGTTTCCCGGCTGGAGCTATCTCGTCAACGGATTCGTCGAGGCGCTGCTTTGGCCGATCGCGAGCTTCCTGCTTCTGATGCCGCAACGGCGCGCAGCCGATCCCGACGACACGCGCCCGATCTGAGCGCCGCGCGCGACACGGCGCCGATAAACGCCCGCGCGCCGACTACACTTGAATCGCGAAAGAATCGCGAACCACTCGCGAAACCTGCATGACCGAAATCAAGAACACCGAGCAACAGTTGTCGAAGTTCCGCCTGCGCGTCGCGGCGGCGGGACTGTTCGTGTTCGTCTGCTTCGGGTTGATCGGCCTGCGTTTTCTGTATTTGCAGGTCTGGCACTTCAGCAAGTACTCGTTGCAGGCCAACGAGAACCGCATCTCGGTCGCGCCGATCGTGCCGAACCGCGGCATCATCACGGACCGCAACGGCATCGTGCTGGCGAAGAACTACTCCGCCTACACGCTGGAAATCACGCCGTCGAAGATCAACGGCACGCTCGATGAAGTCATCGACGCGCTTTCGCAAGTCATCCCAATCGATTCGCGCGACCGGCGGCGTTTCAAGAAGTTGCTCGAGGACTCGAAGAATTTCGAGAGCCTGCCTATCCGCACGCGTCTCACCGACGAAGAAGTCGCCAAGTTCACGGCGCAACGCTTCCGCTTTCCCGGCGTCGAAGTGCGCGCGCGGCTGTTCCGGCAATACCCGCTCGGCACGACGGCGGCGCACGTGATCGGCTATATCGGCCGCATTTCGCAGCGCGATCAGGAACGCATCGACGATGCAAGCGACGAGAACGACGCGAATTCCGATCACTACGATCCGCGCCTCGACGCGAATAACTACAAGGGCACGGATTACGTCGGCAAGATCGGCGTCGAGCAGAGTTACGAAACCGAGCTGCACGGCCTGACCGGTTTCGAGGAAGTGGAAGTCACGGCGGGCGGCCGCCCGGTCCGCACCATGTCGCGCACGCAGGCGACGCCCGGCAACAACCTCGTGCTGTCGCTGGATATCGGCTTGCAGCAGGTCGCCGAGCAGGCGTTCGCGGGCAAGCGCGGCGCACTCGTCGCCATCGAGCCATCCACGGGCGACGTGCTCGCGTTCGTCTCCGCGCCGAGCTTCGATCCGAATTCTTTCGTCGATGGCATCGATCAGCAAACGTGGGACGCGCTCAACAATTCGCCGGACCATCCGCTCTTGAACCGTCCGCTGCACGGCACATATCCGCCGGGGTCGACGTACAAGCCGTTCATGGCGCTCGCCGCGCTCACGCTGCACAAGCGCACGCCCGGCTGGGGCTTTCAGGACCCCGGCTACTTCACTTTCGGCGGCCACACGTTCCGCAACGACGTGCGTTCGGGTCAGGGCTGGGTGGACATGAATCGCGCGATCGTCGTTTCCAACGACACGTATTTCTACATGCTGGCGCGCGACCTCGGCGTGAACGCGATGGCTGGCTTCATGAAACCGTGGGGCTTCGGCCAGATTACGGGCATCGACATCGCGGGCGAGGCGCGCGGCATTCTTCCGTCGACGGAGTGGAAGCGCAAGGCGTATCGCAAGCCCGAGCAGCAGCGCTGGTACGAAGGCGAGACCATCAGCCTCGGCATCGGCCAGGGCTACAACTCGTTCACTATCCTGCAACTCGCGCACGCCACGGCCACGCTCGCGAATAACGGCGTCGTGATGAAGCCGCACCTCGTGCGCGATATCGAGAACCCGATCAGCAAGGCGGTACGCCCGGTCGTGCGCGACCCGAGCGACAAGATCGCCGTGCGTCAGCAAGACATCGACGTCATCAAGCGCGCGATGGAAGGCGTGGTGACGAACGGCACGGCGGCGAAGGTGTTCGCGGGCGCGTCGTATCTCGCGGCCGGCAAGACGGGCACGGCGCAGGTCTATTCGCTGCAAGGCGCGAACTATCATGGCCACGCGACAGCCGAGCATCTGCGTGACCACGCGCTCTTCATCGCGTTTGCGCCGGCTGAGAATCCGAAGATCGCGCTGGCGCTGATCGTCGAAAACGGCGGCTGGGGCGCGGAAGCGGCCGGCCCGATCGCGCGAAAGGTGCTCGACTATTACCTGGTGGACCGGATGAAGCCGGGCGCCGAAGCGGCCGCCGTGGCCGCCGCTGCATCCGCGACGGAAGATGCCGGCCTGCCCGTGATCGGCGGCACGCAGCCGCCGGCTGCGGCTGCGCTCCCTGCGTCGGTGGCGAACCAGTCGCCGGCTCTCTCGCCGTCGGCGGCGTCTGATCCCGATGTCGCGAAGGCGGCTTCCGCGCCCGCCGTGCCGGCTGGCGGCCCCGCGTCCGCGCCCGCAGCCGCGCTGCCTGCGTCGGCCGCGCCGGGCCGCAAGCGCGGCCAAAAAGGCGCGCCGACCGAGCCGACGCCCACGATGGTGCGCGGCAACGCGGAGAACGGCGTGCGCACGTTCGCGCCGACCGGCGGCATCGACGAATAAGGAAATCGGCATGCAAGTGCATCTGCAATTCGACAAGCACGTGTGGATCGAGCGCGCGAAGCGCATGTTCGCGGGCTTCGACCGGCCGCTCGCGCTGATCGTTTTTCTTCTGCTGTGCGTCGGGATCGTGACGCTCTACAGCGCCAGCCTGGACGTGCCGGGCCGCGTGGAGGACCAGCTGCGCAATATCATGCTGACGTTCGGCCTGATGTGGGTTCTCGCGAACATTCCGCCACAGACGCTCATGCGCTTCGCCGTGCCGCTCTATACGGTGGGCGTGGCGCTGCTCGTCGCCGTGGCCGCGTTCGGGCTCACGCGCAAGGGCGCGAAACGCTGGCTGAACGTCGGCGTCGTCATTCAGCCGTCCGAGATCATGAAGATCGCGATGCCGCTCATGCTCGCGTGGTACTACCAGCGGCGCGAGAGCAACATTCGCTGGTGGGACTACATCGTCGGCTTCGTGATTCTGATGCTGCCCGTCGGCCTGATCGCGAAGCAGCCGGACCTCGGCACGGCGGTGCTCGTGTTCGCGGCGGGCGTGTTCGTCATCTATTTCGCCGGGCTCAGTTTCAAGCTGATCGTGCCGGTGCTCGCGGCGGCGGTGGTCGTGGTGGCGAGCGTCGCGGTGTTTCAGGACCGCATCTGCCAGCCCGAAGTCAACTGGCCGCTGATGCACGATTATCAGAAGCACCGCATCTGCACGCTGCTCGATCCGACATCCGATCCGCTGGGCAAGGGCTTTCACACCATTCAGGCGGTGATTGCAATCGGCTCGGGCGGCACGCTCGGCAAGGGCTGGCTCAAGGGCACGCAGGCGCACCTCGAATTCATCCCTGAAAAGCACACGGACTTCATCTTCGCGGTGTTTTCGGAAGAGTTCGGGCTGGCGGGCGGGCTCGTGCTGCTCTTTCTCTACATGGCGCTGATCGCGCGCGGGCTGTACATCGCGGCGAACGGCGCGACCTTCTTCGGGCGATTATTGGCCGGATCGCTCACGCTCGCGTTCTTCACCTACGCGTTCGTCAATATCGGCATGGTGAGCGGCATTCTGCCGGTCGTGGGCGTACCGCTGCCGTTCATGAGTTACGGCGGCACGGCGTTGACCACGCTGGGCGTCGCGGTCGGGCTCATCATGAGCGTCGCGCGACAGAAGCGGCTGATGCAAAGCTGACGCCGCGAGCGATTACTGCGGCTGCGCCTGTGGCCGCGGCTTCTGCTGCTCTATCTCGGCGCTCAACTGCAGGTATTTAAGCTTCGCAGCCGGATCACCCTGCGCCGCGGCCGCGGCGTAATACGCGCGCGCGACGTTGAGATTGCGCTCGACGCCATCGCCGCCGCGCTCATAGAACGATCCCGCGACGTACTGCGCCGTCATGTCGCCGCCCTGCGCGGCCTTCTTGTACCAGGTGAACGCCTGCGTGTTGTCGCGAGCGGTGCCGCGGCCGTCCAAAAACTGATTCGCGAGCGCCAACTCCGCCTGCACGTGCCCCTGATTGGCGGCGCGCAGGAACCATCGGTGCGCTTCCGCCGGGTCTTTCTCCACGAACTCGCCATCGTCGTACATCTTGCCGTAGACGTACTGCGCGTGCGTCATGTTCGCGTCTGCGGCGCGGCGCAGCCACTTCTTGCCTTCGGGCACGTCGGCGGCGCCGCCTTCGCCGTTGAGCAGCATCATCGCGTAATTGAACTGCGCGAGACGGCTGCCCTTCTCCGCCGCGCGACGAAACTCCGAGCGCGCGGCGACGAGGTTGCCCGCGTTGTAATCGGCGACGGCGTTTTGCGTCGCCAGATCGGTCGGCTTCGGCATGCCTTGCGCGTGCGCGCCGCCCGCCGTCATCAAGACGAACGCAGCCGATGCCGCCGCCACGCCGCCACGCCAAGCGCCCTTCATGCTCTGGCCTCCTGCAACGCCTGCCGCGTCGCCTTCAAGAGCCACATCACGTCGGCGGCAATCGAAACGAGCTTGATGCCCGCTTCCGCGTACTGCCGCGCGCTCGCGACATCGAGCGCGAAAATGCCGCTGCATTTGCCCGCGCGCTTCGCGGCGTCCGCGATTTTGGTGATGGCCGCGTGCACGTCCGGATGCTTGCTATCGCCGAGATGGCCGAGGCTCGCGGCGAGATCCGCCGGGCCGATGAACAAGCAATCGACGCCCGGCGTCGCGGCGATCTCATGGACGGCGGCAAGCGCCGCCACGGATTCGATCTGCACGATGGTCGCAATCTGCTCGTTCGCGCCGGACACATAGTCGCGCCGCATGCCGTACGCCGCCGCGCGAACAGCACCCGCAACGCCGCGCAGCCCTTCGAGCTGCGCCTCGGTCGGATAGCGCGTGAGCCGCACGATGCGCTCCGCGTCTTCCGCCGACTGCACGTTGGGGAACATCAACGTGCGCGCGCCGGCATCGAGCACGCGCTTGACGAGCCAGCCTTCCGCGAACGGCACGCGCACGACGGGCTCGGTCGGCAAGTGCGCGGCCGCTATCGCGCGAAGCTGCTCGACCACGTCGCGGCTATCGTTCGGCGAGTGTTCCATGTCGATGCACAGCCAGTCGAAGCCGGCGTGCGCGAGCGCTTCGGCGGCGTCGGCGCTGCACAGCGACAGCCACAGTCCGAAGAGCGGACCGGAATCGGCGAGACGTTGCTTGAGGGGATTGGTGAAGGTGCTCATCGCGCGGCTCCGTGGGAGCGCAATCTGCGCAATAGGCGCAACGCGAGGAAGGGACACGACTGAATGATTGACGGCATGTTGCGCTCCGGATGATCGACATGCACTGCGTGGCGTCGGCCAGAGTTGGCCGACTCACCGAGCGATCATACCGTGACAACGGCGCGGACGTTCGCCGCGCCTTCGACGCGCAAGCGCTTACGCGCGCTCCACGTCTGCCCAGCAGTTCGGCGTTTCGTACAGCCGCACGCGCTTGAGCTTGAGATCGACGCCATAGTGGGCGTCATAAACATCCGCGAGAATGCGGAATGCGACCGCCGCCATGTTCTCGACGGTCGGAATGCGGTCGAACACGACCGTCTTGTGATCCGCCATCGATTGCAGGAATTCGCGCACTTTCACGTCGCCTTCATAGACGATGAACGCGTGATCCCACTTGCTGACGAGGTGCTCCATCGCGAGCGATTTCACGTCGGCGAAGTCCATCACCATGCCGCGATCCGGCGCGCCTTCGGTATCGACGAGTTCGCCTTGCAGCGTGATTTCGAGCACGTAACGATGCCCGTGCAGATTGCGGCACTGGCTGCGGTGATCGGGAATGCGGTGGCCCGCATCGAATTCGAGTTTTCGGGTAATCGTCTGCACGTCGGCTCGATCGTCTTTCAGGGGATGTTCAGGTATTTGTGCGTCTGCATCGACAGCCGCCATTTCGGATGCCGCTTGCACCAGTCGATCGCGAGCTTCGTATTGATGTCGCGCGACGGGCCGTCCATCGGCTGCACGAGGAAGTACTCGAAGTCGAGCTTTTCGTATTCCGCGAGCCGTTGATTGTCCTGCGGCACGACGACCTTCAGCTCGTTGCCCTTCGTGACGACGAGCGGCGCGTCGGCCTTCGGGCTCACGCAAATCCAGTCGATGCTCTCCAGCACGGCCATCGACCCGTTCGTTTCGATCGCCATTTCGAAGCCCGCCGCGTGAAGCGCGTCGACGAACGGCTGGTCGATCTGCAACATCGGCTCGCCACCCGTGCACACGACGAACTTGTGCGCCGCGCCCTCGGGCCACAGCGACGCGATCTTCGCGACGAGGTCCGCCGGCGTCTTGTACTTGCCGCCGTTCTCGCCGTCCGTGCCGACGAAATCCGTGTCGCAGAAGCGGCACACCGCATCCGCGCGGTCTTCCTCGCGGCCCGACCACAGATTGCAGCCGGCGAAGCGGCAGAACACGGCCGGACGCCCGGCGTTCGCGCCCTCGCCCTGCAACGTGTAGAAGATTTCCTTTACCGCGTACGTCATGACTGCTCTGTCGTCCGTGTGATCTGGCTGTGGTCTGTCTTCGAATTCAGACCGGTTCGATGGTGACCTGCTCGCCCGCGCGATACGCCTCGTAGCCGCGCTTGCGCAGCTTGCACGCCGGGCACTGGCCGCAGCCGAAGCCCCATTCGTGCAGCTCGGAACGCTCGCCGACATAGCATGTATGCGTTTCCACGCGAACGAGTTCGACGAGCGCTTCGCCGCCGAGCGCTTCCGCGAGACGCCAGGTGTCGGCCTTGTCGAGCCACATGAGCGGCGTTTCCAGCGCGTAGCGCGTTTCCATGCCGAGATTCAGCGCCACCTGCAACGCTTTCATGGTGTCGTCGCGGCAATCGGGATACCCGGAGAAATCCGTCTCGCACATGCCGCCGACGAGCACCTTCAATCCGCGCCGATACGCGAGCGCCGCCGCAATCGTCATGAACAGCAGATTGCGGCCCGGCACGAAGGTGTTCGGCAGGCCGTTCGCGGTCGACTGAATCTCGATCTCGCGGGTCATGGCCGTATCGCTGATCGCGCCGAGCACCGACAAGTCGATCATGTGGTCTTCGCCGAGCCGCTCGGCCCAATGCGGGAACTCACGCACGACCGCTGCGCGAAACCCGTCGCGGCATTCCAGTTCAACGCGATGCCGCTGGCCATAATCGAAGCCGAGCGTCTCGACGGTCTTATACCGTTCGAGCGCCCATGCAAGGCACGTGGCCGAGTCCTGTCCGCCGGAAAACAGCACGAGAGCGCTGTCCTTCGCGTCTATCCGAGTCACCGTGAAAACTCCGTGTATGAGATTGGCGTCGTGCGCCGCATGGCCGGTGGAATAACCGGCGTCGCGCTGAACACGCGCGCTGCGGCGATCTGCGAATCCAGTATAGGCCGGTGGCGTTTTGTCGGACGCAGGCGGCCCTTATGCCTCCGATAGCAGCCAGCGAGGCCATTGCCCGATGCTTTGGGGCATCGAAAAGAAAAGGACTTGCGGTCCGAGGACGAGGCAAGTCCTTAATTCGACGCGGATTTTATCACGCTGAACGATTGTTCGCCGCGCTCGCCGTCCGGCGTTTTGGGCGCATGAGCGCACCACCCGACGCCGCAAATGAAAAAGCCCGAGAGCGAAAACACTCTCGGGCTTCTTGCATTCTGGTGGCCTGGGGCGGAATCGAACCACCGACACGCGGATTTTCAATCCGCTGCTCTACCAACTGAGCTACCGGGCCAACGAAGAAGTGAGACTATATCAGAGACAGGCACGGTGCTCAAGCCTTTCACCGAAATTTTCACGCTTTCGTCCTGATCGGCTCGCCCGTGCCGCTCAAACTTCGCTCTTGTTCTTTCCGAGATCGACGCCGAGCTGCTTCAGCTTCCGGTACAGGTGCGTGCGCTCCAGCCCCGTCTTTTCCGCGACGCGCGTCATGCTGCCGTTCTCGCGCGCGAGGTGATATTCGAAGTACGCGCGTTCGAACGCGTCGCGGGCATCGCGCAGTGGAATGTCGAACGAGATCGACGCCGTCTGCCCCGCCTGACTCTGCCCCGCGCCGCCCGCGCCCGAATCGCCCGTCGATGCGTTCAGCGCCGAAGCCGTCGGCAGCGCCGCCGCGATCGGCACGCCCGAGCTACCCGCGTTCAGCGCAGGCTTGGTCGCCGCCACCGCAGCGGGCGCCGCCGTGCCGTGCGCGAGTCCCTGCTCGACCGCCTTCAATAGCTTCTGCAGCGCGATGGGTTTCTCGAGAAAGTTGAGCGCGCCGATCTTCGTCGCTTCGACGGCCGTGTCGATGGTCGCGTGGCCCGACATCATGATGACCGGCATCGTGAGCTTGCCTTGCGCGGCCCATTCCTTCAGAAGCGTGACGCCATCGGTATCGGGCATCCAGATGTCGAGCAGAACGAGATCGGGTGTCTGCTGCAAGCGGTATTCGCGCGCGTGCTGCGCGTTCTCCGCCACGTCCACCACGTGCCCCTCGTCGCTCAGGATCTCGGAGAGCAGTTCCCGGATCCCCATTTCATCGTCTACCACCAGGATGGTTGCCATTTAAGCTGCCCTTGTCTGCACTGTTGCTTTTGTCGTTCCCTGTTTCGCGGCTGCCGGAGTCGAAGGCGCTGCGCCATCGGCGGCGGTGTCGTCCGCGAGTTGAAGAAACAGAATCGAGATTTGCGCGCCTTCCACCACGTCGCCTGTTTTCGACCGATTGCGAATGTCGATGCGCGCGCCATGCTCGTCGACGATCTTCTTTACCGTTGCAAGTCCCAGACCCGTGCCCTTCGCCTTCGTGGTCACGTAAGGCTCGAACGCCCGCGACAGGATGCGCGCGGGAAAGCCCGCGCCGTTATCCGAAACGCTCAGACGAACCGCGACGCGCGCATGACCCGAGGCATCGGGCTCGCCATATTCTACTGTCCTCGTTTCGAGCAGCACGCGCGGCTCCGGCACATCGGCGACGGCGTCCTGCGCGTTCTGCAGCAGGTTGTGGATGACCTGACGAATCTGCGTCGCGTCGCCCCGGATCACGGGCAGCTTCGCGAGATCCACCTTGATCGGGCTCTTGCCTTCTTCGATGCCGTAAAGCGCCAGCACTTCGCCGACGAGATCGTTCAGTTGCAGGTTGCCGAGCACGGCGGGCGGCGTGCGCGCGTATTCGCGGAAGTCGTCGACCATGTGCTTCATGGCCTGCACCTGATTCACGATGGTCGTCGATGCGCGCTTGAGCACTTCGGCATCTTGCGGCGC
Organism: Caballeronia sp. M1242; assembly: GCF_017220215.1. NCBI lineage: Bacteria > Pseudomonadati > Pseudomonadota > Betaproteobacteria > Burkholderiales > Burkholderiaceae > Caballeronia > Caballeronia sp. M1242. The sequence continues at coordinate 32,958 of NZ_CP071129.1, read as the reverse complement.
GAGCTTGTCGGCGAGCTTCATTTGCAGACGCTCGGCGGAAAGCTGAATAGGCGTGAGCGGATTCTTGATCTCATGCGCGAGACGCCGCGCCACTTCGCCCCACGCCACGGAACGCTGCGCGGAGATGACGTCGGAGATGTCGTCGAAGACGACGACATAGCCGGTGGTCTCCGCGTCTTCGGTATCGCTCTCGGTGGCGCTCAGCAATTGCGTGCCGCGCACGAGCAGCGTCAGCGGATCGTTCTCACCCGGCACGGTCACGGCCACCTGCTGCTGCCAGTGCCCGCGATCTCCTGTCGGATGCCCGCTGCCGATAGCCGCCGCATCGCGCTCGGCGAACGCTTTCTTCACCATCGCGCCGAATTCAGCGAGCACGTCGATCTGATCGAGCGAATGGCCCTGCAACGCGCGGAACGGCTGCCGAAAGATACGCTCCGCGCCGCGATTCGCGGTGGTGAGCCGGAACTGCCGGTCGAACACGAACACGCCCGCCGTGAGGTTCGCGAGAATGCTTTCGAGATACGCCTTCGAATGTTCGAGCGCGATGCGGTTGTTCTCCACCGCCGCGCGCGCTTCCGAAAGCTGGCGCGTCATCGCATTGAAGGACTGCGTGAGGAAGCCGAGTTCATCGCGCGAATTGATCTCGCGTTTGGGCGTGTAGTCGCCTTCGGCCACTTCCTTCGTGCCTTGCGCGAGCAGGAAGAGCGGCCGCGCAAGCTGATTGCCGAGCGCGAGCGCGAGCATCATCGCGATGAAGGTGGCGAGGAAGAGCGCGAGCGTCAGCGTGCCGATATACATCTTGCGCAAGCCGGTACGCCCGAGCCGCTTTTCCTGATACTCGCGATACGCGCGCTGCACGGCGTCGGCGTTGCGCGCGAGTTCCTGACTCACCGGCTGCTCGATCTGCAAGAAGCGGTCGACGTGCTGGAATTCGGTGGTCGTCGTCGGGTCCGGAATCTTCGTAATGACGCGCAGCCGCAGCGCGCCCTTCGGCCCGTTCGATTTCGGATCGCCGTCGATTTCGCCTTCTATCGCGCCGAACGGACGATCCTGCGCTTCCTTCAGCATGGCGCTGGTCGGCTCGTTCGTGGGCAAGAGCGAATAGTAGTTGCCCGACGCCTGCGCGATGGTCCGCAAGCCCGCCACGCGCTGCAACGGTCCTCCCGCGTTCAGGTCTTCGCGGTTGTACTGATCGCGCGGACGCTCGAACACGACGGCGTCCTGCACACCGAACTGATCGCGCAGGCGCAAGAGCGTCAGCGTGAGGCTCGACGGATCGGCGCTCGCGAGTTGATCGCTCATTTGCCGGCCGCGGTTTTTGAAATCCGCGAGCGACGTTTCGAGCATGCCGCGCCCGAGCGTCAAGCCCGACGTGAGCGCGGTTTCCACGTTCACATCGAACCACGACTCGATGCTTCGGGACACGAACTGATACGACACGACGTAGATGATAGCGCCCGGCAGCACGCCCACGAGCGCGAAGATCAGCGCGAGCTTGGCAAGGAGCCGCGTGCCGAAGCGCCCCTGCCGCACGCGCGACACGATAATCAGCGTCAGGCTGATGACGATCAGCATGAAGATGAGCGCCACCGCCACGTTCGCCGCGTAGAGCCAGCCGTAATAGCGGTCGAAGAATTCGGTATTCGCGCTCGCGAGCGCGAGCATCACGAGCAGCAGAACCGCCGTGAGCGCGACTGTGGTGACCAGCAACCGGACCACGAAACTCTTCATGTCCGTGCGGCCGCGTCGAAATCTATTTCGCACGTTCCGCCGCCGTAAAAGTGAACCGCTTCCAGTCAGAGGACAGGTTCCAGTCGCGGTTGTTGACCGCGTCGATCTGGAACGGCTTGGGCATCAGCGCGATATCCAACTGCATGCGCACCGATGCGGTGTACGTTTCTCCGCCATGTACCTGATTACGGTCGATCACATGCCACGACGCCACATGCTTGATGACCGCGAGCGCCTCATTGAGCGAAGCGAAGCGCAATTGCAAGCCGCCCGTCGAGACGCGGTACTCGTTCGTGAGCGGCTGATAGGAGAGCCGAATGCTTTGCGATACGGTGACCGGCTCTTCGTCGAACCAGTACCAGCGCGGCCGTGAAAGCGTGAAGTCGATGGTGAAGTAGAGCGGCACACTGCGATTCACGGCTTCTTCGAGGCTGCTGTTGAGATCGAAGTCGAAGTGCGCATCGAGGCTCCAGCCGTTGTTATCCGCCTGCAAGGACGCGCGCTGCACCGAGATGGTCTCGGCGAAGGCGGGCGCAGCCGGCATGAAACTCAGCCAGAGCGTCAGCGCAGTCCAGATGACGGCCGCGAGCCGAAGCGGAAGAAAGCGTTTGATCGTCACCGTTTCTGAAAGCGCGCGTAGAAGAATCCGTCGTGATCCGCGAAGGTTTCCGCGTTGAAACTCGACGGCGGACCTGCGTTCTCTGCCTCGCCGGAACCGGCGCGTTCGGCATGTGTACCATCCGGTGACGCTTGAACCGCACCCGCGCTTGCGCGCGCCGCTGTCGGCAACAGTTGCCCCGGCGCGTCCAATCGTACCGCATCTTCATGCGACGCTCCAAACCAGCGGGCTTGTTCTTCGCCCTCTTCCGGGAAGATGGAGCACGTCACGTAGAGCAGTTCGCCGCCTTTCGCGACGAGCGGCCACAGCGCCGCGAGAATGCGCCGTTGTTCAGCGACGAGCGCGGCGATGTCGGACGAACGACGCAGCCAGCGAATGTCCGGATGACGCCGCACGATGCCCGACGCAGAACACGGCACGTCCGCGAGGATGCGATCGAACGGCGCGCCGTCGAACCACTGCGACGGATCGCCTGCATCGCCCACGCGAATGTCCGCTTGCAGCTTGAGCCGCTCCAGGTTCTGCGCGATGCGGCCCGCGCGCGTCGCATCGCTTTCCAGCGCGACGAGTTCGACGTTCGCCAGCTCCAGAATGTGGCCGGTCTTGCCGCCGGGCGCGGCGCACGCGTCGAGCACGCGCATGCCGTCGCGGACATTGAGCAACTGCGCGGCGAGCTGCGCGCCCGCGTCCTGCACGGACACGACGCCGTCTGCGAAGCCGGGAATGCGATCGACCGGCATCGGCGTGTTCAGCCGAACCGCGTGCTGCCCCGCTGCGCGCGCTTCGATGTGTTCGGACGTCAGGACGTCCAAATAGGCGCTCACGCTCATGTGCCGCGCATTCACGCGCAACGTGAGCGGCCCCTGCACGTTGCCCGCCGCGAGAATGCGCTCCCACGCGTCGGGCTGGGCGCGCTTCACAGCGTCGATCCACCATTGCGGATAGTTCCAGCGCGCGACGGGGCTTTGCATCGCTTCGGCGATAAGCGCGTCGCGTTCGCGCAGGAAGTTGCGCAGCACCGCGTTCACAAGCCCCTTCGCGAAGGAGAACTCGCGCCGCGCGGCGATCGAACTCACCGCCTGATCGACCACGGTGAACGGCGCATACGCCGCGTGCGCTTCGTCGTCCGCCAGCAAAGCGAACGCGCACGCGAGCACGTTGCTCACATGCGGCGGCGGCGCCTTGCGCACGAGCTTGTGCAAGAGCGCATCGGCGAGCGCGAGCCTTCGCATCGTGCGATACGCGATGTCCTGAATCGCGCCACGCGCCGCCGCATGCTTGCCCGACGCCGCGACCGTCTGGATGGCCGCGGGCAACGCCGAACCTGCCCGGACCGCGCCGACGGCTTGCGCCGCGCCGTCGAGCGCGAACGCGAGCGAATCGGGCGCGAGATGCAGCGCGCTCATGCGAGCGTGCCCGTGCGGCGGGTGCGCGGCGGCGGATCGCCGGGAAGGCTTGTCTGTCATGTCGAGATGGGGTTTTGCGGCTGACGCGCGCATATCAAACGACGATTGTAACGTGCGCCACAAAGGCGACCGATGCGCCGGGAACAAAGAAAAAGGCCGCCCGGACGTGCCGGAGCGGCCTTGCTTTCGACTACCGACGCGACGCGCTTACATGCGCCCGGTCCGCGCCATTTCCATGAGACGCGCGACGCGCTCTTCGGTGGCCGGGTGCGTCGAGAACAGATTCGCGATGCTGCCGCCGGACAGCGGATTCATGATCATCATCTGCGCGGTGGCAGGGTGCGCTTCCGCCGTCGGGAACGGCACGCCGGACGCGTACGCATGAATCTTCTCCAGCGCGCTCGCGAGCGCCTGCGGATCGCCCGAGATCTGCGCGCCGCCGCGGTCCGCCTCGAACTCGCGCGCGCGGGAAATCGCCATCTGGATCATCGCGCCCGCGATCGGCGCGAGAATCGCCACGGCAATGCTCGCGATCGGATTGGCCGGACGGCCTTCCTCGTCGCGGCCGCCGAAGAACATCGCGAAGTTCGCGAGCGCCGAGATCGCGCCGGCCATCGTCGCGGAGATGGTCGAGATGAGAATGTCGCGATGCTTCACGTGCGCCAGTTCGTGCGCCATCACGCCACGCATTTCGCGCTCGGACAGCACGCGCAGGATGCCGGTCGTCGCCGCGACCGCCGCGTGCTCCGGATTGCGGCCGGTGGCAAACGCGTTCGGCGCGTCTTCGTTGATGAGATAGACGCGCGGCATCGGCAATTGCGCGCGCGTGGCCAGCTCGCGCACCATGCGATAGAACTGCGGCGCGGTGGTTTCGTCGACTTCCTGCGCGTTGTACATGCGCAGGACCATCTTGTCCGAGAACCAGTACGAGAAGAAATTCATGCCGAGCGCGACGACGAGCGCGAGCATCATGCCCTTCGACCCGCCGATCATGCCGCCGATCACGACGAAAAGGGCCGTGATCGCTGCCATCAGCATCGCGGTTTTGACCCAGTTGAACATATGCAGAGCTCCTTCTCCCTAAACACGGTGCGCCATTTGCGCGGTGGTCCCGCCCACGTCGGCCGGGACGCTCATTGTAAGCAAAACGTTAGATAGGGGCATCCGCAAAAAATTCAACTATCGGTGGGAGGTGGCCAGTTTGATGCCGAGACCGACGAACGCGCCGCCCACGCCGCGATCCAGCCACTTCTTCACGCCCGGTTTCCCGGAGAAGCGCTGCGTGACGCTGCCCGCGATCCACGCGACGAAGCTGTTCCAGACGGTGCTCATCGCGATGAACACGAGGCCGAGCGTGAGAAACGCGAGCGTTTTGTGCTGGCTGTCGGCCGCGACGAACTGCGGGAAAAACGAGACGAAGAAGAGCACGACCTTCGGGTTGAGCACGTTGGTGACAAAGCCCTGCGTGAAAAGCTGGCGCAGCGACTTCGGCGCGGTCCTGGCGCTGGCTTTGGCGGATGCCACGTCGCTCGCGGCCTCGTGCTTCGTGAAAATCAGCCGCACGCCGAGGTAAATCAGATAGATCGCGCCCGCGATCTTGACGACGGTGAATGCCGTCGCCGATGCCGCGAGGATCGCCGTGAGGCCGAACGCGCAGGCGAGCGTATGCACGACGCATCCCGCCGAAATGCCGAGCGCCGACACAATGCCCGCGCCGCGCCCTTGCGCGACGCTGCGCCCGACGATGTACGCGGTGTCCGGCCCCGGCGTGACGTTCAGCAGGAACACGGCGACGAGAAAGAAGGCGAAACCTGTAATGCCGAGCATGGCGACCCCGAGAAACGTGAGCGACTTTTTATTCTATGCTGCGCGCGTCTTCGTGAACGGCGAAACGTTGCCCCTTCGACAGAGGCGTTCCCGCCAGAAATTCGCGCGCCGCGAGCCGCTTGCCGCCCGGCTTCTGTAGCTGCGTCAGCTTGAGCGCGCCGTAGCCGCAAGCCACGACGATGCCTTCCGCGGAGACGTCCAGAATGACGCCCGGCTGCTGCCCGTGCGCATCGTTAAGCGGCTGCGCCGACCAGATCTTGATCGCCGTGTCGTCCAGCGTGCCGGCAGCGCCCGGGAACGGATCGAACGCGCGGACTTGTCGCGCGAGTTCGTCCGCCGGGCGACGCCAGTCGAGCGCCGCCTCGTGCTTCGCGATCTTTTCAGCGTAGGTGGTGCCGTCTTCGGGCTGAGGCGTGGCGGGAAGCGTGCCGTCGCGTTCGAGATCGCGCAGGGCCGCGACGATCAGTTCCGCGCCCATCTGCGCGAGCCGGTCGTGCAGCGTGGCGGTGGTGTCGTCCGGAAGGATGGGCGTGCGGACTTCGCGGATCATGGCGCCGGTGTCGAGACCGGCGTCCATCTGCATGAGCGTGATGCCCGTTTGCGCGTCGCCCGCTTCGATTGCGCGATGGATCGGGGCGGCCCCGCGCCAGCGCGGCAACAGCGATGCGTGAATATTGATCGCGCCGCGCGGCGGGATATCGAGCACTTCCTGCGGCAGGATCAGGCCGTAGGCCGCCACGACCATCACATCGTGCGGCGTGGCGCGCAACAAATCGATGGCTTGCGCCGCCTCTTCCGGGTATTTGCCCGCACGCCTGAGCGATGTCGGCTGCGCGACCGGCAGACCGTGCTCCACCGCGAAACGCTTGACCGGACTGGCGGTCAGTTTCATGCCGCGACCGGCGGGGCGATCGGGCTGCGTGAGAACGAGAGGAACCGGAAAGCCTGCCGCGTGGATGGCCGCGAGGGCCGCGGCGGCGAATTCAGGCGTACCGGCGAAAACGACACGCAGCGATTGAGTCATCGGAGAAAGCGCCGTTCGGCGCGCCTGCAAAAACGTGAATCGTACCGCCGGTTACAGCGCCTTTTCGAGCTTTTTCATCTTCCCGCGAATGCGCGTCTGCTTGAGTTGCGACAGATATTCCACGAAGACGTGCCCGTCCAGGTGATCGATTTCGTGCTGCACGCACACGGCGAGCAACCCTTCGCAATCGAGCTCGAACGTCTCGCCCTTCTCATTGAGCGCCCTCACGCGAACCCGGTCCGGCCGCTCGACGACGTCGTAAATGCCCGGCACCGACAGACAGCCCTCTTCCCAGTCCTTCTTGACCTCGCTCGCCCAGACGATTTCCGGATTGATGAAGACCATCAGTTCGTCGTGCGCGTCCGAAACGTCGATGACGATCACGCGCTCGTGCACGTCCACCTGCGTCGCCGCGAGGCCGACGCCGGGCGCGGCGTACATCGTCTCGGCCATGTCGGCGACGAGCTTGCGGATGCGGTCGTCCACCACGGCGACGGGCTTCGCCACCTTGTTCAGCCGCTTGTCCGGGTAGTTAAGTATCTTGAGCAGAGCCATGATTCGGATTATCTACACGCGCCACGACGCGGTGAAGTCGGCCATTCGGCCAGGTTGCGGGGGCCTTGCGGCTTGCCGAAGATATGCGGGCGAATCCACGGGATTCAACGCCGCCGGCAAGCGGCAGACAGCGTCGCTACGGACCGGCAGCGCGGCCGGGCGACGATTCATTATTTGTACGGGATCAAAAATCTTAACATGACGACCGACACCCTGCCGACCGACCCGGCGCCCCTTGCTGAAAGCGCCTCGCCGACAACCGAATCCGACGAATTTCGCGCGTGGCTGCGGCTCGCGCACGCGAAAGGCTTGCGCCCGCTCGCGCTGCGCACATTGCTCGGCGCGTTCGGCGGGCCGCTCGAAGTGCTGTCGGAGAGCTTCGCCGCGCTCGCCCGCGCCACGGACGAAAGCGCGGCGAAAGCCGTGACCGCGCCGCCAGCGGACGTCGAAGGCGTTCCCTTCGATGACTATATTGAATGCGTGCGCGATTGGGCGTCCGAGCCCGGCAATCATCTGCTCACGCTGGCGGACGCCCAGTATCCGCAGGCGCTCTTGACCATGCCCGACCCGCCGCCCGTGCTCTACGCGAAAGGGCGGCTCGACGTGCTTCAGTCGCGGGCGGTGGCGATCGTCGGCAGCCGGAACGCGACGCCGCAAGGCGCGGAAGACGCGCGGCGCTTCGCACGGGCGCTTTCGGATGCCGGACTCGCCGTCGTATCGGGGCTCGCGCTCGGCATCGACGCCGCCGCGCATCGCGGCGCGCTCGACGGCCGCGCGGGGACGATCGCCGTCATCGGCACGGGCGCGGATCTCGTGTATCCGGCGCACAACCACACGCTCGCGCACGAAATCGCCCGCGACGGCGCGATTCTGTCGGAATGGCCGCTCGGCACGCCCGCGCGATCCGCGAACTTCCCGCAGCGCAACCGGCTGATCGCGGGATTGTCGAGCGGCGTGCTGATCGTCGAAGCCGCGATGCGCTCGGGTTCGCTCATCACCGCGCGCCTGGCCGCCGAGATCGGGCGCGACGTTTTCGCGATTCCCGGATCGATTCACGCGCCGCTGTCGCAGGGCTGCCACCGGCTCATCAAACAGGGCGCGAAGCTCGTCGAAACGCCGGAAGACGTGCTCGAAGAGTTCGGCTTCCCGGCCGCTCAGGCGCCCGCGTCGGGCCGGCGCGGCAAGCCGCGAGCGCCGAGCGCGTCGTGGGCGTCCGCACGCGTGCCTGCCGACGCCCCGACGGACGACGCCGAACGCGTGCTCGCCGCGCTCGGTCACGCGCCCGCGACGCTTGAAATTCTGGCCGAGCGTACCGATCTCGACGGCGCGGCGCTTCAAGGCGCGCTGCTCCAGCTCGAACTCGCCGGGCTGGCGACGGCGCTGCCGGGCGGCCGGTACGGGGCGCTCGAACGCTCCTGAGCCCGCCTCGTGCTACATTCGCGAGAAATTGCGCCGCACGGCTTTGCCATAAGAAAGGATTGTCTCCAACCCATGTCCGCGTTCAATCTCGATACCGACGCCGAACAAATCGCCGAACGCCTCGCCGTGCCGGGCACGCTGTTCGTCGCCTGCCTGTGCGCGGAGTGGTGCGGAACGTGCCGGGATTATCGCGACGGCTTCAATAAGCTGGCCGACGCGCATCCGGACATCTGCTTCGCGTGGATCGACATCGAGAACCAGGCGGACCGCTTCGATGACCTGGACGTCGAAAATTTCCCGACCATTCTCATCGAGGATTCCGTCACGACCCGATTTTTCGGCACGGTGCTGCCGCAGGTCTCAATCGTCGAGCGCATGCTCACGGACCTCACCGCCCTGCCCGACATGACCGGCGCGCCCAAGCTGCGCCCGGCGCTTGCTATAGCGTAGACAAAACGGATCGGCGCCACCCGGTTGCGCCTTCCGAAACGCGCCCGGGCGCCGCTTCGCCGGGCGTCGTTATCGAAACCGCGACGCTCACGGCGCAAACCGTGTGCTATAAAGCGGTCGTTAAAGCGGTCCAAACGGGGCCGCTGCCAGTTCCCAACCATATTGAGTCATGTCCAAAGCCCTGATCATCGCTGAGAAGCCCTCCGTCGCGAACGACATCGCGCGCGCGCTGGGCGGCTTCACCAAGCATGACGAGTACTACGAGAGCGACGACTACGTGCTCTCGTCCGCGGTCGGCCACCTGCTGGAAATCGCCGCGCCGGAGGAATACGACGTCAAGCGCGGCAAATGGAGCTTCGCGAACCTGCCGGTGATTCCGCCGCATTTCGATCTGAATCCCATCGCGAAAAGCGAATCGCGGCTGAAGGTCCTGACCAAGCTCTTGAAGCGCAAGGATATCGACCGGCTCATCAACGCATGCGACGCGGGGCGCGAGGGCGAGCTGATCTTCCGCCTCATCGCGCAGCACGCCAAAGCGAAGCAGCCCATCCAGCGCCTCTGGCTTCAGTCGATGACGCCCGCCGCCATCCGCGAAGGCTTCGCGAATCTGCGCAGCGACGCGGACATGCAGCCGCTTGCGGACGCCGCGCGTTGCCGCTCGGAGGCGGACTGGCTCGTCGGCATCAACGGCACGCGGGCGATGACCGCGTTCAACAGCAAGGGCGGCGGTTTCTTTCTGACGACCGTCGGCCGCGTTCAGACGCCAACTTTGTCGATCGTCGTCGAACGTGAAGAGAAAATTCGCCGGTTCGTGCCGCGCGACTATTGGGAAGTGCGCGCGGAATTCATCGCGGCGAAGGGACTTTACGAAGGCCGCTGGTTCGACCCGAAGTTCAAGCGCGTCGAGAACGATCCCGAGCAGCGCGACTCGCGTCTGTGGAGTCTCGCGGCGGCTGAATCGGTCGTCGCGGCGTGCCGCGGCAAAACCGGCACGGTGACGGAAGAATCGAAGCCGTCCACGCAGATGTCGCCGCTCCTCTTCGACCTGACGAGCCTTCAGCGCGAAGCCAACAGCCGCTTCGGCTTCTCGGCGAAGAACACGCTCGGGCTCGCGCAGGCGCTCTATGAGAAGCACAAGGTCCTGACCTACCCGCGTACGGATTCGCGCGCGCTGCCGGAAGACTACTTGGGCACGGTCAAGGAAACGCTGACCATGCTCAAGGAGAGCAACAACTACTTGCCGTTTGCCAAGCAGGTGCTCGACAAGGGCTGGGTGAAGCCGAACAAGCGCATCTTCGACAACTCGAAGATCAGCGACCACTTCGCCATCATTCCGACGCTGCAAGCGCCCAAAGCGCTGTCCGAGCCCGAGCAGAAGCTGTATGACCTCGTCGTGAAGCGGTTCCTGTCGGTGTTCTTCCCGGCGGCGGAGTACCTCGTCACCACGCGCATCACCGAAGTCTCGGGGCATCACTTCAAGACCGAAGGCAAGGTGCTCGTGGAGCCGGGCTGGTTGCAGGTCTACGGCCGCGAAGCCGCGGGCGAGGAAGGCAATCTGGTGCCGGTGCAGAAGGGCGAAACGGTCGACGTCGAGAAGGTCGAGGCGCATGGGCTCGTGACCAAGCCGCCCGCGCGTTACAACGAGGCGTCGCTGCTGTCGGCGATGGAAGGCGCGGGCAAGCTCGTCGAGGACGAGGAATTGCGCGAAGCGATGGCCGCGAAGGGCCTCGGCACGCCGGCCACGCGCGCCGCCATCATCGAAGGGCTGCTCGGCGAGAAGTACATGGTGCGCGAGGGCCGGGAGCTGATCCCGACCGCCAAGGCGTTCCAGTTGATGACGCTCTTGCGCGGGCTCGGCGTCGAGGAACTGACCGCGCCGGAGTTGACCGGCGAATGGGAGCACAAGCTCTCGCAGATGGAGCGCGGAAATCTGCATCGGGACGCGTTCATGCAGGAAATCGCGCGCATGACGCAGACCATCGTGAAGCGCGCGAAGGAATACGACTCCGACACGATTCCCGGCGATTACGCGACGCTGGAGACGCCGTGCCCGAATTGCGGCGCGCAGGTGAAGGAGAACTACCGGCGCTTTGCGTGCACGAAGTGCGAGTTCTCGATCTCGAAGATTCCGGGCGGCCGTCAGTTCGAGATCCCGGAAGTCGAGGAACTGCTGCGCGAGAAGACCATCGGTCCGCTGTCGGGTTTTCGCAGCAAGATGGGACGTCCGTTTTCGGCCATTCTCAAGCTCGCGTTCGACGACGAGATCAAGAACTTCAAGCTGGAGTTCGATTTCGGTCAGGACACCGGCGGCGAGGACGGCGAACCGCCCGATTTCTCCGAGCAAACGCCCGTCGGCGCGTGTCCGAAGTGTCAGTCGCGCGTGTTCGAGCACGGCATGAGCTTCGTGTGCGAGAACTCGGTCGCGAATCCGAAGACCTGCGATTTCCGCTCGGGCAAAGTGATCTTGCAGCAAGAAATTGCGCGCGAGCAGATGGAGAAGCTGCTGAACGAAGGCCGCACCGATCTGCTGACGAACTTCAAGTCGTCGCGGACGGGGCGCAACTTCAAGGCGTATCTCGTCAAGCAACCGGACGGCAAGATCGGCTTCGAATTCGAGAAGAAAGAGGCCAAGCCGGGCGCGAAGACAGCGGCGGCGAAGCGGGGCGCGACCGCCGATGCCCAGACCGACAGCGCGGACGAAGGCGATAGCGACGTCGCCGTAGCCGCGAAGACGACACGGAAGGCGGCCACCAAGACGGTCGCGGCAAAGAAGGCCCCGGCGAAGAAAGCGGCGGCAAAGAAGACGGCGGCGCGTAAAGCGAGTTGATCCGCCGCGCCGGCCTAAAAGCAAAAAGCCCGCGAAGCGATTCGCGGGCTTTTTTTGTCCGATGCGCGCTACGAACGCGCGCTGTCAATCAGAACGGCGACGCTGCCGGCACGCGCCCTCGCGTTCGCGAAGGCTTCGCCAGCTTCGGGCCGAGTTCGCCGTCCATCGAGCGGGAACGCGGCGCGGGCGGCGGCGCTTTGGCTTCATCGGCGTGAGCGTAGTGGGCTTCCGCGCTGCTCGCGGCCGCCGGCTTGCCGATGCCATCGCGAATCCATTGCTCGCCGAGCTGATGATTCGGCGTCTGGCTGAAGTGCTCGACGAGATGATCGATGAACGTTCGAACCTTCGCGGGCAAGTGCCGCCGGCTCGGATACGCGACGTTGATTTCGACCTGCGGCAGCTGATAGTCGCCGAGCAGCCGCACCAGTTGATTTCGGTTCATGTCGTTGCCGATCAGATAGCTCGGCAAAATCGCGATGCCCATGCCGAGCAACGCGAACTGCCGCAGCATCTCGGTATTGTTCGCGATGATCACGTTCTGCGGCCGCACGCGCACTTCGCCGTCCGGACCCGTGAACACGCGCTCGTCGCCCCAATACTCGGACGGCAGACTCAGGCACGGATGCTCCAGCAAATGTTCCGGCCGCGTCGGCGTGCCGTGCTTTTCGAGGTATTCGGGCGTCGCGCACACGGTCATGCAGCCCGTGGTCAGGCGTCGCGTCACGACGCTCGCGCTCTTCACCTGCCGCGCAATGACGATGCCGACATCGAACCCTTCCTCGACGAGATCGACCTGGCGGTCCACCAGCGTCACGTCGGGCACGACTTTCGGATAGCGCTGCGCGTACGTCTGCAAGACGGGCGCGAGATTGTGCAGCCCGAACACGACCGGCGCGACAATGCGCAGGGAACCTAGCGGCTCGTGATTGCGCGCGACCACCATCTGTTCGACATCTTCGAGTTCATCGAGAATCTGGCGCGCCCGCTCAAGATACACCTGACCGGATTCCGTGAGCGAAAGGCTGCGCGTCGTGCGGTTGAGCAGACGCGTGCCGAGACGACTTTCCAGATCGGCGACGTGGCGCGTCGCCACCGCGTTCGAGATGTCCATCGCGCTTGCGGCCCGGGCAAAACTGCCAAGATCGGCCACGCGAACGAACACCTTCATCGACTGCAAATGATCCATGGGACAACTCCTGCCGCCACGCGGCTATAAATCCTGCTGCAAGGCAATTCAGAATTATCCTAGGACTCGAAGATTCGTGCAGAAGTTGCGGACCCGCCGTCGTTTTTAGGAAAAAATCGTGAGGGAAGCGGCTTCGGCGGAGAAAGATGACCGTTCGGTCATCTTCTTGGAGGGAAGGCGCGCCCGGCAGCGTCAGCCACCGGGCGACTGCAACGCAAAGACGATCAGGCGGCCAGACGCTTTTCCATGTCCGCCTTGGCTTCCGGAAGCGCGTCCGGCAGCCCTTGCTGAAGCTTTGCGAACAACTCGTCGTGCAGAGTGAGTTCGTCGCGCCACGCGGCGTCGTTCACCGAGATGACCTGCTGGAATTGCTCGCGCGTGAAATCGAGCGCGCCCCAGTCGATGTCTTCATAGCGCGGCGAGATGCCGAACGCGTGTTCCTCGCCGCTCGCCGTGCCTTCGATGCGACCGACCATCCAGTTCAGCACGCGCATGTTCTCGCCGAAGCCCGGCCACACGAACTTGCCGTCCTCGCCCTTGCGGAACCAGTTGACGCAGAAGAACTTCGGCGGCTTCGCGTTCTGCGCTTGCAGGCGCTCGCCCATCTTGAGCCAATGTCCGAAGTAGTCGCTCATGTTGTAGCCGCAGAACGGCAACATCGCGAACGGATCGCGGCGCACGACGCCCTGCTGGCCCGCCGCGGCGGCCGTGGTTTCGGACCCCATCGTCGCGGCCATGTAGACGCCTTCCTTCCAGTCGCGCGCTTCGGTCACGAGCGGCACCGTGTTCGAGCGCCGTCCGCCGAAGACGAACGCGTCGATCGGCACGCCGGCCGGGTTCTCCCAGTCCGGATCGATCGACGGACACTGCGACGCGGGCGCAGTAAACCGCGCGTTCGGGTGCGCGGCCTTCGCGCCGGTCTCCTTCGCGATTTCCGGCGTCCAGTCGCGGCCCTGCCAGTCGATCAGATGGGCGGGCGGCGCGTCGGTCATGCCTTCCCACCAGACGTCGCCGTCGTCGGTCAGCGCGACGTTCGTGAAGATCACGTTCTCCTTGAGCGTCGCCATCGCGTTGAAGTTGGTCTTTTCGCTCGTGCCCGGCGCGACGCCGAAATAGCCCGCTTCCGGGTTGATCGCGTAGAGACGGCCGTCGCGGCCCGGCTTGATCCACGCGATGTCGTCGCCGATGGTCGTCACTTTCCAACCATTGAGGTCGGAAGGCGGAATCAGCATCGCGAAGTTGGTCTTGCCGCACGCGGACGGGAACGCCGCCGCGACGTGGTACTTGCGCCCTTGCGGCGACGTGACGCCCAAAATCAGCATGTGCTCGGCGAGCCAGCCCTCGTCGCGGCCCATGGTCGATGCAATGCGCAGCGCGAAACACTTCTTGCCGAGCAGCGCGTTGCCGCCGTAGCCCGAGCCGAAGCTCCAGATCTCGCGCGATTCGGGGAAATGCACGATGTACTTCGTGTCGTTGCACGGCCACGGCACGTCCTTGCGGCCGTCCGCGAGCGGCGCGCCGACCGAGTGCACGCACGGCACGAACTCGCCGTCCGCGCCGAGCACGTCGTACACCTCGCGGCCCATGCGCGTCATGATGCGCATGTTCGTGACGACGTACGGGCTATCCGACAGTTCCACGCCGATATGCGCGATAGGCGAGCCGAGCGGGCCCATCGAGAACGGCACGACGTACATCGTGCGGCCGCGCATGGCGCCGTCGAAGAGGCCGTCGAGCGTCGTGCGCATTTCCTGCGGGTCGATCCAGTTGTTCGTCGGGCCGGCGTCTTCGCGACGCTGCGAGCAGATGAACGTTCTATCCTCGACGCGCGCCACGTCCGATGGATCGGAGCACGCGAGGTACGAGTTCGGGCGTTTTTCGGGATTGAGCTTCTTCATGGTGCCGGCGGCGACCATCTGTGCGCAGAGCCGGTCGTATTCCTCTTGCGAGCCGTCGCACCAGACGATGCGTTCCGGCTTGGTGAGCGCCGCGACGCGTTGAACCCATTCGATCAGTCTTGCGTGCCGGACGTAGGCCGGCGCTTCGACGTCGATGGCATTGTTATTGTTTTGTTCGACTACTGCGGGCTGGTTCATCGAGCTGTCTCCGTTCTTCTGCAATGAAAAACCGCGCGCCCGGACGCTGCGTGCGAGAGGCGTTTCGACGGGACCGCAGGCGCTTCACGTGACAGTGCTCACGCGAATGCGGTCGACCGACCGAGTGCGGCGTCCTCGGGGCTTGACTCTTGCTGACCTCCCGGCGCTTCCCAGTGGCTTGCGCCGCAAAGGAACAAACTGTTAAAAAGAGATACTAAGCGGCCTGTCCCCTTGCTGATTACCGTGTTTTCCGCAATGGGCGCCGCGATTTTCACTTTTCGACGCGGACCTTTATCCGCCGCCGATTAAGGGGAAGCAAGCGGGAATCAAGCATAACACCGCATCGCAGCGAGACATTGACGCTGCGCATAAAGCACAGGTTTCGGCGGAATAGCACGGATTTATCGGTAATTACCCGAAGTTAATCCTCGCTTCTTTCAATCGCCGGTTAGACGACGCAGCAGGTTTAATGCCCAACAATACGCAATCACATTCCATGAAAATCGCCATTCTCGACGACTACCAGGACGCCGTTCGGAAGCTCGACTGCTTCCATCTGCTCGATGACCATGAGGTGAAGGTCTTCAATAACACGGTGCGTGGGCTCGGACAGTTGGCTAGCAGACTGTCGGAAGTGGACGCGCTGGTGCTCATTCGTGAACGCACGCGCATTAGCTCGCAGTTGCTCGATAAATGCCCGAAGTTGCGCATGATTAGTCAGACCGGTCGCGCGGGCGGCGGCCATATCGACATCGACGCGTGTACGGAGCGCGGAATCGCGGTACTGGAAGGAACCGGTTCACCCGTCGCGCCGGCCGAATTGACGTGGGCGCTCATCATGGCGGCGCAGCGGCGCATTCCGCAGTACGTCGCGAATCTGAAGCAAGGCGCGTGGCAACAGTCGGGATTGAAGACGTCCGCGCTGCCGCCGAACTTCGGGCTCGGGCAAGTGCTTCGCGGTCAGACGCTCGGCATCTGGGGCTACGGAAAGATCGGCAGGCTGGTGGCGGGCTACGGCAAGGCGTTCGGCATGAACGTGCTGGTGTACGGCCGCGAGCACTCGCAAGAGGCGGCGCGCGAGGACGGCGTGGCGATCGCGGAAAGCCGTGAAATGCTGTTCGAGCAGAGCGACGTGCTGACCGTGCATTTGCGTCTGAACGATGAAACACGCGCCATCGTCAAAACGGACGATCTCATGCGCATGAAGCCGACCGCGCTTTTCGTCAACACGAGCCGCGCGGAACTGCTCGAAGAGAACGCGCTTCTGAATTCGCTGCATCACAACCGGCCGGGCATGGTCGCGGTGGACGTCTACGAAAGCGAGCCGATTCTGCAAGGCTACGGGCTCTTGCGCATGGAGAACGTGATCTGTACGCCGCACATCGGCTACGTGGAGCGCGAAAGCTACGAGCTGTACTTCAGCGCGGCGTTCAAGAACATTCTCGCGTTCGATGCCGGCGATATGTCGAGCGTGGCGAATCCGGAGGCGCTCCAGCACGCGCGCCGCCGTTGACGTTCAGAGCGTCGACACGTCGATAGCCGGCTCGCAGCGCACCGGGAAATTCACCGAATTCGCGATGAAGCAGTACCGGTGCGCTTCCTCATGCAGCCGCGCGGCGAGCGCCGCGTCGCCGCCCGCGCCGATGGTCACTTTCGGGCGCAGCAGCACATCGACGAAGCGCCCGCTGCCGCCCGGCTCTTCCTGCATCGTGCCGATGGCTTCATCGACATAGCCGGTGACGACG
Organism: Caballeronia sp. M1242; assembly: GCF_017220215.1. Taxonomy (NCBI): domain Bacteria; kingdom Pseudomonadati; phylum Pseudomonadota; class Betaproteobacteria; order Burkholderiales; family Burkholderiaceae; genus Caballeronia; species Caballeronia sp. M1242. The sequence continues at coordinate 16,073 of NZ_CP071129.1, read as the reverse complement.
ACCTTGTTCGTCGCGCACAGGTGCAGATACCAGAGCATGTGGCACGACGAGAGCGATGCCACGAACAACTCCTCCGGATTGTGACGTGCGGCGTCGCCGCGGAACGCCGGATCACTCGACGCCTCGATCGCGGGCTTCGTGCCGACCCGCACGAGATGATCGCGCGAGTACGCGTCGTAGGCGGACGTGCCGGAGCCGAGATCGCCGGTCCACGCGACGGTCAGTTCATAGCGATGCAGCTTCGACACGGCATGCCTCCGTAGAGACTCAGGCGAGATGCGACGCGGTTTCCAGAAGACGCGGCAGGCGTTCCAGAAAGTCTTCGCCGTCCGCGCGACCCAGGTCGTAAGCATGCTCCATCTGCGACGGGCTCGTATAGTCCCAGCTCGAAATCGGCACCTTGCGCGACGGCTGCACGTAAAGACGCCGCTGCTCGCCGTGCGGCACGACGAACATGCGCTCGCGCGGATACAGCCGCGTGACCATCACGAGCACCATGCCCGGCGACGCGTCGAGCGCGGAAACCGGCACGTTGTCGACCATGCCGCCGTCGAGCACCGGACGCCCGTTGCGACGCAGGATCGGCGTGAACGGCGGCGTGCTCGACGATTGCAGGATGAGGTCGGCCAGGTCTTCGATGGTCGCGCATTCCTGCGCCGTCACGAACTCGGGATGAAAGCCGAGCGCCTGGCCGAGCGTCGGATGCAGCGTCTTGCGCACGTATTTTTCGATGTTGTAGGCGATGAGGCCCGCCGCAACGGCGCTGCGCGCGCCGAGCCAGCGCGGCAGATGTGACACGCCGATGCGAATTTCCGGCGCCGATGCCAGTTCGTCGAAGCGATCCGCGAAGATGTCGAGTAGCGCCTGCCGGTAGATGCGGTAATGCGGAAAGACGGACTGGCGCCGCAACAGATTGCCCCAGTAGGCGTTCTTCGTGTTGCCGCGCAGGACGTCCGCGTAATAGCGCATGACCCACCGCGCGTCGTTGGTGTAGAGCATGCAGGCGGTGGCCGCGCCTGCCGAGATGCCCGCGATGATCCGCGGCCGCAGGTCCAGCTCCGGCTGCACGACGTTCCAGAACCCGGCTTGCCACCAGCAGCGGTTGCCGCCGCCGGCGAATACGACTTGATCGAACATTGCTTACTGGTCTTTGTTGATGAGCGCGTAGGTGGTCGTGGCGTGAGCGGCGAGCTCGCCTTTGTCGTCGTGCATGTCGATTTCGCCGAAGACGAGATTGCGCCCGCGCCGCATGACGCGCGCCGTGACGAGCACGTCGCCGGACTTCACCGGGCGCATGAACGTGGTGTTGAGCGAGACGGTGGTCATCGGCGAGAAACCGCCCATGACGTGCGATATGGCGACGACCATCGCGGTATCCGCGGCGGCCATGAACACCTGACCGCAGATGACGCCGCCCGCGTGACGCAGGTGGTCCGAGTACGGCAGACGCAGGGTGACGGAGTCGGTCCCGATGGCTTCGGGCGCGAGCGACAGTTCGCGGACCCACGGCGCGAGAATGCTGTCCAGCAACGCGCGGATGGCGGCTTCGTCCATGTCTTCCTGTTCCGTGATGAGTTGACGAATCGAACGATGGTTCGGCGATGCGTCATGATAACGGCTGTCGTGGCGCGCGCTGTTCGGCGCGAGGGTCGTTGCGGCGTCGAATTTTGCGCGGAGGGCTTGCGCTTTTCGAAATTTTGCCGCTATAATTTCGCTTCTGTTGGGGCGTTAGCTCAGTTGGTAGAGCAGCGGACTCTTAATCCGTAGGTCGAGTGTTCGAGTCACTCACGCCCCACCAAAGAATTCATGCAAAAAGCCCAGCCTTTACCGGTTGGGCTTTTCGCTTTCTGGATAGATATCAGGCAGAGTCCGGCACTTCCCGACTCGGAAGATTCGGTCGCGGAACGTTTGGCCACCTTCACGACCTTGCCCAAATCTCCACTCATCCATCGTTACCTCAACGCCAGCGGAGCGGCGCGCAGAAGCAGGACATCGGCTTCAGCGCTTCCTGTGTACTGAACGAACACCTCACGCGGCAGGTCGAGTCGACCAGAGCACGAGCGCCGGACTGAAAACGGCGCTTCGGTGCGCGACGGACGAAGTGCGAGAGCAATCTGTCAACGTCGCCGAAGGACGGCATCTTTGGGAGCGTAGGATTCCGCTCCGTCTGGGCTCTTCGTGATATGCCAAATCAAATTGCCGTTCCGCATCGTCAACTGTGCCTTTCCGTTCGTTGCTCCAAAGAATGACGAAAAATTGATCGATGCGGATGTCCCGTTAGCATTGATTTTTCCCGCAATGTTTGGGTTTTTTTCGTCGTCACAATCTGTTCTGTTTCCATTCTGGGCTACCGCACAATATTGCCCGCGAATTGAATTACCTCGCTGCTCCAAATGAACTGAGAACGTTCGCGTACTTGGCGCACTATTCCAATCCCATTCGCCGGAGAACGAGTGAGCGAACGCGGATACACTATTGCAAAGCAAAACGAAAACATAGCCCGCTAATAGGCTTCCTGAAACCTTCATGCTGATCACCCCTTGAAATCCAAGCACCGATCCACTCTCTTGGTCCATCCATCCAAAAATTTGTGGTTCTTGGTTGGCTTCCCTGAATTATCGTAAGCCAGCGACGTGTAGTATTTCTTCCGCGTCGCCCCGATTTTCTGCACCAGTTCTTCCTGGTCGTCGATCGAATTGATCTGTTCAACAAGAGCTCTCGACATCTTATTGTTCACTTCGATCGATTTCGCATAGTCCGAGATCATTAATTCTTGAATTTTGCGGATAGCTTGACCCGATGTTATTGTCCAATCGTAAATGTTCAGGGCGGTCTTCTCATTAGCAAACCCACAGAAACCGCGCGGCTCCCAGTAGCGTTTCAGATAGATAACCTTCGCTTGATCGTCGGTAAGCGCTTTGAGATTAGCCAGTGTTGGCCCGACGCCAATATCTTCCTTGGCATATGCTTGCCACGTAGCCCAAGCAATGCCCTTATTGGTGGCTCCGCCAGAATCATTGGGGTCATCAACGAATCCGCCCTCGTTCGACAAAACAATTTTTGATACCTTTTCGAAGCGCGCTTTGCAATCGCATGCGCCGCTCTGAAAATTTGCCACTAGGCCGATTGGGTGAATATGCCAAACGTTCGGGCCGGCGGGAAAACCATTGATCGCGCTCACCTTATCCCACCATTTCAGCTTTTCGATGCGCTCAAGTTCGGCCTGCCAGACAGGCTTGCCGTCGTCACCCATCAGCGGAGTCAACGCTTCCCACTTGCTCGTGTCGCCGCCCCACTCGCTCTCGTAGCTGACGATCAGGTGCGAGACAACGTCGGCCAGCCACGGCACGGTCAATGCCTCCTTCAGGTCGGCCGGAACCACCCTGTTTCCCTTGCCGCTGCCTCCACCCTTCGCTGCCATTTCCAGCTTCGCGATCAAAGGAGTGCCGTTGATGCTCGCAGCAATGGGAGCAAACGCTTGTTCCTCGCCGTCGAGCAACTGCTTCGTCTCATACAAGTTCCGCCGGTACAGGTCGATCACCGACATTCCCGTCGTATCTACCGTATCGAAGTCCGGCCACGCCCACGGGCTTTGCCATCGAGTTTCCGTGTGCCCCTTTTCGCACACCCAGCCGCAGATCGGCTGGCCGTCGCTATCGCCGGCATTGATCTGCCACCACTCTGCGGCGGTCGACTCGCTCTTGCTTTCTTCCTTGGCCGTGCTGTTATCGGAAAGCTGGTCAAGCTGGGCGCGCGAGAACACCTGCTGATAGCCGACCGCCGGGCCCTGCGCATTGGCAAGCTGTAACGGAAAATCGGTCCAGGTCTGGACCGTCGCACTGGCGACTTTGCCCGCAAACCTGCGCTCGACCCAAACCGGGGTGCCTATGGGTCTTCCGGCTAGCTGGTGAGCATGTCCGTGACCGCTCGCACTGGGCTTTGCAGCAAGTCGCGTCGGCTGTACCCTCGCCCACTTGCCCTTGCCCGGATCGCCCTTCGCGAGAGCGAGCGTGAGCCCCACAAGTTCAGTATTGCGCTGCGCATCGGAGGGTTTGACGAGTTTTGCTCCTGGCGAGATCACCAGCAAAGGCTTTCCGCCCGGCACCTTGTCTCCCAGCTTGTTCGCGCGCTCCCGGCTTTTGGTAATGAAATCGTTGATCTGTGCGCCCGTAAAGACCTCGACGTGAAGCAGCGGACGCACCGGCTGGGGCGGCAGCACGCTCGACTGTGAGAAATTCTGGTATTCACCCAGGTAACCGATCACATCGCCCGCCCGAACCTTGAACGGTGTTTCGAGCACGACCACTGTGTCTAGCGGTTTCGGCTCGATCACCGCGTCGAGTTCGTCCAGATTTACCCAGCCTGTCGAGACAGCAGAGTCACCGGTCGCGACAGGAACCGGCGTGCCCTTTGTGATTATCGCGATCTGTGCCCAACCTTTTACCCCATTGCCGACGATGGTTAGTTCTGCACCGCGCGGCAGAAGCCCGATTACCGCGCCCGATGCGCGAGCGCAGATGCGAACACCGGTCTGCGTCGTGCCGGCAGAGCGCGTTCCGTCCAGCGCATTCGCTGGCGCCCCAGCCAATTTGTACTTTGCTTTCGCACCCACTCGGAAAAGCCGGTCGCCTTGCCAGAAAGGCAACCGGTGAACCAACGGCACAGGCTGCGCACTGCCGCTGTCCGAGTGCTCCGCTGACAAATAACCCGCCCAGTCAAGCTGGTGCATGTAGAGACTGTAGAACTCCAGTACCTCATCGGCAGGTGGCGAGATGCTCTGCGGCGTCTGCGCGCCGCTAGCGGCTCCTTGCAGGCTTGCTGGCTTCGGCTCGGGGGGGAGAACAAGCTTGTGACGCACCAGTACAAAGCCGGTCGAATAAAGCGCGTATCGCGGGGGCGTGGTCGGATAGGTCAGTCCGGCGTACTTTGAATCGAGTCGGTAGGCCACCACCTCGCCATCGGCAATCACCTTGACGCCCTCGCCCTGCTTAAGGTCGGCGCCAGTCGCCGCGTCGAAGTGGATGCCGCCGTGAAACATGCCGTTCCGACCAAAGGGATAGGAACCACCGTCCGCACCCGCCAGAGCGCGGAGCCAGGTCTGAGGGTCCGTTGGATTTCCGCTCTTCGGTGCAAACGGGAAGGTCCAGTTGAGCGGCTGCCACTGAGGCAGCCGCGAGGCTGTCGGTGTTGCGGGCGCTGTCGGTGTTGCGGGCGCTGTCGGGTGGTGCGGATGACGCGGGTTAGCCATGAATCTCGGTGTTGCTGTCAGGATAGAGTGGACTCGATCGCGAATGCTGCGTCGCTGCTCGGACTATCAGCGCATGCGCGAACGGAAGGGCAGCCGCAGCGTGGAAGACTTCCGACACACGCTAGACCGTGATGCGGAACCGTTTTTCCGCTCGTCTAGCCTTCTACCCTCGGCATACCTGCGCTGCAATTGCTTCCGATCCGAAATTTGGCCACTTCTTGTCCTCGCGCAAGGTCGCTGGCGGCCCGAGCGCGAGCCGTATAATCACTAAGCGGCAACTTGTCTACGCCCGTCCTACTCGACGTCAGTCGCCGATGACAGCCCGTCGTCGGGATTCCGCCATCGTCGTCTGCGCGCGAGAAGCTAGGCACGAAGTTCATCGTCGTCGACAGCAAGACGGTCGTGTCGGCGAACGCGAAGCTCGTCGATCTGCGCTCGGGCGACGAACTGTGGAAAGGTTCCGCCACGGCCAACGGCAACGAAGTCGGCTACAACGTCGGCGTGGGCAACGGCAGCCTGATCGGCATGGTGGTCGGCGGCATCGCCAAACAGGTCACCCACTCGCTGACGGATAAATCGTTCGACGTCGCGGGCCTGACGAGCCAGCGCCTGCTCGCGACGGGCGACAAGACCGGCCTGCTCTACGGCCCGCGCTCGCCGAAATTCGGCACCGACTGAAGCATTTGCCATAGACGCCCTCACGGGCGTCTGTCGCGCCTAGACCACCTCCGCGCCGCGCTTCAGCAAAAGCTCTCGCAGCACCGACCGGTGACACCGCGCCTCATTCTCGCAGTAGCACCCGACCGACAGATTGGTTGTATGCGAGAGCGCCGCGAGCAGATCGAGCGACCTGCTCGCCTCCGGCGTCGCCATCTCGGCCTTGTACTTCCGCACGAAGGCGCTCCACTCCTTCTCCGTCTGCGCGCTCAGTGCCTCGGCCACCCGTTCCGCCGATGGCGCCAGATTCGGGTACCACACGTCATAGAAGTTGCGGCTCGCGAACTCGGCTTTCGGCACGCCGCGCGGCGGCCGGCGAACGGTGCCGATGCGCAAGCCTTCGTTTTCGCTGCGCGGTGTGCCGAGCCGCACGATTCGAATGGCCATGCTCCGTCTCCCTGTTTTGGTCGTCACAGCATAACCGCCGCCGACGCGTTCGAGCGCGATCCGTCGCGTTCCCGTATCGTTTCGGATTATTCTTTGTCCGCTTACTTCCGGAACACGACGTGCCCGCCGATCCCACCCAATCCGCCCCCCGCGACCCCGATGCGCCGATGACCTCCCGCGAGCGGCGCGGCATGGCCGCCATTCTGCTGGCCGTCGCGCTGGCGACACTCGATACCGCCATCGCGAATACGGCGCTGCCCGCCATCGCCGCCGATCTCGGCTCGACGCCCGCGGCCTCCGTCTGGATCATCAACGCGTATCAGCTCGCGATGGTCGCCACGCTGCTGCCGTTCGCGGCGCTCGGTGGCATCGTCGGGCATCGGCGCGTTTATCTGGGCGGCCTTGTCGTGTTCACGATCGCATCCGCGATATGCGCGTTCTCGTGGTCGCTGCCGACGCTCGTCGCCGCGCGCCTGCTTCAAGGGCTCGGCGCGAGCGCGATCATGAGCGTCAATACGGCACTCATCAGCGCGCTGTTTCCGCTGCACCGGCTCGGGCGCGGCGTGGGACTGAACGCGCTGATTGTCGGCATTGCGTTCGCGGTCGGGCCGACGGTGGCGTCCATCGTGCTGTCGCTCGGGACGTGGCCGTGGCTCTTCGCGGTGAATCTGCCGGTCGGCGTGCTCGCGCTTTTTATCGCGTGGCCCGCGCTGCCGCAGACGAAGCGCAGCGCGCACGGCTTCGATCGCGTGGCGGCGGCGCTCAACGTCGTCACGTTCGCGTCGCTGATTTTTGCGCTCGGGGAAGCGGCGCAGCGGGCGCCATCGCACACGGTGCTCGCGGCGCTGGCCGTTGCGCTCGTCGCGGGCGCGCTGATGCTTCGACGCGAGCGCGGCCATCCCGCGCCGATGCTGCCCGTCGATCTGTTTCGACGCCCGATGTTCGCGCTCTCGACGATGACCGCCGTCTGCTCGTTCGCCGCGCAAGGGCTCGCGTTCGTGTCGCTGCCGTTCTACTTCGAGACCGTCCTCGGCCGCACGCAGGTGGAAACCGGCTTCCTGATGACGCCGTGGTCGGTGCTCGTCGCGTTGATGGCGCCCATCGCGGGGCGCTTGTCTGACCGCTACGCGCCGGGTCTGCTCGGCGGCATCGGGCTCGCCATTCTGTGCGCGGGCATGGTGTCGCTTGCGGCGCTGCCCGCGAATCCGCATGCGCTGGATATCTGCATTCGCATGTCGATTTGTGGCGCGGGCTTCGGCTTCTTTCAGTCGCCGAACTTGAAGGCGTTCATGGCCAGCGCGCCGCGCGAGCGAAGCGGCGGTGCGAGCGGCGTGGTCGCCACCGCGCGGCTCGTCGGTCAGGCGACGGGCGCGGCGCTCGTTGCGCTGTGCTTCGGCATCGCGGGAAAGCACGGTCCGGCGCTCGCGCTTTCGCTTGGCGCGGGGTTCGCGGGGGCGGCAAGCGTCGCGAGCGGGTTAAGGCTGGTGACGCGTGATGCCGGCTCGGCGGCGGGGATGGCGCGGGAGTGAGTTGGAGCCCGCCGCTCAAATCCGCCGCACCTTCACCTTGCGCCCCTTCAGCTTCCCGGCGCCGAGCCTGCGGATGGCGTCATCGGCAATGCCGCGCTCTACCGCCACATAAGTCACCATATCCATCACGTTGATCTTGCCGATCTGCGCGCCGTCGAAACCCGCTTCGCCGGTCAGCGCCCCGAGCACGTCGCCCGGGCGGATCTTGTCCTTGCGTCCGCCGAGAATCTGCAACGTGGCCATCGGCGGCTTCAGATGCCCCGGTTCCGCCGACGTCAATTCCGACAGCGGATGCCACTCTACTTCCGCGCGCTGCGCTTCTTCGATCGCGCCCACGCGCCCCATTTCATCCATGCTCGCGAGCGACAGCGCCCAGCCCTCCTCGCCCGCGCGCCCCGTGCGGCCGATGCGATGCACATGCACTTCCGGGTCCGGCGTCACGTCGACGTTGATGACCGCTTCCAGTTGCGCGATGTCGAGCCCGCGCGCCGCCACGTCGGTCGCGACGAGCACTGAACAGCTGCGATTGGCGAACTGCACGAGCACCTGATCGCGTTCGCGCTGCTCCAGCTCGCCATGCAACGTGAGCGCCTCGAATCCTTGCGCGCGCAACACGTCGAGCAAGTCGCGGCACTGCTGCTTGGTATTGCAAAACGCGAGCGTGCTCACCGGACGATAGTGATCCAGCAGCAGCCCGACCGCATGCAGCCGTTCGTGATCTTCCACCTGATAGAACCGCTGCTTGATCTTGGCATTGCTGTGCTGCTCGGTGAGCTTGATCTCGCGCGGATTGCGCAGAAACTGCTGGCTCAGCTTCGCGATGCCTTCGGGATACGTCGCGGAAAAGAGCAGCGTCTGCCGGTCCTTCGGGCACTGTCGCGCGACGGACGCGATATCGTCGAAGAAGCCCATGTCGAGCATGCGGTCGGCTTCATCGAGGACGAGCGTGCGGACTGCGGCGAGCGAAAGCGTTTCGCGCTGCAGATGATCCATGATGCGCCCCGGCGTTCCCACGACGATATGCGCGCCGTGCTCGAGACTCGCGATCTGCGGACGCATGGGCGTTCCGCCGCACAGCGTCAGCACCTTCACGTTTTCTTCCGCGCGCGCGAGGCGGCGGATTTCCTGCGTGACCTGATCGGCGAGTTCGCGCGTCGGACAGAGCACGAGCGCCTGCACGGCGAACTGCTTCGCATCGAGCCGCGCGAGCAGCGGCAAAGTGAAGGCGGCGGTCTTGCCGCTGCCGGTTTTCGCCTGCGCGATGAGGTCGTGCCCGGCAAGCGCATGCGGCAGACTGGCGGCCTGAATCGGCGTCATCGACGTGTAGCCGAGTTGTTGCAGGTTCGCCTGCATCGCGGGGGCGAGCGGCAGGTTCGCGAAGGAAGTGTCGGTGGTCATGGCGTTAATGCGAGCCTCGCGGCGGGATGTCGCTGACTTGTTCGTAGGAGACGGCGCCCTCCGGCGACTCGTGGCGCATCACGTAATTACGCGCGCCGCACATCGGGCAGCGGAACAGCAGACCTTGGCCTTCGTTTTTGATGACGACGTCCGAGGGCTGCCATTCTGCTTGGCAGGACTGGTTTCGGCAGGTGAACATGGGGGAAGTTCTCTTGATTGCGATGCGCGCGGGTGGGCCCGCGCGTGATGGATTGGCTCGAAGCCGAAGTGTACGCGGGTTGCGGCGGCGGCTTCGGGGATTAGAGGGGGCGCGGTTGTCCGCGGAAGACTTGGGAGCGATGCCAGGCGACGAACTGGCTCGACGGGTGATGTTCCGCTCTGACCGGCGCGTTGAGTCGACTGCCGTGATGCCGCAGCAAGACGTGATCGAACTGCTCGGTGCCGTGCGCTTCCTCGGAGACCAGCACGCGACGCTCATCGCCGAGCGTGAAAGCGCCGATATCGAAGAGCCTGTGATGCAGGCAGCACAGCGCGATGCCGTTTTCGACGACGTCGGGTCCTTCGAACTGGAACCATTTAATGTGCGCGGCTTCTAGGCCGATTGTGCGGTTGCTGATGCGCATGTCGAGATTGCACAGCGCGCAGCGGTACTGGTACGCCCTGAGTACGTCGTCGCGAAAGTCTGGACTGCGACGCGTTCTAGCTGTCAGCGGCGCGTGAAGCGTCAGGCCGACCGCGGCGAGAATGTCCTCGTGCATGCTGTCGGGAAAATGCGCGTCGAGTAATATGCGCGCAACGTCGCGGATGGCTTGCGGATCGCTGTCGAAGGTGCGTTGGACGTCATCGGAGAATTGGCCGGTTGCGTCGATGCTGCGCAACTGCGTCTTCGTCAGCGCCGCGTTGGACGCGAGGCCACCCACCGAGCCGTGCGCCGCGACGCGCCACACGTCGTCGCTTTGCAGGCGAAGAAACGGCATCTCCGGATACAGCGTGCGCCGCCACGGGCCGAACTCCCGCAGGAGTTCGTTCAGCTTGCTTTCGTACTGGTTGAACGGCACCTCGCGGACTCCGCGGCTGTACAAGCCGAGCGCGAGCAATGCCAGTAATGGCTTGTGAGGCGCGCGCTCGTCACCGCGTTGCCAAACCTTCAACGCCTCGAAGCGCTGAAGGATGTCGGGCGGGTGACGGCGCTGCATGGTTGCCTTAATGCAAGCGGGCGGCTTGAGCGCCCCCATTCCCCTCAAACATCAATATTTCCCGCCCGCAAAGCATTACTCTCGATAAACGCCCGACGCGGCTCGACATCATCGCCCATCAGCGTGGTAAAGATGCCATCCGCCGCGATCGCGTCTTCGATCTGCACGCGCAGCAGCCGCCGCACGTTCGGATCCATCGTCGTTTCCCAAAGCTGCTCGGGATTCATTTCCCCGAGCCCCTTATAGCGTTGCTTCGACACGTTGCGCTCCGCGTCCGCGATCAGCCACTTCATCGCGCTCTTGAAGTCCGACACGGCCATCGACCGCTCGCCGCGCTTGATCAGCGCGCCTTCGCCGATCAAGCCCTTGAACGTATCCGCCGTCGAAACAAGCTGCTTGTAGTCAGCGGTCAATTGCAGGTCTTCGTCGAACACGGAAACCTTCACGTTGCCGTGATGGCGCCGCTTGATATGCAGCGAGCGCACTTCGCGCACCTGGTCGTAGGCCGGCTCGACCGTGACCTCCGGCTTCAGCGGATCCGCGCGCAGCCGCGCCTCGAGCGCCTTCGCCGATGCCGCCGCCGCTTCTTCCGTCGACAGATCGATCACGACGCCATCCATCACGGCTTCGAGCGCGGCCGCGTCGTAGATGCGGCTGATGCGATCCACCACCGCCTGCGCCAGCAGATAAGCACGCGCCAGTTCGCCGAGCGCATCGCCCGAGATCGGGTCCGCGCCTTCGCTCGGAATCAGTTCAGAACCCTGTAGCGCGAGCTTCAGCATGTGCTGGTTGAGCTCGTGCGCGTCCTTCATATACCGCTCGTCCTTGCCCGCCTTGATCTTGTAGAGCGGCGGCTGCGCGATGTAGATGTACCCGCGCTCGACGATCTCCGGCATCTGCCGGTAGAAGAACGTCAGCAAGAGCGTGCGGATGTGCGCGCCGTCCACGTCCGCATCCGTCATGATGATGATGCGGTGATAGCGCAGCTTGTCGAGGTTGTAATCGTCCTTGCCGATGCCGCAGCCGAGCGCCGTCACGAGCGTCACGATCTGCTCCGACGAGATCAGCTTGTCGAATCGCGCTTTCTCGACGTTCAGCACCTTGCCGCGCAGCGGAAGAATCGCCTGGAACTTGCGGTCGCGTCCCTGTTTGGCCGACCCGCCCGCCGAGTCGCCCTCGACGATATAGATCTCCGACTTCGCCGGGTCTTTCTCCTGGCAGTCCGCGAGCTTGCCCGGCAGCCCGATGCCATCGAGCACGCCCTTGCGCCGCGTCATCTCGCGCGCCTTGCGGGCCGCGTCGCGCGCGCGCGCGGCATCGACGATCTTGCTCGTGATGATCTTCGCGTCGTTCGGCGTTTCCTGCAGGTAGTCTTCCAGCGCCTTCGCGACGATTTCCTCAACCGGCGCGCGCACTTCCGACGACACCAGCTTGTCCTTCGTCTGCGAGCTGAACTTCGGCTCGGGCACCTTCACCGAGAGCACGCAGGACAAGCCTTCGCGCATGTCGTCGCCGGTGGTTTCCACCTTCGCCTTCTTCGCGATGTCGTTGTCCGTGATGTACTTGTTGATGACGCGCGTCATCGCCGCGCGCAGGCCGGTCAGGTGCGTGCCGCCGTCGCGCTGCGGAATGTTGTTCGTGAAGCAGAGCACGCTTTCATTGAAGCTGTCGTTCCACTGCATGGCCACTTCGACGGTCACGTTCTCACGCTCGCCGGTCGCGTGGAACACGGTCGGATGCAGCACCTGCTTCTGCTTGTTGATGTATTCGACGAAGCCCTTCACGCCGCCCGCAAACGCGAAGTCGTCTTCCTTGCCGGTGCGCAGGTCCGTCAGCCGGATACGCACGCCGTTGTTCAGGAAGGACAGCTCGCGCATGCGCTTGGCGAGAATGTCGTAGTGGAATTCGACATTGCCGAAGATCGTCGCGTCCGCGAGGAAGTGAACTTCCGTGCCGCGCTTTTCCGTGTCGCCGACGACGGGCATCGGCGAGTACTGCACGCCGTCTTCCTCGACGATCTCGCGGTTCTGCACCACGCCGCGCGCGAATTCCATGAAGTGCTTCTTGCCGTCGCGGCGCACCGTGAGGCGCAGCCATTCCGACAGCGCGTTCACGCACGAGACGCCCACGCCATGCAGGCCGCCCGACACCTTGTAGCTGTTCTGGTCGAATTTGCCGCCCGCGTGGAGTTCCGTCATCACGATTTCGGCGGCGCTGCGCTTCGGGTCGTGCTTGTCGTCGCGCTTCAGGCCCGTGGGCACGCCGCGGCCGTTGTCCGTCACGGAGATCGAGTTGTCCGCGTGAATCGTCACGTGGATGTCGTCGCAGTAGCCGGCCAGCGCCTCGTCGATGGAGTTGTCCAGCACTTCGAACACGAGGTGATGCAGACCGGTGCCATCCGACGTATCGCCGATATACATGCCCGGACGCTTGCGCACCGCCTCCAGCCCTTCGAGGATCTGAATGGAGGATGCGCCGTAGCTGTTGTCGGGTTGCGAATGTGTGTTTTCAGTCATGGATTTCTTCCGGTTCTGCGTCACTGCTTCGACACTACTTCGATAACTGCTCGTAAATGCTCGAACTTTTCAAAACACCTTAAAAACGCCAAAGGGGCGCGCCGCCCCTTGGAGTGTGATCGGTGTCGTACGCGTCAGATGCGCATCGGCATCACCACGTATTTGAATTCCTCGTTCTCCGGAATGGTGATCAGCGCGCTGGAATTCGCGTCGCCGAGCGCCACCTGGAGCGTGTCGACCTTCAGATTCGCGAGCACGTCGAGCAGATACGTGACGTTGAATCCGATATCGACGGTATCGCCCTGATACGCGATTTCGAGTTCTTCCTGTGCTTCTTCCTGGTCGGCGTTCGTGGACATGATCTTGAGCTGGCCCGGTTCGACGAGGCAGCGCACGCCCTTGAACTTGTCGGACGTGAGAATGGCCGCGCGTTGAAGGGAACGCTGCAACTCTTCGCGGCCGATCTCGAACGTGTTCTTGTGCGACTTCGGAATCACGCGCTGGAAGTCGGGGAACTTGCCTTCGACGAGCTTGGACACCAGTTCCACCTGACCGAACGTGAACTTGACCTGCGTCGCGGCGATGTCGATTTTCAGCGTGTCGTCGATGTCTTCCAGCAGGCGCTGCAATTCGAGAATGGTCTTGCGCGGAATGATGACTTCCTGACGCGGGAACGCGCCTTCGATCTTCATGGACGAGAACGCGAGGCGGTGGCCGTCCGTGGCGACCGCCATCAGCTGGTCGCCGTCCACTACCAGCAGCATGCCATTCAGGTAATAGCGGATGTCCTGCTGCGCCATCGCGAAATACACCATGCCGAGCAGCTGGCGGAACGTCTTTTGGGGAACCGACAGGCTCGCGCCGAAGTCAGTAGCCTGGTTGACCGTGGGGAACTCGTCTGCGGCGAGCGTCTGCAAGTTGAAGCGGCTCTTGCCCGAGCGCACGGTGAGGCGCTTGTCGGAGAGGTCGAGCGCGACTTCGCCGACGGGCATGGCGCGCAGGATGTCGAGCAGCTTGCGCGCGGCGACGGTGGTGGCGACCTGATCGCCGCCGACGCCGAAGTCGGCGCGCGTGGTGATCTGAAGTTCGAGGTCCGTCGAAAGGAACGACACGTCCGCGCCGTTCTTGGTGATGAGCAGATTGGCGAGGATAGGCAACGTATGGCGGCGTTCTACGATACCGCTCACGGTTTGCAGCGGCCTTAGAAGATTATCTCGTTCGGTCTTGACCAGTTGCATAGAGTTCCTTCATTGATGTGACGGCCTGTCCGGGCGGTTCGCCACCGTAGCGCCACCGTTCGCCCGCCGGACAACCTCGTAACACGCGTTGCCGGCCCCCCGCCGGTCACTCGCGAAAGCTTGCGCTTCAGAACCGTCCAGGCCAGCGGACGGCAAACCTGTATTGTGCCTGAAAACAGCACGGCTCCCTAGAAATTGGGGGCGTTTTCGCCAATAAACAGGCCCGCACGCGCAACAATCGACGCCTGCCGCCGCGCGCCGCCCGGCGGCTCTCGTCAGCCCTTCAGCGTCTGTTCCAGCACGTGCAGTTCGTGGTTCAGCTGCGCGTCGTTGCCGCGCTCGGCGGCAATCTTGCGCACTGCGTGCAGCACCGTCGTGTGGTCGCGGCCGCCGAACAGTTCGCCGATTTCGGGCAGGCTTTTCTGCGTCAGTTCCTTCGCCAGATACATGGCGATTTGACGCGGACGCGCGATATTGGCCGGCCGCTTTTTCGAGTACATGTCGGCGACCTTGATGTTGTAGAAATCCGCGACCGTCTTCTGGATGTTCTCGACCGAGATCTGCCGGTTCTGCACCGTCAGCAGGTCTTTGAGCGCCTCTTTGGTCAGCTCGATGGTGATGTCGCGGCCGTGAAACTTCGAGTACGCGAGAATCTTGCGCAGCGCGCCTTCCAGTTCGCGCACGTTCGAGCGCAAATGCTTGGCGACGAAGAACGCCACATCTTCCGACAGGCTCACGCCTTCGGAAATCGCCTTGCGCATCAGGATGGCGACGCGCATCTCGAGTTCCGGCGGCTCGATGGCGACCGTCAAACCGGAGTCGAAGCGCGAGATCAGGCGATCGTCGATACCGGAGATTTCCTTCGGATACGTGTCGCTCGTGATGATGACCTGCGCCTTGTTGGCGACGAGCGCCTCGAACGCATAGAAGAATTCTTCCTGCGTGCGCGACTTGCCCGAGAAGAACTGGATATCGTCGATCAGCAGCAGGTCGAGCGAGTGGTAGTAGCGCTTGAAGTCGTCGAACGCCTTGCGCTGGTACGCCTTCACCACGTCGGACACGTACTGCTCCGCATGAATGTAGCGGATGCGCGCGCCGGCCTTGTCCATCAGCAGCTGATTGCCGATGGCGTGGATCAGGTGTGTCTTGCCGAGGCCCACGCCGCCATACAGAAAGAGCGGGTTGTACGAGATGCCCGGGTTGTCCGCGACCTGAATGGCCGCCGCGCGGGCAAGCTGGTTCGCCTTGCCGGTCACGAAGTTGTCGAACGTGAGCACCGGATTGAGCTTCGAACGTTCGTAGGCGGAATCGGTTTCACCGCCCGCCGACGGCGCGCCGCCCGGCCGCCACGTGCGCCGGCCAGCGGCGGCTTCGTTGGCGTCGAGGCTCGGGAGATCGAGGTCGACCTGTTCTTCGTGCGTGGCCTGCGCCTGCTGCGCGGCTTCGGCGGCAAGCGCGTTGACGTGCGCCGTCGCGTTCGCGTGCGCCACCACCGAAGGCGCGGCGGGCGCCGCCGCCGGCGCAGGCGGCCGCGGCGGCGTGACACTCACGCGCGGCGCGGCGTTCGGCGCGCCGCCGACGGCGCTGCGAGCGGTCGCTTTCGGATCGAGAACGAATTGCACGTCGATGGGCGCGCTGAAGAACTCGCGCGCCACGTCCGCGATGCGTCCGGAAAACTGGCTCTTCACCCAGTCGAGCTTGAAGCGGTTCGGCGCGGCGATGCGCAGCGTGCTCGCGTCGGCATCGAAGTCGACCGGGGTCAGCGGCTTGATCCACGTGACGTACTGCTGAGGCGTGAGCTCGCGCTCCAGCAGTGCGGAACAGTGTTCCCAGAAATCGTTCAT